>NZ_JBIANP010000010.1:166122-176521 GCF_042874705.1 Micromonospora sp. NPDC003816
GGGGGGGCGGGCCGCGGGGCGCGCGCCCCGCCCGGGGGGGGGTTCCCCGGGGCCGCCCGCCCCCCCCCGGCCCCCCCCCGGCCGCCGGGGGGGGGGGGGGGGCGGGGGGCCCGGGCCCCCCCCCTCGACCGGGTGTCCGGCGGCGGAGCGGGACGCGTTCCGCCGGGTGGGCCGACTCAGTCGGCGGGCAGCCAGTCCTGCCAGACGTCCGGGTTGGCGTCGAGCCACTTCTTGGCCGCCTCGTCGTGGGACAACTCGTCGACCGTGAGGTAGCGGGCCACCTCGTTCTGGTGGGCGTTGGTCCACTGGAAGTTCTTGACCAGGTCGGCGGCCGGGTTGCCGGACTCGGCGAACTCCCGGTTGGCGATCTTGTCGAGGTCGTAGGGCTGGTAGTCGCAGGCCACCTTCTCCGGGTCCACGTCACAGCCCGGCGTGTAGGGCGGCAGCTTGACGTGCACCAGGTCGACCTCGGCGAGGAACCACTGCGGCGCGTAGAAGTAGCCGATCGCCGGCCGACGGTCGCGCTCCGCCTCCCGGAACGCCTCGATGAGCTTGTCCTCGCTGCCCACGGTGGTGACCGTGTAGTTCAGCTTCAGGTTGCGGATCAACGCCCGGTCGTTGGTCTCGTACGACGGGTCGCCGTTGAGCAGGACACCCCGACCGCCGGAGGTGGGCGTCCGGAACAGGTAGGCGTAGTCGTTGAGGTTCCGCCAGTTGGTGATGTTCGGGTGCTGCTCGACCAGCCACGGCGTCACGTACCAGCCGACGACGCCCTGGTTGCCGGTCATGCCGTGCTCGACGGCCTTGCGTTCCTCGTCGATGTACTTCTTCTTCAGGCCCTCGCGGCCCCAGTTCTCCAGGATGACGTCGGTGCTGCCGGCGGCGACCTCCTCCCAGGCCTCCTCCGCCGTGAGGTCCTTGACCACCACCGTGCAGTTGAGCCGGTTCTTGGCCAGGTAGCCGATCACCGCGAGGTTCGCCTCGTACCCGATCCACGGCAGGTTGGCCAGCGTCAGCGTGCCGCACTCGGTCCGCTCCGGCGGCCCCGGCGGCGCGATCCGGGGCTGGATGTCGGCCGCGCAGCCGGTCAGTGCCAGTGCGGCCACGCAGGCGAGGGCCACCGCCCTGGTCCACCCTGATCTCTGCATCGCTGCCTCTTCTCCTCTTCGTCGTTGCGCCCGGCCGAGGTGCCGGAGGGGCTGCGGTGCCGCCGGGGTGCCGTGCCGCAGGGGTGCTGCCGTCCGCTGGTCAGCGACCGACGCCGGCCCGCGCGAGGCGTTGCGCCAGCACCACCTCGGTGAGCGCGACGAGCACCTGCTTGACCGACTCCCGCTGACGCGCGTCGCACTCCACCAGCACCACGTCGTCCGCGACGCCGAGCGCCTCCCGCACCTCGGCCAGCGCGAAGCGGCGGGTCGCCTCGAACGTGTTGACGGCCAGCAGGAACGGGATGTGGTGGTCCTCGAAGTAGTCGATGGCCGGGAAGCAGTCCTCGATCCGCCGGGTGTCGATCAGCACGACCGCGCCCAGCGCGCCGTCCACCAGGTCGTCCCAGAGGAAGGCGAACCGGTCCTGTCCGGGCGTGCCGAACAAATACATCAGCAGGGACTCGTCGAGACTGATCCGGCCGAAGTCCAGGGCCACGGTGGTGGTGGTCTTGCCGGCCACCACCGAGGTGTCGTCGACCCCCACCGAGACCTCGGTCAGGTCGGCCTCGGTGACGAGCGGCTCGATCTCCGACACCGCACCGACGAAGGTGGTCTTGCCGACGCCGAACCCCCCGCTCACCACGATCTTGACCGCGGTGGGTGTGGGCGGCTGGCTAGAGAGCGCGGACACGGTCCCTGATCCTCTCGATCATGGCGACGGAGAGCTCGCCCTGTTCCTCACGGCGCAGGTAGCCCTCGCTGAGCAGATCTGCCACCAGCACCCGGGTGACGCCGAGCGGCACCCGCAGCGCCACCGCCAGGTCGGCCACGGTGATCGGCCGCTGGCACAACTCGACGATCCGACGGGCCTCGAAACGCAGCGGCGCGGAGAGTGCCGCCGGTTGGGCGGAGAGCAGCGTCTCCACCCGCAGCCCGTCCTGGACCGGGCGGGTACGTCCGCCGGTGAGCAGGAACGGGCGTACCGCCTCCGCGTCGGACGACTCCGGAGCGGGCAGCGGCGGCTCGGGAGCCGGGCCGACCGGTGCCGGTGCCGCGCTCCAGTACGGGATCATCCGCGGGTCGGGCAACCGCGGTCCGGCACCGCTCACCGGGGCAGCACTCGTCTCGACTCGGAGATCAACGCCGGTGTCAGCATGGTGCCGAACCGGTCGGCCAGCAGCGAGATCTCGTAGCCGACCAGGCCCAGGTCGCAGTCGCCGTCGGCGAGCACCCCCAGGCAGCTGCCGTCGCTGATCGCCGACACCAGCAGGAAGCCGCGCCTCATCTCGATCATGATGAGTTTGAGGCCGTCGAAGTCGTACTTGCGGGAGGCGGTCCGGGCCAGACTGGCCATGCTGGACACGATCGCGGCGAGCTGGTCGCCGGCACCCCGGTTGAGTCCGGTGGAGACGGCGATGAGCAACCCGTCGGACGAGACGGCGACCGCGTCGCGCACCCCGTCCGTCTGCCGGACGAAGTTCGCCAGCAGCCAGTTCAACTGGTGTGGATCGCTCTGGATGTCAACCTTCACGGGCCCCCCAAGGCTCGGTCGTGGTGTCGTCGCTGGACCGGGTCGGTGGTGTCGGCCGGTCGCCCTGGCTGCGGAGCGTCCCGGCCCGCAGCGCGGTCAACCGGTTCCGGATCTCCATCGGCGAGTCGTCCATGGCGGCCGGACGCGGTGCGGACGCGACCGGGTCGGCGGCCGGTGCGGGCGCCGTGACGCGCCGCTCACGGGGCAGGCGTTTGCGCAGCCCGTTGGTGGTGCGCTCCTCCACCGGGCCGACGGCGGACACCTCACCGGCGATGGTGGGCGGCCGACCGGCGACGGGCCGGTCGTGCCCGCGCGGCACGGCGGGCGCGACGTGGGACGCGGACGGCGGCGCGTCGATGGCGGTCCGCGGGTTGACCCCGGCGATACCGACGGCCGGCGTCGGACGCGCGACGGGCACCGACGGCAGGACCGGCGGCGCGGCCGGTTCGGCGGCGGACCGGGAGGTGCTGGAGGTGACCGTGATGGCCGCCTGCGTGGTGCCGACCCCGTCCGCTCCGTCGTCCGGGGCGATCGCGTTCCGGTTGGTCAACACGGTGGCCGGCAGCATCACCCGGGCGGTCACCCCGGTCACCGGGGAGGGCGCGAGCTGGACGTCGATGCCCAGGTCGCGGGCGAGTTGACCGACCACGTGGTGGCCGAGGTAGCGGGTCGGGGCCGAGACGTAGTCGACCTCACCACGCAGGCGGGCGTTGGCCTCGGCCATGTCCTCGGGCGACATGCCGATGCCCTGGTCGGTGATGGCCACGAGGTAGCCCTGCCCGCTGCGCCGGCCCTGGATCTCCACGTCGGAGTCCGGCGGCGAGAAGGTCAGCCCGTTCTCGACCAGCTCGGCGAGCATGTGGGCGACCGCGCTGACGTTGGCGCCGACCACCCAGGCGTCGTCGATGCGGCGGATCTGCACCCGCCGGTACTCCTCGACCTCGGAGATGGCGGCCCGGATCACGTCGGCGATCGCGAGTGGGCGGGTCCACTGGCGGGGACCGCCGGCCCCCACCAGGACCAGCAGGCTCTCCGCGTTCCGGCGCATGCGGGTGGCGAGGTGGTCCAGTTCGAAGAGGTTGGCCAGCCCGGCCGGGTCGGTCTCCTCCCGTTCGAGCTTGGTGATGAAGCTGAGCTGACGGCGGAGCAGGTTCTGGTTGCGTCGGCCCAGGTTGGCCAGCGACTCGGTGGTGCTGCGACGCAGCACCGCCTGCTCGGTGGCGAGGCGGAAGGCCACCGCCTGGACCTGGTCGAGGGCACCGGCCACCGAGCGGACCTCGGTGCTGGAGCGGGCCGGCACCTGGACCGGGTCCGGTGCCCGGGGTTCGCTCTCCTCGGTGCCGTCCTGGAGCTGCCGCACGGCGACGGGCAGCCGGTTGGCCGCGAGGTCACGCGCCTCGGCGGCCAGCTTCGCCAACGGCCTGGTGATCGACCGGGAGGCGAGCACCAGCAGACCCACCGCACCGGCGAGGAAGAACGTCACCAACGCGCCGAGCACGAAGAGACGCTGGGTCGACTCGCCCTGCCGTTCCGCGGCCCGCGCCTCGATCTCCGCGCCGACGTACTCCTGCATGTGGCGCATGCCGTCCAGCACGGTGGTCAGGGCCGACCACCACGCCTGCGGGTTGACCTGCACCCGACGGCCGTCGGCGGAGTCGAGCGCGACCTGCTCGAAGAAGCCGGCCACCCGGGCGGCGCCGGTGTCCAGCACCCAGTCGTTGGCGGCCCGCTGGCTCGGGGTGGCCCGCTCCTCGAAGTCGGCCAGCGCCGTGTCGCGGGCCGCGCGCATCTCGGCGAACTGGAGGAACTCGCCGTCGGCGAAACCACCGGCGGAGAAGACCCCGTTGAGGAACGCGCGCTGCTGGGCGGTGCTCTCCTTGATCCGGCTCAACGCGGTCAGGGTCGCCACGTGCCGTTGCAGTTGCGGGTCCTCGGCCTGGTCCAGGTCGTAGTCGAGGCGGTTCAGGGCGGCGATGCGTTCGGTGAAGAAGTCGAAGGTCGCGGCCCGGCCGGCGCTGCCGCTGTCGGTGGCGGACCGCACCACGTCGAGTCCGTCGAGTTCCCGCAGTGCGGCGCCGACCCGGTCGGCCACCGGTCCGTCGGAGATCGCCTCCTCGACCGCCCGGCGACGCTCGTCCACCCGCTCGCGGGCCGGGGCGACCTCGTTGCGGAAGCCCTCGTTGCCACCGAGCAGCGCGGCGCTGATGCCACGCTCGACCTGCAACTCCTGGGTCAGGTCCTGCACCTGGAGGGCGAGCGAGACCGACTCGCTGGCCTTGCGGACGGCCTGGTACGACGACACCTCGACGACCGTCACGTAGCCGAGCAGGAGCAGCACGGCCGCCACCGGCAGGGCGATGATGGCGGCGAGCCGACTGCGGATGCTGCCGCCTGTCACCACAGACTCCTCGGCGCCCGCGCCGGCCTGTGGTCGCACGCCGGCAGGGCGCATCGGTCGGGAACCTGTGTGGACACGCGGTCTCCAATCACCGACAAGGCCACGCAGGCCGGTGTGAGGCATCAGGGGGATTGATCACAGCAATATCCCGGCATACCCGGCCGCCCACAACCCTCCGGCGGATTCGTCACGGCCGGAGAGCTTGGGTTCTGCCCTTTCGGGCAGCGTCGGCGGACCAAACGACCGACCCCGGTTTCGGGCATTGTGAAGTGTGCGGAGACCGAACGAGTCCCGGATCGTCGGCATCGGAGGAACCACCCTCGCCGACCCGGCCGGGTACGCCGTAATCCGTTACGTCACCACTGCCGGAGCCGGTGAAGCGCTCCCACGGCGGTGGCACGCGAACGTCGACGAGCCGATGTGGACGGTCGCCGGTGTGAGGTGGTCGTCGGCGGGATCTCTCGCCAGGCGGGCCTCACTCGCCGGCCGGGACCGCTCCCACCGCCGGACCGACGGGCGGCGAGGTCGACTCCCCGCCCGCGCCCTCGGCACGGCCACCGCGAACCCGCTCCGGTCGCCACTCGCCGACGGGACGTCCGAACGGGTCGGCGGGTACGGGCCGACTCGACTCGGTCGGGAGGTACAGCGGGCCCGTCATGTGAATCGCCACCGTCCTGTGTCGACGCGAGGACAACGTGTCTCGCCAGTGCTGCGGGAACCGTACGGCAGCCGGAACGCGCATTGCCAGATGCAAATGGCTCAAGGAGAAAGGGCGACTGGCGGGATTGTCGATGCCCCCTTCAGCGGGCAGGATCAGGTCCGTGTGCCCACTCGCGGTACACACCAGGTGACCGAACGTACGATCCGGGGTGTCCGCTCAGGCCGGGACCGGAGTCTGTGCGTACACCTGGAACCGCAACGAGCGGGCGTCGGTGAAGCACTCCCGCATCGGCCGGACCAGGTCACGGTGCTCGGGGCTGCGCTCCCACGCCTCGAAGTCGGCCAGACTGACCCACTCGCTGGTGATCAGCCACTGCTCCGGATCGGTCGCCGAGCGGCACACCTGGTCGACCAGATGCCCCGGCACCCCGTCGGCGACCAGATGGCGCACCGCCTCGTACGCCCGCAGGAAGTCCTCGGTGCGGTCGGCGGGGACCCGGACCAGGAACACCACCCGGCCTCGCGGCGGGCCCGTCCCGTCCCCGCGCTCTCCTGACGTCATCACTACTCCGTTCCGCTCGGCGGCGCGCCGCGCAGCACCAGCGCGCTGTTGAATCCGTCGAACCCTCGGGCGCAGACCAGCGCCAACCGGCTGCGCGGACGCCGGGCCGCCCGCAGGAAGCCCAGGTCACAGCCGGGAGCCACGGTGTCCGGGCCGGCCGACGCGGGCAGCGTGTCGTGCGCGAAGGCGAGCAGCGCGGTGGCCACGTCCAGCGCCGAACCGCCCTGGTGCGCCCGCCCCGTCAGCGACTTGTGGGTGGTCACCGGCGGGGCGAGTCCACCGAAGACCGACCGCAGCGCCTCGGCCTCGGCCCGGTCGTAGCGGGGCACCCCGAGCGCGTCGGGGATCACCACGTCCACCTCGGCCGGTTCCACCCCGGCCCGCCCCAGGGCCAGCCGCATGGCACGGGCGTACTGCCCCGGGTCCCCGGCGGACTCGGCGGTGGTGTGCGCGGCGTCGTGGGTCGCGCCCCACCCGGTCACCTCGCCGTAGATCCGGGCACCCCGGGCCACCGCGTGACCCCACTCCTCCACCACGAAGACCGCCCCGCCCTCGGCCGGCAGATAGCCGCTGGCTCCGGCGTCGAACGGCCGGTAGGCCCGCTCCGGGTCGGTCTCGCCGCTGAGCAGGCCGGACCGGAGCTGACAGGCCAGCGCGTACGGGCTCAGCGGGCACTCGGTCGCCCCGGCGAGCACCACGGAGGCACCCCGTCGTACGGTGCGGACCGCGTGGGCGAGGCTGTCCAGGCCACCGGCCGACTCGGCCACCAGCACGCCGCACGGACCCTTGGCCTGGTGCCGGATGGAGAGCTGCCCGACGCTGGCCGCATAGAACCAGGCGATCGACTGGTACGCCCCGACGGTGCGGCTCGGCGACGACCAGAGCCGTTGCAGCTCCCGCTGGCCGAACAGGTTGCCGCCGGAGGAACTGGCCAACGTGACCGCCCACGCGTACGGGTCGGGGGCCTGCTCGGGCAGCCCGGCGTCGGCCAGCGCCAGTCCGGTGGCGGCGAACCCGAGGTGGGTCCACCGGTCGGTCTGCACCAGGGCGCGGTTGTCGGCGTACCGGGACGGGTCGAAGTCGGCCACCTCGCCACCGAGGCGGGTCGGGTAGCCGGCGGCGTCGAAGAGGGTGATCGGCCCGGTGCGGCGCCGACCGGCGAGCACGGTCCGCCAGTGCGCGTCGGCACCCACCCCGCTGGGCGCGACCACACCGATGCCGGTCACCACCGCGCGGGCCACCGTGCCGTCGCCGTACGGTCGGCCGGTCGTCGTGCCGCCGTACGCGGGGGCGGTCACCGGGCCACCTCCCGACCGAGCCGACGGAACAGCATGGCCGACTGGAACCCGCCGAAGCCGCTGCCCACCGAGAGCGCCACGTCCACCGGCACCTCCCGTGCCTCGTTGGGCACGTAGTCCAGGTCGCACTCCGGGTCGCGGGTGGTCCAGTTGGCGGTCGGCGGCACCACCCCGAACTCGATGGCCAGCGCGCACGCCGCCATCTCGATCGAGCCGATCGCGCCCAGCGAGTGCCCGACCATCGACTTGATCGAGCTGATCGGCACCCGGTACGCGGCCGGTCCGAGCGCCCGCTTGAACGCGGCGGTCTCGTGCCGGTCGTTCTGCCGCGTGCCCGAGCCGTGCGCGCTGATGTAGGAGACGTCCTCCGGCGCGAGCCGCGCCTGCCGCAGCGCGTCGGCGATGGCCAGGCCCATCTCCACACCGTCCGGACGCAGCCCGGTCATGTGGTAGCCGTTGCTGCGGCTGGCGTAGCCGGCCACCTCGCAGTAGACGTGCGCGCCGCGCCGCTGGGCGTGCGTGGCCTCCTCCAGCACCAGCACCGCCGCCCCCTCGGCGAGCACGAAGCCGTGCCGGTCGGCGTCGAAGGGACGCGAGGCGTGTGCCGGGTCGTCGTTGTCCGGGCTGGTGGCCTTGATGGCGTCGAAGGAGGCCACGGTGACCGGGGAGATCGGCGAGTCGGCGGCGCCGGCCAGCACGATGTCCGCCTCGCCGTCGGCGATGAGCTGGTGGGCGTACCCGATGGCGTCGATGCCGGAGGTGCAGCCGGTGGAGACGACCTGCGCCGGGCCGTGCAGGCCGTGGTGGCAGGCCACGTCGGCGGCCAGGCTGCTGGGCACCAGGGCCGGATAGAGGTACGGGCCACCGAGCGCCGCGTCGACCAGCCACCGCCGTCCGCTGTCGCTGACCGTGACGTACTCCTGTTCCAGGGCCATGGTGCCGCCGACGGCGGTGCCGAGCACCACGCCGGTCCGGTCCCGCTCGGCGTCGGTGAACTCCAGCCCGCTGTCGACGACCGCCTCGGCGGCGCAGGCGAGCGCGAACTGCACGTACCGGTCGGCGCGCTGCCGTTGCGCCGGGGTCAGCCCGGCGGCGTCCGGGTCGAAGTCGCACTCGGCGGCGATCTGCGAGCGGAACGGCGACGGGTCGAAGAAGCTGATCCGCCGGGTCGCGGTCCGTCCCTCGGTGATGCCCTTCCAGAACCGGTCCCGGGTCACGCCACCGGGAGCGACCACGCCGACCCCGGTCACCACCGTACGCCGCCCGGTCACGACCCGTTCCGCTCGTCGGCCACCTCGGTGTCGACGTGGCCCAGTTCCGGGCGGGGGGCCAGCGGACCGAGGTGGAACACCACCTCGGCGGGCTCGTCGCCGGTGTTACGCAGCCGGTGCCGGACGTTGCGGGCCACGAAGAGCGCCTCACCGGCGGTCAGCAGCACCGGCTCGTCGTCCAGGTCGACGGTGATCGTGCCGCGGGCGACGTAGAGGAACTCCTCGCTGTACGGGTGGTAGTGCTCGGCGATCTGCTCCCCCGGGCCCATGGTGGCCACGCCCATGAACCCCGAGGTGCTGCCGACGGTCCGTGGGCCGAGCAGGACGCGCAGCTCACCGCCGCGACGGCGGTCGGCGGGTACGTCCCGGGCGGCCACCAGTGCCAGATCACTCATCGTCGCCTCCGGTCGTCGACGCGGTCGCCACCGTGGCGGCCCGCTCCCGTGCCAGCCGCTCGATCCGGTCCTTGATCACGGCGAGCTGCACCACGCTGTTGGTGTTGATCCGCTCGGTCATCCCGGCGTTGTCCACCGGGGCGGTCGGCTTCATCGCGAAGTCCTGCACCCAGGTCATCCGGACGCCCTCGGGCTCCTCGGTGTAGGTCCAGTGGATCCGCATGTACTCGAAGGGTCCGGTCTCCACCCGCCGCGCCCGCACCTGCCGGGTCGCCGGGTCGGGCGTGCGTTCGCTGATCCAACTCCAGGCCACCCCGTTCTCGTCGGGGTGCATGGTGAGCCGGAACCGTACGGTGTCGCCGTCCAGGCCGAGGATCTCGGCTCTGGCGTACTCGGTGAACAGCTCGGGCCAGCCGGCGACGTCGTTGGTGACCGACCAGACCAGGTCCAGCGGCGCGGCGATGACGATGCTGTTCTCGGTGTGCCCGGGCGGGTCGGCGGCCGGGGCCGGTGGGTCGGTCTGCTGGGCGACCAACTCGGCGACGGCCGGGATGGTGAGCTGGGCGGCCTGCTCCGGGATGCTCACCCGCCACCGGTCGGCGACCACGGCGGAGAGTTCGAGCAGCGCGAGCGAGTCCATCCCCAGTTCCTCCAGGGAGGCCGCCGGGGCGCGGGCGGCCGCGTCGGGATCGAGCCCGCAGTTGGTCACCAGGATGTGGGTGATCTCCGCGGTCAGCGAGCGGCCATCGGTGACGGTCATCGGTTCCTCCTCGGATGGGCGGGGGTGGGTCCGGCGGTCATCCGGTCGACCAGGCCGGTGGAGTAGCTCCCCTTGCCGAAGTCGGCGTCGTCGAGGACGCGCCGGACGAAGGGGATGGTGGTCCGCACACCGGGACCGGGGCGTTGCGTGCCAGGGAAGCCGTAGCCGGGATGCACCGCCTGCGCACCGACCTTGCGGGCCGCCTCCACCACGGCGGCCGCGTTGAGATAGCTGCGGCGGGGGGGGCGCCGCCCCCCCCCCCCCCCCCCGGCGCGCCCCCCCCCCCCCCCCCCCCGGGGGCGCCCCCCCGCCCCCCCCCCCCCCGAGACCGGGACGCCCCCCAGCCGGGGGGCGGGCCGGGGGGGCCGGGGTCCGA
>NZ_JBIANP010000011.1:0-167627 GCF_042874705.1 Micromonospora sp. NPDC003816
GTTGTGGTTGAGCATCCGGGCCTCTTCTTGGGCCAGGACGACAACCCGTCGCGCTCGGTCGGTGAACCGCTCGAACATGCCCTCGTGCTCCTCACGTGCCGTGCGCACTCGATCTTGGTGGTCAAGACTCTCGGCGGGGCCGGATACGCAAGCGCCCGGGACGGGCGTCCGCGCCTCTTTACTCTATCGCCGCGGACCGACTCGGCTGACCTCGTGTGTCTCCGACGATGGCCCGGTACGCGTCGTTTTGCACAACCCTCCACGCTCAACGGGTGTTCCGGGCATGGTGCGTGTACGCGCAGAGCGAAATTCGAGCACGAGCCGGGGGCCGCCGGAAGCACCGCACGGAGCCCTCCCGACACCGGACGGTCACCCCTCGCCCGTTGTCCACAGGCTGTGGACAACCCGTCCACCGGCTGTGGACAACGGGCGGCGCGACCCGTACGGCCGGACGACCGCGCCGGCCCGGAGAGGCGCTCCGAACCGGCGTGGCGGACGGCCTGGTCTCAGTGACCGGCCTTGGAGTGGTACTCGTCGACGATCTCCTGGGGGATCCGGCCCCGGTCCGAGATCTCCTTGCCGGCCTTGCGGGCCCAGGCGCGGATGGCCTTGTTCTGCTCGCGGTCCGCCGTGGCGCCGCCCCGGCCCCGGGCGGCACGCCCACCGACGACCACACCGCCGCGTCCCACCTTCGACCCACCGGCGATGTACGGCGCGAATGCCTCACGCAATTTCTCGGCGTTCGAACCCGACAGGTCGATCTCGTACTGAACGCCGTCGAGCGCGAACTTGACAGTCTCGTCCGCGTCCCCGCCGTCCAGGTCATCGACCAGCCTCTGAATGATCTGCTTGGCCACGTCCCACATTCCTTTCGCGCAGGGTTCGGTGCACCTGCCAGTTACCAGAGCACAATAGCTCGTCAGATGCTTGTTACGTCAATGGGATCCGGTAACGCGGCGGAAAGTTCCGTGTCGACTACTCGGGGCGAACCAAGGGGAACAGGATGGTTTCCCGAATTCCAAGACCGGTCAGCGCCATCAGGAGCCGGTCGATTCCCATTCCCATGCCACCCGCCGGCGGCATTCCGTACTCCATCGCCCGGAGAAAGTCCTCGTCGAGCCGCATCGCCTCGTCGTCGCCACGGGCACCCAGCTGCGCCTGCGCGACCAGCCGTTCCCGCTGCACCACCGGGTCGACCAGCTCCGAGTACGCGGTGGCCAGTTCAACCCCGCGCACGTACAGGTCCCACTTCTCGGCCAGCCCCGGCTCCTCGCGGTGCCCACGCGTCAGCGGGCTGGTCTCCTCCGGGTAGTCCCGCACGAAGGTGGGTGCCACCAGGCCGGGCACGACCAACTCCTCGAACAGTTCCTCGACCAGCTTGCCCGACCCCCACCTGGGGTCGACGGTGAGGCCCACCTTGTCCGCGTACTCGACCAGGCGGCGGTGCTCGGTGCGGACCGTGACCTCGTCACCGAGTGCCTCGGAAAGCACGCCGAACAAGCTCACCGAACGCCACTCACCGCCGAGGTCGAACTCCTGACCGTCGGCGTGAGTGACCACCGTCGACCCGGCGACCGCCATCGCCGCCTGTTGCACGAGATTGCGGGTCAGTTCGGCCATCGTGTTGTAGTCGCCGTACGCCTCGTAGACCTCCAGCATCGCGAACTCCGGCGAGTGCGAAGAGTCGATGCCCTCATTACGGAAGTTACGGTTGATCTCGAAGACTCGCTCGACACCGCCGACCACGGCGCGCTTGAGAAACAGTTCCGGTGCGATTCGCAGATACAGGTCGGTGTCGAGTGCATTGCTGTGGGTCACGAAAGGACGGGCCGTCGCGCCACCGTGCAGCAACTGCAACATCGGGGTCTCCACCTCGAGGAAACCCGTGTCGTGCAGGGAATCGCGAAGACTACGGACCGCCGTTGCCCGCGTGCGTACCATCTGGCGGGCCTGCGGGCGCACGATCAGGTCGACGTAGCGCTGCCGGACCCGGGCCTCCTCGCTCAGCGGCTTGTGCGCCACCGGCAGCGGGCGCAGCGCCTTCGCGGTGGTCACCCACTCCTGCGCCAGCACCGACAACTCGCCCCGGCGGCTGCTGATCACCTCGCCGGTGACCCCGACGAGGTCACCGAGGTCGACCAGCCGCTTCCAGTCCTCCAGCCGCTCGGGGCCGACCCGGTCCAGCGAGAGCATCGCCTGGAGCTCGGTGCCGTCGCCGTCGCGCAGGGTGGCGAAACAGAGCTTGCCGGTGTTCCGTACGAAGATCACCCGGCCGGTCACCGACACCTGGTCGCCCGTCGCGGTGTCCGTCGGCAGGTCGGCGTAGCGTTCCCGCACCTGGGCCAGGGTGCTGGTCCGCAGGAAGCTGACCGGGTACGGCTCGACGCCGTCGGCGAGCATCCGGTCCCGCTTCTCCCGGCGGACCTTCATCTGCTCGGGAAGGTCGTCGGCGGGGTCGACTGGCACGGGGCTCTGCTGGGTCACGGCACGCTTCCTCAGTGGGAGATTTCGGGCGAGGTCAGGCCCGAGCGTACTCAAGCCCTCCGGCGGCCGTCGGCGGATAGCCTGCCGGTCATGACGCATCCCACCGAGGCCCGCTCGTTCGGTCCGGCGGCGGCCGACTACGACCGCTACCGGCCCCGCTACCCGGAGGCGGCACTGCGCTGGGCGCTGGACGGACTGGCCCGGCCCGCCCGGGTGGTCGACCTGGCGGCCGGCACCGGCATCCTCACCCGTGGCCTGCTCGCCCTGGGACACGAGGTGATCGCCGTGGAACCCGACCCCGAGATGCGCGCCCACCTGGTCGCCACCACCCCGGGGGTACGCGCGGAGGCCGGTGCCGCGGAGTCCATGCCGCTACCCGACGGGTACGCCGACGCCGTCCTCGCCGGTCAGGCGTACCACTGGTTCGACCGGGAGACGGCGCACGCCGAGATCGCCCGGGTGCTGCGCCCCGGCGGCGTCTTCGCCCCGATCTGGAACCTCCGGGACGAGCGCGTCGACTGGGTGACCGAGCTGAGCCGGATCGCCGAGATCGGGGACACCGTCGACCGCCTGCGCCAGACCGTCATCGACTTCGGCGACGCCTTCGGCCCACCCGAGTGGGCCGAGTTCCCCCACACCACCACGCTGACCCGCGACGACCTACGGGGCCTGGTCCGGACCCGCTCCCACTACCTGACCGCCACCCCTGCCCGCCAGGCCGAGGTCGACCGCCAGGTCCGCCACCTCCTCGACACCCACCCCGCCCTGACCACCCGAGGCCCTATGACCCTTCCCTACCGCACCCTCACCGCCCGCACCCACAAACCCTGACCCACCACCACGAAATCACCGCCAAACCGCTCCACGCAGCACCAGGCGGGTCGATGCCCGCGACCTCCATCTGTCCCCGACCCGCAGACCCGCCCCACCCCAACCGCCGCACGCACCGTCCCCACCCCACCGACCACCTCACCGGAACGGACGACGCAGGCCCCCCGAGGGTTTCCGGGCCGCCCGACCGGCGCAGGGATCAAGCCTGACCGCCCGGAGCCGGTCGGGCGGCCCGGAAACCCCACCGCAACCAGGCCCACCGCAACCCCGCCCACCGCAACAACCAAGAACAAAAAGCGTCAGACGTTCCGCTCATACACCATGCGCAACCCGATCAACGTGATCATCGGCTCGTGATGAGTGATCGTCCGGCACTCGTTGAGCACCAGCGACGCCAGTCCACCGGTGGCGATGACCGCCTTGAGCTCGCCCAGCTCGGCGGCCATCCGCTCGACGATCCGGTCCACCTGGCCGGCGAAGCCGAAGTACAGCCCGGCCTGGAGGCACTCGACGGTGTTCTTGCCGATCACCGACCGGGGTCTGGTCGCCTCGACCTTGCGCAACTGGGCGGCGCGGGCGGCGAGCGCGTCGAAGGAGATCTCGATGCCGGGCGCGAACGCGCCACCGAGGAACTCTCCTCGACCGCTGATCACGTCGAAGTTGGTGGTGGTGCCGAAGTCGACCACGATCGACGGTCCGCCGTAGAGGCTGTGGGCCGCCAGCGTGTTCACCACCCGGTCGGCCCCGACCTCCTTGGGGTTGTCGATGGCGAGCTGTACGCCGGTGCGGACACCCGGCTCGACGATGACGCTCGGCAGGTCGGCGTAGTAGCGGGTCAGCATGGTCCGCAGCGAGCGCAGGGCGGCCGGGACGGTCGAACAGGCGGCCACCCCGGTGATCTCGACCGCGTCCCCGGCGAGCAGACCCCGGAACATCAGGCCCAGCTCGTCGGCAGTGGATCGGGCGTCGGTCTTGATCCGCCAGTTGTGCACCAGCTTGTCACCGTCGAAGGTCGCCAGGACGGTGTTGGTGTTCCCGATGTCGATGCAGAGCAGCACGCACGAAGCCTAGACGGGTTCAGTCCGTACGCAGGTCCAGGGCGATGTCCAGGATCGGCGAGGAGTGGGTGAGCGCACCGACGGAGAGGAAGTCGACGCCGGTGGCGCCCACCTCGGCGGCGTCGGCGAGGGTGAGTCCGCCGGTCGCCTCCAACTCGGCCCGGTCGCCCACCGCCGCCACCACCGTGCGCAGTGTCGCCGGAGGCATGTTGTCCAGGAGCAGGAAGACCGCGCCGGCCTCCACCGCCTCCACCGCCTCGTCGAGGGTGTCCACCTCCACCTGCACCGGTACGTCCGGAAACGCCTCCCGGACCCGGCGGTAGGCGGCGGCGACACCACCGGCGGCGAACTTGTGGTTGTCCTTGACCATGGCGACGTCGTGCAGGCCCATCCGCTTGTTCGTGCCGCCACCGGCGCGGACCGCGTACTTCTCCAGGGCGCGTAGGCCGGGCGTGGTCTTGCGGGTGTCCAGGACCATCGCCTTGCTGCCGGCCAGCGCGTCCGCCCAGGCCCGGGTGTGGGTGGCGACGCCGGACATCCGGCAGAGCAGGTTCAGCGCGGTCCGCTCGGCCGTGAGCAGCACCCGGGTGGGGCCGGTGACCGTGGCGAGCACGTCGCCCCGCGCCACCCGCTCGCCATCGCGGGCCACCAGCGACACCTCGACGGTACGTCCCGTCCCGGTCACCTCGCCGGCCAGCTCGAACACGGCGGCGGCGACGGCCAGCCCGGCGACCACCCCGTCGGCCCGGGCCACCAGGTCGGCGGTGTCGGTCTGGGTGGCCGGGATGGTGGCGACGCTGGTGACGTCGAGCAGGCCCGGACCGAGGTCCTCGACCAGCGCCGTCTCCACGATCCGGCGCACCTCCGCCGGGTCGAGCCCGTTCTCGTGCAGCATCCGTGCCGTGTCCGCCATCAGCTCTCCTCCCACCGGGTCGTCAACCGGCTCTGCGCGCCTATCGCGCCGACCAGGTGCCCCTGCCATCGCTCGTCGGCCGCCCCGTGGTCCTCCCGCCAGTGGCAGCCACGGGTCTCCTGCCGCGCGTACGCGGCGGCGACCAGCGTGGCGGCCACCGTGAGCAGGTTGGTCGCCTCCCAGTCGGCGGTACGCGGGGTGCCCCGGTCGGCGCCCAGGTCGACCAGTTCGGCGGCGGTCGCGGCGAGCGTGCCGGCGGAGCGGAGCACACCGGCGCCCCGGGTCATCGCCTGTTGCAGCCTCGGGGTCGCCGCTGCCGGCGCCACCCAGCCGGTGCCGCCGCGCCACGCTCCGGTCTCCGCCGGGCGGGCCTGCTCGGGCAGGCCGGACGCGATGTCGTCGGCGATCCGCCGGGAGAAGACCAGCCCCTCCAGCAGCGAGTTGCTGGCCAGCCGGTTGGCGCCGTGCACGCCGGTGCAGGCGACCTCGCCGCAGGCGTACAGGCCGGGGATGGAGGTCCGGCCGCGCAGGTCGGTGCGTACGCCGCCGGAGGCGTAGTGGGCGGCCGGCGCGACCGGGATCAGGTCGGCTCCCGGGTCGACGCCGATGGCCAGGCACGAGGCGACGATGGTGGGGAAGCGTCGGGCCAGGAAGTCGCCGCCGAGATGTCGGGCGTCGAGGTGGACGTGGTCCGCGCCGGTGTCCAGCAGGACCCGGTGGATGCCCTTGGCCACCACGTCCCGGGGCGCCAGCTCGGCGAGGTCGTGCTGGCCGAGCATGAACCGCTTGCCGTCGGCGTCCACCAGGGACGCGCCCTCACCCCGCAGCGCCTCGGAGACCAGCGGCTGCTGGGCGTGCCCGGCACCGGGTACCCGGGCGGCCGGCGGCACGATCAGCGCGGTCGGGTGGAACTGCACGAACTCCACGTCGGTGACCGCCGCGCCGGCCCGCATCGCGAGCGCCACGCCGTCGCCGGTGGAGACGGCGGGATTGGTGGTCGCCGCGAAGATCTGCCCCATCCCGCCGGTGGCCAGCACCACGGCGCGTCCGAGGATGGCGCCGACCCCGTCCTCGCTGCCCTCGCCGAGCACGTGCAGGGTGATGCCGCACGCCCGGCCCAGCCCGTCCGGGCCGTCGCCGGGGGCGCGGAGCAGGTCCAGCACCAGTGCGTGCTCGACGAGCCGGATCCACGGGTCGCGGCGTACCGACTCGTGCAGGGCGCGTTGGACCTCGGCGCCGGTCGCGTCGCCGCCGGCGTGCACGATGCGGTCGGCGCGGTGTCCGCCCTCGCGGGTGAGCATCAGCGAGCCGTCCGGGTGGCGGTCGAACTCGGCACCGATCCGCATCAGCTCGCGCAGTCGGGTCGGTCCCTCCTCGACCAGTACCCGCACCGCCGCCGGGTCGCAGAGGCCGACGCCGGCGATCTCGGTGTCCGAGGCGTGCATCGCCGGGGTGTCCGCCGGGTCGAGGACCGCCGCGATGCCGCCCTGGGCCCAGCGGGTCGACCCCTCGTCGATGTTGACCTTGGTGACCACCGTGACGTGCAGTCCGGCCCGGCGCAGGTGCAGCGCGGCGGTCAGCCCGGCCACCCCGGAGCCGACCACGATCACGTCGGTGGTCTCCACCCAGCCGGGCGCCGGGGCGGCCAGCAGGCTCGGCAACGTGGGCAGGCCGACGGTCGGGAGCTCCATGCCACCAGTCAACCCGAATGCGTCTCGGCTCGGACGGCGGGGGCCGGACGAGTGGTTCTTGCTACTTCGTCCGGACCGGCAGGCCGGCCGGACCGGCACCCTTGAGCGAGCCGGTCACCTTGCGGTCACCGAGCCACAGGTAGCAGCGGACCCCCCGGTCCCCGGCCCGCCACCGGCCGGCCCCCGGCGGCCGGACCACCAGGTCGCTGCGGAAGACCAGGTCCGTGTCGTTCGGTACGCCCGCGTAGCGCGCGATCACCGCACGGCAACCCTCGTAGAACGGCGCCCACTGGGCCCTGCGCGTCGGGTACGCCCGCTCGGGCGACTGCCACACCCCGACGAACTCGGCGTCGTGGCGCGTGGCGCAGTCCACCGCGACCAGGGTCTGCACCATCCTGTTCCGGTCGGTACGCGTCTGCTGGCAACCCAACCGCACCGGCGACGGTGCCCGGAGCGCGTCCCGCAGCGAACCGGTACGCAGCACCACCGTGGCCGCCGCCTCGGCCGTGGTCACCTCCATCAGGTCGCAGCGGTACCACCGCGAACCGGCGGCCCAGCCCGGCTCGGAGGGCACCGCCACGGCCAGCCGAAGCCGGCCGGCCCGCCAGTTGTCACCGACGAAGCCACTGGCGCGGTTGTCGCACTCGGCGAAGGCGGTCCGCAGTTCGGCGGAGCCCACGGCGGGCGGTGCGGCACGGTCGGCCGGCAACGCACCGACGTGCACCGTCTCCACCCGGTGCGGCTGCGCGCAGTCCACCGGCGCGTACGCGGCCAGCGAGACGGTGGGGGTGAACTCGGGCTCGTGGCAGACCTGGGCGGCCGGGGTGAACGGACCGGGTGGCGGCAGAGCCCCCCAGTCGTCGATCAGGTCACCGTCGAGCCCACCGGACCCGCTGCAGCCCACCAGCAGGGCCGCCACGGCGAAGGCCGCGACCAGGCTTCTCGTCGCACGCTGCATGACGCCGCCTCCCCCAGCCAGCGACCGTCTCCCGACGGCGCCCCCAGGGTAACCAAAAATGACCTTCCGGTGACAGACCGGATTCCCGGGCCTGTGTGTAAGGAGGGGACCCTTCCTATACACGAGGCGTTAGCAGGGGGCCCTTCCTTACACCGTGAGCGGGTTGGGGATGGGGGCGCCGGCGGTGCCGGGCGCGGCGGTCGCCGGGTCGGCGTCCAGCTCGACGATCCGGTTCTCGGCGTCGACGTGCACGACCCGAGGGTGGTACGACCGCGCCTCGGCGTCGTCCATCTGCCCGTACGAGATCAGGATCACCAGGTCGCCCGGGTGCACCAGGTGGGCGGCGGCGCCGTTGATGCCGATCACGCCGCTGCCCCGCCGCCCCGGGATCACGTACGTCTCCAGCCGGGCGCCGTTGGTGATGTCCACGATCGCCACCTGCTCGCCGGGTAGCAGGTCGGCGGCGTCGAGCAGATCCTCGTCGACGGTCACCGAACCGACGTAGTGCAGGTCCGCCTGGGTGACGGTGGCCCGGTGGATCTTCGACTTGAGCATGGTGCGGTACATCGGGAACGCCTTTCGCGAGCTGCGGGGTCAGGAGGTCGGGGCGAGCCGGACCGGAGCGTTGTCGATCAGCCGGGTCTCGCCCACCCAGGCCGCGACGAGCAGCCGGGCCGGACCTTCGACCGGGCCGGGCGCCAGATCGGGATCGGCGAGCACCAGGTAGTCCAGCCGGGCACCGGCGGCTGCGGCGCCGAAGGCCGCGTGCGCGGCGGTCAGCACCGCCCCGGCGTCCCCGCCGGCCTCGGCGGCGTCGGCACCGGCGCGCAGCGCCCGCGACAGGCTCAGCGCCGCCGTCCGCTCCGGGGCGGAGAGGTACCGGTTGCGGCTGGACAGCGCCAACCCGTCCGGTTCCCGGACCGTCGGTACGCCGACCACCTCGACCGGTACGTCCAGGTCCCGGCACATCCGCCGGACCAGGGTCAACTGCTGGTAGTCCTTCTCACCGAAGAACGTCAGATCCGGCCGGGTGAGCTGGAGCAGCTTCATCACCACGGTCAGCACGCCGTGGAAGAACCCGGGTCGGCTGAGCCCCTCCAGGTCCTCGCCGAGCGGCCCCGGGTTGACCCGGACCGCCGGCTGGCCGCCGGGGTACATGTCCGCCACCGAGGGCGCGAAGACCAGGTCGGCCCCAGCCCGCCGGCACACCTCAAGATCAGTTTCCAGGGTACGCGGATAGCGGTCGAAATCCTCGTTCGGCCCGAACTGCAACGGGTTCACGAAGATCGTCACGATCACGTGGTCGACGCGGTCCCGGGCGGCCCGGATCAGCGTCTCGTGCCCGGGGTGCAGCGCCCCCATGGTCATCACCACCCCCACCGTGCCGGTGCGGGCGGACCGCGCCCGGGCCAGGTCGGCCCGGCTGTGCACCAGTTCCGTCATCTCGTCCGCCTCCCTGGGCATCGGCCGGACCGCCCCGTCACCCGGTGTCACGCCGCCACTCCGGTCTGGTCCCGGCCGAGCACGCCGAGCAACGACTCGGCGTCCACCGGTCGCAGCCGGCCGGCGGCCACCGCCCGGTCGGCGGTACGCCGAGCCAGAGCCAGGTACGCGCCGACCGCCTCGGGCGCGGTGGCGGCGAGCGCGGCCAGGTGACGCTCGACGGTGCCCGCGTCACCCCGGGACACCGGGCCGGTCAACGCGTCGTCGCCCAGCCGTAGCGCGTTCTCCAGCGCGGCTCGCAGCAGCGGGGCCAGCACCTTCTCGGGTCGACCCACCCCGGCGTCCCGTAGCCGGTCGGCCGCCTCGTTGACCAGGGTCACCAGGTGGTTCGCACCGTGCGCCAGCGCCGCGTGGTACAGCGGCCGGTCGGCCTCCCCGATCCACTCGGGCACCCCGCCCAGATCCGTCACCAGCCGGGCGGCCAACGGCCGAAGCTCGGCCGGGGCGGTCACCCCGTACGAGATGCCGGGCAGCCGGCCGAGGTCGTCCGGCGTACCGGTGAACGTCATCGCGGGATGCAACGCCAGCGGTCGGGCACCGACCCGGACGGCCGGTGCCAGCACGGACAGGCCGTGCGCGCCGGAGGTGTGCGCGACCACCTGGCCCGGGTGCAACGCGCCGTCGGCGGCCAACGCGGCGACCACCCCGGCGAGCGCGTCGTCGGGTACGGCGATCAGCAGCAGGTCGGCGGCGGACCGGGCGACCGCCTCGGCGGGACGGCAGGCGGTGGCCGGCAGCAGCAACGCCAGCCGGGCCTGGGAGGCTCCGGAACGCCCGGTGGCGGCGACCACCCGGTGCCCGGCGGCGGCGAGCGCGGCGCCCAGCGTGGCACCGACCCGGCCGGCGCCGATGACGCCCACGGTGAGTACGGCACGGTTCACGACCTGGGCCGACGGGCCGGTCGCAGGCCGCCGAAGGGCGGCCGGATGGTGGCGCAGCGGTGCGCTCATGTCACGATCCAGTCCTCGAGATGGGTACCGGTCGGGGCAAGTATGCGTCGCTGACACGGATCTCAAACAAGGATGTGTGAAATCGTTCACCGACGCCGAGGAGGTACCCCGATGTCGATGCCTTGGCAGGCCGCCATGCAGCAGGCGCTCTACGGACCCTCGGGGTTCTTCGTCGCCGGTGCCGGGCCGGCGGCACACTTCCGCACCAGCGTGCACGCCTCCCCGGTCTTCGCCTCGGCGCTGCTGCGGTTGATCCACCACCTCGACGCGGCTCTCGGCTTTCCCGACCGGTTCGACGTGGTGGATGTGGGGGCGGGTCGGGGTGAGCTGATCTGTTCGTTGGCTGTTGCGGTGGGGGTTTCCGGGGAGCCCACCCGCTCCGGGCGGTCAGGCTTGATCCCTGCGCGGGTGGGCTCCCCGGAAACCCTGACTTCCACGGCCGCCGTCCGTGCCGGAGGCTTCACCCCGGGGGTTGGGGGTACGGCGGGACGCGGGGAGGGTGCGGCCGTCAGGCCGAGGTCTGAGGGGGCGGCGGGAATCGGGGAGGGTGGGACCGTCACGTCGGGGGGCGGGGGTCCGGGGGTTTCGCTGGTGGAGCGGGTGCGGTTCACCGCGGTCGAGGTGGCGCCGCGACCCGATGATCTGCCCGAACAGATCGCCTGGACGGATGAGATCCCCGACGGCGTCACCGGGCTGCTGCTGGCCACCGAATGGCTGGACAACGTGCCGCTGGACCTGGCCGTCCACACCGAGGACGGCTGGCGCTACCTCCTCGTCGACCCGACGTCGGGCGAGGAGACGACAGGTGCCCCGGTCAGCCGAGCAGACGCCACCTGGCTCACCACCTGGTGGCCCCCACAAAACCAACCTCACCCCACAGACCCACCCGAAGGCTCGCCGGAGCTCGCCCTTGACCTCCCACCGGACGCGAACGCCCACCCCCTGAGCCCCCACAGCCCGACCGGGTCGGGTTTCCGGGCAGCCCGACCGGCGCAGGGATCAAGCCTGACCGCCCGGAGCCGGTCGGGCTGCCCGGAAACCCCCACGGACCGCACCCTCACCGTCGAGCGCGCCGAGATCGGGCGGAGCCGGGACGAGGCGTGGGCCGCTGCGGTAGGCCACGTCGAGCGTGGGCTGGCCGTCGCGGTGGACTACGGGCACCTGCGTACGAGCCGGCCCTTCGAGGGGTCGTTGACCGGGTACCGGGGTGGGCGACAGGTGCCACCGGTGCCGGACGGGTCGTGTGACGTGACGGCGCACGTCGCCATGGACTCGGTCGCCTCTGCCGGTGAGCGGGTCGCGCGGTGTGCGTACTCCCTGGGGACTCAGCGGGAGGGGCTTCGGGCGCTCGGGGCCGACGGCGGGCGACCACCGTTGAGCCTGGCCTACCAGGATCCGGCCGGGTACGTGCGGGCGCTGGCCGAGGCGACGGCGGCGGCCGAACTGACCGATCCGGCCGGGCTCGGCGGGCATCTGTGGCTCTGGCAGCCGGTCGGGCTGGCCGTGGACCGGCTGCCACTGTGGTCCTGACGTTCATGGCACGATGGCGGGCATGACCACGGGCGACCTGCGCGAGCTGACCGTCGGCACCGGTGCCGGGCTGGTGGCGGGCACCGGTGGGGAGCAGCTCGGCACGGACATGGTGCTCAACATCGGGCCGCAGCACCCCTCCACCCACGGTGTGCTGCGGCTCAAGCTCGTCCTCGACGGCGAACGGGTGATCGCCGCCGAGCCCATCGTGGGCTACATGCACCGGGGCGCGGAGAAGCTGTTCGAGGTACGCGACTACCGGCAGATCATCGTGCTGGCCAACCGGCACGACTGGCTCTCCGCCTTCGCCAACGAGTTGGGCGTGGTGCTCGCGGTCGAACGGCTGATGGGTATGGAGGTGCCGGAGCGGGCCACCTGGCTGCGGATGGCGCTGGCCGAGCTGAACCGGGTGCTCAACCACCTGATGTTCCTCGGCTCGTACCCGCTGGAGATCGGCGCGATCACGCCGATGTTCTATGCCTTCCGGGAACGGGAGACGCTCCAGACGGTGATGGAGGAGGTCTCCGGCGGGCGGATCCACTACATGTTCAACCGGGTGGGCGGCCTGAAGGAGGAGGTGCCGTCCGGTTGGACCGGGCGGGCCCGCGCCGCCGTCGGCGAGGTACGCCGTCGAATGCCCGACCTGGACAATCTGATCCGGCGCAACGACATCTTCCTGGCCCGGACCGTCGGGGTGGGGGTGCTCTCCGCCGCCGACGCCGCCGCGTTCGGCGCCTCCGGGCCGGTCGCCCGGGCCTCCGGGCTAAACCTGGACCTACGCCGCGACGAGCCGTACCTCGCCTACGACCAGCTCGACGTGCCGGTGGTCACCCGCACCACCGGCGACTGCCACGCCCGCTTCGAGGTCCTCCTCGACCAGGTGTACGCCTCGTTGGACCTGGCCGAACAGTGCCTCGACCGGGTGGACCGGCTCACCGGGCCGATCAACACCCGGCTGCCGAAGGTGCTCAAGGCGCCCGAGGGCCACACCTATGCCTGGACGGAGAACCCGCTCGGCATCAACGGCTACTACCTGGTGTCGCGGGGTGAGAAGACGCCGTGGCGGCTCAAGTTGCGCACCGCGTCGTACGCGAACGTGCAGGCACTCGCCACGCTGCTGCCGGGCTGCCTGGTGCCGGACCTGATCGCCATTCTCGGCTCGATGTTCTTCGTGGTCGGCGACATCGACAAGTAGGCCGGCGACCGGTCAGCGCCAGCGACCCCGGTCGGGTTCGTAGCCCTGCCGGTCGTAGCCGGGCTCCTCGGCCTGGTGCCGCCGCCCGTACGGCTCCGGTTCCGGGCGCCCCCGGACCGGTTCGGGCTGTGGAGCACGCTGACGGGGCGGCCGCCACTCCTGCGGCACCGGGACCCCGCCGGGCGGCAGCGCCGGCTGGCCCTCCGGCTCGCCCCGGCCCTCCCGCCACGCCTCGTCTCGGGCCCGCCGTGGCTCGTCCTGTCGCACACTGGCCCAGCGGTCCTGCATCCGGTACTCGGTGCCGGTCTGGTCGGCGTGCACCTCGGCGCGCCGCTCACCGACCCGCAGTTCCCGGCCCTGGTCGTCGTCGCGTACGGCGGCCCAGCGGTCACCGGCGCGCATCTGCGCCCAGTACTCCCCGGTGTCGTCCGGCCGGGCCGTCCGGTTCTCGGCCGGGGCCTCGGGAGCCGCCTCCCACCGCGCGGCACCGCCGTCCCACCCCCGGTCGTCCCGGCCGGTCGGTCGGTCGTCTCGATATCCGGCGTACTCGTCCCGGTAGGCCGGGCGGTCGTCGCGGTGGCCGGCACGGTCGTCGTACGCGCCGCTCCAGGACCGTTCCTGGGGCGGTTCCCCCCAGGAGGTGTCCTCCTCGCGGGCCCGGCCGGACCGGGGACGGTCGTCGGCCCGGGCCGCACCGGACGACCAGGACCGCTCCTCCTCGCGGCCGGGCGGGGCCGACCAGGAACGGCTCTCGCCCCGGCGGGAACGCTCGTCCGCGTCGGACCACGACCGGTCGTCCCGGTCGGCGGCGTGGCCGCCCCGCTGCCGCTCGTCCGGCCAGGACGTCCCGTAGCCGCCGTAGCGGCCACCGGACTCCCCGCCTCCACCGTCCACGACGGTGTGCCGGGTGGTGACGTGCACGGTCTCGGTGTGCCGGACCACCCCGTGCGGGCGGTGCGCGTGGTCACCCGAGCGGCTCTCCGGCTCCTGGCGGTTGGCCGCGCCGTAGACCCCGGCGGTCGCCGCCGGACGGTCGGCGCCGTACCCGGACGACCGGTCCTCACCGCCTCGCGATGCCGGACGGTCCTCGGCGAAACCGCCGGGCGCGGCAGCGTCGGGTTCGGCCGTCGCGGCCGCTCCGTACACCCCGGAAGCGGGCTCCGCGACCTGGGCCGCACCGTAGGTGCCGGTCGTGCCGGCGGGCCGCTCGGCGTACCGGGGCGGTGCCTCCGCAGCGGGCGCCGGGACCCGGGCCCGACCCGGGCCGGGTGCCTCCTCGGCACCGGCCACCTGGGCGGCACCGGCCAACTGGGCGGCGCCCGCGTCGAGCCGACGCCGCAGCCCCGCCAACGCCTCGTGGGCCCGTTGGGCCTCGGTGAGCGCCTGGTTGCCGCGCTGGGCGGCGGCCACGATCTCGCCCCGCAGTTCGCGGCGGAGCTCGTCGAGGTCCGCGCGCAGCTCCTCGCTACGCGCCGACCCGTCCCCCTCGGTCCGCAAGGCGATGGAGAGGCCGATGAACACCACGGCCATGATGGCCAGCACCGCGGCGAAGCGGAGCGGGCCGTTGCCGTCGGCGACCAGCAGGATCAGCGCCGCGACGGGGGCCAGCGCCACACCGCCCCAGAAGAGCGCTTTCAGCATTTTCTTGTTGCGCGCGTCGACGGGTACCGGGGCAGGCATGGGTCCTGACCCTACCGAGAGTTGCGGTGGGTGGGAACGGCTCGACCGAAGACCTTTCGGTGGGCGATGCGCCGATTTCGCGGCACTTGCCGGGGACCAGCGACGACGCGGCGCCCCCGGCCGGATTCGACCGAGGGCGCCGGGAGTCGACGGGTCAGTTCTGCGCGTACGCCGCGTCGGTGGAGAAGACCAGGCCGACACTGATCGTGCCGTTACGCAGACCGGTCTTGGTCAGCGGGCCACCACCGTCGAGGGACGAGAACGAACCGACCGTGAGGCCGTACTTCTCCTCCAGGCCGGGCTTGCAGAACGGGCGCTCCTGGCACTCCGGCGGGCCGCCCAGCACGGTGGCCGTACCCGAGCACTTCTCGGCCAGCTCGGAGAGGGTCCGCACGCCGTACTTGTCGGCGAACTCCTGGGTCACCGCGAACGCGTTCTGGCTCTGGGCGGCGGCCGGGGCACCGAAGGTGAGGCCGGCCTTCTCGCCGAGGCCGCGCAGGGCGGTCACGGTGGCTTCCACGTCCGGCGAGGAGACCGGCTGGCCGCCGCCCGCCTTGCCGTTGAGGAACTCGGCCATGGTGGCCGCGTACTCGGGGACGACCTGGATCTCGCCCTTCTCCAGCGCCGGCTCGTACAGCTCCCGGTTGCCGATCTGCTGGACGGTGACCTGGTAGCCGGCCGCCGTCAGCTGGATCTTGTAGAGCTCGGCAATGATCTCACTCTCGGTGAAGTTGCCGGCGCCCACGGTCAGGCGCCCGCCCGGTCCCCGCTCGACCCCGTCGGCAAGCGAGTTGGCCGTGGCGAACTCCTGCGCGGCCACCTGGGCGCTCTTGCGGTCCACGTCGACCGCCTTGTTGAGCTGCACCAGCTTGGGGGTGTCGAGCACCGACGAGACCTTGTCCAGCGCCGCGACGAGCTGCGGCGTGGACACCTCGCTGTTGATCGCCGGAATGATGTTGTCCGCGTTCTGCAGGGACTTGTCGTCGTCGAGCGCGATGAGCTGCTCGCCGGCCACCGGTGCGCAGCCCTCCCCCGAGGCCCCCTGCTGCGGCGCCTCGGTGCCGGACGAGCCGGCCTCACCGCATCCGGCCAGCACGCCCGCGGCGGCGATCGCGCCGACGAACGCGATGGACAGTCTTCTACCTGCGCGCATGTGCCCGCCTTCCGTGTCCCGGCGCGACCCCTCGGGCCGGCCGCGTGTCCGACGGGCGATCCGCATCAGCCGCCCGCAGTCCCACCCAACATCCTGGTGGCGGGCACCGACAACTCGGAGAGAACTTCGTCACCGGAACGTCACCATCCGTCCACGACGGCGGCGCGACGGGCCACCCGGACCGGTGACTCCAGGGCGACTCAGGTGCCGGTGACCGCGTCCGCCGCGCGTCGTGCGGCCCGACGCCGGACGCGACGCAGCGGGCGGGGCGTGACCATCCGCTCGACCCCGGCGAAGATCAGTTCGACGCTGACCGCGAGCGCGGCCACCAGCAGGCCACCGGCGAGGATCTGTCCCCCGCCGACCGCGATGCTCAGCCCGAAGCCGAATCGGATGATCTCCCCCAGGCCACCACCGTTGACGAAGGTCGCCAGGGCCGCCGTGGCGACCACCTGAACGGCGGCGGTCCGGAACCCGGCAGCCAGATAGGGCACCGCGAGCGGCAACTCGACCCGACGCAGCACCTGCCTGCCGGTCATCCCCATCCCCCGGGCCGCCTCCCGGATCTGCGGGTCGACCTGCCGCACCCCGGTGTACGCGTTGGCCAGCAGCGGCGGCACCGCGAACACCGCCAGGGCGACCACCACGGCCGGGCGGCCGAAGCCGAGGAAGGTCAACGGCAGGATGGTCAACAGCGCCAGCGTGGGCACCGCCAGGGTGACGTTGGAGACCAGCACCACCACGCCGCCGCCCCGGCCGGTGTGTCCCAGCCACAGCCCGAGCGGCCAGGCCACCAGGCAGCCCAGCAGCACGGCCGTGGCCGACATGCTGACGTGCTCGCCGAGCCGGTCCAGTGCCCCGCCCGGGTTGGTCCAGTTCAACGGGTCGTTGAGCCAGACCACCGCCTGCTCCACGGGATTCATGGCGTCCTCCCGCCGGTCCGCCGGCCGCCCGCCGCGTCCGCGCTCATCCGACCCGCCCGCGCAGCCACGGGGTGAGCAGCCGGCCGACGCCGACCAGGAACAGGTCGAGCACCAGCGCCAGCAGCACGCAGAGCAGCGTCCCGGTCATGATCTGGGCCTTGTAGAAGTTGTTCTGGAAACCCGCGAAGATGATCTGCCCGAGGCCGCCGCGCCCGATCACCACACCGACGGTGACCAGCGCGACGGTGGAGACCGTGGCCAGCCGCAGGCCGGTGAGGATGCCGGGGAGGGCCAGCGGCAGTTCCACCCGCAGCAGTCGGCCCCAGCGGCCGTAACCCATGCCCTCGGCCGCCTCGCGTACCTCGACCGGCACCTGGTTGAGCCCGGCAACGGCGTTCCGGACGATCACCAGCAGCGCGTAGAGCACCACCACGCTGAGCACCGTCGTCACCCCGATGCCCAGGTACGGCGCGATGAACGCGAACAGCGCCAGGGACGGGACGGTGTAGAGCACCCCGGTGAGTGCGAGAATCGGACCGGTCAACGGCCGGAACCAGTACGCCACGACGGCCAGCGGGACGGCGATCAGCGCCGCGATCAGCACCGCCCGTAGGGTCAGCGTGGTGTGGTCCCGCAGGGCGGCCAGCACCGTGTCAGAGTTGTCCCGCACGTACTGCCAGGAGAACCACGGGTTACCCGGGTCGGCCCGGTAGCTCAGGCGGAAGGACATACGTGGACGTTACCCCGGCCACCGACGACGGTCGGCGCGCGGCGTCGATCACTCTCGACGGTATCGGCAAGCGGTATCCGGACGGTACCGAGGCCGTCCGCGACCTCAGCCTGCACATCGACGCGGGTGAGCTGGTCGTGCTGATCGGGCCCTCCGGGTGCGGCAAGTCGACCGTGTTGCGGATGGTCAACCGCCTGATCGAGCCGACCGCCGGCCGGATCGTGCTCGGCGAGTCCGACGTGACCCGGGTCGACCCGGTGAAACTGCGGCGACAGATCGGGTACGTCATCCAGAACGTCGGCCTGTTCCCGCACCAGACGGTGGCCGCCAACGTGGCCACCGTGCCCCGCCTGCTCGGCTGGCCCCGGGACCGGGCCCGGCGCCGCGTCGACGAACTGCTGGAGCTGGTCGGCCTCGATCCGGCGCAGTTCGGCCGGCGCTACCCGCACGAACTCTCCGGCGGTCAACGGCAGCGGGTCGGCGTGGCCCGGGCACTCGCGGCCGACCCGGTGGTGCTGCTGATGGACGAGCCGTTCTCCGCCGTGGACCCGATCGTGCGAACCCGGTTGCAGGAGGAGTTCCTGCGGCTCCAGGCCGAGGTCCGCAAGACCATCGTCCTGGTCACCCACGACCTGGACGAGGCGGTACGGCTCGGCGACCGCATCGCGGTGCTCTCCGAGGGCGGCCACCTGGAGCAGTACGACACCCCGGCGGCCCTGCTCGGCAGCCCCGCCACCCCGTTCGTCCGCGAGTTCGTCGGCGCCGACCGGGGCATCCGGCGGTTGGCGGTGACCCCGCTGACCCGGGAGGTGCTCGAACCGCTGCCCGCCGACGGCACGGCGGAACTGCCCTCGGTGCCGCTGGGCGGTTCGGCGTACGACGCGTTGGCGGTGCTGCTCACCTCGACGCAGGGTCGGGCCCTCGTCACCGAGGACGGTCGCCCGGTCGGGTTGCTCAGCCGGGAACGCGTCCTCACCCTGGCCGAACCGACCGGCTGAGCCACGCCGCACCTCGGTCGACGCGAAACCGGGCCCGCCGATGCGGCAGGCCCGGTCGCGGTCGTCGAGCAGGTCAGCGGCGTCCCCGGTAGCCACCGAGGGTGGCGATGCCGATGATCCAGCCGGTGAACAACCCGTACTCGGCACCGTCGCCGGCGGCCTGGAAGGCGCCGAGCAGCGACGGGTTGGTGCGGATCAGCGCGGTGAGCAGGGCCGCGAAGGCGCCCGCGAAGACGAATGCCGCCCAGCCGGCGAAGAACTGGCTGAGCGTGCCCCGGGCCCGGGCGAGCTGCGAGCCCGGCAGGAGGTAGAGGAAGACGAAGGTCATCACGACCACGAGAATCGCCTTCAGGTCGGCGGCGAAGATCTCCTGGATCGAGTCGGAGGAGTCGAACCGCCAGGCCGGCCAGGCGAGAAGTCTCAGGAACCAGCCGCCGGCGCTGTCCGGGTCGGTGTTGTCCCGTGCCCAGTCGGCGTACCAGGGGCTGCCGAAGACCAGGACCATGATGAGCGCGGCGAGCGTGCCGGCGCCCGGTGCGGACTTGTATCGATTGGTGAGAGCCATGGCCCCGCTAGTTCCCAGCACATCGACACGGGCAAACGCGAGGCGCGTTTTATGGGGGTACGCCCCGTTCGGCGATGGGTACCGACCCGGCCGGTCAGTGCTTCATCAGGTAGTCGATGAAGGCGGCACGCAGCAGCGGAGCGGACTCCTCGTAGCCGTGACCGGTCATCTCCCGCCACAGCGCGGCGGCCTCGTCGATCGTCGGCCCCACCGAGTTCGGCGCGCCGTCCAGGGCGGCGGCCTCGTCCGCGTTCGGCAGGCGGCGCAGCACCGACCAGAAGAACTTCACGTCCCGGTTCTCCCGGGCGAGCGCGAACGCCTGCTCGCGCAGCTCCTCGGTGGAGAGGGCGTCCAACTCCTCGAACGACCGGCCGCCGGAGATCGATGATGTGTCGGTCATGAACCGAGCCTAACCGCCGAGATCACATTCGGCGCGTCGACGGCGCGCGGGACCGACGGTCCGTCACCGGTCCTCGGCGTCCCAGGGGCGCGGGCCGGTCTCCCAGCGGCGGGGCCCCCACGGGTCGGTCGTGCTCGTCGGCGACTGCGCCGGAGGCATGGGCGGCCAGTCACCGACCGGCTCCGGTCGTGGCAACGTCCAGCCGCCGCCGTTGGTGGCGTCCGGCGGCGGGGGCGGCGGTGCGGCCGTGAACAGCGGCGCGGGCCGCCCGTACGCCTCGACCAGCCGGGTGACCACCAGACCGACGGCCAACACCACTCCGCCGACCGCCCACCGGCTGACCGTCCAGCCACGGGTCTGGGCGTACGCGAGGAACAGGCCGATCGCACCGGCCGTCAGCAGCGTGCCGAACACCCCGCCGCGCAGCCCGAAGGCGCTGGTGCCGGCGAGCACGGCCGCGCCCACCGCCAGCACCGTCCAGTCCAGCCCGGTCGCCGGGGTCACCGCCCCCTCGGCGGAGGCGACGAGCGCACCCGCGAGCATCGCCAGGACGGTGGAGAAGACGTACCCCAGGGTGGTGACGACGGCGGCGGCCGTCCCCCGCCGCCGGGCCGGGTCGGCGACCGGGCGGAACCGGCCGACCAGCCGGCGGACCGGTCCCAGCGCTCCGAACAACGCGCCGAACACCGCGATCGCGGCGAAGCCGACGAAGAGCTGGCCGGCGACGCCACGCGGGTCGAAGTCCCCCTGCACCAGCACCGGTGCGGAGCGCTGCTCGATGTAGACGATCACACCGGCCGCACCCGCCAGGCTGGCCGCCCAGCCGGGCACGTGCAGCACCACCACGAGCAGTCCCAGCAGCAGTCCACCGAGGGCGGCCACGCCACAGGCCAGCCCGACGGCCTCGACCAGGCCCCGGTCCGACTGCTCGGCGAAGTGCAGCCCGGCCGCGACCGCCACCGGCCCGATCGCCAGGTTCACCGCGGCCGTCCGCAGGCTCAGCCCGGCGGCCAGCGCCAACAGGCCGAGGGCCACCACCTCGACGATGAGTACGCGCAGCCCACCGCCCCGCAGGATCGCCGGGTCCTCCCGCCAGACCAGGTAGACCAGCGCACCGAAGCCGAACAGCAGGAGCGTCTCCCAGACGATGTGCACACCGAAGCGGTCCGGGCCGGTCTCGCACTGCGGATCGTCGGGACCGGGCTCCGTCACCGCGACGGGGGCGGCGGAGGTCGGTTCCGGGAGTTGACTCCGGCCCGGGTCGTCGTACGCCATGATCGTTGCCTCCCAGCAGCCGCCGGGAACCCATCGACGCACCGGCGGTGACCGTCACTTCTGGTCGCTGGCACCGTACCCGCGTGGCGGAGCCGGGCGTAACCCCGCGTTCACCGTCGAGGAGGGCGACTCTCCCAGTCGTCGGGCTCCTGCTCGTCCTCCGGCCGCTCCGGGACCCGGCAGGACCGCTCCAGCCAGAGCGCGGCGGCCACCAGCGCGACCGAGGCCACCAGCCCGGCGATCGCCGCCGGCCGATCCGATCCCGCAGCCTGGGTGCTCTGCACCAGCAACCAACCCACCAGCCCGGCGTACGCCCCGGCGAAGATCGCCCCGACCAGGGCGGACGCCTTGGCCAGCACCACGAAGCGGGCGACCAGCAACGGGTTGACCGGGTCACGGCCGGGTCGGCGGTCGATGCGACCACGGGTGTTGACCGCCGCGTACGCCTCCAGCACGGCGAGCCCGGCCAGGGTCACCACCGGCAGCCAGGGCAGCGGCGGCAACCCGCTGTAGTAGAAGCTGCTGATCAGCAGCCAGGTGGCCGCAGCCGCGGCCAGGGCGGCGACCACCAGGGTCGAGATCCGGGTGGGACCCATCCGCGACTCGTCGTCGGGGGGCGTGGACCGCGTCATGCCGGCCCGCCGTCACGCCGCGCGCCGACCAGGGCTGCGGCGCCGCGCCTGACGGCCGACCCGCCGTACTCGCCCGTGTCGACTCCGCTGCGCTCTCTCATGGCGTCGACTCTAACGTCAGATCCGGCCGTGGGCTCAGTTCCGCGACCTCGGCGTCGAGTGGCCCGGCGGTGAGCAGATCGGTCAGCCAGCCGTGTCCGGGCAACCGGCCGTAGGGCTGGATGTCGATCCACGGCCGCAGCACGAAGGCGCGCAGATGGGCCCGGGGATGCGGCAGCGTCAGCTCGGGGTCGTCGCGGAGCACCGGCTCACCGTCGTCGCCCCAGACCGCGATCACGTCGACGTCGAGCGTGCGGGGACCGAACCGCCGTTGCGGGTCACGGACCCGCCCGGCGGCCCGCTCGGCGCTCCGGGCCCGCGCCAGCCAGTCGTCCGGCCCGGCGGCCGGGTCACCGACCAGCGCCACCGCGTTCAGGTACGCCGGCTGCGCGGTGTCGCCCCAGGGCGGCGTCTCGTACACCCCGGAGACCATCAGCACGCTCTCGCCGAGCGTGGCCACGGCGGTACGCAGGTGGTCGAGGCGGTCACCCAGGTTGCTGCCCAGGGAGAGCACCGCCCGCGTCATCGGGTACGCGTCCGGCGCATCGTCACGGCCACGTCGCCGAAGGCGTGCGGGATCGGCGCCTCGGGTTTGTGCACGGTCACCGTCGCGGCGGACACCCGTGGATCGGTCAGGCAGACCTCGATCAGGCGGTCGGCCAGCGACTCGATCAGGTCGACCGGCTCGCCGGTGATCACCGCGACGAGGCCGTCGGCCAGCTCGCCGTAGTGCACCGTGTCGGCGACGTCGTCGGAGCGCGCGGCGGGGCCGAGGTCCAGCTCCAGGACGACGTCGACGACGAACTCCTGCCCCCGGGCGCGCTCGAAGTCGTACACGCCGTGCCGGCCGTGGGCCCGCAGGCCGGTCAGCGCGATCCGGTCGGTCATCGCCGGACCTGCCGGTCGCTGCCCGCCCCGACGGACGGTCGACTCTCCGGCGTGCCGCCGAGCCGGGGAGCGCCGGTGGCCTGCCAGACCGCGAGCGCGTCCACGGTGGCGCGGACGTCGTGCACGCGTACCCCCCAGGCACCGGCGGCGATCGCGAGCAGGCTGGTGGCGACGGTGGCCGCCTCCCGACCGCCGGTGGGTCGCGGGGTGCCATCCGGTCCGGCCAGCAACTGGCCGAGGTAGGACTTGCGGCTCGCGGCGAACAACAGCGGACAGCCGAGGTCGAGCAGTTCCGGCAGCCGGGTGCTGAGCTGCCAGTTGTGCGCCGCCGTCTTGGCGAAGCCCAGGCCCGGGTCGATGATCAGTCGGTTCTCGGACACCCCGACGGCGAGCGCCGCCGCCACCCGCTCGCCCAGTTCGGCGCGGACCTCGGCGACCACGTCCCGGTAACTGGCCAGTTCGCTCATCCGTCGGGAGTGACCGCGCCAGTGCATCAGCACCCAGGGGCAGTCGGCGTCCCGGACCACGCGGGCCATGTCCGGATCGGCCAGGCCGCCGGAGACGTCGTTGACCACCACCGCCCCGGCGGCCAGTGCCGCCTCGGCGACCCGGGCCCGGGTGGTGTCGATGCTGACCGGTACGCCGGCCGCGGTCAGCTCCCGGACCACCGGCAGCACCCGGGCGCTCTCCGTCTCGGCGTCCACCCGGTCGGCGCCGGGCCGTGTCGACTCTCCACCGACATCCACCAACGCCGCTCCGTCGGCACGCAGCCGGACGCCGTGTGCGACGGCCGCGGCGACGTCGGCGTAGCGTCCGCCGTCGGAGAACGAGTCGGGCGTGACGTTCAGAACGCCCATCACCACCGGGGCCGAGGCCCGTACCAGATCGGTCACGACTAGACGGTACCGGTCCGTTCCACCGCCCTGAGCAGGCCCGCGATCCGGGCACTGACAAGGCGATTAGAACGCGTGTACGATCGGTCGTCCGGGTAGCTTCGGGCAGACTCTTCGCGGCTTGTCGCAAAGGGGGGCGGCCCGTACGCTGTGGAATTGCCCAGCATCGAGATGGCGAGGCGTGAAGAGGAGGGCCGAAGCGGGGTAATTCGCCCAAAAATCGCCACTTTCCGTGGCGAGTGACACACACAGGGTCTCGGGCGCTGTGCCGACCGAGCGCCCATCCCGCAAGGCTTGCCTACTGCACCACCGCGGCACCGCCGGCCGCGACTTGGGGAGGTTCCAGTGATCGCCATCGAGCTGATGGAAGCGGCGTCGAGCAACGCCGCCCACCTGCTCTCCACTGTGGCGTCGTCGATCCCGCTCGCTGCCGACGAGCCGACCGGGATCAACACCGAAGGCGTCGTCACCTTCTTCGCCAGCAAGATCGCGCCGATCCTGCTCGCCGTCCTGGGTGTCATCTTCATCGGCCGTGCCAGCCGGGGCGAGATCTCCAAGGTGTTGACCAGCTCCGCCATCGCGATCGTCGGGCTGGCCTTCATCGCCGGAGCCGCCACCCTCTTCTTCATCGGCGACTTCCTGATCAACCTGATCTTCGAATAGGCGCGGGCTCGACATGCGGCTGCGCACCGACGACGACATCTACCGGGCCCGCCTGGTCTACCTCGGGCCGCCCGGCTACACCCTTCCGGTCCACCTGCCGTACGCCCAGTACGGGCTGTTCATGCTGCTCGTTCCCCTCTACATGTTCATCCACTGGTTGTTCACGTTGCAGGTCGAGCTCTTCCCCGCCTGGGAGATCGCCCTCGCCATCGTGACCACCTCGTTCGTCTTCCGGTACGTCGACCCGGATCGGCCGGCGCGCATGGTGATCCGTACCGCGCTGACCGACTGGCGACGCACCCGGGAGCCGGCCGCCGAGCAGCGCGATCCGCGCCTGGTCGGCAGCAGGATCAGGATCCGGGAGGAACTCGCATGACCGGCTGCACGCCGTACCGGCCGTCCCACAGGTTGCCGGGCCGTCCCGGTGCCGCCGAGACGACACACGGCCTCCCGACGGCCACCACGGACGCGGGCAGGGCGGTCGCATGAGCCCCTCCCCCACGCCGGGTTCCCCGGCCGGGCGTCCGGCCGCACCACACGGTAACCGTGCGCGATCATTCGACTACCCGCAGGCCGGTGAGCTCGACGAGGCCGACCTCGATCCGGCGCTCGCCACCACCCCCGGCCACGGTGGCGTCGGCGTCTTCCAGGCTCCCCGCCCACCGCAGCGCCTGTCGGTGGCGGCGGAACCCGCGCCGCCACCCCCGGCACCCCGCGACGGGGCCGACATCGACTCGCCCTTCCTGGACCTGTTCGGCGGCACCTACGCCCGGCCGGGTTCCGCCCAGCGCGGCAACGCCCTTTCCGGGCGGAGCGTGCCGCAACAGGCACTGCCCCCGCCACCCCCACCGGTCGTACCGCCGACGCCGGTGACCCAGCGGCCGGCCACACCGCACCTGCCCGCGCAGGCCACCGGCCCGGCCCCCGCCGTAGCCCGACCGGCCGTCGAGCCCCCCGTGGTCACCGCACCCGCCGTGCCGCCGCCTCCACCTCCGGCACGGCCGCCGGCACCGGCCCCCGACCGGCTCCCGAACGCCCGCCCGCCCGTCGACGACCAGCCGACCCGGGCCGAGCGGTCCGCGCGACCCGGCGTCGACGAGCGCCCGCCCCGCGACGATCGTCCGCAGCGCGATCCCCGGCCGGACCGCGACGACCGTCGGCCGGCCGACGAGGCCCCCCCGGCCGAGCCCGCCCCGCCGTCGCGCCGGACGCCGGCACCCGCCGCCCGGACGACCGCCGCACCCCGGCAACGCTCCGTGGAGCGGCGGGACCGTCCGGTGAAACCGGCCCGCGTCCGCGCGCCGAAGATCAAGTTCGGCGACCGGGACCCGGCGGTCGAACTGGCCATCACCGAGATCGCCGGTCACCTGACCTTCACCCCCAACACGGTCACCGCCTGGTACTGGCTACCCGAGGTGCGCTGGGCGTTCCGGCCGGACGCGGAGCGGGAAGCGCTGCTCTCGGCCATCTCCGAGCAGTACGCCGGCCTGGCCGGATTCCGGCTGCACCTGCGGCGCACCAGCCGGCCCTTCCCGGCCGACGAGTGGGCCCGCACCATCGACGGAAACACCGCCTCCCCGTTGCCGGACGTCCCCGGCACCCCTGGCTGGGCCGATCACCTGGTCGCGGCGCAGCGGCACCTGCTCTCGGTCAACCACGCCGAGGGGCAGACCTACCTCGGCGTCACCTTCGCGCGTCGCTCGCTCGGCGACTCGCTCACCGAACGGGTGCTGCGCACCTTCGGTCGAGGCGTGGCCGAAGGCGAACGCCGCAAGCTCGGACGCACCGTCGAACAGTTCGACGAGGTCCTGGGCGCGTTCGGCATGCGTGGCCGCCGGGTCACCTCGCAGGAGCTGGAATGGCTGCTGTACCGCTCGGTGGCGCTCTGCATGGCGCCGCCCGGTGCCCTCTCGCCCATCACCGACGGGCGCTGGGAACGCGGTGACCTGCTGGCCCTCACCGAGCAGGTCGAGCGCTACCGCACCCCGTACGGTTCGACGGTAAAGCTGGTCAACCGGATGACCGGCGAGGAACGGCACGTGGCGGTGCTCGCCGTCGGCCGGATGGAGCCGCTGGAGATTCCCGAACGCCACGAGCCCTGGCTGCACTTCCACGAGCGGCTGCCGTGGCCCATGGAGCTCTCCACCCGGGTCGACATCCTCGGTTCCGGCGACTCCTTCCGGAACCTGGAGCACCGGCTCCGGATGATCCGGTCGCAGCAGCTCGACTACGCCGAGCACGGCATCGACGCCCCGCCCGAGCTGGAACGCCTGGCCAAGCGCGCCCTGGTGATCGGTGACGAGATGACCACCGGGCTGCCGGTCGACTCCGCCCGGGCGCACGGCTGGCACCGACTCGCCGTCGGTGGGCGTACCCGGGAGGAGTGCCTGGAGCGGGCCCGGCGGCTGATCCAGCTCTACTCGCGCGAGCTGCGCGTCTCCCTCCAGCACCCGAAGAACCAGGACTGGCTGGCCCGCGAGTTCATCCCCGGCGAGCCGATCGCCAACACCGGGTACGTCCGACGGATGCCGGTCCACCTCCTGGCGGCGGCGCTGCCCCAGGCCGCGTCGACGGTCGGCGACCGCCGGGGCGACCTGATCGGGCGTACCGCGGGCACCTGCCGCCGGCCGGTCTTCCTCGACCTGCACTTCCCGATGGAGGTCCGCGAACGCTCCGGGCTCGCGGTCTTCGTGGCCGAGCCGGGCGGTGGCAAGTCGACCCTGCTCGGTGCCCTGGGCTACCTCGCCGCACGACGCGGTGTGCAGGTCACGCTGCTCGACCCGTCCGGCCCGCTGGCCCGGCTCTGCGCGATGCCGGAGCTGCGCCCGTACTCTCGGGTGCTCAACCTGACCGGCTCCGAGCACGGCACCCTCGCGCCCTACTCGCTGATCCCGACGCCGCTGCGCAGCGAGTTCAGCAGCGGTGCGTCCGGCGACCGCGAGTTCGAGATCGCGGTCTCCAACGCCCGGGCCGAGCGTCGGATGCTGGTGCAGGACATCTGCATGATGCTGGTGCCGCCGCAGGTGGCCCGCGAGGCGTCCACCGCCACCCTGTTCCGGCACGCCGTACGCCAGGTGCCCGCCGAGGAGACCTCGACGCTGGACGACGTGGTCACCTGCCTCGGGCAGCTCGACGACGACGCCGGCCGGGAACTGGCCAACCTGCTGCTGGACACCGCCGAGATGCCGCTGGCCATGCTCTTCTTCGGCCGGCCGCCGGAGGGGCTGCTCGGGGCGGACGCGGCACTCACCGTGATCACCATGGCCGGCCTGCGGCTGCCCGACCTCAAGATCGAACGCGAGTACTGGTCGGCCGAGGAGGCGTTGGCGCTGCCGATGCTGCACACCGCGCACCGACTGGCGGTACGCCGCTGCTACGGCGGCTCGATGTCGTCCCGCAAGCTCGTGGGCCTGGACGAGGCACACTTCATGGAAGGGTGGCGCTCCGGCCGGTCCTTCCTGGTCCGGCTCGCCCGCGACTCCCGCAAGTGGAACCTCGCCGCGCTGGTCGCCTCTCAGAATCCAAAAGACATCCTCGGCCTCGACGTGCAGAACCTCGTCTCCACCGTCTTCGTCGGCCGGATCGCCGAGGACGCCGAGATCGCCTCCGAGGCGCTCCGGCTGCTGCGCGTCCCGGTGGACGACGGGTACGAGGCGACCCTCGCCTCACTCTCCACCGCCGACGCGACCTCCGCCCACCGGCTCGGCTTCCGTGAGTTCGTCATGCGCGACGTGGACGGCCGGGTGCAGAAGGTCCGCGTCGACGTCTCCTACGTGGACGGACTGCTGAGTCACCTCGACACCACCCCCGCCGCCATCGCCGCCGCCGCAGGGGTGTTACCTACCGTCCTGCCTGACATGGAGGCGTGACATGGCGAGGGCCCGGGCAAGGATCACGGCGTTCCTCCTGGCACTCGGCGTCCTCGCCGTGGCCACGATCAGTTGGCCCGGGCTCACCGCCACACCCGCGTACGCCGCCCCGGTCGCGTACCAGGCACCCACCGACCTCTGCACGGTGCAGGAGTGGCAGGTCGACTTCCGGGCCTGCGTCGCCAAGCTCCAGCAGGTCGCGGAGTCGGAGGCCACCTGCCTGAACCCCCCGACCCCGACCGCACCGGACTCCGGCATGGCCGGCTGGTTCGCCTCCCGCCCCGATGCCTCCAAGCTCCCCGGCCCCAAGGGGTATTACACCGACTACGGCTACGCCGGTTACAGCTACAGCACCTACAAGGTCGAGTCCGGCTGCGCCACCACACTGCTTCACCCGGACTACAAGTTCACCAACACCGTCGCCAACGGCGAGTTCATGATGGCAACGGCGATCATCGGCGCCTCGAACGCCCTGCGCGAGCGCGCCTGGGAACCAGGGACGATGTGGGGCTGGGCCGACCCCCTGGTGGACCAGGCGACCAAGGCGATCTACCAGAAGGTGTTCAGCGTCTTCGGCATCGTCACGCTCTGTGTCGTGGGGCTCTACCTGCTCTGGCGGTCCCGCCAGTCCGACATGAGCACCGCCATGACCACGGCGGGGTGGGCACTGGTGGTAATGATCGCGGTGACCGCGTTGGCCGCCTGGCCGGTCAAGTCCGCCAACCTCGCCGACGGTGCCCTCGTCTCCACACTCGGTGTCGTACACGACGCCGTCGGCCCGGCGTCCAAGGACGTGCCGGCCGACCGGTGTGTAATGCCCAACCCGGATGCCTGCACGGACAAGCGTCCACCCGCGGTACGGGCGAGTGACACCGCCGCCGAGGCGATGCTCTACCGCAACTGGTTACGTGGCGTGCTGGGTTCGGCCGACAGCGAGACCGCGCGCAAGTACGGTGCCGCTCTCTACGACGCCAAGTCGCTGACCTGGGGCGAGGCTGAGAAGATCCGCACGAGTCCTGAGACCCGCGATGCCACCATCGCTGCCAAGAAGCAGCAGTGGATGACCGTCGCGGCGCAGATCGAGCGGGAGGACCCGGAGGCGTTCGAGTACCTACAGGGCGTCCGGGACATGGACCGGGTCGGTGCGGGTTTCATCGCCGTACTGGCCGCCCTGCTCTTCGCGATGTTCGACCTGACCGCGTCGCTGCTCGTCCTGCTCGGCTTCCTGATCTTCCGGTGGGCGGTCATCGCCGCGCCGATCCTGGGCACGATCGGTCTGCTCCGACCGGCCAGCGCCGGGCTACGACGGCTCGGCAACGCGGTGGTGGCGGCCCTCTTCAACATCGCGATCTTCGGCACCGGTGCCGCCATCTATCTCTTCGCCGTCGACCTCATCATGAGCACCGCCACGCTGCCGGGCTGGCTGCAGGTGGTCCTGGTCTGGCTGTGCGGAGTGGTCGGCTGGCTGCTGCTGCGCCCCTACCGGCGGATCACCCAACTGGGCGGCAAGGACAGCAGTGCGGCGGTCAGTTCCGCCGGCTCCTGGCACCGACGGTTCTTCCGGGACATGCGTACCGCCGCCCGGCTCGATGTGGCGGAGCCCGGTGGGACCACGGAACCCGGCATGGGACGGCGCCGAGGCCTGGTGCCGGAACAGCCGAAGGTACGTCCGGAGGCCCGTCCGGATCCGGTTCCCACCGGAGGTTCGGCGGCACCGCAGCGTCCGGATGCTCCGCAACGCCCGGACGGTCGTGAGCCGAAGGGCACGCCTCCCCCGGCAGACGAACCGCGCCCCGAGGGCCGGCCCTCCGCGCCGCGACCGCGCCGTCGTCAGCCCGCCTCCTGGACGGCGCCGGACGTACCCGAGGAGAACCCGTCCTTCGCCATCTACCGTCCGGGCTCAGCCGAGCGCGCGCCCGAGAAGGTGACGCCGCGGGTTCGCTCCGAGGCCCGGTGAGTGTCGTGCGACGTGCCATCGAGTTCGTCTTCACCAGGTTGTTGCGGTCCCGGCTCGGCGTCGCGCTCGGCATCGCCGTCCTGGTGCTCGGCGTGGTCGGGGCGGCCCGGGTGATCTCCGGTCCGGACGACTCCACCGGGTTGAGCAATCGCCCTCCGGCACCGATCACCACGGTGCACCCGACCACCGGCGACGACGGTGCGATCTCGACGACCACGACGCCGTCGCCGGTCACCCGCCCCGGCGAGCCCACACCGGAGCGGATCGCGGAACGCTTCACGACTGCCTGGCTGGGGCAACCGGGCCAATCTGCGGAGCAGTGGCGTCAGGAGTTGCGCCCGTTCGCCACTCCGGCTCTTCTCGACAAGCTCGCCGGCGCGGATCCCGCCGGCGTGCCCACGGGAAAGCCGACCGAGGTGACCGTGCGCGCTCGAGGGGAGACCTTCGTGGAGGCGCTGGTCACGCTCGACACGGGGCGACTCCGACTCGAGTTGGTAGCGCCGGACGGACGATGGTTGGTGGACGCCGTGGACTGGGAGCGCGCATGAGCGAGCGGCAGCGAGCGAATCATCATCGCAGTGCGGTGGTGCCTCATGACGGCACGAAGCGAAGCGGAGTGCAGTCATGAGCGAGCGGCAGCGAGCGAATCATCATCGCAGTGCGGTGGTGCCTCATGACGGCACGAAGCGAAGCGGAGTGCGGTCATGAGCAGCGAGAGCAGTCCTCGTCGGCAGCCGGTGCGGGTGGGCGCACTCGCTGCGGCGCTCACCGCCGCGCTCGCCTTACTGTGCTGCACTGGTGGGGCCGGTGCCTTCTTCCTCACCGAGTTGGGTGGCGAGTCCGCCGAGCAGATCGATCCGGTCAGCATGGAGTGCACCGGGGACTTCACGGTCGACGTCACGGGCAAGATGCCCCGGTTCTCCGATTACGGGGAACGGCAGATGCGCAACGCCGCAGCAATCATCAAGGTCGGCCAGGACATGAAGGTGCCGGCGCGGGGCTGGGTGGTCGCCGTGGCGACCGCGATGCAGGAGTCGCGGCTGCTCAACCTGGCCAACCGCACCGTCGCCGAGTCAAACGACATCCCCAACGAGGGCGTCGGCGCCGACCATGACTCGGTCGGCCTGTTCCAGCAGCGCGCCTCGTGGGGGTCGGTCCGGCAGCGGATGAATCCGGCGTACGCGTCCCGCAAGTTCTACGAGAAGCTCGTGGACGTACCCGACTGGGAGAAGCTGCCGCTGACCGTGGCCGCCCAGCGGGTCCAGATCAGCGCCTTTCCCGACGCGTACGCGAAGCACGAGGAACTCGCCTCACGCATCGTCGACGCGCTCGCCGGTGGTGCCGCCCGGACGGCGCTGATCGCCGGCCAACAGGTCTGCGACGCGGCCGCGTCGGGTGATATCGCCGCCTCCGGCTGGACCGCGCCCATCCCCGGCGGCGTGGGCTCCGGCTTCCAGACGGCCAGCCGCCCCGGGCACAACGGGGTGGACATCGCCGCGCCGAAGGGCACCCTGATCAGAGTCGCGGCCACCGGCCGGGTCATCGTTTCCCGCTGTGACCCGGACTCGCGCGGGCGACTCAGCTGCAACGTGGACGGTTGGCCGAACAAGGGCGGCTGCGGCTGGTTCGTGGACGTGCTGCACGCCCAGGATGTCATCACCCGATACTGTCACCTGGTCAGTCGTCCCCGCGTCCAGGTGGGTGACACCGTGCAGGCCGGTGAGGTGATCGGCGAGGTGGGCAGCAGCGGCAACTCCTCCGGGCCGCACCTGCACTTCGAGGTGCACGTCGACGGAGACCGCAGCAGCCGGGGTGCCATCGACCCGGTGCCCTTCATGCGCGCCAAGGGCGCACCGCTCAAGGGCGCGGGGTGAGACACCCGCCGTCATGACAGGACCCCTTCCCGACCCCTTCGCCGACCAGCCGGACTGGGCGCCACGACCACCCCGCCCGATCGAGATCGTGCCCGCCACCAGCCGCGTCGACCTGCGCGGCCAACGGGTCCTGGTCGGGCTCCCCGGCCTCGGGTGGCGCACCGACCTGCGGGCCGACGAGCGGGTGGTGCAGAACAGCCGCACCTTCGTGCCGGTCATTCCCGAACACGAGTGGTACCGCGCCGAGTCCGAACAGGTGGAGGTCTTCGCACCACTGGTGCCGGTCGAGCGGGTCTGGGTCGAGACGGTGAGCTCACCACGGACCACCCCCGTCGAGGAGAGCGGGCTGCGGCTCGTCTCACTGGACGCACCCGCCCACCGGGCACCCACCCCGGTCTTCGAGGCGGATGCGGTCACCGGCCGGCGCGTCGTGCACATGGTCGACGGCGTCGAGCACCGCGACCTGCGCGCGGTCACCGAGACCTACTCCGGTGCCGAGGGCGACATCTGCGTACGGGTCACACCCGAGTTGGAGTGGTATCGCTGGGCCTGGCGCGGTCAGTCACCGACCACACTGGAGGTTCCCGTACACCTGCTGTGGGTCGAGTAAGGTCTCAGCCTTCCGTCACACCAGAGCAAACACGCCAATCATCGCGTAGTTGTGTCGTGAATTTCCACGACTGGCGATCAGTTTGCCGAAGGCCATCAACCTGTGCGGAGAAGGTGACATCAACACGAACCTCGGCGTTGTTGCCGTCCCTATTGACCTGAAGCCCTTCCCAGCTGACCAACAACGTGATCCCGAACCGCTCCTCACGAGCACTCAGGTCGCTTCTAAGGTCGCGAACCTGCTCCAGATTCGTAGCACCTTGGCAAGTGAAGAGATCAGCACGAATATCGTTCTCATCGACCAGAAACGCACGAAGATAGTTATCTACTACCGCCGCAGGTGTACTGCGGTCGGGGGCGGTGGCGCGGTCGTACAGGACGAAGCCGGTGATCCCACCCGCCAGGCAGAGCGCCGCCACCGCTCCGGTGATCACCATCAGGACCTTCCGCAGCCGCCGCCGAGGCTGGGGTGGCGCCGGCGCGGTCGAGGGCGGCGCCAGATCCTCCTGCGGCGGGGTCCGTTGCGCCGGTACGCGGGAGACCTGGGAACCGGCGGGGGGCGGCACTGATTCCACCCCCTGAGGCTATCGGCTGGACGCTGTGGACCCAATGCCCCAGATTCAGCAGATCGTGACGGACCACTGGCGACCGGTGAGATCCACGACAACACCGGCGCTGTGGCGCCACGCATCCCCGAGAAGGAGCCGCGACTGGGATACCGTCGTCTCTGCCCGGGACGTGGTGCCGACCTCGGGCGGAGGAGGTGGACGCGGTGGGCGGTCCGAAGGCACGGACGCTCCGCGCCGCCGCGCTGCACCGCCGAGCCGCCGCGACGGTCACGGCGGCGGCTGCCGTCCTCGACGAGACCCGTCCCGCTCCCGCTGATCAGCGTCGGCAGTACGCGCTCGCCGAGCGACTACGGGGCGCCGCTCAGGTTCTCGCGCCCGGCTGGGCCGGTACCGCGCTGGACGCGGTCGCGCCGACCTGTCCCGCCGGGGAGGGGCCACCGCCCTTCGTCCGGGTGGGTACCGCCGCGCCGCTGGACGACGCCCGTTTCCCCGCGCTGGTCCCGCTCGTCGGCACCGGGCATCTGGCCGTCGACGTCGACGCGCACGATCCCCGGGTGGCCGGGCTGCTGCGGGCCGTACTCCTGCGGTTGGTGGCGGCGACACCGGCGGGGGCGCTGCTGGTCCGGGCGGTGGACGCGACGGGTGGGGTACTCGGGCCGTTCGGGGCGCTCGGCGACGCCGGGGTGCTCTCGCCCCCGGCCACGGACACCGACGGCCTGCGGACGGTGTTGACCGAGGCGGAGCGGTGGGTGGCGCCGGGGGCCTCGGGTACCCGCCGGCACGACCGCTCGATGGTGCTGGTGGTCGCCACTCTCCCGGACGAGATCGAGGCGACCGACCTGACGCGGATCGAGGCGCTTGCCGAGCAGGGACCTGCCGCCGGGCTGCACCTGGTGGTGGCCGGGTGGCCGGCGGCCGGGCGGGATCCGCTGCCCCGGGCCACGGCACTCTCGGTCCGCACCGCGTACGCGCTGCTGGGCGATCCTCCCGGGGCGCCTTTCGCCAGCGCGGGCACGGGCTCGCCGGGTGGCTTGAACTCGCCGGTGTTCGTCGAGCCGGATCCACCGGCCGAGCTGGTCGACTCCGTCTGCCGTCGAATCGCCGCCCAGATCGAGGCCGGCACCCGACTCTCCCTGTCGGGCCTGCTGCCGCCGGACACCGACGAGTGGTGGCAGGCGGACGCGACCGACGGGCTGAGCACCACGGTCGGGGACGCGGGTGGGCGTCCGGTGCTCCTCGGCTTCACCGAGTTGACGCCACACTGGCTGGTCAGCGGCCGGTCCCGGGTCTGCCGGGCCACGTTCCTGACCACGGCGTTGCTGGGTCTCGCCGCCCGGTACGGCCCGGAGGAGCTGGAGCTGTACCTGGTCGACCTCGGTGCCGGCGAGTCCTTCGCGGAGTTCCTGCAGACCGAGCGGGACCGGTCCTGGATTCCCCAGGTTCGCGCTGCGGCGATGGCCGCCGACCGCGAGTACGTGCTGGACCTGCTGGAGCAGTTGGCGGCGGAGGTGCAGCGGCGGTCCGAGGCGGCGGCCCGCGCGGGCGGTCAACGCTTCGCCGAGCTGCGGCGATACCGCCGGCTGCCCCGGGTGGTCTGCGTGGTGGAGAACCTGCCGCTGCTCTTCGCCGAGCGGGACCGGTTGGCCGCCGACGTGGTGGCCCGGTTGGACTCGTTGACCAGGGCGGGCCGGGCGTACGGGGTGCATCTGGTGTTGTCCGGTGAGGGTGACCTGGGGTTGGGCGTACGCGACGGTGGACAGCGGGATTCGCTGCTCGGTCAGTTCCCGGTGCGGGTGGCGCTGCCGGGGGGCGGGCCGGTGCTGGAGCCGACCAACGACTCGGCGGCCGGGCTGCCGGTGGGCAGTGCCGTGGTGAACACCGCCGGGGGTCTCGGTGGCCCGCGTGGCGCGATCCGGGGTCACGAGCGGATGGTCCGGTTCCCCGATCCGCAGGACGAACCGGCCGTCGTGGAGGGCCTACGGCACCGTCTCTGGCAGGCGCGTCCGGAGGGGAGCGTCCCGCCGGTGGTCTTCGCCGGGTACGCGTACCCCTCGTTGCGCAACGATCCACGACACCGGTCCGCCGAGTCCGGGCAGGCGCTGGCGCCGGCGGCGCTGCTCGGGCGGGCGGTGGACGTGGCACGGAGCACGGTGGCCGTGTCGCTCGGTCCGGTCGCCGGACGCAACCTCGCCGTTCTCGGGCCGCGACCGGAGGCGACCCGGCTGCTGGCCACAGCCGCTCGGAGCACGGCGGCGCACCACCCGCCGGGGACGGCACGCTTCGTGATCGCCGTACCGGACTCCGAGTCGCGGTCGTCGGCGGAGGATCTGGCGCGGGAGTTGGCGCAGCGGCATCCGGTGGAGACGGTGGACCTGGCCGGGCTGCTCGCGGTCGTCGACGCCGGGCAGCCCGCCTACCTGGTGGTGTTCGGGCTGGACGTGGCGCCGCCGGAGCAGTTACCCCCGGAGCGGCTGCGGATGCTGCTGCGGGACGGCCCGCCGGCGGGGCAGCATCTGCTCGGCTGGTGGCGCACGGTGCCGTCGTTCGCGGCGCTGCTGGGCCCGGAGGAGACGGTCGACAAGCTGAGCGCGGTGGCGGTGGCGGGTGTGCCGGGGGCGCAGCTCACGCCGGTGTTCGGTCGGCCGGTGGAATGGCGGCCCCGGCCCGGGCGGGTGGTCCTCTGGGACGGCCCGGTCGAGCACGGACTGGTGCTGGTGCCGTACGACGTGCCGGATGACGTGGACGGGGAGGCGGCGTGACGGGAAGCGGATCGTCGGTCACGGCCGCCGGGCCGGTGCGGCAGCGGACCGGTGGGACGTCGCCGTCCGGTTCCTCTGACCCGGTGGCTGTGGCGTGGGCCGACTATCTGGCCGCGACCCGTCAGCTCGACGGGGTACGCCGGGACGCGGCGACCGCCGCGAGCGAGCAGGCGCGGACGGTCCAGGCGGCCCGCGAGGAGTTGGCGGCGGTGCGTACCCGGTTGGCGCCGCAGGAGGCCCAACTGCGGGAGGCGGGCGTACCGCCGATGTCGCTGGTGCCCGCGCCGCCGGAGCTGACCGAGGCGACCCGCACGATGACCGGTGGGTCGGGCGCGGTGCTGGCCGCGTTGCGGGAGGCGAACCGCTGGGCGCACGGTGCGGACGACGTGCTCGCGGCCCGGGGCCTGCCGGGCGCGGCCCACTGGCCGGCCCGACCGCGCAACCTGCTGGTGTACGGGCCGTTGGCATTGTTGGTGCCGCTGCTCCAGATCGTGGCGTACCTGGTCGCCGGGAGCGACGCGGTGACGGTGTTGACGCTGGTGGTCGGCCTGCCGGCACCGGCGGTGGCGTTCGGGGTGGGGTGGCTGGCGGTGGGGCGGCTCTTCCCGTCCCGGCCGGGCGAACGGGTGGACCGGACGTTCCGGTTCGGTGCGTTGACCTGCCTGGTCCCGGCGGTGCTGACTACCGCCGGGATCGTCCTGGCGATGCTGGCCGCCTGAGCGGCCCGGGCCGGGCGCGGTCCCCGTGGTGGGGCGTCCCGGTCGAGCCGCTCAGCGCGGGATGATCAGCGCCATCGCCTCGGCGCGGGACTTGGCGTCCCGTTGCAGGGTGCCGCGCACCGCCGAGGTGATCGTCTTGGCGCCCGACTTCTGGATGCCGCGCATTGCCATGCACATGTGTTCGCACTCCAGCACGACCACCACGCCCCGTGGCGCCAGCCGCTCCATCAGCAGGTCGGCGATCTGGGAGGTGAGTCGCTCCTGCACCTGCGGGCGTCGTGCGAAGACCTCGACCAGCCGGGCCAGTTTGGACAGGCCGGTGATCCGACCGTCGGGCCCGGGGATGTAGCCGATGTGCGCGCTGCCCCGGAACGGCAGCAGGTGGTGCTCACAGAGGCTCATCACGTCGATGTCCCGGACCAGCACGAGTTCCTCGTGGTTGGCCTCGAAGGTGGTGGTGAGCACCGTGGCCGGGTCCACCCGCAGGCCGGCGAAGAGTTCGGCGTACGCCCGGGCGACCCGCGCCGGGGTCTGCTGGAGGCCGTCGCGGTCCGGGTCCTCGCCGACCGCGATGAGGATCTCGCGGACCGCCTTCTCGATCCGGCCGAGGTCCATGGTGTCCTCGACCGGGCGGCCGGTGAGCCGGCCGTTGACCAGCCGGGCGGCGATGTAGTCGAGGTCGTCGAGATCGTCGATGTCGGGCTCGGTTGCGGAGGCGGCCGATCCCCGTTGCTGGGGACCGGCCGCCGTGTCGTCGGTGCTCAGTGCGGGCCGTCCGAGTTGTTCGAGCTGACGCCACCGACCGTGGTGGCCTGGGCGCCGTCGGCCTCGGCCTGCACCTTGAGCGCGTCCTTCTCGGCCGGGGTGAGCACGGGCGGCTCGGTGGAGGGCTGCCGTTTGCCGAAGCCGTTGTACGGCGCCATCGGCGGACGCTTCACCACCCGGGAACAGATCCGGGCCATGTCGGCGGTGGAGAGGGTTTCCTTCTCCATCAGCTCGAGCACGATGTTGTCCAGGACGTCCCGGTACTCGACCAGGATCTCCCAGGCCTCGTCGTGGGCCAGTTCGATCAGCGCCCGCATCTCGCCGTCGATCTCGGCGGCGACGGAGTCGGAGTAGTCCCGCTCGTGGCCCATGTTGCGACCGAGGAACGGCTCGTCCCCGCTGGTGCCGTACTTGATCGCACCGAGCTTGGAGCTCATGCCGTACTGCGTGATCATCGCCCGGGCCAGTGCGGTGGCCTTCTCGATGTCGTTGCCGGCACCGGTGGTGGGCTCGTGGAAGACGAGTTCCTCGGCGGCCCGGCCGCCCAGCGCGTACGCCAGGGTGTCGATCATCTCGGCACGGGTCTGGGTGTACTTGTCCTCGGTGGGCAGCACCAGCGTGTGCCCCAGCGAGCGACCGCGCGACAGGATCGTCACCTTGTGCACCGGCGCGGCGTGCGGCAGGGCCCAGGCGACCAGTGCGTGACCACCCTCGTGGTACGCGGTGATCTTCTTCTCCTGGTCGCCCATCACCCGGGTCCGGCGCTGCGGGCCGGCGATCACCCGGTCGATCGACTCCTCCAGCGACTCGTTGCTGATCGCCCGCTGGTCCTTGCGGGCGGTCAGCAGGGCCGCCTCGTTGATCACGTTGGCCAGGTCGGCGCCGCTGAAGCCCGGCGTCCTCTTGGCCACCGAGTCGAGGTCGACGTCGGGCGTGAAGGGCTTGCCCTTGGCGTGCACCCGCAGGATGGCCTTGCGGCCCTCCATGTCGGGGGCGTCGACCGGGATCTGCCGGTCGAACCGGCCCGGACGCAGCAGCGCGGGGTCGAGGATGTCCGGCCGGTTGGTGGCGGCGATCAGGATGACGCCGCCCTTGACGTCGAAGCCGTCCATCTCGACGAGGAGCTGGTTCAGGGTCTGCTCACGCTCGTCGTGCCCGCCGCCCATGCCGGCGCCACGGTGGCGACCGACGGCGTCGATCTCGTCGACGAAGACGATCGCGGGGGCGTTGGCCTTGGCCTGCTCGAACAGGTCGCGGACCCGGCTGGCGCCGACGCCGACGAACATCTCCACGAAGTCGGAGCCGGAGATCGAGTAGAACGGCACCCCCGCCTCACCGGCGACCGCCCGGGCGAGCAGCGTCTTACCGGTTCCGGGCGGCCCGAAGAGGAGTACGCCCTTCGGGATCTTGGCCCCGAGCGCCTGGTATTTCGCCGGGTTCTGCAGGAAGTCCTTGATTTCGTGCAGTTCCTCGACGGCCTCCTCGGAGCCCGCGACGTCCGCGAAGGTCGTCTTCGGGGTGTCCTTGGTGATCATCTTCGCCTTGGACTTGCCGAAGTTGAGCACCCGGGAGCCGCCGCCCTGCATCTGCGACATGAAGAACAGCAGCAGCAACACGAGCAGCACGATGGGGAGCAGGTTGACCAGCAGGCTGACCCAGATGCTGTCGGACGACACCTCGGTGTCGGCCGGCCCGGTGACCCGGTTGTTGGCCTTGGCGTCGAGGACCTGGTTCCAGACCTCGTTGCCGACCTCGTACGGGAACTGGGCCTCGATCAGCTTGGTCTTCGTCTCGCCGAACTCGGCCTCTTCGGCCAGGTCCAGCTGGATCGTCTGTTCCTTGTCCTGGAAGACGACCTTCTCGATACCGCCCTTGTTGAGCTGGTCGAGCGCGACTGAGGTGTCCACGCGGTGGTAGCTGGGTCCACCGGTGAACAGCTGACTGAGCACGACGGCGCCGAGGATGACCAGGATGACCCAGAACACCGGTCGGCGGAAGAAACGCGTACGTTCCATGCTGTATGTCGAGCGCCGAGACGCCCGCATCCTCCTGATCGACGTCCTGACCGACTGTGGGTGTCGCCGCTTGGGCGGCTGCCGGAGCCGCCGTGCGGGCCGGCCTCGACCCCGGGGCGCGAATTGTCGCACCACGGTCATTCGACGGTACACCGTACGCGACCGATCTGAGCTGGCGAGCCCAGCACTTACGCGTACGGCGAACCGGATGTCGACCGGCGTGACGGAGAGCGGATTCCACCGTCACCGGAGTCCACGGTAGCCCGACCAGCTGAAAGTCGGCTGAACGTCGACCGGACCGGCGGCATCGGACCTCGGTGCCGTCCCGGCCGGAACCGAGGTCAGGAGCGGGCGTACACCTCCGGCTTGAGCACGCCGACGTACGGCAGCTCGCGGTATCGCTCACCGAAGTCCAGGCCGTACCCGACGACGAACTCGGTCGGGATGTCGAAGCCGACGTACTTCACCGGCACCGTCACCTTGACCGCGTCCGGCTTGCGGAACAGCGCGACCACCTCGACGCTCGCCGCCGACCGGGACTCCAGGTAGCGCAGCAGCCAGGACAGGGTCAGGCCGGAGTCGACGATGTCCTCCACGACGACGACGTGCCGGCCGGCGATGTCCCGGTCGAGGTCCTTGAGGATCCGGACCACCCCGGAGGAGGTGGTGCCCTGGCCGTAGGAGGAGATGGCCATGAAGTCCAGCTCGGCGGGGGGGCCCTGGCGGCCCAGCGCCCGGGCGAAGTCGGCCATGAACATGACCGCGCCCTTGAGTACGCAGACGAGCAGCAGCCCGTCGGTGACGTGGGCGTAGTCCGCGGAGACCTGCTTGGCCAGTTCCGCGGTCTTCTCGCGGATCTGCGCCTCCGAAATGATCACGTGGTCGATGTCGGCGTCGTACCAGGAGCCGTCAGCCATGGCCCTAGCCTGCCGTACGCCCCGGGTTCGCCGTCGGCGGGGCCGCCTCTTTCGGGGCGACCCCGGCCCGGATCTTTCCGACGAAGGGCACGAACCGCATCAGTACGGGTGGGACCGCCAGCGGTGGCCACCGTCGGACGGCTTCCAGTCGGCCGAGTCACGGCTGTCCGCGGTCAGCCCGACGGCCGAGAGCAGAGCGAGGAGCAGGAAGAACACGAGGAAGAAGAGAAGTCCCATGGCGGCGCTCGCTTTCATCTGGTTTCTGGTGATCTCGCCGCCGGTGCACCGGGCTGACACCAGTCTGCGGGTACCGCCGATCGCCGGACAGTGGCAGGAATGCCACTCATCCTCGATTTTCTGCCACCTCCCGGGTTACCCTCGTCACATGCTCCGCTCGGTCGCGGTACTCACCCTGGACGGCGTCGCCCCGTTCGAAGTCGGCGTGCTCGCCGAGGTCTTCGGCACCGACCGCACCGCCGACGGCCTGCCCGGCTACCGGTTCGACCTGTGCAGCCCGCAGGGCGCACCGGTGCGTACTACCGCGGGTTTCGGCCTGGTGCCCACCGCCGACCTCGACGCGATCGACCGGGCCGACCTGGTGGCCGTGCCGGCGCACCACGGCACCGAAGCGCCCGCCGAGGTGCGCGAGGCGCTGCGGCGGGCCGCCGACCGGGGGGCACACCTGTTCAGCGTCTGCACCGGGGCGTACCTGCTGGGTGAGGCCGGGCTGCTCGACGGCCGGGAGTGCACCACGCACTGGCGGCACGTCGACGAGTTGCAGCGCCGCAATCCGAGTGCGCGGGTCCGCTGCAACTCGCTCTACGTGCAGGACGGCCGGCTGCTCACCAGCGCCGGCACCGCCGCCGGCATCGACGCCTGCCTGCACCTGGTACGCCAGGAGCACGGCTCGGCCGTCGCCACCCGGCTGGCCCGACGGATGGTGGTGCCGCCGCACCGCGACGGCGGCCAGGCGCAGTACATCGAGGCGCCGATCCCGAAGGCACCGGAGGCACCCACCCTGGAACCGGTGCTGGAGTGGCTGATGGAACGGCTCGACCAGCAGTTCACCGTCGACGAGTTGGCCGCCCGCGCGGGCATGGCGCCCCGGACCTTCGCCCGCCGGTTCCGCGCGGAGACCGGCACGACCCCGCACGACTGGCTGACCGGCCAGCGGGTGCTGCTGGCCCGTCGACTGTTGGAGGACACCGGGCTGTCGGTGGAGGCAGTCGCCGAGCAGGCCGGCTTCGGGGACGCCGCCGCCCTGCGGCACCACTTCACCCGCCGGGTCGGCGCCACCCCGCACACCTACCGCACCACGTTCCGCGACCGCGCCCCGGCGGGCTAGAAACCGCCGGCGGCGCCGTCGACCCGGGACTCCGAGCCGGCGACGTAGCCGCCGTCGGGGCGACGCCAGATCGCCTGGCCGTACCCGAAGACGCCCGGATCGTCCGCGACGGTGACCCGGTGACCCCGGGCGCGCAGGTCGGCGACGAGTTCCGGCCCTCCCGGCCCGGCCGCCAGGTGCTCCTCCACCAGCAGGGACCGGCCGGCGTGCCAGTACCAACGCGGGGCGTCCAGCGCCGCCTGCGGGTCGAGACCGGCGTCCACGGTCGACGACATCAGCTGCACGTGTCCCTGGGGCTGCATGTGCCCACCCATCACCCCGAACGGCCCGACCGGCGCACCGTCGCGGGTCAGAAATCCGGGGATGATGGTGTGGTACGGCCGCTTCGCCGGGCCCACCACGTTCGGGTGGTCGGGGTCGAGGCGGAAGCCGAGACCTCGGTTCTGCAGGGCGAAGCCGTGTCCGGGCAGCACCACGTGCGAGCCGAAGGCCAGGTAGGTGGACTGGATCAGGCTCACCATCATGCCGTCGGCGTCGGCCGCGCAGAGGTACACCGTTCCGCCGCGCTCCGGGACCCCGACGGCCGGATCGGCGGCGTGTCCGCTGATCGAGGACCGGCGGGCCGCCAGGTGCTCGGGAGTGAGCAGCGCCTGGACCGGCAGCCGCATCCGGTCCGCGTCGGTGACGTGGGCGTGCGCGTCGGCGAAGCCGAGCTTGACCGCCTCGATCTGCCGGTGCCGCCACGCCGGGTCGGCCGGGTCGAGCCCGTGGAGGACGCCCAGGGCGATCAGGGCGGCCACGCCCTGCCCGTTCGGCGGCAGCTCCCACACCTCGTGGTCCCGGTAGCCGACCGACACCGGGTCGACCCAGGTGGAGGCGTGCCCCGCCAGATCGTCGCCGGTGAGCAGCCCGCCGGTCCGGGCCGCGTGGTCGGCCAGGGCCGCCGCGATCCGTCCCCGGTAGAACTCCTCGGCCCCGCTGCGCGCGATCAGCCGCAGGGTCCGGGCGGCGCCCGGGTTGCGCCACCGTTCGCCGGGGCGGGGTGCCCGCCCGTCCGGGGCGAAGACCCGGGCGAACTCGGCGTACTCCGGGCCGGTGGAACCGGCGTGTCCGGCCACCGCCCGGGCCCAGGCCGTGGCGGTGCCGGTGGAGACCGGGTGACCGTGCTCGGCGTACCCGACGGCGTCGGTGAACAGGTCGGCGAAGGGCAGCGAGCCGAACCGGTCGTGCAGGTCACGCCAGCCGGCCGGTACGCCCGGCACGGTCACCGGCAGCCAGCCACGGGCCGGCATCGCCGGTCCCCTGGCCTGTGCCCCGCCCAGCGCGTCGGTGGGCTCGGCACCCCGGCCGTCGGTGGCGGCCAGCACCACGTCCCGGGTCAGCGCGGCCGGTGACCGACCGGAGGCGTTCAGCCCGTGCAGCCGCTGGCCGTCCCAGACGATGGCGAACAGGTCACCGCCGATGTCGTTCGACGGCGGCTGCACCACGGTCTGGGTGATCGCGGTGGCCAGGGCGGCGTCGACCGCGTTGCCGCCTCGGCGCAGCACCGCCAACCCGGCCGCGGTGGCCAGCGGATGGCTGGTGGCCACCGCGCCGTGCGGGGCGTACAGCGGGCTGCGGGGGTACGTCACGTGTCGACCTCGCCGTCGTCCGTCGGGAGCGCGGCGGTCGGGTCTGCGGGCAGCAGGCGGTCACGATGCCGACGGACCCGCAATCCGCCGGGCAGGTACGCCGCGCCCTGCCCGCGCCAGGCGGTGATCAACGTGTCCAGCGCGGCGACGTGCCGGTGCGACAGGGCGGCCGGCGACGCGCCCAGCTCGTGCGCCCAGGCGCGGAGCACCCGGCCCCGCAGCGCGGGAGCGAGGTCGGCCAGCGCCTTGACGGTCAGCCCGCCGTCCGGGTGCCGGGCGGCGGTCAGCGCCTCGACGGCCAACCCGTCCAGCACCGCGTTGTCCGCCGCGACCAGCCGCGCGGTCCGGGCGAGGTTGTCCACCACCGCCGGGCCGAGCGCCCCGACCAGCGCGGGCAGCACGTCGGCCCGTACCCGGGACCGGGCGTAGGCGGGGTCGGTGTTGTGCGGGTCCTCCCACGGGGTCAGGCCCAGCGCCGCGCACGCCGCCCGGGTCTGTTCCCGACCGGTCTCCAGCAGCGGCCGGAGCAGCGGCACCCCGGCCAGTTCCCGGTACGCCGGCATCCCGGCCAGCCCACGCGGCCCGGCACCCCGGGCCAGCGCGAGCAGGACCGTCTCCGCCTGGTCGTCCCGGGTGTGTCCGGTGAGCACCGCCGCCGCCCGGTACCGACCGGCGACCTCGACCAGCGCCTGGTAGCGCGCCTGGCGGGCGGCGGCCTCGGGGCCACCGGGCCGGCCGGCGACCTCCACCCGGACCACCTCCACCGGCGCCAGCCCGTTCTGCCGTGCCCAGTCCGCGACCGACTCGGCCCGCTCGGCGGATCCGGGCTGCAACCCGTGGTCGACGGTGACCAGTCCGGCGGCTCGATCCGTCCGGGGCGCCACGAACACGGCGGCGGCGGCCAGGGCGAGCGAGTCGGCTCCGCCGGAGCAGGCCACCAGCACCGGTCCGGGCCCCGTCAGGTCGGCCAGCGCACGACGGACCGCGACCCGGATCGCGGCGACCGCCGGGGCGAGTGGGGCCATGCTCAGTCGGCGGGGGGCTTCGGCCCGACCGGACCGTGCACCCGGGCCACCCAGGCGTCCGGTTCGCTCAGCTCGGAGAGGCGGGGCAGGGTCAGCGGCGACTCGAAGATCCGGTTGAAGCCGGCCATCCCGACCCGGTCCACCACCGCGTGGACGAACGTGCGGCCCTCCGCGTACTGCCGCAGTTTGACGTCGAGGCCGATCAGGCGGCGGACCGCCTTCTCCACCGGGTTGCCGGCCTCCCGGCGCCGGTCGAACCCGGCCCGGATCCGCTCGACACTCGGGATGACCTGCGGCCCGACGCCGTCCATCACGAACTCGGCGTGCCCTTCCAGCAGCGTCATCAGCGCGGTCAGCCGGTCCAGCACGGCGCGCTGCCCCGGGGTCTGCACGATGTCCAGCACGCTGGACCGGCTCTCCGGGTTACGGACCACGTCGGCGAGCGTGCCCACGCCCCGGCGCAGCCGCTCGGCGAGGTGCTCACCCCCCTGCGAGGCGTCCACGAAGGCCTGCACCTCACCCAGGAAGTACCCGCGCATCCACGGCACCGCGGTGAACTGCGTCCGGTGGGTCACCTCGTGCAGGCACACCCAGAGCCGGAAGTCACGCGGCTCGGCGCCCAGCTTCCGCTCCACCTCGACGATGTTCGGCGCGACGAGCAGGAGCTGACCCGGATCGGCGGAGAAGACCTCGTACTGGCCGAGCACCCGACCGGACAGGTACGCCAGCACGGTTCCCGCCTGGACCCCGGTGACCCGCGACCCGATCGCCTCGGTGAACGCGCCGGGCTGCTTGTCCTCAGCGAGCCGGCCGACGAGCGGAGTGATCACCTCGCGCAGGCCGGCGATGTTGGTCGCCGCCCAGTCGCGCCGGTCGACCACCCGCACCGGCGGATGGGCCACCTGCGACGTCAACCCGGTGTAGTCGGCCACGTGCCCGGCCGCCTCGTCGGTCAACCGGCGCAGCTCGGCGACCACCTCGGTGGCCTCGGCGTACGACACCCGGGGGCCCGACTTGCCCAGCGCCCCCGCAGTAGCGGCGGCCAGATCCCAGTCCACGAACTGCGCCATGCCACCCACCGTACCCGCGCCGCGACACCCGTCCCCGGATCGCGCCGGGCGCACCGGCCGTCCTGGTCAGCGGCAACCGCAGGTGGCGAGCGCCGAGGCGATCCGGTCCAGCGCCACCCGGGCGGGTTCCATGCCGTCCGGCGACACCTGGTCGGTGAGCACCGCGAAGGTGAGCAACCGTCCCTCGACGGTGGTCACCACACCGGCGATCGCGTGCACCCGGGTCAGCGTGCCCGTCTTGGCGCGGACTACCCCCATACCGGCGTCCGTGCCCGGTGCCGAACCGTAGCGGTCGCGCAGCGTGCCGGACCAGCCGCCGACCGGCAGCCCACCGAAGATGCCGCCGAGTTCGGGCCGGTCCGGACCGGCCGCGAGCGCCAGCAGCTCGGTCAGCAGCGCGGGGCTGATCAGGTTCTTCCGGGACAGGCCGCTGCCGTCGGCGAGCGTCAACCCGTCCACCGGCAGGCCGAGTTCGGGCACCATCTCGGCCATCGCCGTGGCGGCACCGGCGAACGACGCGGGCTGGCCGCGGGCCAGCGCGACCTGACGGGCCAGTGCCTCGGCCACGATGTTGTCGCTCTCGCTGATCATGACGTCGACCAGGCGGATCAGCGGTGGCGAGTGCACCACGCCCAGCTCCGCGCCGGGCTCGGTGCCGCCGGTCGCGTCGACCGGGGCCACCGGGGCGGTGCCCTTGCTCACCGCACCGGCCGGTACGCCGAGCAGCCTGGCGAAGGCCCGTCCGGCGGTGAGGTCGGGTTCGGGTACCCGCTCGGCCCAGCTCCGCCCCGCCTTGGGGTCCTTGCGGGCGCCGTCGAGCATCAGCGCGGTGATCGCGCCGCCGTAGCCGCCGGTGGGGATGTCGTCGTCCCAGCCCGGCCCGAAGACCGGCCCGGGATACAGCGAGGAGTCGACCACGACGCGGGTCGGCGGGGTGCCGCCCAGGGCGGTACGCACCTGCTCGGCGAGATTCTCCAGGCTCGCGGCACCGGTGTAGAAACCCTTGGCACCGGCGGTCAGGGTGGGATCCCCGCCACCGACGACGACCACCTCACCGGGCTGGGCGCCGGCCACCACCCGGGTCGGGATCCGGTAGCCGGGGCCCCGGGCGGTCAGCACGGTGACCGCGGTCAGCAACTTCGTCACCGAGGCCGGCACGGTGGCCTCGGCACCGCCCCGGTCGAAGAGCAACTGCCCGGTCAGGGCGTCGGCCACGGCGAGGTGGACCCGGTCACCGAGCGCGGGGTCACCGATCAGCGGGTCGAGCACCGCACCCATCCCGTCGGCGCTGGGCACGGGCGCGCCGACGTCGGCGGCAGCCAGCACCGCGACCGGCGCGGGCTCCGGTGAGCCGGCGACCGTCGAGGTGTCGGGGTCCTCGCCCAGCCACTGACCGACCGGTCCGGGGCGTACCACGGCCACGCCCACGCCGACCAGCACGAGCGCCAGCACGGCGGCGAGCACCAGCGGCAGTCGGCGGCGGACGGCGGACGGTGGCGCGGGAGGCGGCCCCTGGTCGGCGGGCGCGGCGGTGTTCCCGGGTGGGCCCGGCGGCACCGCGCCGGGGTCCGCCTGCGGACCGGCCGGCGCGTCGGCGGCACCGGACGCCGCTGCGGCCGGGACCGCCCCGGAACCGCCCGGGACGCTCACCCGCCCGGACGCGGTGCCGGACGGCACGGACGCGGTGCCGGACGGCACGGACGCGGTGCCGGACGGCACGGACGCGCTGCCGGGCGGCACAGGTGACACCGAGGCAGTGCCCGGCGGTACGGACGCGGTGCCGGTGGCGGGCGGGGTCGGGCCGGGAGCCGGGCTCGTCGGAGCGGAGTCGGCGGATGTCGGTGACGGTGTCCGGAGCAGGTGCGCGTCGGGTACCACCACACGCCCGGTCGCCGGTGTGACCGGCGGTGTCGCGGGACCGCCCTCGGCGGCACCCTCCGGACGGTAGTGTGAATCTTCCCTCCCCACGACCCCCTCCTCCCCCACCGGAAACCGGCCTGGGTGACACTACTTCGGTCCGAAGACTATGCGGCGGCCGGACTCGGTGGGCGGGCAATCGCCCGTCCGGGCTGGTCGCCGGTTCCGTCAGGCCAGCGTGGGCGAACGAGGGAGCGTGCGAATGGATTTCGACGTCACGGTTGAGATCCCCAAGGGTCACCGCAACAAGTACGAGGTGGACCACGTGACCGGCCGGATCCGGCTGGACCGCACGCTCTTCACCTCCACGCAGTACCCGGCCGACTACGGCTTCATCGAGGGCACCCTCGGCGCGGACGGCGACCCCCTGGACGCCCTGGTGCTGGTGCCCGAGCCCACCTTCCCCGGCTGCCTGATCCGGTGCCGCACCATCGGCATGTTCCGGATGACGGACGAGAAGGGCGGCGACGACAAGGTCCTCTGCGTGCCGTACGAGGACCCCCGGCAGGAGCACCTGCGCGACATCCACCACCTCGGCGAGTTCGACCGGCTGGAGATCCAGCACTTCTTCGAGGTCTACAAGGACCTGGAGCCGGGCAAGTCGGTCGAGGGCGCGACCTGGGTGGGGCGTACCGAGGCCGAGGCCGAGATCCTGATCTCCTACCAGCGGGCCAAGGACGCCGAGGAGCGTGGCGAGACCATCCACTGACGCGGCCTCGCGACGGGCCCGCCGGACCGCTCAGCCGAGCAGTCCCCGGGCCCGTTCGTAGAGTCCGAGCACCGCGCAGGCGATCGGCACCACGGAGATCACCAGAGCGGTGTCGGTGAGGTCGGCGAGCCGCCCGACGTACGGCGAGACCGGCCGGTGGGCGTGACCGGTGCCGGCCGCCGCGACCGCGAGGCCGACCAGCACACCGCCGACCGCCAGGATCAGTGGTCCGGTCGCGGGGTCGACGGCGAGCACCGTGCCGAGGGCCGCGTACCCGGCCAGACCCGCGAGCACCGGCGGCACCCGGTGGCGTACCGCCGCGAAGAGCCGGGCGCGCAGCAGGAACACCGTCGAGGTCACCCCGACCAGCAGCCGACCGGTGACGCCGCCGGTGACGGCGAGGACCAGACCGGCCACGCCGCCCAGCACCGCGTGCCCGATCAGCATCCCGGTGAGCATCTCCTCGGTGCGCGCCACCGCCGCGTACACCCGGCCGCGATCGGGCAGGTCACGGGCCTGGTCCAGGTCGTGGTCGGCACCGGTCGGCAGGGTGGTCGGCGGCAGCGGCACCCGGCCCAGCCGGATCGCCAGCAGCGGGACCGCACCGATCGCGAAGGCCAGCACGCAGAGCAGGACGGCCGTCGCGCCGGCCGGGCCGAGCAGCATGTCGCCGAGGGCAGCCGGGACGCCTACCGCACCGACCGCCACCCCGGCCACGAAGACCCGTTGCCGGGTGGCCACGCCGAGCAGCCCGAGCACCGACACCAGCAGCAGCGCCACCGCCCCGGCCAGCGCCTCCTCCGCGCCGACCCAGCGCAGCGGACCGAGCGGCCCGACCGGGTCGCCCGAGCTGACCGCGAGGGCACCGGCCACGGCGGCGTACGGCAGCGCGTACCCGCCGAGGACGGCACCGGCCGCGCCGTCGCCCCGGGCCCGCGAGAACACCGTGCCGGCGAGCACCAGCAGGACCGCGAGCAGGGTCGCCACCGGCCACACGGCCCGGTCGACGGGGCCGGTGGCGAGCAGGGCGACCAGGCCGACGCCGAGCGGCACTCCGGCACCGGCCAGCGCGGCGACCCGGGTGGCCTCGGGTGACCAGGCGGCACCCCGCCGTCGTGCGCCGTCGGCGATGGCCTCCACCACGTCGTCGTACTCGGGTTCGGGCCACTCGGCACGGCCCGGCACCAGGTGCAGCACCTCACCGTCACGGACGCCCTGGGCGAGCAACGCCTGCCCGGTGGCGAGCATGCTGCCGTCGGCCCGCCGCAGCAGCCAGCCGCCGTGCCGTTCACCGTCGTCGGCGAGCCCGACACCGGCGTGCCGGAGCACCTCGGGCAGCAGCTCGACGAGCGGGACCTGCTCGGGCAGGGCCACGTCGACCCGGCGCAGCGGCGAGCTGACGGTGACCCGGGCCAGCCCGATCGTCATCGACTGATCTCCCTATCGAGCGGGGTGCGGGCCTGCGCGGACGGAAGGACTTTACCTACCATGAGCCAGGCTCGGGTCACCGTGCGTCGTCGGGAGGTCGAGTGTCCACTGTCGTCGTCCGGCGGGCGGCCCGACGTCTGGCACCGGAGATCCCCGTCGGCGAGGTGCCGGTGCAGGCCCCGCCGGAGATCCCGGCCGTCACCGGTGGCCGCTGGCAGCAGATGCTGATGGTGCTGCCGATGCTCGGCGGTACGGTCGCGATGGCGATGATGTTCGGTCGGGGCGGCGGCGCGTACGCGTACGTGGTCGGCGCGATGTTCGGCCTCTCCACGCTGGCGATGCTGGTCACCTCGTGGGGCAGCGCCTCGGGCAGTCCCCGCAAGTCCGAGATGATGGCCGCCCGACGCGAGTACCTGCGACACCTGGCGACGTTGCGGCGGCAGGTCCGGCAGACCGCGGCACGACAGCGCAGCGGCCTCTGTTACCGGCACCCGGATCCGCAGGGCCTCTGGTCGACGGTGGAGAGCCACCGGGTCTGGGAACGTCGTCCCACCGATGCCGACTTCGCCGTGGTGCGGGTCGCCGTCGGGCCGCAGACGCTGGCGACTCCGCTGGTCCCACCGGTCACCCGGCCGTTGGAGGAGTTGGAGCCGATGACCGCCGGGGCGCTGCGCCGCTTCCTGGACGCGTACTCGGTGGTGCCGGAGCTGCCGGTGGCGGTGTCGCTGCGGAGCTTCGCCCGGGTGTTCGTCCGGGCCGCGCCGGCCGGTCCCGCCGGGTCACCGGCCGCGCAGTCGCTGGTCCGGGCGATGCTCACCCAGCTCGCGGTCTTCCACTCCCCCGACGAACTGCTGATCGCGGTCTGCGCCGGGCCGGAACGGCGGGCGACCTGGGAGTGGGTGAAGTGGTTGCCGCACACCGGTCATCCGTCCCGGGTCGACGCCCTCGGCCCGGTCCGGCTGGTCGCGAGCGCGGCGGTGGACCTGGAGAAGCTGCTCGACGAGGTGCTGGACAGCCGGTCCCGGTTCAGCCCGGCCGGGCCGGTCACCGACGGGCCGCATCTGGTGGTGGTGCTCGACGGCGGCGACCTGACCGGCGCCACCGAGCTGGCCGGGGACGGCGGTATCGACGCGGTCACCCTGATCGACCTGAGTTCCCCGCCGCCCCGCCTGCTGGACCGCTTCGCCCTGCTGCTGGAGGTGCGGGGCGGCCGGCTGCACTCGCACTCGGCGGACGGGCCGGCCGAGGTCGGCACGGCCGATGCGCTCAGGATCGCCGAGGCCGAGGCGGTGGCCCGCCGGTTGGCCCCGTTACGCCCGGCCGCCGTGCGTGGTCCGGACGCCGCGACCGGTGCCGAGCCGGGCCTGCCGGAGCTGCTTGGCATCGGCGACCCGGAGGGCTTCAGCACCGAGCAGGGCTGGGCGCCCCGGTCGCCCCGTGACCGGCTGCGGGTGCCGATCGGCGTCGGGGTGGACGGTATCGCCGTCGAGCTGGACCTGAAGGAGTCGGCGCAGGACGGCATGGGTCCGCACGGGCTGTTGATCGGCGCCACCGGCTCAGGCAAGTCCGAGCTGCTACGGACCCTGGTGGTGGGGCTGGCCGCCACGCACTCCTCCGAGCAGCTCAACTTCGTCCTGGTCGACTTCAAGGGCGGGGCCACCTTCGCCTCGTTCGACCGGCTGCCGCACACCGCCGCCGTCATCACCAACCTGGCCGACGCGTTGCCGCTGGTGGACCGCATGGTCGACGCGATCAACGGCGAGTTGGTACGCCGGCAGGAACTGCTGCGTCGCGCCGGCAACTTCGCCAGCCTGCGCGACTACGAGCGGGCCCGGGCGGCCGGCACCGCGCTGGCCCCGCTGCCGTCGCTGCTGCTGGTCTGCGACGAGTTCTCCGAGCTGCTGTCGGCCAAGCCCGACTTCGTCGACCTCTTCGTGCAGATCGGCCGGTTGGGGCGGTCCCTCGGGGTGCACCTGCTGCTGGCCAGCCAGCGGTTGGAGGAGGGGCGGCTGCGCGGGTTGGACACCCACCTGTCGTACCGGATCGGTCTGCGTACCTTCTCGTCGCTGGAGTCGCGCACGGTGCTCGGCGTGCCGGACGCGTACGAGCTGCCCCGCTCGCCGGGTCACGGCTACCTGCGCTTCGGCACCGAGCCGCTGGTGCGTTTCAAGACCGCGTACGTCTCGGGGGCGGTCCGTCGACGCCTTGTGGCGGCCGGTGCGGCCGGGTCCGAGCGCCCGCGCCTGCTCACCTTCTCCACCCATTTCACACCCGAACCGGAGCCGCCCGCCCCGCCCGTCGAGGAGGACGAGGAGCCGGGCCGGGAGACCCTGCTGGACCTGCTGATCACGCGCCTCGCCGACCAGGGGCCGCCGGCACATCGGGTGTGGTTGCCGCCGTTGGACGGCGCGCCGGGGCTGGACGAGGTGGTCGGGCCGTTGACCGTGCACCCCTCCCGGGGGCTGACCTCCGGCAATCCGGAGCTGCACGGGGCGTTGCAGGTGCCGGTGGCGCTCGTCGACAAGCCGTACGAGCAGCGGCGCGATCTGCTCTGGCTGGCCCTGGACGGCGCCGCCGGGCACGTGGCCGTGGTCGGCGGTACGCAGAGCGGCAAGTCCACCGCGCTGCGGACGTTGATCTGCGCGCTGGCGCTCACCCACACTCCTGCCGAGGTGCAGGTCTACGGTCTGGACTTCGGTGGCGGCGGATTGGCCGCGCTGCGCGACCTGCCGCACGTCGGTGGGATCACCGGTCGCGCCGACCCGACCGGCGTGCGACGCACCGTGGGTGAGATGGCCACCCTGCTGGCGGACCGGGAGCGCGCCTTCGCCGAACTCGGCGTCGAGTCCATGGCGGTCTGGCGGCGTCGGCGTGTCGAGCAGGCCGCCGCCGGTACGCCGGACACCGACCGGTTCGGAGACGTCTTCCTCGTCGTCGACGGCTGGACCACGCTGCGCGGCGAGTACGACGACCTGGAGCCGCTGATCACCGACCTCGCCACCCGGGGACTCTCCTACGGCGTGCACGTGGTGGCCACGGCGGTGCGTTGGCTGGACTTCCGACCGGCCATCCGGGACCTCTTCGGTTCGCGACTGGAGTTGCGGCTCGGTGACCCGTCGGACTCGGTGATCGCCCGGCGGGCGGCGGCGGACGTACCGGAGCGAACGCCGGGTCGCGGCATCACCGCCGGGAGCCTGCACTTCCTCACCGCCCTGCCGCAGGTCGCCGACGCGGACACCGCCGCTCTGGTGCGGCGGGCGGCGGAGAGCTGGTCCGGTCCGCCGGCACCCCGGGTACGGCTGCTCCCGGCGGTGCTGCCGTACCCGGAGATCGACCTGACCGGCACCGCCGGGTTGCGGATCCCGGTCGGGATCGCCGAAGCGGACCTGCGGCCGGTGGTGCTCGACTTCGCCACCGAGCCGCACTTCGTGGTCTACGGCGACGCCGAGTGCGGCAAGTCGTCGTTCCTCCGCGCGCTGGCCCAGTCGATCGTCACCCGGTTCACCCCGGAGCAGGCGCGGGTGATCCTGGTCGACTACCGCCGCAGCCTGCTCGGCGCGATCGAGACCGAACACCTGATCGGGTACGGCACCGCCGCCGCGCACACCGCCGACCTGGTGGAGTCCGCGGCCGGTTACCTGCAGGGCCGCACGCCCGGTCCCGAGGTCGGGCCGGCGCAGTTGCGCGACCGGTCGTGGTGGACCGGCCCGGATTTGTTCGTGCTGGTCGACGACTACGACCTGGTGGCGAGCGGGCCGGCGAACCCACTGCGGGCGCTGGAGGAACACCTGCCGCACGCCCGCGACGTCGGGTTGCACCTGGTGCTGGTCCGCCGCTGCGGCGGTGCCGGCCGGGCCCAGTACGAGCCGGTCGTGCAGCGGCTGCGTGAACTGTCCACCTCGGGCCTGGTGATGTCGGGCAGCCCCGAGGAGGGCGCGTTGGTGGGTGCGGTCCGGCCCGGCCCGCTGCCGCCCGGACGCGGTCGACTGTCCACCCGGCGGGAGGGTGTCCGCCTGGTGCAGTTGGCATACCTGCCGCCACAGTGACGTCGAGTCCACGGAACGTCCCGTAAAGGGGAGGCGAACCGGTAATCTCCGATCGTCATGTGTCCCTGCGACGAATGGCGGAGGATGTGACCAGGGTGCGGCAGAGCGGCCCGCCGGGGCCGCGACGGTTCGCGCATCGGGCGCTGCTGGCGGCGGCCACGACGCTGGCAGCCGCGGTCGCGGCCGTTCCGGCCGCTGCCGTGCCGGTCGCCCCGACCTCCTTCGGCGTGCCGGTGGCCTACGCCCCGGACACCGCCGAACGCGCCGACCCGGTCCGTGACGAGCAGTGGCAGCTCGACAAGCTGGGCGCGCAGATCGCCTGGCGTACCTCGACCGGGCGTGGCGTGATCGTCGCGGTGATCGACTCCGGGGTGGACGGTTCGCACCCGGACCTGGCCGGTCAGGTGCTCCCCGGTCTCGACCTGGTCGCACCGGACGGAGCCGCCGAACCCGATCCGGTCGGGCACGGCACCACGGTCGCCGGACTGATCGCCGGGCGCCGGGACGACCGCCGGGGCGTGGTGGGGCTGGCCCCCGACTCCCGCATCCTGCCGGTCCGCGTGCTCGACGAGGAGAACCGGTACGACGACGCGTTGATCGTCGCCAAGGGCGTCCGGTGGGCGGTCGACAACGGCGCCAAAGTGATCAACCTGTCGCTCGGCGGCAACGGCGACAGCCCCGCCCTGGCCGCCGCCATCGACTACGCCTTCGCCAAGGACGTGGTGGTGGTCGCCTGCACCGGCAATCTCGCCACGTCACCGGAGGCGAAGGTGTGGTATCCGGCCCGGGAGCCGGGCGTCATCGCCGTCTCCGGGCTGGAGCGCAACAGCGACAACCTGTGGAGCGGCGCGATCACCGGTCGCGCCACCGTCCTCACCGCCCCGGCCAGCGGCCTGGTCGGCGCCCGGCCGCCGCAGGGGTACTGGCGGGTGCAGGGCACCAGCTTCGCGGCCCCGCTGGTCGCCGCCACCGCCGCCCTGGTCCGGGCCCGCTACCCGCAGATGTCCGCCGGGGACGTGGTGAACCGGCTGCTGGTCACCGCGAAGGACATCGGGCCCACCGGCCGCGACGACCGGTTCGGGTACGGCCTGGTCGACCCGATCGCGGCACTGACCACGGACGTACCCCCGGTCGGCGACAACCCGCTGGACGACAACGACTCGCCCGGGGTGACCGGCTTCGGCCCGGCACCCGGCTCGGTGCCGGTCGGCGACCGCGACGCCGAGCAGCTCGGTCTGACCGGATCGCCGCAGGAGACCCGGTGGCGGGCCCGCGCCGCCGGGGCGGCGGAGGACACCGGTCCGGTCCGCCTCTGGGCCGGCTCGGCGATCCTCGTCGCCCTGGTCACCGGTGCGGCGCTGATGGTGCGTCGGCTGCGGCGACGCTGAGCGGCACCGCCGGGCAATCCGGCGATCCCGGGTCTTCGATCCTGCTCGGCGGGGTACAACCATCGGCGTGAGTGCCTCTGGCCGGCGCACGACGGCGCCCCCGTCGGTCCGCGACCCGTTCGGTCCTGCGGACGGTCCGTCGGGCCTGCGCCCCGGCCCCACCGCCTCCGGCCTGTCGATGCTCGTGCCGTTCGCGCTGCTCGCCACGCTGGTGATGGGCGACTGGTCGCCGCTGCGGCGGCTGGACGCGGCGATCACCGCCGACCTGCACGCCGTCGCCCACGACCATCCGGCCTGGGTGTCGGTGATGCGCCTCTGGACGGACGTGTTCGCACCGATGCCGCTGCGCGCCGGGGCGCTGTGTCTGGTGGTCTGGCTGGCCTACCGGGGTGCGCGGCGGCTGGCCGTCTGGGTCGCCACGACCATGATCCTCGGCGGTCTGCTCGGGCCGCTGCTCAAGCTCGTGGTGGGCCGTCCGCGACCGGATCTGCCCGAACCGGTGGCACTTGCCCCCGGCCTCTCCTTCCCGTCCGGCCACGCGCTGAACGCGGCGTTGGCCGCCGGGGTGCTGCTCGTGGTGTTCCTGCCCCGGACCAGGGCCCGATCGGCGGCCCGGGTGGCGGTCTGGGCCGCCGCGCTGGCCATCGCCCTGGTCACCGGGTTCAGTCGGGTCGCGCTCGGGGTGCACTGGTCCAGCGACGTGGTCGCCGGATGGCTGCTCGGCACGGCGGTGGTCACCGCGACCACTGCGGTCTTCGCACTCCGGGCCCGCCGGTCACCGTCGGCCGGGTGACCGTCAGGTGCACTCGCCGGTGCCCACCTCCCGGGTGCGTTCCGCACCGGCCAGCGCCACCGGCCGGGCCTCGGCGGCGGTCACCGCGAAGCCGGTGTTCGGGTCGTACGCGGCCGCTGCGAAGATCACCCCGAGCACCAGGCCGTTCGAGGAGACCAGCGGCCCGCCGGAGTTGCCGCTGCGCACCAGGGCCCGGATCGTGTAGATCTCCCGGGTCACGTCCCCCGACGAGTAGATGTCCGGGCCGGTGATCCGGTCGACGTCGCGGATCCGCGCCGACTGGGCGTTGTACGGCCCGTCCAGCGGGAAGCCGAGCACGATGGCGTCCGCGCCGCTGGTGGTGTTGCCGGCGGCGAACCGCATGGAGGGGCCGGGCAGGTTGGGCACGTAGAGCACGGCCAGGTCGCGGTCCGGGTCGTAGACGACGACGACGCCCTCGTACCGCTCGCCGCGCAGTTCCACCGCGACCGAGTCGGTGCCGGCGACCACGTGCGCGTTGGTCATCACCCGGTCGTCGGCGTACACGAAGCCGGAGCCCTCGATGCGGCGGGAGCAGCTCTTCGCCGAGCCGAGCACCTTGACCACCGACTGCTGGCCGTTCGCGACCACCGGCGATCCGGCCAGCGCCGGGTCGGGCGGCTCGACCTGCCGTGCCTGGGAACGGCGCAGGCCGTCGAAGACGTCCGGGAAGCCGTTGGTGTCGACGGTGTCGCGCAGTGCGGTGGAGAGCTGCTGGGCCTGGTCCGGCAGCACCTGGTCGACCACGTTGAGCAACGCGCTGCTGCGGACCGAATTGGCGAGCCAGGGCAGCGAGGAGGAGCCGAGCGGCACCGCCACCAGCCAGGCGACCAGGAGCACCGCGAAGAGCGAGACGAAGGCACCGCCGATGTCGTCGAGCCGCCGACCCGTGTCGCTGGCGATGGTGCGGCGCAGGTGGGAGCCGAGCCATCCGGCGAGTGCCTGGCCGATCACCGCCAGGCCGAAGATGGCGACGAGCGAGATCAGCACACGGGTGCCGCTGTCCACGAACTGCTGGGCGAACATCGGCCCGATCTGGAGCCCGATCAGCGCACCGAGGAAGAACCCGGAGAACGAGAGCACCCCGATGACGAACCCCTGCCGGTATCCGCTGATCGCGAACACGAGCATGAGTAACAGCAGAACGAGATCAACGGCCGACACGGGTCAAGCGTACGGGCCGGGGGCTCGTGGGATGACGACCGCTTGCGGAAGGTGACCGCACGATCAGCGGATCGCGCTCTCGTCCACCTCGTCGGTGCCGGCCGAGGGGGCGGGCGACGCACCGGACCGGGGCAGGTCGATCACCCGGCCGTGCGGCCACGGTCGGCTCCAGCCGCCCATCTCCAGCAGCGCGGCCAGCACCCCGGCGGTGAAGCCCCAGACCAGCATGCCGCGTACCGAGAAGGCGGGGCCGACCCAGCCGCTGGAGTGGCGTACCCGGACGCGGTTCTCCGGGTCGACCAGCTCGGTGACCGGCAGCCGGGCCACATGCGCCACCTCGGCCGGTTCCCGGGGGTGCACCCAGTGCGGCGTGTGCCACCAGGCGAGCACCGGCGTCACCACGAACTCGCTGACGGGGATCCACAGCCTCGGTAGTTGCGCCAGTACGGTGACGCTCGCCGGGTCGAGGCCGACCTCCTCGTTGGCCTCACGCAACGCGGTGGCGGCGGCGTCGGCGTCGCCCGGGTCGGCGGCACCGCCCGGGAACGCCGGCTGACCGGCGTGGTTACGCAGCGTCGCGGCACGTTGGAGCACCAGCACGTCCGGACCGGTCTCGGGGTCCTCACCGAGCAGCACGAGTACGGCGCTCTCCCGGCCGCCCTGCTCCGGCGTGCGTACCTGGGTGAAGTCCTCGATGCGGGCGGTACCGAGCCGGACCAGCAGCGGGTCCAGCCAGTCCGGCACCGGCCGTGGCGCGTCGGACGTCCCCGGGCCCGAGGTCATCCTGGCGGGCACCTCGCTCACGCCGGTACCACGATGTCGAGGTGCTGCCGGACGAGGTCGGCGAGGCCGGCGTCGTCCAGGGCACCGGAGGTGTCGATGTGCCGGACACCGCCGTCGGCGCCGACGAACACCGTCATCGGGAACGCGTTGCGTTCCAGCGCCCGCTGGAACGCCTTACCCTGGTCGAACAGCATCGGGAACCGCACGCCGAAGTCCTCGCCGATGGACTGCGCGGCGCTGCGACTGTCCTGGGTGTTCACCCCGACGACCCGCAGTCGTCCCTCGGTCTGCTCGCTGAGCCGCTGGAAGGCGGGCAGTTCCTTGCGGCAGGGCGGGCACCAGGAGGCCCAGATGTTGATCACGGCCGGGCCGGGGATGTCGCGCAGGGCGACCGGGTTGCCACCGGTGAAGCAGGTGAGGGTCAGCTCGGGCAGCCGGTCACCCTGCGGGGTGCCGGTGTCCACCGCGCCGGGCTCGGCGACGAGGGAGGTGCACTCCTCGAACGGCGACGGCCGGCTGGTGCTCGTGTCCGCCCCGGTGGCGGCGGGCCGGTCGGTCTCGGGCGTACACGCCACGGTGCCGAGCAGCAGCAGCGGCAGGGACATCAGGGCCAGTCGGCGGATCACGGCGCCTCCGCCCGGACCGCCTGCACCGGCACCAGGTCGGGGTCGACTCCGGCGGCGACGGCCAGGTCACGGGCCCGGGGGCCCTTGAGCAGCTTCGCGGCGGCGGCCGCCTCGGTCGGGCCGGTGCCGTACGACGGGCAGAGCTTCGCCAGCGTGCACGCGCCGCAGGCGGGCTTGCGGGCATGGCAGACCCGTCGGCCGTGGAAGATGATCCGGTGCGACAGCATGGTCCAGTCGCGCTTGGGATACATCGCCCCGATGGCGTGCTCGATCTTGACCGGGTCGGTCTCGGCGGTCAGTCGCCAGCGCTGGACCAACCGCTGGAAGTGCGTGTCGACGGTGATGCCGGGCACGTCGAAGGCGTTGCCGAGGATGACGTTGGCGGTCTTGCGGCCGATCCCGGGCAGGGTCACCAGGTCGGCCAACCGCCCCGGGACCTGGCCGTCGTACCGCTCGACGAGGGCCTGACCGAGGTGGATCAGCGAGCTGGTCTTGTTGCGGTAGAAGCCGGTCGGCCGGATCAGCTCCTCCATCTCGTCCCGGTTCGCCCCGGCGTAGTCGGAGGCGCTCGGATACCGGGCGAAGAGCTTCGGCGTGACCTCGTTGACCTTCTTGTCGGTGCACTGGGCCGAGAGGATGGTGGCGACGGCCAACTCCAGCGCGTTGCCGTGGTTCAGCTCACAGTGGGCGTCGGGATGTGTCTCGGTCAGCACGCGGCCGATCCGCCGCGCCCGACGCGTACGACCGAGGTCGGTCTCGGTGGCGCTTCTGGTCACGACGGCCAGCCTACGTCGCCGCGCCGACGCTCCGGTCGGCCCACACGTCTCGGACCGGCGATCAGCCCTCGTCCGGCGGACTGATCTTGCCCGCCTTGGTGAACTGGGCGCCGGTCTCCGGGAAGTCGAGCTTGGTGAGTTCACGGAGCAGGCCGAGGCCCCGGTCGTCTGGGTCCGTGGTCGGCTTGCCGATGCCGTTCATGTACGTCGAGACGAACGACCCGCCGGACCAGGTGCCGTCCGGTTCGAGGGTCACCTTGAGCACCCCGCCCCAGCCGAGGCGGCCGTTGTTGCTGAGCATGCCGCCGCCCCCGGCGAAGTTGCCCAGGCTGTACGCGATCAGTCGGCCCTTGTAGAACTCCATGCCCCGCAGCACGTGCGGGCCGTGGCCGACGATCAGGTCGGCGCCGGAGTCGATCATCGCGTGGGAGAACTTGATCGGGTCGCCCCGGTTCTCGCCGAGGAACATCTCGGTGCCCGGACGGGTACGGGTCATCTCCGAACCCTCGGCCCCCATGTGCACCTGCACCACGACGATGTCGGCCATCGTGGCGGCCTTCTCGACGACCTTCTTCGCGGACGGGATGTCGACCAGGCTGTTCGACCAGCGGTACGACGAGAAGCCGGCCACCGCGACCTTGACGCCGTCGGCCTCGACCACCGTGATCTGGTCGGGCGCGCCGGTGTGCGCCAGGTCGTGCTCCTCCAGCGCCTTCTGGGTGTTCTCGTACCCCTTGGGCCCGAAGTCGTAGCCGTGGTTGTTGGCCTGGTTGAGCAGGTCGAACCCGGCGTCGGCGAGGTGCGCGGCGTACTCCGGCGGCGCGCGGAACTGGAAGCACCGGGTGGAGTCGGCCCCGCACTTGCCGGTGCCGGTGTCCACCGTCAACGGCTCTTCCAGGTTGCCCATCGCCACGTCGGCGGAGATCGCCTTCTTGACCGAGTCGAAGAAGCCCTTCCCGCCGTCGGGCGGCAGCCGGTTGGGCGCGTTGCCCATCACGATGTCACCGGTGGCGGAGAGCGAGATGGTCTTGACCTTGGGCGGGGTCGACTCGACCGGCCCACCGGTCCCACCGCCCGCGCCCGGCTGCCAGACCGGCTCCTGACCGAGATCGGCACAACCGGCGAACAGCAGCATGGCGAGCAGCGCACCGAGCGCGGCCAGGGAACGGCGGCGTGGACGCGCCGCGAGAGCGGCGTGGGGGCGCGGACGCGACGCCGTGGAGGCACGGCGGCGTGGACGCGACGCGAGGGGGGCGCGAGCATACATCGGGGGCGACCATACCGGGCGGGAAACGCCGCGACGACGGCCGATCGGGTGGAGGATTCAGCCCTGGAGCCGATCCGACCATGGGACGACGGTGTCGGTGCCGACCGCCGACACCGCGGCGTGCACCGCGCGGGCCAGCGGCGCTCCCCAGGTCGAGCGCGGGCCGCCGTACGCACTGACCGGCCCGTCCGGTGGGCAGAGCACGGTGACCGCGTCCGTCGGGGTGCCGGTGCCGGGCAGCCCGAGGTCCGCGATCGCCTGCGCCTTCGCCTCGGTCGCCGTGGCCACCGCGTTGACCAGGGCCGCGTCGCCGAGCCGGGCCGGGACGTACACCACGATGTTGACCGTGCCGACCCGCTGGGCCGGGGCCGCCACGTCGGGTGCCGCCGCCGGCACCGGGGTACCCAGGCCGACGGTGGCCCAGACCTGCACGCCGGTGTCGGTCCGCGCGATCACCTCGGTCACGTCGACACCGGTCAGCAACCCCACCCCGGGTCCGTCGAGGCCGAGCCGCCGGGCCATGCCGGCCAGGTGGTCGGCGGGGTCGTCCCGGTCGTACGACATCGGCACGGTCGCGTTCAACACCCACCGCCGTACGCCGAGCCCGCCGCCGAGCGGGCCGGTGCCGACCGTCCGCAACGGCCGCACGGCGCGCCACACGAGTAGCGGAATGTCCCTTCCGTCCTCGTGTCGGGTGGTCACCAGCGGCTCACTCAACACGCCGTGACCCTACGGCCGACGGCCCTGCCGGTCGTCGGCGGCCCGCGCGGGCGAGCGATGGTACCGGGCGACCGACACGGGAAGGTTACGCCCAACGATCAAGATTCCAGGGGTGCACCTCTGATTCCTGCTCACGTGCGCCTAGACTGGGCGGCGCGCGAGGGATCAGCGGACGGCGGCCCGGCCGACAGACGGCACGCGCAACCGGAGGTGCGCGATGGACGAGGTACTGGCCCGCAGCGGGATCTTCCAGGGAGTCGACCCGGAGGCTGCCGAGGCGCTCGCCAAGGAGATGGAGACGATCGAGGTCCGCAAGGGCGAGGTCGTGTTCAACGAGGGCGAGCCCGGCGACAGTCTCTACATCCTGCTGTCCGGCAAGATCAAGGTGGGTCGCCGGGCGGCGGACGGCCGGCAGAACCTGATCGCGGTGATGGGGCCGTCGGACATGGTCGGCGAGCTGTCGCTCTTCGACCCGGGTCCGCGTACGGCGACCGCCACCGCGGTGACCGACAGCCGCCTGGCCCGACTGCGCAAGCAGGCGCTGCGTCCGTGGCTGAACAACCGGCCGGAGATCGCCGAGCAGCTGCTGCGCGTGCTCGCCCGCCGGCTGCGCCGGACCAACGACGCCCTCGCCGACCTGATCTTCACCGACGTACCCGGCCGGGTCGCCAAGAACCTGCTCCAGATGGCGGGCCGCTTCGGCACCCGGGACGGTGGCGTGCTGCGGGTGACGCACGACCTGACCCAGGAGGAGATCGCCCAGCTCGTCGGCGCCTCACGCGAGACGGTCAACAAGGCGTTGGCCGACTTCGCCTCGCGGGGCTGGCTCCGGTTGGACGGCAAGAGCATCATCATCCTCGACCCGGAGCGCCTGGCACGCCGCGCCCGGGTCTGACACCCCTGCTCCCGACACCGCCCGGCCGCCACTCGCGGCCGGGCGGTGTCGTGTCCGGGCGGCCGTGTCCAGGCGGCATCGTGACCGGACGGGGCCTTGTCCGGGCAGAGTCGTGTCCGGCCGGGCGGGGTCGGGTTCGGGTTCGGTGACCGACTCGTGCGGCTCACCGCACCGAAAAAAGTCAGTCTTGACTGTTTGTTTTCCGGGCGGCAGGCTGTGCCCGTGCCTCCCGCATCGACCCGCGTCCCTCAGCAACAGCGCAGCCGTGCCACCCGGGCCCGGCTGCTGGAGGCGACCGTCGAGTGCCTGGTCGAGCATGGCTGGTCCGGCACCACGACCACGGTCGTGGCGGCCCGGGCCGGAGTCTCCCGAGGCGCCCAACTGCACCACTACCCGACCCGGGCCGCCCTGGTCACCGCCGCCGTGGCACACCTCACCGAACGCCGGGCGGCCGAGCTGCGGGCCGAGGCGGAGGCACTGCCGGCCGGCCCCCGCCGGCTGGACCGGGTGGTCGACCTGCTCGCCGCCGCCTTCACCGGGCCGCTCTTCGTGGCCGCCCTCGAACTCTGGGTGGCCGCCCGCACCGACGCCGAACTGCGTGCCGCGTTGCTGCCGCTGGAGACCCGGGTCGGGCGCGAGATGCACCGCCTGACCGTCGAGCTGCTCGGCGTCGACGAGCGACGGCCGGGCGTACGCGAGGCGGTGCAGGCCACCCTCGACCTGCTCCGGGGCCTCGGGGTGGCCAACCTGCTCAGCGACGACTCGGCCCGCCGGGCCGCCCTGCTGCACGCCTGGAAACACCAGTTCACCACCCTGCTCACCCCCGCCGACGACCTGCCGGAAGGCGAGCGGGACTGATTCCCACCGGAGGCACCATGGTCGACCTGGCCGTACTCCTCACGGATCTGGCCGCCGAGTCCGCGCAGCTCGACGCGCTCGTCGCGACCCTGCCCGCGACGGAGTGGGAGCGCCCCACCCCGGCAGCGGGCTGGACCGTCGCCCACCAGATCGCCCACCTGGCCTGGACCGACCACGTGTCCCACCTGGCCGCGACCGACCCGGACGCGTTCCACGCCTCGGTCGCCTCCGCGCCGGACCCGGCCCGTCTGGTCGACGCCGGGGCGGAAGCGTTCCTCGCCCCGCCGGACGCGCTGCTGAACCGCTGGCGGGACGGCCGCCGCACGCTCGCGGCGTCGCTCGCCGCCGCACCGGCCGGACAGAAGCTGCCCTGGTACGGCACCCGGATGTCGCCCGCCTCGATGGCCACCGCACGGATCATGGAGACCTGGGCGCACGGCGAGGACGTGGCCGACGCGCTGGGCGTGTCCCGGCCCGCCACCGCCCGGCTACGGCACATCGCGTACCTGGGCTCCCGGACAGTCGGGCACAGCTTCGCCGCGCACGGCCGGGCGGTGCCGACGGCGCCGGTCCGGGTCGAGCTGCTGGCGCCGACCGGCGACACCTGGGCCTTCGGCCCGCCGGACGCGGGCGACCGGGTCACCGGCGCGGCGCGCGACTTCTGCCTGCTGGTGACCCGACGCCGGCACCGGGCCGACACCGCCCTGGTGGCCGACGGACCGGTGGCCGACGCGTGGCTGGACGTGGCGCAGGCGTTCGCCGGCCCACCCGGCCCGGCCCCCACGCCCCGGTCGCCGGGCGACGACCGTGCCGGAGCCCGCGCGTGAGCGCGCCCGACCGGCGGCCACGCACGGGTGACGTGCTGCGGGTAGGCAACGCGTCCGGCTTCTACGGTGACCGGTTCTCCGCCTGGAGGGAGATGCTCGACGGCGGCGAACTGGACGTGCTGACCGGCGACTACCTGGCCGAGTTGACCATGCTGATCCTCGGCCGGGACCGGATGCGCGACCCCGACCTCGGGTACGCGAAGACGTTCCTGCGGCAGCTCGAAGGGTGCCTCGGCGCCGCGCTGGACCGCCGGGTCGCGCTGGTCACCAACGCCGGCGGACTCCACCCGGCGGGGCTGGCCGCCGCGATCCGTGCCCTCGCGGAGCGACTCGGGCTACCCGTGCGGGTCGGGTACGTCGAGGGCGACACCCTGGCCCGCCCGGACGCGCTCACCGCGAACGCGTACCTCGGGGCGTTCGGTATCGCCGCCTGCCTCGACGCCGGGGCGGACGTGGTGGTGACCGGCCGGGTCACCGACGCCTCCCTGGTGGTCGGCCCGGCCGTGGCCCACTTCGGCTGGACGCACGACGACCTGGACGCGCTGGCCGGCGCCACCGTCGCCGGGCACCTGATCGAGTGCGGGGCCCAGGTCACCGGCGGCAACTACAGCTTCTTCACCGAGCTGCCCGACGGCGGCCACCGGCCCGGCTTCCCCGTCACCGAGCTGCGCCGCGACGGTTCGTCGGTGCTCACCAAGCATCCCGGCACCGGCGGCGCGGTCACCGTGGAGACGGTCACCGCCCAACTGTTGTACGAGGTGGCCGGGCCCGCGTACCTCGGGCCGGACGTGGTGACCCGGCTGGACACGGTCGCGCTGCGCCAGGACGGGCCGGACCGGGTACGCGTCTCCGGTGTCCGGGGCACGCCACCGCCGGAGACGCTCAAGGTCGGCGTCAACAACCTCGGCGGCTTCCGCAACTCGATGACGTTCGTGCTCTGCGGGCTGGACATCGAGGCGAAGGCGGCCCTGGTCCGGACGCAACTGGAGGCGGCGGTCGGCACCGACGGGCTGGAGTTCCAGGTGGCCCGTACCGACCACCCGGACGCGACCGACACCGAGGTGGCGAGTGCGCTGCTGCACGTACACCTGCGGGACGGTGACAGGACGCGGGCCGGACGGGCGTTCTCGGCGGCGGCGGTGGAGCTGGCGCTGGCCTCCTATCCCGGCTGCACGCTGACCACGCTGCCCGGCGACGCCACCCCGTACGGCGTCTTCACCACCGACACCGTGCCCCAGGACGCGGTCACCCACGTCGCCGTACTGCCCGACGGCACCCGACGCACCATCCCCCCACCCCCGGTGCGACGTAAGGAGGGGTCCCCTGTACGACACCAGGCGATAGCAGGGGACCCTTCCTTACACCTGAGGGCGGGGACGCGGCGGGCACCGCTCGGGGAGTTGGTCGGGGCGCGCTCGGGCGACAAGGGCGGGGACGCGAACCTCGGCGTGTGGGCGCGTACCGACGCGACGTGGGGCTGGCTGCGCGGGTGGCTGACCGTGGCCCGGCTCGCCGAGTTGCTGCCGGAGACCGCCCCGCTGACCGTGCGGCGCTACGAGCTGCCGAACCTGCGGGCGGTCAACTTCGTGATCGAGGGGCTGCTCGGACCGGGGGTGGCCGGTTCGACCCGTTTCGACCCACAGGCCAAGGCGCTCGGTGAGCTGCTCCGCGCCCGGCTGGTCGACCTGCCGGCGGAGTTGCCCACGGGTCCGGCCCCCACCGGTAGGTCGGCAGGATGACCATCGTGGACACGCCGGAGCGGCGTCAGTTGCGCGAACTGACCCGGGCCTTCGTGACCCGGGAGGTGCTGCCGTACCTGGCCGACTGGGAGAGGGCCGGCGAGGTGCCCCGCGCGCTGCACGTCACCGCCGCGCGGACCGGGCTGCTCGGCGTCGGCTTCCCGGAGTCGGTCGGCGGCAGCGGCGGCGACCTGCTCGACTCGATCGTCGTCACCGAGGAGATCATCCGCGCCGGCGGCTCGTCGGGGCTGGTCGCGGCCCTGTTCACGCACGGCATCGCGTTGCCGCACATGGTCGCCGCAGCCGGCGGTCGGCTCGGCGGCACGCTCCCGGGCGCGGCCGGGCCGCCGGTGCCGCGCACGCCGGCCGATGACGACCTGGTCGACCGGTACGTCCGACCGACGCTCGCCGGCACCACGATCGGCGCGCTCGCCGTCACCGAGCCGGAGACCGGTTCCGACGTCGCCGGGATCCGCACCCACGCCCGCCGCGACGGCGACCAGTACGTCGTCAACGGTGCGAAGACGTACATCACCAGCGGTGTCCGGGCGGACTTCGTGACCACGGCGGTCCGCACCGGTCCACCGGGTGGCGGCGAGTTGAGCCTGCTGGTGATCGAGAAGGGCGCGCCCGGGTTCACCGTGGGGCGTCGGCTGGAGAAGCTCGGCTGGCACTGCTCGGACACCGCCGAACTCTCCTTCGTCGACGTACGCGTCCCGGTGACGAACCGGATCGGTGAGGAGGGCACCGCCTTTCTCGCGATCATGCAGCATTTCGCCGCCGAGCGGCTCTCCCTGGCCACCCAGGCGTACGCGATCGCGCAGCGCTGCGTCGAGTTGACCGTGCGCTGGTGCCGGGACCGGTCCACGTTCGGGCGTCCGCTGGTCGGGCGACAGGTGGTCCGGCACCGGCTGGCCGAGATGCACACCCGCGCCGAGGCCGCCCGCGCGTACGTGCACCAGGTGGCCGCCCGGGTCGTCGCCGGGGAGCCGGTGGTGACCGAGGTGGCGATGGCCAAGAACGTGGCCGTGGCGGCGAGCGACTGGGTGGTCGACCAGGCCCTGCAACTGCACGGCGGCTTCGGCTACCTGCGCGACGCCGAGGTGGAGCGGCACTACCGGGACGCCCGGATCCTCGGCATCGGGGGCGGCACCACCGAGATCATGAACGAGATCGTCGCGAAGGGCATCGGTCTATGACCACGTTGGAGAGCACGGTCGACCTCACCTCACCGCCCCACCGGGCCAACCGGGAGGCGTTGCGGGACCGGATCGCCGAGCTGGACGCCGCGCTCGACCAGGCACGTGCCGGTGGTGGCGAGAAGTACGTGACCCGCCACCGCGCACGCGGGAAGCTGCTGCCGCGCGAGCGCATCGAGCTGCTGCTGGACCGGGACGGCCCGTTCCTGGAGCTGTCGCCGGTGGCCGCGTACGGCACGGACTTCCCGGTCGGGGCCAGCGTGGTGACCGGGATCGGGGTGGTCGAGGGCGTCGAGTGCATGATCGTGGCGAACGACCCGACCGTACGCGGCGGTGCGGTGAACCCGTGGTCGCTGGCGAAGACCCGGCGGGCCGGGGAGATCGCGCTGGCCAATCGGCTGCCGATGGTCAACCTGGTCGAGTCGGCCGGCGCGGACCTGCCCACCCAGGCGGAGATCTTCATCCCGGGCGGCCGGGTGTTCCGTGACCTGACCCGACTCTCGGCCGAGAAGATCCCGACGGTCAGCGTGGTCTTCGGCAACGCCACCGCCGGTGGCGCGTACGTGCCCGGGATGTCGGACTTCACCATCATGATCCGAGAGCGTTCGCAGGTCTATCTGGCCGGGCCGCCGCTGGTGAAGATGGCCACCGGGGAGGACGCCGACGACGAGTCGCTCGGTGGTGCGGCGATGCACGCCACCCGTAGCGGCCTGGCCGACTTCCTCGCCGCCGACGAGCGGGACGGCATCCGGCTGGCCCGGCAGTGTGTCCGCCGGCTGAACTGGCGCAAGCAGGGGCCGGGGCCGCGTACGCCGCACCCGCGCCCGCCCCGGCACGACCCGGAGGAGTTGCTCGGCATCGTCAGCGCCGACCTGAAGGTGCCGTTCGATCCACGTGAGGTGCTCGCCCGGCTGCTCGACGGCAGCGAGTTCGACGAGTTCAAACCGGCGTACGGCACGGCCCTGGTCACCGGGTGGGGCGAGCTGCACGGGTTCCCGGTCGGCGTGCTGGCGAACGCCCGGGGGGTGCTGTTCAGCGAGGAGGCGCAGAAGGCGACGCAGTTCATCCAGCTCGCCAACGCCGCCGACACACCGTTGATCTTCCTGCAGAACACCACCGGCTACATGGTCGGCACCGAGTACGAGCAGCGCGGCATCATCAAGCACGGCGCGCTGATGATCAATGCGGTGTCGAACTCGACGGTGCCGCACCTGACGGTCAACCTGGGCGCCTCGTACGGGGCCGGGAACTACGGCATGTGCGGCCGGGCGTACGAGCCGAGGTTCCTGTTCACCTGGCCGAACGCGAAGTCCGCGGTGATGGGCCCGGCCCAGTTGGCCGGCGTGCTCTCCATCGTGGCCCGGCAGGCCGCCGCCGCCCGGGGCCACGAGTTCGACGAGGACTCCGACGCCGCCATGCGGATGATGGTCGAGCAGCAGATCGAGTCCCAGTCCGGCGCGCTGTTCCTCTCCGGACGGCTCTACGACGACGGGGTGATCGACCCCCGGGACACCCGTACCGTCCTCGGGCTCTGCCTGTCGGCCGTGCACAACGCGCCGGTACGCGGTGCCGCCGGCTTCGGCGTCTTCCGGATGTGAACCCCCGTGAGCGCGAGGAACGCAGCGCAGCGGAGTCCCGCAGTCGCGAACGAAAGACCAGCCCGATGAGCGCGAGAAAGGCTCTGCTGCCATGATCACCAGGCTTCTGGTCGCCAACCGGGGCGAGATCGCCCGCCGGATCATCGCCACCTGCCGGATGCTCGGCGTCGAGACGGTCGCCGTGCACTCCGACGCGGACGCCGACGCGCCCTTCGTCGCCGAGGCCGACCGGGCGGTACGCCTGCCGGGGAACACGCCCGCCGAGACGTACCTGCGGATCGACCTGATCCTGGCGGCGGCCCGGCGGTCCGGCGCGGACGCCGTGCACCCGGGCTACGGCTTCCTCGCCGAGAACGCCGACGTCGCGGCGGCGGTGACCGACGCCGGGTTGACCTGGGTCGGCCCGTCGGCGAAGGCGATCGCCGCGATGGGCGACAAGCTGGCCGCCAAGGCGTTGCTCGCCGAGGCGGGCGTGCCGATGCTGCCCTCCTGGACCGACGCCGCCCAGGTCACCGACTTCCCGGTGCTGGTGAAGGCGTCCGCCGGTGGTGGCGGTCGCGGCATGCGGATCGTCCGGGACGCCGACGGTCTCGCCGAGGCGGTGGCGGGCGCGGGCCGCGAGGCGGCGTCGGCGTTCGGCGACGGCACGGTCTTCATCGAGCGGTACGTCGAGCGGGGCCGCCACGTCGAGGTGCAGATCGTCGGGGACCGGCACGGCACCGTGCTGGCGCTCGGGGAACGGGACTGTTCGATCCAGCGCCGGCACCAGAAGATCGTCGAGGAGGCTCCGGCGGTGCTCGCCCCGGAGCTGCGGGACCGGCTGCACGCGGCGGCGGTGGCCGCCGGCCGGGCCGTCGACTACGTCGGCGCGGGCACGGTGGAGTTCCTGCTCGCCCCGGAGGGCGACTTCCACTTCCTGGAGATGAACACCCGTCTCCAGGTGGAACATCCGGTCACCGAGGCGGTCACCGGGCTGGACCTGGTCCGGCTGCAACTGCTGGTCGCCGAGGGCGAGCCGCTGCCGCTGACGGTGACGCCGCCGGCCGAGGGCCACGCGATCGAGGTACGGCTCTGCGCCGAGGATCCGGCCCAGGGTTTCCTGCCGGCCACCGGCACCCTGCACCGGTTCACGGTCCCCGAGGTGGTCGGCGAGTTCGTTCCGACGCGTGGGCTGCGGCTCGACTCGGGCGTGCGGGACGGCTCGGCGGTGCAGGTGCACTACGACTCGATGCTGGCCAAGGTGATCGCCTGGGCGCCCACCCGCGCCGAGGCGGCCCGTACGCTGGCCGCCGCGCTGGCGCGGGCCGAGTTGCACGGCGTGGCCACCAACCGGGACCTGCTGGTCCGGGTGCTGCGGAGTCGGGAGTTCGGCGCGACGGAGGTCGACACCGGCTTCCTGGACCGGCATCCCGGGGTCTTCGCCCCGCTGCTGCCGCCCGGCGAGGTGCCCCTGGTCGCGCTCGCCGCCGCGCTCGCCTCCGCGGCGGCCCGCCGTGCCGCCGCGCCGGTGCTGGCCGGGCTGCCCTCGGGGTGGCGCAACGTGCCCGCCTTCCCGCAGGTCGCCCACTTCTCCGGCCCGGACGGGGAGGTCGAGGTCCGGTACCGGCTGGACCGCGACGGCGGCATCGCCGAGTGGTCGACGTCGCCGGAGAGCGAGTCGCCGGAGGTCACGCTGGTCGAGGCGGGCCCGGAACGGGTGGTGCTCGACGTCGACGGGGTGCGCCGGGCGTACCGGGTGCACCTGGTCGGTGCGTCGATCTTCGTGGACGGCCCGGACGGCGCGGCGAGCCTGACCGAGCTGCCGCGCTTCCCGGCGCCCGGTGCGGAGCTGACCGCCGGGTCGCTGCTCGCCCCGCTGCCCGGGGCGGTGGCCCGGGTCCACGTGGAGGTCGGCCGGCGGGTGGCCGCCGGTGACCTGCTGCTGACCCTGGAAGCGATGAAGTTGGAACACCCCGTGCTCGCCCCGACCGACGGCGTGGTCACCGAGCTGCCGGTCGCGGCCGGCGGCCAGGTCGACACGGGTGCGGTGCTGGCCGTGGTCACCCCCACCGAGGAGGCATCGTCATGAACTTCGACCTCAGCCCGGAACAGGAGCAGCTCCGCGACGCGGTCCGGTCGCTGGGCCGGCGGTACGGCCACCGCTACTTCGTGGATAAGGCCAAGGCCGGCGAGCACACCACCGAGCTGTGGCACGAGGCCGGCCGGCTCGGCTACCTCGGCGTCAACATCCCCACCGAGTACGGCGGCGGGGGCGGCGGCATCACCGATCTGGCCATCGTCTGCGAGGAACTGGCCGCCGCCGGCTGCCCGTTGCTGCTGCTGGTGGTCTCCCCCGCCATCGCGGCCACCGTCATCGCCCGGCACGGCACCGAGGACCAGCGCAAACGCCATCTGCCCGGTCTGGCCGACGGCTCCCAGAAGATCGTCTTCGCGATCACCGAGCCGGAGGCCGGGTCCAACTTCCACCGCCTCGGCACCGTCGCCCGTCGCGACGGCGACGACTGGGTACTCTCCGGTCGCAAGTGCTACATCTCCGGCGTCGACGAGGCCGGGCACGTCCTCGTGGTGGCCCGCGCCGGGGACGACACCACCACCGACGGTGCCGGGCAGCGGCTGAAGCCGGCCCTGTTCATCGTGCCGACCGACGCGCCCGGGTTGACCCGGTCCAAGCTGGACATGGAGATCCTCTCCCCGGAGAACCAGTTCCTGCTCTACCTGGACGAGGTCCGGCTGCCCGCCGACGCGCTGGTCGGCGAGTCGCTCGACGCCGGACTGCCGGCGTTGTTCTCCGGGCTCAACCCGGAACGCATCACCGTCGCCGCGATGGGCGCCGGCACCGGCCGGTACGCCATCGAGCGCGCCTCGGAGTACACCGCGACCCGCACGGTCTGGGGCGGTCGGACCATCGGCACGCACCAGGGCGTGTCGCATCCCCTGGCCCATGCGGCAGTGCAGGTGGAGCTGGCCCGGTTGATGATCCAGAAGGCGGCGACGCTCTACGACGCGGGCCGCGACCTGGAGGCCGGGATCTCCGCCAACATGGCCAAGTACGCCTCCGGTGAGGCCGCCGCGCTCGCGGTCGACACCGCCGTGCAGGCGCTCGGCGGTGCCGGCATGACCACCGAGTACGGCGTGGCCACGCTGCTCGGGGCGGTACGGGCCGGTCGTATCGCCCCGGTCAGCCGCGAGATGATCCTCAACTTCGTCGCCCAGCACGTGCTCGGCCAGGACAAGTCGTACTGAGCCCGGGGCGGTGGGCGCTCACCGGCAGGCGGCGTCCACCCGGTGCACCGGGCGTACCCGCCGGCCCAGCCCTTCCAGCAGTGAGTCCTCGATGTGGAAGTCGTGGATCCAGAGCCGGTAGCGGGGCAGCTCCTCCTCGGAGGGGCAGAGCACCTGTTCGCGTACGTGGTCGACGGGCACGTACCGGACGCCGCCCCGGTCCTGGAGGATCACCGTGTGCACGTCGTCGGTGGTCACCACGTGCCCCCGGATCTCCTCGGTGGCCTCGGCGGAGTCGCCGACGGTGGTCACGGTGAGCGGCAGCACCGGTGTGCTGATCACCGGCAGCGCCGCCCAGACCAGCACCACCAGCACGGCGGCCTGACTCAGCGGGGCGAAGGCCCGGAGCACCACCCGGGGCAGCGGCCCGGCGACGAAGATCGCCAGCAGCGGCGGCACCACCAGCAGCGCGATCGGCAGCGGCTCGGCCTGCCGCCACGCGTCGCGCAGCGTCGGCAGGAGCAGCCACAGGTAGCCCGCGTACGCCGCAGTGATCATCAGGATGCGGACCGCCGGGCGCTCGTGCAGCCGGACCGCCGTGAGCCCGAACGCCGCCGCCAGGGTGGGCAGCAGCAGCGGGAGGTACAGCAGCGGCCAGGTGAGCAGGGCCATCAGGAAGCTCGCCGCGATGAACCAGCTCGGTGTGACGTCCATCCAGCGGGCGAAGAGCGAGCGGCGGGCGGTGGCCTCCCGGCTGGCCGCGAGCACTCCGCCGAGCGCGAAGACCGCGACCAGCGCGGTGCAGAGCAGGCGGGCCGCCGTGGTGAGGAAGCCGGCCAGCATGTTGACCGGTCCCACGTTTGCCACCAGCAGCAACGTGGTCTGCAACTCGCCGCCGGCCTCGACGCCGAGGCGGAGCACCGAGAAGATCGCCGGTACGCCGACCACCGCCGTCCAGAACGACTGGCTGGACCGCGCTCGGCGCTCGGTCCGGTCCCCGCCGACGTCCGCGGGCCCCTCCGACGTGGCAGGCCCGTCCTGCCTGGCGGGGGCGTCCCGTGGCGGCACCACCGGCTCGGAGGGCGTCACCTGGGACGGCACCGGCCGGTCGGCGTCCGGGGCGTTGCCGGTGGTCGCCGCCGGCGTGCTCATCGGCCCGGCACCTTGTCGTCGAAGTCGACCAGTCGGGGCACGTCGAGGGGCTGCGGTTGCCGCTTCTCCGTCCGCAGCCACGGACCGAGCGTCCGGTTGTACGCGACCTGCCACGGGCTGATCTCCCCATTGCGACCCTGGCGGTAGCTCTTGTCGAGGAAGTACGCCACCAGGTCGCGCAGCGCGGGGTCGCCGATGGGCACGCCGATGCCGAGCAGTTCGCTGGTGCCGAAGGGCATGTCGACGATCTCGAACTCGGTCGGATACCGGGCCACGAAGCCGGCGAGGATCGTCTCGTCCGAGCTGACGGCGTCGTACCGGCCGTCCAGGATGCCCTCGACGCAGTCGCCGACGTCCTTCACCACCACCGCGCGCACCTGGTGCTGTTCCAGCTCCGCCTCGGTGGTGGAGCCACCGCTGGTGCAGATCTGGAACTTCGGGTTCCGCAGGTCCTCGATGGTCCGGATGGTGTCCCGGTGCCGGCTCGGGACCATCACCTCCTGTGTGGTCACCAGGTACGGCCCGGCGAAGCTGACCTCCTTCTTGCGCTCCTCGGTGATGGAGAAGCTGGACACCACCAGGTCGACTATGCCGCCCTGGAGGGCGGGGATCCGGTCCTCGGTGGAGACCGACACGAACTCGATCCGCTGGTCGCCCTCGAAGCCGAGCGAGGCGGCGACGTAGCGGGCGATCTCGACGTCGAAGCCGACGTGTCCGCCGTCGCGTACGTCTCCCATCAGCGGCTCGTTGACCGCCACACCGATCCGCAGCACGTTCTGTTCCCAGACGTGCGACTCGCGGAGCTTCTCCTGCACCGAGGGCAGTTCCGGCTCCTTCTGACTGTCACAACCGGCCGCTGCGCCCAGGAACAGCGTCAGGGCGACCGCGAGGGTGGTGGCCACCGAGCGGAACCGGGTGGTGGAGAACCGACTGACCATGGATCACCTCGCTACCTTCCGAAGTTGTCATGACACTGAAAGTAGCGAGTGTCTGCCAGTCGGTACCGTCGTGAAACGCAGCGGGGTGCGGCGGGCATCCGACTGCCCGCCGCACCCCGGAGGGTGTGTCGCGACCTCAGCGCGCCGTCAGCGCGCCGATCCCCGGCATCGGCACGACCACCGGCGGGAGCTGCTTGGGCGCACCGCGGCGCGGTGCACCCTTGGCCGCAAGGTCCTCCTTGGAGGTGTCGACCCGGGCGCCTGCCGCCGACTCCGGCAGTTCCTCGAACGGCTGGATGTCGCCGTGGCAGACGGTGCCCTTCTTCGGCAGCGTCAACCGCAGCAGGTAGGCGTCGATGGCGCCGGTCGCGCAGGCCGAGGTGCCGTACGCGGTGTGACCCCAGTTGTCGCTGGAGAGCAGACGGCTGTTCGGCAGCAGCTTCGCGGAGGCGACAGCGCCGTTGTAGTTGGTCGCCGGGTCCCAGTGGTTGCCGACGACCAGGACCGGGTTGACGGTCCGCCGGTCGAACGGGCCGGTGAAGCGGTCCTCGTCCCGCACCGTCCAGGTGTCCCGGGCACAGGGTGCGGTGACCCAGGTCCAGTACCGACCGAAGTACGGGTCGCGCTTGTCGGCCTTGGCGGCCCGAGCCGCCCAGGAGGCCGGGTCCTTCGGGTGGTTGGCGTCGGTGCAGTCCACCCCGAGGAAGGTCTCCAGCCCGTTCTCGTACGGGAAGTCGTAGGCGCGTGCCTGCTCCCGTGCCTTCTCGGCCCGCTGGAGCAGCGAGGTACGTGCCTGCGTCCGTGACGCGGTCGCCGCCGACGGGTCGGTCAGGACCAACAGCTCCTGGGTGAGGTAGGCGACGTCCAGGTAGCCGAACGGGCCGTAGAGGGAGCCCGCGATGATGGCGACGAAGTCGGCGTAGGTGAAGGTGTACTCGCCCAGGTCCGGGTCCTCCAGCACCAGCGGCGTGGCCTTGAGTCGCTTCGCCACCAGCTCGAACAGCGCGGCCGGGTCACCCGAGGCCAGCGGGCAGGCGTCCACCCCGGCGGTCTTGCAGCGCTTGAGGATCTCGCGGAGCGCCAGGTACGCGCCCTGCGCGCTGCGCATCCGGTCCTCCTGGCCCAGGTTGCCGGCGGCGCCCGCGCCTAACCACGCGGTCGGGTCCAGTACGCCGTCGATCGCCAGGGCGCGCACCCGGTCCGGGAACATGTTCGCGTAGTACTGCCCGAGCACGCTGCCGTAGCTGAAGCCCACGTAGGACAGCAACTTGTCGCCGACCGCCCGCCGCAGCACGTCCATGTCGCGGGCGACCTCGGCGGTCGACATCGCGCCACTGAGCGGCTTACCGGTGGTCGAACAGCCCTTGCCGATCCGGATCGCGGCGGCGACGTACGCCTTCTCCTCGGCCTTCGTGTACGGGAAGGCGACGTTCGCCCCCTCGTACGCCCGGGTCTGGTCCTTCACCGACCGGAAACACCGGAGCTGCTCGCCGGAGCCCACCCCGCGCGGGTCCACGCCGACGATGTCGAACCGGTCGAGCACGTCGTCACCGAAGACGTACGGCGCGGCGAGGGCGAAGCTGGTGCTCGAACCACCGGGGCCACCCGGGTTCACGAAGAGGCTGCCGATCTTGCGCTTCTGGTCCCGCGCCTTGACCCGCAGCACCGCGATCTCGGTCGTCGCACCCCTCGGCTGGTCGTAGTCCAGCGGCAGGTCGACGGTGGCGCACTCGGCGTAGTCGTAGCACTCGTACCAGTCCAGCTTGGGCGTGGGCACACGGTCGACGCGCAGCCGCTCCAGCGGGCTGGTGCGGTGCGAGACCGTGGCGGTGCCCCCGCCGATCGTGGTGGGTGCGGCGCTGGCGGGCACGACCGCCGCTCCGGCGAGGAGCGCGCCGATCAGCCCGGCGGCGGCGAGGTTCCGGATTGGTCGTGGCATGTGGACGCCTTCCGGTGGGAGACGGGACACGTCGAGTCGGGCTCGACCTCCGTCACTCTAGAGACGTCGGACGATGCATGCGGTCCGATGAACAGCAACATGTCCGACAATGCAGGCGTCAAGGTCGCGTTTTCAGCATCCCGTAAGGTGGAGTTGTCAGATGTTACGCAGGCGCTCGACCGTCTGCTGTTGACAGATCGGCAATCTCCGACATTCTGGACGCGTGAGACGCATCCCCGGACCTGACGCGCGCACCGTGGCGGTGGTCGCCGCACTCGGATCGCTGTGGCTGCTGGTGGCACTGATCGTCGGGCCCCGGCAGGACCTGCTGGGGGTCGCGATGGCCCTGGGCTGCGTCCTGCTCGCCATCGTCACCGGGGTGGCGGTCACCGCCGCCCGGCAGGCCGCCCCGGTCGACACGCCACCTCCACCCCCACCGGTCCACCCGATGGCACAGGCGCCCGGCGTCGACGCGGACACCCTGGAGACGCTAGGCGACCGGGAAGCCGTCCGGGCGATGCGGGACCGCTACCGCCGCGACGCGAGCCACTGACCCCGGTCAGCTCCCGGTGAGGGTGGGGGACGCCAGCCCGTCCAGCCCGCGCCCGGCCAGGCAGCGGTAGGTCGCGTCGTTCTGCGCGTCGGCCGGCGGCAGCACCTCCAGGTTCCACCCGGTGGGCTTGTCGATGCCGCTGACCAGGCGGAACGTCTCCGTGTTGCAGATCTTGCGGACGGCCGGATCCGCCACGATCTCGTCGTGGTCGGCGTCGCGCAGCGTGGGGGGCAACTCCCCTGCGGCGTAGCTCTCCCAGGTGTGCCGGGTGTCGCACGGCACCTGGCTGGCCTCGGCCCGCTGGGCGCGCACCTGCACCGGGCCGAAGCACTCCAGTTCCTCCGCGCAGCGGGCGCCCTCCGGCAGCGCCTCGGGCAGGGCGGCGCAGCCGGGACGGTGCACGCCGGTCGTGATCTGCCGGGTCGGGGCGGTGGGCTGGCCGGACTGAAGCCCACCGGCGGCCCAGGCACCGACGCCCGCCGAGGCGGCCAGCGCCACCACGCCGGTGGCACCCAGGAACCAGCGCCGTCCCCGGCCGCGCTCGGTGGAGGCGCCGGTGTCCCCGGCGTCGGGTGTCTCACCCGCCGCCCGGACACCGCCGTGGTATCCGCCGCCGAGCAGGCCGATAGGCGGACTCGGCGGGCCGAGACCCTCCAGTTGCAGGCCGACGAGCATGTCGTGCAACTGGACGACGGAGGGGCGGTCCGCCGGGTCGTTGGCCATCCCGGCGCGGAGCACGTCGAGCAGCTCCTCCGGGATCCCGGGGATGCCGGGGACCGGCTGGTGGAACATCTCCAGCACGGTGACCAGGCTCGGGTTGCGTTCGGTCTGCCAGCGTGGCGGCCGACCGTGCATCACCGCGTAGAGCGTGGCGCAGAGCGCGTAGACGTCCACCGCCGGTGAGGGCGGACTGTGGCTGAACATCTCCGGCGGGGCGTACGCCGGGGTGAGCACCTCCAGGGCGACCGTGGCGTCACGCATCTCGGCGACCACGGCCAGCCCGAAGTCGGCCAGCACCGCCGAGTTGAAGTGCGAGTAGAGGATGTTGGCCGGCTTGACGTCGCGGTGCAGCACCCCGGCCGCGTGCGAGTGGGCGAGCGCGTCCGCGATCTTGATGCCCAGGTCCCGCGCCTCGGCGGCGCCCAGCGGCGAGGTACGCATCCGTTCGGCGTACGACCCGTCGCAGAGCTCCATGATCAGGTAGGGGTGCTGGTCGATGGTGACCCCGACGTCGAAGAGGTCGACCACGTGCGGGTGCGACGACATCCGACCGGCCGCACGCGCCTCGCGCAGGAAGCGGGCCTGGTCCCGGTCGCTGGCGAGAGTGCGGTTCTCGACCTTGACCGCGACCTCGCGGTCCACCGAGATCTGGGTGGCCCGGTAGACGGTCGCATAGCCCCCTCGGGCAAAGACCCGCAAATCAGTCAGACCAGGCACGATGGGCGTCGGCAGGGCGCCGGGCGGGGTGTCGGTCACGGTTTCGAAAATACCCAACTGGACCGGCGGCTCAGTGAACCGCATCGGCGGGCGACGGCTCCGGCGCGGTCTGCGCGGCGCGTCGGGAGTCCCACCACAGGCCGGCGGCGGTGGCCAGAGCGCCCACACCCTCCCAGGCCGCCACGCCGAAGAACCGGCCGGGCGCCACGTCGGCCAGCACCGCGAGAGTGAACACGGTGAACGTGACCAACCGGAACACCACCGTGAAGCGGAAGAACGCGCGCCACTCGGTGGCGGTGGCGAGCAGGTAGTAGACCCCCATGTTGAACGAGGCCATCGACGAGGCGGTCACGAACACGCCCGTGTAGTCGCCGGGCGCCCGGGTCGCCGGGATCTCGAAGCCGAGCATCCCGAGCAGCACCTCCGGCCAGATCAGCCCGACCGCACCCATCACCAGCGCCAACACGCCGAACACCGCGACCGTCCAGCCGGCGACCGAGCGCGGCAGCCTCATCTGAGCCCTCCCCCTTGACGGCACGACCGCCCATGTTGACCGCCGCGTGCACCGTGCACGCTATCGGTCGGCCCCGACAGCCCACATCACCGGAACCGACATACCCGGCCCCACCGCACCACGTCGGCAGGCCGACGGGTCGGCTCAGCGACCGTCGCGCAACCGGGTGTACAGCGCCTCGGCGTCGGCGCGCTCGCTGCGCTGCTCGGTGGCGAACGACAGACGGACCGCCTCCTCGGCACTGGTCAACGCCTCCGCCGGCCGGCCGCAGGCAGCCAACGCCTCGGCGCGTACCCGGGCCGCGACCACCTGGCTGCGGACGTCCTCGGCCGGCGTGCCCGCCGCCCGACGGGCCCAGTCCAACGCCTGCTCGTACTGCCCGTGCGCGAGCAGTGCCGAGGCGTAACGCGCCATCGACTGCCGACGGGAGAACAACAGCGACGGCGAGGTGGCGGCGGCGGTGGCCACCGGGGCCAGCAGGCCGACCGCGGTGCCGGAGTCACCGGCTGCCAACCGGGCCGTCGCCAGCAGCACCCGAGGCCCCACCTGCGCGGGCGCCTGCGGATTGTGCGGCTCCACACTGGTCAGCACCGCCCGCGCGTACCGCTCGGCACCGGCCACGTCGCCCATGTCCAGCGCCACGAAGCCGCGCAGCGTGCCGGCCATGCCGGTGAGCAGCGGATGGGCGGTCCGACCGGCGTACTCCAGGGCGTCGGTGAGCAGGTCGGCGGCGTGTTCCGGCTCGCCCAGGCCACGGGCCACCACACCCCGGACGACAAGCGCGAACCCCTGCCCCCACTCGTCGGAGGCCGCGGCGAACTCGCGGTACGCCCGACGGGCCTCCCGGTCCGCGTCGAGCAGTTCGCCCAGCTCCGCGTTGGCGTACGCGTCGACCGCCCGGAGCGTGCCCACCGCCCACGCCTCGCCGACCCGCTCCCCGAAGGGCAGGAAGATCCGGGCCAGCCGACGCGCCTCGCTCAGTCGACCGGCCAGCAGCCGGGCGAAGGCGGTGGTGCCCCGCAGCCACGCCCGCCCGTACGGGTCCTTGAGTTCGGCGAAGAGTCGGGCGGCCCGGCCGAGCACCGCGTCCGTACCCGCGAAGTCGCCCCGGGTGGTGGTCACCCAGGCCAGGTTCTGCAACGACCACGCCTGCCCCCGACGGTCCTGCACCGCCAGGCTGACCTGGTACGCGGCGGCCAACCGGCTGCTCGCCTCGCCGAGCCGGCCGGCCAGGAAGTCGGCCATGCCCAGCCGACGCATCGCCGAGGCCCGCAGGCTCGGCAGGTCCGCGTCGGTGGCCACCTGCAACGCCTCCCGCCAGCAGGTCTCGGCCCGCCGCAGGTCACCCATGGCCTGCTGGGCCTGCCCCGCGAGCAGCAGCGCGCTGATCCGGGTGGTCGCCTGGTCCCCGGCGTTGGCGGCGATCTTCTCGGCCGACGCCAGCGCGTCGGCCACCCGCCCGACCTGGAGCAGCGCCCGCGCGTGCACCACCCGGTCCTGCGCCGGTACGCCGTCGACGCGGGCCAGTTCGGCCGCGCGTTCGGCGTACTCGACGGCGAGGGCCGGCTCGCCCTCGTGCAGCGCGCGCCGGGTGGCCCGGCCGAGCGCGGCGACCCCCAGCGGGGCGACCGCCCGGGCCGGCGCGTCCGGACGCAACGTGACCGCGTCGGCCAACGCGGTGGCCCGCTCGACGTGCTGCGCCACGAAGTCGTCCCGGGCCGCCTCGGTGAAACCGCCCGGACCGACCGTGGTGCCGGTCGCGACCAGGTCGGGGCCGCCCAGGCCGCTGGTGACGCTGGCCGCCGGGCTCGCCCACCGGGCCAGCGCGGCGTGCCGTTCGGCCAACTCCGCCTTGCTGACCCCGGCGTACGCGGCCTCCCGCATCAGCGGGGTGGCGAAGGCGTACCCGGTGCGCGTGCGGTGCAGCATGCGGCGTTGCAGCAGTTCCTCCACGGCCCGGTCCAGTTCGAGCGCGACCACGGCGGCGGGTCGACCGTCGCGCCCGGCCCGCTGGTCGCGCAACGCCTGCAACGCACCGTCGGGCACCGTGTCGCCGACCACCGCCGCGTCCCGCAGCACCGAGCGGGCCTCGGCGGGCAGCGCGTCGATCCGGGCCGCGAGCACGGCCGCCAGGTCACGGGAGAGCAGCCGGCTGCCGAGCGAACCGGGGGCCAGCCGCCAGTCGTTGCGCGCCCCGGCGGTCAGCGCGCCGCGCTCCATCAGCAGGGTGATCAGCTCGGCCAGATAGAACGGGTTGCCCTGGGCGGTGGCGAGCAGCCGGTCGGCGTCGGCCTGCGGCAGCCGCCCGCCGCCGAGGTAGCTGGTGAGCAGGCGGGACGCGTCGGCACCGCGCAGCGGCGGCAACGGCTGCACCTCGGCGTCCGCGACCCGGGCCAGGGTGCCCGCGGTACGCACCAGTTCCGGCCGCCCGAGCAGCAGCACCAGGACCGGCCCGTCGAGCCGGGACAGGGTGATCTCCAGCGCGCCGATGGTCTCCGCGGTGGCGTCGTGCAGGTCGTCCACCACCACCATCAGCGGCGCCTCCTCGGCGAGCGCGCTCAGCAGGGCGGCCACCGCGTTCGGCACCGCCTCGGCGTCGGGTGGCGGTTGCGCGGCGGTCCACTCGCTCTGGTCGGTGTGCGCGGCGGCGGGCAGCTCGGCGTACCCGAGCAGGGCCAGCAACTGGTCGACGGCGACCGGGGCGGGCGCGGTGCGGGAGCGGCTGAGGCGCTGCCCGAGGCGGCGCAGCCGCTCCTCGACGGCGGCCCGGGTGACCGCCGTGGCCGTGTCGTTGGGCAGGCCGGCGGCGGCGCGCACCAGGTCGGCCAGGGGGGCGAGCCGACGGCGCTCGCCGAACGCGGCGCAGCGTACGGAGAGGACCCGGGCACCGGTGTGTGCCGCGTACCGTCCGGCTCCCACGTCGTAACCGGCGGCCAGGCGCTCCACCTCGGCGGCGAACCGGGACTTGCCGATCCCCGCCTCGGCGGTCATCAGCAGCACCCGGGGCTCGCCCCGGTCGATCACCTCGGCCAGCCGGCCGGCGACCCGGCCGATCTCGGTCTCCCGGCCCACGAAGGGCGCCTCGTCGCCGAGGCCGGAACGGGTGCCCGGCGCATCCAGCAGGCCGAGCAGCTCGTACGCCTCGACCGGCTCGCGCTTGCCCTTGAGCCGCAACGGCCGCAGCGCCCGCCAGCTGGCGACGTGGCGGGTGGCCGCCGCGGTCCGCGCCCCGCCGTAGACCGCGCCGACGGCGGCGGCGTCGGCCAGCCGTGCGGCGGTGTTCACGGTGTCGCCGATGACGGTGTACTCGATGGCGGCCTGGATGCCGGCGATCACGTCACCGGTGTTCAGCCCGACTCGCAGCCCCAGCGGCGCACCGCCGCCGCGCTCGTCGTCGAGCACCCGGCGGACCGCCCGCTGCATGGACAGGGCGGCCCGGACGGCGCGTTCGGCGTCGTCCTCGTGCGCGACCGGAGCGCCGAAGACCGCCATGATCCCGTCACCGGTGAGTTTGTCGACGTGCCCGCCGAAGGTCTTCACCGCGCCGGCCAGGGCGGCCAGCACGCGGTCGGTGACCGCGCCGACGCGTTCCGGGTCGAGGTCCTCGGACCAGGAGGTGAAGTCGGACAGGTCGCCGAAGAGCACGGTGACCACCCGCCGCTCGGCGGCGGGCAGGGTGGCGGCGGCCGGCAGCGCGGCGCCGCAGTTGTGGCAGAACCGGGCGCCGGGCACGGCGACGGTTCCGCACACCGGGCAGGTCACGGTCGGTCCAACCTCGCGGCGTCACCCTCGGATTCCCGGCCCAGGTACTCCAGTTGGGCGCGCACGGACCACTCCGCCGCCCACCAGAGCGACCGGTCCACGTCGGCGTAGACGACGGCGACCACCTCGGCCGGGGTCCGCGCCCCACCGTCGCGCGCCGCCCGGACCTGGTCCAGGCGGGCCCGCCGGTGGGCCAGGTAGAAGTCGGCGGCGGCGCCGCAGTCGGCCAGCGCCGGCCCGTGGCCCGGCAACGCCGGGATCCCCCGGTACGTGGCGAGCAGTTCCAGGCTGGCCAGGTAGTCGCCGAGGTGGCCGTCCGGATGAGCGACCACGGTGGTGCCCCGCCCGAGAATGGTGTCGCCGGTCAGGACCACCTGCCGGCCATCGTGCTCGACCAGGAAGCAGACCGAGTCGGCGGTGTGCCCGGGGGTGGGTACGAGCCGGATCGTCAGCCCGTGCCCGTCCACGTCTCCGGCGGGATCGAGTGCCGGACCGCCGATGCTGTGCGCCGGGTCGGCGGCGCGTACCGGTGCACCGCCGAGCATCTCGTGCAGGCGCGGCGAGGCTTCGGTGTGGTCCGGATGCCCGTGGGTGATCAGCACCAGGCCGACCGGTCCCCACTGCGCGATCGCGGCCAGGTGGTCCTCGTCGGCCGGCCCCGGGTCGACCACGACGCCGTACGCCGCGCCCGGGGCGCGCAGCAGCCAGGTGTTGGTGCCGTCCAGCGTCATCGGCCCCGGATTTGGTGCCCGCAGCAGCGTCACCCACTCCGGCAACTCGCTGGCGAGGGCGCTCACCGCCCCCGTCACATGCCCTCCCATGGCTGCGATCGTACGACCCCGGGCACGCACCTCCGCGATCTTGCAGTTCTGGTCCCCGATTCGCCCTCGTTAGGGGCCTTCGTCCGGCCGGAACCACAAGATCGCGACGGTGCGGTCAGGCGACCTCGACGATGACCTCGACCTCGACCGGCGCGTCCAGCGGCAGCTCGGCCACGCCGACGGCCGACCGGGCGTGCCGACCGGCCTCACCGAACACGGCGCCGAACAGGTCGGACGCTCCGTTGATGACGCCGGGCTGACCGGTGAAGCCGGGGGCGCTGGCCACGAAGCCGGTCAACTTGACGATCTTGACGACGTTCTCCAGGCCGACCAGCGAGTCGATCGCGGCGAGCGCGTTGAGGGCGCACCGCTCGGCGAGCTGCTTGGCCTGGTCGGCGGAGACGCCGGCACCGACCTTGCCGGTGGCCAGCAGCTTGCCCTCGGCCATCGGGAGTTGCCCGGAGACGTACACGTGCTGGCCGGACTGCACCGCCGGGACGTAGCTCGCCACCGGCGGGACCACCTCCGGCAGCTCCAGCCCGAGTTCCGCCAACTTCCCGTGCGGTCCGTTGCTCACGGCCTTATGCCTTCGGGCGCTTGAGGTAGGCGACGAGCTGCTCCGGGTTCGGCCCGGGTACGACGGAGACCAGTTCCCAGCCGTCCTCACCCCAGTTGTCGAGGATCTGCTTGGTCGCGTGGACCAGCAGCGGGACCGTGGCGTATTCCCACTTCTGCATCGGTGGAGAGCTCCCTCGGTGGCATGGACACTTCGGGGCACAGCCTACGGTCCGCCGGCCGGTCAGGACGCGGGACGCTGCTCCGAGGTCGGCCACTGCTCCGTGGCGGGACGCTGCTCGGGGGCGATCGACACGTCCCCGCAGAGCCCCTTGTGGTCGTACGGCTGGGGGCACCGGGTGCGGTCGGGCAGCAGCAGGTCGCAGAAGACCCGGTGCCGGTTGTTCTGGTCGTCGGCGGTGGACACCTCGGTCTCCCCCGCGTCCAGCTCGGGCAGGAAGTTCAGCGAGGTCGCCACCCGGGCCGCCAGCGCGGTCGCGGCGGCCAGGTCGGCCACCCGGACGGGCAGGTGGATGACGTAGCCCGGAACCTCGTCGTCCCGCCCACCGGCCGGCTCGACCATGCCGACCGGGTCGGCGGGACGCCGGTACGACCGCTCGTTGACCGGCAACCGGCCGGAGGGGTCGCCGCCGGCCGTCCGGCTGCCCCGCCGCCCCCCGACGGAGAACTGGGCTCGGGGGGTGTTGTCGATGTCGCGCATGCACTGCCTCCGGGCGTCGTACCTGGTCACGGCGCCGCCGGCCGGTCCGGCACCGCTGCGGCCAGCCCAGTCAGGGCGTGCCGGAGCGACGGTAGGGCGGCGGCGGCGGTCCCATCAACAGGACGCGCACGCCCGGCGGCCTTTCGTCACATTTGCGACACCCCACCAGCAGGAAACTGATGGCGCCGTCCGCACAGGTGACACCGGGACCCCCGCACCCCACCGATGGACCGCTACCCTTCCCGTCTGGACGGGCGCACGGCCCGGCCGCCCCAATCCCACGCCCGTCGCTGTCGCGCGACGGTGCGCCGCACCCGGGGGTACGCGATGACCCAGCCACCCGCAGGCGGCCCGACCGGCCCCACCGACCCGCTGCCGGCCGGCCCACCGGTCGCCCCCTCCTCGCCGGCCGGTCCGGAACCGGTCACGGCGTCGCCCGGCAGCCGTCCGCCGTACCCGCCACCGACCGCGCCACCCCGCAAACGGGGTGGCGCCATGGTGGCCTCGATCGCCCTGGCCGTGGTGCTGCTGCTCTGCGCGGGCGGCGGCGTGGTGGCGTTCCTGACCGTGCGCAACGCCGAGTCCGGCGAGGGTGCCCAGGATCCGTCGGTCGCGGTCGACGAGTTCCTCACCGCCGTTTACCAGGAGCGGGACGCGGCCAAGGCGGCCCGACTGGTCTGCACCGGCGCACGCGACCAGGACCGGATCCGGGCCAAGGTCACCGAGGTCGAGCAGTACGTGGCGGCCCACCAGAGCCCCCGCTTCCGCTGGGACACCCCGACGGTGGACAACGAGACCGGGGACCGCGCCACCGTCACCACCACCGTGACGGTGACCACCGCCGACGAGAAGATCGCCGACCAGGACCTGCGCTTCACCGTGATCCGGAAGAGCGGCTGGTGGGTCTGCGAGGTCGCCTGAGCCGGCCGGCTGGATAGGCTCGGCCGGTGGGAGCAGCGCAGCGCCCGGCCGACCGGGCCGGCACGGAGTGGCCCGCCCGACTGCACGTGGTGACCGGCAAGGGCGGCACGGGCAAGACCAGCGTGGCCGCCGCCCTGGCCCTGGCCCTGGCCGCCGGTGGGCGGCGCACACTGCTGGTCGAGGTGGAGGGGCGGCAGGGCATCGCCCAGCTCTTCGGCACCGACCCGTTGCCGTACGCCGAGCGGCGTCTGGCCGACGCGGCGGACGGCGGTGAGATGTGGGCGCTCACGGTGGACGCCGAGGAGGCCCTGCTGGAGTACCTGGACATGTTCTACAAGCTGGGTGCCGCCGGCCGGGCGCTGCGCAAGCTCGGCGCGATCGACTTCGCCACCACCATCGCCCCCGGCCTGCGCGACGTGCTGCTCACCGGCAAGGTCAAGGAGGCCACCACCCGCAGGGTCGAGCAACGGCGGGTGTACGACGCGGTGGTGCTGGACGCCCCGCCGACCGGCCGGATCGCGCGCTTCCTGAACGTGACCGCGGAGACCGCCCGGCTGGCCAAGGTCGGCCCGATCAAGACCCAGAGCGAGGGGGTCTCGGTGCTGCTGCGGTCGCCGATGACCGCCGTGCACGTGGTGACGCTGTTGGAGGAGATGCCGGTCCAGGAGACCGTCGACGCGATCGCCGAGCTGGCCTCGCTCGGTTTCGGGGTGGGCCGGGTGATCGTCAACGGGACCCGGCCGCCGCTGCCGGCGGGACGGATGGTCACCGAGGCGGAACTGGAGCGGGGGCTGCGCGCCGCCGGGTTGTCCGCCGACCGGCGCGTCCTCGCCGGGTTGCGCGACGAGGCACGTGACCAGGCCGTCCGCCGGGATCTGGAGGACTCGCTCCGCGCCGATCTGGCGGAACTCGACGTGCCCCTGGTGGAGCTGCCCCTGCTGCCCGACGGGGTGGACCGCGCCGGCCTGGACGTGCTCGCCGCAGCCCTGGTGAAGGGCGATTGACTCACACCTGACGTCGGCCCGCCGCGCGGACCGGGTCGGGCCGATACGCTCGAATGGTGCCTTCCGACAACGCCGCACCGCCGCTGGACGTCGACCGGATCCTGGCCGATTCCGGCGTACGGATCGTGGTCTGCTGCGGTGCGGGCGGGGTGGGTAAGACGACCACGGCCGCCGCGCTCGCACTCCGTGCGGCCGAGCGACACGGTCGCCGTACGGTGGTGCTCACCATCGACCCGGCCCGCCGGCTGGCCCAGTCGCTCGGCCTGACCGAGCTGGACAACACGCCCCGGCAGGTGAAGGGGATCGACGTCGAGGAGAGCGGCGGCGAGTTGCACGCCATGATGCTCGACATGAAGCGCACCTTCGACGACGTGGTGCTCGCGCACACCGACCCGACGAAGGCCGCCGAGATCTTCGCGAACCCCTTCTACCAGGCGATGAGTTCCACCTTCGCCGGTACGCAGGAGTACATGGCGATGGAGAAGCTGGGCCAGTTGCACGCACGGGGCGACTGGGACCTGATCGTGGTGGACACCCCACCGTCGCGGTCGGCGCTGGACTTCCTGGACGCGCCGGCCCGACTGTCCCGGTTCCTCGACGGACGGATGCTGCGCCTGTTGCTGGCCCCGGCGCGGACCGGCGGGCGCAGCATGTTCAGCCTGGTCACCGCCTCGTTCGGGATGTTCTCCCGAGTGGTGCAGAAGATCCTCGGCGCGCAGTTGCTGACCGACCTGTCCGGCTTCGTGGCCGCGCTCGACTCGATGTTCGGCGGGTTCCGGCAGCGGGCGGAGCAGACGTACCGCATCCTCCAGGCGAACGAGACGGCGTTCCTGCTGGTCGCGGCCCCGGAGCCGGACGCGGTCCGGGAGGCCGCCTACTTCGCCGGACGCCTGCGGGAGGAGAACATGCCGCTGGCCGGTCTCGTGCTCAACCGAGTGCACCGCCCGGCCGACACCGGGTTGGACGCGTCGGCCAGCCGGGCCGCCGCCGACCGGCTGGCCTCGACCGGGGGCCACGAGGGCGTCGTCGAGGTGTTGCGGGCCCACGCGGCCCTGTCCGAGCAGGCGGTTCGCGAGAAGCGTGTGGCGGCACGGTTCACCGAGGCGTTTCCGCAGGTGCCGGCGGTCTCGGTGACGGCACAGCCCGCCGACGTGCACGACGTCGACGGGCTGCGGACGATCGGTGCGGCGATCGGCCGCTCCTGACCGTGCCGGTCAGGTGGTGGCGAGAATCTTGTCCTTGCCGACCTTGTCCTTGGCGTTCTTCTTCATCGCCGCCTCGAACATCTTGCGCCAGCTGGTGACCTGCGGGTGCCGACGCAGCAGTGCCCGGCGTTCGCGTTCGGTCATGCCGCCCCAGACGCCGAACTCGATGCGGTTGTCCAGCGCGTCGGCCAGGCACTCGTAGCGGACTGGGCAACTCCGGCAGATCCGCTTGGCCACGTTCTGTTCGGCGCCCTGTACGAACAACGCGTCCGGGTCCCCGTTCTGACATGCCGCCAACGACGGCCAGTCAGTGATCATGCCCATCTGTACTCGTCCCCCCTTGCAGTACTACCGACGCCGTCGCGGGTCAGCCGGCAATTCCCCCCGGTCATCCGGCACGCCTTACCCCAAGGCGGCACAGACGACATGTGGCGCTGTCGCCGCAACCATCATGCTCTGTAGTCACCCGATTACGCAACGTTGTCGGCTAAATCCATCATTCCGGACACTCCCGGCTTCTCGGGCTCGGGGCCCCCGCTTACCCCGCCCGAGTCCGCGAAAACGCTGCGCGCCACCCCCCACGCGGAGGAAACTCGGCACGGATCACACGCAACCAGATCTCCGGTGCCACGCGTCTAGCACAACGAGGACGGCGCGCGCAGGAAATGGGGAAAAGACGCCCCAGCGCCCCTCGTTACCTGTTCGCGTACCCTGTCGAGGTGACCTGGATGCGGAAACGTGACCACAACATTCTGACCAACGCCGCATCGCTGCTCATCTGTGGGTTGTTGGCCGGCGTAGTGGTCGCCGCAGCGGCATTCCCCGCGGTGGCGATGTCTGGCCTGGCCGCCAAGGCCGGCGCGGAGACCTTCGGCGCGCTGCCGAAGGAACTGACGGTGTCCCGCGCCCCCCAGATCAGCTACCTGCTGGCGTCCGACAAGAAGACACCACTGGCCACGATGTACGACGAGAACCGGCGGGACATCAAGTTCGCCGACATCGGCGAGAACATGCGCAACGCGATCATCGCGGCCGAGGACCACGACTTCTACAACCACAACGGGGTCGACCTCAACGGCGTCGCCCGCGCCTTCGTCAACAACAGCGCCGCCGGCAACGACCGGCAGGGCGCCTCGACGCTGACCATGCAGTACGTCCGGATGGGCATCGCGTACTCGGCGACGCACCCGGCCGACGTGGTCGCCGCGACTGAGGACACCAGCGCCCGCAAGCTGCGCGAGATGAACTACGCGTTGCAGATCGAGAAGACGCTCACCAAGGACCAGATCCTGGAGAGCTACCTCAACCTCGCCGCGTTCGGCAACGGCGCGTACGGCGTCTACGCCGCCAGCCAGGTCTACTTCAGCAAGCCGCCGAAGGACCTGACGGTCGACGAGGCCGCCATGCTGGCCGGCCTCGTGAAGGCGCCGACCTCGTTCGACCCGACCACCAAGAGCGGCTACCCGCAGGCGGTCGCCCGGCGCGACTACGTGATCGACAACATGGTCAAGACCGGTGCCGTCACCCAGGAGGACGCCGACAAGGCCAAGGCCGTCAAGCTGGTGGTCAAGGGCAAGCGGGCGCCGAACGGCTGCGTCGCGACGAACAAGAACGCCTGGGGCTTCTTCTGCGACTACTTCTACCGCTGGTGGATGTCGCAGGAGACGTTCGGCTCGACCACGTACGACCGGGAGCGGCGGCTCAAGAGCGGCGGCTACACGATCATCACCACCCTGGACAAGCAGGCCCAGGAGGGCGCCGACAGGGCGGTCCGCAAGGCCAAGTCGGTGAAGTCCAAGGAAGCCGCGATGATCGCGGTGGTCGAGCCCGGCACCGGCCGGGTCCGTGCCCTCTCGGTCAACCGCAACTTCAAGCTGGACAACCCGAACAAGCCGAAGAACCTGCCGCACAGCGACCCCAAGCAACGCGGGAACGGCAAGCTCGGCAACTATCCGAACACGGTCAACCCGCTGCTGACCGGCGGTGACGGGATCACCGGCTACCAGGCCGGCTCGGTCTTCAAGATCTTCACGATCGTGGCCGCGCTGGAGAAGGGCATCCCGCTCAGCTACACCATCAACGCGCCGCAGCAGTTCAAGTCGGAGTACATCATCAGCCCCAGCAGCCCGGCCGCCTGCGAGGGTACGCACTTCTACTGTCCGACCAACTCGAACCTTCAGCCCGGTGGCGTGAAGGACATGTGGAGCGCCTTCTCGGCCTCGACCAACACGTACTTCGTCCCGCTGCAACAGCAGGTGGGCGCGGCGAACGTGGTGGACGTGGCCAAGCGCCTGGGCATCCAGTTCCGGGAGCGCGAGGACGCGGACCTCGCGCGCACCAAGGAGTCGGCGAACCAGTGGGGCGCCTTCACGCTCGGCGTCTCGCAGGTCACCCCGCTGGAGTTGGCCAACTCCTACGCCACGCTGGCCGCCGACGGCAAGTACTGCGAGCCGACCCCGGTGCAGGAGATCCGCGATCTCGACAAGAACAAGCTGGACGTGGCGAACCCGCGCTGCGAGAAGCGGATCAGCACGGACGTGGCCCGGGCGGCCGTGGACGCGGCCCGCTGCCCGGTCGGCGACAACTCCCCCACCACCAAGTGTGGTAGCAGCCGGACGTCCCCGCAGACCAAGGTCGTCGTCAACGCTCCGGTCGCCGGCAAGTCCGGCACCACCGACTCCGAGAAGACCGCCTCCCTGGTCGCGATGACCAAGCAGTACGCGGTCGCCGGCATCATGGCCGACCCGGACTGGCCGCAGACCAACGTCAAGATGAGGCACAACGCGGCGGACGGCATCAACCCGCCGGTCAACGAGACGCTGCGGGACGCCATGAAGGGCAAGAAGAGGATCAACTTCGACCCACCCGGCAAGAAGATCTCCGAGGGCGACCAGCGCAGCATCCCCGGCGTCAAGTGCCTCTCCGTCGACGAGGCCAGATCACGCATCTCCGGTGCCGGGTTCCAGCCGGTCGTCTCCAGCAACCGGGTCACCTCGGAATGCGCGGCGGGCACCGCGGCCGGCACCAGCCCTGACGGTCGCACCATCAAGAACGGGATCGTGACGATCCTGGTCAGCGCCGGTGGTGGCGGAAGCAACGCCGGTAACGGCCCTCCGGGTGGTACGCCGAGCAGTCCCGGTCGACCGCCGGGCAGACCTGGCGGCTGATCACCGCTGAGACCGCACGCGAACGGGCGGGCAACCCTGGAGAGGGATGCCCGCCCGTTCCGCGTCGTCGGGAGTGATCAGCGGTAGCGCCGCGTCCGGGGCGTACCGGCCGGTGACGTGTCAGAGACCGAGCTGTCGGCGTACCTCGGCGGCAACCCGACCGCCCTCGGCCCGGCCGGCCGTCGCAGCCTGGGCCGCCTTCATGGCCGGGCCCATCTGTGCCTTGCCGGTGAACCCGCCCCCGGCGAGTGCCCCCGCGACAAGCTCGGTCAGCTCGGCGTCGGAGAGCTGCTTCGGCAGGTAGCGCTCCAGCACCTCGCCCTCGGCGGTCTCCTTGGCGGACTGCTCGGCGCGACCCGCGTCGGCGAAGGCGGTGGCCGCCTCGCGGCGCTTCTTGGCCTCCTTGGTCAGCACGCCCAGCACCTCGTCGTCGCTGAGCTCACGCTTGGCCTTGCCGGAGACCTCGGCCGTGCCCACGGCGGCCAGAGCCATCCGCAGGGTGGAGGTGGTCAGCTCGTCGCGGGCCTTGAGGGCGGCGCGCATGTCGGCGGTGAGGCGGTCCTTCAGCGTGCTCATGGTCGCCCAAACTACCCTGATCGGCATGCGAAAGCGCACACTATTCCGGCTCGCGACCGCCACCGTCGCGACGGGCGCCGCCGCCCTGGCGTACGCGTCCCTCGTCGAGCGCAACATGTTCACCCTCCGGCGCTTCGACGTCCCGGTGCTGCCGACCGGCACCGAGCCGCTGCGCGTCCTGCACCTCTCCGACCTGCACATGACCCCCAACCAGGTACGCAAGCAGAACTGGGTGGCCTCGTTGGCCGCCCTCGACCCCGACCTGGTCGTGGTCACCGGTGACAACATGGCCCACCCGGGGGCGGTGCCGGGTGTCCTGCGGGCGCTGCAACCGCTGCTCGACTACCCGGGTGCCTTCGTCTTCGGCTCCAACGACTACACCGGGCCGGTGCTGAAGAACCCGTTCAGCTACTTCCTGCCCGACCGGGAGTACACCGAGGGCGTCGAGCTGCCCTACGAGGAGCTGCGCGACGTCTTCAGCGGGGCGGGCTGGACCGACCTGAACAACCGGCGGGTGACGCTCAAGGCCGGTGGCCGGACGATCGACATGGCCGGCGTGGACGACCCGCACATCGAACGCGACGACTACCCCTCGGTGGCCGGTCCGGTCTCCGCCTCGGCCGATCTCTCCATCGCCCTGACCCACTCCCCCGAACCGGCGCTGCTCGACGAGATGGCCGCCGACGGCTTCGGGCTGCTGCTCGCCGGGCACACCCACGGCGGCCAGGTGTGCGTACCGGGTGTGGGCGCGCTGGTGACCAACTGCGGGCTGCCCCGGTCGATGGCCAAGGGCCTGCACCGCTGGCCCGGCTCGGACTCCTGGCTGCACGTCTCCGCCGGCCTCGGTACCCATCCGACCGCCCCGGTCCGGTTCGCCTGCCCGCCCGAGGCCACCCTGCTCACCCTCATCCCCCGCTGACCCTCCGGCCCCGGGGGTACCGAGTTTGACCCCCGGGGCGGGTGGGCTAGTATTTGTCCGCACGCCTCGGGGTGTGGCGCAGCTTGGTAGCGCGCTTCGTTCGGGACGAAGAGGTCGTCGGTTCGAATCCGGCCACCCCGACAGATGTGAGGCCCTGACCGGCATTCTCGCCGGTCAGGGCCTCACTCGTGTGCAGGGCAGCGGTCCTGCACGGGGGCGCACCCGTGGGCCGGCCGGTCGGACAGTGCACACCATTCGGTCGAACGCTCCGGGCCTCGCATCGCCCCCCCCCCGCGTCCCACCCCCCGAGAACGGGCGTGGTGCACTACAGTCCGAGAACGCCCAAAAGGCCGCCTGACCTCACTCGGCACGGCCGCCACCACAATCTGGGCACCTCGTTCGAACACAAATACCTACGCGCAAAGTCGCTGAGATCAGTTCAATGTTTGCTGGTTCGGTAATCCTCCACTCAAGCCAGGATAAACCAGACAGGCGATAATTCCTGGGGTCGACCCTTTTTCCTCCACCACTGAGCGTGTTACCGTACTCACGCAACAACGGCCGTAGATGGTTTGGGGACCCCGGCTGATAATTTCCAATGGGGGGAACAGTGCGTTGTCCAAGCTCGGCGCGCTCCGAGTTGACCCCGCAGATGCTTGTTTACGATGATTTCGACCAGCGCGGCCAGGCTCGCTGGATGTCCTATGTGATGCATTTTCACCGCGTGCACTACCGCTCTCCCGTCATCAATACGGATCGTCTCGGTTTTCGCATCTCGCACGGCGCCGACGGGTACGCCTCGGCGGGCGGGGAGCCGGCCGACGGCCCGATCCGGTTGTTGGCCGGCAGTTCCATGGCGATGGGCATCGGAGCCACCTGCGACCAGGCGACACTCGCCTCGCGACTGTGGACCGCCCACGCACCGTCGCTGCCCTGGTTGAACTTCGCGGGACGCAGCCATTCCTCGGCCCAGGAGCTGCTGCTCTTCCTCTTCTACCGGCATCTGCTGCCGCCGGTGGAGGAGATCGTGATCGTGTCCGGGCTCAACAACCTGGCCCTGGCGCGCCTACCCGCCGCCCAGCGCGGCGACGACGGCGCGTTCTTCAACTGCGGTGACTTCTTCGGCCAGATGGACAAGCTCAGGTCCCAGCACCGGACGCATCCCTTCGGCTCCGGCACCTCGTCGAACGGCGGCGACGAACCGGTCCGCCCGCTGGAGGTACGCATCGCGGACGCCGCCGCGCTGACCGTGCGGCACCTGGAGTCGTGGAAGCAACTCGCCGCCGCGACCGACACCAGGATCACGTTCGTGCTGCAACCGCTGGCAACCTGGGTACGCGAGACGGCCGCGCCACCGGAGAAGTGCCTCTTCGACGAGCTGGACAAGATCTCGAACTTCTGGGAGTTGTTCGGCGACATCGCCACCCGGGAATCGGTCCGCAGATATGCGGAGCTGCTGCAACTGGGCTGCGAGAAGATCGACGTCGGGTTTCTGGACATCAACCCCCTCCTCGCGACCAGCGTCAAGGACGACAGCTGGCTGTTTGTCAACCGGGCCCACATGACCGACCACGGGTTAGACCTGGTGGCCCGGCTGTTGGCCGAACAGTTGAATTTCTCGTCCTAGGACCGACACGGGTCCGACTCAGGTGAGGGCAGAAAGATGAACGTGGTGCGCAGAATTCTTAACAAGATCTTCGGTCGCAAGAAGAAGCCGAAGAACGACGCCTCGATCTACCCCATGTTCTAGCTTCTGCGAAGACGGCGACACCTTTCCCGTCACGACGAATGGCACGTTCGTCGCGCGGGCCATCCGTGCCGTCCAGATTCCGCACACATTTGGTTACCACATTGTTTCGGGATACCAGACACGAATAGAGCCAGGAGCTGGCAGTGTCAACGAAAGAAGTCGGTCAGTCAGGTCGACATACGGCCCGACCGCTTGATCAGCAGGCCCGGTCCCGCGAGCTCTTCGTCATCGCGGTCGACCCCGAGACCTCCTTTCCCGGCGACCCGTTCGTGACACGGCTGCGGGCCGAGATCAGTGACGTGGCAGATCGCGAGTCGTCGCCGACCCCGTTGGACGTGCTCCGGGACGAGGCGGTGCGCTGGTCGACCGCCGAGTCCCGCCGGTTCGAGGAGTTGGGCGCGACGGCCTCGGCTCCACCGGCCACCGAGTCCCTCGTCCGCCGCACCGCGCTCGCGGTGGCACCGCTCGCGCTGCGGTCGGGCGCCTGGTTGCAGTGGCAGAGTGCGCCGGGCAACGCGGACGACGCGACCACACTGCGCATCCTGACCCTGTACGCGTCGGACGTCGGCGTCGGCCGGCCGCAGGACTCCCGGGGCAGCGTCTACCTGACCCTGCTCCGGCACCTGCACCTCTCCGAGCACGCGGTGCCGGTGGCCCGGCTGGTGCACGACCCTCGGGTGGCCGACCACCACTTCTATCTGCCCGCGATGCTGCTGGCCATGAGCAGGAGACCGGCCGACTTCCGCCCCGAGATCATCGGCGCCGACCTGTGCCTGCGGACGGTCGGGCTACTGCCCGCGTTGCGGCTGGTACGTCAGGCGCATCCGCAGCTCGTGGAGTGGAGCGCGATCGATCCGTCCGCCGGCCGGGACGGCGCGGCGCGTACCGGGTTGGAGCTCTGCCTGGACGTCGTCGAGCACGGGTTCGACGACGGGGAGCTGGCCCGGGTACGCGACGGTTTCCGGTGGGCGCTCACCGTGCTGGACAGGTGGAGCAGGAGCCTCTTCGCCGAGTTGGAGGAGGCCCTCGACCCGGCGTACGAGATGGCCGAGCTGCTCCGCCATCGGGCCCGCGAGGGCGCCGTCTACCACCGGGACTTCACCGTCGGGGACCGTTCGCTGTCGAACTGGTTGGAGGAGGCTCGGACGGATCCGCGCGGGTTGCTGGCCGAGCTGGCCGCCAGCCGTCTGGTCAAACCGGGCCGCTCCGCACAGAGTCCGCTGGTCAACGGCCTCGTCGGGGAACGGGGCCCGATGTTCCGGGTGTTCTCCCCGGCCGATCTGGTCGTCATCCGCCGGTGGATCGACTCGCTCCCCACCGGGCAGCCGGTGCGCGATCACCCCGGACCGGTCCACGACGTGCACACGGTCTCCCCGGAGCTGCTGGCCCCGGTCACGGCCGGTCCGGTCGCGAACGACCGGGAGCCCGTCGACGTCCGGGAGGCGTACCACCTCCTCCAGCAGCGGACGGACACCCCTGCCGTCCGCCGGTTCGCCGTCGACTACGTGCGGGGCTGGCTGGCGCGGTCCCGGCACAACATGGCCTCCGACCCGCAGCGCCTGCCCGACGTGTGGGGCCGGGAGGGGCTGCGGCCCTGGCTCGTCGAGCAGCACGACCGGCAGGGGCGTGACTTCGAGGAGTCGGCCGGCGCGCCGATGCCGTCCCGGGAGGATCTCGTCGACTCCACCGTGCAGCTGGCCCCGTTGACGTTGATCGACGGTGCCTGGCTCCAGGGGTTCACCGACTACGAGCACGCGGCGTCGGAGCAGGGCTACTTCCTGTTCGAGACCTACTGGGACGAGCTCGGCAACGGCGTGCCACGGATGAACCACCCGTTGATCTATCGGGAAGTGCTCGCCGAGATGGACGTCCGGGTGCCGCCGACCGCGTCGCGGGAGTTCGCCGAGTGGGACGGATTCCGGGACGAGTCCTTCGAGCTGCCGGTGTACTGGCTCAGCATCGGGCGCTTTCCGCGTACGTTCCTGCCGGAGATCCTCGGGTTGAACCTGGCCATGGAGCTGTCCGGCGTGGGCGGGACGTACCGCCGGGCACGTCAGGCGTTGAAGAGCTACGGCTTCTCCACGAAGTTCGTGGACATCCACAACACCATCGACAACGTCGCCACCGGGCATTCCGCCTGGGCCGCCGATGCCGTCGACACCTATCTCGCCTCGCTGCCGGTGTCCCACGGCGCGCAGGCGGTCACCGAGGTCTGGGACCGGGTACGCACCGGCTTCCGCTCGCTCAACCCGCCGACGGGTCTGCTGGCTCGACGGGCGTTTCGCCGCGCCCGCAGGGCCAGCAGGTCACTCGCCGCCATCTGACCGTCCACCCGCCCACACCCACAACCGAGGGGAACGCCCGTGGGAAAGCTGGTTCTGGGGTTGTCCGCCTACTACCACGACAGCGCGGCGGTGCTGGTGCGGGACGGCACGCCCATCGCGGCCGCCCAGGAGGAGCGGTTCACCCGTAAGCGCCACGACCCGGCCTTTCCGACCGAGGCCGTCCGGTACTGCCTGGCCGAGGGCGGCGTCACGCTGCGCGACGTGGACGCCGTCGCCTACTACGAGGACCCGGAGCTGAAGTTCGGCCGGGTGCTGACGAGTTTCGCCGGATCGGCTCCGTTCTCGCTGGAGGCGTTCACCAGGGTCCTGCCGGAGTGGATGTCCTGGAAGCGCGACACGATCGGAGAGGTACGCCGGTCGTTGGCCGCGCTGGGGTCGGCCGAGGTGCCGGAGATCAGCGTACGACGGCACCACGAGTCGCACGCCGCCTCCGCGTTCCTGCCCAGCCCGTACGAGTCGGCGGCGGTGCTCTGCATCGACGGTGTCGGCGAGTGGGCGACCACCACCCTGTGGCACGGTCGGGGCAGCGAGCTGCGTCAGGTGGCGGAGATCCGGTACCCGCACTCGTTGGGCATGCTCTACTCGGCCTTCACCTACTTCTGCGGGTTCAAGGTCGACTCGGGCGAGTACAAGCTCATGGGGCTGGCCCCGTACGGTGTGCCGCGCTACGCGGACGTGATCCGGCAGCACCTGATCGACGTCAAGGACGACGGTTCGTTCCGGCTGAACATGCGCAACTTCGAGTTCCTGCGCGGTCGCGTGATGACCGGCCGTGGGTTCGAGCGGTTGTTCGGTGGCCCCCGGCGCGAGCCGGAGAGCCCGCTGACCGAACGCGAGTTCGACCTGGCCGCCTCGGTGCAGCTGGTGACCGAGGAGGTGGTGACCCGGCTGGCGCGGACCGCCCGCGAGCTGACCGGGGAGACCAACCTGTGTCTGGCCGGCGGCGTGGCACTGAACTGCGTGGCCAACGGCAAGGTCGTCCGGGAGCGCCTCTTCGACTCGGTGTGGGTGCAACCCGCCGCCGGTGACGCCGGTGGCGCGTTGGGTGCCGCCCTGATGGTGGCGACGGAGTGGGGTGCGCCGCGCGCGCACCTCGCCGAGGGCGGCGACGGCATGTCCTCCGCCCTGCTCGGTCCCGCGTTCGACGACGAGGAGATCGCCCGTTTCCTGGACGGTCTGGGTGTGCCGTACACCCGGCTGGCCGAGGACGCCATCGCCAAACACGTGGCGGAGGAGTTGGCCTCCGGCAAGATCGTCGGCTGGTTCCAGGGCCGGATGGAGTTCGGGCCCCGGGCTCTGGGCGCCAGGTCGATCATCGGTGACCCGCGCGACGTCGACATGCAGTCGACGATGAACTTGAAGATCAAGTTTCGGGAGTCGTTCCGGCCGTTCGCGCCGTCGGTCCTGGCCGAGGACGTCGAGGAGTACTTCGACCTGGCCCAGGAGAGCCCGTACATGCTGCTCGTGGCGCCGGTCGCCGGGCGGCAGCGCCGGGCGGTGTCGGAGTCGGCGGCGGCCACCGGCCTGGACCGGCTGAAGGTGCACCGTTCCACGATCCCGGCGGTGACCCATGTGGACCACTCGGCGCGGGTGCAGACGGTCACGGCACGGTCCAATCCGACCTACCACCGGCTGCTGACCTCGTTCAAGCAGATCACCGGCTGCCCGGTGCTGGTGAACACCTCGTTCAACGTCCGGGGCGAGCCGATCGTCGCCACTCCGCACGATGCCTACCAGTGCTTCATGCGGACCAACATCGACCTGCTCGCCATGGGCAACTTCCTCCTGCACAAGGCCGATCAGCCCGTATGGCGGGAGCAGGGCGACTGGCGCGACGAGATCGCCCTGGACTGACCGACCGATTCCGCACCGACGAGGGTTGATCATGAAACTTCTGTGGATCCTGGCCTATCTTCTGATATTCGTTCCGGTTGGTATATTCTTCCGGGTGTTTCGCGACCCGCTGCGCCGAAAACTGCAGCCGGAGCTGAGCACCTACTGGGATTTCCACGAACGGCCGCTGTGATTTCGGCTGCCCATTATCCGAAGCAGGAGAAAAGACGTGATCGACGTCAACGCAGGGCTCGGCATCGCCGCTGTCGCCCTGGCAATGGTGCTCACCCCGGGGCCGAACATGATCTATCTGGTGTCCCGGTCGATCACCCAGGGCCGCCCGGCCGGCCTGGTCTCCCTGCTCGGGGTCGCCGTCGGCTTCTTCGTCTACCTGCTCGCCGCGGTGACCGGTGTCTCGGCGGTGTTCGCGCTGGTGCCCGCGCTCTACACGACGATCAAGATCGCGGGCGCGTGCTACCTGCTGTGGCTCGCGTGGAACGCCCTCAAGCCCGGTGGCCAGTCGGCCTTCGCGCCCAAGGACCTGCCCGTCGACGGGACCCGGAAGCTGTTCACGATGGGCCTGATGACCAACCTGCTCAACCCCAAGATCGCAGTGCTGTACGTGTCACTCCTCCCGCAGTTCGTCGACCCGGCCAAGGGCGACATCGCGACGCAGAGCCTCTCCCTGGGGCTGATCCAGATCACGGTGGCACTGACCGTCAACTGCCTCATCGTGCTCACCGCGGGTTCGGTCGCCGCCTTCCTCGCCCGGAAGCCAGCCTGGCTGCGGGCCCAGCGCTACATGATGGGCACCGTCCTGATCGGTCTCGCGGCGAGCATGGCCTTCGACCGGACGGAGGCATCGGTACCGCAATAGTCGATTCCGGCAACGTCGGGCAATTACTGCGTGCCGCTGAGCGACTTCCTGACTACGTGAACGGTGGCGAACTCGCCACCCATTCGAATCGTGGGATCGACGGAAAGGCGAGGAGCACGCCCCGATGAAGCCGCACATTCTGATCATTCACCGCTGGCGCGATCACTATGCGGGATACGCGGAATACCTCGACCACGACCTGCACCACGTCACGTACGTCTGCACCGAACTGGCCACGGCCGCCGTACCCGCGTCGGCCGCGGCCGTGGCGCTCGTCGCCGCCACCGACCGCCTGGATCTGGTGAGCGCCGCCGCCGACGGGTTGATCGCGCGATTCGGCGTCCCGGAACGGATCGTCGCCCTCAACGAGGGTGACCTGGACACGGCGGCCGAGCTACGCGCCCACCTGGGGGTGGCCGGTGACCGTCCCGACCGGCTGGCCCGGTTCCGCGACAAACTGGTCATGGCGGAGACCGTCGTGCGCGGCGGCGTCGCCATCCCGGCGTTCGCCGACGCACCGGACACCCAGGCCGTCGTACGCTTCGCCGACTCCCACGGCTGGCCGTTGATCGTCAAACCCCGTCGGGGCACGGCCAGCCGGGACGTGCTGCGGCTGAACTCGGTCGACGACCTGGTCACACTCGACCGGTTGCCGCCCGAACCCCGGATGGTGCAGACCTTCTGCCCGGACCAGGTCTTCCACATCGACGGCCTGTGGACCGGTGCCGAACTGGGTCCCTGGCGGGCGTCGCGCTACGTGAACACCTGCATGGAGTTCGCCGCCGGGGACGTGCTCGGTTCGGTCGAGGTGGACGACGCCGACCTGCTCGGTCCGCTCGGCGGGTTCCTCGCCGACGCCTGCGCCGCCTTCGGTGACGCACCGTGGGTGTTCCACATGGAGGCGTTCGTCGGCACCGAGGCCGACGGCACCGTCCGGATCAACTTCCTGGAGGCGGGCTCCCGGGTGGGTGGCGCCGAGATCCCGTTCGTCTGGCGCGAGGTGCACGGCGTCGACCTGATGGAAGCGGCGATCCACATCCAGCTCGGCCGCAACCCGATCGTGCGGCAGATCAGCGATCAGCGGGTCGGCGGTTGGCTGCTGGTGCCGACGCCGGTGCCCGCGCCCTGCCGGATCACCGTCGCGGAACTCGACCTGCCGGCGGCCGAGTGGCCCTACGCCCGGGTCATCCCGGCCGTCGGCACCGAGATCCCCAAGGCCGGCGGCTACGAGCACGTCGGCGCGCGGTTCCGGTTCTCCGGTGCGGCCACCGACGACGTGGAGAAGGCCATCCGGCGTACGGCGGGCCAACTCTGGTTGGAGTGCGTGCCCAGCCGGTCGGACCTGCCGTCGGCACGCTGACGCCACGATGAGCACCTCCTTGTCCTACCTCCACCAGCAGCGTGGCCCCCTCGACAGCGTCGAGTCCGCCGCGTACGAACATGCGGTGCTGGGCAGTCGGCTGTACGCCGACCGCCCGCCGCCGGAGACCGGCATCAGCCGGGGCGAGTGGGCACACGCCTGCGAGAACCTGGTCCGACGCCGGCTGCTCTCCCGCGACGAGGACGGCGGCCTGACCGCAGTGCATCCCGATGTCGCCCTGAGCATCCTCAACGCACCGCTCACCGACGAGATCCGCGAGCGGGAACAGGCGATGGCCGCCAACAGCCGGGTGCTCCAGTCGATCGGCCGACGGCTGGCCGAGAACGGCAGGCAGCACGAGGGCGTACGGGTCGTCCAGGGCGAGAAGGCGATCCGTGACGAGATCGACTCGGCGATCCTGCGCTGCGCCACCGAGATCCTCTCGCTGCGTCCGGGAGGTCCACGGTCGACGGACCAGTTCAGCGCCTCGGAGGCGTCGGTGACCTCGATCTTCGTACGCGGGCTCCGCTGCCAGTTCGTGTACCACCACACCGCCCGCGCGAACCCGGGTCTCACGGCCCGGGCCAAGGCGGTCGCGGCGTACGGCGGTGGCATCCGCACCACGGCGGCGAGTTTCGAACGTCTGATCATCTTCGACCGACGGGTGGCGTTCGTTCCGGTCGACGCACCGGGTGCGGATCACGCTGCCGCCGTCATCTCCGACGACCTGGTGGTGGAGTACCTGCACCGCACGTTCACGCACCTCTGGGCCAACGCGGTCCCGCTCGAACTCGCCGAGGACCAGATGGACGAGGTGTCGCTGGGCACCAGGATGGCGATCCTCCGACTGATGGCCGCCGGGCTCAAGGACGAGGCCATCGCCAACCGGCTGGGCATGGCGCTGCGGACCTGCCGACGGCACATCTCCTCGATCCTCAAGGGTCTCCAGGTGTCGAGCCGGTTCCAGGCCGGCATCAGGATCGCTCAGCTCGGGATCCTCGCCGACGAGGTGGCGGACTCCGACCAGTCCAGCCGGACCGACATCAGCCCGCTCTGGTGACCCCTCCGCCTCTCTCCACCCCCATCCGACAAGGAGAACCGACGACGTGAAACTCCAGCGCGAGATCCTGACGCCGCAGATGCTGCAGTACGACGACTTCGCGTCCCGTGGGGAGACGCAGTACCTCCCGTACCTGATGTACTTCAACCGGCCGGACTACCGGTCGGAGGCGATCAACACCGACCGGCTCGGCTTCCGTATCTCCCACGGTGTCGACGAGCAGGCCTCGGTCGGTAGCACCCTGCCCGAGGGGCCGGTCCGCCTGCTGGTCGGCGGTTCCGTCCCGCTCGGGTACGGCTCCACCAGCGACGCGGCCACGATGGCGTCGCGGTTGTGGACGAAGCACGCCTCGTCCCGTCCGTGGCTCACCTATGCCGGCCACTGCTACAACTCGACCCAGGAACTGCTGTTGTTCCTGCTCTACCGGCACCTGCTGCCGCCGGTCGAGGAGATCGTCATCCTGAGCGGTTTCAACACGCTGGTGATGTCCCGGCTGGTCGAGATGCACCGCGCCGACCAGGGTCCGTTCTACTTCTGCGGCGAGTTCTTCGAACAGATGGAGGAGGTCCGGGCCCGGCACCGCAAGACGTCGCGTGGTTTCGGTCGCCGGGCCAAGCCGACCGTCCCCTCCTGGCCGTCGCCGGACGAGGTCCGTCCGGAACTCGACGAGGCGATCGCCAGCGCGGTCGACCTGGTCGGCAGGCATCTCGCGAGCTGGCAGGTGCTCGCCGCCGCCACCGGCGCCCGGGTCTCCTTCGTGTTGCAGCCGATGGCCACCTGGCTGCGGGCCGAGCCCGCGCCGGAGGAGAAGCTGATCTTCGACGAGCTGGACCGGATCTCCAAGCTGGGCACCTGGGAGGCCCTCTACGGCGACGTCTCCTCGGTGGCGGCCGGGCAGCGGTACGCCGACGCGCTGGCACCGGCCTGCGAGCGGCAGGGCGTCCGCTTCGTGAACCTCAACCCGGTCCTGCGCGCGGCCGTGACCGACCGGTCCTGGCTGTACGTCGACCGGGCCCACCTGACCGACGAGGGCAACGACATCGTCGCCGCGCTGCTCGCCGAGCAGCTCGGCCTCTCCTGAGCCGGCTGCGATGACCGGGCAGCCGTTCCATCCCACGAGAAGGTGCGCGACTGATGTTTAGAGTAGCCGTGATCGGTGGTCGTCCCGCCCCGATCAAGGGAGCCAAGGACCTGGGCGTCGACGTCGTCCTGGTGCATCAACCGGGGCAGTACGAGGAGTCGATCCGGCAGCACTGCGAGCGGATCGTGCACGCGCCGCTGGCCGACGGCGAGGCGATGCTCGACGTGCTGCGCCCGCTGCACGACGAACGCCCCTTCGACCGGGTGCTGACCGTCTCCGAGCCGTGGGGTGTGCCCACCGGACACGTGGTGGACGGCCTGGGCCTGCCCGGGACCTCGGAGAAGACCGCCCGCCTGCTCAAGGACAAGGCGCTGATGCGCGAGCGGCTCGCCAAGTACGACCTGAGCCCGGTCCGCTACCGCGTGGTGCGCACCGAACGCGAGGCGAACGACTTCCTCGCGGAGGTCGGCGGTCCGGTCGTCCTCAAACCGGTCGACGGTGCCGCCAGCCGGAACATCCTGCGGGTGGCGGACGCGGCCGAGCTGGGCCACGCCTGGCGCGTGCACACCGAGGCCGGCAACACCTCGGTGCTCGCCGAGGAGTTCCTCGTCGGCCCGGTGGTGAGCGTGGAGTCGTTCTCCTTCGGCGGTCGGCACCTGCCCGTCGGCTACTCCGAGTACCTGGTCAACTCGTACCACGTGGAGTGGCAGGTCAGCGTGCCGAGCCGGCTCGTCGTGCCGTACCTGGAGGAGCTTCGGGACCTCACCGTGCGCCTGCTGGACGCGGTCGAACTCACCGAGGGCCCTTCGCACAGCGAGTTCGTCCTGACCGACCGGGGTCCGCGGGTGCTGGAGTCGCACGCCCGGATGGGTGGGCACGCCATCCCCGAGCTGGTCCGCCGGGCCTACGGCCTGGACCTGGCCCGGATGTGGCTGACGGTGCCGCTCGGCATCGACGCGCTGTCCGCCGAGTCTCCGCAGCCCACGGCGGGTGCCGCCATCCGGTTCCTGCGGCCCGAGCCCGGGGAGATCCGCGCCGTCACAGTCGCCGAGGACATCCCGGCGGTGGTCAAGCGGGTCCCGCCCGGCGAGATGGCCGACGTGTACCTCCCGCTGCTCGGCGAGTTGGTCGACGTCCCGGTCGGCGCGGTCGTGCACAAGAACCCGGGCGACGTGATCACCCCGATCCAGACGCTCGCGGACTGCAGCTCCGGGTACGTGCTGGCCACCGGCGCGGACGCCGACTCGGCGATCGCCACCTGTGTCCTGGTCGACCAGCAGATCCAGTTCCACACGTGACCCTCCTGCGGCATCACGACTTCCGGCTGCTGTGGACCACGCAGACCCTGGGGCAGTTCGGCGCGCACTTCAGCCGGGTCGGCCTGCCCCTGGTGGCGATCCTGGCCCTGGACGCGACCGCGTTCGAGGCCGGACTGCTGGCGACGTTCCAGACCGTGGCGTTCCTCGTGGTCGGCCTGCCCGCCGGGGCGTGGGTGGATCGGCGGCGCAAGCGTCCCGTCATGATCGTGGCGAACCTCGGGCGGGGTCTGCTGTTGGCGTGGGTGCCGGTGGCGGCCTACCTGGGGGTGCTCTCCCTGACCCAGTTGTACGTGGTCGCGCTGGGGGTGAGCGTGGGGACGCTGCTGTTCGAGACGGCGTACGTGAGCTACCTGCCGCTGCTGCTCGAACGCGGGCAGTTGGTCGAGGGCAACGCGAAGCTGGAGAGCACCCGGTCGGTGGCCCAGGTCGGCGGTCCCACGCTCGGCGGCTACCTGATCCAGTGGCTGGGGGCGCCGCTCGCGGTGCTCACCGTCGCGGGCGGCTACCTGACCTCGGCGGTGGTGCTCTGCCGGATCCGGATGCGGGAGTCCGTTCCCGCGCGCGGCACCGACCGCCACCTGGTTCGGGAGATCCGGCAGGGGCTGTCGTTCGTCTTCGGGCACCGGTCCCTGCGCGCGCTCGCCGTCTCGGGTGCCCTGTTCAACCTCGGGGTGTTCGTCACCGGAACGGCGGTGGTGGTGCTGCTCGCCCAGCAGCTGCGCATCGCGCCGGGAACGGTGGGACTGTGGTTCGCCGTCGGCGGACTGGGCGGGCTGGTCGGGGCGTTCCTCGTCCGGCGGGTCAGCGCCCGGATCGGCCCGGGGCCGGCGGTCTGGGTGGGTATGGCGGTGGCCGGCGTCTCCGGTCTGGTCGTGCCGCTCGCCGACGCCGACTGGCGTCTCTGGCTCGCCGGGGCGGGCAACGCGTTGGTCTCCACCGGCCTGGTCATCAACAACGTGAACAGCATGGCGATACGCCAGCAACTGTGTCCGCAGGAGTTGCAGGGCCGGATGAACGCCACCATCCGCTTCCTCATCTTCGGGGCCATGCCGATCGGCTCGTTCCTCGGCGGGTTCCTCGGGGAACGCGTCGGGCTCCGGGAGGCCCTGTGGGTGGGGGCCGGACTCAGCCTGGTCGCCGTCCTGCCGGTCTACTTCTCGCCGCTGCGGACCATGCGTGGCGACCCGGGCGACGACGACCCGGGTACGGATCGGAGCAGCACCCGGCCCGGACGCCGGGAGCGTCGACGCGACCCGGACGGCGTCGGTTCCCGATGAGGCGGGCTTCCGTCGGGCCCGCCGGGTGTGTCATCCTGACTCCAACAGTTCTAGAACAGTGGGAGTCCACGTGACCGACCTGACCGTGCTGCCCAACGGCAGCGTCATGGCCGATCCCGGCGAGCGCGGCAGATTCGGCGGGCACGGGGGTCGTTTCGTCCCCGAGTCGCTGATCCCCGCCTGCACCGAGCTGGAGGCGGCGTTCCGGGAGGCGTGGGCGGACCAGCGCTTCCGCCGCGACCTCGACCGGCTGCTCGCGGTGCACGCCGGCCGCCCTACCGCGCTCACGCCGGCCTGGCGGCTCTCCGAGGAACTCGGCATCAACGTGCTGCTGAAACGCGAGGACCTGGCCCACACCGGCTCACACAAGATCAACAATGTGCTCGGTCAGGCCCTGCTGGCGCGCCGGATGGGCAAGACGAGGTTGATCGCCGAGACCGGCGCCGGCCAGCACGGCGTCGCCACGGCCACCGCCGCCGCGCTGCTCGGCCTCCAGGCGACCGTCTACATGGGGGCCAAGGACGTCGAGCGCCAGGCGCTGAACGTGTTCCGGATGGAGCTGCTCGGTGCCGAGGTCGTTCCGGTCACCGGCGGCAGCCGCACCCTGAAGGACGCCACCAGCGAGGCGCTGCGGCAGTGGGTCACCCGGGTCGACGACACCCACTACTGCATCGGCTCGGTCATGGGCCCGCACCCGTACCCGTGGATCGTGCGGGAGTTGCAGCGGGTCATCGGCGAGGAGGCGCGCGCACAGTGCGCCGCCGAACTACGGACCGGCGTGCCCGACTACGTGGTGGCCTGCATCGGCGGTGGCTCGAACGCCGCCGGCACGTTCGCCGGCTTCGTCGACACCCCGGCCCGACTCGTCGGCGTGGAGGCCGAGGGTGGGGCGGCGGTCGCGTTCGGCCGGGTCGGCGTGCTGCACGGGTTCCGCTCGTATGTCCTCCAGGACGAGCACGGCCAGGTCAGCGAGGCGCACTCGATCGCGGCCGGGCTCGACTACCCGGGCGTGGGCCCGGAGCACGCCTTCCTCAACGACTCCGGCCGGGCGCGGTACGTCACCGTCAACGACGCCGAGGTCATCCCGGCGGTCCGGCGGCTGGCCCGCACCGAGGGGATCCTGCCCGCCCTGGAATCGGCCCACGCCATCGCCTGGGTGATCCGCGCCGCGGAGAGCGGCGAGCTGCCGCCGTTCAGCACCGTGCTGGTCGCGCTCTCCGGCCGTGGCGACAAGGACATCCACACCATCCGGGAGACCGCATGAACGGCAAGCTGCTGGTCCCGTACGTGACCGGGGGCATCCGGCCCGACTGGACCGGGTACGTCGAGGCGTACGCCCGCAGCGGCGCGGACATGATCGAGATCGGGCTCCCCTTCTCCGACCCGATCCTCGACGGGCCGACGATCCAACAGGCGTCCTACCGCGCCCTGCAACAGGGGGCCACGGTCCGGTCGATCCTCGACGACCTCGCCGGGGTGGACGTCGACGTACCACTGATCGCCATGACGTACTACAACCTGGTGATGCACGCGCCGTCGTTCTGCGCGGACCTCGCGGCGGCCGGGGTCAGCGGGCTGATCGTGCCCGACGTGCCGATCGACGAGGTGGACGACCTGGCGGCCAGCGCCACGGCGGCCGGTGTCGACCTGGTGCTGCTCGCCGCGCCCACCACCCCCGGCCCTCGGCTGGCCGCCATCGCGCGGCGCAGTCGCCGCTTCGTCTACGCCGTCTCGGTGATGGGCACCACCGGCGAGCGCGACCGACTCGCCGAGGACGCCGCCCGGCTCGCCCGCGACCTGCGGGCCCTGACCGACCTGCCGGTGCTGCTCGGCTTCGGCATCTCCCGGCCCGCGCACGCGGTGGAGGCGGCCGAGGCCGCCGACGGTGTCGTGGTCGCCTCGGCACTGATGCGGATGGTCCTCGACGGCGCGGACCCCGCTGAGGTCGGAGCCGTGGTCGCGGAGTTCCGCGCGGCGTTGGACGGGGTGGGCGCAGCGGTTCCCGGGTGACCGCGAGCCGGGCGGGTGCCCGGTGCGGCCGGTCACGGACCGTGGGCCACACTGGGCACCGGCACGGCCGCAGGGACGGGAGACACCCATGGGTGAGGCGACGGCGGGTGGGCGACCGACCGCGCGCTACCGGCAGATCGCGGCCGACCTGGCGGCCCGGATCCGGCAGGGCGAGTACGAGCCGGGCGAGGCGCTGCCGGCGCAGCGGGACCTGAGCGCCCACTACGGCGTCACGCTGATGACGTTGCGTCAGGCCCTCCAGGAGCTGTCCGACGAGGGACTCATCGTCCAGCAGGCCGGGCGGGGCACCTACGTCACACCGGTCCAGGCCGCCTATCGGGTGGACACGCTGCGCAGCTTCACCGAGGACCTCCGCGAGCAGGGCCACGACGTGCTCACCCAGGTGGTGTCCGGTGCGATGCGCCGACCGCCGGCCTGGGTGGTCGACCGGTTCGGCGACGGTGGCGGCGAGCGGGCCCTGCGGCTGGAACGGCTGCGCCTGCTGAACGGCCGTCCCGCCATCCACCAGGTCTCCTGGGTCCGCCCGCCGTACGCGGCGACGATCCGGGACCGCGACTTCGCCCGGACGTCGCTCTACGCCGCGCTGGCCGACGCCGGTGTCGCCATCCTGCGGGCCTCGGAACGGATCGTCCCGTCTCTCCTCGCCGCGCCGGCCGCCGGGCATCTGCGCCAGCCCGTCGGCAGCCCGGTCCTCGTCAGCGAACGGACGACGATCGCCCTGGACGGGACCGCCGTGGTGGTGGACCGGGCGGTGGTCGTCGGCGACGCCATGGAGATCCGTGCCGAGCGCGCGGCGACCCGGTTGTCGGTCCGGTGGGGTGCCGTACGCTCCCCGGTCCTGCCGGGCGACGGACGTCCCGGCGGCGACGCGCCGTAGGGCGGTCCGCTTCCTGCCCGCAGCGGGCGACGGCAGCAAGGTGTCTGGCCACTTCTGGCCTCCGTGACGGCGTTGTTACCCGCTGTCGCCGTCCGGCATCGTGAGGTCTCGGGTGCACGACGACTGGGCGTCGCACCCGATCCGACCGCGAGTTGGGGATTCGCGGCGAACCCTCATGATCGGAGCCGTTCATGACCCGTGCACTCCGGGTGGCCCGTCACCATCTGAACGACCGGACCCGTGACCTGCTCGACAAGGAGCTCACGGCCGCTGTCTGCGACATCGAGCTGGATTCGGACGCCCACGAGGCGATCCTCGCCGGAATCGGTGCCCACGCCCTGCAGACCCACCTGCCCGGCGAGATCCTCCAGGCACTGACGTTCTTTCCGGCCACCGGCTCGCACGTGCTGACCATCGGCAACCTGCCGCAGCAGGAGTTCCCGGCCACGCCACGTGACGGCTTCACCGACGAACCCGCGATGGCCGTGACCAACGCCCTGCACTTCGGGCTGCTGCAACTGCTCTCGCTGACGCCGTTCGCGGTCGACTACGAGAACGCCGGCAAGTACATCCGCAACGTCGCCCCGAACCCGGCGGCGGCGGGAACCACCAGTTCCTGGGGGGCGGATTCCGAGTTCTCCTGGCACACCGACAACCCGCACCTCCCCTTCGGCGGCAGGGGCGTCGACCCGCGCCGGTACGTCCCGCGCTACCTCAGCTTCTATGCGGTCCGCAACGACGAGCAGGTGCCGACCGAGGTGCTCGCCATCGAGGAGGCCGTGGCCGCGCTGGACGAGACCACCGTGCGGGAGTTGCAGTCGGCCCAGTTCACCGTCGGCCCGCCCGCCTCGAACGACGAGACGGCACCGCTGCGGGACACCGCCCTGCTGGAGCAGAGCTACGAGGGAACACGGGCGCGGTTCGACCGGGGCACGGTCGCCGCGAACACGCCGGCCGCGAGTGCCGCCCTCGACAGCTGGGTGCGGGCCCTCGACCAGGCGCGGTCCGAGGCGTTCGTGCTGCGGTCCGGCGATTTCCTGATCTTCGACAACTACCGGGTGCTGCACCGCCGTCGGGCGTTCCGACCCGGCCCGGCGGACACCGCCCGCTGGCTGCGCCGCTGCTACGCAAGCTGACCCGGACACCAGGAGGATGACCATGGGCAAGTATCGCGTCGCCGTCATCGGCGGTATGCCCGCGCCGATCCACGGCGCCAAGGAACTCGGCATCGACGTCGTGCTGGTGCACGAGGAGGGCAAGTACGAGCCGTCCATCCTGGCCCACACCGAGCGGGTCGTCCACGCTCCGCTGGACGACGGCCCGGCCATCCACGCCGCGCTCAGCCCGCTGCACGCCGAGCGCCCGTTCGACCGCGTGATGACCACGACCGAGGTCGCCGCGATCTCGTCGGGCTACGTCGTGGACATGTTCGGCCTGCCGGGCGTCACCGAGTTCACCGCCCGCGCGCTCAAGGACAAGTCCCTCACCCGGGAGTGCCTGGCCAAGGCCGACGTGGAGAACGTCCGCTACCAGGTGGTCAACTCGGTCCAGGAGGCGGTCGCGTTCCTGGAGCAGATCGGCGGGAAGATCGTCCTCAAGCCGATCGACGGTGCGGCGAGCCTGCACATCAAGGAGGTCGAGACCCCGGAGCAGGTGGCCGAGGCCATGTCGGAGCTGGCCGCCGCCGGTATCACCGCGCCGATGGCCGAGGAGTTCCTCTCCGGCCCGGTGGTGAGCGTCGACTCGTTCTCCTTCGGGGGCCGGCACCTCACCATCGGCTACTCCGAATACCGGATGAACGACCGGTTCGTCGAGTGGGAGGTCAGCACGCCGAGCCGGGTCGCCGTGCCCTACCTAGCGGAACTCCGGGAACTCACCGCGAAGCTCCTGGACGCGGTCGGTGTGACCGAGGGACCGTCGCACAGCGAGTTCGTCCTCACCCCGCACGGGCCCCGGGTGCTCGAATCCCACGCGCGTCTGGCCGGCAGTGGCGCGCCGGAACTGGTGCGGCGCGCCTTCGGGCTGGACCTCAACCGCATGTTCCTGACGGTCCCGTTGGGCATCGACGAGCTTCCGCTCGAATCACCCGCACCGATCGGGGGCGCGGTCGCCCTCTTCCTGACCCCGAAGCCGGGGCCGATCACGTCGATCACCGTCAGCGAGGACATTCCGGCGACGGTACGCCGGATCCCGCCCGGCGAGTCGGCGCGGGTCTTCATGCCGTACCTGTTCGAGCTGGGCGCCGAGGACACCGCCGTGGTCATCACCAAGAACCCCGGCGACGAGGTCGCACCGTTGCTGACCGTCGCGGACTGTAGCAACGGCTACATCCTGGCCTCCGGCACGGACGCGCTCGACGCCATCGCCAAGGCCGAGGCGATCAACGCGAAGATAGACTTCGTCACCGGTTGATGAGGGAGAACACCATGAAGCGCACCGCAGTGGTGACGGGTGCCAGCAGCGGGATCGGGGCGGCCACGGCGCGCCGGCTGGCCAAGGACGGATTCTTCGTCGTGGTGGCGGCCCGCCGGTGGGACCGACTGGAGGCGCTGGCGGCCGAGATCGGTGGGCAGGCCGTCGCGCTCGACGTCACCGACCAGGCGTCCGTCCAGGCTCTCGCCGCCGGTCTGGACCGGTGCGACCTTCTGGTCAACAACGCGGGCGGGGCGGTGGGTGCCGACCCGCTGGCCACCACCTCGCCGGCCGACCTGGTGCGGAGCTTCGAGATCAACGTCCTGGGCATGCTGTACGTGACCCAGGCGCTGCTGCCGCTGCTCCGCGCCTCCGACGCACCGACCATCGTGACCGTCACCTCGACGGCCGCGCACGTGACCTACGAGTCCGGCGGCACCTACACGGCCGCCAAGCACGCGGAACACGCGCTGGTCGAGACGCTTCGGCTGGAACTCTGCGGTGAGCCGGTGCGGGTCATCGAGATCGCACCGGGCATGGTCCGCACGGACGAGTTCGCGGTCAACCGGTTCAACGGCGACGCGGAGAAGGCCGCCTCCGTGTACGCGGGCGTGGACCGGCCGCTGGTGGCCGAGGACGTCGCCGAGTGCATCGCCCTGACGGTGGCACTGCCCAGCCACGTCAACGTGGATCGTCTCGTCGTCCGGCCGGTCGCTCAGGCCGCCCAGCACAAGGTGCACCGTCAGCCGATCTTCGGGAGCTGACGGACGGGACGTCGTGCTGAGTCGCACCGCGAGCGGTGCGACTCAGCCCAGATCCTCGGGTTTCACCTTCCCCCTAGCGACAAGACTCTTCGCGAGACGAACCCGCCCCAGCATGACCGCCTGCACGTAGCCGAGCACGACCAGCACGGCGGCGAAGATCTCGCCACGCTCGGCCAGAATCCAGGTGGGAATGATCGCGAAGAGGACCACCGGCACCGCGAAGACCCACAGCGGGTAGCGCAGGTGGTTGCTGAGTGTGGCGTCGAAGAGCTTGGGCACGAGATCATTAGATCTCACCCGGCAAGGACTCCTCGTCCGTCCGTCGACTCAGAACCCAGCGGGCACGTCCCGTGCCTCCGATACGTGGTCACCACCACTTGGGGTAGTGCCGGAGTACCCGGTCCGCCGGTTCCGGTGACTTCGACCTGCGTTCCCGCCACTTCTGCACCAGGTTCGGGCCGTGCACGAGTGCGCCGGCGACCAGCAGGAGCAGGGACCCGTACCGTCCCGACCACCCGAACCAGAGACCGAGACCGGCCACCAGCCAGAGCAGGAAGCCGAGGCCGAGCAGTGCCGTTCGAAGACGTGGGCGGCGCACGACTCTCAGACTACGGCTCGCCGCCAACGAGGCACGTCATCCGTGACCCCTTGGGCCACGGGCGGAACCTGATCCCACCGAGAACCGCGACGCCTCGGTGGGATCAGGCCCGTGCGAGAGATTCCCCTCGGCGCGCCCCAACGCTCGCGCGCCGATCAACGGTTACCCGTTCAGCAGGCGGTGTAGCCCTTGCCCTTCTTCGACCAGGCGCACTTGTCGATCAGCTTGCCGCTGGCGTTGCGCAGGTACGCGGTGTCGCCATTGTTGTTCCAGACGTAGTTGCCCGAGCCCCAGTAGCGGTTCTTGGCGGTGTTCGTGCCCTTGCCGGTGCGGATGACCACGCTCTTGCCCTTGGCGAGCTTCACGTCCCCGCTGAACGTGTAGACGTGGTTGGCCTTGTCGCGCAGCGTCCAGTTCTTCAGGTTGATGGTGCGGGCGCGCCGGTTGGTCAGCTTCACGTACTCGGCGTTCAGGCTGGCGTTCGAGCGGGTGTCCGTACCCGGCGAGTCGTAGTAGACCTTCGTGATCTCGATCGCCGGGGTGGCGGCCTGCGCCGGGGCACCGACGGCCAGCGAACCGCCGAGCGCCACGGCGAGCGCGGACACCAACCCGATGAACCTTCTCGACATGCGTGTTACCCCCACAGGATGCGCGCCGACGTTCGGCGCGGAAACGTCACGCCGACGCGTGACGGAGCGAGGTTAACGACGAGTTACGGCAACATGCGTCCCACTCGCACCCGCGCCGCCGATTACGGCCACGCGGTTGTCGATTAGCGTCCAGCCGGCTCGACCCGACCCGCCGGTCCGGTTGTGCCGACTCGACCGGAGTTCCGTGCCGACCGCACGAAAGATGATCGACGGCTGTGCGTTCGACGTACATCGAGGACCGCAAGACGAGGCACCGAAGCCGCAGGTCCTTTCCGGCGGTCTTGCTGCCATCGCCGCAGACGTCCGGGCGTTGCCCACAGGCCGCATCCACAGCCTGTGGATAGCACATGTGTACGAGTCCAGCTCGCTCCCAGTCTCCGGTGAGTACGCTTGGTCATCCTCCCGGTGCCGCCGGGAGGCGTACCCGACCTGGAACGACGTGCGAGTGGATCATCAGCAAGTCCTCCGCGACGTGACGGTCCGCCTGCCGATGGCGTCGACCGTCGCCGAGGTGTGCCAGGCCACCGTCGATTCGCTGGCCCGTCACACCCCCGCCACCATCGCCGTCCTGCTGCACGTGCACGACCGGCTCCGGTGCGTCGCCGCCACCGGCTCCTGGCAGGTCTTCGCCACCGTCGCGCCGGACGCCGGGATCGTCGGTCGGGTCTACACCGGCGGCGCAGCGGTCGTCGCCCCGGACGTCACGACCGATCCCGACCACATCCCGGTACGCCCCGACGTCACCGCCGAGGTGTGCGTACCGGTGCCGGATCCGGCCGGGCGGGTCATCGGCGTACTCGACGTGCAGTGGACCGGCCCCGCCGACCTCGCCACGTGGCGGACGACCGCCGAACGGGTGGCCGCCCGCCTCGGCGCGCGGATCGTCGCGCTGGGCGGACCGACGGAGAGCCGCAGCGAGAAGCTGCTCCGGCACGCCGCCGCGATGACCGCCGCCGGCACCGAGTGGGACCTGATGACCGCCGCGATCGGGGCGGCCCGGGACGTCTCCACGCTCGGCGCGGCCGTCCTGGTGCTCGGCGGCCGGGGCGGCGTACGGCTCGGTGCCCCGACCGGGGCTCCCGGGGAGCTGGAGAACCGGATGCGGGCCGAGCTGGCCGAGGCGGGCCCGGAGGCGCTGCGCGGCATCATCGACCGGGCGCACCGCTACGGGGCCGGCTACACCCTCGGCGAGGCGGGCCACCCGCCCACCGTGGAGCACGAGCCGCTGGTCCGCGCCGGTGTCCGGACGCTGGTCACGGTGCCGGTGGGTCCGGCCCGACGCGGCGGGGTGCTGCTGGTCGCCGACGACCGGCTGCTGCGTCCCGACCCCACCACGGTCAACCTGATGGAGCTGCTGGCCGGTCAGGCGTGGAGCTGCCTGGACCGGTTGCGCACCCTGGACCGGCTGCGCGAGCAGGCCAGCTCCGACCCGTTGACGGGGCTGCGGCACACCGGCCCGTTCGGGCAGCGGATCGCCACGGCGACGCCGGGCCGGACCGCGCTGCTCGCGATCGATGTGGACGGCTTCAAGACGATCAACGACACCTACGGGCACCAGGCCGGTGACCGGGTGCTGGTCGGCCTGGCCCGGGCGCTGGAGGGCGCGCTGCGCCAGGGCGACGAGCTGTACCGGGTCGGCGGCGACGAGTTCGTCGCGGTGATCGAGGTGAGCCGTCCCGAGGAGGCGGTCCGGGTCGCCGAGCGGCTCACCGAGGCGGCCCGCCGGATCGGCCGCACGATCAGCGTCGGTGTCGCCCTGCCCCGGCCGGGCGAGTCGCCCGAGATGACGCTGCGCCGCGCCGACCAGGCGCTCTACGCGGTGAAACGGCAGGGTCGCGACGGCGTACGCCTCGCCGCCGCCTGAGTACGACGCTCAGCGCTGGGTGATCTCCTTGGCCAGGAGTTCGGCGATCTGGGCGGTGTTCAGGGCGGCACCCTTGCGGAGGTTGTCGCCGGTGACGAAGAAGTTCAGTGCGCGAGGGTCGTCGAGGGCACGACGAATCCGGCCGACCCAGGACGGGTCGGTGCCGACCGCGTCGATCGGCATCGGGAACTCCCCGGCCGCCGGGTCGTCGACGACGATCACACCGGGGGCGTTACGCAGCACGCCACGGGCACCCTCGGCGTTGATCTCGATGCCGAAGACGGCGTGCACCGCCACCGAGTGACCGGTGAGCACCGGCACCCGTACGCAGGTGGCGGTGACCTTCAGGTGCGGCGTACCGAGGATCTTGCGCGACTCGTCGCGCATCTTCATCTCCTCGGAGGACCAGCCGTCGTCGGCCGGTGAACCGGCCCACGGCACCACGTTGAGCGCTATGGGTGCGGGGAACGGGTCGAGGTCGTCGCCGACCGCCTGCCGCACGTCCCCGGTACGCGAACCGAGCAGCCGGTCCCCGGCCACCTTGGCCAACTGGTCGTGCAGCGTGTCCGCGCCGCGCTGACCCGCCCCGGAGACCGACTGGTACGAGGCGAGCACCAGCTCGCGCAGGCCGTACTCGCGGTGCAGCGGGGCGACCGCGACGATCATCGCCAGGGTGGTGCAGTTCGCGTTGGCGACGATGCCCCGGGGGCGGTGCTGGACCTCTTCGGGGTTGATCTCCGGCACCACCAGCGGGACGTCCGGCGCCATCCGGAAGGCGCCCGAGTTGTCCACCACGATCGCGCCCCGGCGTACCGCGATCGGCGCCCAGTGCGTGGCGACCTCGTCCGGTACGTCGAACATCGCGACGTCGACGCCGTCGAACGCCTCCTCGGTCAGCGCCTGGACGGTCAGCTCCTCGCCCCGGCACCGGACCTTGCGCCCGGCCGACCGCTCGGAGGCGAGCAGGCGGATCTCACCCCAGACGTTGCGACGCCCGGTGAGCAGTTCACACATCACGGTGCCGATAGCGCCCGTCGCCCCGACCACGGCCAGGGTGGGCAGCCCGGCCATCCGCGCTACCGTCCCGTTCCCGCGTACACCACGGCTTCGGTGTCACCACCGAGGTCGAACGCCTCGTGGATGGCGCGTACGGCGGCGTCGAGGTCGGTGTCCCGGCAGACCACGGAGACCCGGATCTCCGAGGTGGAGATCATCTCGATGTTCACGCCGGCCTGGCCGAGCGCGGCGAAGAAGCCGGCCGCGACGCCCGGGTGCGAGCGCATCCCGGCGCCGATCAGGGAGACCTTGCCGACGTGGTCGTCGTAGAGCAGGCCCTTGAAGTTGACCGACTCCTGGATCTTGCTGAGCGCGGCCATCGCGGTCGGGCCGTCGGTCTTCGGCAGGGTGAAGGAGATGTCGGTGCGTCCGGTGCCCTCGGTGGAGACGTTCTGCACGATCATGTCGATGTTGATCTCGGCGCCCGCGACCGTGTCGAAGATCCGCGCGGCGGCGCCCGGCTCGTCGGGCACGCCGACGATGGTGATCTTGGCCTCGCTGCGATCGTGGGCGACGCCGGTGATCAGTGCCTGCTCCACAGGAAGCTCCTCCGTCGATCCGATGACCATCGTGCCGGTGTTGGTCGAGTATGACGAGCGGACGTGAATCGGGAGTCCCGCCCGGCGGGCGTACTCCACGCTGCGCAGGTGCAGCACCTTCGCGCCGCAGGCGGCCAGCTCCAGCATCTCCTCGTAGGTGATCTGCTTGATGTGCCGGGCGTTGGGGACGATCCGCGGGTCGGCGGTGAAGACGCCGTCCACGTCGGTGTAGATCTCGCACACGTCCGCGTGCAGTGCGGCGGCCAGCGCCACGGCGGTGGTGTCCGAGCCGCCCCGGCCCAGGGTCGTCACGTCCTTGGTGTCCTGCGAGACACCCTGGAACCCGGCGACGATGACCACGGCGCCCTCGTCCAGCGCACCCTTGAGCCGCCCCGGGGTGACGTCTATGATCCGCGCCCGACCGTGCACCGAGGTGGTGATGACACCCGCCTGGGAACCGGTGAACGAGCGGGCTTCGTACCCCAGGTTGTGGATCGCCATGGCGAGCAGCGCCATCGAGATCCGCTCGCCGGCGGTGAGCAGCATGTCCAGCTCGCGCCCGGGCGGCAGCGGGCTGACCTGGTTGGCCAGGTCGAGCAGCTCGTCGGTGGTGTCGCCCATCGCCGAGACGACCACGACGACGTCGTCGCCGGCCTTCCGGGCGGCCACGATCCGTTCGGCCACCCGCTTGATCCGCTCGGCGTTGGCGACGGAGGACCCGCCGTACTTCTGCACCACGAGTGCCACGACGGCGCACTCCCTCCCAGTTGCCTGAGCGTGCCGACGCCGCCGGCACCGGGGCCGGCGGCGCGGGTCGGACGACCTCAGGGTATCGGGCCGCTCTGACCGCCGGGTCAGGTGATCCCACGATCCGGCCCGGCGTGGCGGGACGGGTGGTGTGCGACACGCCGGAAAGGCCGACCTTTCCGGGGGTGTCCGCAAGGGCACCCAACGCCGAGAATGGCCGGGTGTACGCCGCCCACCGTCCCGTCGTCCGTCTGACCGCCCCGATCGCGTTCGCCCTGCCCGTCCTGCTCGCCGGCTGCTCCTCGGATCCGCCGGACGATCCGCCGCCCCCGCCGAGCGCCGCGCCACGGCCGGCGGGTCAGGACGCGGCCCGCGACGAACTGGCCGCGCTCGCCGCCGCCGCGCAGGATCGGCACCTGATCGCCCGGTACACCCTGCGGGTGGCCGACACCCCGGACCGCTCGATCGTGGTGACCAGCGCCAACGACGGCAGTTGGCGGGTGGACGTACCCGGCGGCGCGCTCGGCGGCACGGCGGACATCTCGCTCGCGGCCACCGCCGACGGGCTGTTCCAGTGCGCGTTGCCGACGGCGACCCGGCCCGAGCCGGCGACCTGCGTACGCGTCGGCGAGCGGGACGACACGCTGCCGCGCCGGATCGACCCCCGCGTGCAGCACCCGTTCACGGACTGGCTGGACGTGCTGACCGACCGGCGCGCCCCGCTGTCGGTCTCCCCCGCGATGGCCCCACCCGAGGCCACCGGCACCTGCTACTCGGTGGAGACCACGGCCGCCTCGATCAACCCACCGTTGGACGTCGGCATCTACTGCTTCGACGGGGACGGCACGCCGACCGCGGTCCGCGCGGCGTTCGGCACCCTGACGCTGGCCGGACCGACCGAACCGGCACCGGCCACGGTGCAGCTCGCCGGTCCGGTGGTCGACGGCGAGCCGCTGGGTATGGAGGCGCCACCACCGCCGTCCACGCCGTCCGATCCTGATCCGGGCGGCACCGCTCCGGACGGCACCGATCCGGGTGACTCCGGAGCGGGCGACGCCGGGCCGGGAGGTACCGCGCCGACCGGTGGCGGGTAGGCCCGGTCCGATCTCCAGGTCCGGCACACCGGGCGTTCTCCGCCCCGGTCCGGGCGGGTGCGGCGTCGGGGTGCGGCTCGGCAACGCCCGGCCGGTCGTCCCGTTACGGGTGTCGTTTCCCACATTCGACCCCCCTGACAACACCACCAAATCCCCCATAAAGGACGCTCCTGCACATGACCGACCTCACCCCCGTACTGGCCTTCCGCTGGAGCCCACGCTCCTTCGACCCGGTCGCGGAACTGCCCCGGGCCGAGGCGGCCACCCTGCTGGAGGCGGCCCGGTGGGCGCCGTCGGTCGGCAACCGGCAGCCCTGGCGGTTCGCCCTCGGACACCGCGACGACCAGACCTTCAAGCGGATCCTGGTCAACCTCGCCCCGGCCGAGCAGCGGTGGGCCGGACGGGCCGGTGCGCTGGTGCTCGGCGCGTACCGGCGGACCGAGCAGGCGTTCGCCGCGTACGACCTCGGGCAGGCGGTGGCCCACCTCACCGTGCAGGCCACCGCGCGGGGACTGCACGTACGACAGGTGACCGATTTCGACCGGGCCGGACTGATCGCCGATCTCGACCTTCCCGCCGATGTGCGACCGTACGTGGTGGTGGCGGTCGGCCAACTCGGCGATCCGTTGAGCCTTCCGGCCGACCTGCTGGCCGATGAGACCAGTCTGCGGCACCGTCGCCCACTCTCCGAACTCGTCCTGAGCTGCGGCGAGATCGTCATCTGATCCGCTAGGCGCAATTTCCATCCCATACTCCGGACGGACCTTTCCCACACCACGTCCCATCACGTAGGGTCACCCTGTCATGTGGCAGGCGCACCTTCTCCTTGGTCGCCGCGACGAGGCCTGACGGCCGGCACCTCGTCGCGGAGTCGAACCGCGCCGCCAGCACCGTCCCGGATCTTTCGCTCGGCATTCCTGCCGACCCCCGTCGCTGACGACACATGACCCCAGGAGAAGTCCGCCATGGCTCACCCAGCCGGCCCCACCGACGTTGACTCCGATGCCATCGCCCGGCAACGTCCCAGCCAGATGCCGCACCGCCGCTACCAGCCCTACCAGCAGCAGTTCCGCATCGACCTGCCGGACCGCACCTGGCCGACCCGGCACGTCGAGACCGCGCCGCGCTGGTGCGCGGTCGACCTGCGCGACGGCAACCAGGCACTGATCGACCCGATGTCGCCGGAGCGCAAGCGCCGGATGTTCCAGCTCCTGGTCCAGATGGGCTACAAGGAGATCGAGGTCGGTTTCCCGTCGGCCAGCCAGACCGACTACGAGTTCGTCCGGCAGCTCATCGAGCAGGACATGATCCCCGCCGACGTCACGATCCAGGTGCTGACCCAGTGCCGGGAGCACCTCATCGACCGCACCTTCGAGGCGCTGCGCGGTGCGCGCCGGGCGATCGTGCACTTCTACAACTCCACCTCCACGCTGCAACGACGGGTGGTCTTCGGGCTGGACCGCGACGGCATCGCCGACATCGCCACCACCGGCGCCCGGCTCTGCCAGAAGTACGCGGAGATCCACACGCCGGACACCGAGATCTACTACGAGTACTCGCCGGAGTCGTACACCGGCACCGAGCTGGAGTACGCGCTGGAGGTCTGCGCCAAGGTCATCGAGGTCGTCGACCCCACGCCGGACCGCAAGCTGATCGTCAACCTGCCCGCCACGGTCGAGATGGCCATGCCGAACGTGTACGCCGACTCGATCGAGTGGATGCACCGGCACCTGCCCCGACGCGACAGCCTGGTGCTCAGCCTGCACCCGCACAACGACCGGGGCACCGGCGTCGCCGCCGCCGAGCTGGGCCTGCTGGCCGGCGCCGACCGCATCGAGGGGTGCCTCTTCGGCAACGGCGAACGCACCGGCAACGTCGACCTGGTGACGCTGGGCCTGAACCTCTTCTCCCAGGGCATCGACCCAATGATCGACTTCTCCGACATCGACGAGATCAAGCGGGCCGTCGAGTACTGCAACCAACTGCCCGTGCACGAGCGCCACCCGTACGCCGGTGACCTGGTCTACACCGCCTTCTCCGGCTCCCACCAGGACGCCATCAACAAGGGCTTCGCCGCGCTGAACGCCGACGCGGCGGCGGCCGGCGTACCCGTCGACGACTTCACCTGGGCCGTGCCGTACCTGCCGATCGACCCGAAGGACCTGGGCCGCAGCTACGAGGCGGTGATCCGGGTCAACTCGCAGTCCGGCAAGGGCGGCGTCGCGTACATCATGAAGACCGAGCACCAACTGGACCTGCCCCGACGGCTCCAGATCGAGTTCTCCGGCGTGGTGCAGCAGGTCACCGACCACGACGGTGGCGAGGTCGGCCCGGACACCATGTGGCAGATCTTCGCCGCGCAGTACCTGCTCGACCACCAGAGCGACCCGGCGGTGACGCTGACCGAGTACGAGATCGGCAGCGCCGATGGCAAGGTCGAGATCACCGCGCAGGTCGGGGTGGACGGTCGGGCCCGTTCGGTGAACGCGATCGGCAACGGCCCGATCGACGCGTACGTGAACGCGCTCGGATCGGCCGGGGTGAGCGTACGGGTGCTCGACTACCACGAGCACGCGCTCTCCTCCGGCGGGGACGCGCAGGCGGCCGCGTACGTGGAGTGCGAGGTGGACGGCCGGACGGTCTGGGGCGTCGGCATGGACGCGAACATCGTCACCGCCTCCGTCAAGGCGGTCACCAGCGCCGTCAACCGCGCCCGTCGCTGATGTAAGGAGGGGTCCCCTGCTATCGCCTCGTGCATAGCAGGGGACCCCTCCTTACATCGCAGAGATCATCCGTCCGGCGTGGAGACCGGCATCGAGTGGCAGGGTTGTGCGGGCGGTGCACGGCGGGTCGGCCGGCGTACCAGAAGTGCGGCGACGATCGCCCCGACCACCAGCAGGCCGGCGCACCAGAGCAGCGCGCCCCGGTACGCGGCGGTGAGTTCGGCGGGCTGCTCGTAGCCCGTGCCGGTGAGCCCGACCAGCAGCGGCAACGCGGCCACCGCCAGCAGGCCACCCACCCGGGACGCGGCGTTGTTGAAGCCGCTGGCCACCCCGGCGAAGCGGTCCGCCACGGCGGCCAGCACGGACGCGGTCAACGGCGCCACCACCAGGGTCAGCCCGGCGCCGAACAGCACCACCCCGGGCAGCACCTGCCGCCAGTACGACGCACCCGCGTCCACCTCCCGCAGCATCAGCAGCCCGACGGCGGCCAGCACCGGGCCGACGGTCAGCGGCAGCCTCGGCCCGATCTTCGCCGACAACGCTCCGGCCTTGGGCGAGCCGACCAGCAGCAGCACCGTCATCGGCAGCAGGGCCAGGCCGGTGAGCAGCGCCGACCAGCCGACCACGTTCTGCAGGTAGACGGCGAAGAAGAACGTGAACCCGCCGAGTGCGGCGTACACCAGCACGGTGAAGACGTTCAGCACCGAGAAGAGTCGGCTGCCGAACAGGCCGGTGGGCAGCATCGCGGTCTCGCCGCGACGCCGCTCCACGAGCACGAACGCCAGCGCGGCCAGCACCGCGACCAGGGCCGACACCAGCACGGCAGGTGAGCTGATCCCGCGACCCGGCGCGTCGACGAGCGCGTACGTGACCCCGGCCAGTGCCACCGCGCCGAGCAGCGCACCGGCCACGTCGAAGCGTCGGCGCCCGCCCCGGCTACGCGAGGCGCTCTCGTCCCGGCTCTCCGGCACCCAGCGCAGCGCGGCCAGCACCACCAGCACGGCCAGCGGCAGGTTCAGGAAGAAGATCCACCGCCAGGAGAGCGCGTCGATCAGCCATCCGCCGATGAACGGGCCGAGGGCGGTGGAGACGCCGGAGAGCCCGGACCACGCCCCGATCACCTTGCCCCGGTCGTCCGGGTGGAAGCTGGCCTGGAGCAGCGACAGCGAGCCGGGGGTGAGCAGCGCGCCGCCGGCACCCTGGAGGAACCGCGCGGCCACCAACCAGTCGGTACGCAGCGCCAGCCCGCACAGCACCGAGGCGACGGTGAACCAGACCACGCCCAGCAGGAAGATCCGCCGTCGCCCGAAGCGGTCCCCGAGAGCCCCGCCGAGCAGCACGAACGCGGCCAACGTGAGCAGGTATCCGTTGACCGTCCACTGTAGGCCCGCCACCGAGGCGCCCAGTTCGGCGCCGAGTCGGGGCAGGGCCACGTTGACCACGGTGGTGTCCAGGAAGACCATGCCGGAGGCGAGGACGGCGGCGGCCAGGGTGCCTCGACCGGCATGCGACTTCAGCCGGAGGGCGGGCGCGGTTTCGGGCATGACTACCAATGTGCCGTGCGCCATACGTGAGACACCACGAATCGCCGAAACTGGGCCCGGGTACTGTGCGGGATCGCCGAAAGCCCGCAAGCTGGAGAGGTGTCGTCTGTGCGTACCAGATCAGGACCTCGCGCCCTGGGGGCGCTCGCGCTCGTCGCGGCGCTGACCCTAGGCGCGGCCGGTTGCGTCGAGTTGGTGGAGCCGGAGGTGTCGCCCACCAGCGGTGACGGCGGCACCGCCACCCAGATGCTCTCCGAACTGACCGTCGCCGAAGCCAACCCGATGCGCGGCTACAGCCGCAACCGTTTCTCGCACTGGCGCAAGACCGGCCAGAACTGCGACGTCCGGGACACCGTGCTGGAACGCGACGGCAAGGACATCCAGCACTCCGGGTGCAACGTGGTGGGTGGCAACTGGGAGAGCGTGTACGACGGGCGGACCTTCACCGACCCGTCCAGCGTGGACATCGACCACATGGTCCCGCTCGCCAACGCGTGGCGCTCCGGCGCCGACGAGTGGGAAGACTCGAAGCGGAGTGATTTCGCGAACGACCTCGACCGGCCGCAGCTCTTCGCGGTTTCGGCCTCCTCCAACCGGGCAAAGGGTGATCAGGATCCGTCCCAGTGGAAACCGCCAAACCGGTCATACTGGTGCCAGTATGCCGGCGACTGGGTGGCGGTGAAGCACCACTGGAAGCTCACGATCACCAGTGCTGAGAAGGCCGCGCTGGCCGACATGTTGGAGGGCTGCACATGGGAGAGCAAGCCGTAACCGGAGCCGGCGGCACCCCGGCACCCGAGCGGACGCCCGACGCGGGTGGGGACGACGCCGCGGCGGCCACCGGCAGCCCCGGCCCGGCCACCGCCGGGATGACCGCCGACGGAGCGGCCGCGGGTGAGGTGGAGGTACCCGGTGCCGGCATGACCGCCGACGCCGGTGGCGCCACCGGCCCGCAGAGCCGGACCACGGACGTCGTGCCCGGACCAGGTGGGGTGATGACCGACGAGGTCGGCGTGGTCACCGGGGAGTTGACCCTGCGCACCGACCTCGCCGACGGCCGGGTCACCCTCCACGTGCAGTACAAGGACGCCGACGAGTGGTACGCGGTCACCGGCGGCAGCGCGGCGCTGGCCGACGCCGCCGGGCTGGACGCGGTGCACAGCATCGCGGTCGGTCTGCTGAACCGCCCCGAGGGCTGATCCCGGGTGTTGATGTAAGCAGGGGTCCCTTTCTAACGCCTACGGCATAGAAAGGGACCCCTGCTAACAGCTCAGCTAGACGAACGTGCCCGGCTCGCTGGGTGCGGAGACCACGCCGGGCTCCTCACCCTCGCCCTCCGGGCGGACGATCTCCGCACTCACCTTGTGCGGCCGCAGTTCGCCGCTGGCGATCTGCTCGGCGAAGTGACACGCGACCCGACTGCCACCGATCTCCCGCAGCACCGGCCGCTCGTCGGCGCACCGCGTCGGCTGCGCCCACGGGCAACGGGTGTGGAAGCGGCAGCCCGACGGCGGGTTGGCCGGCGAGGGCAGGTCACCGGAGAGCAGGATCCGCTCCCGGCGGTCCTCCACGTCCGGGTCCGGCACCGGCACCGCCGACATCAACGCCCGGGTGTACGGGTGCAGCGGCTCGGTGTAGAGCCGGTCACTCGGCGCCTCCTCGACCAGACCGCCGAGGTACATCACGCCGACGGTGTCGGAGATGTGCCGCACCACCGCCAGGTCGTGCGCGATCACCAGATAGGTGAGGCCGAGGCTGTCCTGCAACTCGTCGAGCAGGTTGATCACCTGCGCCTGGATCGACACGTCCAGGGCGGAGACCGGCTCGTCGGCGACGATCAGCTCCGGCCCGAGCACCAGCGCGCGGGCGATCCCGATGCGCTGCCGCTGGCCGCCGGAGAACTCGTGCGGATAGCGGGACAACGCCCAACGGGGCAGACCCACCTTGTCCAGCGTCTCACCGATGATCTTCCGACGGCCGTCGCGGTCGCCACCGATGCCGTGCGTCTGCAGGCCCTCGGTGAGGATGGACTCGACGTTCTGCCTCGGGTCGAGGCTGGACATCGGGTCCTGGAAGATCATCTGCATCCGCCGCCGCATGGTCCGCAGCTTGCCCGGCGCCAGCGTGGTCAACTCGACCCCGTCGAAGCGCACCTCGCCCGCCGTGGGCGGGTTGAGCTGGAGCAGCGCACGACCGAGCGTGGACTTGCCGCAGCCCGACTCGCCGACCAGGCCGTACGTCTGTCCGCGCGAGATGCTCAGGTCGACGCCGTCGACCGCCTTGACGTGGCCGACCGTCCGGTCGAACAGCACCCCCCGCTTGATCGGGAAGTGCACCTTGAGATCCCGTACCTCGACGAGGACATCGCTCTCGGTCATGACTTCTCCTCCTCGCGCGGCGCGGGCACCTGGCCGGTACCCGACGCCTCGACGGGCGCGGCCGACTCAGCAGCCGGCGGTGCCTCAGCGACCGGTGCGGATGGTGCAGCCTCGGCGGACGGCGCAGCCGGCGAGGGGTCCGACACCGGGGCCGGGTTGACGCAACGGTAACTGCGGCCGGCGTGGGTGAGCACCAGCTCCGGCGGCTGGCCGACGCAGGCGTCCACCCGGCGGGTGCAGCGCGGCGCGAAGGCGCAGCCCTCCGGCCAGGGCAGCAGGTCGCGCACCGAGCCGGGGATCGGGGTGAGCCGCTCGCCGCGCCCGGCGTCCAGGCGCGGTACCGAGCCGAGCAGCCCCACCGTGTACGGGTGTCGGGGCTCGCGGAACAGTGGACGCCGCCGGGCGGTCTCCACCACCCGGCCGCCGTAGAGCACGTTGATCGTGTCGCACATGCCGGCGACCACGCCCAGATCGTGCGTGATCATCACCAGCGCGGTGCCGGAGTCCCGGACCAGGTCCTTGAGGAGTTCCAGGATCTGCGCCTGGATGGTGACGTCCAGCGCCGTGGTCGGCTCGTCGGCGATCAGCAGCCGGGGCTGGCAGGCCACCGCCATCGCGATCAGGGCGCGCTGCCGCATCCCGCCGGAGAGCTGGTGCGGGTACTCCTTGAGCCGCCGCGTCGGGTCGGGGATGCCGACCCGGTCCAGCAGTGCGGCGGCCTCCTTCGCCGCGGCGGCGCCCTTCATTCCCCGGTGCCGGGTCAGCACCTCGGTGACCTGGAGTCCGATCGGTACGACCGGGTTCAGGGACGACAGCGGGTCCTGGAAGATCATCGCGATGTCGCGGCCCCGGATGTCCCGCCGGGACCGGTCGTCGAGCTGGAGCAGGTCCGTGCCGTCGAACACCGCCTTGCCGCCGACCCGCAGACCGGGCTGCTTGGGCAGCAGACCCATGATGGCGAGCGAGGTCACCGACTTGCCGCAGCCGGACTCACCGACGAGGCCGACCACCTGACCGGCGTCGACCGAAAAGGACACCCCGTCGACGGCGTGCACGGCGCGCTGACCGCGCCGGGCGAAGGTGACGGAGAGGTCGTTCACTTCGAGTAGTGCCATTACGAACCCTCCTACTTCCGCAGCTTCGGATCGAGGGCCTCGCGCATCGCCTCACCGAGCAGGGTGAATCCCAGGGCGGTGATGATGATGGCGACCGCCGGATAGATGGCCAGCTCCGGGCGTACTCCGAGGTACTGCTGCGCGTCGGCCAGCATGACGCCCCACTCGGGGGTGGCCGAGTTGGGGTTGCCGAGCCCGAGGAAGGAGAGCGCGGCGGCCTCGATGATCGCGGTGGCCAGGGTCAGCGTCGCCTGGACGATGACCGGGGCGAGCGAGTTGGGGAGTACGTGGGTCAGCGCGATCTTCGACTTGCGTACGCCGAGCGAGGTGGCGGCGAGGACGTAGTCGCTGTTCGACTGCACGATCATCGAGCCGCGCAGCAGCCGGGCGAAGACCGGCACCGAGACCATGCCGACCGCGATCATCACGGTGGTCAGGCTCCGGCCGAGCAGGGCGGCGATGCTGACCGCGAGCAGCAGGCTGGGCAGCGCCAGCAGCATGTCGATGAACCGCATCAGGATGCTGTCGATCCAGCGTCCCCAGCGGCCGCCCAGGCCGGCGGCGGCACCCGCGACGCCACCGATCAGCGCGCCGACGGCCAGACCGATCAGGGTGGCCACCACGCCGACCAGCAGGGTCTGCCGGGCGCCCACCACCATCCGGCTGAACACGTCCCGACCCTGGTGGTCGTAGCCGAACCAGTGCTCGCTGGACGGGCCGGGGATGACGCCCGGCCGGATCACGCCTTCGCGGATGCCCATCGTGTCCGTCGGGCCGTACGGCACCAGGAACGGGCCGATCAGCGCCACCAGCACGAAGATGGCCAGGATGACGGCACCGATGATTGCCGCCGGGTTGCGCCGCAGCCGCCGGAAGGCGTCCTGCCACAGGCTGACGCCCCGCTCCTCCTCGCGCGCGGCGAGTTCGGCGAGCCGGTCGATCTTCTCGCGCTTCTTGCCACTGATGATCGTCATCGGACCCTCACCCTCGGGTCGATCAGGCTGTACGAGAGGTCCACGATCAGGTTCACCAGCACGTACACCACCGCAATGATCATGATGAAGCCCATCAGGACCGGATAGTCGCGCTGGTTGATGGCCTCGGCGAGGAAGGCGCCGATCCCGCTGAACGCGAAGACGGTCTCGGTGAGCACCGCGCCGGAGAGCAGACCGCCGGTGAGCAGACCGATCGAGGTCACCACCGGGAGCATCGCGTTGCGCAGGACGTGCCGGCGGCGTACGACGTTCTCGGTCAGGCCCTTGGCCTCGGCGGTGCGGACGAAGTCCTCGTTGAGCACCTCCAGCACGCTGGCCCGGGTGATCCGGACGATGATCGCCAGCGGGATGCTGGCCAGTGCGAGCCCGGGCAGGACCAGATGCCACAGCGCGTCGGCGGCGGCGTCCCACTCCCGGGTCATCAGCCCGTCCAGCACGAAGAAGTTGGTGATCCGGGTGGCGCCGATCGTCGGGTCCTGCCGGCCGCTGGAGGGGAACCAGCCGAGGTTCTCCGAGAAGATCGCCTTCAGCACGTACGCCAGGAAGAAGACCGGGATGCAGATGCCGATCAGCGACCCGCCGACGGAGGCGTGGTCGAGGAAACGGCCGCGTCGGCGGGCGGCCAGATAGCCGAGCGGGATACCGATGCCGATCGCGATCACCATCGCGGTGACGGTCAGCTCGACGGTGCCGGGGAAGCGCTGGAGGAACTCCGTGGTGACCTCGCGCTTGGTGGAGATCGACGTGCCCAGATCCAGGCGGACCATCCGCCGCACGAACCGGCCGTACTGGATCAGGATCGGCTCGTCGAGGCCGAGATTGCGGCGGATCGCGGCGCGCATCTCGGGCGTGCCCCGCTCGCCGAGGATGGCGGTCTCGGGGCCGCCGGGCAACCGCCGGAGCCAGATGAACAACAGGATGGAGAGCCCGAACAGCGTGGGTATCAGCTGCAGGAGGCGTCTGACGATGAACCGGAACACGGCGGCCTCGAAGGGTGTGCTGAGGGTAGCGGGCGGGCGCTGTGGTACAGCGCCCGCCCGCGTTCTGTTTGCGTCAGATCAGGACTTGAACTCGGCGGTGGAGAACCGCTCGTCGGTGAGCGGGCTCGCCTTGACCCCGGTCACGTCCTTGCCGAACACGATGGCCGGCGGTGCGTGCGAGATCGGCACACCGGGCAGGAAGTTCATGATGTCGGCGTTGATCTCCTTGTAGAGAGCCACCTTGGCCGCCTGGTCCGCGGTGGTGTCCGCCTGCTTGAACTTCTCGAACAGCGCGGGGTTGTTGAAGCCCCACTCGTCCTTCTGCCGGTCGAAGAACGTACCGATGAAGTTGTAACCGTCGCCGTAGTCACCGGTCCAGCCGAGGAAGTGCAGGTCGTGCGCGGAGCCGGAGGTGGTGGCGTTGAGGTAGTCCGGGCTCCACTTCAGCGGGATCGGCTCGATCTTGATGCCGGCCGCCTGGAGGTCCGCCGAGACCAGCTCGAACAGGTCCTTCGGGTTCGGCATGTAGGGCCGGGTGACCTCGGTCGGGTAGTGGAACCGCAGGGTCAGGTCCGACGCGCCGGCCTCGGCCAGCAGCGACTTGGCCTTCTCGACGTCGTAGTCGTACTTGGTGACGTCGCCGTTCCAGCCCTCGACGGTCTCGGGGAAGAAGTTCACCGCGACCTGGGCGCCCGGGGGCAGCTTCGAGTCGACCAGCGCCTGACGGTTGATCGCGTGCGCCAGCGCCTGCCGGACCTTGATGTCGGCCAGCTTCGGGTTCCCCTTCTGGTTGATCGCCAGGTAGAGGATGTTGAAGGCCGGGCGGGTCAGGACGTTGAAGCCCTCGCCCTTGAGCGGCTCGACGTCGGCCGGTCCGACCAGGTCGTAGCCCTGGATGTCACCGGAACGCAGCGCCTGCTTGCGCGCGTTCTCGTCCGAGATGGTGCGGAAGATCAGGCTCTTGAGCTTGGCCTTGTCGCCCCAGTAGTCCTCGTTGCGCTCCAGGGTCAGCGTCTTGTTCGGGACGTCCCAGGACTTGAACTTGAACGGACCGGTACCGGTCGGGTGCTCGGTCGCGTACGCCGGGTACTTGATGTCGTCCGCGCTGCCCGTGACGTTGCTGGCGTCGTGCTCCTGCAGCGCCTTGGGGCTGTGGATCGAGAACGACGGCAGCATCAGGGCGGCCGGGATCTTGCTGGAGACCCGGGTGAAGGCCAGGCTGACCGTGGTCGCGTCGGTGGCGGTGCAGGACTTGAAGAGGCTCTCCGGGAGAGTGTCGTCCTCGTTGGCGGCGAAGCCACCCATGATGTCCTGCCAGTACGCCGTCACGTCCGGGCTCTGCATGAGGCCCTTGGCGTTGTACCAGCGGTCGAAGTTCGTGCAGACGGCCTCGGCGTTGAAGTCGGTGCCGTCGTGGAACTTCACGCCGGAGCGCAGCTTGAAGGTCCAGGTCGTACCCGCCGCGTCGGGCTCCCAGGACTCGGCGAGGCCGGGGCTGACCTTGGTGCCGCCCTCCTCGGGACGGACCAGCGTCTCGAAGACCTGACGCGCCACACGCAGCGACTCACCGTCGCTGGCGAAGCTGGGGTCGAGCACCTTCGGGTCTCCGGCGACGCCGAAGACGAGGGTCTCGTTGCTACTACCGCTGGAACCTTCGCGATCGCTTTCGGCACAGCCTGCTACCGCGAGGGCCGCGGCCGCCACGGCCGCGATAGCGACCTTCGGCCTGGATGCACGCATGGGTGCTTCACCTCGTCCTTGGGGGTACGGACAACGTGGTGACAGGGTCACCGATCGCGGTGACCATAGCTCCCACTTCGACCGCCGGGAAACGGCGCGCGAAGCTCTTGGTACCGGATCGTGTCCTTAGTGACCGGCCACCAGGAGGCACGCTCACAGGCCATGGGACAAAAAGGGCCGAAAGCCGCGAATAATCGATATCAATCTGTTACGTGTTTCGGACAGCCGTCGACGGCGGTGTCACACCCACCGGCCCTCGATCAGACCGCTCGGCGGCCCTCGAAAGCACGGCCCAGGGTGATCTCGTCGGCGTACTCCAGGTCGCCGCCGACCGGCAGGCCACTGGCCAGCCTGGTCACCGAGATCCCCATCGGCTTGACCATGAGGGCGAGGTACGTCGCGGTCGCCTCGCCCTCGGTGTTCGGGTCGGTGGCGAGGATCAACTCCCGCACCTCGCCGTCGCTCAGCCGGACCAACAGTTCCCGGATGCGCAGGTTGTCCGGCCCGATGCCCTCCAGCGGATTGATCGCCCCGCCGAGCACGTGGTACCGCCCCCGGAACTCACCGGTCCGCTCGATCGCGACGACGTCCTTCGGCTCCTCGACCACGCAGATCACCTCGTTGCCGCGGCGCGGATCGCGGCAGATCCGGCACTGCTCGGACTCGGCGACGTTGTAGCAGGTGGTGCAGAAGCGCACCAGGTCCTTGACCTTGCGCAGCGCACCGGCCAGCCGGTTCACGTCGGCCGGATCCGCCGACAGGACGTGGAAGGCGATCCGCTGGGCGCTCTTCGGGCCCACGCCCGGCAGACGCCCCAGCTCGTCGATCAGATCCTGGATGGCACCCTCGTACATCGGGTGGCTCAGAACCCGGGCAGGCCGAGGCCGCCCATCCCACCCGCGACCGGGCCCATCTTCTGGTCGGTCAGTTCCCGGACCGCCGCAGTGGCGTTGTGCAGCGCCGCGAGGACCAGATCCTCCAGGGTCTCCACGTCCTCCGGGTCGACCGCCTTCGGGTCGATCTTGATGCTCTTGATCTCACCGGCACCGGACACGGTCGCGGTGACCAGACCACCACCGGCGGTGCCGGTCACCTCGGCCTCGGCCAACTCGGCCTGCGCCTGGGCGATCTGCTGCTGCATCTTCTGCGCCTGCTTCAGCATCTGCTGCATGTTCGGCTGTCCACCAGGCCGCACGATCGCTCCCTTGACTCGTCTACAAGACCACGCCCACCCTAACCATGCCCACCGACCACACTCCGGCGGCCACACCCCGCCCACCGGGCACGGTCCGTGGGTCAGCGGGTCGGCACCTCGTCGATCTTCTCGGCGCCGAACGCCTCCCGCAGCAGACGTACCGCCTGCTCCTCACCCGACTCCCGGGCGGTCTTCTCGTCGATGACCTCGTCCCCCGGTTCGTCGCCCGGGTCGAAACCCTCGTAGGCCGGCGCCGTCGCCGCTGGGCCGCCGCCGGCACGCCCGCCGCCGCGCCCCGGACCGTCGAAGTCCGGGTCGTACGGGGGCTCACCGGCGAACTCGGCGTCCGCAGTCCGCCGGCCCGCCGCAGCGGTACGGGTACCCGCCGCACCGGTACGCGGACCCCGCCCGGCCGCCGCCGCCCGGGCCGCCGCGATCGCGCTGCTGACCGGTGCGCCACCGGAACCGCCGCTTCCGTTGCCGTTGCCCGCCGGAGTCTGCCGGGGCGGGGCCGCCGTGCCGGACCGGCCTGCCGCAGCGTCCACGGCGTGACCGCCCGACGCCGGGGCGGACCGGCCGTTCGCGACCGTGACCTGCGCTGCCGAGGCAGCCCCGGTCGACGCGGACGCGCCGCCGGGTCGGGCCGCCTCCGGCCAGTCCTCGTCCGCTCCACCCGACTCGGCGGGCGGCGTGACGCCACCGGGACGCGCCGGCTCCGGCCAACCCTCGTCGTCGTTCTCGTCCGACGCAGCCGACGGACCGCCACCGGCCCGTCCCTGCGGTCGCCCGGCAACACCGGGCGCACCCGCACCACCCTCGCCACCGGAACGGGCAGAACCGGGCGCGCCCGCGTGGGCCGCACCACCGGAGCGTGCGCTACCAGTCGCGCCACCGGGGCCCCCACCGGCCGTGCCCCCGGCGCGGCCCGAGTCAGCAGCACCGGGCCCGGCGTTCGCACCACCACCAGTGCCCGCGTCGGCGCCGCCGGGTCGACCGGCCGCTGCCGCCCCGGCGGGACCCGCAGCAGCGACGCCTCCGGGAGCGCGGCCAGCGGAGCCCGGGTGGGCCGTGCCGTCGGACGCACCGCTGTCGACCGGAGTCCCCCCACCGGCGGGACGACCCGGCGTCTCGGCGGCGGGGCGGCTCGGAGCCTCGGCGGCGGACGTCGGACGGGCGGGAGCCGGCCCGCCGGCGGCGCGCGGGTTGCCGGGCGACATACCGCCCCGCTCGCCGGCCACCTCGCACCGGATCTGCCAGCGCCCGCCCAACTCCTCGTAGAGCGCGTCGGTGAGTACCCGGGCGTGGTCGGTCATCATCTTGGCCAGCACGGTCGACTTCACGGTCACCACGAGCGTGTCACCGTCGAGGTCCCGCACCACCGCGTCCCGCATCAGCGCGGCGATCCGCTTGTTGCTCCGGTTGACCTTGCCGACCACCTCGGGCCAGACCCGGCGCACGGCCACCGCGTCCAGTTCGCCGGGAGCCGCCGCACCGGGGCGGGGCGGTTCCGGGGTGGCCGGGTCGGGCATGACGGCCGACGGCGGCACCTGACGGCGCGGTGCGACCGCCTCGGCATGAGCCGCATCGCCGCCGGAGCCACCTCCGCCCGTGTGGGCGGTGTCGTCGGAGTCGTACGTGACAGCGGCACTCCCCGTCGGGGCGGGACCGGTCGAGGCGGGGGCGGCAGCCGGCGTGCCGGTCCCGGTCCGGTGCGCGGCGGCAGCCGCGGGCGCGGCGGGAGGCGCGGAGCGTACGGCGGCGGGCTCGGTCGCGGATGCGGAGCCGACGGCGGCCGACGGCGCGTCCGTGCCGGCGAGCGTGAGCCGACGTTCCATCCGTTCCAGGCGCTGGAGCAGGCCGCCGGTGGAATCGTCGACGCCGGGCAGCAGCATCCGGGCGCAGATCAGCTCCAGCAGCAGCCGGGGCGCGGTGGTGCCGCGCATCTCCACCAGGCCCTCGTGCACGATGTCGGCGCACCGGGACAGCGTGCCCGGCCCGAGCTGTTGGGCCTGGGCCGCCATCCGCTCGATCTGGTCGTCCGGCCCGTCGATGAGCCCCTTGGTGGCGGCGTCCGGCACCTGCTGGAGGACGATCAGGTCACGCAGGCGTTCCAGCAGGTCCGAGGCGAACCGGCGCGGGTCGTGCCCGGCCTCGGCCACCCGGTCGACGGTCGCGTACGCCGCCGCGCCGTCTCCGGCCGCCAGCGCGTCGCACATCTCGTCGATCAACGCCGCGTCGGTGACGCCGAGCAACGCGGCGGCCCGTGCATAGCTGACCCCGTCCGGGCCGGCACCGGCGATGAGCTGGTCGAGCACCGAGAGGCTGTCCCGGGCGCTACCGCCACCGGCGCGGACGACCAGCGGGAACACCGCCGGCTCGACCTGTACGCCCTCGGCCTCGGTGAGTTGCTCCAGATACGGCCGGAGGGTCTTCGGCGGGATCAGTCGGAACGGGTAGTGGTGGGTCCGCGACTTGATCGTGCCGAGGACCTTCTCCGGCTCGGTGGTGGCGAAGATGAACTTGACGTACTCCGGGGGCTCCTCGACCAGCTTGAGCAGGGCGTTGAAGCCGGCCGACGAGACCATGTGCGCCTCGTCGATGACATAGATCTTGAAGCGGCTGTTGGCCGGCGCGAAGAACGCCTTCTCCCGCAGCTCACGGGCATCGTCCACACCACCGTGGCTGGCCGCGTCGATCTCGATGACGTCGAGCGAGCCGGCCCCGTCGCCGCTCAGCGAGCGACACGAGTCACAGGTGCCGCAGGGCTCCGGGGTCGGACCGTGCTCGCAGTTGAGCGACCGGGCCAGGATGCGGGCGCTGGAGGTCTTGCCGCAGCCACGCGGCCCGGAGAAGAGGTACGCGTGATTGAGCCGGCCACTGCGCAGCGCCTGCGACAGCGGCTCGGTGACGTGCTCCTGCCCGATGACCTCGGCGAAGGTGCGCGGCCGGTACTTGCGGTAGAGCGCCAGTGCCACGGCGTCCCGCCTCCTCTCGACCGCGCCATTCTCGCCCCGCGCACACCCCACTGACCACCCACCCCGCTGAACGGGATGCTCCGGAGTGCAGCGCCGAGTGCAAGGAAGGGCACCTTGTTAACGCCTCCGGTAGAGGAAGGGCCCCTTGTTAACACCGACAGCACAGCGCCCCACCACGCTGGGTGGAGGGGAGCGCACGGTGCCGGAGACAGAAAGGCCTCCCGTGCACCCGGCAGAGCTCGCTTATCCTTGCTGCCTTCCGGCCCTGGGGAGGTTCACGAGATACCGCCGCACGGGAGGTAGCACCAGCCTACCCGACCCGTGGTCGATCTTCAGGGGGTGGTGGGGTAGGCGGGTCGGCAGGGACCTGTACTCTGTTCGACGGAGGATTCGCCTAGAGGCCTAGGGCGCACGCTTGGAAAGCGTGTTGGGTTTACACCCTCACGAGTTCGAATCTCGTATCCTCCGCTCGCTTGAGCAGCACGAACGACAGGGCCGGCCCCACGGGGACCGGCCCTGATTCGTCGCGCGATGCCTGCTAGGGCTACTCGCCCTCCTCCGGTTGCCGGCTTTCGCACCAACCAGCAGCGTCGTGCAGTGTGGCCGAGCGGCGTCGGACCGGCGAGCAGCTGCGGATGCTCATGCAGGCGGAAGACCGGTGGTGAGACCGGCGGGTGGTACTTCGTGCCTGGTCATACTCATGGAGCGCTTCACGCGCCTTCCACCACGCAGCGAGCGATGTCGAACTCCCGCGCCGCCCGTAGCCGCTCCATGAGGAGGGCTGACGGGCCATAGGACGGGTTGACTCGGCGACCGATGATGACCGCTGCCACGGCTACCGCCCCGGCTGCCTTGAGGGTGAAAGCCAGCGATTGGACCCGACTGCCCGTCGTCCATGTGTCATCGAGAAGCAGAACTCTGCCGCCGGAGGCGCCGCTCTGCGGCAACTGGAAACGGTCGTGACGGAAATTCCGGTCGTCACCACGGTAGGCAGGGTTCGAGACTGGGCGGAGAACAGGGAGAGGGAGACGTCTCGCCACGATGGTCTCGAGCGGGTGGACGCCCGGTCGACCCCGCGTGGAGGGAACCGTGACGACGTGGGTGAAACGACCACCAAGCACGTCCGCGAAGCAATCCCAGTGATACGCGAGGTAGAGGACCGTCAGCGAGGAGAGGTTTCCCATCGCGACCACCGACGGCTGAGCAGACTTGTAGACGATGAGATTGTGATCATGTTGCTCCCTCGCCACCGAATAGGCGATCGGGGCGACGACGTCTGCCTGAATACCGCCGGATGCAGAACGGTGCTGGCCGCACTGGTAGCACAGCTCGAATCCGATCCCCGCAGTGCTGCGGCAGACGACACAGATGCCATCACCCGGCGGCAATGGGCTACGCAGGTAGTTGCGCTGTCGCTCGACCACCTGCATCTCGTCATGCTGGGCGGTCGCCCATTGTCTATAGGTCGACAAGACGCGGTAGACCTTCAAGTGCCTGAGGGGAATGGGGTATCTGGTGCACGATGAGGTCGACCGTAGCAACGAGCTCGTTAGCTGTCGATACGACATGCACACCTGGCCGGTCGGCGTACTCACGCGCCCAGTCGTGTTGCAGGAGCGAGTCGGTCAGGACCACTGGTCGGCCGTGCTGCAGCGCGAGGCGAGCCTGCATCCGAGCTCCGCTGCGGTATGCCGCTTCCACCACGACCGTCGCCGCCGCGTAGCCACTCATGACGGCATTGCGCATCGGGAAGGTGTGCTTGGCAGGTGGTGCGTCTGGCCAAAATTGACTGAGCACCAGGCCGTCTTCGATGATCTGATCCTGCAGCTGCCGGTTTGCTGCGGGGTAGGATCTATTGACCCCAGTGCCGATAACCGCCACTGTGCGACCACCTGCACGCAGGGCCGCGGTGTGCGCCGCCGTGTCGATTCCGGCAGCTAGACCGGAGACAACGGTGATACCCGACTCCGCCAGAGCAGCGGCACAGGTCTCGGCGATACCCACACCGCGCTCCGTGGGCCTACGGGTTCCGACCACAGCCACCGCCCGCCGGTCTTCGGCGAGCGTGCCCCGCGTGAACACAATCGGAGGCATCTGGTGGATGTCACGCAGACGTGCGGGATAGGCGTCATCAAAGAACGAGTAGACCCCGATGCCCTCCGCTGCCCAGGCTTGCATTTCGGCCCGAGCAGCGCCCAGCGCATCCCGCACCGGGTCATCGCCGAAGAGAGTCTCTCCCGCACCGATCTGGCGGCGCAGAACAGCAAGTGCACTACCTTCGGCGAGCACCTCCGCAGCCACCTCAGTCCAGCGGGCACCAGGCTGGCGCAGCAGCGCGACGAGGGCCGCCACCTGCACCTGATGGCCTTCTGGCATGGCACCGATCCTAGAAGTGCTGTGCACCGGTGGCAGCGACACGGGGCTCATTGCCGCTCCTTCCCTCGACTTACCGACGACCCGAATCCTCGTACAGCCGTACGACTGTTCCGCCCGGTCACGGTAGCGCCATTGTCCAGGCTCACGCCCCAGGAGCGCATCTGGCCGCACCGGCGACAGCGCCACCGACCAAAGCAGCACCGCTCCGGCGAGCAGCCGACGACGGCAGCCGGAAATCGCCGTTACCGCGATACTGTCCGGATGGAGCCGAGCGCTGCCCGACGACGGCGAGCACGCCCGACCACCGTCGTACACATGTTCTATCCACAGGCTGTGGACATTCGGTGAGCTACCAGCTCAGTGCGATCGTCGCGGACGCCGACCTGCTGCGCGAGGAGACCCGGGACCTGGATCACGCGGTGCTCGGCGGGTTGCGGCAGGACTTCGCCCTGCTGCCGGTGACGCCGCAGTTGGTGGCGGAGTTGACCGGCACCCCGCCCGACTATGCGGCCGACGAGCCGAGCGCGGCGGAACCGTTCGCGCTGGTGCTCTCCCCCGCGCTGGTCGAGGTGCTCAACCGCTGGTCGCGGCGGGGGCCGGTGGCGTACGTCGAGGCGGAGTTCGCCGGAGGGATCGGGCACCAGGCGGCGGCGGTCTGGTTGGGCGGCGCCCTGTCCTGGGGTCCGCGCTTCGACGCGGCCTTCGACGGGCCGCGTCCGGATTGGCCGATCAACGCCGCGTTGATCGAGCTGGGTGCGGAGCCGGGCCGCTGGCTCGACCCCTTCGCCGAGCTGGGACTGCACGTGGAGCGGAGTACCGAGGGCTGGCTCACGCACGGCCGGCGCGGGCTGAGCGCCGACTACTGGGACGAATTGGCCGACGAATGGGAGGCGCGGCAATAACCTCTTCGCTCCCGTCACGTTGGGGACTGGGGGATTCCATGAAATTGCGACAATTCGGCTTCATCGCCACACTGCTGCTTGCTGCCGCGATCTCGGGCAGCGGACCCATGCCACCGGACACCATCGCCGTCCGTGAGCCGGTCGCCGCGGCCAGCGTCGTCGACCTCGACGGTCTGTCCGATGTCGACTTCGGTGACACGGAGGACGATCTGGCCCGGCGCGGCATGCTCCGCACCGACGTCGACGCCTGCGGTCCGACGCTGGCCGGACACGAGATGATCAGCCCGGTCTTCATCGACGACCGGCTGGTCCTGCTCTGGGCCGGCGACCCGGTCCGCACCCCGGAAGGGATCGCGGCCGGGTCACCGATCACGCAGGTCAGGGCCAGTTATCCGGAGGTACGCGCGCTGCACGCACCGCCGGGAACGCACCGCTTCGACGGCCTGTTCGCCCGCGACGGCGACCGCGCGTACCTGTTCCTGCACGACGGCGACACCGTCCGAAAGATCATCGCCGGGTACGCGGACTGGGCCCACCGCCTCTTCGTCGAGGGCCACGGCCCCTGCTGACGACGAGATCCCGGTACGAATCTGCCCTCCGAGGGGCGTGTCCGCACCAGGATCTCGTCGCGGTCAGGTCAGTAGTTCAGGCCGCCGGTCTGCGCGGCGGCGAGCCGCCGGCCGTACCACAGTGGCCAGACGACGTCCGTGCGCAGGCTCAGGCCACTCCACGACGTCGCCTGCGGGACGAGCCCGCCGGAGCCCCCGTGGAACGCCGCGACCGACCCGGAGGAGAGGCCGGCCGGGTCACCGGTGACCGCCTCGCCGGGCGACGCCACCAGCGCGTCCAGCGGACCGGTGCCGTTCAGGCTGAGCAGGGCGACCGCACCACCGAACCGGTCGCCGCGCTCCGCGCCGCCCGGCACGACCGCGTGATCCTGGTCGAAGCCCTGGGCACCCGTACCGGTCAGCCCCGAGGCAGAGCCCTTCAGCAGCGCGATCGTGCCCGCCTCGGCCCTTCGTACCGATCGCCTCGCCGGGTGCGCCGACCAGCACGTCGGCCCGGCCGTCACCGGTCACGTCACCGACCGCCAGCGTCGCGCCGAACAGGTCACCGGCCTCCGGATCGCCCGGCACACCGGCCGTACGCTGGCTGAACAGCTTCACCGCGCTGCTCGACAGACCGCCGCTGCGACCGGTGAAGACCGCGACCATGCCCTCGTTGCCCTTCGGGCTCTGCGCGTGCGGGGCACCGGCCACGACCTCGCCCAACCCGTCGCCGTTGACGTCGCCGACGGCCAGCGCCATGCCGAGATCCCACACGTAGCTGTCGCTGCGTCCGGTGGCACCGCGCAGCGCCGCCCCGGTGACCGAGGTGGCTCCGCTGAGCTTCACACCGCTCGCCGAACCCCACATCAGCGTCAGCATCCCGCTGCCCGTCGACGAGGAGTTGCTGTTCTCCTGCGGCGCACCGATGACCAGGTCGGCGTACCTGTTGTTGTCGACCTTGCCGATGGCCAGCGTCCAGCCGAAGTGATCGCCCTTCTCGGCCGAGCCGGGCACCGCGGCCTGGTCCTGGTGCAACTGCTGCGCACCGGTGGCGGTCAGGCCACCGGTGCCGCCGTACAGGACGGTGACCGCACCGGCCTCACCCAGACTGCCGATCGCCTCCCCGTACGCGCCGATCGCCAGATCGTCCCGGCCGTCACCGTTGATGTCGCCCGCCGCCAACGCCGACCCGAACCGGTCCTCCCGCTCCGAGGCGCCGGGCACCCCCGGGCTGCTCTGCGTGAAGTACTTCGCCGAGTCGATCCGCAGGCCGCTGCTGCTGCCCGGGATCACCCACACCCCACCGGCGTGCACCTTCACCGTCGTGTCGTACGCGTCGTGCTCCCCGGCCGCCAGGTCGTCGTACCCGTCACCGTCGAAGTCCCCGGTGGCGAGAATCTCCCCGAAGCAGACGCAGCCACCCCCGACCGGTGAGACCGCCGTGGCCAGATAGTCCACGTACGGCGTCGACGAGTAGCGCACCACCACCAGGCCACCGGGTGACTGCGGCAGGCTGTGCTCGTAGGGATCGGCGGAGGCCGCGACGTCGTCGACGCCGTCACCGTCGAAATCCGACCGGGTCGCTCCGCTCCCCTTGACCGGCGTGACCGACACCGGCACCCGATCGACCTGGAGGACGACTCCCTCCCGGGTCACCGTCCGATAATCGCCCGCCGCGTGGGCGGGTACTCCCACCGCCATGCCGGCGGCAACCGCCAGCACAGTGACTCCCGCGACTCTTCGCCGCATCGATACCCCGTTTCTCGATGTTCGTACGTGCTGACGCGGAGGCCGCCTCACCGACCGGCGACACACTCCGCGTAGTTGATGATCTCGGTGCGGCTGGTGTTCAGTGCACGTCCGCTCCACGGACCCGACTGCGGGACGAGCCCACCGGGAGCCCCGTGGAAGCGGGAGACCGTGCCGGACCCGTCGGCCGCTCACACATCCTAGGGACCCGGAGATCGATGGCCATGCCCGGTCAGCCAGACATCGCACTCCGGACGGGCGGAACCGCTCAGGCGGGGGCGGCGTGCGGGGCGGCAACGGGAAACGCCCGGTCGATCCTCGCGGATCGACCGGGCGTTTTCGCTGTTCACGAGCGGTGGCGGCGGGATTTGAACCCGCGGAGGGCGTAAACCCTCACACGCTTTCGAGGCGTGCTCCTTAGGCCACTCGGACACGCCACCGCCGACGAGGGTACAGGACTGCCGGTTCCGACGCCGAACCGGTCCCGGACAGGTGGGCCTGGCAGGATCTCTGCCATGAGTACGCACATCGGCGCGAAGCCGGGCGAGATCGCCGAGCGGGTCCTGATGCCGGGTGACCCCCTGCGGGCCAAGTGGATCGCGGAGACCTACCTCGAGGGCGCGACCTGCTACTCGACGGTCCGGGGGATGTTGGGCTTCACCGGGCGTTGGAACGGTGTCGAGGTTTCCGTGCAGGGCTCGGGGATGGGCATGCCGTCCGCCTCGATCTATGCGCACGAGCTGGTCAACGAGTACGGCGTGAGGTCGCTGATCCGGGTCGGTTCGTGCGGCGCCCTCACCGAGGATCTGAAGCTGCGTGACGTGATCGCGGCGATCGGGTCGTCGACGGACTCGAACATGAACCGGATGCGGTTCGACGGGCTGATCGACTACGCCCCGGTCGCCGACTTCGGGCTGCTGCGTACCTCGGTGGAGGTGGCCGAGCGGCGCGGCGTCGCGATGCGGGTGGGGCCGATCCTGGCGGCGGACGCCTTCTACACGGACCGGCCGGACCTCTACGACAGCCTGGCCGAGTACGGCGTGCTGGCGGTGGAGATGGAGTCGGCCGCGCTCTACACGATCGCGGCGCGCTTCAAGGCGCGGGCGTTGACCCTGTTGACGGTCAGCGACCACATCAAGACCGGTGAGAAGACCACCTCGCAGGAGCGGGAGCAGACGTTCAGCCAGATGGTCGAGATCGCGCTGGACACCATCATCGCCTGAGCACCACACCGCCGCACCGGCACGGCCTCTGCGGTAGCCGCATCGACCGTCCCGTCACCGCCTCGCGGTGGCGGGACGTGGCGCGTCAGGACCGGTGACGATGGTCACCGCCTAAATAAATACGACCGGTCGTTCTTCTTTAGTAGGGTCGCCGTATGACCGTCGACGGCCGGCTCGCCCGGGGTGAGCGCACCCGCACCGCAGTGCTGGACGCCGCCGTCAGCCTGGCCTCCGCCAACGGGCTCGACGGCCTCTCCCTCGGGCACCTCGCCGACTCCCTCGGCGTGAGCAAGTCCGGCCTCTTCGCGCACTGGCGCTCCAAGGAGGCGCTGCAACTCGCCACCATCGACCGGGCGGCAGCGCAGTGGCAGGAACGGATCGTCGCGCCGGCCCTGCGCGCACCCCGGGGCGTACGCCGCATCCGGGCGCTGCACGAGGCACGGATCGACTTCTACGCCGCGCAGGTGCTGCCCGGTGGCTGTTTCTTCGCCACCACCGAGTTCGAGTTCAACGCCCGCCCCGGGCCGGTCCGGGATCGCCTCGCCGAGGTCTTCGCCGACTGGACGGCGTTCCTGGAACGGCTCGTCCGGGACGCCGTCGAGCGGGGCGAACTCCCCGCCGACCTGGACGTCGCGCTGCTCGCGTACGAGATCGACGCGTACGGGATCGCGGCGGCGATGCGTTCCCGGCTGCTCGACCCGGAGACCACCTACCGACACGCCCGTCGGGGCGTACTGACCCGTCTGCGGGCACTCTGCCCCGATCCCACCCTGCTACCGGAAGGCCCCTGATGACCCACGCCCTCGCCGACCAGCCCGCCGTCGCGTACGGCCACGTCGGGCCGGCCATGGTGCACTTCGACGACCTCGACGCGCTCGGTCTGCTGCACAACGCCCGGTACGCGCTGCTGCTGGAGCGTGCGATCACCGCGTACTGGTCGGATCAGGGGGTGGCCTACCGCGCCGGACGGGCCACCACGCCGGACGTGTTCCACGCGGTCCGCGAGTTCAGCATCACCTATCGCGCGCCGGTCACCGGCACCGGCCCGATCGCCGTGCACTTCTGGCTGGAGCACTTCGGCACCAGCAGCGCCGTGTACGCCTACCGGTTCCACTCCCTCGACGACACCACCACGTACGCGGAGGGGCGGCGGGCGATCGTCCGGCTCGACCCGGCGACCATGCGCCCGACACCGTGGACGGACGTGGCCCGGTCGGTCGCCGACACGCTGCTCCGCCCGACGGCGACCTGACCGACGGCCACCACCGCTGACGCCGACGCGGACGCGACGGCGTCAGCGGAAGAAGGCCGCGACACCGACAGGGGCGGGAGACGCGACGGCGTCAGCGGAAGAAGGCGCGCAGGACGGCGGCGTTCTCCGCCTCCAGCACGCCGCCGTACACCTCGGGTCGGTGGTTGAGTCGGCGGTCCCGCAGCACGTCCCAGAGCGAACCGGCGGCCCCGGTCTTCGGCTCCCACGCGCCGAACACCACGGTCGAGACCCGGGCCAGCACCAGGGCGCCCGCGCACATGGTGCAGGGTTCCAGGGTCACCACCAGCGTGCAGCCGTCCAGCCGCCACCGGCCCCACCGCTGGGCGGCCCGGCGCAGCGCCAGCACCTCGGCGTGCGCGGTCGGATCGCCGGTCAGCTCCCGCTCGTTGCGGCCCACCGCCAACTCGGCGCCGTCCGGGCCGTAGAGCACCGCGCCCACCGGCACGTCGTCGACGGAGCCGGCCAGGGCCGAGTCGACGTCGGTGGGGAGGGGCGCGCCGCCGGCAGAACCGGTCACCGCGATCTCCAGCGCCCGGCGCATCCAGAGTTCGTGCCGCTGTCGCCGGCCGGTGCCGGTCGGGTCGGCGAGTGCCTCGTGTGCTCCCGGCCCCACCCGGCCGACCACGCCGGGGGTGGGTTGGCCGGGCCGGACCGTCTCCAGTGCCGGATCGGTCGCGTCAGCCGGTCCACCACCGCCGGACCGGACCGGCGCACCCTCGACCGGCTCAGACCTCACGCAGCTCCTCGACGTCGTCCACGCAGCCGAGCACCTGGCACACCTCGGCGGTGACGTCGGCCGGCATCATCCCCTCGTGGGCGCAGAGCGCCAGCAGGCGCTGCGCGGGGATGCCCAGGTCGGTGAGGAGGTCCGCCTCGCCGACCGGGTCCGCCTCCGGGTCGACGGCGGGTTGCTCGTTGTCGTCGCCACCGCTGGTGGCCGCCGGGCGCACCTCCTCGGTGTCGTCCAGCCCGGTGACCGACGTCTTGAGGTCGCCGACCAGCAGGGCACCCAGCCGGGACTCCTCCGCGTACGCCGAGTCGGAACCGAAGACGCGCAGGTCCTCACCCTCGTCGAGGCGGAGGATGACCAGATAGGTGTCGTCCGCCTCGACGAACAGCAGCGACAGGTCCGCGTCGGGGGCGAGGTCACGGAGGCGCTCGGCCACCTCGTCGACGTCGGCGGCACCCCGCAGACTCAGCTCGGCGGCAGTCCAGCCACCCTTTTCCCGCACGACGGCCGCAGCGAAGTACGACACGGTTCCCCCAAGTAGCCTCGGCACAGCACACGCCGACCCGTTACGCGTGCACGTTAGCCGGTCGGGTCGGCAGGCGACCGGTCAACGCCCCGAAGGGCCGGTCATTCCTGGGGAAAGTGACAGACGCCGGTCAGCCGGTCAGGCGACGGCGGGTGGCGATCAGCTGGCGGAGCCGCTCGGTGCGTGCCCGCTGTGGCCGCTCGCGTTCGCGCACCGAGCGGGCGTCCGCCAGCTGCGCCAGGAGCTGCATGCGGCGACGGCTGCGATCCGGATCGAGCCGCGGAGTGGTCCAGGCCATACCGCGAGCGTGCCGAGTCGCGGCGGCCGAGTCAAGACGGGTTTCGGTGCCTGCACAACAACGCAGCGCAGTCACCGCCGGTGGGGGCCGCTCGTCGTCGGGCCGGGCCCTGACGGGTACGCCGTCCGCCCTACCAGAGCGGCCAGTCGCCGCTGGCCGCCCAGCGGGTGACCACCGCGACGGTGGCGATGCTCCAGCCTCCTGCGGTGACGATCGCGATGCCGGCCGCCGTTCCCCGGTCACCGAAGCGGACCAGCACCAGGGCGGCGATCCAGGCCACGCCACCGGCGATCAGGGTCCACCAGGCGTACCCGGCGAGGCTGCGTCCGAGCAGGGCGACCAGGCCCAGCCAGGCGAGCGCGCCGACGGCTCCCGACGCGACACCGGCACCACTGACCGGGTGCGGCTCGCGATAGGTGGGTCGTCGCGGGCGCCCGGACGGGAAGAGGCCCGAGGGGCTGTACGGCATCATCCCTGCCACTCTCCCACCCGTGGACGTCCTCCTCCCACCGTAGGCGATACCTGTCAGGATGGCCCGATGGTCTCGCTGAGGATCGGACGCCGTCGCGCGTACGCCGTGCTGCTGCTCGTGCCGGTGCTCGCCGCCGCCGGCTGCGGGACGCCCCCTCCCCCGCCCGTGGGGTCGCCGACCGGCTCGGCGACGCCGCCGATCACCGGCGAGGCAGCGCCGCCGACCGACGCGCCGGCTCCGACCGCCGCGACGCCGGACACCGCGGACCAACCGGCGGCGACCGCCAGTCCGACCCGCGCCGGGCTCCGGCACGTCTTCCCGGTACGCGCGACGAAGGTGGCCTACCACCCGACCCACTCGGCGTACCCGGGGACCGACATCTTCGCCGACTGCGGCGAACCCTTCGTGGCGGTCACCGACGGCACGATCGGTGAGGTCAGCCGCCGGGACCGGTACGACAGGCAGGGGCCGCAGGGGCCGTACAACGGTGGCCTGTCGGTGTCGGTGCTCGGCGACGACGGCGTGCGCTACTACGGCTCCCACCTGACCGAGGTCGCCGACGACATCGCGCCGGGCGTGCGGGTACGCGCCGGGCAGCAGCTCGGCACCGTGGGCCGGACCGGCAACGCCAACAACGTCTGCCACCTCCACTTCGGCATCTCCCCGCCGTGCCTGGGTGAGGACGGTTGGTGGATCCGCCGGGGCGTGATCTGGCCCGCGCCGTACCTCGACTCGTGGCGCGAGGGCGGCAACCGCGAGCCGGCGGCGAAGGTGGCGGCGTGGCACCGCAAGAACGGCTGCCCGGAGCGACCCCCGGCGCGTTGAGCCGGAGACGTCCCGTCCCGCGTCATCCGCATTTCATAAGTCCGACACATTGACGCAGGTCGTGCCGGTGAACTACCGTCGCGTAACACGGAGAGAGCGCTCTCTCACGGAATCAACCCCCCCAAACGACGACGAAACGCGCCGTCGACCGGCGCGCCATGGAGGAAAGATGCGACCTCCCGTCCCACGCCGTACCCGTCATCGGCTGCTGGCCGCCACCGCCGCAGCAGCCCTCGTCCTCGGCGGGCTGGCCGTCACCGCCACCTCCCCCGCGCAGGCCGCGCCCGTCGGCGCCGGCAGCTACACCACCACCCCCGTCGGCCCGCTGCCCAGCGGCTGCGGCGACATGACCACCAACCCTCGGCAGTTCGCCACCGCCGACGCGCCGCCCGGCCCGATCCCCACCAACGACTGGTGGTCCTCGCTGCTGTGGAAGCGGCTCAACTGCTCCTTCAGCGAGCCGCTGCACGCCCACCCGGCGTCCTACCGGCCGGTCACCGACGGACTCGGCTTCTCCGCCGAGTCGGTGGCCGCCATCAGCGGCACCGCGACCGGCGTCGGCGAGTACAAGTACCCCTACGTCGAGGACATCCGGGTCGGCGTGGCCGGGCTCGCCGCGCCGATCGTCCGGGTCGCCGACTGGACCGACTGGACGGTCACCCCGTACTGGAGCGACGGCACCCGTACCCTGCGCGCCACCATCGGTCACGGCCTGCCGTTCGCGTACTTCCGCACCACCGGCGGCGACGCGGTGATCAACGCGAACGGCGGCGGCTTCACGGTCTTCTCCAACAGCGCCGGCCGGATCAGCTTCAGCGTCCGGGGCCACGACTACGTCGCGTACGCGCCGTCCGGGGCCACCTGGACCGTGAGCGGTACCCGGATCAGCTCCAACCTCGCCGGACGCGGCTACTTCTCGGTCGCCCTGCTGCCGGCCACCGGTGACGCCACGGCCCGCGCCCAGCTCGCCACCACCTACGGCCAGTACGCGCACGCCCACGTCACCGGCACCCGGGTCGGCTACACCTACAACCAGTCGACCAGCCGGGTGGAGACCCGCTACACCTTCACCACCACCCCGCGCGAGGGCACCGAGACGCGGACCGTGGTGAGCCTCTACCCGCACCAGTGGAAGTCGCTAACCGGCGCCACCCCGATCGCACCGACCTACCCGTCGGCGCGCGGCCGGATGAAGGTGCTCACCGGTGTCGGCGAGTTCCGCACCTCGATGCGGTTCCACGGCGTACTGCCCGAGCTGCCGGCGGTCGCCACCGGCGCCGGGGCCGACCTGACCACGCTGCGGCAGCATCTCGCGGCGGTCCGGAGCAACCCGATGGACCAGCGCGGCGGTGACACCTACTGGACCGGCAAGGGCCTCGGCCGGGCCTCCCGGATCGCCGAGATCGCCGACCTGGTCGGCGACACCGAGACCCGGACCTCGGCGCTGAACGCCATCCGGTCCACGCTCAACGACTGGCTCACCGCCTCACCCGGCGAGACCGAGCGCCTCTTCTACTACGACCAGCGGTGGGGCACCCTGATCGGCTACCCCGCCTCGTACGGCTCCGACCAGGAGCTCAACGACCATCACTTCCACTACGGTTACTACATCGCCGCCGCCGCGACGCTGGCCAAGTTCGACCCGTCCTGGGCCCGTCAGGACCAGTACGGCGGCATGATCGACCTGTTGATCCGGGACGCCAACAACTACGACCGGGCCGACACCCGCTTCCCGTACCTGCGGGACTTCGACATCTACGCCGGACACGACTGGGCCTCCGGGCACGGCTCGTTCGCCAGCGGCAACAACCAGGAGTCGTCGTCCGAGGGGATGAACTTCGCCAACGCCCTGATCCAGTGGGGGCAGGCCACCGGCAACACCGCGGTCCGGGACGCCGGCATCTTCATCTACACCACGCAGGCGGCGGCGATCCACGAGTACTGGTTCGACGTCAACGACGAGAACTTCCCGGCCGGGTTCGGGCACTCGAACGTGGGCATGGTCTGGGGCGACGGCGGTGCGTACGCCACCTGGTTCAGCGCCGAGCCGGAGATGATCCAGGGCATCAACCTGCTGCCGATCACCGGCGGCCACCTGTACCTGGGCTACCACCCGAACTACAACTCCATCAAGTACCAGGAGCTGGTCCGCAACAACGGTGGCGAACCCACCGTGTGGCAGGACATCCACTGGCAGTTCCTCGCCCTCGGTGACGCCGACTCGGCGCTGGCGAAACTGCGCGCCAACCCCGGTTACACGCCGGAGGAGGGCGAGAGCCGGGCACACACCTTCCACTGGATCCGCAACCTGGCCGGGCTGGGCCGGGTCGACACCGGGATCACCGCCGACCACCCGCTGGCCGCCGTCTTCAACCGCAACGGCGCCCGCACCTACGTGGCCAGCAACATCTCCGCCACCCCGCTGACCGTCCGGTTCTCCGACGGTACGCAGCTCACGGTGGCCGCCGGGCGTACCGCCACCAGTGGCGCGCACACCTGGAGCGGTGGCAGTGCCGGCGGGGGCGTACCGCCGGGCCCGACGCCCACCCCGACCCCGACGCCGACTCCGACGCCCACCCCCACGCCCACCCCGACGCCGACGCCGACGCCGACGAACCCGCCGGGCTCGGGTCAGCCGACCCGCTACCTGCTCGCCGGCGGTGGACTGGGTACGGCCGGCACCGCCGGGACCACGACCGTGGCCAGCGCCGGTGGCACCAACCGGGACGGCACGCCGACCAACCCGTCGGTGTTCACCGCCACCGGGCTCACCCTCGACCACACCGGCGGACAGACCGCCTTCGACCTGCTCCTCGACGCGGGCAACGCGGTCGGCAACGGGGTGCAGGTACGCGTCTCGTACGACCTGACCGGCAACGGGAGCTGGGAACGGGTGGAGACCTACCGGTACTTCGCCACCGACCCGGTGCCAGGCTGGGAGACCTACACCCAGGCGGCCGGGCTCCACTCCAGCACCGGCAGCCTCGGCAACCTGCGCGGCGGCACGGTCCGCGTGGAGGTCTGGTCCGCGATCGGCAACAACTCCAGCACGCTGGGCGTCGGTAACCGGTCGGTGGTACGCCTGCCGTACTCCTGACCTCTGACATCCCGCACTCCGCGCCGCCGGTCGTACCCCGACCGGCGGCGCGGACGCGTAGTTTCACCACATGCGTGACGCTGTTACTGACCTGCGCCGGATCGCGTTCCTGCTGGAGCGTGCCAACGAGGCCACCTACCGGGTGCGGGCCTTCCGGTCGGCGGCGAACGCGCTGGCCGCGCTACCCGCCGCCGAGGTGGCCGAGCGGGCCCGCAGCGGCACGCTCACCGAGCTGGCCGGGGTCGGTGACGTCACCGCCCGGTGCGTCACCGAGTCGCTGGCCGGAGAGGAACCGGTCTATCTGCGTCGGCTGGTCGCCACCGAGGGCACCGACCTGGACGCCGAGGCGGCCACGTTGCGTGACGCGCTGCGCGGTGACTGCCACACCCATTCGGACTGGTCCGACGGTGGTTCGCCGATCGAGGAGATGGCGCTGGCCGCGGTCGAGCTGGGCCACGAGTATCTGGTACTGACCGACCACTCGCCCCGGTTGAAGGTGGCCCGGGGGCTGACCGCGGATCGGCTGCGCCGCCAGCTCGACCACGTGGCCCAGCTCAACGAGGCGCTGCCGGAGGGCTTCCGGATCCTCACCGGCATCGAGGTCGACATCCTCGCCGACGGTTCGCTCGACCAGGACGAGGAGTTGCTGGCCCGGCTGGACGTGGTGGTCGGCTCGGTGCACAGCGGCCTCGGCGACGACCGGGCGAAGATGACCCGACGGATGGTGAGCGCCGTCGCCAACCCGCACCTGGACATCCTCGGTCACTGCACCGGGCGCATGGTGTCCTCGCGTCCGGCCGGGGTGACCGGACCCGGCGACCGGGGGCATCGGGCCCGGACCCGGGCGGAGAGCGACTTCGACGCCGAGACCGTCTTCGCCGCCTGCGTGGAGCACGGCACCGCCGTGGAGATCAACTCTCGGCCGGAGCGGCAGGACCCGCCGAAGCGGTTGATCCGGCGGGCCCTGGAGGCCGGGTGTCTGTTCGCGATCAACACCGACGCGCACGCACCGGGGCAGCTCGACTGGCAGCGGTTCGGGTGCGAGCGGGCGGCCCGCTGCGGCGTACCCGCCGACCGGGTGGTCAACAGCTGGTCGGCGGAGGACCTGGTCGCCTGGACCCACGGCTGACCGTTCCCGTCCGAGGCCGCAACCGGACCGGCCGTGCTGCTCCGCTGCCCCGCCGGGCGGGTCACGTAGGGTTCGCTGCGTGGGACGAATCGATGACCTCGCGAACCGGTACGTCGCCGACTGGGCGGCGCTGAGTCCGGCCGGCGCGACCATGGTCGGCATCTCCGGGCACGACGACAAGCTCGACGACCTGTCACCCGACGGGTACGCCGCCCGCGCCGACCTGAGCCGGCGCACCCTGGCCGAACTCGACACCGTCGAACCGGCGTCGGAGGCCGAACGCACCGCCCAGGAGGCGATGCAGGAGCGGCTCGGTCTCGACCTCGCACGGTACGACAGCGGCGAGACGAGCAGCGAGGTCAGCGTCATCACCTCCGGGTTGCACGAGATCCGGATGGTCTTCGACCTGATGCCGCACGAGGGCGAGCAGGCGCAGGCCGACATCGCCGCCCGGCTGAACCTCTTCGCGGGTGCGTTGGAGTCCTACAAGACCACGCTGCGCGAGGCGGCTGCCGCCGGACACGTCAGCGCGCGGGTGCAGTTGCTCGAGGTGGCCAAGCAGTGTGACACCTGGGTCGACCCGGAGGGCGACAACGTCTTCCACGGACTCGTCGAGCGACTGGGTGCGAGCGGTGCCCTCGACGCGGAACTGCGCCGGGGCGCAGCGGCGGCCACCGCCGCGACCGCCGAGTTCGGGCAGTTCCTGCGCGCCGAACTGGCCCCGCACGGTCGGGAGAAGCAGGCCGCCGGGCGGGACCGCTACGAGTTGGCCTCGCAGTACTTCCTCGGCGCCCGGGTCGACCTGGACGAGACGTACGCCTGGGGGTTCGCGGAACTGGCCCGCCTGGAGGCCGAGATGCGGACGGTGTCGGCGCAGATCGCCGGGCCGGGCGCCACGATCGAGGAGGCGGTGGCCGCGCTGGACGCCGACCCGGTCCGCACGATCCGGGGCAAGGAGGCGTTCCGCGACTGGATGCAGGGGCTGGCCGAGCAGGCGATCAGCGACCTGAACGGCACCCACTTCGACATCCCGGAGCAGGTCCGGCGGATCGAGTGCATGATCGCGCCGACCAGTGACGGCGCGATCTACTACACCGGTCCGAGTGAGGACTTCAGCCGGCCGGGCCGGATGTGGTGGTCGGTGCCGCAGGACCTGACCGAGTTCTCCACCTGGCGCGAGGTGACCACGGTCTACCACGAGGGGGTGCCCGGCCATCACCTCCAGGTGGGGCAGACCGCCGTCCGGGCGGAGCTGCTCAACCGCTGGCAGCGGCTGCTCTGCTGGGTCTCCGGCCACGGCGAGGGCTGGGCCCTGTACGCCGAGAACCTGATGGACGAGCTGGGTTACCTGGCCGATCCGGGCGACAAGCTCGGCATGCTGGACGGCCAGGCGTTCCGGGCCGCCCGGGTGATCGTCGACATCGGCATGCACCTCGAACTGGAGATCCCGGCGGACAACCCGTTCGACTTCCACCCGGGCGAGCGCTGGACGCCGCAACTGGGGTGGGAGTTCCTGCGGGCGCACTGCCGGGTGCCGGACGAGATGCTGCGCTTCGAGCTCAACCGCTACCTGGGCTGGCCGGGGCAGGCCCCCTCGTACAAGGTGGGCGAACGGATCTGGCTCCAGGCCCGGGAGGACGCCAAGGTCCGCAAGGGGGCCGACTTCGACCTGCGGGAGTTCCACCGCCAGGCGCTCGACCTGGGGGCTCTCGGGCTCGACCCGCTGCGTCGGGCGCTGGACCGGCTCTGAGAAACGGGCCCGGGACGAGGGTCACCCCTCGTCCCGGGCGTACCGGGATCAGCTCCGGTCGGAGTCGCTGCGCGGGGCGCGTTGCCCCGGCACGGTGGGCTCGTCGGACTTCCAGTTGGTCGACGCCGGAGGGATCTCGTCGGACAACGGCCCGCTCTGCCGCTGGTCGTCGCGGACCGCCGGCTGGTCGACCCGGGTCGGCGCCGTGTTCGCGGCATGCCGGCCGGTCGCGACGCCCCGGCCACGGTCGCGGGAGACCAGCAGTCCGACGAGGATCATCGCCAGACCGAGTACGGCGAGCCCGAGGGGCGCGTACACGCCGAGGAGGGTGAGCTGGCCCCGGCTCTCCTTGGCCCGCTCCACCGAGGACGCCACGGTCTCGTCGTTGTAGGCGAAGTCGGCGTCGAGCAGCGTCACCTGGGCACCCGTGTTCGGCACCAGCACCTTCTTCTGCTGCTCGCGCACCTTCAGGTACGAGCCGGTCACCGGGTCTACCCAGACCGTCCGGGTGTTGCTGTAGACGACGTCGCCGGAGGTCGCGCCCGGGGCAAGCGCACCGAGCAGCAGTCCGACGCGGTCCGCCGGTAGCGGCAGCTTCTCGTCGGTGATGACCTGCTCGTACCGGTACGCCTCAAGCCCGTTGACGTCCTCGGTGCCCTTGAACGCGGCCACCCGGGTCTGCCGCAGATCCCGGTCGAAGACCTCGTAGTCGGTCTGGTCCGAGTGGAACGGGAACTTGTAGATCTGCCCGGCGTACGGGACCTTCTCCTGGGTGCCGCTGTCGTCGAGGTAGCCCTCGCTCCACTCGACGGCGGCGCCGGAGACCCGGTCCAGGGCCAGCTCGGCACCGTACGCGCTGACCAGCTCCTTGGTGTCGGTCCGGTCGACGGTCTGGCCGACCCGCCAGACCACCGCGTCACCGGCCAGGTCGCCGCTGAGCGCCGCGGTCTTGTCCCGCTCGGGGGTGACCAGGATGGTGGACTTGAGGTCGGCCTGGTTGATGGCCGCCGCGCCGTTGGTGATCTGCAGGAAGGTGGCGTTCCTGGCCTCGGCGACCGACGTCGAGGAGTCCAGGTCGTAGGGCAGCTTGGTCATCGCTGGCTTGACGACGAACACCAGCCCGGCGGCGAGCGCCAGGAGCAGTACGCCGCCGCCGAACAGCACGGCACCCACGGCGCGGTGCTTCATGTTTCCTCCCCGAGGAGCGAATTTTCGTCGGCATCGATTAGTGTGGCCGCGAGGTTACTACCAAGTCACATAGCGACGCGACCCCCGGTCAGCCCCGATTTCGCCACCTCGTCGGGTCGTTCGCCGGCGGACCGCCGCAGGACGAGGACGAAGTTCCACGCCACCACCTCGCGAAGGCCCGGCACCCGGATCACCCACCGCGCCCACCAGGGGTGGTAGCGGGGCAACGCGTCCACCACGTCGACGTCGCCGTTGCCTCGCGCCCACCGCAGGGTGTCCGAGATGGAGACCGGAAACAGCGTCTCCTGGAAACGGTTCTTCGGCGGTCGCCCGTGCCGTCGCTCGTAGCGGCGACGCGCCCGGTGCCCACCGAGCCAGTGCCAGGGTGCGGTCTCGTGCCCGCCCCACGGCGACAACCAGGGCGTGTACGACACGAAGAGCAGCCCGCCCGGCCGGGTCACCCGCACCATCTCGTCGAGCATCGACGCGGGATCCCCGACGTGTTCCACCACGTTGGACGAGAACGCCACGTCCACACTTCCGGTCCGCACCGGCAGCGCCGTGCCGCTGCCCCGCAGCATCCCCGACACCGTCTCGCCGCCGGTCGAGAAGTCACCCACGTCCGGGTCCAGCCCGACGTACCACGCCCCGGCGGCACGGAAACTCGTCGCGAAGTATCCCGGTCCGCCTCCCACGTCGAGCACCGTCCGCCCGGCCAGCTCGGTGTAGCCGGAGACCTGGCGGACCGAGTCGGCGGCGAGCAGTCCGTAGAAGTGGTCGGGATCGGTCTGCTCGACCAGGAAGGCCCGGAACAGCGTCACCGAGCGCCGCAGGGTCGCGAAACGGCGCAGTGCCGCCCGCCGCGTACGGTCGTCCACCGCAGTCACCGTGCCACCGCCCCGTCCTCGCCCTCGCTGTCGGCGCCGGTCACACCGGGCGACTCCACCGGTGAGACCGGCGTCACATCATCCGGTACGGGGGGCGCTGCGCGTACACCGGGGACCGGCACCACTGCGGCGACCACCGCACCGATCGCGACCAGCATCGCCGCCTGCACCCACGTCCCGTACGCCCAGTCCTGCCCGTACCCCTGCAACCGGCCGGTCACCGCGACCGCCGTGGCGACGGACAACCCGCCCAGCACCACCACCGGTAGGGCGCGCGGGGCCAGTTGGCGAAGCACCATCGCGGCCAGCACGATGGCCACCGGCAGCACCCCGCCCAGCACGACGAGCAGCGCCAGCAGCACAGCTCCGATCGCCCACGGAGACGTCTCGGCGGGTACGCCGTCCGGTATGTCGCCGTCCGCCGCAGGCCGACGGCGGGCCGGCCACCCGGCCAGGACCAGCACCCCGGCCGCCGTCAACGCGCCCGCACCCAAGCCGACGCGGTACGGCTGGTCGGGCGCGAAGACGAGTCGGACCTCGCCGCCGGCGCCGGCCGGCAGTACCCACGCCTGTTGCCACCCGTCGACGCGGGTGGTGGTCAGCCGCTCGCCGTCCAGCGTGGCCGTCCAGCCGGAGTTCGCGTTCTCCGGCACCACCAGCAGCGCCTGCTCGCCCGCCGCGACCACGACCGTGCGGTCGGTCGGCGCCCAGTCGCGCACCTCGACCTCCCGATGCCGTGGCGCGGCGGCCACGTCGCCGTCCGGCCGCAGCGTCGCGTCCTGCACGACGAACCCGGCCGACGGCGAGGTCACCAGCCGGTGACTGCCTGCGGGCAGGTCCAGCACCGCACCGTCCTCGCCGCAGACCCGCACCGGCACCGGCCGCCCGGCCCGGACGTCGGCCAGGTTGGCGGTCACCGAGGTGCGGTAGCGGAAGCCGTCCATCTCGACGATCGGCCCGTCACCGCAGCCCTCGACCACCTGGGTGTCGGCGGCCATCGGCGTGAGCAGGTCGGTCAGGGCCGGGATCTCCACCTCCGCGATGCCGGCGGTGGCGGGCCAGCCGTTGACACGCTCGTCCGCCAGGCGGTGTTCGGTCTCCAGCACGACGATCTCGATCCGGTCGGTGCGGACCGCCGGGAAGCGGACCACACCGTCGGCGTCGACCGGCACCGTGACCTCCCGCTGCGGCGTGCGGATCTCGACGCGTCGCGGCAACGAGCCCACCGGCAGGTCGGCGGCGCGCAGCCGCACCTCGTCGATCCGGCGCTGCCCCGCCCAACTCAGCCGCAGGGTGGGACGCAGGTCGTCGGTACCGGCGAGCCAGGCCGTACCCGGGTCACCGTCGACCGCCGCGTACGCCGCCACCGCCGCGTCCCCGCCGAGCTGCGACGAGGAGGTGGCGGTCAGCTCGCTCTCCGGCAACGTCCACTCGCCGCCCGGCCGGGGCACGGCCCGCAACTGGATCCGGTAGGTGCCCGCCGTCGGGTTCCGGAACACCCGGTCCAGACCCGACGGCTCCTCACCGGCCCTGGCCAGGAACCGGTCGCAGCGGATCACGCTGTCTCCCACCGCCGGCCCGGCACCGTCGACCGGGCTCGGATGACACGCGGGCCGGTGCGCCGCGCCACGGCTGAACGCCCACCTGACCGGCGTGGACGTGGTGTCCGGCAGGTCGGTCGGCACCCGCAGGCCACGCGTCGGCTCGGTGTCCGGGATGGTCATCTCCCGGATGCCCACACCACCGTCGACTCGACCGTCGGCCACCTGCAACACCGTCACCCGTACGCGGCTGGTCGAACCGGGAAGGGTGTAGTACGAGTGGGCGCCCAGGGTCTGGGCCACCTCGTGGTCCACCGAGCCCCGGTCGGTGGTGAGGCGGAACCGTGTCACCGGCCAGCCCACCGCGAGGTCGCTGACGAACGCCAGGCGCACACCGTCCACCGGACGCGGTGTGTCCAGGTCCACCTGGAGCCACTGGCCGACCGGGCCGCCCAGCGGTGCCGAGTGCCACGCCGTGCCGGGATCGCCGTCCAGAGCCGCGAACGGCAGGCGCGACGAGTCGGCCGGGCCGAAGGAGTCCACGAAGCTCACCGCCGAGGAGGCACTGACCTCGCGTACGCCCTGGTAGACGGCGGTCGTCTGGTGTCGCTCGTCGGGAAAGGGCAGCAGGTCGAGCGCGACCCGACCGAGCCGCCCCTGCTCGTTCGCGGCCAGCGTCTGGGAGAGGTTGTCCCGGACCCGGCCGATGTCCCGCTCGCGGCGCCGCAACCCGTCCGTGACGATCCAGGAGTCACCGGTGGCGTCGGGATGCCGCTCCCGGTCGCCGGCGAGCACCACCGGCCGGTCCCGTTCCACCATCCGCTGCTCCAGCAGGGGCAGCAGCGACTCGGGGCCCCCGCTGACCGTGGGCACGTCGGCGGTGAGCACCGCCGAGGCGGCGGGGACCGGTCGCTGCACCTCGTACACCTCGACCGCCGGCAGGGTGCCCGCCGGGTCGTCGACCGGGCTGCTCCAGGTGGGGGCCAGGACGTCGGTGGTGCCGAAGGTCGCCACCCGGACGATGCCCGGCGAGTCGGCCAGCGCCCGACGCAACACCGCCACCGGTGGCGCGTCGACCTGGGGCCGGTCGATGTCGTTGCGCAGCAGCAGGTGCCGGAAACCGGAGCGGGCGAGCAGGTCGGCCAGCCCCGCCGAGCCCCGACCGCTGGCCAGGGCCTCCTCGACGGTGTCCATCATCCGGGTGTTCCCGGCCGAACCGAGCGGCACCTGGTGGCGTACCGCCCATGGTGCCCCGGCCAACGCCTGCAGGGGCTCGTCGACGGTGCGTCCCCACTGGTACTGCCCGAAGCTGGTGCCCGGCACCACCAGAGTCCGGGCCAGCGCGTCGCGGTCGGCGAGCCAGGTCGCCGCCGACCGCCAGTGCGGTGGCAGGTCGGACCAGCCGGGCCCGGGCCGCAGCAGGCCCAGCCACGCGGGTGCGGCGGCTCCGAGCACGAGCAGCAGCACCGGCACGAGGACCAGCGGCCGGAGCCGCAGCCCGGGTCGGCGTCGGACGAGCGCGTGGTGCAGCCGGGTGGCCACCGCGTCGACACCGTGCGCGAAGCCGAGCATCAGCGGCAACCGCAGCACCGGGTCGAGCTTGTGGACGTTGCGGAACGGTGCCAGCGGGCCGTCCAGCAGCCCGCGCACCTGCTCGGAGACCGGGCTGTCGAGCGCGCCGACGTAACCGACGGTGAGCAGGGTCAGTCCGGCCAGGAAGCCGGCCACCAGGAACCGTCGTTCGGGCAGCAGGTTGCCGGCCAGCCCGGCCAGGCCGATCAACGCCATCACGGCGGTCAGGGTCATCAGCACGGGATGGTCGATCAGCAACCAGCCGGCGGGCCACCAGGGCTCGCCCTGCACGATGTACGCCACCCACTGGTTGGTGCCGCGCACCGCCTGGAACAGCGAGGCGACCGCCGTGGTCGTGGTGGACGACTCGATGTGGTCGAGGAACGGGAGGCTGTACTGGCCGAGCAGCAGCAACGGCACGATCCACCACAGGCAGACCCCGACCACGCTGAGGCACCACCAGACGACCAGGCGCCGATGCGCGGCGTCGAAGCGGCGGGTGAGCAACCACATGCCGGGGAGCAGCAGTGCCAGCAGCACGACGGCCGCGTTGATCCCGCCCATCCCGAGCACCGCCAGCGCGGAGAGTGCGGCGGCCCGCCGTGGTGAGCCGATCCGGCGCACGGTGACCAGCGGCAGCAGCACCCAGGGCAGCATCGAGGCGGCGAGCGTCTCCGAGGAGAGCGCACCGACTTCGGTCAGGATGCGCGGGGCGAGCGCGTATCCGAGCGCTGCCGCGTACCGGGTCGGTTCACTGCCGATGCCCAACGCGCGGGCCAGCCGCAGCAACCCGTAGAACGCGGCGACGAGCAGCAGCGCCGTCCAGAGCCGCTGGGTGATCCACGGTGGAATCGACAGCAGTTGCCCGACGGCGAAGAACGGACCCATCGGGAAGAGGTAGCCGTACGCCTGGTTCTGGAGTTCCCCCGAGGTGGCCTCCGGGTTCCACAGGTGCAGCGCGCGGGCCATGAAGTGGATCGGGTTGGCGGCGAGGTCGAGCTTGGTGTCGAAGGTGACCTGGCCGGGCCGCTGCACGAAGGCGATCACGGTGAGCAGGAGCATCGACAGCGCGGTGCCGGGCGAGCGGCGCAGCGCCGACAGCAGCCGGCTCACCTGCGGCACTCCGGGGGCTGGCAGCCCAGGTCGGCCAGGGCGGAGAAGAAGATGCGGCGTATCCCGCCGTGCTGCCTGGTCACGAACACCCGTCCCCCGGTCGCCTCCGCGATCGCCGTCAGCTCCGCCGGGTCGACGTCCTCACCGAGTCCGATGAAGATGATCGGCAGTGGCTGGCGCGGTTCCTGCAACCGCGCCAACTCCGCGAGGAGTGCCGCCCGGCTGATGCTCTCGTCGTCCTCGTTGCGACCGTCGGTCATCACCAGCACCAGGTTGATCCGGCCGGGCGTCCAGTTGCGGCGGGCGTCCCGGTACGCGGCCAGCGTGCTGTCGTACAGTCCGGTCCCGCCCTGCGGCGTGACCCGGACGGCGGCCAACCGTTCCGCGAGCAGTCGTCGCTGCGGACCCAGCGGGCCCACCGGCAGGATCTCCCGGTAGTCCCGGTCGCCGTCGAGCTTCGTGGAGAAGGTCCAGATGCCGAGTTCGCTGTTGTCGAGGAGCAGCGCGGCCCCCTGCTCGGCGGCCCGGACGGTCGCCTCCAGCCGGCTGCCCTCACCGGGCACCTGCGCGGCCATCGAGCCGGAGACGTCCAGCAGGGTGAGGATCCGGCCGCTGCGCTGCACGCCGCTCCAACCGGTCAGCACCTCGGTGACCACGTCCTCGGCCGGCAGCGGGACCGGCCGCCGCTCCTGCCCCAGCAACCGGCCGTCGTCCGGCACGGCCGGCGGGAAACCGGCCGAGGTGCGGAACCCGTAACCGGTGAACACCTGCTGGGCGGCCGGGGTGAGCAGACCGGTGAGGAAACCGGCGGCGGCGTCCCGCGCCCGTCCCTGGGTGGCGGGCAGCACCACGTACGGCAGGTCGAGCCAGGGGACGGCGATCTCCGGGTATGCCGCGACCAGCTTGTCGGTGCCGGCCAACGCGTTGTGCTCCCGCACGGCCTGCTCGGTGACGGCGACGGCATCGGCCCCGCCGGGCAGCGGTCGGCCCGGCGTGAGCGAGCCCTCCGGCGTGTCCGGGCTGAACGTCCGCTTCGCGAGTGCGCGCAGGGTGGCCGTCGTGGTGGCGGCCGAGTCCCGGTTCTCGTCGGCCAGCACCCGTACGCCGAGCAGTGCGGCGGACCCGGCCGGGTCGACCGCCGGGTCCGGCACACCCACCTCGACGTCACGTGCCGTGGACCCGACCAACGCCGCCCAGGTCAACCGCTCGTCCGGCCAACCCGAGCGGCGGGCCAGTCGATCGGGCACCGCGAGCACCACCGGGGTGCTCGCGATGGAGGTGCCCTGCCCGGCGACCTCGAACGCCCCCGCCGCCCGCGCCCGTCGCAGCCAGAAGGTCGACTCGGGTACCCAGACCTCGGCCACCTCCACGCCGTCGGCGAGGTCCCGGGCGACGACGGCCGACTCGGAGGTGCGTACCTCGACGGAGACGCACGGCTGGCTGCCGGCTCGCACCCGCGCGACCCGGTCGAGCGCGGGAGCGATCAGCGGAGCGGCCACCACGCGCAGCCGGACCTGGTCGACGCAGGTCGGTGTGCCCCGGTCGGCACGCACGTAGGCCACCGCCGCCCAACCGGTCAGCACCACCGCCAGTGCGGCGCTGAGCAGCACCACCGGCGAGCGGTGGAACGGGGCCCGCGTCGGCGCGGGACGGTCGGCCACCATCGCGGCCTCACCTCCTCGTCAGCCCTGCGCCCACCTTTCGACGCAGGTCACAACGCCACCACGAGCGAAGGACTCGGCGATCGCGGGCGGTTGCGCTGCACACCCTGCCAAGGTTTGCGTCCGTCGGCAAACCCCCGATCGATGGACGGTCATGGGCCGTCACGGCCGGAACTGCCCATTGCGCACTCGGGCCGGGCGGTCCTAGGGTGGCGCGATCGTGCTCAGTTACTCACCAGTAGGAGCAGCGTGGACACCAACGGCACCCCCTCCCGCCACGTCCTGTTCCTCAACTGGCGCGACACCACCAACCCGGAGGGCGGCGGGTCGGAGGTCTACATCGAGCGCATCGCCGCCGAGCTGGTCGCCGTGGGGCACCGGGTGACTCTGCTCTGCGCCGCGCACGACGCCGCCGCGACGGCCGGCACCACCGATTCGGGGGTCCGCGTGCTACGCCGGGGCACCCGGATGACCGTCTACCTCCGCGCGGCGCTGACCTGCATCGCCGGCCGGTTCGGGCTGGGACCGCTGAGCCGTCGCCGACTGGGCCGGCCGGACCTGGTCGTCGACGTGTGCAACGGGGTGCCCTTCTTCGCCCCGCTGTACGCCGGACGGCCGGTCGTCGCGCTGGTGCACCACGTGCACCGGGAGCAGTGGCCGGTGGTGTTCGGCCCGTGGATGGCCCGGCTGGGCTGGTGGATCGAGTCCTGGCTGGCGGTACGGCTCTATCGGCGCTGCCGCTACGTCACCGTCTCCGAGGCCAGCCGGGCCGAACTGACTTCGCTCGGCGTGGCCGCCGAGCGGATCGACGTGGTTCCCAACGGCACGCCGCCGGTGATCGGCCCGGCGTGGCCGCGTACGCCGCACCCCTCGCTCCTGGTGCTCGGCCGCCTGGTCCCGCACAAGCGGGTGGAGATCGCGCTGCGGACCGTCGCCGCGCTCGCCCGGGAACTGCCCGAACTCGAACTGGTGGTGGCCGGGCAGGGCTGGTGGGAGGAGCCGCTGCGGGAGCTGTGCGCGTCGCTCGGCATCACCGACCAGGTGCGGTTCGCCGGATTCGTCAGCGAGGAGGAGAAGCACGGGCTGCTCTGCTCGGCCTGGATCGCCCTCACCCCGTCGCTCAAGGAGGGGTGGGGCCTGACCATCGTGGAGGCCGCGGCGCGCAGCACCCCGACGGTGGCGTTCCGCTACGCCGGTGGCGTCGCCGAGGCGATGGTCGACACCAGGACCGGCCTGCTGGTGGACGACGAGGCGGAGTTCACCACGGTGGTCCGTGACCTGCTCGGCGACGACGTCCGACGCAAGGCGATGGGCGAGGCCGCACTGGCGCACGCCGCCCGTTTCACCTGGGCCGCGACCGGGGCGCGGTTCGCACAGCTGGTGGCACGGGCGACCGCTGCCACCGGTTGACGTCCGGGCACGGCGACCGGGGTGCCCGCAGATGCGGACACCCCGTCGTCACTTCTCAGGTCAGCGCGTGCCGTAGAGGGGCGCCTCGGTCTGCTCGCTCACCGTGGAGTTCGCGGCCTCCTTGGCGGACGGGCTGAGCACGTTCGTCAGACCGACGCTGCCGAGCATGCCGAGCACGATTCCGAGTACCCCGACGGCGATGAACGCAGGCAGGTTCTTCATCCACCTTCTCCTTCCGCGGGACTCGCGTGCCGGGACGTTACCACGCGGTAGCACCATTGCGCAGTGCCCGAAAGACCGACGGCCAGCAGCGCCGTAGCGGCCAGCAGATGGGCCAGGCCGACCGGCCCCGGCCGCGCCGGTCCGGGTGCGGCGGTCCACAACGGATTCTCGTACAGGGTCAGCTCGGCCCCCGCGTACCGCAGGCGCAGGCCATCCAGCGTGACCGCGTCCGGCGGCGGCCCGGCCGCCCGTTGCACCAGCACCCAACGAGGGTTGGCCGACACCACCGGCTGCCCGGCCGTCAGGGCCTCGCGCAGCCGCGCCGCCCGCACGTCCTCACCGGCGACCGAGGTGCGGCCCACCCGCAGCGTGTCGTCGATCAGCACCGGCACCGCGAGATAGCGGGGTGCCGGATCGATCACCACCTGACCGTCGTTCCAGGCATAGACCTGGTACTGCTGGAACGGCAACGAGACGACCTCGCCCGGACGCTCGGCGACCAGCCGGCTCACCGTCGCCCAGTCGGCCGGCCAACTCACCGGACGGAGTCGACCGGCAGCACCGAACGCCAGGTCGGGCAGGACCGCCACCGGCAGCAGTGCCGCACCGACCAGGAACACCCGCCCGGTGGCGGCGTCGAAACGGGCGGTCAGTCGCCCGGCGGCACGCTCCGCACCCAACGCCACGGCGACGGCCAGCGCCAGGACGTACGGCACCAGCAGTTTCTGTCCGTCCCGCACCAGACCGGCGCCGGGCACCGTCGCCACCGCCCAGCTCAGCAGCGCCGCCCCGCCGGGCAGGACGCCCAGTGCCGCGACCAGCCACGACCCCACGGCGAGCACACCGAGACGCACGACGACCGGTCCGGCCCACCGACGCCGCAGCAGCGGTACGCCGTACCCGGCGACCGCCAGCACCAGCACCGTGGCCAGGGGCACCAGCCAGCTCGCCCGGGAGGCCGGGGTGGCATCGGCGCTCCAGATGCCACCCGTGCCGGCGAGCGCCACCCACGGGCCGGCCCAGTTCTCGCCCCGCGCCGCGAAGGCGGCGACCCCGGCCGGATCGGAGCGCGCGTCACCCGCCCCGGCCACACCCGCCACCAGCCACGGCGCGTTCAGCAGCACCGCCACGCCCAACCCGGTCGACGCCGCCCGAAGCGCCCCCGGGTACCGCCCCACCAGCAGCACCGCCGACACGACCAGCGCGAGCAGCCCGCCGGTCGGTGTGATCGCCGAGGCCGCCACGCACAGCAGCAGCCGATGCAGGGCGTACCGCTCACCCGCGCGGACCCCGATCGCCGCCCTCAGCAGCCACGGCAGCACCGCGTACGCGACGAGCAACCCCCACTGGCCGATCAGCAGCCGCTCGGCCAGGAAGGGAGTCCAGGCGTACCCGAGTGCCGCCACCGCCCGCACGGCCACCCGCCCGGTGGGGACGAGCCGCGCGGCACCCAGCGCGGCCAGATAGAGGATCGCCACCAGGACCAGCCGTTGCAGCACCCATCCCGGGACCAGTTGCCCCGCCAGCGCCACCACCGCGTCCTGCGGCACGGCCCGGGGCAGCGCGGTGGCCGGGGCGATCAGCTCCCAGCTCAGTGTCTGCCGAGGCACGAACACCATGTCGTACCGCAACACGTAACCGGGTAGAGCGAGCGGGGCGAGCACCACCGCCACCACGGAGGCCGCCACCGCGTGCGGCACCAGCCGTTCCCGCATCCGTCGACCCCATCACAGCCGGGCGCGGTATCGGCCGCGCTGGTGGCGGCCACTGTACGCGGCGCGGTGCCGCCGCAGCCGTCGAACCATCCGTTGGCCTGATGGGGGGCGCCACGCCCGATGTGACACCCTTCCCGCCATGACATCGACGGGGGCGGACGTGACGGCGGCACCCGACCGGACCGCCGGCCGGTGGGGCGGCGACCCGATCCGGGCGACAGCGCTGGCCATGATCGCGCTCAGCGTGTTCTGGCGTACCCACGTGGCGTTCCGCGGCTTCCTGGCCGCCGACGACTACGTGCTGATCACCCAGGCTGCGGAGTCCGACCTGACCGTCGCGCACCTGTTCGCGCTCTACAACAACCACCTCATGCCCGGCGGGCGGTTGATCGTCTGGCTGGTCACCGAGTACGTCGGCCTGCACTACTGGCCGTACGTGCTGCTCATGGCGATCGGTCAGGCAGTCCTCGGCGTCGTCTTCCTCCAGTTGCTGCGCCGCCTGCTCCAGCCGTCGTGGCTGATCCTCCTCCCGCTCGGACTGCTGCTGTTCAGCCCGTTGACCCTGGAGGCGACGTCCTGGTGGGCGGTCGGCGTCAACATGCTGCCGATGCAGATCGCCATGGTGCTCGCGATCCGCGCACAGGTCGACTACGTACGGACCCGGCGGCCCCGGCACCTGGTGGCCCTGGCCCTCTCCGTCCTGTTCGGGCTCTTCTTCTTCGAGAAGGCGATCCTGGTCGTGGCGCTGGTCTTCCTGCTGACCGCCGCCCTCTACGCCGACGGCGGCCCGCTGCGCACCGTCTGGACCACGATCCGTCGCTGGTGGCCGTCATGGCTGCTGCTGACGGTGCTCTCGCTCGTCTTCATGGCCGCGTACCTGACCCGGTCGGAGTCCTCCCTGCGCCGGCCGGACTCTCCCGACGAGGTCTTCTCGTTCCTGACCCAGATGCTCAACTCGACCGTCGTGCCGGGTCTGGTGGGCGGGCCGTGGCAGTGGCTCGGTGCCGGTGACGGCGCACCGGTCACCGCACCGCCGGAGATCGGCACCTGGATGAGCTGGGTGGTCGTCGTCGCCGTGGTCGTGGCGACGGTCCGCCTTCGCCCGCGCGCCGGACGGGCCTGGCTGCTGCTCGTCGCGTACCTGGTCATGGTGGCCGCGATGCTGGCCGCCACCCGGCTCGGGTCGGCCTTCAGCGGCGTGGCGGGCGGTGTTCCCCGGTACGTCAGCGACGTGGTCGTGGTCGCCGCGATCTGTCTCGGTGTCGCCGTGGTCGGGCTGGCCCGGTCGCCCGCCGCCGCGCCAGCCGACACCGCACAGCCCGACACCGCACAGCCCGACACCGGGCCGGTCACGCCGGCACCGGCCGGATCACCGCCACCCGGGCTGTCCGGTCCGCTGCCGGAGCGCTACCGGGAGCCGGTGGGTATCGGGCTCGCGCTGGTCCTGGTGGCCGCTGGTCTGGGCACCGCCTGGACGACCTCCCGGTACGGCGACGAGTGGGCGGCGAAGTCCGGACGGTCGTACATCGACACGGTGCGGATCGAGTTGGCCAGCGCGCCGCCCGACACCGTCTTCTTCGACTCCCCGGTCCCGGACAACGTCGTGCCGCGCCTCTCGGAGCCGTACAACCTCCAGTCCCGCTTCTTCCGCGCGCTCGGCGCCCGTCCCACCTACGTCGACGAGGCCGAGCACCCGTCGGTGCTCGACGGGCTGGGCCGGGTCAAGGTGGCCACGGTCGTGGGCAGCACGATCCAGCCCGGTCCCCGCGAGGGCTGCGGTCACCTGGTGGCCGGCGGCGAGACGGTCCGGATACCGCTGAACGAACCGCGCTTCTCGTGGCACTGGGTGGTACGCGTCGGCTACCTCAGCTCGGCCGACGGCACGGCCACGCTGCGGCTGGGCAGTGGTGAGGCGGTGTTCCCGATCAGGAAGGGGCTGAACCAGCGCTTCTTCCGGATCGTGGGCGGCGGGGACAGCGTGGAGCTGACGGTGACCGGCACCGACCTGACGCTCTGCACGAACGAGATCGCGATCGGCGATCCGGCACCCAAGCCGGAGGGGTAGCCCTCGACACCGGTCCGTACGCCACCCGGCGGACCCGACCCTCGGTCACTCGGGACGGAACAGCACCGAGTTGACGTAGCGCGGACGCGGCCAGACGACCCGTCGGGCGAAGCTCTGGCCGACCCGCGCGATGGACTCGCGCTGGTGCCCGCCGAGGTCGAAGTCGGCCAGCGGGATCCACTGCCGGTCGGGCAGCACGTACCCCCGGTACCCCCAGGAGGTCAGCAGGTCGATCAGCGGCTCCATCGGTTGGATCCGCTCCTCGACCTCGATCAGCAGCACCGGACGGTCCCGCCGGACGGTCTCCGCCGCGCCCCGCAGCGCCGGCAGTTCGTGGCCCTCGATGTCGAGCTTGACGAACCGCACGTCGGTGAGGCCGAGCGAGTCGAGCGTGATCCGCCGGACGGACACCGGCTGGCCCTGCGTCTCGTCCTCCAACGACGAGGTACCGACGATCGCCCCGCCCTCGGGGAGATAGAGCGTCGCGGTGCCCTCGTGGTCGGAGACGGCAGCCTCGACCACCTCCACGGCCGGGAACGCCACCCGGAGCTGACCGGCCAGGGCGCTGGTCGGCTCCACCGCGACCACCCGGTCGGCACGGCGTACCAGCCGCGCCGTCCACGGCCCGTACCAGGCGCCCACGTCGACGGCGGTGCCGCCGGCCGGCACGAAGTCGACCAACCGTGCCAGTTCCGGTTCCACCCGGGGGTAGACCCGGCGGATCGCCCCGGCGAGCAGCCGTTGCGGGAGGATTGCCGCCACACCGGAGGTCGCTGCCGGTGACAGCTTCGTCGACGCCATGGGGCAGCACACTAGACGCTCACCGGCCGCTGGGGCAGGGTCTGTCGGAGACAGCTACCGGCCGGTAGGGTCTTGCCGGTCGGGGCCGTCTCCCCGACTCGGATCCGCCCGGGGCCGGACCCGCACGGGTCCGCCGGCCCGCCGGCACGACGCGGAGTGGCATGACACGGACCACGGGCAAGGACGCCACGACGGTACGCTTCGGCGCGGCCGGTGCCGCCGTCACCGTCGCCACTCTGGCGACCAATGCGCTGGCGTACGTCGTACCCGTGCTGGGGGCACGCCGACTGAGCGCGGCCGATCTGGGCGCCCTGGCCACCGTGCTCGCGTTGGCGGCGATCGCCGCCGTTCCCGGTTTCGGTCTGCAGATCGCGGTGGCGGCGCACCGGGCCCGCCTCGGCGGTGGTGGCGAGGCCGGGTTGGCTCTGCGTACCGCCACGTACACGGCGGCGGCCACGCTCGCTGCCGCACCCGTGCTCTCCGTGGTCCTGCGACTGCCGGTGACGCTGTCCCTGCTGCTCGCGGCGACCACGTTCGCCACCGTGCTCAGCGGCCGCTGGCTCGGCGAACTCCAGGGGGACCAGCGGTTCCTGCGGCTCGCCGCCGCGATGACCGTACTCGCCGCCGGCCGCTACGGCGGACTGGTCGTCGGCCTCCTGGCAGGTCGGGGACCGGTGGTCTGCCTGCTGCTGGGTACGCTCACCGGCCTGCTCGCCATCCCGGTCCTGGCCCGCCTCGCCGCACCGTCCCTCGGCGTGACGCCTCCGTCGGGTCCCGCAGGCGTCACCGGTTCCGGGAGACTCGGTGGACGCCAGGTGACGACCGCCTGCGTCGCGACGCTGGCGATGCTCACCATCTCGTACGCCGACCTTCTCCTCGCCCGCCAGCTGCTACCGGCGGCCGACTCCGGCGCGTACGCGGTCGGCGCGGTCCTCACCAAGGGTGCGCTCTGGGCACCCCAGGTGGTCACGCTGCTGGTGCTGCCCCGGTTGGCCCGGCACGACCGCCGGGCCCGTGTGGTGGCGTTGGGCCTGATCCTGGCCTGCGGCGCGGTCCTGGTCGCGGCCGCCGCCATCGGCGGAGAGACGGCGTTCCAGCTCGCCGGCGGCGCCGACTACCGGCACCTGGCCGGGCTCGCGCCGTTGTTCGCCGCCACCGGAGCCCTCTACGCGGTGGTGTTCATGCTCGTCAACGATCGGGTGGCGACCGCTGCCCGGTGGCCGGCCCTCCCGTTGTGGGTGGCGTCGGCCGTGCTGGCCGTGGCAGCCACACTGATCGCGCCACGCACCGTCACCGGCGTGTTGTCCTGCGCCCTGGCCACCGCAGCCGGGACCGCGCTGGTGATGGGCTGGCTCGTCCTCCGTCGCGGCCCGTTGACCCGGAAGGGAATGGGCGATCACCAGGAGTGACCGCGACGACCGCCTCGACCTGCTGGACGGCCTCCCTGGACGACTGACGGGTCACTCGGACTCCCCGTCGGCCGCACCGTTGGTTACCGTAGTTGTCTTCCGGGTGGGTCCCATCCCCCTGCGGTAGTTCCCCGAAGAGGTTGCTGTGACGTTGTACGGCGAGAAGAAGCCCCCCGCCGACGATCGGCCCACCGTGGAAGTGACCGCGGTCGACTGGCCGAACGCGCGGTCGGAGCCCGAGGCGAGCCCTGCCCAGCCGGGCACACCGGGCCGGCCGCGCCGGTTCCGCCTGCTCCTCGCCTCCGGGGTGGCCACCGCCGTGCTCGCCTCGGTGGGCGCGGTCACCGTCTGGGCGTACGCCGGTGACGTGCCTCGGGGCACCAGCGTGATGGGCACCGAGCTCGGTGGCCGGAGTCGGACCGACGCGGCCCGTGAACTGCGGGCGCAGCTAGACCGTCGCGCCGCCGAACTCGCCGCCCCGATCCAGGTACGCATCGGCGAGCGGACCGCCGAGATCAACCCGGCCGAGGTGGGGCTCACCGTCGACGTGGACGCCACGGTGGCGGCTGCGGCGGCCACCGACGCACACGCGGTGGACCGGCTGGTCGGCTCACGGCAGGTCGACCCGGTGGTCTCCGTCGACGTGCCGAAGTTGGAAGCCGAGTTGGAGAAGCTCGTCGGCGACCAGGGCCGCAAGATGACCATGCCGGCGATCACGTTCACCGGCACGAAGCCGAAGGTGCGTCACCCCAAACCGAGCCTCGCGGTCGACCCGGAGCACTCCGCCGACGTGGTCAAGGCGGGCTGGTTGAGCGGTCAGCCGGTGACGGTGCCGTTGGTGGAGAACCACCCGGCCACCTCGGCCGAGGAGGTGGACCGCCTGGTACGCGAGCTGGCCGAGCCGGCGGTCGCCGCGCCGGTGAAGCTGACCACCGACCGTGGTTCGGTGAACATCCCGACGTCGGCCATCGCGAAGGGCCTCCGTTTCAAGGCCGACAAGAGCGGCAAGCTCACTGCCGGCATCGACATGAAGCGGCTGCGGGCGGCCCTGGGCGACCGGCTGAACGAGGTCGAGGTGGCACCCAGGGACGCCACGATGACCATCTCCGGCGGCAAGCCGAAGGTCGTCGAGGGACGCGCGGGCCAGCAGGTGGACACCAGCAGCCTCGGCGACGACCTGATGGCCGTCCTGCCCCGCACCGAGGACCGCACGATCTCGGCGAAGCTCACGGAGAAGAAGCCGAAGCTCACCGCGGAGAAACTGGGCGGCCTCGGCATCAAGGAGAAGGTCTCCTCCTTCACCACCCACTTCACCGGCGGCCTCTCCTCGGCACGCAGCCAGAACATCGTGACGATCGCCAAGAAGGTGGACGGCACCGTGGTGCTGCCGGGCGAGACGTTCTCGCTCAACGGGCACACCGGTGAGCGCGGGTACGCCCAGGGCTACCGCGACGCGCCGGTCATCATGGACGGCAAGCTGGTGCCGGGCGTCGGTGGTGGCACCTCGCAGTTCACCACCACGCTGTTCAACGCCACGTACTACGCCGGTCTCGAAGACGTCGAGCACAAGCCGCACTCGTACTACTTCAGTCGCTACCCCTCGGTCATCGAGTCGACCATCTTCTGGCCCAACCTCGACTTCAAGTTCCGCAACAACACCGATCACGGCGTTCTGATCGACACCTCGTACACGGGCAGTTCGCTCACCGTGTCGATCTGGAGCACGAAGATCTGGGACAGCGTCAAGACCGAGTACAGCCCGCGACGCAACATCACGTCGTCCAAGACCGTCTACCTGGAGCCGGGCCCGACCTGCATCCCCGCCAGCGGCAGCCAGGGCTTCACCCAGGACGCCTTCCGCGTCATCAAGAAGGACGGCAAGGTCGTCAAGCGGGAGAAGTTCACCTGGACGTACAGTGCCGAGCCGCGCTTCATCTGCGCCAAGGAGCCAGGCACCTGACGTCCACTCTCCACCACGCCCGCGTGTAAGGAAGGGTCCCCTGCTAACGCCTCGTGCATAGCAGGGGACCCTTCCTAACAGGGCTCAGGAGCGCTTCTTCTTCGCCCAGATGACGTAGACGCCACAGAGGATCAGCATGAGGACGGCGATGCTGGTCCATGCCCAGCGGGCGAAGGGCTCGTCGGCCACCAAGGCGCGGATGCCCGCCAGGACGGCGAACGCCAGAGGGCCCAAGCCGAACCAATGGGAGTGTTCGGAGAGGGTCAGATCCTTCATCGCCTGCCTCATCCGGCGAGTCTAGGTAACGACGGACCCCTCATGAATCACCGCCGCGCTGCCCCGGTTCAGGCTGCCCCGGTTCAGGCTGCCACGGTCGGGCTGTAGCGGTCGGGCTGTAGCGGTCGGCCTGTAAATGCGTTTAGGGCCACCCCCGTGGGGGTGGCCCTAAATCGAGAAGATGTCCGGCGGTGTCCTACTCTCCCACACCCTCCCGGGTGCAGTACCATCGGCGCTGGAGGGCTTAGCTTCCGGGTTCGGAATGTAACCGGGCGTTTCCCCTCCGCCATGACCGCCGTAACCTTATCAACATGTCAAACACAATCCGCACCAACACCAACGTGTTGGGGTGTGTTTGTTTGTTGTGAGTTACACAGTGGACGCGTAGCAACTTTGATAGTCAAGTCCTCGGCCTATTAGTACCGGTCAACTGAACC
>NZ_JBIANP010000012.1:0-157092 GCF_042874705.1 Micromonospora sp. NPDC003816
GGGGGGCCGCCCCGGCGGCCCCCCCGGCGGGGGCCCCCCCCCCCCCCGGGGGGGGGGGGGCGCGGGGGCGGGGGGGGGGGCCCCCGCCCCCCCCCCCCCCGCGGGGGCCCCCCCCCCCCACCGCCGCCGAGTCGGCGTCCGCCGTGGAATAGACCACGGCGGTACGGATGCCCAGTTCACGGCAGGCCCGCAGGATGCGCAGCGCGATCTCGCCCCGGTTGGCGATGAGCACCTTCTCGAACACGGTCCACCACCTCAGGCCGGGTCCAGGGCGACCAGCGGCTGGTCGTACTCCACCGGCTGGCCGTCGGCGACCAGCACCTCGGTCACCCGGCCGGCCCGGTCGGCGGTGATCTCGTTCATCAGCTTCATCGCCTCGACGATGCCGACCACCTGCCCGGGCCGGACCAGGTCACCGACGGCCACGAAGGGCGCGGTGCCGGGCTCCGGCGCGCGATAGAAGGTGCCGACCATCGGCGAGCGCACCGCGCTCCGAGAGACCGGTGCAGCGGCTCCGACCGGCTCGGGCGGCCCGGTGGGTGCGGACGACGCGAGGGGTACGGCCGGAGCGGCGGATGCGGTTCGCGGGGCGGGCACCGGGGCGAGCGGATTGGATCCGGCCTCGTGCCGCCACTCCACCTCCAACTCGGCCCCGCCGGCGCACACCCGCAGCCGGCGTAGCGGACCGGGCAGCTCGGCGACGAGCCCGACGACGTGACGCCGCAGGTCGGTGAGCGCCGCCTCGGTGACCGCCCCGTCCCGCGTCTCCGGTCCATCCGGGACCGTCGCACCCCCGTCCGGCCGGTCCGGGTCCGTCGCGCCGGACGCGTGCGTCGCGGGTGGTGGGCAGGTGGGCGCCGGGACACGGTCCGTCGGGGCGGGCGCCGGCGGTGGCCCGGTCGGTGTCGCGACACCGGGCGACGGCACACCCGGCACCGGCGGCCGTACGGTCGGGGCACCGGCGACGGTGGGCGCGGTGCCGCCCGTGGCGCTCACCGGGCACCCGCCCGCAGGCTGCTCCGGGCGGCGCCGAACCGGCGGAACCGGCGTCGGCGGCGCTGCACCAGCGTGGCGACCGGCACCTCCAGCAGCGGCAGCAGGCTCGCCAGCACTGCCTCGCGGACCGCGTGGGCCGTCGCCTCCGGGTCGTCGGCGGCCGAGCCGGGTGGTTCCGGCACCACCTCGTCGACGATGCCGAGCCGGACCAGGTCCGGGGCGGTCAGCTTCAGCGCCCGGGCCGCCTGCGGCGCGGCGGTCCGGCCCGGCCAGAGGATCGCCGCGCAGCCCTCCGGACTGATCACCGAGTAGACCGCGTGCTGGAGCATCAGCACCCGGTCGGCGACCGCGAGGGCGAGCGCGCCACCGCTGCCGCCCTCGCCGGTGACCACCGTGACGACCGGGGTGGGCAGCACGCTCATCGTCAGGATGTTCTCCGCGATGGCGGCGGCCTGGCCGTGCTCCTCGGCGGCGACACCGGGATCGGCGCCCGGGGTGTCCACCAGGGTCACCACCGGCAGACCGAGCCGCGCGGCGAGCCGCATCAGCCGCAGCGCCTTGCGGTGCCCGGCCGGGCTGGCCATGCCGAAGTTGCGGGCCACCAGCTCGGCGCTGGTGTGTCCCTTCTGGTGCCCGATCACCATCAGGTGCCGGCCGTCGAGCCGGGCCAGTCCGCCGACCACCGCCGGGCAGTCGCCGCCGAGCCGGTCGCCGTGCAGTTCGGTGAAGCCGTCGAAGGCGCTCTCCAGATAGTCGAGCGTGGTCGGGCGGGCGGGGTGCCGGGCCAGCCGGACCGTCGCCCAGGCGTCCCGGGTCACCGGCTCCGGGTCCGGCCCCGGATCGGCGGGGCGCGACGACGGGGACGCCACGCCCGGTCGACGACCGCCGGACGCGGCGGCGAGCAGCGTCGTCAGCCGGGCGCGCAGCGCGTGCCGGGGCACCACCATGTCGACCTGGCCGTGCCGCAGCAGGAACTCGGCGGTCTGGAAGCCCTCCGGCAGGTCCCGTCCGGTGACCTGCCGGATCACCCGGGGGCCGGCGAAGCCCATCCGGGCGCCGCTCTCGGCGATCACCAGGTCCGTGCAGGTGGCGAACGAGGCGGCCACTCCCCCGTACGTCGGGTCGGTGAGCACGCTGACGGTGAGCAGCCCGGCCTCCCGCAGCGCGGCGATCGCCTGGCTGACGGTGGCCATCTGCATCAGGGACAGGGCGCCCTCCTGCATCCGGGCGCCTCCGGAGGCGGTGACCAGGACCAGCGGGACGCCGGCCGCCAACGCCTCCTCGGCGGTCCGGGTGATCAGTTCGCCGACCGCGCAGCCGAGGCTGCCGCCGAGGAAGCGGAAGTCCATCACGGCGAGCGCGCAGCGGTACCGGCCGACGGTGGCGGTGCCGCAGAGCACGGCCTCGGGAAGCCCGGTGTCGGCGCGGGCGGCGGTGAGCCGGTGCGGGTACGGCAGCACGTCGACGAACCCGATCGGGTCCACCTCGGCCGCGCGGTCCGACAGCGGCTGGAAGGACGCCGGGTCGACCAGTTGGCCTACCCGCTCGGGCGCGGCGAGCCGTGCGTGCCGACCGCACTCGGGGCAGACGTCGAGGTTGCGCCGCAGCCGCTTGCGGTAGAGCAGGGTGGCGCAGCCGCCGCAGCGCGACCAGAGCGTGCCGTCGGCCGGCGCGGTGGCGGTCACGACCGTGGCCCGTCGAAGTGGTAGAAGCAGCGGGCCATCGCGTCGCGCGGGGACCGCCAGGTCGGCAGGTACGGCGAGACGTACGGGCTCAGCCGGGCGCTGACCCGCTGGAACTCGGGGTGGTCCCGGACGGCGGCGACCGCCTCGTCGCCGGGCGACTCGGTCTCCAGCAGGTGCACGTACAGGTCACCGAGCCGGTACAGCGACCGGTGCCGGACACCGACCAGCCGGGGCAGCTCGGTGGTGTCGGACTCGGCGAAGATCTCGGCGACGGTGGCCTCGGCGGTCGGGTCCACCTTCGCGACGATCAGCGTGCGGTCCATGCTGGACCTCCCCCCATGGGCCGGTGGTGACACCACCGGCTGCCCGGACGACTGCGGCCACGATGCGCCGCCACGCGTCACCCGAGCGTCACCGGAACCCTCGCCTCCGAGGACGGTTGGTGACGTTCCGTTGACGCATGCTGTGCCCCACCTGTGTGCCGGCGAACGCCATGATCATCACATGTTCGCAGTTCAGAGCCAGGTTCATGAAGAGGCTTAAGTTACTAAGCTGACATCAGCGTTGACTCAGAGTAACCGCTATTGATAATCTTCACGACGGAACCGACCCGTCCCGCAGGGGGTACCGCCGTGGCCGCCGAACCACCCGCGCCGACCACCGGCGAACACCGGACCGCCGAGGTACGCCTGCACCTGCTGGGCGGTTTCCGGCTCACCCACGACACCGCTCCGGTGGTGGTGCCCCGGGGACTGCAACGGATCATCGCGCTGATCGGGCTGCGACCCGACGCGACCCGCGCCCACCTGGCCGGTCTGCTCTGGCCGGAGGCCGGCGAGGACCGCGCGCTCTCCTCACTGCGCACCGCGCTGTGGCGACTGCGGCAGGACCCGTACTGCCCGTTGACCACCACCGCCGACACCATCCGCCTCGACCCGACGGTCACCGTGGACGTCGACCGGCTGGTCGAGACCGCCGCCCGGGTACGCGACGGCCAGGCACCCGAGGACGCCGCCGAGGCGCTCGCCGCCGGACGGCACGACCTGCTGCCCGGCTGGTACGAGGACTGGGTGCTGACCGACCGGGAACGGCTGCGCCAGCTCCGGCTGCACATGCTGGAACAGGTCGCCGCCCAGCACCTCGCCGCCGGGCGGCACGGCGAGGCGCTGGAGGCGGCGCTGGAGGCGATGGCCGCCGAACCGCTACGCGAGACGCCGCACCGGCTGGTGGTCCGCATCCACCTCGCCGAGGGCAACGCCTTCGAGGCGGTACACGCCTTCTACGTCTACCGCGACCTGCTGCTGCGGGAGCTGCGCCTGGAACCGTCCCCGGCGATGAGCGCGCTACTCGACGAGACACTGGAACCGATCCGCCGGGCCACCCGGGTACCCGCCGAAACCAGCCACCCCGGCGGCCGTGCCCGGTTCCGGACCCGCTGATCCGCCGGACCGCGCGGGTCGCGTCACCGGCCCGACCGGTCGCGTTGACGGGCAGGTGACAGTCCACCGGAGAGGGTGACATCGGACAGCCGTCCGTGGCCCGGCGCGAGACGTCCGGGCGGGAACACCGGTGAGAGGGGTCCGATGAGCCGTCTAGTGATCGTGAACAGGATCATCCCGGGCGCGGAGGGACGGGTGGCGCAGATATTCGCCGAGTCCGACGCGACCGAACTGCCCAGCCTGACCGGGGTACGCCACCGGTCCCTGTACTGCCTGCACGACCTGTGCGTACACCTGATGGAGACCGACGACGTCGGCACGGACGCCCTCGCGGCGGCCCGCAACCACCCGCTGTACCGCGAGGTCAACGAGCGGCTCTCCGCGCACACCTCGCCGTACCTGCCGACCTGGCGCTCCCCCCGTGACGCGATCGCCAGCTGCTTCTACCGCTGGGACGCCGCCGACGTCCCGGCACCCCGCGTGGCCGGCTGACCGGCGGTCGGCTGATGTCCACCCGCACACCGCACGTCCTGGTCATCGGCGCGGGCACCGGCGGTCTCTGTCTGGCACACGGGCTGCGCCGGGCCGGGATCAGCGTCGCCGTGTACGAGCGGCACCGGACCCGGGCCGACGGGCTGCTCGGCTACCGGGTGGGCATCGGGCCCACCGGCAGCCGGGCGTTGCGCGACTGCCTGCCGCCGGAGCTGTTCCGGATCTACCTGGCCACCTGTGCCCGCTCACCCCGCTACTTCAACGTGCTCACCCAGCGGATGCGGCACACCGCGTCGTTCCCGTTGCGGCCGGACACCGACCCGGTGGACACCGAACGCTCGGTGGCCCGGATGACACTGCGTCAGGTGCTGTTGACCGGGATGGAGGACGTGGTGCACTTCGACCGCACCTTCACCCACTACGACCAGCACGACGACGGCACGGTCACCGCGTACTTCGCCGACGGCACCAGCGCCGTCGGCGACCTGCTGGTGGCGGCGGACGGCACGCACTCCGCGGTCCGCCGGCAGTACCTGCCGCACGCCACCGTCCGGGACGCCGGCACCGTGAACATCGCCACCCGGATCCCGCTCACCGCACACACCCGGGGACTGCTGCCGGAGACCGTCCGGCGCGGCATCTCGCTGATCTTCGGGACCGGTGGGGTGATGGGCGTCCTGCACGTGATGGAGTTCAAGTGGGACGGCGACGGGCGACTCAAGCCGGACGTCCCACCCGCCGACGCGGCCCTGCTGGCCGACTGGCCGGGGCTGCGGCACGACCCGACCCGCGACAACATCAACCTGGTGGTGTGGAGCACTGCGCGGCGCTTCCCGGCGGACGTCCTGCGCCGCCGGGGCGGGGAACTGATCCAGGTGGCGCTGGAGTTGACCGCCAACTGGCATCCGACGCTGCGGGAACTGCTCAGTCGCGCCGACCCGGAGAGCGCGCTGCCGATCCGGGTGTCCACGTCGGAGCCGGTGCCGCCCTGGAAGAGCAGCACCGTGACGCTACTCGGTGACGCGATCCACACCATGACGCCGGGCCGGGGCGTCGGCGCCAACACCGCGTTGCGCGACGCCAACCTGCTGCGGCGACACCTGGTCAGCGCCGTGGCCGGCGAGAAGACGCTGGTCCAGGCGGTGGCCGACTACGAGGCGACGATGCTGCCGTACGGCTTCGCCCGGGTGGCCGACTCGTTGAACCGCAGCGGCACCAGCGGGGACGACCGGATGTACAAGCCGGTGTTCGGCCGACTCGCACTGCTCGGCGCGCGCGGGTACTTCCGGGTCACCAGCCGGGTACCGCCGCTGCGGCGCAAGTTCGTCGACGACTTCTACACCTATCGCGGCGAGGAGGACTGAGCGGCGAGGAGGACTGATCCGTCCCGACCCGACCCCGTGCCGGGGTCGCGGTGTACCCACCGTGTCCACACCGTCCGTTCCGCGCCGGACACCTGCGGTGAACCCCGTCCCGCGAGTACGGACTGTTACATGGCCTGCCTGTTGCCCCGGCCCCACGTGTGCGAAGCTGCGGCGAGCTTTTTTCGCGACGATTCGGACGTAGGACTTCAGGGAGGTTTACCGTGGGCGACTCCTTCGGGAGCTGGCTGATACTGCTCGTGGCGCTGCTGGCGGGTCTGGCGGTGGGCTGGGTGCTGCTGCGCGGCCGACGGGGCGAACCTCCCGCGTCGACCACCGCGAGCGCCACCACCAGCGAGCCGACCCCGGCCGCCACCGTCAGCGAGCCGATCCCGGCCGCCGTCGAGACCGAGCCGACCCCCGCCGCCGTCGAGACCGCACCGGCCCCCGCCGCCACCATCGCGGAACCGGCCCCGACCGCCGTCGAGACCGAGACGGTCCCGACCGCCGCCGACACCTCCGCCGCCGAGACCTCCGCCGTCGAGACCGAGCCGACCCCGGCGCTGGTCGAGACCGCGCCCGCCGCCGAGACCACCGCCGCTACCGAACCCACCGCCGCTGCGGATACCAACACCGTTGGCGAGCCCTCCGCCGCCGTCCAGGCCGAGCCGACCCCGGCGCTGGTCGAGACCGCGCCTGCGGTGGACTCCGAGCCGGTCGCCGCACAGCCGGCAGTCGACGCTCCGGTGACCACCGAACCGATCACCACCGAGCCGGTCACCCCGGACCCGGTGGTCGCGCCCGCCGACAGCACTGCGCCGGAGCCGGTGTCCGCCCTCGACGGACCTGCCGAGACCGACTCCGCCGAACGGCCCACCGTCGCCACCCCGCCGGTACGGCCCACCCCGGCCGCCGACCCCACGGCGGCCACCACCGCACCGGTCACCACCGAGGCCACCGCGTCGCCCGACGCCACCGCGCCCGCCACCGAGCCGGCCCCTGCCGAGCCGGTGACCGCCGAGCCGGTCGCTACGGAGGCAGTCGCCACCGAGCCGGCCCCTGTCGAGCCGGTGACCGCCGCGTCCGTAGTGGCCGCACCCGCTGCCGCCGGGGCTGCCGACGACTTCCGGCGCATCCAGGGGGTCGGGCCGAAGATGGCCGCCGCGCTGCAGGGTGCGGGCATCGTCACGTACCGGCAGTTGGCCGAGCTGGACGAGGCCGCGCTGCGGGAGGTCATCAAGGGTGCCGGACTGCGCGCCACCGCGAGCCTGGTCACCTGGCCGCAGCAGGCGAAGGTGCTGGCGGCCGGCGGCACCGACTGACCGATCGCCCCCACGGGCCGCCGACGCGGACGGGTCTTCGGACCGTCCCGGGTCGGCGGCCCGTCTCGTTGTCGTCATGGCGGCTACGCCCCGTGGCCCTGCTGCGGGTCGGAGTCGCCGCCGCTCTGCTCGTCGCCGGGGCCACGCCGACCTCCGTTTGGCCGTTCGGTCCGTCTGGGTACAAGGCCCGGCACCGTGCAACCCACCGGACCGTGGAGGAAGCCATGCGTGGCACGTCGATATTCGGAGTCCTGGTCGTGATCTGGCTCATCATCGGCGCGGTTGCCGCCGGCCAGCGCGGCTACTACGACAACGAGGAGACCAACTGCGCCGAGTTGGGCACCATACTGGTGACCATCGTCGCCGGGCCGCTGAACTACGTCGGCGCCAACCCGCAGGTCGAGTGCGAACTGCCGCAGCCCTCGCAGTGACGCTTCCCGGGTGACGTCGGGTGACGCTGAGCGCCGCGCCGACGCGCACCCGACATCACCTGTCGGTGTAATGCGGAAGCCACTCGATCCGGGATCGAGTGGCTTCCGTCGTGCCACGAGGCCACTCGATCCCGGATCGAGCGTGATCTTTGGGGTTTGGGCGACGGGAGGTGCCCGGCGACCAGGACGGTCCAGGACAGATCCGGCCCTCCGCCGTGGTCACCGGGACCGGGTGGCGGAGGGCCGGACGTACGGGTGGATCAGCGGAAGCAGTGCGCCACCGGCGGACGGCTCCCCTCGCAGTTGGTGGGGCTGTTCTCGATCACGACGGTGTCATCGTCGATCTTGAGCTGAGCCCGCTCGACCTGTGCGCCACCGGCCTTCACGGTCGCCCGGTTGCCGGTCACCTGGCTGCGGTAGAGCGAGGCGGTGCCGGCGGTGACGAACAGCCCGGCACCCCGAGACCGTGGTCCGACCGCCGCGTTGTCCTGCACGTCGCTGCCGCGCACCAGCAGGTTGGACTTCTCGGCGTAGATGCCACCACCGTTGCCCCGGGTGGTGTTGTCCTGGATCACGCTGTCGTCCAGCGGCAGCAGGCCCTGGACGGTGGAGATGCCGCCACCGGCCACGGCGGCCAGGTTGTCCCGGATCGTCATCTGGCGCAGGATCAGCACCGCGTCCGAGTTGGCCAGGCCGCCGCCGGTCTGGGCGCTGTTGCCGATCACCGCGCTGTCGAACACCTTGGTACGCGCGGAGAAGCTGGCCATTCCACCGCCCTGCCCGGCGTTGTTCTGCACGAAGGTGGAGGAGTACACGTCACCGGCGGCCCGGAAGTTGGCCAGGCCACCGCCGTAGCTGACCGCGCTGTTGTGCCGGAACTCGGTGCGGTGCATGGTCATCACACCACCGTTGAGCAGGCCCCCGCCCTTGCCCTGGGCACCGGCGGCACGGTTGCCGATCAGTCGGCTGTCGCTGATCTGGAGGTTGCCGTCGTTGAAGATGCCCCCGCCGCCACCCTCGGCGGACAGCGAGGTGCTGTTCACCACGGTCACGCCCTCGACCACCGCGGTAGCGCCGTGCACGACGAAGAGGCTGCCGCCCTCCACCTTCGACCGGCCGTTGCGCAGGGTCACGTCCCGCAGGGTCAGCTCACCGCCGTCCCGCACGGTGAAGAACCGGAACTCCTCGGCGTCGGCGGCGCGCACGATGGAGGCGCCGGAGCCCTCGATGGTGATCCCGTGATAGATGACCGGCAGTCCGGCCGTGTCGTCCGCCGGGTTGCGCGGCGGCGCCTCGGCGTCGCCCGGGGTCTCGGCGGCGTCCGCGGCATCCCGCGCGTCGCGGATGCCGCCGTCGTACTCGTCGACCTGCACGAAGGCGTGGGTCAGCGTGTAGGTGCACTTCTCGGCCAGGTGCAGTGTCGCGCCGCCCTCGGCGTTGGCGCGGACCAGCGCCGCGACGAGTCGGGCGGAGTCGCACGGCACCCGGATCGCCTCGCCCTGCGGCGGGCGACCGTTGCGGGTCGGCAGCCGGTCGGCGGACGCGTCGCCGCCGTCGTGCCGCCACTCCGGGCGCTGGCGGTCCGGGCCCTGCTGATCCGGCCGCTGCCGGTTCGCACCGGGACTGGCGTCCGGGACACCGGGAACGTCGGAGTACATCGCGGCGGCCCGACCCGGGCTCGGGGCCGGTGTCCGGCTCTCGGTGGCCGAGGCGACGGCGGTCACGCCCGCCGCCCCGACCACCAGAGTTCCCGCCATCAGGCCGCCGGCCAACAGCCAACGGGACCGCCGTCCGGGTCGACCCGACCCAGGGCTGCCTCGGTAGGTGGACATCAAGGTTCCTGCCTCTCGTGCATGCGAAGACACGGCCGCGCCGAAGCGGGCGCGGGGTGGCGGACGTCGCCTCCGCCACCAGAGGTCACCGTACGAGGATCAAGAACCCAAATCCGGCATACGTGAATAAGTAAGCCACTCGCGTTCATATTGCATCAGAGGGGACTCGGCTCGTCAGCCGACGTGGATGCCCGGCCGCCGGGCCGGGTCCGGCTCGGACTTGCGCAGGATCTCCCGGACCACCGGCGGCGTGTCGCCCCGCCCCAGGATCAGGTACCGCAGCAGGTGCGCGATCGGGTTGCCCTCGGACCACTCGAAGTGCGCGTGCGGGCGTACGCCGGTGGCGTCGCGCAGCGCCAGCAGGATCGCCGCGATGGCGTTGGGCACGGCCGGGCTGCTGGCCCGCAGCACCCGGTACCCGCCTACCTCGACGCCGCAGACCCGCAGCACGTGGCGGAACCCGGACGGGTCCACCACGTCGATCTCCAGGAACAGCACGTCGGTGGCGCCCGGCACCGGATTCAGCCCCCGCTGAGCGCGCTCCTTGATGGTGTACTCCTTGACCGCGCCACTGCGCCGCTTGTGGGCGATCACGTGCAACCGGCCGTCGTGCGCCACCGAATCGGCCACGAACCGCCGCGCCACCTCGTCGAACTCGACCCGCTCCGCCCGCAGCTCGGTGGTCCGGCTGACCCGGGAGACCAGCGACACGGCGATGATGCCGAGGATGAACAGGCCGGAGATGGCGATCCCGTCCGGCTTCTCGATCACGTTCTCCACCAGGGCGTACACCAGCACCAGGGTGAGCACGGTGAAGCCGACGGAGGCGGCGCGCTGGCGCCGGGCGACTGCGGCGATGGTCACCGCCACCGACGCCGAGACCATCATCGCCAGGATCCCGGTCGCGTACGCGCCGGCCTGCGCGTCGACGTCGGCGCGGAAGACGACGGTCAGCACGATGCAGACCAACGTGTAGACGATCACCACGGGTCGCACCGCACGGGCCCACTCCGGCGCCATGCCGTACGACGGCAGGTAGCGCGGCACGATGTTGATCAACCCGGCCATCGCCGAGGCACCGGCGAACCAGAGGATGAGCACGCTGCTCAGGTCGTAGACGGTGCCGAACGCCTCACCGACGTGCTCGTGCGCGAGGTAGGCCAGCGCCCGACCGTTGGCCGCACCGCCCGGCGCGAACTGCTCCGGCGGGATGAGCAGCGTGGTGACGAACGTGGTGGAGAGCAGGTAGACCGACATGATCAACGCGGCGGCGGTGAGCAGGCGCCGGGTGTTGCGGATGCGCGCGGCGAGCCGGGCCTCGGCGTCCCGGCCCTCCCCGGCGACCAGCGGCATCATGCTCACCCCGGTCTCGAAGCCGGAGAGCCCCAGCACCAGCAGCGGGAACGCCAGCGCCGCGGTCAGCGCCACGCCACCCGGGCCGCCGCCGTCCGTGGTCAGTGCCGCCGTCCAGTCCGCCAGCGGGGCCGGATCCGCGGCCAGGTCGGTCAGCGACACCACCACGATCACCGCGTTCAACACCAGGAAGACGGCGACCAGCGGCACCGCCACCGCCACCGCCTCCCGGAAGCCGAGCAGGAACACCCCGCCGAGGATCAGCAGCAGCACCACGGTGACCGTGACCGCCACCGCGGTCCCGCCGAACGCGTCCGGCAGGTACGGGTTCTGCAACATGTGCACCGTGGCGTCGGCGGAGGAGAGCGTGATCGTCACGATCCACGAGGTGGCGACGAATCCGAGCAGCACCAGTACGAAGACCTTGCCCCGCCAGAACGGCAGCAACCGTTCCAGCATCGCCACCGAACCCTGGCCGTGCGGGCTCTCCCCGGCCACCCGGCGGTACATCGGCAGCATGCCGAACAGGGTCAGCGCCACGATCAGCAGAGTCGCCAGCGGCGAGAGCGCCCCGGCGGCCAGCGCGGCGATGCCCGGCAGGTACGACAGGGTGGAGAAGTAGTCGACACCGGTCAGGCACATCACCCGCCACCAGGCGTGTGCTTTCGTCTGCCCCTCGGCCGTCTCCGGGCCGACCGGCTGCACCTGGTGCACGAAGAGCCACCGGCGCAGCCGGCTCTCCGGCCGGGCCGGTCCGGCCGGTACCGCGACCCGGTCGGGCACGGTGACCCGTCGGCCGGCCCGTTCCCCGGGGCGGGTCGGGTCCCGCGCCGCCCGCAGCGACGGCTCCGGTGTCCCGGACGCCGGGCGGCGCCGGTCCCGGCCCCGTCGCGCTCTGGTCCCGTCCCCCATCGCGGTCAGCCGCCGGGCGGTACGGCCAGTGCGCGGGCCAGGGCGGCGGGGTCGTCGACGGTCACCGTCAGCCCGGGATGGCGCGGACGGCCGCCCGGCAGCAGCGCCGGCACCGGTCGCGCGAAGCGGACGCAGAGCCCGGTGGCGGTGGAGCTGCCGAAGGTGACTCCGAGGTCGGCGGCGGACAGGCGCGGGCCGACCACCCGCCACCAGCGGTACGGGCCGGTGGTCTCGGTGTCCACGACGTTCGCCCGTTGGGTGCGCAGCCGCCAGGGGCCGAACCGCACCGTCAGTGCGTCGCCGTCGACCCGTACCCAGGCGGTGGAGGGCCGTACCCCGAGCAGGGCCAGGAGCGGGCGCAGCACCGGGTCGAACCGGAACGGGAAGAGGTGCGTGGTCATCCCCGGACCCGTCGGCCGACCCGGTCCCCCGGCCGACTCGGACGAGGCGGTGCGGCGGGACGCGGGCGGGGCCGTGCGGCGGGACGCCGGAAGGCAGCGGTCATGGGCGCCGCGTACCCCGCGAAGGCCGGCCGACACCCCCCAGGCCGGCCGGCCTCCTGTTTCCCCCCGTGCTCACCACCGGGCGACGGCGCCCGGGCGGGTCGGATGCCCCCGTGCCTCGCCGTCGGGCGAGGCGCGGGGACCCCCCGTCCCGGCTACTGCAGGAATGCCCCGAGAGGCGACAGCAGCAACCGACCGAGCGCGGCGGCCGTCTGGTCCAGCCGCGCGCGCTCGCGCTCGTGTCGATGCGGGTCGTGCCGGCATCGCCAGATTCGTTGTGCGTTGCGCCAGGCGACATCCCGGGTGTACTCGACCAGCTCACCCTGGTACCAGTCGTCGATGTCGCCGTTGACCATGTCGATGAGCAGTTGCCACTGCTCCAGGTAGCCCCGACGCAGACCGGGGATCTTGTCGGCGAAGATCTTGTTGATCTCCAGGTAGTCGCGGTGCTGGTCGCTGCCCTCGACCGGCTCCGACTCCAGGTAGTCGAACGTGGTGACCAGCGCGAACGGCAGGTCGAAGTTGATGTGCGCATTGACGCCGGCAGCCGCCGACGGCAACGGCCGGGCGTCCGGGCCGCGCATCCGGTCGAAGAGGCAGGCCCACGCCTTGGGCGTATTGGGGCTGGAGTCGCTCCACATCCGCAGCGCGTCGAAGTAGCGGGCGGCGAACTCGACGTCCAGCCGGGACAGGAAGACCGGGTCGACGAACCGGTCGGCGTAGAGGCCGTCCAACACGCTCGTGGTGATGGTGAGGTAGAGCTTGTTGAAGTCGGCCAGCGGGCAGCTGTCCAGCAGCGGTGGCAGCCGGACCAGCATGTCCTGGAGCTTGGTCAGGTGGTCGACGACGGCGGGCACGTCGGCCGGGTGATCGGCGAGCAGGTCCACGATGTCCCGGTGCACTGGCCCCCAGACCGGTTCACTCACGCTGCCCCCTCGCTGCTCCCGGCCCCGGTCTCCCCGACGCCGGGCACAGCCTTTCAGGCGGGGACACCGCCGACATCAGTAGAACTACGTATCCGACACCGACACCCGACTACGCAGGAAGATGGCGCTCGCCTGGACCCGGGTACGGACGTGGAGCTTGTCGAAGATGTGCGAGACGTGCACGCCGATGGTCCGCTCGCTGATGAACAGGCGCTGGCCGATCTCCTTGTTGGTCAGCCCCTCGGCCACCGCGGCGAGCACCTCGCGCTCGCGCGCGGTCAGCGCGGCCAGCTCGTCACCGGCACCCGGTGGCGGCTCGACCCGCCCGGAGGGGCGTTCCTCCAACTCCACCCGCGCCCGACCGGCGAGGGTACGGATCTCCTCGGTGAACGGCACCGCACCGAGTCCCTGCGCCATCTGGTACGCCTCCCGGAGCAGCCGACCGGCGGTCGCCGTACGGCGACGGCGGGCCAGCAGCGCCTCGGCCTGACGCAGCCGCGCGTAGGCCGCCGGGTAGGGGTGGTTGCGGCGGTCCCACTCGGCCGCCGCGCGGCCCCACAGGTCCGGGTCGCTGTCGTCGAGGCGGCTCACCTCGGCGGCACAGAGCGCCAGATATCCGTCGACCACGTCGCGTACCGGCCGGGCCGCGGGCACGCTGCGCCCGGCCACCCGGTCGGCGATCTCGCGCAACCGGCGTACCGCGTTCTGGTCCACCGCGACGGTGCGGCTGGCGTGCGCCTCGGCCTCCGCGCGCAGCCCGTGCCAGACCAGCACGGCGAGGATCACCAGATCGTCGGAGCGGCTCTCGGTCAGGCCGCGCTGCACCGCGTGCCGGGCCACGTCGTGCCGCCCCTGCCACATCGCCAGGCCGGCGCGCAGGGTGAGCAGCGGGATGACGTGCCGGGCACCGCCACCGGCCAGCATGGTGGCCGCCGCGTCCAGGTCCCGGTCGGCGGCCTCGACGTCGCCGTACCCGACCGAGAGCCGGCAGCGGGCCAGCAGCATCTCCACCGCGTCCGCGCCGGACGGGCGGTGCCGCAGCGCCGCCGCGACGACCTTCTCCGCCTCGGCCCACTGCCCCACCCGGAACAGCCCGTTGGTGGCGACGGCCAGCAGCCGGGTCGCGTAGGCACGACCCAATCCCAGCTCGGCCACCCGCTCGGCACCCCGTCGGGCCACCACCACCCCCTCTTCGAGGATGTTCAGCGGCCCGGTGAGCAGCTCCGCCAGGTGCAGGTAGGCCCGCGCCACGTCCTCCGGACGGCCGGCCCGCTCGGCGGTGTCCAGCGCCCGCCGCAGCACCGCCAGCCCGGCATCCGGATCCTCCAGGTACGCCTCGGAGAAGCCCAACGCCGCGCTGGCCAGCACCACCTCGGTGGTGGCGCCCTCGACCTGCTCCGCGAGGGCCAGCGCCTCCCGCGCCCGCCGGCCCGCGTCGGCGTACCGGCCGAGGTGCACCAGCAGCTCCGCCAGGTGTGCGGCGGCGGCGGCCCGCTGCCGGGGCGTGCAGTCGGCGGCGTCCAGCGCCTGCTGGTACTCCACCTCGGCCAACGCCGACCGTCCGGCGGCGGCCAGATATCGTGCCCGCCGGATGTGCAGCTCGCAGGCGGGCGGGCCGGTGTCGGTGGCGGCCAACTCCTCCAGCAGCGTCAGCGCCCGCGCGTACTCGCCGCTCTTGTGTGCGGCTTCGGCGGCCTGGCCCAGCAGCACCGCCCGGTCGACCCCGGCCCGGCCCTGGCTCAGATCCACCGCCACCGACCAGTGGCGGTGTGCCTCGGCGTAGCCGTACAGCCGCTCGGCCTCCTCGGCGGCGGCCACCGCCGCCGGCAACGCCCGATCCGGCTCACCGGCCAACCGCCAGTGGTGCGCCAGCCGGGCCTGGTGCAGCTCACCCGGCGCCGAGGTCAGCGCCTCGGCGTAACGCCGGTGCAGCAGGGCGCGTTCGGCGGGCAGCAGCTCGTCCTCCAGCACCTCGGCGACGAGCCGGTGCCGCAGCCGGTAACCGTCCTCGGAGCCGACCAGCAGCCGGTGCGCGACGGCGGCCTTGACGGCGGTGAGCAGGTCCTGCTCGGGCAGCCCGACCACCTCGGTGAGCAGCCGGTGCTCGACCGGTTCCACCCCGGCGGCGACCGCGTGCACGGCCTGGTGCGCCGGCTGCGGCAACGCGTCCACCCGGGCCAGGAACACCTCGCGCAACGTGTCGGACAGGTCGTCGCGGCCGTCGCGCAGGTCCCGGGACAACTCCTCCACCACGAACGGGTTGCCCCCGCTGCGTTGCCACAGCCGGTCGGCCGCCTCGGGCGCGACCGGGGCCCGGACGATCGCGGCGGCGAGTTCCTCCGTGGCGGCGCGGTCCAGCGGCGCCAGGTCCAGCACCCGCACCGACCGCAGCCGGCGCAACTCGGTCAACACGCGACGCAGCGGGTGCGCGCCCTGCAACGACTCGGACCGCACCGCCGCCAGCACCGACAGTTGCAGGTCGCCCAGACCGGCGAGCAGATAGAGCAGCAACTGTCGGGTGGTCCGGTCGACCCACTGGAGGTCGTCCAGCACCAGCACCAGCGGACGGCCACCGGCGATGACGCCCAGTCCCCGGGACACCCGCTCCAGCAGCGCCCCCGCGCCGTCCGGCCCGGTGGCGTCCTCGGCGAACACCCCGAGCAACGCGCGCACCGACGCGGTCGCGGCCGGCGGGAGGTCCGCGTCGAGACGCCGCAACGCCTGCCGCAACGGGTGCAGCGGTGAGGCGTCGCCGATGTCCAGACAGGAACCGGTGAGCACCAGCGCACCGCCCGCGCTCAACTGCCCGCCCACCTCGTGCAGCAGCCGGGTCTTGCCCACGCCGCTCTCGCCGGTGAGGAAGACCCCGGCCGTGTTTCCCGGCGCCACGTCGTCGAGCAACGCGGCGCGTACCGTCGCCACCAGGTCGGCCCGACCGACGAGCGGTGTGGTGTCCACGTCGCTGGCCATGGCTCGCAGCCTAGTCACAGCCGCCGCCCCCGTTCTACCGCCGCCGCGCCGCCCCTCCCCCACTCGCGTCGACATTGCGACCGAAGGTTGCGCTCGGCCGACATACGTCGTTCGGCAGATCCGCCGTCGGACCGGGGATGACAGTCTCCGGGACATCGTTGGCACGCACGGGGGGAGAGGCGGGTGCGATCTCGATGCCCATGTCGGTTGTCGCAGGTCAGCCGGCTCAGCGGGGGCGCTGGCCGGTAGCTGAGGAACGACGGACGTTGACTGTCCTCTTCGTCGACATCGTCGGGTCGACACGTCTGGTCGACCGGCTCGACCCGGAGGACGTCCGCACACTGCAACGGGTCTACTTCCGCACGGTCGCCCGGGTGCTGCGGCGCTGGGACGGCGTGGTGGAGAAGTACGTGGGCGACGCGGTGATGGCGTTGTTCGGCGCGCGGGCCGGGGACGGCTTCGAGGCGTACCGGGCGGTGCGGGCCGGGCTGGAGGTCCAGCGGGCCCTGGACCGCCGGCCACTAGCGACCGCGCCCGGGCTGCGGGTCCGTGTCGGGGTGGCCACCGGCGAGGCCGTGGTGGACCTGGCCGCCGGGCGCGACGGCGGGCACGGCATGGCCAGCGGCGCGGTGATCACGCTCGCCGCCCGCCTGCAGGAACACGCGCCGCACGGCGGTGTCGCGGTCTGCGAGACCACGCACCGGGCCGTCGCCGGCCTGATCGCGCTGCGCCCGGTGCCGGCGGTGACGGTCAGCGGCAAGACGCTGCCGGTCGGCGTCTGGCACGCCGTGGGCACGCTGCCGCCCCGGCCTCCACGTCACGACACGCCGCTGGTCGGCCGGCACCGGGAGCTGGCCGCCGTCCGGGAACAGCTCGCCGAGGCGGTACGCGGACGCGGCGTCCGGCGGCTGGTGCTGACCGGTCCGTCGGGCAGCGGGCGGAGCCGGTTGCTGCGCGAGCTGGCCCGCAGCACGCCGACGGTGGACGGGATGCCGGTGCGGTGGTGCCTGACCGCCTGCCCGCCGTACCCGGACGGGCCGTTGGCGCCCGTCGTGGGTCTGGTGCGGACGCTGGCCGGCAGCCGTACCCCCGCCGCAAGCGCCGGTGTGCTCCGCGACCGCCTGGCCGCCGCACTCGGCGGGTCGGTGTCGGGCGACCACCTGGCGGCGGCGCTGGACACAGTGGACGATCTGGTGGCCGGCGTCGGTGGCGCCGCCGGGGCCCGGGCGGCGGTGCGCTGGCGGGACGTCCTGCTCGGGCTGGCCCGTCGTCAGCCGGTGGTGGTGGCCGTGGACGACCTGGACCGGGCCGCCCCGGCACTGCGCCGTCACCTGGACGCGCTGGTCGACCTGGCCACCGCGGACGGCCTGCCGCTGGTGCTGGTCGGCACCGGGGCGGGTGTCGACTCCGCCCGGCCGACGGCCCGGGTCCGGCTGCGTCCACTCGACGCGGTGACCGTCGGCCGGCTGCTACGCCGGCTGCTGCGCCGGGCCGGTCAGCCGGGCGGTCTGGTGGGTCGGCTGATCCCGCTGGTCGGCGGCAACCCCGGACGCGCGGTGGCGTACGTGCGGTCGCTCGCCGGGGCCGACCCGGCGCGGCTGCCGGTGCCGGAGAGCATCCGGCGGGCCGCCGAAGCCCGGCTGGACCGGCTCGACGGCACCCGGCGAGCGGCCCTGATGGCGGTCGCCGCCCTGCCGCCCGGCTGCCCGGTCGCCAACCTGGCCCGGGCACTCGGCTGGGCGGCGGCGCAGGTGGAGGCGGCCCTGCGTGCCCTGACCGGGGCGGGCCTGCTCGTCCGGCTGCCCACCGGCGGGCACGCTTTCGTCGATCCGGCGCTGCGGGAGGTCGCCGTCGCCCGGCTCCCCCGGGCGACGCTGGCCACCTTCACCCGCCGGGCCGGTGTCCCGACCTCCGACGCCGACGCCGAGCCGGCACTGGCGGAAGGCTCGACGCGGCCGGCATCGGCGGCGCGACCGGCGGCAGGCACGGCGGCGCCGGGATCGGCGTGGTCGGGGTCAGCGATCGGCCAGGAAGGCCAGCGCGCGCTCCCAGGCGAGCGCGGCGGCGGCCGGGTCGTGGTCGGACACGGCCGGATCGGTGAACAGGTGGCCCGCCCCCGGGTAGCCGTAGACGGTGACGTCGGCACCGACGGCGGTCATCTCCTGCCGCCACTGGTCGACCTCGCCCGGCGGGTCGTAGGGGTCCGGATCGGCCAGGTGCAACTCGACGGCCAGCCCGGCTCGGACGTCGGCGGGGGCGCCACCGGTGCCGTGCCACAGCAGCAGGCCGCCGCTGTCGGGGCGTTCGGCCAGCATCGCGCCGGCCACCCCGGCGCCCATCGAGAACCCGGCGAGCACGGTGTCGGGCGGCAGTCCGTCGAGCGAGGCCCGGGCGCGGTCCAGCACCGTCTCCTGCCCGATCCGGCTCAGCAGGGCGAACCCCTCCTCGACGGTGTCCACGGCAGGCACCTCGTACAGGTCGGGCGCGTGCACCTGGTGTCCGGCGGCGCGCAGCCGGTCGGCCGCGTCCCGCACCGCGGGCCGCAGCCCGTACACGGAGTGGAAGAGTGCGACATGTGCCATCCGCTCATCGTGCCGGACGGCACCGACACCGTCGGACCGCCGCGCGCGGATGGCGCGGTCAGTCTCGGTCGACCCCGGCCCGTCCGCCGTCCGGTGACGCCGACTCCGGTGCGCCGTCCGGCCGCGCCGGAGCCGCTACGCCGTCCCCAGCACCGGCGTCCGGCCGGAGGACCCGGCTGTGACCCCGGAACTCGGCGATTACCTGTCCGTCCGCGCGGCTCACCGTGACGTCGTAGATTCCGCTGCGGCCGTACCGGGTCCGTTCCGTGGCCCGGGCGGACAGCACGTCCCCCTCGCGAGCCGGGCGGACGAAGGTGATCTCGCCGCCGGCCGCGACGGTGGCCGGGCCGTGACTGTTGCACGCCAGCGCGAAGGCGGTGTCGGCGAGCAGGAAGACGAAGCCGCCGTGGGCGATGCGGTGGCCGTTGACCATGCTGTCGGTGACCCGCATCCGGGCCACCGCGGCGCCGCCCGCGGCGCTGACCAACTCGATGCCGAGTCGGTTCGACGCGACGTCGGCCTCGAACATCTCGTGCGCGGCGGTGCGCGGGTCCACCTGGCTCCCGGCGTGGTCGGCGGGGCCCTGCGCCCCGGGGACCGCCATCATGCCACCGCCGCCCGGTGCGCCCGGCGCGGCGGGTCCCGTGACGACGACCGGGCCGGATCGGTGTCCCCGATCCGGCCCGGCACTGATCATCGCCCCGCCATTGTCTCGCAGTTGCACATTGTTGGCAACAAGACTGGACACCGACCCGCCGATGTAACTAGCCTGCTCGCCATGAGTCCTTACATGACCGATGCCGCCGCGTGGCAGGAGAGCTGGGACCGGCAACAGGAGGCGTACCTGCCGGACCGGGAGCACCGCTTCACCACCATGCTCGACGCGGTCGACGCGGTCCGCGACACCACCGCTGCACCACGACTGCTGGACCTGGCCGGCGGCACCGGCACCATCTCGCTGCGCGCGCTGCGCCGCTTCCCCGACGCCGAGGTGACCCTGGTCGACCTCGATCCGGCCCTGCTCGCCCTCGCCACCGCCTCGCTCGGCGACCGGGCCACCATCGTCACCGCCGACCTCAACCGGCCGGACTGGGTGGACGCCCTGCCGCACCGTGACTACGACGCGGTGCTCACCGCCACCGCGCTGCACTGGCTGCCCGCCGACCGGCTGACCGGGCTCTACGCCGAGGTCCGCGAGGTGCTGCGCCCCGGCGGCCTGCTGGTCAACGCCGACCACATGCCCGACGACACCCTGCCCGAGCTGACCACACGCCTGCTCGCCCGGGCCGAGGCGCGCCGGGCGGCGCGCTACGCGGCGGGCGCGGTGCCCAACTGGGCGCAGTGGTGGGAGCACGCCGCGCAGGACCCGGAGCTGCGGCCCCTCGTCGAGCGTCGCCACGCCATCTATCCGACGGGACACAGCCAGGAGTGGAACCCGCCGGTCTCCTGGCACCTCGGCGCGCTCTCCGAGGCCGGTTTCACCGAGGTCGGCACGCTCTGGCGCGGCGGCGCGGACGCGGCGGTCGTCGCCGTCCGGTGACCGCCCGCGCGGCGGCCACCGGACGGACCCGTCAGCGGGCCCGGCGTTCCGGGTGCGCCCGGTTCCAGGCCCGCATCCGTTCCGGGTACCCGACCTTGGTCGCCTCGTACAGCGGGATGGCGTGCTTGCGGGCCATCCTCCCGGCGGCCCGGGGCGTCCCGGTACGCCGCCGGATCCACTCACCGTCGTGCGCGATGGCGACCACGGTGGTGTCGGTGGCGGTGGTCTCCGGTTCGAGATAGAACTCCACCCCCTGCCGGCTGGTCGCGAACTCCTCCAGGGAGGCGAGGTCCTCCGGGGTCGCCTCGCGGTCCAGTTTCGTCGGGGTGCCCTCTGCGGCCCGGGGCCGCCGGCTGAACCAGCCCATTGCCCGGCTCCTCTCCTCGGCGTGCCTCCCAGTGCAGCACCCGGACCTGGCAGTTCCCTGGACGGCCGATGTACGGGCCCTGGTCGCTACGCCTCCGGACGGGGAGAACCCGTCCGCTCCGGCTCCGGGGCGCCCGCCCGCTCCGGCTCCCCCGTGGCGCCGGAGACGGGCGGACGGGTGACCCGCACCAGCAGCAGGGTCGGCAGCAGCAGCAACGGCACCACCAGCAACGCGTGCAGCGTGCCGATCCGGTCACCGAGCAGCCCCAGCAACGGCGGTCCGGCCAGGAACGCGGTGTACCCGATCACCGCGACCACGCTGACCCGGACGTGGGCGTGCTCCTCCTCGTCGGCGGCGGCGCTCATCCCGACCGGGAAACCGAGCGAGGCGCCGATCCCCCACAGCACCACGCCGACCACCGCGACCGGGCCGGAGCCGGCCAGGATCGCCACACCGGCGCCGACGATGGCGAGCAGGATGGTCACGGTCAGCACCGGCACCCGCCCCCACCGGTCCAGGGCCACCGTGCCGAGCGTCCGACCCACGGTCATGCCGGTCACGAAGACGGCGAAGACCGCCGCGCCGGCTGCCTCGCTGAAGCCGTACCCGTCGATGAAGGCGACCGCGATCCAGTCGTTGGCGCTGCCCTCGGCGAACGCCGCCGCCAGCACCACCAGACCGATGAGCAGGGTGCGCGGCTCCCGCCAGGCGGCGAGCAGGGACTTTCGACCGCCACCGGCGCCCTCGCTCTCCGCACCGGGTGCGGCGGGCAGGAACGCGCGGGCGCCCAGCAGCGTGCCGACGAGCACCACCGCCGCAAGGACCCCGAGGTGGACGGCGACCGGCAGGCCGAGCCGGGCGGCCCCGGCGCCCAGACCGGCACCGGCCACCGAACCGAGACTCCACGCCGCGTGGAACCGGGGCATCACCGTCCAGCCCAGGCGGCGTTCGACGATCGCGCCCTCGATGTTCATCGCCACGTCGCAACTGCCGGAGCCGTACCCGAGCGCGAACAGGCCCACCGCCACCCCGGGCAACGAGCCGGCCACCGCCGACACCCCGGCCACGGTGAGGCCGAGGGCGACCACGGTGGTGGAGAACACCACCGCGCGGGCCGCGCCGAGACGCTGGGTGAGCAGACCGGCGGTGGGCATCGCGACGATCGCGCCGATGGACATGGCGAGCAGGAGCAGGCCGAGACGACCGGGGCTGAGTTCCAGCCCGTCGCGGACCGCCGGCACCCGGGAGAACCAGGTCGCGACGGCCAACCCGTTGAGCGCGAACACCACCGCCACGCCGTTGCGGGCGGCCAGCACCGCCCGGGGCGGACCCGAGGTGACCGGCGGTGTCGCGGGCGTGCTGATGACGGGATCCATGGAACTTCCCGGTCCTCTCGACGGCGGTGGGGGCGCAGGCAACGATCACACACCTGGGAGCGCTACCACCACAATCCATCTCCGGTCCTTACCCCCGGGCGTCCGGCGAGGCATGATGCGGGTGGGAGCCCGCGTACCAGGCGGGCCGAGGGCAACAGGGAGACACCAATGACCACGGCACGCCGGCCGGCAACCCTGGACGACGTCGCCCGAGCCGCCGGAGTCTCCCGCTCCACGGCGTCACGGGTCATCGCGGGCAACGGGTTCGCGTCACCGACCGCGCGGGAGCGGGTACGCACCGCTGTGGACGAGCTCGGCTACGTACCCAACCCGGCCGCCCGGGCGCTGGTGCACGGCACCGGCGTACGGCTGCTGGTGGCGGTGGCCGGCACCGACCCGGCCGTGCTCGACGACAGCTACGTCGACCAGGTGCTCGGCGCCACCGCGCGGGTCTGCGCACCACACGGCCTGGGCGTCACCGTCGACTGGGTGCCGTTGCACGCCCCGGAGCGGCTGGTCCGGCTGACCGACGACCGGGGCGTGACCGGGTTGATCCTGGTCAACACGACCCCGGCTCTGCTGGAACTGGTGCCGCGCCGGCTGCGGGGGCGAGCGGTGTCGATCGGGGTCGGTTCGGCCACCGTGCCGTCGGTGGACATCGACAACGGCGGCGCCACCGAGGCCATCGTCCGTCACCTCTACTCCGGCGGTCGCCGTCGGATCGCGATGGTCACCGGCCCCCCGTGGTTGACCTGCGCGAACCGCTCGGTGGACGCGTACCGGGGGTTGCTGCGCGACGCGGGCCTGCCGACGCGCGAGGTGGTCGGCGACTTCTCCGTGGAGCGGGGCCGCTCCGCCGCCCGCGAGGTGCTGCGCCGCTGGCCGGACACGGACGCGATCGTCGGGATCAGCGACGCGACCGCGCTGGGCGTGATCGGTCGGCTCCGCGCCGACGGCGTACAGGTGCCCGGCGACGTCGCGGTGACCGGCTTCGACGACATCCCGCTGGCCGCCGTGACGGCTCCGGCCCTGACCACCGCCAGTCACCCGGTACGCCAGATCGCCAGCGCCGCCGCCACCATGGTGCTGGAGCACCGGCACGCCCCGATGCGCACCCGCTTCCCGTCCGCACTGGTGCGCCGCGACAGCGCCTGACCACAATCTTTCAGGATATCCAATTCAGCGGTACGGGGACTCGGCCGAATGTGACCGGAAATCGGTAAGATCGGCGACTGCCATCTGACTGATCGCTGACTGATGGCTCGGGCGGCGAACGCACAGACTGAGCCCATGAAATCGGGGCCCGGGCGCACCAGGATACTCCGCGGCGCGGCGTGTCTCGTCCTTCTGGCGGTTCTTTCCGGCTGTATGCAACTGAACGCCGGGCTGACCGTCAACGCCGACGACACGGTCAGCGGACAACTCCTGCTGACCGCCGAACGCACCGTGCTGACCACGAACAACAAGACGGTCGAGGCCGGCTTCGCCGAGCTTCGGCAGAACATCCCAGCCCTGCCCGAAGGCACCGAGAGCCGGTACGAGGACGCCACCCACTACGGCTCTCAGATCAACTACCGGAATGTCCCGCTCGATCAATTCGACAGCGAAAGTCTGAGCATCGTCCGACAGGGCGACGACCGGTACGTGTTCACTCTTCCGCTCGATCCGAAGAAGTACGGCGGAAAAGTGGCCGAACAGAATCCGGCCAATCAGGCGCACTTCATGACGCTGATGTCGTTCGAGATCTCGGTGACGTTTCCCGGACGCGTGCTGGACGTCAGCGCGGGCGGTCAGGTCAACGACCGGACGGTCACCTGGCGGGTCGCCCGCAACCAGCCGAAGCCACCGGAGCTGCGGGCCGTCGCCGAGGCACCACCCCGACCGTCCGCCCCGGCGGACGACGAGGAGAGCGGCGGGAGTTTCCCGTGGCTGCTGGTCGGTGCCGGTGCGGTGATCCTGCTGCTGGTCGCGGCGCTCGTCGTACTGCTGCTGCGTCGGCCCGGCACGGGCCCGGCGGACGGCGGCGCACCGACGCCCGGCGGACCGGGCACCTCCGGTGGTCCGGGCACCATCGGTCCGGCACAGCACACCACGACCGGCGGTGTGCCGGGCTCCGGCTGACGCAGGTCAGCCGGCACCGTCGCCCGCCCGGCGGGCGGCACCACATCCCACCTCGCACCACGCGAAACCGAAGGGAGATCGGCGATGAACGATCTCTTCACCTGGGCGGCGCTGGGCAGTCTGACCGGCGCGAGCGCCGCGACGCTGCTGGCCACGAACGTCATCGGCGGGCTGATCGGCCCGAGTGCCGACACGGCACGCAAGTGGATCGCGCTGGGTATCGCCCTGCTGCTGTCGTACCTCACCGCGGCCTTCGCCACCGACGCGGGCGCCGAGAAGTGGATCATCGCCTTCTTCAACGGCCTGGTCATCTTCTCCGCCGCCCTCGGCGTCAACCAACTGCCTCCCGGCAACCGGCAGGCGACCCCGACCCGGCTCGCGCAGGGCAACGAGCCCCGCTTCATCCGCTCCTGGGCCTAGAGGGGAACCGTCATGGCCGTCTTCGGAGTCATCAGCGCCGCCGTCCACGTCGCGGCGGGCACGGTCCTCGGCGGGCTGCTGGGCGGACCCGTCGGGCTGCTCGTCGGGGCGGGCGTCGGGCTGGTCGTCGGCATCGTCTTCGGATGGTCGATCACCTCGGCCCGGGTCTACGGGGCCGACGCCCGAGGGATCTTCCTGTTCGTCGTCGACCACACGTGGAGCCTGCTGAACACGGTGGTGGGCGCGACCTACCTCGCGGTGCACCTGGTCTTCGGCCACTCGCTGGACCGGGCCACCTCGCAGCACAGCTGCCGGGTCAACGTGGTGGAGGGCGTCTCGCCGCGCTACGCCACCACGCTGGGCACGGTCTGCGCCGGCTCCGGGCCGGGCATCCAGCGCCACGAGGACGTGCACATCTTCCAGGCCCGACTGCTCGGACCGCTCTACATCCCGCTGGTCCTGGCCAACTACGTGCTGTTCACCATCGCGCCGGTGTGGCTGCTCTACCACGACCACACCGGCGCCCCGATCAACCGCTTCACCCGGTACTTCGAGATCGGCGTCTACCCGCACGTGTGGAACGAGGCGATCGCGTACCGCATCCAGGGGACGCCGCCGCGATGACCGGAGGCGGCCCGATAGAGACGGCCACCGCCGAGCTGGCGGAGTGGCTGGCCGGGGCGGCGGGAGACGCCGTCCCGGTCGGTCCGCCCGGGTCCGGTCCGGCGGCGGGCGGGCTGACACTGTGGCCGCTGGAGTTGCGCCCGGCCCGGCAGACCCGGGGCAGCGGCGGCCCCGAGCCGTACCGGCTCGTCGCCCGCTACCTGCTCGCCGCAGGCGGGCCGGAGGCGCTGGCGACGTTGGACCGGGTGCTCGTCGCGGCGACCGGAGGAAGCGGACACACGCTCGTGCTGGAGGCCGGTGACCCGGCGCTGTGGGTGGCCCTCGGCGTCCCGCCCCGGCCGGCCCTGCTGATCGACGTACCGGTGCAGGTCACCCACCCGCACGAGCCGGCACCGCCGGTGCTGCGTCCGCTGCGGCTGCGGCAACTGGAGATGCTCACCTTCGACGGCCGCGTCGTCGGTCCCGCCGACCAGCCGCTCGCCGCGATGCGGGTGGAGGTCGTCGGTCAGCCGTACGCGACCCGGACCGATCCGGCGGGACGGTTCCGGGTCGTCGGCGTGCCGCACGACCCGCAGCAGCCCGGAACGGTCCGGCTCCGGCTCACCGGTCGGGGTCAGGTGCTCACCGCCGAGGTGGACCCGACCGACACCGACATCGTCATCGTCTGCGCGCCACCGACCCGCTGACCCGACCCGTACGGGAGGACCGATGCCCAGCTACTTCTCACCCGGGATCTATGTCGAGGAGGTGCCTGCCGGTGCCCGGCCGATCGGACCGGTCGGCACCAGCACGGCGGCCTTCGTCGGCGTCGCTCCGGACCGCACGGCCCGTCTCGGCGAGGCCCTCGCCGTGAACAACTGGACCGAGTTCCTCCGCCTCTACGCCGACGGTGACGAGTTCGAGAGCACCCCGTTGGCCCGCGCGGTCTTCGGTTTCCTCGACAACGGGGGCACCCGCTGCTGGGTGGTCAACGTCGGCGAGGGCGGCGCGCTCACCGGCAGCGGACGCCAGCGCGGCGGACTGGACCTGCTGGAGGCTATCGACGAGATCTCCATCGTGGCCGCGCCCGGCTTCCACGACGCGGTCGCGCACGAGGCGCTGCTGAGCCTGGCCGAGCGCACCCGCACGATGGTCGCCATCTGCGATCCCGCTCCCGACATCGACGACATCTCGACGCTGACCCGGGTGGCCACGGCCGGCTCCGGTCGGGCGGCGAAGCCCACCGAGGGCGGCGACAGCCCCGCCAGCTCGGGTGGCTCAGGCGGCGCGGGCGGCGCGGGCGGGGGTACGACCGGGTCGAGCGGCGGCCCGCAGGCGCACCGGCCCCGGCAGTCCGACTTCGGCGCGCTGTACTTCCCCTGGCTGCGGGTCCGCGACCCGCTCAGCGGCGACCTGGTGCTCACCCCGCCGAGCGGGCACCTGGCCGGTATCTGGGCCCGCACGGACGCCCTGCGCGGCGTGCACAAGGCTCCCGCCAACGAGCCGGTGCGCGGTGCCGTCGACCTGGGTCACCTGGTCACCCGATCCGAGCACGACGTGCTCAACCCCAAGGGCGTCAACGTGATCCGGTACTTCCCCGGCGAGGGCATCCGCGTCTGGGGCGCGCGGACACTCGCCGCCGAGGCCAGCGAGTGGCGGTACCTCAACGTCCGGCGGCTCTCCATCGCCATCGAGCAGGCCATCGCCAACGGCACCCGGTGGATGGTGTTCGAGCCGAACGACTACACGCTGTGGCGCTCCATCCGCCGGGACATCGGCGCCTTCCTGACCCGGGTGTGGCGCGACGGCGCGCTGCTGGGTCGTACGCCCGAGGAGGCGTTCTTCGTCAAGTGTGACGAGGAGACCAACCCGGCCGACGCCCGGGACGCCGGGATGGTGGTCGCGCACATCGGCATCGCGGTGGTCAAGCCCGCCGAGTTCGTGGTGTTCAAGCTGAGCCAGTGGGCCGGCGGCACCGAGACCGAGACGATTGGAGGCTGACATGCCGACCACGGCCACTCCGCAGCCGGGCGCCCCGGTCGACCCGTACCGGGCGTACAACTTCAAGCTGCTGGTCAACGGGGTCACCAACGGCCACTTCACCGAGGTCAGCGGCCTGGACGTGAACATCCCCGCCCAGCCGTACCGGGAGCAGGGCAACGACCGGATCCGGATGATCCCCGGACAGGTCGAGTACGGCCCGGTCACGCTGCACTTCGGCCTGACCGCGTCCCGGGAGCTGTGGGACTGGGTGCACACGATCGCCCGGGGCACCAGCGACCGCCGCAACGTCTCGGTGGTGCTGCTCGACTCCGTCGGCACGGCCGAGGTGCTGCGCTGGAACCTGCTCAACGCCTGGCCCACCCGATGGCGCGGCGCACACCTCAACACGCTCGGCCAGGAGATCGCCATCGCGGCGCTGACGCTGCGCTACGAGAGCCTGGAACTGGAGACCGGCGGTGCCGCGCCCACGCCCGCGTAGCTGGGTCGCCGGTCGGCTCCGGTCCGCCGCGCGTGCCGTGGACCGGTTCGCCGGTCTGGTCGACACCACCGACGACGAGAGGGACGACGACCTGCGTGGTGGCATCCGCGCCAGCGCGACCGGGGGCCCGCGTGGCGACGCGGTCGGCGGCGCGGACCACGGGACTGACGCCGCAGCGCCGTCGGACGTGTGGGAGGCGGTCGCGTACCGGCATCCGGACCGCCCCCCGGAGCACTGGCTGCGGCTGATCGCCGCCCATGCCCCGGGGCTGCTCCGCGACCTCGCGGCCGAGCTGCCGCCTGGTGATCTGCCGCCTGCTGCTCTGCCGCCTGGTGCGGCGGAGGGACCGGTGGACGTGACCGATCCGTGGGCCGGGCGACGGCCGCCCGGCGGCGGCTGGGGCGACGGGGTCTCGTCGGCTCACGTCGCGTCACCGGGGAGCGACAGGTCCTCCCCCGGCCCCTTTGCTCTGCTTCAACCGACGCAACGCCCGGGATACCGCACGACGGCCGTTGCGTGGAGTGAAGCAGAGCAAAGGGGCAGAGCAGGGACAGGTGCCGGCCCCACGACCAGCCCTACGTCCGGCCCCACGACCGGCGCGACGACCGGACCGGCGACCGGCGCGGCGACCGGTCCGGCGGTGGTACGCGGGGGCAGCCCGGCGTCGAGTGACCACGGCGTACCGGGAGGTCGACGTACGGGAAGCGGAGCCGATACAGGAGCCGGGATGGAGGGTGCGCCGCGGCCGTCCACGGGCGGCACGCCCTCGGTGAGTGGTGTGGGCACGGCGGAAGCAGCCCCAGGCGTCAGCGGGGCACGCGCACCGGGAGCAGCGGCGGGCGTCGGCGGACCCAACACACCGAAGATCAGCGGACCGAACACACCGAAGGCAGGTGAGGGCGTGAGCGGGGTGGCGTCCGGTGGGGAGGGTGTGGGTCCGGCGGTGGGCGACGCGACGATGCCGTGGGCGGGCGGACGCGGGCGTCGCGCGGATCCGCCCCGCGAGGGGACGGACCCGGCGACCGGCGTGACCGGCACCGGTGTGGCGGACGTGTCGGGCCGACCACGGCGGGGCTCGGGTGCCGACCGACAGACCGACGTTCCGGTGGCGTCCGCCGGATCGTCGTCCGGCTCCGGGTCGACGGCGGGGCACTCACGGTCGGTGACGGATCCGCCCGAAGCACCGCGATCGGTGCCGGGCCGGAATCGGGCGGTGCTACGCCTGGTCAACTCCGACCCGGACACCTCGCCGTCACAGGTATCGGGGCGGGAGTCCGACGGGGAGCGGCGTCCGGCGCGATCACCCGGCAGCGGACGCGACGGGGATCGGCATCCGGCGTGGTCGGGTGGGGACGGGCCCGACGGGACGCGGTACCCGGAGCGGTGGGGAGCGGCGGGTGGGGACGGTCCGTCCGGGAGGGGCGGCGAGGTCGGACGGCGGCGCGCGGACGGTGCGTACGGGGACGGGCTGTGGCCCGGTGCGGGGCTGCCGGCCGGCACCGGTCAGCGGCCGGCACCGGCGCGCGGGCCCTGGCCGGAACTGGGCCCGGACGGGACCACCGACGTCCGGACGGGTGGCGGGCGGGACGCGTCCGACCCGTGGCCCGCCCTGCCCGACGACCGGGCACTCTGGGCGGTCCCCGAGCCGGAGGACGCCGCCGCGGCCCACCTGCGCCGACTCGACCGGGAACAGGCGGGCGGCTGATGGAACGGGTCGCGTTCCTCGTCGACGCCACCGGCGAGCGGGTGGACTGCCTGCTCAACCCGGAGACCGTGCAGGTCAGTCGGCTGGCCGGAGTACGCCGACGGGGCAGCACCGGCAGTCAGCTCACCGGCGCCGGGCTCGCCGACGACCCGCTGGTGTTCACCGGTGGTGGGCGTACCGAACTCGTTCTCGACCTGCTCTTCGACACCGACTTCGCGGAGGGGCAGGTCCGACCGACTGACGTGCGTGCGCTGACCCGTCCGCTCTGGATGCTGGCGGAGAACTCCGCGGTCGAGCACGGCTGGGTCCGGCCGCCGCTGGTGCGGCTGGTCTGGGGCAAGACCTGGAACGTGCCGGGGGTGATCGTGGCGGTGGCGGAACGGTTCGACGCGTTCACCGCCACGGGGTCGCCGCGCCGGTCCTGGCTGCGACTCAAGCTGGTGCGGGTCGCCGAGGACACCACCCGGGCCGAGGAGGGTTTCGCCGAGGAACTGGCCGAGGCACAGACGCCGGCCGTCGCGCCGGGCACGGCCCTGGTCGCCGCCGGGGACGGCACCGCCACTGCCGATTCCACCGGCGTACGTTTCGACCTGCTCGCCCACGACGCGCTCGGCTCGCCGCTGCGCTGGCGGCTGCTTGCCGAACACAACCGGATCACCGACCCGCTCGCCGTGCCCGCCGGCACCGCGCTGGCCGTACCGCCGCTGCCGGGCACCGTCGCCGCGACGGGTGACGGGACATGAGCGGCGGCGCGCCCCGGGCGCTGACGGTGCTGCTCGACGGCGGCCCGTTGGCCGGCCGGGGCACCGGACGGGTGCTCTCGGTGCGGGTGGCCGCCCGGCTGAACCGACCGACGCAGTGCGAGGTGGCGTTGACCACCGGGCCGGGCGACGCGCCGCCGGTCGCCACGGCGCGGGTCGGCGCGCGCCTGGAGGTCCGCCTCGACGGGTACCCGACGGCGCTCTTCGGCGGCGAGGTCACCGCCGTCGAGGTCGAGTACGCCGCCGACGGCGCGGCGATCCTGCGGATCCGGGCGTACGACGCGCTGCACCGGTTGCGCAAGCGGCAGCGGTTGCGGGTGTTCGAGTCGGTGACCGCCGCCGAGCTGGCCGCCGACCTCTGCGCCGACCTGGGACTGCGGGTCGACGCCGAGGTCGACGGGCCACGGCTGGACCGGCTGCCGCACCACCGCCCGAGCGACCTCGACCTGCTGGTGGAGGTGACCGGCCGGGCCGGGCTGCACCTGAGTGTCGACGACGACGTGCTGCGTCTGCTGACGCTCGACGGGTACGGCGCGCCGATCCCGCTCGCGCTCGGCCGCGACGTGCACGGCCTGCGGCTGGCGGTCAACGCGGACGCCGCCGTGGGCGAGAGCGCCGCGCTCGGCTGGCACCCGCAGCGGGCCGAAGCGTTCACCTCGCAGGCCGCCGTGCCCCGGTGCGGGCGGGACACCCCGGTGGACCCGGATCCCGCCGACGTGGGCGCGGACGGCACCCGGACCGCGCTGGACCAGCCGGGCCGCAGCGACGACGAGATCGCCGCGCTGGCTCAGGCCCGGCTGGACGTACGCGCTGCGGCGCTGGTCACCGCCGAGGGCACCGCCGAGGGTGATCCCGCGTTGCGTCCCGGTCGGCGGATCCGGTTGACCGGGGTCGCCGAGTCGATGGCCGGCACGTACGTGCTGACCGAGGTGGTGCACACCGTCGACGCCGACGGGTACCTGAGTCGTTTCTCCACCGTGCCGCCTCCGGCGCCGCCGGCCGGGTCACCCGCTCCGGCGGTGGTCACCCTGGGCACCGTCACCGACGTGGCGGACCCGGACGGGCTGGGGCGGGTGCGGGTGGAACTGCCCGCGTACGGCGGGGCGGACGCGGGTTGGCTGGCGGTGCTCTGCCCGGGTGCCGGCCGGGGCAAGGGACTGGTGGCGCTGCCCGATCCGCAGGACACCGTGCTGGTGGCGCTGCCCGGTGGGGAACCCGCCTCGGGTGTGGTGCTCGGTGCGCTGTTCGGCGCCGTCACGCCGTACGACACCGGGGTGGACGACGGGCGGGCCCGGCGCTGGTCGCTGCGGACCTCGGGCGGGCAGCAGGTGGTGGTCGACGACGTGGCCCGCAGCCTGCGGTTGAGCACCGACACGGGTAGCTGGCTGGAGCTGACCCCGGACCTGGTCACCCTGCACGCCGCCGCCGACCTGGTGCTCTCCGCCCCGGGCCGGGCGATGGTGGTGCGCGCCCGCAGCGTCGACTTCCTGCACGCCGAGGCGAGCGAGGACCCGGGCACCGCCGCCGAGCGGGCCCGCAGCCTGGCCCGCACCCATCACGGAGGAGGTGGCTGATGCGCTGGATCCATCGCGACTCGGTGATCAGGTGTGACCACGACGGCCGGATCCGCAACGAGGAGTCGCAGGGGTGGGTGCGGGTGGTCGGCGTACCGGTGCTGGTGGCCGACGACCCGAAGGGCCGGAAGATCGTCGCCTGCCCGAACTACGGCGCGACGGTCAAGCCGTGTACGAAGACCGAGCCGGTGCGCGTCGGTTACAGCGACTTCGTCCGCGTGGACGGTCACCGGGTGGTGCTGTCGCACCTGGAGGGCTTCACCGACGGCAGCCCGCCGGGCCAGTTCCGGTACCGGGTACGCGATCCCCGGCAGGCGTTCCTGGGGGCCGACCGGTGAGGGCGATCCGGTTCCTCGGCGCGGGTTTCGACGCCGGGCGCGGTGGGGGGCTCGGACTGACCGCGGCCGGCGGGCTGGCCATGACCGACGGCGACGAGACCGTACGCCAGGCGCTGTTCCTGCTGCTGTCCACCACGCCGGGCGAGCGGCTGATGCGCCCCGGGTACGGCTCCCGGCTGCACCGGTTGGTCTTCGCCCCGAACGACGACACCACCGCCGGGCTGGCCATCCACTACGTCCGCGCGGCGGTCACCCGCTGGGAGCCCCGCATCGACGTGCTCGACGTGGACGCCGGTCCGGACCCGGACGACCCGTGGCGGCTGGTGATCCGGCTGGACTACCGGATCCGGGCCAGCCTCACCCCCGGGCAACTGGTCTTCTCCGTGGACCTGCTGCCCACCGACGACGACCCGTCGGGGCCGACCCTCGACCCCGACGCTGAGGAGGGGCGATGACCCTGCCCGTGCCGCACCTGGACGACCGGACCTTCCTCGACCTGGTGACCGAGGCCCGGGAGCGGATCCGGCAGTCCTGCCCCGGCTGGACCGACCTGTCCGCGCACGATCCGGGCATCGCCCTGTTGGAGGCGTTCGCGCACCTCACCGAGGTGATGATCTATCGGCTGAACCAGTTGCCGGAGAAGGCGTACGTCTCCTTCCTCAACCTGCTCGGTGTGACCCGGCACGCCCCCTCGGCGGCCTGGGCGGAGGTGCGGTTCACCCGGACCGGCGCCGACGACGAGGCGCTGCGGATCCCGGCCGGTACCCGGGTCGCGGCGGCGCGTGGCGCGGACCCGCGACCGGTCGTCTTCGTCACCTGCGAGCCGGCGCTGCTCGCCGCCGGCCAGCGTGAGGTGACCGTCCGGATGCACCACTGCGAGCCGGTCGAGGCGGAACTGCTCGGCGTCGGCACCGGCGCGCCGGGGCAGGTGCTGCGGGCCGGGCGGGCCCCGCTGGCCCGGACCGCCGAACCGTTGGACCTGCTGCTCGGCGTCGAGGTGCCGACCGGCTCGGTGGAGTTGGGCGCGGCGGCCCGCGAGCACGAGGGGCGGACCTTCGAGATCTGGCGGGCGGTGGACAGTTTCGCCGGCCTCGGAGCGCAGGACAAGGCGTACCTGGTGGACCGCTGCTCGGGCACGGTGACCTTCGCCCCGGCGCTGGACCTGCGCGGGCCGGACTCCGCCGGTGACGACGCCCCGGTCACGGCCGTACCGCCGGCCGGACGGCAGGTGCGGCTCTGGTACCGCGCCGGTGGCGGCACCGCCGGCAACGTGGCGGCCGGGACGTTGACCAGCCTGCGGGACCCGCTGCCCGGGGTGAAGGTGGTCAACCCGGCACCGGCGGCCGGCGGCCGGGAGATGGAGGCGATGGAGTCGGTGCTGCTGCGCGGCCCGTACGCCTTCTTCGCCCAGCAGCGCGCGGTGACCGCCCGCGACTTCGAGGTGCTGGCCACCGGTTCCGGCGGGGTGAGCCGGGCCCGCGCCTTCACCCGGGCCGCCGTCTACAGCTTCGCCCGACCCGGCGAGGTGGAGGTGGTGCTGGTGCCGTACGTGCCGGACGACGCCCGGCCCGGCGGCCGGCTGCCGGTGGAGGTGCTGCGCGGGCACGAGGTGGAGGAGGCGCGGCTGCGGGTCGAGGCGGACCTGGAACGTCGCCGGTCGCTCGGCACCACCTGCCGGGCGAGCTGGGCGCGGTACAAGGCGGTGTCGATCCGGGCCCGGGTGGTGGTGCGCCGGGAGGAGGACGCGGAGGCGGTCCGGCGGCGCATCCACGACCGGCTGCACCAGACGCTGAGTCCGCTGCCCACACCGCTGAACCCGGCCGGTTGGGCGTTCGGTGAGCCGCTGCGCGCGTCCAACGTGTACCGGTTGCTGGAGCACGCCGAGCCCGGGGTGCGCTACGTCGAGTCGGTGCGGTTCGTCGTCGACGAGGCCCCCGACCAGCAGGTCCGCACGCTCGCCGCGGACCAGTACCAACCCCGCACCTGGTACGCGGGCAGCGGCCCGGTGCTGTTCCGCTCCACCAACGCCGGTGCCGGATGGGAGCCGGCGGGCCGGTTCGACGGGGAGACCGTGCAGCGGGTGGCGCCCGCACCCGCCCCGGTGCGGCCCGGCATCGTGCCCCGGCCCGGGTCGGTGGCGGTGGCCACGGTCCGGTCCGGCGGCGGCTCCCGGGTGCACCTGAGCGCCGACCTGGGCGAGACCTGGTCGCTGCTGGCCGACCTGGACTCGCGGATCAGTGACCTGGCCTGGATCGACCGGGACGGCGCGGGCGCGTTGCTGGTCGCCACCGACACCGGCCTGTACGAGGTGTCGCTGCTGCCCGGTGCGGTGCCGTTGCAGATCCTGGTCGACCCGGCCGACGCCGACCGGGGCTTCTACGCGGTGCGGGCGTTCGTCTCCGAGCGCGGCGTACCCGGGGTGGCGGTGGCCGCACAGGCCGGATTCGGGGTCTACCTCTCCGGTAACGCGGGCCGACCCGGCAGCTTCTCCCACGTCGGGTTGGCCAACGTGGACAACCGGCTGCTCGCCGTGCAGTACGACGGCCCGGCCACGCTGCTGTGGAGCGGTGCCGGCGAGCCGGACCCGAAGCGGCCCGGGCAGGGGTGCTTCCGGGCCCGGCTGTTCGAGTCCGACGTGAAGTGGCAGGCGATGCAGTCCGGCTGGATCGGCGGCACCTGCCGGGACCTGACCTTCAGCGGCACCCAGGCGCTGGCCGCCACGCAGAGCGGCGGGGTGTTGCGGCTGGACACGGTCGCGGCACAGCCGCAGTGGTCGTCGGTGTCGGTCAACTGCGGGCTGCCGCTGCGCGACCGCACCCGGTTCGTGCCGGTGGACGCGATCGCCGCCACCGCCGGAACGGACCGGCTGGTGCTGGCCGGTGGGGAACGCGGCGTGCACCGCAGCGGCGACGCGGTCGACTGGTCGGCCAGCGCCAACCAGGCCACCGCCGACGTGGTCACCGTCCCGGACACCTGGCTGCTCTGCTCCGGCGAGCACGACATCGAGGTGGTGCGGCACGATGCGTCGACCGGCCATTGAGCGGCTGCTGCCCGCCGCCTACCAGCGCGCCTGCGTGCCGGGCAGCGTGCTGTGGGCGCTGCTGGACGTGATGGAGGCGCTGCACGCGCCGGACGAGGCGGTGCTGGCCGACGTCGACGCGCTGTTCGCGCCGTACCGGGCACCGGGCGGGATGGTGGCGTACCTGGCCGGGTGGGTGGCGATGGACCATGTGGTCGCCGCGCCCCGGCGGGACGCCCCACTGCCGTTGCCGCTGAGCCGGCTGCGTGACCTGGTCGCGCACGGGGCGGCGCTGGCGACCTGGCGGGGCACCCCGGACGGGCTGCGGACCGCCCTGGAACTGGCCACCGGGGTCACCGGTTTCGTCCTCGACGAGCCGGCCGACCGGCCGTTCCACCTGGTCGTCCGGGTGCCGCCGACCGCCGCCGACCAGCTCGACCTGGTCAGCCGGATCGTCGCGGCGGAGAAGCCGGCCGCCGTGACCGCCGAGATCACCGTCGTGGCGGGCGCACCGGCGGTCGGCCGGGCCAGTGTGCCGTCGCCCTCCCCCGTTCCCACCCCGCCCGATCCCGCTCCGGAGGAGCCGTCATGACCACCGAATGGACCGTCGTCGCCGCAGCCGAGCAGTTCACCCTGGACGTCCGGAACGCCGGGGAGCTGACCTTCACCGTCTCCAACCCGGGGCTCGCGCCGGACACGGTGGTGTTCGACGTGGCGCCCGGCGAGGGTACGCAGCGTTCCTGGTTCACCGTCACCGAACCGCAGCGGGTGGTGCCCGGGCAGGGCTCGGTGTCGTTCCTGGTCCGGCTGGCCGTGCCGGCGGGGACGCCGCCGCGTCGCTACGACATGACCGGCTTCGCGTACTCGGCGAACACCGCGCCGGAGGAGAGTTCCCGGTCCAGTGGCCGGGTCACCTACGAGGTGCGGGCCGTGGCGCCGCCGAAGCGTACGCCCTGGCCGTGGATCGCCGCCGCGGCGGCGCTGGTGCTGGTGGTCTCGGCGGTGGTGGTGTTCCTGGTGGCGCGCGAGGACGATCCGCCGCCGCAGGCCCGGGTGGTGACCGTCGAGGCGGAGACGTTGGTGACCGGTGCCCGGGTCGAGTCGCCGACCGGCTCGGCGGCGGCCGTGGCGGTGCAGCCGAACTGTTGCGAGGTGACCTGGTCGCAGGAGAACCAGCTGTTCTTCCTGGGCCGGGCGATCAACGACCGGGTGACCGTGACGGTGGAGGTGCCGGCCCAGGCCGTCTGGCAGTTCTCCACCGTGCGGACCACGGCTCCCGACTACGCCAACACGGTGTTCCTGATCGACGGGCGGCAGGTCGGTGATCCCTTCATCGGCTTCTCCCCCACGGTGCGGGTCACCGACTGGATCGACGTGGCCCGGGTGCCGCTGGCGGCGGGCCCGCACCAGATCACCCTGGTGGCGATCGGCAAGACGCAGAGCACCGACCGCTACTTCGCCGGGGTGGACGCGATCCGCTTCACCGAACTCCCCCCCACCCCCTGACCCCCCTGACCCCCCTGAACCCGGTTGATCAAGAGGTTTGCGTCGTCTCATTGCCTCTTCCCGACGCAAACCTCTTGATCAACGCGACGAGACGACGTGCGACGAGAGCGAGGTGCAGTGGTGACGGGACGGCAGAAGGTGTTGTTGGGGGCGCTCGGGGTGCTGCTGGTGGTGTTGTTCGTGGTGGCGGTGGGAGTGGGGGGCGGGGGGCGGGGGGATCCGTCGGCGCGCAGTGGGTTGGTCGACCTGCTGGGGCGGGCCGGCGGGACGTCGGCGGTGGACCCGACCACCGTCGACGCGGACTGTGCCGAGGCGCCCGGGGTGCTGGCCGTCACCGGCGACTGTGCGCTGCGGGTGGCCGACCCGGGTGGGTTGCGCACGCTGATCCTGCGCAGCCCGGAGGCGTTCACCGTCGAGGCGCCGGCCCCGGGGGACGCCGAGTTCACCGTCGAGGACGACGTCACGCCGGCCGACGACGGCACCGGCGCGGTGGCCCGGATCGCCGTGGACCGGGCCACCACGGTACGGGTGAGCTGCTCCGGCGGCTGTCCGGTCACGATCGCGCGGGACTGAGGCGGGAGGCCGGGATGGGCGCGCTGCGCAAGCCGTTCCTGCTGTTGGCGATGCTGGCGCTGGTGCTGGCGGTGGGCGTCGAGCTGGGTGCCGGGCTGCTGCTGGGCGGCGGCGACGCCGGTGCGGCGCTGACCGACAGCGCCGGTGACCTCGGGGTCGAGGTCGGTGACGTGAGCGGGGTCGGCGAGCCGTCCGGCCGGGGCACCGGCTATCTGGTGCTCGTCGACGCGGCGGCGCTCTGGACCACCGGGCTGTTCTGTCTGGGGTTGGTGCTGCCCGAACGGATCCACGGTCGGGTGCAGGGCGTCGCCACCCTGATCTTCTCGATCGTCCTGATCATCGTGGCGTTCGTGGCGCTGATCGTCGCCTTCGTCGAGCTGATGGTCATGGTGTCGTTGTTCCTGGCTCCGCCGTTCGGCACGCTGGCGTACCTGGCGTTGTGGGGATTCTTCCCGGTCGGCGACGCGGCCGTGCTGCTCGGCCTGGTGCTGCTGCTCAAGCTCGCCTGGGCCGGTCTGCTGGTGCTGGCCCAGCCGAAGTTCCTCCAGAACAAGGGCCTGGTGCTGCTGATCCTGACCAGCCTGCTCTGCACGGTGCTGCTGGAGTTCCTGCACAATCTGGTGCCGGTGATCCTGGTGAGCATCCTGGACGACCTGGGCGCGCTGCTCTTCGCGATCATCGGGATCGTCTGGGCGCTGGTGCTGCTGATCGGCGCGATCCCGGCGATCGTGAAGGCGCTGCGGGCCACCGCCGCACTGCGCGCCGAGCCCGATCCCGACCGCTAGGTGCCGGTTTCACGGGGGCGGCCGATTCTGATGACGCAGACCTGGGTGCGCGGGGCGGATATGGTGGTGCCGTGATCGGGCTCGGCATGATCTGGTACCTCGTCGGCGTACTCGCCGACGTGGGTGCTTCCAGCATGCTGTCCGGCACGGCCGCGGCGACCGGTGTGCTGGTCGCCGCCGTGCTCGCCGCCGCGAACCTGGTCCATCGGGTGGTCACCGTCCCCGACCTGCGGATCACCCGACGGTTGCTCCGGGAACGGGCCGGGCGCACGGGCGTGCCCCGGCACCGCGATCCGGACGCCGCCGGCCGGGCCCGCCCCCGGGCACCGACCGCGACCCTCGCGGTCGCCTGAGCGCTCACCGTCGCTCGCTCCACCTGCCGCTCCTCGGCGACCGCTGCTGACTCGTTCCGCCCGTCACCAGTCGTCGTCGTGTTCCGAGGGGTACCCGCATGTCCGATTCATCTGTTTTCCGTTCACCGTACGCTGCCGGAGCCCTCCGGTGAGCGCCCTGTTCAGCCCGATGATGGCCGTCGTCTACGGTGCCATCTCGGGCATCCTGCTCTTCTGGCACGGCGCCTGGCAGCTGCTCTTCGGCGACGCCGCCGCGCTCGGCACCGACTGGGCCTGGGTGCTGGGCATCGTCTTCCTGGTGCTGACCGTCCGGGGTGTGCTGTTCCCGGTCTACGTCCGGCAGATCAAGTCGCAGCGCGCGATGCAGGCGCTCCAGCCACGCGTCAAGGAGATCCAGGAGAGGCACAAGGACGACCGCGAGACCATGCAGAAGGAGCTGCTGGAGCTCTATCGCACGGAGAAGGCCAACCCGCTGACGGCCTTCCTCCCGATGCTGGTGCAGATCCCGGTCTTCCTGGGCCTGTTCCACGTGCTGCGTCATCTCAAGCCGACCATGCCGGAGCACATGAAGACGCTGTACGGCTGGACGGTCACCCAGTTCGACAGCGCCTCGTCGGCGACGTTGTTCGGCGCGCCGATCGCGGCCAGCCTCCGGTCCGGTGCGCAGGAGCTGTCGCTGCTCGGCGCGGACGGCACGACCGTCCGGATCGTCGCCGCGATCCTGATCGTCACGATGATCGCCACGACCTATCTGAGCAGCCGGCAGATGATCCTGCGGACCGGCTGGGCCGAGGACCCGCAGCAGCGGACGGTGCAGCGGCTGATGCTCTACGGCATCCCGTTCTCGCTGCTCGTCTCGGGTCTGATCTTCCCGATCGGCGTGATCATCTACTGGGTGACCACGAACCTGTTCTCCCTCGCCCAGCAGACCTGGGTCCTCCGGAAGTACCCGCCGCCGACCAGCGGCACGCCGAAGGCGGGAGCCACGGCCACCCCGGCCCGCGCCACACCCCCGGCCCGGTCGCTCGCACCCCGGCCGGGCGCGAAGCCGACCACCGCCCGCCGGGGCGCGACACGCGGCCGATAGACGCCGAGATCCCGGTACGCCCCCTTGCCGGGCGGCGTACCGGGATCACCGGTGACAGACGTCAGCGCACGTCGGTGGTGGTCCAGCGCGGCGACGCGTTGGTCACCACGGCGGTGTCACCGACGAGCGTGGTACGCCCCTCGGCGTCCCGGCGCACACTGCTGCCCACCCAGAGGTCGACGTCGCCGGGCTCCACCACGCGGGTGAGGCTGCGGTCGGAGAAGGCCAGGCGGGTGGTGGGCACCGTCAACTCGACCGTGACCGACTGGCCCGGCTCCAGGTGCACCCGGCGGTAGCCGAGCAACTGGGCCACCGGCCGCGTCACCGAGCCGACCAGGTCACGACCGTAGAGCTGGACCACCTCGTCGCCGGCCACCGCACCGGTGTTGGTGAGCCGGACGGTCACCGGCAGCGCCCCGTCGGTCGGCACGGTGGCGGGGACGGTCAGGTCGGCGTACTCGAAGGTGGTGTAGGACAGGCCGTGACCGAACGAGGCCACCGGGGTCGCCGGCAGGTTGGTCACCTCGCTGCCCTCGCCGAGGGTGGGGTGCAGGTACGAGAACGGCTGCGCCCCGGCCGATCCGGGCAGGCTGACCGGCAGCCGCCCCGACGGGTTGACCCGGCCGGAGAGCACCCCGACGATCGCGCCCGCCCCCTCCTCACCGGGGAAGAACGCCTGCACCACGGCCGCGCAGCGGTCCATCGCCCAGCCGAGCACGTACGGCCGACCGGTGAGCAGCACCAGCACCACCGGCGTACCGGTCGCCAGCACCGCCTCGGCCAGCTCCCGCTGGACACCCGGCAGCTCCAGGTCCTCCCGGTCGCACCCCTCGCCGACGGTGCCGCGCCCGAACAGTCCCGCGTGGTCGCCGACCACCAGGACCGCCACGTCCGCCGCGGCGGCGGTGGCCACCGCCTCGTCGAAGCCGGACCGGTCCTCGGAGTCCACGTCGCAGCCCCGCGCCCAGCTCACCAGGTCGGTGCCGAACTCGGCCCGGGCCGCCGCGAGGACCGTCGGCACCTCGATGCCGGTCTCCACGTCGGGGTGCTGGACCAGCACGTGGTTGAGGAAGGAATAGCAGCCGAACAGCGCACCCTCCCGGTCCGCGTTCGGCCCGACCACCGCCACCCGCCGCCCGGCAGGCAGCGGGAGTACGCCCTGGTTGGCGACGAGGACGACGGACTTCTCGGCGAGCCGGCGGGCGATGGACCGGTGCTCCGGCGAGTCGAGGTCGACCGGCTGCGGCTCGTCGTCGAAGGTGGCGTCGAGCAGCCCGAGCGCCTCCTTCTGGCGCAGGACCCGCAGCACCGCCCGGTCCACGACCGCCTCGTCGAGCCGGCCCGACCGCACCGACTCGGCCACCGTCAGGTAGGCGTCGCCGGTCGGCAGTTCGATGTCGACGCCGGCGGTCAGCGCCTGCACCGCCGCGTCGGCGTTGTCGGCCGCGACGTGGTGCAGCAGGTTCAGGAAGGCCACGCCGAAGTAGTCGGCGACCACCGTCCCGTCGAAGCCCCACCGGTCCCGCAGGATCCCGGTCAGCATGGTCGGGTCGGCCGCCACCGGTACGCCGTCGATCTCCGCGTACGAGTGCATGACCGACCGCGCGTCGCCGTCCAGGATCGCCATCTCGAACGGCGGCAGCAGCACGTCGGCGAGTTCCCGGGGACCGGCGTGCACCGGGGCGAAGTTGCGCCCGGCGCGGGAGGCCGAGTAGCCGGCGAAGTGCTTGAGCGTGGCCAGCACCCCCTGTGCCTGGAGTCCCCGCACGTACGACGTGCCGAGCGTGCCGACGAGGTAGGGGTCCTCGGCGATGCACTCGTCGACGCGCCCCCAGCGGGGGTCACGGATCACGTCGAGCACCGGGGAGAGCCCCTGGTGGATGCCGAGCGCCCGCATGGACGCCCCGATCGCCTCGGCCATCTCGGTGACGAGTTCCGGATCGCAGGCGGCACCCCACGCCAGCGGGGTGGGGTAGGTCGCCGCCTTCCACGCGGAGAGCCCGGTGAGGCACTCCTCGTGGACGATCGCCGGGATGCCGAGCCGGGTGCCGGTCACCAGGTCGGACTGGAACTTCCACAACCAGGACGCGCGGGCCTCGGCGTCGACCGGCCGGGTGCCGTACGCCCGGGTGAGGTGCCCGAGCCCGTGCCGGGAGAAGGTCTCCAGCTTGCCGACGTCGGCGAACTCGCCCTGCAAGGGCGCGACCGTCTCGCCGTCCTCCTTCTCCCAGAAGCCGACGAGCTGGGCGACCTTCTCCTCGATGGTCATCCGCCCGAGCAGCTCACGGACCCGTGCCTCGCCGTCCGGCCGGTCGGACCGGTCGTGCCGGTCGTGGCCCGGACCCGGTTGTGCCGGGACCGGTGCGCCGACCACGCCGTGGACCTCAGTCATGCTGTGCTTTCCCCTTTGTGTTGTGCTGGCGTCGCGTCGGCTCTCGTCCGGCCGCGCCGCTCAGCCCTTGACCGCGCCCTGCAGGCCACCGACGATCTGCTTTTCGGCGAACGTGAAGAAAAGTAGTGCCGGCAGCATTGCCAGCGAGGTGAAGGCGAGGATTCCGGCCGTGTCCGAGGTGTACTGACTGGAGAAGTTCTGCACGCCCAACGGCAGGGTGTGCAGGCTGGCGTCACCGAGGACGAGCAGCGGCAGGAGGAAGGCGTTCCAGCTCGCCACGAACGCGAGGATCCCGACGGTGACGAGGGCGGGCCGCGACAGCGGGAGCATGATGCGCCAGAGGAACCCGAGCCGGCCGGTGCCGTCGATCGCGGCGGCGTCCTCCAGTTCGCGCGGGATCGCGGAGAGGAAGGGCCGCAGGATCACGATCGTCAACGGTAGCGCGAAGGCGATCTGCGGCAGCATCACCGCGAAGTAGGAGTTGATCAGGTTCATGTCCCGCAGCATGAGGTAGAGCGGCAGGATCGCCGCGCCGGCCGGGAAGAGCAGGCCGAGCGTGAAGAAGGTGTAGAGCACCTCACGGCCACGGAAGGTGTAGCGGGCCAGCACGAACGCGGCGCAGACCCCGAGCAGGACGACGCCGAGCGTGGTGCCCAGCGCGATCACGGCGCTGTTGAACGCCTGCGTCCAGAAGCCGCTCTGGGTCAGCACCCGGGCGTAGTTGTCGAAGACCCACGGGTCGGGCAGACCGGCCGGGTTCGCGACGATCTGCGGGGTGGTGCGGAAGCCTCCGATGATGACGTACAGCACCGGGACGATCGACACCGCCGCGACCGCGAGGGCCAGCCCGTAGGTGAGGGGATTGCCCCACGACACCGGGCGACGCCGGCGGGACGGGGACAGGGTGGCGTTGGCGGTCACGTCAGTTCGCCCTTCCGGTCGTGGCACCCTGGATGTCACGGCGCAGCAGGAACCGCTGGAACAGCAGTGCCGCGACGAACGAGATGACGAAGAGGATCACCGCCACCGCGTTGCCGTACCCCCACAGCCGGGCGAAGAACCCGTTGTCCACCATGTAGGTGGCCATGGTGGCGGAGGCCCCGAGCGAGCGGACGGCGGGCACCGAGGTCACCCAGATCACGTCGAAGACCTGCAACGAGCCGATCATCGACAGGAACATCCAGATCCGGATGGTGGGGCCGAGCAGCGGCAGGGTGACGTGCCGTTGGATCTGCCACCAGCTCGCGCCGTCGATGGCGGCGGCCTCGTTCAACTCCTGCGGCACGTTGGACAGGCCGGCGAGCAGCAGGATGATGGCGAAGCCGACGTACTTCCAGGTGAGCACGAACAGCAGCGTCCAGATGACGATGTCCAGGTCGGCCAGCCAGGCCTGCACCAGGCCGCCCAGCCCGATCGACTGGAGCAGCGCGTCCAGGCTGCCGTTCGGGGTCAGGATCAGCTTCCACATGATGCCGACCGTGACCTCGGCCAGCACGTACGGCACGAAGGCCAGCAGGCGGAACAGGGTGCGGCCCCGGAAGTGCCGGTTGAGCAGCAGGGCCACGCCGAGGGCGACCGGGCCCTGCAACAGCAGCGAGCCGAAGACGATGATGGCGTTGTTGCGCAACGCGTCGAGGAAGATCGGGTCCTGGAACGCCATGACGTAGTTGTCGAACCCGATGTACTCGGTGGGCGGTCCGACTCCACGCCAGCGGAAGAGGCTGTAGTAGAGCGCGAAGCCCATCGGTACGAGGACGAACGTCACGTAGACGACGATCGCCGGGGTGGTGAGACCGATGATCTCGTACCACTTGCGTCGGGTCTCGGCGGCCCGGTCCTTCGAGGGGCGCCGGACGGGCCGGAGCCCCGCCGGCGGCGCGGAGGCACCGCCGGCAGGGTCCAGTGTGGTGGGGTTGGTGGCGGTCACTTGCGCGCGGCCGCCTTCATCGCCTCGACGACCTGCTCGGGAGTCCCGTTGCCGGCGAAGATGGCGACGATCGCGTCGTTCATCGCGTTACCGACGGTGCTGCCGAACGCGGTGTCCAGCCAGAGCTGCACGTAGGTCGCACCGGTGGTCGCCTCCAGGATGGAGCGCAGGGCCGGGTCCTGGACGCCGTCCTCGGCACCCTTGGCGACGGGCAGGCCGGTGCCGGTCTGCGCGTAGCCCTTCTGCACCTCGGGGCTGACGATGTACTTGAGGAACTCGACGCACTCGCCCGGGGCGTTCTTGGCGCAGGCGAAACCGTCGCCACCGCCGAGCGCCGCCTTCGGGTCACCGGCGGAGCCGGAGATCGCCGGCACCGGGAACCAACCGATGAACTTGTCGAGCGCCTCCTTGTCGTTGGTCACCGTCTCCAGCGAGCCCTTGTTCCAGTCGCCCATCAGCTCCATGGCGGCCTTGCCGTTGGCGAGCAGACCGTTGGCGCTGGTCGGGTCGTTCTGACCCGGGGTGGCGATGAAGTTGTCCTGGAACGGCGTGGTGTCGATGAAGGCCTTGAGGTCCTGGCCGGCCTTCACGAAGCACGGGTCGTCGAAGACCGTCTCGGCGCTGGCCTTCTTCAGCGTGTCCACCGAGCAGGCGCGCAGGGCGAAGTTGTACCACCAGTGCGCGGCGGGCCACTTGTCACCGGCGCCCAGCGCGATCGGGATCACGTTGATCGCCTTGAGCTTGGTGACCGCGTCGTTGAGCTCCTCGAACGTGGTCGGCGGGGCGGCGATGCCGGCCCGCTCGAACATGTCCTTGTTGTACCAGACGCCCTCGATGCCCATCCGGTACGGCAGACCGTACTGCTTGCCGTCCACCTGCCAGATCTCGGCGGCGCTACCGATGTTGTCGACCTCGGACTTCGCCTGCTCGGTGATGTCCTTGAGGTAGTCGGCCTCGACCTGCTCGCGGATCTCGCCGCCGCCCCACGCCTGGAAGATGTCCGGCGGGTCGTTGCTCAGCAGCGCGGCGGGCAGCCGGGTGCGTTGGAGCTGGTTGGTCTCGATCCCCTCGATCTCGATCGTGACCGTGGGGTGGAGCGCGGTGAAGTCGGCGGCGACCTTCTCCCAGTAGGTCTTGCCGGGCCCGTCCTGGGAGGCGTTGTGCCACCAGGTCAGGGTCACCGGGTTCTTGAACAGCTCACTCTCCGGAGCTTCGGACTCACCCCCGCCGCCACATCCGGCGGCAAGCAGTGCGGTGGTGATGGACAGCGCTATGGCGGTGGTTACGCGGCGCTTCAAAGCCATCGGTATCTCCTCGACGTATCAGTCGCGGTGCTCGGCCTGCCGGCGAGTTTTACAGCCGTGTAACTCAGTGTCAATCGGTGTCGATAACGTTTTCGACTCGCCGTCGGCAGCGCTCGTCGAGCCCTCTATCATCGTCGGCGTGGCGTTCCCGCAGCGTGTCAACATGTCGGACGTGGCCCGAGCGGCCGGCGTCTCGGTCGCGACTGTATCCAAGGTGGTGAATGGCCGGTACGGCGTGGCGCAGGCGACCGTGGAGCGGGTTCAGCAGGTCATCCACCAACTCGGCTACGAGGCCAGCCTCGGCGCGCAGAGCCTGCGCAGCCACCGTACGAACGTGCTGGGGATTCTGGTGGCCGAGTTCGAACCGTTCTCCACCGAGTTGCTCAAGGGCGCCTCGTCGGAGGTCACCGGCACCGGTTACCAGTTGCTGGCGTACTCCAGCGGTGACGTGGCCGGTGCCGCCGTCGGCTGGGAACGACGCTCCCTGGCCCGGCTCTCCGGGACGCTCATCGACGGCGCCGTGATCGTCACCCCCACGGTGGTGGAGACCAAGCAGGGCTTCCACGTGGTGGCCGTCGACCCGCACACCGGGCCGTCCGGCCTGCCCACCGTCGACTCCGACAACTTCGCCGGTGCCGTGCTCGCCACCAACTACCTGCTCTCGCTCGGCCACCGCCGCATCGGGCACATCTCCGGCCGCGCCGACCTGGAGTCGTCCCGCCTGCGCGAGGCGGGCTTCCGGCAGGCCATGGCCGACGCGGGCGTGACCGTGGACGAACGGCTCGTCCGCGTCGGCGGGTTCCGGATCGAGAGCGCCGCCGGCACCGCCGCCGAACTGCTCGCCCTCCCCGACCGGCCGACCGCGGTCTTCGCCGGCAACGACCTCTCCGCCATCTCGACCATCGACGTGGCGCAGAGCATGGGCCTGTCGGTACCCGACGACGTCTCCGTGATCGGCTTCGACAACGTCCCGGAGTCGGCGCTGACCAACCCGCCCCTGACCACCATCATGCAACCGATCCAGCGGATGGGCGCCGAGGCGCTGCGGCTGCTCGTCGACCTGATCGCCGGTGTGGAGCGCGACTCCCACATCCGACTCCCCACCGAACTCGTGGTCCGCGCCTCCTGCCGCCCGTTCCCCGCCTGACGCCGCCCGGCGGGGCATTCGCCCGTCCTCGCACCATCTGACGACAGGTATCACCGGCTCGGTTACCGGCTCCTGAAGAACGTCATCGCGCCGAAACGGTACGGACACCCACCGTGACCGGCGCACGCTCCTTCGATAGGAGAACCTGTCATGAGCAGTGCAGGAAGACGGGTCCGCCGCGCCACGGTGGTCGGGCTCACCGCCGCGATGCTGACCGGCCTGCTGGCCGTCACCGCCGCCGCCGCGGTGCCGGTCGAGGCGGTCCCGGCCGCCGCCGCAGCCGCCCGGACCGACGTCTACATCAAGGACACCACCGCCGACGTCGGAGTCGAGCCGCACGCGCTGAACCCGCTCTGGGCCAGCCCCGACATCAAGGTCTGCCCCACCGCGATCGAGTGCGCCGTCAGCCAGAACCCGATCGTCGGCGTCACCAACTACCTCTTCATCAAGCTGCGCAACCCCGGCCCGTACGGCTCGGGCGCCAGCAACGGCGTGCTTCGCGTCTATCGGACCACGCCGGGCGGCGGCGCGGTCTGGCCGACCCACTGGACCCAGATCGGCGCGGCCAACGTGGTCTCCTTCGCCGGGGTCACCACGGTCACCATCCCCTGGACCGGAGTCCCCGGGCCGGGGCACTTCTGCCTGCTCGCCCGCTGGGTGTCCGCGACCGACCCGATGACCTTCGAGGGCCCGGACATCAGCACGAACACCCGGCACAACAACAACATCGCGTGGCGCAACGTCGACTCGGTCCAGCTCGCCGTGGGCGGATCGCCGGCCGTCCGGCCGTTCGCCATCGGCAACTCGCTGACCGTACCGTCCAGGAACGAGGTCGTCTTCGCGGCGGCCGAGCCGCTCCAGGCGATCGGCGGTCGGGTCGTCGTCGATCTCGGCCCGGAACTCTTCGAGCGCTGGCGGGCCGGGGGCGCGGTCGGCACGGGTGTCCGCGCCGTCGGCCGGACGCAGGTGGAGATCGTCGAGCCCACCAGGGCCAGCCTGGGCAACCTGGCGCTGAACCCCGGTGAGCGCGCGGAGTTCTCGCTGCTCTTCTCGGCCACGGCCGACAGCCAGCGGGAGATCTCCTTCACCGTCACCCAGTTCGGCCCGGACAGCAGCGGCGCCCGGTCGACCGACCTCGGTGGTGTGCAGTATCTGATCAGCACTGTCAAGCGGTAGCTCGCACCGCAGCGAGGGTCGTGGGTCGGAGGGGGCTCACGACCCTCGTGGCGTCAGCGCAGGCAGACCCAGTCGGTCGCCACCACGTGTTCGCCGGTGTACGCACGCAGCTGCACCGGCCCGGTCGGCGGCACCCCGAGCGAGAAGAGACCCACCGCGTCGACCGTCGCCTCGTCGTAGACTCCGCCCACGGTCCGGGCGCTGACCCGACCACGACCGGCCGGCGAGACCTGACCGACGATGCCGGCGTCGCTGACCTCGATCTCCAGCACGATCCCGTCGCCCCGGAAGCACAGGCTCCGCGCCGAACCGGAGGAGCGGGTGAGCCCGGCCGACTCCGGTTCGAGCACCGAGTCGAAGGTCAGCTCGGCCAGGGTCACCTCGGCGTCCGTCCGCCGCCGGGCGAACGCCGCCCGCGCCGCCGTCAGATGCTCCTCGGGCACTCCCTCGGAGTCCCAGAGCGCGGCGACCAGTTCCGCCGCCAACCTGCCGTCATCGACCGGCGGCCACGGCTCCATCGCGGTCACCCCCCTGCCGTCCGGTGTCCGGCCGCAGTCCCAGGTACGGGGCCAGCACCGCGCAGTCGCGCAGTCGCCGCAGGCAGCGGGCCTGGGTCGGTCCGATGCTGCCGACCGGTACGCCCAACCGCTCGGAGACCTGCCGGTAGCTCGGCGGCGGCTCGGCCATCAGCAGCGAGAGCAGTTCCTGGCACCGGGAGGGCAGTTGGGCGAAACCCTCCCGCAGCGCCTGCCGCCGTTCCGCCCGTAACAGGTCCTCCTCCGGCGGCGCGACGTCGGCCCACGTCCCGTGGTAGGCGTCGAGCGAACCGTCGGAGGGGTCGACGGGTTGGGTCCGCCGGACGAGACGCGACATCCGGTAGCACTCCCGTCGGGTCGTGACGGCCAACCAGGCCGCCAGCGCCTGCGGCTCGCGTACCTGCTCCAGGTGCTCCACCAGGCGCAGCCACACGGTCTGGTTGACATCGGCCGCGTCGGCGCCGCTCAGGTCGTGCGACCGGATCACCGAGTACACCAGCGGGGTGTACCGGCGCACCAGCTCGGTCCAGGCCGACTCGTCCCCGTCTGCCGCGGCGGACACCAGGGCCCGCACGCTCCGATCGGTCACCACGCCGCCCTGCCGCTCATCCGACGAGCACGCCGTAGTCGGGGTGCCAACGCGGCGCCGCGAGCAGGGCCAGCCGGGCCGCGTCGGCGCTCAGTCCCGCCCCGGTCATCAGGGCGGCGAGTCGACCCGAGACATGTGCCGTGGCGAACGACGTACCGGCCCAGGTGGCGTACCTGTGGAACAGCCGGGTCGGTCGTCCGGGCAGCGGCAGCCGCCCCTCGACGTACGTGCTGTCCCGCCGGCCGAGGGCGCAGGCGTCGACCCACGCCCCCCGGCCGCTGTAGTCCGCCGGGACGACCACACCCGCGGTGTCCGTCTCGACGGCCCCGACCGCCAGGACCCGGTCCAGCGCGGCCGGCCACACCGGACGGTCGACACCGGCGTTGCCCGCCGCCGCCACCACCGCCGTCGTCGGGGGCATCGCGGCCACCGCGTTGGCCAGCGGCAGCGAGGGTTGGTCGTCGAGGGTGAAGCCGCCCAGCGAGAGGTTCACCACCGACACCTCGCCCGAGAGCCGGCTCAGGGCGGCCACCAGCATCGACTCGTCCCCGACTCCGGTGGGCGCCAGCGCCGCCTCGGGATCGAGGCGTACGCCCGGCGCGGCCTGCCGCACCACCCCGGCGACGAACGTGCCGTGCCCGCCCTGCGGGGCGAGCACGTCGGTGTGCACGTAGAGCGGGTCCTCGTCGTCGACCTCCGGGAGGTACGCGCCGCCCAGCCACTGCGGGTGCCGGTTGCCGGCCTGCCGGCAGATGCCGGTGTCGCAGATGCCGACCGTCACCCCCGCCCCCTCGGACTGCCGGCCCGGATCCGGCGGTGGCAGTGCGGCGAGAGCGCGGGGCGGCCCGCCCGGATTACCCATGATGTTGCCGAGGCCGAGCAGCACGTGGTGCGGTTGGACCAGCGGCACCGGCGCTCCGGGCCACTGTCGGGGGTCGCGCAGCTTCGTCACGAGCGCGGGGATGTCGGCCTCCGCGGCGAAGACCAGCCGGGCGACACCGCCGAAGCCGACGCCGAACGTCACCGGGTTGCCGCTGGCTCTGAGCCAGGCGGCGACGCGCTGGGCGTCGGCCGGGGCGGTGAGCACCTGCCGGGGTCGGTACAGCACCTCCCGGCCGGGTGCGGCGTGGCGCCGCACGGTGCGGTCGGCGTCGAGCATCGCGGTGAACGCGAGCTGGTAGGCCTTGTCGTCGGCGACGGTGTCGTCGCCGAGGGCCGGCGCCGGCCGTACGGTGGACGCCAGTGGCACCGCCACCGTGGCCAGTGCGGACACCGCCAGGAGGCGCCGTCGGGAGAGCCGGGTGGTGACGGGTGGCACGGTGGGACGGTCGGGCAGCACGGGTCCTCCCAGGCGACTCGGGAGGCGGCACGTCACTGGTGGTCCGGTGCGGCGGGTTCCCGGTCTCCGGTCAATTCTTCCAAGCGATCGGCGCATGTCAATGCCAAAGACATACTCACCGTCACACGTCGACCACTCGGGGAGATATCGACGATACTCAGCGGGTGGTGACCTCTCTGCCCGTGCCGGACCGCACCGCTGACGGCGCCGGGACCGCCCAGGCGGCACTCGACACCGTCCAGCGCTCCCCCAGCCAGGCGATCACCATCGCCGAGCGGGTGCTCGCCGCCCGGTCCGACGCCGACGAGCGCTCGACCGCCGACCGCGCCATCGGTCTGGCACTGCGCGAACTCAACGACCTCTCCGGCGCCCGGCGCCACCTCCGTCGGGCCGTGCGGACCGCCGGCACGGCCCGGACCCGGGCGCTGGCCCGGATGAGCCTCGGGTACGTCCTGGCCAGTTCGGGGCACACCGCGGCGGCGCTGCGGGCGGTGACCGCCGCGCTGCCGGAACTGACCGGGGCCGACGCCGGTCGGGGCCGGATGCAGCGGGGCGTGGTGCTGCACTACCGCGGCCGGTACGACGAGGCGGTGCGGGACTACGGCCTCGCCATCGACATCGCCCAGCGCGAGGGCGACCTCCTGCTGGAGGCCCGGGCCCGCAACAACCGGGGCCTGCTCAACGCCCACCGGGGCACCACCGGCGGCGCCGACGACCTGTCCCGGGCGGCAGCCGCCTTCGACCGGCTCGGCCTGGACCTCGCGGCGGCCGACGCCCGGTGGAACAGCGGGATCGCGGCCGGTCGACGGGGCGACATCGCGGCGGCGCTGCGCTGTTTCGCCGCCGTCGGCGAGGAGTACCGGCGTCTCGGCGTCCCCCGGCCCGCGCTGCTGCTGGACCGCTTCGAGTTGCTGCTGTCGGTGCCCCTGGTGGACGAGGCGGTGGAGATCGCCGCCGTCGCGATCCGGGAGTTGCGCCGCCGTGGCATGGCCTCCGACCTGGCCGAGGCGCTGCTGGCGCAGGCGCGGGCCGCCCTGCTCGCCGGTGACCTGGCCACCGCCACCGAGGCCGCCGCCGCCGCCCGGACCCGGTTCCGACGGCAGGGCCGCCGCACCTGGGCCGCGTTCGCCCGGCACGTCGAACTGCGTGCCGAGGCCCGCCGGGGGACCCGGACCACGGCCCTGCTCACGGCGATGACGCGGACCGCCGACCAGCTCGACGGCACGGGCTGGTCCGATCCCGCGCTGAGTACCCGCATCGACGCCGGCCTGCTGGCCACCGCGACGGGTCGCCCCGACCGCGCCCGGGCCCTGTTCACCGTCGCCGCCCGCGCGCGGGTCCGGGGCACCGCCCCGCGACGTGCCCAGGGCTGGTACGCCCTCGCCCTGTCCCGCCGACTGGGCGGTGACGAGGCGGGTGCGGCCCGCGCGCTCCGTCGCGGGCTGGGTGTGCTCGACCGGCACCGGACGTCGCTCGGCGCCACCGAACTGCGGGCCAGCAGCGGGGCGTACGGGCAGGAACTGGCGGCCGAGGGTCTGGACATCGCGATCCGGGCCGGGGCGCCGGCGCAGGTCCTCGCCTGGGCCGAACGGTGGCGGGCCAACGCGCTGCGGATGCGGCCGGCGCTGCCACCCGACGATCCCGACCTGGTCGCGGCGCTCGCCGAACTCCGGCTCGTCAGCGGCCTCCTGGAGGACGCGGTCCTGGCCGGACGTCCGGTACGCGCCCTGCGCGGCCGGCAGACCCGACTCGAACAGCGGATCCGGGACCTCGCCCGGCGGGTACCCGGCGGAGTCGGGGTGACCGCCCCGCCCGGTGTCCGTCGGCTGGCCGACCGGCTCGGCACCCGGGTACTCGTCGAACTCGTGGCGCACGGCGACCGGCTCGGGGCGGTGCTGGTCCGCGACGGCCGGGCGAGCCTGCACGACCTCGGCTCGCTCGCCGAGGCGGCGAGACTGGCCCGATGGCACCGGTTCGGGCTGCGGCGACTGATCGTCGGCGGCGATCCCTCCGCCGCACGGGCCGGCGCCGCACACGCGGCGGCGGCACTCGACAGCCAACTCTTCGACCCGTTGCGGCGACACCTCGCCGACCGGCCCCTGGTGATCGTCCCGGTCGGGGTCCTGCACTCGGTGGGATGGGCCGGGTTGCCCACCTGCGCCGGCCGGGCCGTCACGGTCGCCCCCTCGGCGACGGTCTGGCTCGAGGCGGACCGGCGTACCACCTGGGCGGGTCCGCCCGTGCTGGCCAGCGGTCCGCGCCTGGCCGCCGGGCGGGCCGAGGTGCGACGGCTCGCCGAGGTGCTGCCGGGAGCCCGGTCGCTCGTCGGGCCGGACGCCACCGCCGGTGCGCTGACCGCCGCGCTGGACGGTGCCGGCATGGTGCACATCGCGGCGCACGGCACCTTCCGCGCCGACAATCCCCAGTTCTCCACGCTGGAGCTGGCCGACGGGCCGCTGTTCGCCTACGAGTGGGAGCGCGTCGCCCGGCCACCCGGCTGCGTGGTGCTCTCCGCCTGCGAGTCGGGGCTGACCGACGTGCGTCCCGGCGACGAGATCATGGGTTTCGCCGCGGTGCTGCTGGCGCTGGGCACCCGATGCCTGGTCGCCACCGTCCTGCCGGTGCCCGCCGAACCCACCACCGCGCTGATGGTGGACCTGCACCGGCGGATGTGGGCGGGCGCCCGCCCGGCGTCGGCTCTCGCCGACGCCCAGCAGGCGTTCGTCGCCTCCGGCGACAGCGCCGCCCGCGCCACCGCAGCCGCGTTCGTCTGCCTGGGCGCCGGATGACCGGGCGTCCCTAGGACGCGCCGCCGATCAGCGCGGCAGCGGTGGCGCGATCCAACGCACCGTCGGCGACGACGACCCGATAGCGGCCGTGCCGGCTGGAGCCGGCCGGGATCGTCACGGTCTCCTCGAACGCGAACGCCACGCAAACCCCCGGGTACATCGAGGTCCGCACGAACCACCGGTCGCCGGGCCCGAGGCCGCTGAAGACCAGGGTGTACGCCGCCCCGCCCGGCGCCCGAGCCCGCATCGCCACCCACGGTTCGTCGCCGCCGTTGACCTGTTCCTCGCCGGTCGACGAGTCGCTGAAGACCTCGGGCTCCCCCTCCGCCACGGCACGCCAGAAGAAGCCGCCGTAGCCGGCCCCGCCGGGGCGGCCGTTGGTCGCCGGGCTGCCCAGTGTCACGTCCCGGTCGGCGGGGGCGGTGAGGGTGCTGGTCACCTCCAGCCGCCAGGCACCCTCGGGGTCCGCGTCGGACATCCCGTCCGCCGGGGCGGGCAGCGCCGAGGAGGTGAGGGTACGCCGCTCGGTGAGCAGCACCGCACCGGACGGGTCACACCAGTGCAGCCGATGGTCGAGGCGGTCGGCCGCCCGGTGTGCCCAGCCGGCGTGCACGATCCGGCCGTGGTCGCCCCGCCAGGTGTAGCCGACGTCGCGGACGTAGGTGCGTCCACCCCAGAGGTTGGTGCCGTCGACGTCCTGCACGGCCAGCGAGGCGCCGAGGTGCCAGACGTGGTCGGCCGGGAGCGCGTCGGTGACCGGCACGCCGGCCAGGGTGCGTACCGGGTGCAGGTAGGGCCGGGGCCCGTGCGTGGCGTCGAGGTCGGGCGCGAGCACGTACCGGGCGACCGGCGTGCCAGCGACGACCAGGTGCGGATTGTCGTCGGCGGTGGGCGTACCGGCGACCGGGTCGGCGGTGGTCACGACAGCTCCGCCTCGACGACCGACCGGCGGCGGGCCACGGCGTGCACGGCGGCCAGCGCGTACCCGGCGAGGATCGGCACCGCGACCGGGGTGACCAGCACGCCGAGCAGCGCGGCGACCACGCTGGTGCCGGCCAGCGCGGCCCCGTGCGCGGGGTGATCGAGGCAGATCCGGGCGGCCCGGCTGGCGGCCGACCGCCAGCCGGTGCCGCCGGTGCGGCCCACCTCGACCACGACCGCGGCGGCGTACCCGAGCAGGCCCGCCGCGACGACGGTGGTGACGCTCAACGCCAGCGCCCCGCCGGGCACCCGGCCGGTGCCCAGCGCCACCAGGTCGGCGGCGAGCAGGCCCACGGCGACGAGCCCGAGCAGCGCCACCGGCAGTCCCGGCAGCAGTCCCCGGCCGAACCGGGAGAACGTCTGCCGGGCCGTCGGCCAACTGCCGGTGGCCAGCCAGTCGTGCACGGCCGCGCTGGCGGTGCCGACCGCGGCACCGGCGGTCACCACCGGGAGCGCGGCGAGCACCGTCAGGATGCCGACCAGCGCCAGGTCGGCGGCGTCGCGGACGGTGTCCCGCCAGTCGCGGCGCGGCGGGCGCCGGTGGTGGTCGTCGTCAGCCCTTGAGTCCACTGGTGTTGATCCCCTCGACGAGCATCCGTTGGAAGGCCACGAAGAACACGAAGACCGGCAGCAGGGACAGCACCGACATGGCGAACATCGGTCCCACCGCGCTCTGGCTGGTGGAGTCGATGAACAGGGTCAGCGCCACCGGCACCGTGTAGTCGCTCAGGCTGGACAGGAAGACCAGTTGCCGGAAGAAGTCGTTCCAGGTCCAGATGAACGAGAAGATCGCGGTGGTGACCAGCGCGGGCCGGCTCAGCGGCAGGATGACGTGCCGGAAGATGCCGAACGCGTTGGCGCCGTCGATCCGGGCGGCCTCGTCCAGCTCACGCGGGATGCTCCGCATGAACTGCACCATCAGGAAGACGAAGAACGCCTCGGTGGCCAGGAACTGCGGGATCAGCAGTGGGAGGTACGGCCAGTCGCCGCCGACCAGGCCGAGGCTGCGGAACAGGATGTACTGCGGCACGATCAGCACGTGACCCGGTAGCAGCAGGGTGCCGATCATGACGGCGAACCACATCCCGCGCAGCCGGAACTTCAGCCGGGCGAAGGCGTACGCGGCGAGCAGGCAGCTCACCCCGTTGCCGACCACGGTCAGCAGGCTGACCATGGCGCTGTTGAAGAAGAACCGGCCGAAGCCGACGTCGAAGTTGGTCCACCCGTTGGTGTAGTTGCCGGGGGTGAACGTCTCCGGCAGCAGCCCGATGTTGTTGACGATCTCCTGCTGCGACTTGAACGACGTGCCGATCATCCAGATCAGCGGGTAGAGCACCACCGCGACGATGGCCAGCAGCACGATCAGCCGCAGCCAGGAGCGGCTGCGCGGGCGTTGCGGGCGGGTCGCCACGGGTGGCGCCACGGTGCTCGCCACCATCAGCGGTCCTCCCCGTCGGAGTAGTGCACCCAGAACCGGCCGGTGCTGAAGAAGACGACCGTGATGAGGGCGATGGCGATCAGGAACACCCAGGCCATCGCGGAGGCGTAGCCCATCTCCAGGTCGGTGAAGCCGGTGATGTAGAGGTTCAGCGTGTACATCAGGGTCGAGTCGACCGGGCCGCCGGTGCCGTTGCTGAGCACGAACGCGGCGGTGAAGCCCTGGAACCCGTTGATGGTCTCCAGCACCAGGTTGAAGAAGATCACCGGGGAGAGCATCGGCAGCGTCACGTTGACGAACTTCCGGAACGCGCCGGCACCGTCCACCGACGCGGCCTCGTACAGCTCGGTCGGCACCTGCTTGAGCCCGGCCAGGAAGATCACCATCGGTGCGCCGAACTGCCAGATGGCCAGCACCATCAGGGTCTCCAGGGCCCAGTCCGGGTCGTTGACCCAGGGCTTGCCCTCGATGCCGAACAGCGCCAGGAAGGAGTTGAACGCGCCCTCCCGGTTGAACATGTTCACCCAGACGATGGCCAGCGCCACGCTGCCGCCGAGCAGCGACGGCAGATAGAACAGGCCCCGGAACAGCCCGACCCCGCGCCAGGCCCGGTTGAGCAGCAGCGCCACGCCGAGGGCGGCGGCCAGTTTCAGCGGTACGGCGATGAGCGCGAAGCTGAGCGTGACCCGGACCGAGTGCCACCACGACGGATCGCTGGTGAACATCCGTTCGTAGTTGGCCAGCCCGACCCACTCCACCTCGGACCAGGGGGTGAGGATGTCGTAGTTGGTGAAGCTGAGGTAGAGCGACAACAGCATGGGCATCGCGGTGATGGCCATCAGACCGATGAGCCAGGGCGACAGGAAGACGTAACCGGCCAGACCTTCCCCGTGCCGGATCCGTCCGGTCCCGCGCCGGGTGGCGTCGGGCCGGACGGATCCGGTGCCGCGGCGGGTCGGGTCGGGCGCCGTGGTCAGGGCCACGAACTGCTCCTCTCCGGGTTTCGCGGCGGCGTCAGGAGGCGATCGCTGCCTTGCTGGCCTCGACGAACTGCGCCGCGGCCTCGGCGGGGGTGGCCCGCCCGTACTGGGCGTTCTCGGCGGCCTTGATCAGTTCGGCGCGGACCTTGCTGTGGCCCTTGATCGGCACCTGCGGCGCCTCGCCGAACGTCTCGGCCAGCGTGTTCTCGACCTCGATGGACTGCTTCATCGCCGGGTCGGTGGTGTCGTCGCTGACCACGCGGCGCAGGTCCATGTTGGAGGGCAGACCCCGGTCGGTGCCGAGCAGCTTGACCGCCTCCGGGTCGTTGGCCAGGAAGTTGATCACATCCACCGCGACGTCGGCGTTCTTGCTGCCCCGGAAGACCGACCAGTACATCGAGGCGCGGGCCCACTGGGCGCTCGGGTCACCCGGGTACGCGACGACGCCCAGCTCGTCGGCGGTGTTCTTCTTCAGCTCCGGCATCTGGTTGACCCAGACCCAGGAGGTGCCCGCCTTGCCGGTCACCACGAGCTGCTTGGTGATGTCGGTGGCGTTGCCCTCGTGGATGATGTCCGGGGTCGGGGTGGCGCCCCGGTCCCGCGCGCCCTTCCACAGCTCGAACCACCTGGTCACGTCCTCGGCGGTGAAGCCCAGGTCGGTGCCGGCGTAGAGGTCCTTGCCCTGCTGGCGCAGCCAGACCCAGAACGCCTTGTAGTCGGCGCTCGGGTCCTGGGTGCCGGGGACACCGGCCTTCTTGCTGACCTGCTCGGCCCAGGCGATGTGCTCCTCCCAGCTCATCCCGGTGGTCGGCTCGGGCAGCCCGTTCTTGGTCAGCAGCGTCTTGTTGTAGACCAGTCCCTGGGTGTTCTCCCCGGCGGCCAGGCCGGCGAGCTTGCCGTCGACCTCGCCGTACTGGAGCAGGCTGGGCGGGAACTTGCTGGTGTCGAGGTCGCCGGAGTCCGCGTACTTCTTCAGGTCCAGGGTGGCGTTGCGGGCGGCGTACTCGGCGAGGAAGTTGTCGTCGATCTGGAAGATGTCCGGCGGGTTGCCACCGGCGGTGAGCGTGGCCAGCTTGTCGAAGTAGCCCTGGTTGGCCTGCCAGACCTTCTCGAACGTGACGTCCGGGTTCTTCGTGGTGTAGAGGTCGAGGGCCTGCTCGGTGAGCTGGGCCCGGGCGTCGCCGCCCCACCAGAAGATGGAGAGCTTGACCTTGCCGTCGGAGCCGGCGTCGTCACCGCCGCAGGCGGCGGCCGCGCCGACCAGCGGCAGGGCCACGACCGCGGCGAGCATGCCGCGCAGCAACCGTCGGCGGAGCAGAGGGGTACGGTAGGTGCGCCCGTCGGACGCGTTCGCGGTGGGGTGCGTTGCGGGGTGCATGTGCGCTCACTCCTTGGCGTTAGGAGGCGACGACGTCACCGGCGGCCACGATCGGGCTGCCCGGGTCCGCACGGCGATGCGGGCCCGGGCCTACGGCAGTGGCGCCAGGACGTTCCCGGCCGGCGTATGGTCCCGGCCCGGTGGAGTCGCGGATGACCAACTCGGTCTGGAGCATTACCTGTGCGGTGGTACGACGGACGCCGACTGTCGCCCCGGCACCGCTGCCCCGGCTGGTACGCGGGAGATCGGTGTCCTGTTGCAGCAACATGTCGACGGCCGTCCGGCCGGCGGCCGCGGTCGGCGTGGCCACCGTCGTCAGTTTGGGGCGGGTGAGCCGGCTCAGGCTGATGTCGTCGACCCCGACGACACTGATCTCCTGCGGCACCCCGACCCCGAGTGCGTCGAGCCCCTCCAGGAGCCCGATCGCGATCAGGTCGTTGTAGGCGAGCACGGCGGTGACGCCGGCCCGGCGGACCGGCTCCGCCTGGGCGAGGCCGCCGTGTTCGGTGGGCGGGTTGGGGCCGAGCACGGTCAGGTCCGCACCGGCGGTCCGGGCCGCCGCGCTGGCGGCGCGCCGGATCTCCCGGCTGGTCCATGAGCCGCGCGGTCCACCGAGCAGGGCGATCTGCCGGTGGCCCAGGCCCACGAGGTGCTCGATGGCGGTCCGTGCGCCCTGCCCGACGTCCATCAGGACGCAGGGCAGACCGGCCAGTTGGCGGTTGACCACGACCAGCGGCACCTCGCGGCTGAGCTGCTCGATCAGGCTGTTGCTCATCCGTGGGCTGCACAGCAGCACACCGTCGACCTGCTTGGCCAGGGCGTGCACCAGTTCCTCCTCCGCGGCCGCGTCCTCGTTCGTGTCGGCGACGAAGACGTGGTAGTCGCGGTGGCGGGCCTGGCTCTCCGCCGCCTTGATCAGCGGCGGGAAGAACGGGTTGGCGATGTCGGCGATGATCAGGCCGATGTTGTGCGTCCGGCCGGTGATGAGGGCCCGGGCGGCGCGGTTGGGCCGGTAGCCCAGGTCCTCGGCGCAGGCCAGCACCCGCACCCGGGTCTCCGGGTTGACCAGGTGGGGCGCGGAGAAGGTGCGGGAGACGGTGGAGATGTGCACGCCGGAGGCCCGTGCGACGTCCCGGATGGTGACTGGCACTCAGGCCCCCTTCATCGATGTGTGTCGGCGGTCACGGTGCCGCCAATTAATGCAAACGGTTGCTCCACTGTCAACGGCACTTGATTACAGCTCTGTTTCGGCCGGGCTCTCGCCATGCACTCCAAACCCCATGAATAGGGTCAAAAGACGCCGATTCTCGGCCGCTCGTTGACTCTGACCAATCGATCGTGGTTACTTCACTGCAAAGGTTTGCATAAAGATCGAGGAGGATCGGTCTGTGTCACCGCAACCCGGCAAGCGCGCCCGGTACGCCGTCGTCGGCACCGGCGCCCGCGCCGAGATGTTCGTCCGGGCCCTGGTCCGCGACCACGCGGACACCGCCGAACTGGTCGCGTTCGCCGACGTCAACCAGGCCCGGATGGACGCCCACAACCGGTGGCTCGGCGAGCTGGGCCACGCTCGGCTGCCGACGTACCACGCCGACGACTTCACCACCATGCTGGCCGAGGAACGTGTCGACGTGGTGCTGGTGACCTCGGTCGACGTCACCCACGACACGTACGTGGTGGCCGCGCTGGACGCCGGCTGTGACGTGGTCACCGAGAAACCGATGACCACCGACGCGGCCCGCTGCCACCGCATCCTCGACGCGGTACGCCGCACCGGGCGACGGGTGACGGTGGCGTTCAACTACCGCTACAACCCCTTGCACGAACAGATGCGACGGCTGCTCGCCGAGGGCGCGGTCGGCGAGATCGGCTCGGTGCACTTCGAGTGGCTGCTCGACGTGCGCCACGGCGCCGACTACTTCCGACGCTGGCACCGCGACAAGGCCAGCTCCGGCGGGCTGATGGTGCACAAGGCCAGCCACCACTTCGACCTGGTCAACTGGTGGCTGGACGCCACTCCGGTGCAGGTGTACGCCGCCGGCCGGCTGTTCTTCTACGGCGACGACGGCCGCCGGCACGGCTACGCCCGCGACTACGACCGGGCGCACGCCGCCCCCGCCGCCGCCGACGACCCGTTCGCGCTGCGCCTGGCCGAGCACCCCCGGCTGCGCGAGCTGTACCTCGACGCCGAGGCCGCCGACGGCTACCACCGCGACCGCAACGTCTTCGCCCCCGGCGTGACCATCGAGGACGACATGGCGGTGCTGGCCACCTACTCCAGCGGCGCGACGATGACCTACCACCTCACCGCGTACGCACCGTGGGAGGGCTACCGGGTGATGGTCAACGGCAGCCGGGGCCGGCTGGAACTGGAGGTCACCGAGAGCGAGTTCGTCAGCCCGGCCGCCGCCGGTGCGCTCAAGGGTGCCGCCCTGCACGGCACCGAGGCCGCCGCCGAGGGCGGTCAGGCCACGCTGACCCTGCGCCCCTTCTGGTCCCCGCCCCGACGCATCGAGGTCGACGGGTACACCCGGCACGGCCACGGCGGGGCGGACGCCCGGATGACCCAGGTGCTCTTCGGCGGCGTACCCGATCCGCTGGATCGCGCGGCCAGCGCCCGCGACGGCGCGCTGGCCCTGCTCACCGGTCTGGCCGCCAACCGGTCCTTCGACACCGGCGCCCCCGTGCGGGTCGCCGACCTGCTCACCCTCGACTGACCTCGACCCCAGGAGCCGAACCCCGTGCCCACCTCGACCCGTCCCGACCTGCTGTTACCCGCCGAGCCCGGCCAACGTGCCCTGGCCCGCGAGCTGTACGCGCTGGTGGCGCGGCTGCCCATCATCTCGCCGCACGGGCACGTCGACCCGGGGCTGCTCGCCGACGACCAGCCGTTCCCAGACCCGTCCCGGCTGCTCATCGTGCCCGACCACTACCTGACCCGGATGCTGTTCAGCCAGGGGGTGCTCCCGGCCGAGCTGGGCGTGCCCACCCGTGACGGCAGCCCGGTGGAGACCGACGGGCGGCGGATCTGGCGGCGCTTCGCCGAGCACTGGCACCTGTTCCGGGGCACCCCGTCCCGGCTCTGGCTGGAGCAGACCCTCACCGAGGTCTTCGGCCTGGACACCCGGCTGTCGCCGCAGACCGCCGACGACGTATACGACGCTCTCGCCGCCCGCCTCGCCGAGCCGGACTTCCGGCCCCGGGCACTGTTCGAGCGGTTCAACATCGAGGTGCTGGCCACCACCGAGTCGCCCCTGGACGACCTTGGTCGGCACGCCAAGCTCGCCGCCGACGGGTGGGGAGGTCCGGGCGGTCGGGTGGTCACCACCTTCCGGCCGGACAACGTGGTGGACCTGGAGTTCGAGGACTGGTCGGCCAACGTCGACCGGCTCGGCGAGATCACCGGCGAGGACACCGGCACGTACCAGGGCTATCTGGCCGCGCTGCGCGCCCGCCGGGAGGTGTTCATCGCCGCCGGTGCCACCTCGTCGGACCACGGGCACCTCACCGCCCGCACCCTGGACCTCGGCGCGGACGCGGCGGCGCTGTTCGACCGGGCCCGCCGGGGCCGGGCCGAACCGGGCGACACCGAGGCGTTCCAGGCCCACATGCTGCTGGAGTTCGCCCGGATGTCGCTGGACGACGGGCTGGTCATGCAGTTGCACCCGGGGGCGGTGCGCAACCACAACCGGTGGCTGCACGCCCGGCACGGGCGCGACGTGGGCGGTGACGTCCCGCAGGTCACCGAGTTCGTGCACGCGCTGGCTCCGCTGCTGGACGCGTACGGCAACGACCCCCGGCTGCGGGTGGTGCTCTACACGCTCGACGAGGACACCTTCACCCGGGAACTGGCACCGCTGGCCGGCGGGTACGCCGCCCTGGTGCTCGGCGCGCCCTGGTGGTTCCTGGACTCCCCCGAGGTGCTGCGCCGGTTCCGCGAGACGGTCACCGAGACGGCCGGCTTCTACAACACCGCCGGGTTCGTCGACGACACCCGCGCGTTCTGTTCCATTCCGGTACGCCACGACGTGGCCCGCCGCATCGACGCCGGTTTCCTGGCCCGGCTGGTCGCCGAGCACCGGCTGCCCATGGACGAGGCCGCCGAGACCATCGTCGACCTGGCGTACCGGCTGCCGAAGCAGGTCTTCAAGTTCGGAGAGAAGCAAGCATGACGACCATCACCGACGTGACCGTGCACGACGTGCGGTTCCCGACCGCCGCCAGCGGCGACGGCTCCGACGCGATCAACCGGGGTGACTACTCGGCCACCTACGTGGAGCTGCACACCGACGACGGTCCGACCGGCGCCGGGTTCACCTTCACCAACGGTCGCGGCAACGAGATCACCTGCGCCGCCGTGCGGGCCCTCGCCCACCACGTGCGGGGACGCACGGTGGAGGAGATCACCGCCGAGCCGGTGGCGTTCTGGCGCTCGCTCGTCGCCGACGTGCAGTTGCGCTGGCTCGGCCCGGAGAAGGGGGTCATCCACATGGCCACCGGCGCGCTGGTCAACGCCGTGTGGGACCTACGCGCCAAGCTCGCCGGCAAGCCGATGTGGCGCTACCTGGCCGAGCTGTCCACCGAGGAGCTGGTGGCCAACGTCGACTTCCGGCACATCACCGACGCGCTCACCCCGGACGACGCCGCCGCGATCCTCGACAAGGGGCGTGACGGCCTCGGCGACCGGCTGGCCCTGCTGGAGCGGGACGGCTTCCCCTCGTACACCACGTCGGTGGGCTGGCTGGGTTACCCGGACGACAAGGTCCGGGCGTTGACCCGGGACGCGTACGCGCAGGGGTGGCGGGCGATGAAGATGAAGGTCGGCGGCCCGCCCTCCGACGACCTGCGGCGGGCCCGGATCATCCGGGCCGAGATCGGCCCGGACGCGCTGCTGATGATGGACGCCAACCAGGTGTGGGACGTCGACGAGGCGATCACCAACATGACGGCGCTGGCCGAGGTCGACCCGTACTGGATCGAGGAGCCGACGCACGCCGACGACGTCCTGGGGCACGCCCGCATCGCCCGCGCGATGACCGAGCTGACCGGCGGCCGGTGCCGGGTCGCCACCGGCGAGGTGGCCGCCAACAAGGTCATCTTCAAGCAGTTGTTGCAGGCCGAGGCGATCGGCGTGATGCAGATCGACGCCTGTCGGGTGGCCGGGGTCAACGAGGTGCTCGCCGAGATCCTGCTCGCCGCGAAGTTCGGCGTACCGATCTGCCCACACGCGGGCGGCGTCGGGCTCTGCGAGTACGTCCAGCACCTGGCGATCTTCGACTACCTGCGGGTGGGCACCAGCCTGGACGGCCGGATGGTGGAGTACGTCGACCACCTGCACGAACACTTCGTCGACCCGGTACGCACCCGCGACGGGCGGTACCTGCTGCCGACCGAGCCGGGCTACAGCGCCACCATGCGTCCCGAGTCGATCGCCACCTTCCGTTTCCCGGACGGCCCGACGTGGCGGTGACCGTGGGCGCGTCCCGACTCGATCTGGGCGCCCTGCGCCGACTACCGGTGCAGTCCCGTCCCCTGATCCGTCCGGGCACCGTGCCGGCCGGCGTGGTGCACCTCGGGCTCGGCGCGTTCCACCGCGCCCACCAGGCCGTCTACACCGAGCAGGCGCTCGCGTCGGCCGGGGGTGACTGGGGCATCGTCGGTGTCGCGCCGCGCAACGCGGATCTGGTGCGGACGCTGACCGCGCAGGACAACCTGTTCAGCGTGAGCACGCTCTCCGCAGACGACCAGCAGACCCGGGTGATCGGGGCACTGGCCGACGTCCGGCTGGCCGCCGCCGACCCGGGCGCGATCGTGGCGTTGCTGGCCGACCCGGCGATCCGGGTGGTCACGCTGACGGTGACCGAGAAGGCGTACCAGTTGGACCCGGCGGCCGGGACGCTGCGCCCCGATCCGGAGCTGGTCGCCGACCTGACCAGCGACCGGCCACCGGCCACCGTGCCGGGGCTGCTGGTGCGCGGTCTGCTGGCCCGTGCCGCCGCCGACGCCGGCCCGATCGCGCTGGTCAGCTGCGACAACCTGCCCGCCAACGGCCGCCGGCTGCGCGGCCTGGTCACCCAGGCCCTGGTGTACGCGGGCGCCGGGCAGACAGCGCTGGACTGGGTCCAGGACCAGGTCGGCTTTCCCGGCACCATGGTCGACCGGATCGTGCCGGCCAGCACCGCGCAGACCCTCGCCGAGGCCCGCCGGGCGCTCGGTGTCGAGGACCTGGCGGCGGTGGCGGCCGAGCCGTACACCCAGTGGGTGATCGAGGACGACTTCCCCGGCGGGCGGCCCGCCTGGGACCGCGCCGGTGCGGTGCTCTGCGCCGACGCCGGGCCGTGGGAGCGGCTGAAGCTGCGCGGGCTCAACGGGGTGCACTCGGCCGCCGCGTACCTCGGTGCGCTCGCCGGATGCGAGACGATCGCCGACGCCCTCGTCCTGCCGCACCTGGCGGCGGTGCTGCGGCGGCTGATCACCGAGGACGTGGCGGCCAGCTTCACCCCGCCCGACGGCGTCGACGTGGTCGAGTACGGCGAGCAGGTGCTGGCCCGCTTCGGCAACCCGGCCATCCGGCACCGCACCCTCCAGGTGGCGATGGACGGCTCGCAGAAGCTGCCGCAGCGGATCCTGCACACCATCGCCGACCTGCGCGCGTCCGGCCGCTCCGCCCGATGGGCGGCGTTGGTCGTGGCCGCCTGGATCCGGTTCGCCCAGGGCACCGCCGACGACGGCCGGGCGCTGCCGCTGGACGACCCGCTGGCGGAGCGGATCCGCACCGCCCTGGCCGCCGCACCGCAGACCCCGGCCGGGGCCGTCGACGCGGTCCTCGCTCTCGACGAGGTCGTCCCGCCCGAGGTGGCCGCCGACGCCCAGGTCCGCGCCGACGTCACCGCCTGGCTGACCGACCTGCACCGCCACGGCGTCCCCGCGACCCTGGCCGGTGCCGGATGAGTGAAAGGAAGGGCACCTTCCTAACGCCTCAGGTAGAGCAGGGGTCCCCTGCTAACACCCCGACGGCCGCAACGCCCGCGACAGCCGTGCCACGTGTCGCGCTGGTCGGGGCGAACGGGCACGGGCGCTGGCACCGTCGGGTGCTCGGTCCACTGCACGACGCCGGCCGGCTGCGACTGGTCGCGCTGGTGGACACGCGACCGCTGGACGACGAGCCCGCCGCACCGGTACCCCCCGACGCCCGGGTCTTCACCGACCACCGCGCCATGCTCTCGGCCGTCGGGCCGGACGTGGTGGTGATCTGCACCCCGCCCCACACCCACCTGCCGATCGCCCGGGACGCGCTGGCCGCCGGTGCCGACCTGCTGCTGGAGAAGCCGCCGGTGCTCTGCACCGCCGAGCACGAGGAACTGGCCGGGGCACTGGTCAGCACCGGCCGGGTGGCGCAGGTCGGTTTCCAGGCGCTCGGGTCGGCCGCGCTCACCGCGCTGACCCACGCGGTGAGTGCCGGCCGACTGGGTACGGTCACCGGCATCGCCACGGTCGCCGCCTGGCAGCGTCCGGACGCGTACTACGCCCGCTCGCCATGGGCCGGTCGCCGGAGCCTGGACGGGCGACCGGTGCTCGACGGCGCGCTGGCCAACCCGCTGGCGCACGCGGTGATGCAGTGCCTGGCGGTGGCCGAGGCGGTCACCGGTGAGCCGGCGGAGATCGTGGCCGTCGAGGTGGAGCGCTACCGGGTCCGGCCGATCGAGGTCGACGACACCGCCGTGCTGCGGGTACGCCTGCGGCACGGCCCGCCGATCGTGGCCGCGGTGACGCTGGCCGGGGAGGATTTCGTGCCCGGCGAGGTGATCGTCACCGGTGACGCCGGACGGGCCGTGCTGGAATACCCGACGGACCGGCTGCTGCTGCCCGGCCAGGATCGGGCGCGCGAGGTGCCCGGCCGGCGGGGGCTGTTGGAGAACCTGCTCGACCACCGGGCCGATCCCCGGGTGCCGTTGATCGCGCCGCTGGCCCGGACCGCCCCGTTCACCGCGGTGCTGACCGCGTTGCAGGCGGCACCCGAGCCGACGCTGCTCGGCGACGATCTCGTCGAGGCGGTCGGCGACGGGCCGCAGCGGGTGCTACGGATACCGGGCGTCAACGACGTGCTGCGCCGGGCCGCCGAGAGCGGCGTACTGCCGACCGAGTTGGGCGTGCCGTGGTCGGTCGCTCCGTGGCGGACCGATCCGGCCGGACGAAAATAGGAGGACACCGCAACGCCACTGCAACATCGCCGGTCCGATCAGGACTGAGGACTCCGCGATGACCAGCGGTTTCCCGACCGGGACAGGTCGAGGCGATGCCGGCCGAAAGCATTTTCTGCAACAAAACTGCACATCATTAATATTGACCACAATAAAAACACAACCGTAACCTTCGTCACATAGAGAAACAACGACGAGGGAACGGGACGAGCTGATGCACAGAATTGCCGCCGGTGCGGCATTGATCATTCTCACCCTGAGCGCCGCACCCGCCCCGGCGGCGGCGCACCCCGGCCCGACGGGCGGCCCGGACACCCTGTCCGTGCTGGCCCGCCAGATCGGCCGACAGGCGCTGCCGACGAACGACGGCTGGGCGGCGGCCGGACCGGGCACCACCGGTGGCTCCGCCGCCACCGCCGACCAGGTCCACGTGGTCGACAGTCGCCAGGACCTGGTCGCCGCGCTCGGCGGGAACAACGCCACCAACGCGACCAACACCACCCCGAAGATCATCTTCGTCAAGGGCGAGATCGACGGGTTCGAGGACGCCGACGGGCGACTGCTCGACTGCACCGACCTGGCCGACCCCGGGTACTCACTGGACGCCTACCTGGCCGCGTACGACCCGGCGACGTGGGGCCGGGTCGCACCGAGCGGACCGGTGGAGGAGGCACGGGTCCGGTCGGTGACGAACCAGACCCGGCAGACCCAGATCAACGTCGGCCCGAACACCACCATCGTCGGGCTGCGCGGGGCACGGCTGACCGGCCTCACCCTGATGATCGACCGGGCGCCCAACGTCATCGTCCGCAACGTCACCTTCGACGACGCCCGGGACTGCTTCCCCGCCTGGTCCCCCACCGACGGCGAGACGGGCAACTGGAACTCCCAGTACGACCTGGTCTCGGTCCGCCGCAGCGAGAACGTCTGGATCGACCACAACACGTTCACCGACGGAGACAACCCCGACAGCGGCCAACCGATCCACTTCGGGCGCCCGTACCAGGTGCACGACGGCGCGCTGGACATCACGCACACGGCGAGCCTGGTCACCGCCTCCTGGAACCGGTTCGACGGGCGGGACAAGCTGATGCTGATCGGCTCCTCCAACACCGTCGGCCCGGACGTCGGCCGACTCAACGTCACCCTGCACCACAACCTGTTCGACGAGGCACTCCAGCGGCTGCCCCGGGTCCGCTTCGGGCAGGTCGACCTCTACAACAACCAGTACCGCCTGACCGGCGACGGTTTCGAGTACGCCATCGGCGTCGGCGTGCAGTCCGCCGTGTACGCCGAGAACAACCACTTCACGCTCGGCGCCGGCATCACCGCCGCCGACCTGCTCTACGACTGGAGCGGCACCGCGATCACCACCCGGGGCAACTGGGTGCAGGCCGCCGGCAAGCTACCCCGCCCGGTGGACCTGGTGGCCGCGTACAACGTCGCACACGACCCCGACCTGTCGCCCGACGCCGGCTGGACGCCGACGCTGCGGCACGGACCGGTCCTCCCGGCACCACTGGTGCCCCTCGTCGTCGGCCCGCTCGCCGGAGCCGACCGCCTGCCGCTCTGACCGTCCCTCAGGCGACCCGGCGACCACACCCGGTTGTAGCAGTACCACCACCGATAGGAAGGTAGGCAAGGATGAGACGAACAGTCGCACTGCGACTCCTCGCGGGGCTGTCCGCGACAGCCGTGGGCGCCGCGGTCTGCGTGACCCTGGTGACCCCCCAGGCGTCCGCCGCCGTCGGCAGCGCCACCGGCTTCGCGACCCGCAACGGCGGCACCACCGGCGGCGCGGGCGGCCAGACGGTACGCGCCACCACCGGCACCCAGATCCACGCGGCCCTCTGCAACCGGGCCAGCAGCAGCACCCCGATCACCATCCAGGTGGAGGGGACCATCAACCACGGCAACACCACCAAGGTGTCCGGGTCGAGCTGCAACACCGCCGCCGACGTGATCGAGCTCAAGCAGATCAGCAACGTCACCATCCTCGGGGTGGGCAACGGCGCCGTCTTCGACCAGCTCGGCATCCACATCCGCGAGGCCCGCAACATCATCATCCAGAACGTGACGGTGCGGAACGTCAAGAAGTCCGGCTCGCCCACCTCCAACGGCGGCGACGCGATCGGCATGGAGAGCGGCGTCCGCAACGTCTGGGTCGACCACGTCACCCTGGAGGCGTCGGGCGGCGAGTCGGAGGGCTTCGACGGCCTCTTCGACATGAAGAACGACACGCAGTACGTGACGCTGTCGTACAGCATCCTGCGCAACTCGGGTCGTGGCGGCCTGATCGGCTCCAGCGAGAGCGACCGCTCGAACGGCTTCGTCACGTTCCACAACAACCTGTACGAGAACCTCGACTCGCGGGTGCCCCTGCTGCGCGGCGGGGTGGCCCACATCTACAACAACCACTACCTGCGGATCAACGAGTCCGGCATCAACTCGCGGGCCGGCGGGCAGGCCAAGGTGGAGAACAACTACTTCCAGAACGCCAAGGACGTGCTCGGCACGTTCTACACGAGCGAGGCCGGCTACTGGCAGGTCAGCGGCAACACCTTCGACAACGTGACCTGGTCCAGCCGGAGCGGCGACAACAACCCGGCCGGCCCCAACCCGACGTCCAACACCAGCGTCAGCATCCCCTACTCGTACCGGATGGACGCGGCGAGCTGCGTGCCGACCATCGTGCGGGACACGGCCGGCGCCAACAAGGGCATCCGGACCTCGAACGGCAACTGCACGCCGACGAACCCGACGACCAGCCCCACCCCGGGGCCGACCAGCCCGACGCCCGGACCGACCACCAGCCCCACCCCCGGGCCGACGAACCCGCCGAGCGGCACCAACCTGAGCATCGGCGCCGGCTCCGACGGTTCCAGCAAGGCCAGCGGCACCAGCTACGGCGACGTCCGGGACGGCAACATGAGCACCGCCTGGTCGCCGTCGGGCGCCACGGGCTCCATCTCGATCAAGTGGGATTCCGCCAAGACGATCTCCCGGATCAACATCCGTGAGGCGTCCGGCTCCGTGGGCAACATCCGTGGCTGGCGGGTCATCAACCACGGCAACGGGGCCGTACTCGCCTCCGGCACCACCGCCGGTGTGATCAGCTTCGCCTCGACCTCGCTCAGCAAGGTCACCTTCGAGATCACCAGCTCCAGCGGTACGCCGAGGGTCGCCGAGTTCGAGACGTACGCCTGACAACCGACCGCCACGTGGGCGGGAGCCGTCGACGGCTCCCGCCCACCGCCGTCTCCACCCGGTGCCGCCACGCGGCTGCCGCGCTGGTGTGCTGGTGTGCTGCCGGTAATCGCCGCCACCACTCCCCTCGCTGGCCCCTTTGCTCTGCTTCAACCGACGCAACGGTTTCCGGGTGGAACCAGTGCGTGGGGTGAAGCAGAGCAAAGGGGGCCGGGTGGAACATCCAGGCCGACCCGCCGCGCCCGGCGGACCAGGCCAGGCCGACCAGCCACGCCCGGCGGACCAGGCCAGGCCGACCAGCCACGCCCGGCGGACCAGGCCAGGTCGACCAGCCACGCCCAGCGGATCGGGGCACGCGGGCGGCCGGGCGGGACGGCGTACGGCAGAATCGGCGGGCGATGCGCGCGGCGACGATCCTCACCGCTCTCGCCGACCTGGCTCCGGCCGGCGCGGAGCGGGTGTTCGACGTGTCCGGGACCGGGCGTCCGCTGATCTGGTTGCCGGAGCCGCACCGGGGTCCGCGTACCGCCCGACTGGACCGGCTGGCGGCGCTGGACGCACTGCACCGCGACGAGCGGATCCTCCGGCTGGGCCTGGCGTTCCTGGTCGGCGGCGTCGACGTGGCGGGAGCCCGACGTCGGGTGCGGCTGCCGCTGCTGGCCCAACCGGTACGCCTGGAACGCGGGCGGCGCGCCTACCGGGTGGTTCCCGCCGGTGACCTCGAGTTGACCTCGCTGATCGAGGATCGGGACCTCGCCGCCCGGTTGGAGGCCGCGCCGGGGCTCGCCGGCCCCGGCTGGCTGACCGCGCCCGGCACGGCCGCCTGGGTGACCACGGCGGCCCAGGCCGCCGGCCTGACGGTCGACCGGGTCGTGCCGAGGCCACCGCGCCGCGTCGACGAGACGACCCTGACCGGTGTGGCCTCGGCGGCGTTGTTCGTCACCCGGGACGTGTTCGCCGGTCGGCTGCGGGACACCCTGCTGAACTGGGCGGGCCGCCCCGGACTGACCGGGACCGCCCTGGCCCGGATCTACCTCGGCCCGGCCGGTACGCCGGACGGCACCGGCACCGGCACCGGCACCGACAGCAGCACCGGCGGCAACAGCGCCAGCAGCAGCGCCGACGAGGGCATCGGCGGCGGGGCGGACCGGGACGACGTACTGTCGCCGCTGGCGCTGAACGAGGCGCAGCGGGACGTGGTCCGGCGGACCCGGACCGAGGCGGTGGTGGTGGTCTCCGGGGCGCCCGGCAACGGCAAGAGTCACGCCCTGGTCGCCGCCGCCCTGGACACCGTGGGCCGGGGCGGGTCGGTGCTGGTGGCGACGCAGTCCGCGCACGCCGCGGAGGTGCTGGGCGAACTGCTGCGTCGGCATCCCGGCCCGCCTCCGGTCCTCTTCGGCGACGCCGAGCGACGGGAGACCGTCGCCGCCGACCTCGCCGGTGGGATCGCGGCCGGAGTGGACGACGCCCAGTTGCGCGACGACGCCGCCGCCGTGGCCGCCGCCCGGGACCGGGTGGCCGCCGTCCGGTCCGGCATCAGCGCGGCGCTGGAGCAGGAACGACTCGCCGCCACCCTGCCCGGCTGGCAGCCCCTGCTGCCGGCGTTGGGCCACGACGCCCCGGCGGTCTTCGCACCCGACGCCGACCTCGCCGCGATCCGGCAGGCCCTGGTCGACACGCGTCGGGCGGGTACCGGCTGGTGGCCCCGGCTGCGCCGGGCCCGAGCCGCCCGACGGCTCCGGCGCCTGACCGGTGCCGGTCCCCAGCTACCCGCCGAACGGCTCCGGGCCGCGGTGGAGGCCGCCGAGGCGGTACGCGCGGCGGCGCGACTGCCGGCGGAGGGCGGCACCGACCTGTCGGCCGCCTGGTCGGCGCTGGCCGAGGCGGACGCCGCACTCGCCGAGACGGTCGGCACCGCGCTGCGGCACCAGGTCACCAGTGCGCGACGGTGGACCGGCGAGGGCCGACGTGCCGCCGGGGCCCTGGGCACCTCCCTGCGGGCCGGTCGCAACCGTCGCCGCGAGATGCTCGCCGGGCTGGACGCCGAGGCACTGGTGCGGGCGTTGCCGCTCTGGGTGGGCACGGTGGCCGACGTGGAGGACCTGCTGCCGCCGGTCTCCGGAATGTTCGACCTGGTCGTGCTGGACGAGGCGGCGCACGTCGACCAGTTGCGGGCCGCCCCGGTGCTGGCCCGGGCCCGGCACGCCCTGGTCGCCGGTGACCCGCGCCAACTACGGTTCGTCTCCTTCGTCTCCGACGAGGACGTGACCGCCACCCTGCACCGGCACGGGCTGGACCGCTTCGCCGACCGGCTCGACGTACGCCGGTCCAGCGCCTTCGACCTGGCGGCCGGTGCCGCACCGGTCACCTGGCTCGGCGAGCACTACCGGTCCACGCCGCACCTGATCGGATTCTCCGCACGGCGGTTCTACGGCGACCGGCTCAAGCTGGTCACCCGGCACCCCCGCACCGAACGTGTCGACGCCATCGACGTGCTGACCACCACCGACGCCGCCGTGGTGGACGGCGTCAACCAGGCCGAGGTGGACGCCGTACTCGACCTGGTCGGGAAGCTCGCCACCCAGCCGCCCGGCGGCGGCATCGCGGTGATCAGCCCGTTCCGCGCGCAGGCCGACGCGGTGGAGGCGGCGTTGCTCTCGGCGTACGACGTCGACGAGATCGAACGGCTCGGCCTACGCTCCGGCACGGTGCACGCGTTCCAGGGCAGCGAGGCGGACGTGGTGATCGTCTCGCTGGGCCTGGTCGACGACGACCCGCCGGGCCGACACCGCTTCCTGGCCGACCCGAACCTGTTCAACGTCATGGTCACCCGGGCCCGGAAGCAGCTCACGGTGGTCACCTCGCTGCGCTCCCCCGACGGCATCGTCGCCGACTACCTCCGGTACGCCGCACAGCCGCCGGTGTCCAGCGCTCCCGACGCACCCGCGTCCGAGCCGTGGGCCCGCGCCCTCGCCGACGAACTCGACCGGATCGGCGTGCCGGTACGCCCCGACTACCCGGTCGGCCGCTGGCGGATCGACCTCTGCGTCGGCGCCGACACGGACGCGGTCGCGGTGATCTGCGGCGTGCACCCGGACGGGGTGGACGCCCACGTGGAGCGGCACCGCAGCCTGGCCCGCGCGGGGTGGTGCCTGTACGACGTGTTCGCCAGCCGCTGGTCCGACGACCCGATCCGCGCCGCCCTCGACCTCACCGCCCGGATGGTGACGGCGCGGTAGCACCTGTCGTGGCGTCACAGCCGGGGTCAGGAATGGCAACTCGCTCGTGCCGGTGGATGAAGTCCCGGATCCGCAGGAGACAGGTCACCGTCCTTCCTCGAAGATCGGCTGCAGGTGCTTCAGCAGCATCGCGGTATCGACATTGCGCGGCAGGTCTATCCGCATGTCGATACCGCGGCCCTTGACCGTCAACACGACGGTCTGCCGATCGTCGCGCAGCCGCCAGTTGCGAATCGCGACGACCAACGCGCCCAGTTGTGGCTGCACAGCGGCGAGGGTGGCGAGGTTGGCCATCACCGCGACCCCTTCAACGGCGAGCGTGAGGGCGTCCAGCCCACGAATTCCCTCGTACGGCAGATCTATCTCGTTCAGCACGTCCGCCGGCAACTCAAGCTTGACGACGCTCATCGTTCTCCTTTGACCTGGGCTGCTATCTCTTCCTGAATCTGCCGGTCGAGCGGTTGCAGGCTCGTCGACGCCACCGCCCCGCAGAAGTAGCCCTGGACGTGGTGGATGCCGACATCCCAGATCTGCTTCAGGGTGATCGGTGCCTTCTCGTCGTACCCCTCGACCACTACAGCTCGTGGATGGGGAGCGTCGCCCTGGTCTCGGGCGTAGCGGGCGACCTTCGCCACCAGCTCCAACTCCTCGACGGCCAGTGGATGGTGCAGGATCTCCCGGTCGACCTTGATCTGGGTGAGCCGCAGCTCGGCCATCCGCGCCAGCGACGCGTGGCCCACACCGAAGTCGTCGACGGCGAAGTTGATGTGCAGGTCCCGGGCCAGCGTGGTGAGGCGGTGATGGAAGTACTTCAGCGGCTTCTGCGGCCAGTTCTCGCCCGGCCCCGGTGAGATCGGGTCCTGTTCGGAGATCTCCAGGGTGAGGGTCTGTGGGTTGACGTCCGCCTCGACGAGTGCCCGGCTCACCTGATGCAGGTACGAGTCGCGCAACAGCGAGCGAACCGCCACGTTCACCGACAGCGGTTTGATGCCCTGCCAGTTGGCGGCGACGGCGGCCTTGGCGTACGAGCGGATGGCCTTCGAGACGAGCAGTGCGTCGCGCTCGATGATGAACCGGTCGCCCCACTGGTGCGCCATCTGCAGGACCGGCATCGGTGCTCCGGTGTCGCCCTCCTTGCGGCGGGCCAGTGCTTCGAAGCTGTGCACTCCCACCCCGGTGGGATGTCGGCTCAGTTCCACCACCGGCTGGAAAACCATGGTCAGCGAGTCGACCAGCTTCTGGTAGCTGGTGAAGGCGTACTCGTACACCGGTGTCGGCATCCGGCCGAACGCGGCCCGCAGCGCCGTCATGACGATCATCTCGGACTCGACCGGCTTGTTGATCGGGTCGGAGTCCCAGACTGCTCGCAGGATCACCGCGAGCGGCTCGCCCATCTCCAGTTGCGCGGGGGCCGGGTCGACCACGGCGTAGGCGACCAGTCTGTCGTCCACCGCCTTGACGGGTACGCAGAGTATGCGCCGACGGGCACCGACGGAAACCTCATGACCCGGCATCGAGGTGCGGTACTGCACGGCCTCGTCGGCGGCGAGTTCCAGCATCGGCCGGAGCAACTCGTAGTCGAAGCGTGAGGTCTTGTCCACCACGCTGATGCCGTCACCGGCGAACTGCACCACCGCCACCGAGTCGGCGTCCACCGCGTACCGGATGAGTTCGACCTGCTGGGCGTGGTGGTTCGGCCGGTTCGCGCCGCGGAACATCCGGCCGAGCAACTGCATGATGGAGTTCGCGTGGTCTTCGAGCGGGTTCTTGCAGGGCCGGATGACACCGGGGTTGGCCGGTGTGTTGAACGTCTGTCGATCGTGCCGCGACACGGGCGGCTGGGTCAGCGGTATCGCCGGCCCGTAGGTCTTCACCCACTGGGCCGGCGGCGGGTCGATGCCCTGCTCAGCCACGAACGCTGCCATCCGGGCGAACGACACCCGGCGAGCCTCGTCCGCCGCCTCGCCACGCAGTGCCCGCAGGACGTGGTGGGTCAGCACACCGTGCCCGTAGTCGGTGCTCTCCCGGGCCACCCCGCCCTTCGGGCATGCCAGCAACGCACTGTGCCGGTCGACCTGGGTGCGGTAGGTCTCTATCGCCGCCGCATGCCGCCGGTCGGCGTCCGCATAGATGCCCGCCTGGCAGCAGTCCAGCACCAGGAACGAGGTGCCCGCGAACGCCTCGAACACATCCCGTTTGAGGAACGACATCCGCAGGCCGTTGTCCGGCTCCCGAGGCAGCGCGTCCGGATCCAGATCAGCAGTGACCAGGTACGCGTCGAGCTGCTCGTTCCACTCCGGCACCAGCGCATGCCCGGCGAAGTAGACCAGCAGCACATCCGAGGGGCCCGACTCGAACGCGATCCCGCGCAGATACGCCTTGATGTCACGCCACGTGGCGTCCGCACCGAGGAACATCTTGACGTCACCGTCGTGGAAGGTGCCGTAGTCCTGGTCGAGCAGCACGGCCCGGAGATCCTGTGCGTCACTCTCGGCATACCGCAGCGCGGGCAGTTGCACGTCGTAGCCGCACTGGTTGACTCCGATCAGGACGGCCTGTCGCTTGCTCGGCGCCATCGCACACCCCCGGAGGCGATCGGTCACACGGTCACGGCACGAGTTCGCCTGCTTGCCGTGAGCAACCCTATCGGTTTCTCCACATCGGACCGCGCAAGGTCAGATTCCCGTCAACCAACCCCTGAGTACGGGGTCAGGAGTGCGATCTCACCCGTGGACTCGTCAGCGCTCGGAGCGCCGCCTGGTCAGGTCTGCTCGTCGGGCCCGCGGAGACGGGCGGCTCGTTCGGCGATCCGGTGGGAGAGCCTGCCCGTGCCCGCAGCGCGGCGTGGAGGTTGCCGGTGGTCGAGTTCGTGACCATCGGGGGCTTCGACGCGGCGCTACGGCTCCCGCATCCAGGTCTTCGGATCGGTCACGAAGACACCCTTGCCCTGATGCCGCCGAATCACCCGCAGGGCTTCGAGTCGGACGTAGGCCAACTGCACGGTGCCGTAGCTGACGCCGTAGTCGGCACGGGTCTGCGCGAGCGACGGCAGCCGGTCGCCCGGTTTGAGCTTGCCGGACCTGACGTCGGCGATCACGTCTGCGGCAATGCGGAGGTACTCGGCTGATTCGGGCATGGCACTCCTCGCGTGGCAACCCGAATTCGATCACAACTCAAACACCTACACAATGTCCTTTGACTTCCCTATGTTCCCTGGTTATGTTGGTGTCGAGCTGATCCTCGCGTGGCAACGAGTTCGGCTCATCCCCCTGGTCGGGGCGGGTGCGCGTGCCCGTCCCGACCCTGTGAGCTGCTCTGTCGTCGTACCGCCGAACTGGGCTGCGGCGGCCGAGCGGGCGGGCCGTGCGGACGCCGGCCACGCACGGTCCGCCCTTCCACGCACCACCGCACCGACCCTCCGCGCTTCAGCCTGCCCTGAGGAAAGGACCGTAGTGGCCCAGGTGTATCGAGGTGGCCAGCCCTACGGGACCGGTCGCCCGACCCGACTGACCCCGCACGAGGTACGCAACCACACGTTCGCCCCGCGTCGCCGTGGGGTCGACCCCGATCAGGTACGCGAATTCCAGACCACGGTCGCCGACGAGCTGGCTGACCTGCACCAGCAGGTCCATCAGCTCGCCCACGAGAACGAGCGGCTCAAGCGGGCGCTGCGCGACTGGCAGTCGATGCACGCGCGGCACTGCCGACCGCCGAACCAGGCCCGCTGGTGATCGCGCGCCCGGCCCCCGGTGACCTGCTCCGGATCGACGGCCGCGCCTCGGTGCAGTTCGCCGGGGGCCGGGCACTGACTCTGCGCGTCGTCTCGACCAGCGACCGACAGGCGTACGACGGTTGGATCTGGCTGACCGGGTACGTCATCGACCGGCACGGCACCGCCACCGCCAAACGCGAGATCTACGTCCAAATCGCCGGTCTCCGCCCCGCCGCCAGCACTCCGCCGCAGTCGGCGCGGCTCGTTCGCCCTTCCGCACGTCGCACCAGGGCGGTGGTGGACGGTTGACAGTTGAGCTCGTGCGGTGCCGCGGATCAACGAGGTCGACGGCTGGCCAGGATGGCGAGGGTCTCCCGGCGTACGGTCTCCGGCTCACGCACGAGCCGACGATGGGCGAAACGGACCACCAGGATGCCGAGTGCGGCCAGTTGTGCGTCGCGGCGCAGGTCGATCTCGCGCTGTCGCGGGTCGCCGTGGGTCGTGGCACCGTCGAGTTCGATGTTGACGCGTTCCGGTTCGGCGTAGAGGTCGAGGTGGACGGTGCGCCGACCGAGCCGGACGCGCACCTGCCGCTGGAACGACGGCATTCCCGGGCCGGTGAAGACCCGCTCGTGTCCCCAGATCTCCAGCGGACTTCGGCAGCCCTCGGCGAGCCTGGTCAGCAGTGTGCTGAGCCCTGCCCGGCCCGGCACCCGCGTCGTGCCATCGAGTGCGGCCCGCAACCGCTCGGGGGTGGTCAGCCGGTCGTTCACCGCCCTGATCATCGGCGTCCGCCGTTCCGCCGGGGAGAGCATCGGCCAGGAGTCGACGAGGGCACGCTCGACGGTGGTCACCGGCAGTCCCTGTCGTGCCAGCACCGACGGTGAGGTGAGGCTGAAGTGGCGTCGTCGGTGGACCCGGACACCGGGCCAGCTTCGTAGGCCGCTGCCGGCCGGGGCGCTCACGTGCAGCAGGTCCCCGGGCAGTTGTGCACGCAACCCCCAGACGTCGAGGGCGGTGAGGTGGCTGAGCGCGCCGCGCTCGCGTATCCAGCCAGCGACCGCACGGCGGCCGAGGTCCGGACCGATCCGGCCGAGCGGCGAGGTGTACGCCCGCCTGCCCTCTTCGTCGAGCAGGTGTGCTGCCGCGAACACCTCGGGCAGTACCCGCACCAACTCGCCGGTGGTGCACGCCCGTTGCAGGATCCACGCCGGCACGACCTGCTCGACGACGGACCGGTTCACCAGCCCGTGCCCGCGTTCCACCAGTTCCGCCAACACCACGTCCACGCCCTGGACCGTGCCACCCGGCCCGCAGGTTCCACAGCCCCGAGCGGCCGTACCTGTGGATGGGCGGCCCGCTGTGGACAACCCCCGCCCCGGCCCCCCGTCTGCTATGGCGGCCGGGAAGGTGCCTCGGCTTAGCGTGGCAGTGTGGCTGTTCGACACGCCGCTGCGGTAACAGCCACGCTGCCACGATCAGAAGGCCGCTTCGGCGCGCCGGGGCGGGTCGGCGGACTGGTGGTCCCCCGTAGGCCGGGGCGATCGGTTATAAGAGACGCATGGAACTGCCACCGTATCTGGCCACCATGCCGATGCACGCGATCACCGAGATGCACGGCGAGGCCGGTCTGCGGGAGCGGTTCCGGCTGGAGATCAAGGTCTTCGACGAGGATCATCAGCAGCGCCTCGACGGGGCGTTGACACTGGCCTCACGGCTGCACCGGGACGACCGGCGATCCCGCGAGCCGTACGTCAACCACCTGCTCCGGGTCGCCATCCGGATGATGCACTACTACGAGGTACGCGACGTCGACGTGATCGTCGCCGGGCTGCTCCACGACGCCGTGGAGGACCACCCGGCCGACCTGGCCGCCGAGCGAGGCGGGTCCATGGCTGGCGGGCAAGGCGAGTCCGGGGTCAGAGACCCGGGTCGATCCGACCAGGCCGCAGTGACCGGCGACCCGGGAGGGTTCGAGCTCGGAGACCCGAGTGGGTTCGACGAGACCGGGGCGGCGCTGGACGTACTCGCGGAGCGGTTCGGACCCCGGGTGGCGCGGCTGGTGGCGGCGGTGACGAATCCGCCGTGGGATCCGGGGCGAGGGCGTGACGAGCAGTACCACGAGCACGTCGCCGCCAGCCTGGAGCGGGAGCCGTGGGCACGGGTCGTCAAGATCTCCGACTTCACGGACAACGGGGTCGGCGTGATCCACTCGGTCGGGCCGAAGGTCGAGTCGTTGGCGCGGAAGTACCGGCCGCTGGTGCCGGTCTATCGGGATCTGGTCACCCGGGCGGACACTCCGCTCTCCGATGCGGTACGGCGGCACATCCTCGACCAGCTCGACCTGGCCGAGGAGCGCTTCAGCGCCATCCTCGACCAACCGGCCCACCCCGCCTGACCGGGTCGCTGCGACACTTGCCGTCGCGCTACCTCAGGTCGGGTTCGACCCACTGGTGGCGGGGCCACGCCACAGCCGGGACGTGCTGGGCGGGGCGTTCCCGACGCTGGCGCCCGACGGGGTGAACGCGCTGCGGGCGAGCGGGTTGTCCGACGGTCACGGCTTCGCCGTCATCGCCAGCGACGGCAGGCCACCCCGCGTGCCTGTCGAGATGAACGCGCGTACTCCTCACCCCGGTTGAACGTCACGGGTGAACGGGAGGTCCCGGTCGCCCAGGCGGATCTGCAAGAGGGTGGCCTGGGCGACCGAGCCACCGCCGACGCCCAGGCCGTCCCGGGCCGCGTCGTAGAAGTGGTCACGGGCCTCGTTGGCCCGGTGCAGCAGAGCCGCCAGGTCGTCGGTGGGCCTGCCCTGGGCGACTCGCTCGATCGCCCAGACCGCGTCGCGCCACGCCCGGGCCGCGGTCACCGTCGGGCCGTCGCCGAGCAGCAGTACGTTCTCCCAGGCGAGGGTGTGGCGGAAGTCGGCCTCGACGAGGTTGGCCAGCTCCCGATCCCGGTCCACCGGCACCCCTCGCCATCCGGGCAACAGCCGGCCGGAGGTGGCGTGCACCTCCTTGAGCGCGCGGGCGAACTCCGCGTACGCGTCGAGCCGCCGTTCGTCCCAGCGCACCGTCTGGGTCCGCCGCCAGCGCGACCGGTCGGCCAGCGAGGTCGCGACGATCGTGCCGACGGTGCCGATCAGGACACCGAGCAGGGCAGGCAGTTGCGCCATCAGGCTCTCCACGCCCGAAGCCTGCCATCTGTGGGCACGGCGGAGGGCATGGGAATCCCGCTCAACGCGGTACCTTCACCTTCGACAGTGGACGGACCCTGCGTACGATGATGTGATCATCCGCAGGTCCGTCAGCCGACCCCGTCGACAGGAGCTAGGAATGGCCAGCCCGGATCCCGAACTCGCCGCGAAGCTCCAGCCCGAGGTGCCGCATGCCGCGCGGATCTGGAACTACTGGATGGGCGGGAAGGACAACTTCCAGTCCGACCGGGCCGCCGGTGACGCCGTGGCGGAGGTCTACCCCGAGATCGTGGTGATGGCCCAGCAGTCGCGCAAGTTCCTCATCCAGGCAGTGCGCTACCTGGCCGCCGAGGCGGGCGTCCGGCAGTTCCTCGACATCGGCACCGGTCTGCCCACCATGCAGAACACCCACGAGGTCGCCCAGGCCATCGCGCCCGACTCGCGCATCGTCTACGTCGACAACGACCCGATGGTGCTGGTCCACGCCCGCGCGCTGCTGTCCAGCACCACCTCCGAGGGCGTCACCACGTACGTGCCCGCCGACTACCACGACCCGGAGAAGATCCTCGCCGAGGCCGCGCAGACGCTCGACTTCGACAAGCCCGTCGCGGTGATGTACATGGGCGTGATGGGCTACGAGCCGAACCTGGACGTGGTACGCGCCATCGTCGGCCGGACCATGGCGGCCACCGCCTCCGGCAGCCACCTCGTGCTCTGGGACGGCACCGACACCAGCCCCGAGGTCGTCTCCGGTGCCGAACGGCTGGCCCAGAGCGGCGGCGTGCCCTACATCCTGCGCAGCCCCGAACAGCTCGGCACCTGCTTCGAGGGACTGACGCTGGTGGAGCCGGGCCTGGTGCCGATCCCGCTGTGGCGTCCGGCGGACCCGGACGCGGTGGCGATCGACGCGTACGGTGCGGTGGGCCGCAAGCCCTGACCTCGCCGGTCGCCATGGCCCGGCGGACCGTCGGGTGACCCTGGCGGGCCGTCAGGGTGACCTGCCGGGCCTTCGGGATGGCCCGGTGTGAACCGGTGCACGGACCGGTCAGGAATCGAGAAGCGCAGGTCAGCGCCCCGCCCATAGCCTGACTTCCGGTCGAGCACACCACCGGCAGAGTGCCGGTGCGGCGGCTCGGTCCGGAGGGAGGCCCCGGTGAAGGGCAACGCGTGGGTCCGTCAGGTGCACCGGTGGACGTCGATCGTCTTCACGGTGGCAGTCGTCATCGTCACCGTCGTCGTGATGGGGCAGCAGGAACCGGCCGAGTGGGTGTTCTTCCTGCCCCTGCCGCCGCTCTTCCTGCTGCTCGTCACCGGCCTGTACCTGTTCGCCCTGCCGTACGCCGCCAGACGCCGCGCCGCGAGCTGACCCGGACAGCCAGGCCACCGGCCAGCAGCGCCAGCGCGGCGAGGTGCAACAGCCGGACGCCGGTCGGCGCGAGCAGGTCGGCACCGGGCAGCGCCGCCACGCACACCGCACCGGCCACGGCGACCACCCCGGCGACACCCCAGAACAGGGTCGGCCGGCGGGCCGGGACGGCACCTCCGTCCGCCTCCCGCCCGCCGCGCCGACCGATCCGAGCCGCGAGTACGACCGCCAGCGCGCTGCCGACGACCGTGCTCGTCAGGTCCGACACGGTCCACCAGGCCACGCCGCTGACCCGGGACCAGTCGACCCCGAACAGCACCCGCAGCCAGTCGTCGGTGTGCGTGAGCCAGTCCCAACCGAGGTGGCTCGCCGCGCCGAGCACCGCCGAGCCGACCGTGATCCACAGGCGGTACGGCAGCACCGCACCACGCAGCGCGTACCCCCGCCAGCCGAACCACCGGTTCCCGGGCAGGTGGACCGCGACGTCGGGACCGGCGAACCGGACCACCGCCGCGTACGCCAACGCCACCGGCAGGCACCACCAGAACAGGGCGGGCCAGGAGTGGGTGTCGGCGAAGGTGCGACCGTCCGCCCCGGCGGCCAGGTACGCGACGTCCGGGGCAACGGCACCGGTGCTCAGTGCCACCCCGTCGCACCACCGTGGCCGCCAGACCTTCAGCGCCAGCACCGGCGCGAGATGCGCGGGAAAGGTCAACGGCACGCGCAGCAGCCTAAGCCCATCCCTGATCGTGGCAGTGTGGCTGTGCGACACGTCGACGCGCGAACAGCTACACCGCCACGTTGAGGCGGGCACCGCCGCTCCGCCACGTTGAGCCCGATCAGCGGGGGCGGAGCCGCCGGGCTCCGCCCCCGCGCGGTCAGGCGACGGTGCAGGTGGCGCCGTTCAGCGTGAACGCACCGGGTCGGGCCGTGTTGCCGGTGTGGTTGGCCTGGAACCCGATGCTGACCGACGCGTTGGGCGCGATGGTGCCGTTGTAGGAGACGTTCCTCGCGGTCACCTGCCCGGAGGTCGGCGAGTAGCTGGCGTTCCAGCCGCCGGTGATGGTCTGCCCGGAGGGCAGCGTGAAGACCAGCGACCACCCGTTCACCGACGAGCTGCCGGTGTTGGTGATGGTGAGGTCCTCGGTCAGGCCGTTGTTCCAGGCGTTGACCGTGGCGGTGACCCGGCAGGACGCGCCGCCCGGGGGCGGGGTGGTCGGCGGGGTCGTGGTGGGCGGGGTGGTGGTCGGCGGCGGGGTGGTGCCGCCGAACTGGGTGAAGAAGCGCCAGGTCTCGCCCGGCAGCCAGGTCCGCGAGCCACTGTCACCGGGAGCGCCGTCCTGCGGGGCGGCGATGTGCCCCTCGTCGAACGCCGCCCAGACGACCGGGTAGCCGGCCGCGCATCCGGAGTACGTGGTGGTCCGGTGGGTCAGGCTGCCCTGGCTCGGCTCCGGCGGGTTCTGCGCGGTGCACCCGTTGTTGCCGACGAACCGGTCGCGCAGGGAGCGGCCACCGGCGATGCCGAGGACGTTGTCCCGGATGCCGTGCGCCCCGAAGTAGGCGATCCGGCCGGTGCCACCGCTGCATCCGCTGATCTGGCCACCGGCGTACACGGCGACCGCCCGGAACACGTTCGGCCGGGCGCAGGCGACGGCGTAGCTCATCCCGCCGCCCCAGCTGAAGCCGAGGGCGAAGCGTTGGGTGGTCTCCACGCACAGGTCCGACTCGATGACGCGGAGCATGTCGTCGACGAAGGTGATGTCCTCGCCGCCGGAGTTGCCCCATCCGTTGTTCAGTCCCTGCGGCGCGACGAAGATGGTGCTGTTGTTCGACAGGGGCAGCAGCCCGTAGTAGGCCCAGGCGTCACGCTGCACGGTCTGGCCGGTGGCGACGTCGGTGGCGGTGCCGCCACGCCAGTGGAAACCGAAGACCAGCCGGTACGGGTTGGTGTTCTGGTAGTTGTCGGGCACCCGCAGGATGAAGCTGCGGCTCTTGCCGTTGCTCTGGATGGTGTGCGTACCGCTGCGCAGGGTCGGGGTCTTGCCGCACCCGGCGGTCGCGGCGAGGGTGCCGATCTCGGCCGCGGCGGCGGTGCGGCCGAGGCTGCCGGTCACCGCCGTGGCGGCGGCGGCCACCAGGAGGAGGGCCGCGAGCAGCACAGGCCCGAAGAACGATCTACGCCTGGACATCGTGTTACTCCATTCCGCGTCGCGTGGACGCGCGGGCGGCGCGGGGCGCCGTGGTGGTGGGTACGGCCGGGATGCCCATCAACCGGCCTGGTGCCGTGCGCTCGGCCGCGCCGATTCACGAACGCGGCCGAGCGTTGGCGCGTGCCCCTCACTCCCGTAGGGACGGTAACCTGTGAGCGATAACATAGCAAGGAGTCGATGGCAACCTGCGGAGGCGCCCCGCCGGGTGCGGCCGGCCGGTGCGCCGTGCCCACCAGTCGATCAGCGGCCGGTGATCGTCGGGGCCGAGGCGCGCAGACCGTCCAGGGCGAAGTCGAGCGCGGCCTCGAGATGGTCGATCCTGCCGGTGGAGAGCATCAGCAGCACGCCGCCCTGGATGCTGGCCAGCAGTGCCGACCCGACGCGGTCGGCGTCCAACCCGGCGGCGATCTGACCGGTCGCCTGCATCTGCCGGACGCCGGCCGTGATCCGCGCCTGCCAGCGGGTCATCAGCCCGGCGACCACCGCCTGTGAGCCGGGGCCACGCCGACCGGTCGGCCCGAGCAGGGTACTGAGCGGACAGGACATGCCCTGGGCGCGGTAGCGCGCGACGAGCAGGTCACGCCACTCCTGCCAGGCCGGCCAGGTGGTCAGGTCGCTGAGCGCCGGCTCCTGGTCGGCGAGCACCTGGTCTGCCTCGTGCTGGGCGACGGCGAGCAGCAGTTCCTCCCGGCCGTCCGGGAAGTAGTGGAAGATCTGCCCCTTGCTGGTGCCGGTGCGCCCCATGACGTCGTCGAGGCGTACCTCGTCGACGCCACGCTCGCGCACCTCGGCGGCGGCACCGGCGACGATGCGGGCGCGGGTCTGCTCGCCCTTGCGGGTCAGCGCACGCGGCAACTCGTCCTCCCGAGGTCAGGCGGCTACCGGGCCATTGAACACCGGCGGCGCGTAGCCGGTCGGCTTGTCGCCGATGCCGAGGCCGGGACTGACGATCCAGGACTGGTACGCCGGGGTGAACATCGAGTACGGGGCGGCGAGTGGGCGGGCGCTGGCGGCGTCGAGCCGGTCGCGCAGCTCGCCGGGGATCTCGAAGTCGAGGGCCGCGAGGTTGCCGTCGAGTTGGTCGGCGCTGCTCGCGCCGACGACCACGGAACCCACGGCCGGTTGGGTGATCGCCCAGTTGAGGGCGACCTGCGCCATGGGCCGGTCCAGTTCACCGGCCACGCTCTGCAGGGCCTCCACCACGCGCCACTCGGCGTCGCCGACCGGCCGGGTTCCGTCGCCGAGGCGTCCCGCCCCGGACAGGCCGTCGCCGGTTCGGCGGTACTTGCCGGTCAGCAGGCCGCCGCCGAGCGGGCTCCACGCGGTCAGGCCCAGCCCCAGCGTCTGGGCCATCGGCACGAACTCGGGTTCGATGTCCCGCGCCACCAGTGAGTACGGCAGTTGCACGGTGACCATCGGGGTCATCGCGTGCGCCTCGGCGACGCTCTGCGCCCGGGCGGCGTACCAGGCGGGCACGTCGGAGAGACCGGCGTAACGGATCTTGCCGGCGCGGACCAGGTCGTCGAAGGTCCGGACCACCTCCTCGACCGGGGTGATCCGGTCCCAGGTGTGCAGCAGGTACAGGTCGAGGTAGTCGGTGCCGAGCCGGCGCAACGACTCCTCCACGGCACGGATCATGTGCTTGCGGCCGTTGCCGCTGGCGTTGGGGTCGGTGGGGTCGACCGTGTTGGTGAACTTGCTGGTCAGCACCAGCCGGTCGCGGATCTTCGCGGAGTCGATCAGCCGGCCGAGGATCCGCTCGCTCTCCCCCGCCGTGTAGAAGTCCGCCGTGTCGATCAGGTTGCCGCCGGACTCCAGGTAGCGCCGGAAGATCGGCTCCGCCTGCGCCTCGGTGCGGCCGTACGCGGCGTGGAAGCCGCCGGTGCCGAAGTTCATCGTGCCCAGCGCCAGTCGACTCACCCGCAGCCCGGACCGGCCGAGCAGGTAGTAGTGATTCATGACGTCACTGTGACGCGGCAAAATTGGACCGACAAGTCCAGAACTCCCGGCCCGCCCGGAGGGCCGCGACCCGCGCCGCACCGGGCAGTCGCGCGGCATCTCTCAGGCACCTCGGGTGGGGAGCCAAACCCCGTCTGTCACCCGCGACCCACCTCGGTACCAATCCGTAACATCCACAGACTTATATGTCGGCCCGCGCGCCGCTAGCCTCCTGACATCGAAGATCATCCACTACGGGTGGTCTGCTTCCAAGGAGGCTCCGTGTCACAAGCACGCCTACCTCGCCGGCGTCGTGCCGTACTCGCCGCCGGCATCACCGCGACCGCCGTCGTCACCAGCCTGCTCGCACTGCCGCAACCCGCGATGGCTGCGGGCGGGCCGTACCGGGCCACCGCCGTACCGGTCACCACCCCGCAGGCCGCCGGAGACGTCGCGGTGATCCCCGGCGCGTACGTCGTCACGATGAAGCCCGGCGCCGACGCCACCGTGCCGGCCCGCGCTCTCAAGGCCGCCCCCTCCGCCTACTTCAGCCGGGCGGTGAACGGCTTCGCGGCCCGCCTCACCGCCGCGCAGGTCGCCGAGCTGGCGCACAACGCCAACGTGCTCAGCATCGAGCGGGACGTGCTCCAGTACGACGTGGTCGACGCCACCCAGACCAACCCGCCGGCCTGGGGCATCGACCGGATCGACCAGACCACCCTGCCGCTGTCGCGCAGCTACACCTACAACTCGACCGGCACCGGCGTGCACGCGTACGTGATCGACAGCGGCATCCAGGCCAACCACCCGGACTTCGGCGGGCGCGCTCAGTTCGCCTACAACGCCATCGACACCAACAACACCGACTGCAACGGCCACGGCACGCACGTCGCCGGCACCATCGGCGGGACCAGCCACGGCGTCGCCAAGAACGTCCGGTTGTACGGCGTGAAGTGGCTGAACTGCTCCGGCGGCGGCACGCTGTCGGCCGCCATCGGTGCGGTGGACTGGGTCACCCGCAACGCCAACAAGCCGGCGGTGGCCAACGCCTCCTGGAACTACACCTACAGCGCCAGCCTGGCGACCGCGCTGACGAACATGATGAACAGCGGCGTGTTCCTGGCCGCCTCCGCCGGCAACACCGGCGGCAACTCGTGTGACCGGCTGCCCCGCAACCTGACCGCCGCGCTGGTGGTCGCCGCCACCACCAACACTGACGCGCGGGCCAGCTACTCCTCCGTCGGCTCCTGCGTGGACATCTACGCCCCCGGCTCGGGCATCGTGTCGACGTACCCCACCTCGACGACCGCCTCGCTGAACGGCACCTCGATGGCGACGCCGCACGCCGCCGGGGTGGCCGCCCTCTGGAAGGCGACCAACGGCGACGCGAGCCAGGCGACGGTGCACAACTGGATCGTGGCCAACGGCACCAGCGGCGTGGTCACCGGCAGCCTCTCCGGCACCCCGAACCTGCTGCTGAACAAGAAGAACCTGTAACCGGAGACCGGGTGTCCCCGCCGCTCCCCCGGCAGGGACACCCGGCCTCTCCGCACCCGCGCGCTCGGACTCGACGGCCCGCCGCTGTCGGGCCGGGCCCCGCCCGACTAGCGGATCTCGGTCACGTGGGCGCAGGCGAACGGCAGCGACACCGAGACAGCCCCACCCCGGCTCTCGTCGGCCAGGCCGGCGATCTCGACGGTGCCGGCGGGCCGGTCGGCCGTCCCGTCGCGTACCGTCACCTCGGCCCGGAACGAGTCACCGGCGACGAGTTGACTCAGCCCGGCCGGGCGGCGGTTCGGTTCGGCGTACACGGCCGACATACTGGTCAGATAGCGCCCGGAGTGGCGCAGCAGGACCAGGGTGAGCGCGGAGGTGTCGTCGTCCACCTGATACCGGTCGCCGGACCGGGTCAGCACGACCTGGCCCTGACCGCCCACCTTCGCCTTAGTGTCGAAATAGAGGCTCACGGTCAGCGCGCCGTCGGCCTTGGAGCGGTAGCACCGGGTCGTCGCCACCCAGCCCGGTGACGCCCCCGGCAGCCCCCGACCCTCGATGCCGATCTCCCCCCGGGTCACCTCGGCGACGGTGGCCGTGCAGGCCGGATCGCCCTCCAGGCCGGCGAAGATCAGCCGGTCACCCCGGCGCAGCAGGTCGCCCGCGACCCCGCCGAAGCCGGCCAGCAGGGCCACCTCGGCGCTGCCCAGGGTGCCGAAGGTGAGCCGGTCGACCCGGTGCCACTGACCGGCCGCGAGCATCGCGGACAGGTCCCGGCACCGACGCCCGCTGGCGAGCGTGATCCTGGTGTCGGACGACTCGACCGGCACCACGTCGGCGGCGAGGTACAGCCCGGGGAAGGCGGCCGGTGCCGCGCCGTCCTCGGTCGGACCGGCACCCGCCGGCCGCCCCTCGGGGGCGGTGTCCGGGGTGGACCCGCCGCCGGTGCAGGCGGTCAGCGCCAGCACCACGGCCGCGCCGAACGTCACCGCACCGGTGCGCCACCGGTCACGTCTCGTCATGGAAGTACCTCACCTCGGGGCATCGTGGGTCGGTGGTCACCCGGACCACCGGCCAGGAGAGCCTGCTGAACGGGAACGAACTGCCGGCGAGCAGGATCTCGACGTCGCCGACCGGCCGGCCGACCCGGTAGTCCGCGAGTATCTCGGCCCGGGTGTTCAGGAACGGATAGAACCGCAGGACGCCGTCGAGGAACTGGTTGCCGCCCTCACCCTTCATGATGAAGAACGGTTCCGGACCACCCTGGTTGTTGGGCGTGACGCTGATCCTGTTGGCCTTGCCGGCGAAGCCCTTCGGGACGTGCACCCCGGTCGCCGCGCCGGCCATCTGCAACAGTTGGCCGCTCTGCGCGCCGCTGTAGCCGGCGGTGCCGGTGAACGGTCCGGCGAGCCCGGCGCAGCTCACCAGGTCGACGTAGACCTTGGGCAGCTTCGCGAGGATCAGGTTGACCTCGCCCGCGCCCTGGGCCAGCACGATGTCGGACCCGTGGTAGGTGACCTCGATGGTGATCTGCTGTGCCGGCAGGCCCGCCTTGACCAGGACGTCCCGGAGCAGGTCGAAGTTCTTGCCCACGCCGAAGCCGACCGGGTTGCTGAGCAGTCCGTAGACGTCGCCCAGCTCGAACGGGAGGCTCTCCTTGTCCAGCGAGGCGATGTAGGTGGCCTGGCCGGTCAACTTCTCGCCCTCGCCGCTCGGATCCTCGACCGGCGGCTTGAGTTCCAGAGTGGCCACGCCGTCGGCGCCGGTCTTGGCGCCCCGTTGTGACTTCACACTGTCCGCCGAGACCGCCTTCAGCAGTTGGGTGCCGCCCTCCTGGATGGTGCCGACCTGCGGTTGGACAGTGCTGAACCGGACGGTGAAGTCCTTGAGCGGTCCGCTCCTGGGCACGGTGACCCCGGCCAACGCGTAACAGTCGATCTTTTCGAGCGCCGTCTCCAGGTCGAAGGTCGCGGTCGCGGTCAGCAGGACGTGTTCGGCCCGGCTGCCCGCCGTGTGCTTGAAGTGCGTGCTGGTCTTGTCGGCGCTCAGCGAGAGCCGGGCGCCCAGCAGCAACAGGATCGCGCTCGCCGCCGCCGCGGACTTGCCCCACACCTCGTCCGCCTTGCCCACCCGGTTCTGTGCCTCGTCGGAGAGATTCTTGACCAGGTTGTCCTTCAGGTAGCCCTTGGCCGAGTCGACGATCCCCTTGGCCACCGGGTCCTGCGGCGCCCCGAACCGTCGGGTGAGCGCCTTGCACGGCCCGTCCGAGGCGTACGCGACCCCGCCGCCGACCAACCGGTCGAACGCGCCGGGCCGGGCCGCCGCCCGGGGCTGGGCATCGTCGACCACCTCGACCAGACGGCTGGTGGCGTGCCCGAGCAGCAGGACCGTCTGCAACGGGTCCAGGTACGCCGTGTCCGGGTCGGCCCCGGCGAACAGCACCTGCTGCCGGTGCCCCGACAGGGCCCGTACGCCAGCTGCCGCGGTGACGAAGATCGGGTGGTGGTCCGGGTCCCGGGCCCAGCCGGCGACGGCGGTGGTGACCTCTGCGAAGGTCATCTTCTTCCGGGTCAGCCCGACCGCGTCCAGCAGCTCGGCGAACTGGTCCACCGTGTACCGGTCCCCCGCCCGGGTGGCGGCGGCCAGCAGCGGCAGCAGCTCGGCGTAGACCGGTGCGTCGTGCAGCGCCACCTGGTCGGGCATCGCCACCACCGGCCCGCGTACCGACACGATCGGGTGGCCGGCGCGGCGCAGCAGTTCGGCGGTGGCCGCCGCCGACCGGGTCGGGTCTGCGGCATGGATCTCGGTGACCAGACGTTCGGCCGCCTCCACCGGATCGGCCGGCAACGTGGCGGCGACCGCTTCGAGGGCGGGACGGTCGACCCCGCCCGACGGCGGTGGATCGTCACGGTCGGCGGTGCAGGCGGAGGCGACGAGCGCCAGACAGAGCAGCGCGATCACCGGTGGTCGCCACCGGAGGCGGGTGACGCCGCGTGGCGCGGGGACACCTCGTGCCCGGCAGGAGGTGCGTGTCATCGGTGTGGGTCCTTTCCCGGCTGGGCGGTGGGGCACCGGGCAGTGCCACCCCCGGCATCAGACCGGCAGGCCGATCCCGGTCACCAGGGACCGATGTCCCGGCCGGTCGGGAACCTCACGCGCCGGTGGGCCGCGACGCCCCATGCGGACCGGGTCGGCCCGGCGGCAGGGTGCGAGGTGACGCACCCTGCGCCCGAGAAGGAGACCACCATGTATCCCGCCACCACGTCGGAGAACCCGCCGAGCGATCCCCCGCCGGCACCCGTGCGCCCGCCGCGCGCCTGGGCGCTGAGCGGCGCCCTCGGCGGCCTGGTCGGCCTGGTCGGCATCTTCACCACCGCGAGCCTGACCGCCCCCGCCGAGCAGTACCGCGCCGACAACGCCGGCTACGTCGCCGCCCTGGCCGACCGCGCCGGGTACGTCTGGGCCCACCAGGTGGTGACCGTGGTCGCCATCGTCTGCCTGGCGGTCTTCGCGGCCGGGCTGCGGCGCTACCTGGGGGCGCAGGAACCGGCCGGCAGCCTGGTCCCGACGCTCGCCGCCGGTGGGGTCAGCCTGGTGCTGGTCGGGCTGTTGATCGGCGGCGGGATCTCCACCGAGCTGTTCTTCTCGCTGAACGCGGCGGCGGAGTACGACCCGGACGTGATCGCGCCGCAGCTCACCATCTACGCCACCATGGCCTGGCTCTGGGGCGGGATCGGGTTGACCGCCGCCGCGGTCGCGGTCGGCGGGTTCCGGCACGGCTCGGTGAGCCGCTGGTTCGCGGTCTTCAGCGCGGTGATCGCCGTGCTGGTCGCGGCCACCCAGCTCGCGCCGGTGCAGTACATCTCGCTGGTCCCCGGCGGGATCTGGTTGGTCGTCGCCGGGGTGGCGTTGGCGATGCGCCCACGTCCGGGCGGGCGTCCCTGACCGTGCGGGGGTCCTGGTACGGCACCGGCGGGGCCACGCGCGGGCACGAGCCCACCGAGGCGACGGCGGTGCCGGGCCGGTCGCCCGATCCGCCGACCCGCCCGCACGGTCTAGTCTCGGCGACGCCATGACCACCGAGAACACCGCCGTCGCGCCGGTCACGGACGCCGCCCGGACGCGAGCCGTACGCGGACCGCGCCCGGCCTGGTCGCGCCGCGCCGCATGGGCGCTGTGCGGGGCGTCGCTGCAACTGGCCGCCGTCGCGGTGGGTCTGGCGGTGCTCAACGGCGGCTCGGTGGGCGACATGTCACACCTGCTGCTGGTGACCTCGTGCGCGATCGTCGGCGCGGCGATCGCCGCCCACCGTCCGGACAACCCGATCGGTTGGCTGGCCCTGACCAGCGGGTTCTGCTTCTCGCTCCAGGAGGCGTGCGGCCAGTACGCCGCGTACGGGCTGGTGGTGGCACCCGGTCGGGTGCCGTTCGCCGAGGTGCTGGCCTGGCCGCAGAACTGGCTCTGGGTGCCCGGCAACGCGGCCGTGGCGCTGATCCCGGTGTTCTTCCCCGACGGCCGGTTGCTGTCGCCCCGATGGCGGCCGGCGGTCTGGGTGGTGGTGCTCCTCGGCGTCGCCGCCATGGTCGCCGGGGCGCTGCGACCCGGCGCCAACGAACAGGTCAGCCCGGTCGGCGCGGTCAATCCGCTCGGCGTACCGGGTTGGCAACCCGTCGCCGACTCGACCGCTGCCGTGGCCACCCTGGCCAGCGCGATCATCTACGTGGCCGCCGGCTGCGCCGTGGTGTGGCAGGCCCGCCGGGCCCAGGGCGTCCGCCGACAGCAGGTCAAGTGGCTCGGGTACGCGGTCGCGGTCGCGGTCGGTGTGGTGGTCGCCCGGCTCGTCGCCGGCCTGACCGACGCGCACCCGACCATCTGGCCGCACGGCAACCTGCTCTGGGACCTGGCCGGTGGTCTCAGCGGCGCGCTGATCATGGTGGCCATCGGCATCGCCGTCCTGCGACACCGGCTCTTCGACATCGACCTGCTGATCAGCAGGACCGCCGTGTTCGTCGCCCTGTCGGTGGCGGTCGGCGGCGCGTACGTGCTGGTCGTCGGTCTGCTCGGGGCCGGCTTCGACGCCTCCGCGAGCCTGCCGGTCTCGTTCGTCGCGGCGACCGTGGCGGCGCTGATCCTGGCGCCGCTGCGCGGCTGGCTGCAACGCCGCGTCAACCTTCTCGTGTACGGCGAACGCGACGACCCGTACGCGGTGCTGGCCCGGCTGGGGCAGCGGCTGGACCAGACCCAGGACGCCGCCGCCGTCCTCGCCACCAGCACGGCGACGGTCCGCGAGGCGCTCCAGCTCTCCTACGTGGAGATCGAGACGGTCGACGGCCGGTCGTACCGGCTGGGTGTCCCGCCACCGGACCCGGTGCGGCTTCCTCTGGCCGCCCACGACACCGTCGGTCACCTGCTGCTCGGCCCCCGGATCGGGGAGACCACGCTCGGTGCCTGGGAACTGCGGCTGCTGCGCGACCTGGCCCGGCACATCGGGGTGGCGGTGCAGGCGGTCGGTGCCCTGGACCGGGCCCAGTCGCTCGCCGCCGACCTGCAACGCTCCCGCGAGCAGTTGGTGCTGGCACGCGAGGAGGAACGGCGGCGGCTGCGTCGCGACCTGCACGACGGCCTCGGGCCGACGCTGGCCGGGTTGACCATGCGCGCCGAGGCGGCCCAGGAACTCGGACCGGGTCCGCCGACCCAGCGGCTGCTGGAGGAGATCGTGGTGGACGCCCAGACCGCCGTCGCCGACGTCCGGCGGCTGGTCAACGGTCTGCGACCACCGGCGCTGGACACCATGGACGTGATCGGGGCACTGCGCTCGCACATCGCCGGCTGGCCGGACGACGGGCCCCGGGTGGTCTTCGACGCCCCACCGGTGCTGCCGGAGCTCTCCGCGGCGGCCGAGGTGGCCGCCTACCGCATCGCCATGGAGGCCCTCACCAACGCCCGGCGGCACGCCCGCGCCACCCAGGTGCGGGTGCGGCTGCGGGTCTCCGGCGGGCGGCTGTGTCTGGAGATCCGCGACGACGGCCGGGGCCGCCGACCCGACCGGCCGGACGGCGTGGGCATGCACACGATGCGGGAACGGGCCGAGGAACTCGGCGGCTCCTGCGTCGTCACCTCGACACCGGGCGCCGGCACGCTGGTGACCGCCACCCTGCTCACCGGTATGAAGGAGACCGATGGACCAGATCCGGACCCTGCTGGTTGACGACCACGCGCCGTTCCGGGCCGGCTTGCGCGCGCTGCTCGCCACCAGCCCCGACATCGAGGTGTGCGGCGAGGCGGCCAGCGGCGAGGAGGCGCTGGCCGTACTCGCCCGGCTGCAACCCGACGTGGTGCTGCTCGACCTGACCATGCCGGGGATGGGCGGCATCGCGGCCACCGAGCGGATGGTCCGGATGAGCCCGCACGTGCGGGTGCTGATCCTGTCCATGGCCGACGACGACGACTCGGTCTTCGCCGCGCTGCGCGCGGGTGCCCGGGGGTACGTGCTCAAGGGCGCCCGCCGACTGGAGATCATCCGGTCGGTGCGGGTGGTCGCCGACGGCGAGGCGATCTTCGGACCGGCCATCGCCACCCGGCTGATGGGCTACTTCGCCGGGCTGGACCGGGCCGAACCGGCGTTCCCCGAACTCACCGCACGCGAGCGGGAGATCCTCACGCTCATCGCCGCGCACCTGACCAATCCGCAGATCGCGACCCGGCTGGGGTTGAGCACGAAGACGGTCCGCAACCACGTCTCCAACATCTTCGCCAAACTCCAGGTCGCCGACCGCGCCCAGGCCATCAGCGTGGCCCGCCGCCAGGGCCTCTGAGCCGGGGCGGCGCGTTGGTGTGGCGGGTCAGCGGGGCGGTGCGTCGGGCGGGCGGGACGGTAGGGCGGCGAGCCAGTGCTCCAGCGCCTGCGGGGTGTCGAACAACAGCACCGGCGGCCCGGCCGGATCCTGCTGCCAGGCGCGCATCCGCGCGCGTTCGCGGGCGTACCCGGTGAGGTGCCAGACCAGGACGGACTCCGAGGAGAGCACGCTGCCCAGCGACTCGCGGTTGCCGTTGCAGATCTCCTCCCGGGTCCGCAGCCGGTCCAGGGTGCGGCGCAGCAGCCACCGGAAGGAGAGCCCACGCGGATAGTCCAGGCCGATCACCAGGTCGGCCCGGGCCAACGGTACGTCCCGCCAGCCGTGGTACGCCCCGTCCAGGATCCACCGCTCCTTGCGGCAGATCGCCTCGATCCGGCTGCGCTGCACCGCGACCGGCACCTCCACCCAGCCCGGTTCCCAGAGCAGGTCGTCGACCGGGTGCCAGGGCAGCCCGAGCCGGTGGGCCAAGTGCTGCGCGAGGGTGGACTTGCCGGAGCCGTGCACCCCGTACACCAGGATGCGAGTCGGGCTGTTCATCGCGCGGCAGCCTACCGAGTGATCTTCGCGCGGTCGACCGGGCCCAGATCGTGGTACGGATCCGCCCCTGGAGGGGCGCTTTCGCACCACGATCCTGGTCGACCCGAGATCCGCCGGGCGGCCGGTGCACCCGGCCCGGCCGCCCGGTCGGACTCAACGCCGGTTGGCGAGGTCGCCGCAGTCCGACTCGTCGGGCAGCAGCGGCCGCAGGGTGACCCGCCACTGTTTGCCGTCGGAGGTCCACGGCGTCGCCATGTTGGCGCTCGCCGCCGCACTGAGCAGCGTGCGCACCTCGTCACCGGTGACCGTCACACAGCCCAACCCGAGGTCCTTGCTGAGGGCGGCACCGGGCAGTGCCGGCCCCGGCCAGGCCACCTCGGGCTGCTCGCCGGCCTCGCTGTCGGCGACCCACGGCTCGGCGACGGCCGCGACGGCGGTCGGCGCGTACGCGGTGGTGTCCTCCAGGGTGTCGCCGAGCGGGCCCGACGGGTCGGTCAGCGACTCGGCGAAGGCGCGCAGCTTGTCCCGGGCCGACTGCTGCTCGGCGCTCAGGCCGCTGTCGGTGCCGGTGGCCTCGCCGAGCGCGTAGACCTCGGACTCCTCGACGCCCTTGTCACCCAGGAGGGTGAACCGGGTCGAGGCGGCGTCCGCGACCGGCGGGGTCCCGAGGTCGGAGACTCCCCCGACGCCCGCTGCCCGGGCCTGCGCCACCAGCTTCTCGACCTCGTCGGCGCTGATCGTGCGGACCTGGAGGTTGGGCAGGGCCGGGCCGGGATACTGCAACGTCGTCGGCCCCTCGGTGATCACCCGCCCGTCGCCGTAGACGCTGATCGCGGGCAGGCGGGTGGCCAGCATGGCCGGCGTGACGAACCCGCCGACGTAGTCCATCCGGAACACCACGGAGTCCGCCGAGTAGGAGCGCTCGGGAGAACCGGCGTCGCCCGCGCCGCCGGCCCCCTGCTGGCCGCAGGCCGCCGAGGTCAGCAACAGCAGGGGAAGGACCGCCAGCCGCCCGCTTCGATGAATCTTCATGCCGATCGGACGTATCCGGAGCCCGATCGGTTTCTTCCGCCGTCATCTTTCGCGCGCGTCGGGCGTGGATGTAAGGAAGGGACCCCTTTACCTCACCAGACGTTAGTAGGGGTCCCTTCCTTACATCTCGTCCTCGGCTGTCAGCGCATCGGGTCTGGGCCGGTTCGGCGGAGGTCGGGCCGGTCACGTCACGGTGACCGTGTACGCGGCCGTGTGCACCTCGCCGTCGACCTGGAAGTCGAAGAACGCGCGGTACCGGCCGGGGCTGGGCGGGGTCAGCCAGAACGTCACCGCGCCGTCGACCAGCTCCTGCTCGGGGTGGACGTGCACGAGACCCAGGTCCCCCTCCCGGATCAGCACCAGGTGCCCGTACGCGCCCAGGTAGCGGTCCAGTCGGGCCGGCTCGGTGCCGCCGGTGCGGGTGACCCGTAGTGCCAGTGGCGTGGTCACGCCCACCGTGGGCGTGCCCTCCAGCGCGACCGCGTACGGTCCGGTGGTCGTCTCCCGCTGCGGCGGCGGCAGCCCGGCCGGGGTGTACGCCCCGGGGACGTGGTGGTCGACGCCGAGCACCAGCGGCAGTTGTCGACCGTCGGTGGTGGTGACGGAGAAGTCGGCGTAGACGCGGTAGTCGCCGGCCTTCGCCACGGTCAGCGGGACGCTCCAGGTGCCATCCGGCGCCATCGTCGGGTGCAGGTGCTGGTAGCCGCCGAGGTCGTTGCCGACCACGATCAGGTGCAGCGGCTTCTCGTGCACCACCGCGAACCGGGTGGCGGGCTGCCCGTCGGGGCCGACGATCCGGAACCGGTAGTCGAGGGCCTTGCCGGCCTGTTGCGTACGCAGCACCGGCTGGAGGGTGTAGCCGCTCACGCTGACCTCGGTGCCGGTCGCCTGGCCGGTGCCGTCGCCGGGGTGCGTGTGGGGACCGGTGCCCGACGGGTGCTGGTGTCCGTCGCCCGCCACCGCTCCGGCGACCGGGGAACCGGCGGCGGCTGCCTGCGGGCCGCCCGTGCTGGTGGTGCGTGGCTCGCCGGTGCCGAGGCGGCCCAGCCCGAATCCGGCCAGCAGGGCCACCACCAGCCCACCGACCAGCAGCACCAGCCGGGTGTCACCGCGTCGGTTCTCCGGGCCGGTGCGGGCCGGTGCCGAGTCGTCCGGTGGGTCGACGACCGGCGTTTCCCGCTCGGTGGTGGCGAGCGCACCGACCGGGACGCCCGCCGAGGGCCTCCGATCGGCCGCCGACGTCGCGCGTACGCGCGCCGAGGACGTCGCCACCGTCGAGGTCCGGCCGGCGTTCGCTGTGGAGGCGGTCACCGTGGACGTCCTGACTCCGCCGCCGCCGGGCTTCCGCGCCGACGCCGGCTTCTTCGTGGTGGTCGCCGGGACCGCGCTCGCGCCGGATCGACGTCCGGTGCCGGTCCGGCGGGTGTCACCCCGGGGGCGGGTGGGGCGCGATCGGCCGGCGGGGACGCCGGTGGTGGGGCGGCGACGCAGGACGAGCAGGGCCGCGACCGCCGCGCCGAGCGCCACCGCGCCGGTGAGCCATGCGAGCCATCCGGGGCCGCCCCCGCCGTCGCCGGAAGATGAGGGGGGCTCGGTCATAGCCGGTGCGGGGGCCGCCTCGGGTGAGGCGGCGGGCGTCGCGCCGGACCCGGACGTCCCGTGCTGCTCGGCGGCGGCGAGCAGTGCCGGGGCGGGCTGGTCCGTGGGCGCCTGCCAGCCGGCGGGTGCCTTGGTGACCGGTCCGGTGTAGCGGAAGCTCATGGTGCCGCGTACGGTCTCGCCGTCGGAGGCGACGGAGAGGTAGCTGACCGAGTAGCGGCCGGTCGCGGGCAGGTGCGCGAGGGTCACCACCGCCGGGAAGCCGGTGGCGTACTCGCGTGGCTCGAAGACACCGTCGACCAGGAAGTACTCCCGGACCGGGCGGTCCAGGGGTGTGGGTGTCCCGTGTGTCCAACCGTTGTCGACCCGGGCGCCGCCGGGCGCGGTGACGGCGAAGTACGCGTCGTCCCGGACCTGCTCGGTGAATTGCAGTTCCACTGTGGTCAGTGGTGTGTCGACGGTGGCGCCCTCGGCCGGTGTGGACACCGCCAGGGTGCCGTGGGCGGCGGCCGGTGGGGTGGACCCGAGGAGGACGGCGGCCGAGGCGAGGACGAGCGCGAGGAGGCCCGAGACCACGCGTCGGGGAGCCGTTGGGAGTCGACGCATCCGGTCATCGTTGCGACGGCAGGGCTTCGTTCAATAGCCCGTCATCTTTTTATTCAGATAGCAAAAGTTATGCCCTCCCCGACTCAACCTGTCGGCGCCTCCGACGAAACAGCGAGGGTCAGTGCCGGTCGCACGGGTGGAACAGCACCGGATGCAGCCGCTGCACCAGGTCCTCCTGCCCGTTCAGCGGCGGAGTGAAACAGAGCCGGTAGCAGGCGCTCCCGCCGCTGGGGGTGGGAATCGACACCAGCAGCCCGTAGCGGTCCAGCCGCAGCGGACACGGCAGACAGTCGGCGGGCAGGTCGACCCCGGCGGCGACCAACTGCCGCCGCAGGAACGGATAGAACCGGGTGCCGTGGTGGTCGACCAGGTCGACCAGGAGCGGTCGCTCCATCGCGGAGATCGGGTCGGGCGCGGCGGCGCGGTAGTCGACGAGGCGTACCGGCAGGTCCCGGTCCCGGCCGGCGAGCGTGACGCGTTTCGGCACCACCTCCACGATGACCGTCTCCGCGCCGATGTCCAGCAGGTCCGGGTCGGGCAGGGTGGCCGCCACCGCGTCGGCGGCGGCGCGGGCGGCGGCCCCGGCCAGCGGGGTCGCTCGGCCACCGACCCGCAACCGGCCCCAGGTCGGCGAGAACGGCAGCGGCGGTACGTCCGCGATGTGCACGAGCACCGAGCCGGTGATGCCGGCGAGCGGCTCGTCCCGGCGGCACAACAGCAGGATGCGGCCGTCGGCGGCGGCACCGTGCCGCACGTCGGTCACGGTCGGCCCGCGGTACGCCACCACGGTGGCGAGCGTCGCGCTGCCGGCCAGGGTGCGGGCGATCTCGGCGCTACTGGGTTGCATGGGCGGGCTCCGTTCGGGCGGGCGGCCGGGGTGCGGTCACGGGTGTGAGTGGACGCAGGTGGGGCAGCCGGGCTCGCCGCCGAGCAGGCGGGCCAGCCCCGCGCCGACGTCGTCCGGGCCGGTGAGCGGCTCGGCGAAGGCGAGCCGGACGTCCCGGTGCCCCTCGGGCACCTCCAGGCGCAGCACGATCCCGTGCCGGTCGAGCCGCAGCGGGTGGACCCGGCCGGCACCGGCCCGCCGGTCGGGCGGCACCAGCCGGGTCAGGCCACCGAGCGTCTCCGGGTGTGCGGCGTACAGGTGACGCAGCAGGTCGGCCTCGTACGGGGCGAGCGGGTCGGGGTCGGCGGCAGCCAGGTCGTCCGGGTCGACGGTGGCGTCGCCGTCGGCGTCGACGAGGTCGGCGGTGGCGAGCGCGAGGAAGGCGGTCACGTCGCCACCGTCGAGGTCGTCCAGGGTGAGCCAGCCGGTGAGCGTGGCCCGCGCCCGGACCCGGTGGCGGGCCGGGACCGGCGCCAGGTCGGTGATCTCGACCAGCGCCGGAACCTCCCCCGTGTCCAGCAGGTGTCGGGCCAGTTCGGCGTGGGCGGGCAGCGCCACCCGGAGCAGCCCGTCGGCGTCGAGAGAGTGCCGTCCGATCAGGTCCGCGCGGTGGCGGGTGGTCCGCAGGCGCAGCGAGTCCGCGGCGGCGAGCAGCGTACGCAGTCGCTCGGCCGGTGTGGCGGTGGTCGCCGCCAGGGGTGCCTTGCTCAATGCCCCACCTCCCATTAGGTTAGCCTTACCTTACTAGAGAGGTGATGATGAACCAGTCCCGCCCGAAGATCAAGCGCTCCCGCCGCCTCGGCATCCCGCTCACCCCCAAGTGCGTGCGGTACTTCGAACGCCGGCCCTACCCACCCGGCGTGCACGGTCGGGCGCGGACCAAGGAGAGCGACTACAAGGTCCGGCTGCTGGAGAAGCAGCGCCTCAAGGCGCAGTACGACCTGCGGGAGAAGCAGCTCCGGTTGGCCTTCGAACGCGCCGTGGGCCGTCCGGGCAAGACCGGCGAGGAACTGGTGATCGACCTCGAGACGCGCCTGGACGCCCTGGTCCTGCGCGCCGGTCTCGCCCGCACCATCTACCAGGCCCGCCAGGCCGTCACCCACGGTCACGTCAACGTCAACGGACGGCGGGTGGACCGCCCCTCGGCCCGGCTGCGCCCCGACGACGTGATCGCGGTCCGCGAGGGCAGCCGCGCCAAGACCCCGTTCGTGGTGGCCGCCGCCGGTGCGCACGCCCCGGAACGGACCGCCCCCTATCTCGACGTCGACCTGGCCGGGCTGACCGCACGGCTGATCCGGTTGCCGCAGCGCGCCGAGGTGCCGGTGCGCTGCGACGAGCAACTGGTCGTCGAGTACTACTCCCGCTGACCGCGCGGTCCGGCCGGAGCCGCCCACGGCACCGGCCGGACCACCGGCACCAGGGGTGGCCTGCGGAGGGTTGGTACCGGTGCGCTAGACAGGTAGCCCTACCGACCCCCTCGGATGGCGGGAGCACATGTCACCATCCCTGCTCACCTGGCTCACCGGCGGCGTACTGCTGCTGGGTGCCGGACTCCTCACCACCCTCCTGCCCCGCCTGCGGTCACGACGGCAGGACCGCCTCGTGGCCTGGTCGACCGCCCGGGCCGCGATCGACAGCGCCACGGTCAGCCGCGACGCGGCGGGCACCCGACTGCCGGAGGCCGACGGCCTGCTGGCCCGCGCCGAACTGCTCGCCGCCGACCGTGGCGGCGTCACGGCCGCCCGCGCGGCGGCCGACTTCGCCCGCCGCGCCGACGCGCTGTGGCAGGCACGGCGGTGACCGCGCCCCGAGGCGTCCGACGCGCCGAACCGCTGCGCTGGGCGTTGCTCGCCGTCGCGGTCGTCGTCCTGGCGGTCTTCCTGCTCGCCCAACGGCAGAGCATCGATGTGAGCTACGGGCAGTCACCGGCGGTGTCGAAGCGGGTCGAGGAGGGCTCCGCCGGTGAGCTGAGCGACGCGACCGTGCCGTCCACTGAGGAGATGACCGCCCTGATCGACGCCGACCCGGTGGTACGCCTGCCGGGTGCCGTCGCCCGCTGGGACGAGCAGCGGGTACGGGAGGCGATCGGCGGCGAGGACACCCGGATCCTGGTCGCCCCGACCGGCCTGGACGAGGAGGAACGCAAACGGGTCCGCGAGGTCGAGAACGCCACCGTCCGGGTGATCGGTACGCAGGTGAGCGGCGGCATGTTCCAGGCCACCCCGGACACCCTGCCCGGCTGGCGGGCCCAGTTCGCCACCGGCGACGTCACCGACCAACTGGTCGCGCTGATCACCGCGCTGCGCAAGGTGCCGCGACCGGCCGACCAGGACACGCTGCGCTGGCGTGACCCGAGCGGGACGGAACTCGACACCGTCACCGCCGACCTCCGCGCCGACGGGCTGCACGTGGCGGAGGGCGCCACGCTGCGCCAGGTGCCGAAGGACGCCGACACCGCCTTCCCCGACGGCGCCTGGTACGTCGCCCTGCCCGCCCAGCCGTACGGCGAGCCGCTTCCCGCGTACGGGCCGGCGCTGCACCGGCTCTTTCCGGACCAGCCGCTGGTGGTGATGTACGGCAGTTGGGTCGAGTACCACGGTCCGGGCGCGGCGGACTTCGCGGAGCTCGCCGGGACCAGCTTCTACGCCCACTTCGGCGACCGGCTCAGCCGCTACGACTATCCGCAGCAGAACGTGCTCGGCGTCTACCTGGGCCGGGTCACCGACATCCGGTACGCGGGCCTGTTCGACCGCCCACTGCCCTACCGGCCGTTGGATCCGCTGCGGGTGGCGCTGCCCGCCCTGCCCTGGATCTTCGCGGCCTGTGTGGCGGGCTTCCTGGTGCTGTCGATCCGGTCGCTGCGCCGCTCGGGCACCCGCCCGGGTGATCCGCAACGCGGTGGCGTGCGGGCCCGGCTGGCCGGTCTCACCGCGCTCGCGGTCGAGGCGTCGCTGCTCACCGACGCGCGCAGCAACCCGGCGCTGACCCGGGGCATCGGCAAGCTCGAAGCGGCCCGGCAGGCGCTCGACGAGGGGCTCCCCGACAAGCACGTCCGGCGGTTGCTCGACGACGCGACGGCGGAGCTGGACGACACCGCCCGCCTGACCGGCATCCCCGAGTTCCGCCCCGACCTCTATCTCCAGGGGAGGCTGTCGTGACCGCCACGCTGCGACGCGGCCTGGCCGCACTGGTCGGCACCACCTTCGGCTGGGCGGTGCTGGCCTGCCTGGTGCTGGCCGGGTGGGCGCTGTGGTCGGGCGGGATCCTGGACGGCCCGATCGCCCGCGAGGTCCGCGCCTCGTCGCTGTACGTCGCCCCCGGGGTCGACCTGGACCGGCCCGCCGCCGAGCGGGTCGTCGGCAACCGCCGGCTGGTGGTGCTGTTGATGTCGCCCGGCGACGACCTGCGGGCCGCCTGTGACCAGACCCGGCAGGCCGCGAAGGGGACGCTGGTGCTGGCGATGAGCCGCGACGGCGACGACTGGGACACCTACGGCTGCTCGCGCATCCGCCAGCGCGACAGCAAGGACTTCGGCCGGGCGATGGTCGCGGAGACGATCATCGGCCGGGGTGTCGACTCGTTCGTGGACCAGCCGGTGGAGGCGCTCAAGGTCATCGTGGTCAACTACGACCTGCTGGTACGGGCCGGCACGGTCCCGGACGGGGCACGCACGATCAGCCCCTCGCTGCCCCGGTACCTGCTGGCCGGCGCGGCGGTCGGCGGCGTGGTCGCCGGTGCCGCGTCGCTCTGGTTCGCGGGACGGCGGGCCGGCCGGCTGGCCGCCGCGCGGCGACGCCGACGCGACGACCGGGCCGACGAGCGCAGCGCGCTCAGCGCCGCGACAGCCGGGTTGGCACAGCAGATCGTCGACCTCGACCAGCGGTACGGCCAGCTCTCCGCCCGCAGCACGGGCCGGGGATACGCGCGGCTGGTCAGCGACTACACCCGGCTGCTCGGCGAGTTCTCCGACGCCGACGCGGGCGACGTCACCGTGGAGCGGCTGCGGGGCCGGGTGGACGAGCTGGCCTCGCGGGCGACCATGCTCGCGCGGGAGGCGGCGGCCCGGACCGGGGACGGTGCGGGGTCCGACGACCGGTCGGCGCGGCGGTCGACGTCACGGCGTGGCGGTCGGCGGGGGCGGCGGCGCGACCGGCCCGGATCCACCACCGGCTGACGGCGGGCCGACGGGGTCGGGCGCGACCGTGCCGGTGGGGAGCCGGGAGCGGCCGTGCCCGACCACCGACAGCTCGACGACCCGCCGCGACCAGGGCCGTACCCGCAGGGTCACCATGTCGCCGTCGTGGCAGCGGCTCGCCCACTCGCTGGGCAGCCCCCACGCGGTGGTGCGGTCGGCGGTGCCGTCGTCCACGGCCAGGTAGTGCAGCCAGGGCCGGGCCGGACGGTTCTCGCCCTGAGTGGTGCTGCGCCACACCTCGATCCAGAGCACCTCACCGGTGACGGTGCGCTCGGTGACCAGGTCCACCAGGGTGCGGACCACGGTGTGGATCCCGGACAGCAGCACCAGGACCGTCAGCACGACGACGCCGTTGCGCACGAGGTCGAAGATCCGTGCGGCCTGGTTCACCGTCGACGGGGTGAGGGTGAACGTGGGACCGACGGCGTTGAGCAGGAAACCGCCGACGGCGATGCCGATCACGCCGCCGGCCAGCAGGCGCGGCACCGAGCGGCCGTAGCGGAGCAACAGCCGGGGATAGCGGACGCGGACCCGGCGCCACGTGCCGCCGTACGACGACCAGACCGACGTGCGGTCGCCGAGGCCGAGGTCGAGCACCGCGCTGGCCAGGTGGGTGGCGCCGACGGCGGCACCGTAACCCAGGTAGCGGTCCCAGATCGCCACCGCGGCCGGCGGCAGTTCGTCGAACTGCTCGTGCCCGCGCAGCCAGTCCCGGACACCGAGCCACCGGGTCGCCACCTGACGGCCGAGCGCCGTGTCGCGTTCGCCCGGTGACGCCCCGGCCAGCGTGGAGAACAGGACGAACACGGCGATCCCGGCGATGAACGCGTGGTTGCCCGAGGTCGGATGCCAGCTCGCCAGGTGCAGCGCGGCCAGGCCGACCACCACGGCGGCGACCAGCGCCGTGCCGACCAGCAGACCGGTCACGCGCGGGCCGAAGCGCCGCCGGGACAGCCCGGCGGCCCGGGCGTCGGCGACCACCTGCCCGCGCAGCCGCTTGTTCCACGCCCGGGCCCGGGCCTCGTCGCGGAAGGTCAGCGCGGTCAGTGGCAGGACGCCGTCCACCGCGAGCCCCCGCACCCGGTCGAGCACCAGTCGCTCGTACGGACGCAGCCCGGCCTCGTCGGGCGGAGCCGCCGGCAGGTGCACCGTGCTCTGCATCGGGTCGGCACCGGGTTGGCGTACCTCGAAGAAGCCCCGGGCGGCGAGGTCGAGCAGGGTCGCCTCGGCGGCGTCCTCGGTCAGCGACCAACGGTTGACCAGCAGGTTGACCACGGCGGGCGGTTCGGCGCCGAGTTCCGGGGTGGCCGGCGCGGGCGACACGGCGGCGGGCCGGGTGACCCACCGGAGCACACCGTAGAGCAGCAGCCAGCCGGCGAGGGCGCCCAGCCCCACCGTCAGGTCGAGCAGGAGACGACCGTCCATCACGCGCCCGGGCCCGGGAAGCGGACTCCGACGGTGCCGCGCTCGCCCGTCCCGGCCTCGAAGTAGTCCCGCGTCCGGAAGCCGGCCACGCGGGCGACCAGGTTGGTGGGGACGGACTCGACGGTGGTGTTGTACGTCTGCACCGCGCTGTTGTAGAACTGCCGGGCGTAGGCGATCCGGTCCTCGGTACGGGACAGTTCGGTCTGCAACGCCGCGAAGTTCCGGTCGGCCCGCAGATCCGGGTACGCCTCGGCGAGCGCGAGCAGTCGGCCGACCGCCTCGGTCAGCACGGTCTCGGCACCGGCCCGACCCGCGAGGCCGGGCGTGGTGGCGGCGGCCAGCGCACCGCTGCGGGCGGCGGACACCGCCGTCAACGCGTCGCGCTCGTGTGCCGCGTACCCCTTGACGGTCTCGACCAGGTTCGGGATCAGGTCGTGCCGGCGGCTGAGCTGCACGTCGATCTGGGCCCAGGAGGCCCGCACCTGGTTGCGGCGGCGGACCAGACGGTTGTAGGCGACCGTCGCCCCGCCGAGTACGGCGACCACCAGCAGGCAGAACAGCCCGCCGACGAGACTCGCCACGACGTCACTGCCCATTCCTGCCCCTCCGGTGCCGCACCTGCACGCCGCGACCTGCGGTGACCGGCGCGAACGGGCCGGACCTCGGTGTCGGCGGTCCGGCCGGTCCGATCATGGGGATCGGACCCGGGGGACACAATCAGGCGAACGGTCGGTGACCGGATGCGACGCGTCGCCTGCGTCACAGCGGCAGCGTCGGTCAGCGGCAGCGTCGGTCAGCGGCAGCGTCGGGTCCCGGCCGGGGCCGGGACGGGTTCGGCGATGATGGTGCGGTGAACTTCCGCTCCGTCTACCAGCACGGGTTCGTCCGTGTCGCCGCCTGCACCGGGCGTACGCGCATCGCCGAGCCCACCGCCAACGCCGAGGCCGTCCTGCGGCAGGCCCGCCGGTGCGCCGCCGAGGGGGTGGCCGTGGCGGTCTTCCCGGAACTGGGCCTGTGCGGCTACTCGATCGAGGATCTCCTGCTCCAGGACGCGGTGCTGGACGAGGTGGAGACGGCGCTGGCACACCTGGTGGCGGAGTCGGCGGAGCTGCTGCCGGTGCTCGTCGTCGGTGCGCCGCTGCGGCACCGGGGCCGGGTCTACAACTGCGCGGTGCTGGTGCACCGGGGTCGGGTGCTGGGCGTGGCGCCGAAGTCGTACATCCCGAACTACCGGGAGTTCTACGAGGCCCGGCAGATCGGCGCGGGGGTCGACGAGCGCGGCGGGACGATCCGGCTCGGCGGCGCCGAGGTGCCGTTCGGGGTGGACCTGCTGTTCACCGCCGAGGACGTGCCCGGCCTGGTGCTCTACGCCGAGGTCTGCGAGGACCTGTGGGTGCCGGTGCCGCCGAGCGCCGAGGCGGCATTGGCGGGCGCGACCGTCCTGGTCAACCTCTCCGGTAGCCCGATCACGGTGGGTCGGGCCGAGGACCGTCGGCTGCTGTGCCGGTCGGCGTCGGCGCGCTGCCTGGCCGCGTACGTCTACGCGGCGGCCGGTCTGGGCGAGTCCACCACGGACCTGTCCTGGGACGGCCAGACGATGATCTACGAGAACGGGGTCCTGCTCGCCGAGACCGACCGGTTCCCGGCCGACGAGCGGCACGCGGTGGCCGACGTCGACCTGGACCTGCTGCGGCAGGAGCGGCTCCGGATGGGCACGTTCGACGACAACCGGCGGGCGCACGCGGGACGCACCGGCGGCTTCCGCGAGGTGCGGTTCCGGCTGGAGCCGCCGACGCGGGACCTCGGGCTGCGGCGGCGGGTCGAGCGGTACCCGTTCGTGCCGTCGGATGCGGCGCGCCTGGCGCAGGACTGCTACGAGGCGTACCACATCCAGGTCGCCGGCCTGCACCAGCGGCTGGCGGCGACCGGCGACCCGAAGGTCGTCATCGGGGTCTCCGGCGGCCTGGACTCGACCCACGCCCTGATCGTCGCGGCACGGGCGATGGACCGGGCCGGCCGGCCGCGCAGCGACATCCTCGGGTTCACCATGCCGGGCTTCGCGACCAGCGCGCACACCCGCGACAACGCCCACAAGCTGATGCGCTCGCTCGGGGTCACCGCGACCGAGCTGGACATCACCGCCACCGCGCGGCTGATGCTCCAGGAACTCGGTCACCCGTTCGGTGCCGGCGAACCGGTCTACGACGTGACGTTCGAGAACGTGCAGGCCGGGCTCCGCACCGACTACCTGTTCCGGCTCGCCAACCAGCGCGGCGGCATCGTGCTCGGCACCGGTGACCTGTCCGAGTTGGCACTGGGCTGGTGCACGTACGGCGTCGGCGACCAGATGAGCCACTACAACGTCAACTCGGGCCTGCCGAAGACCCTCATCCAGCACCTGATCCGGTGGGTGATCGGCAGCGGCCAGTTCGACGAGGAGGTGGGCGAGACGCTGCGCGCGGTGCTGGACACCGAGATCAGCCCGGAGCTGGTGCCGGGCGCGGAACTCCAGTCCACCGAGAGCAGCATCGGCCCGTACGCGTTGCAGGACTTCACCCTCTTCCACGTGCTGCGCTACGGCTTCCGACCGTCGAAGATCGCCTTCCTGGCCTGGCACGCGTGGCACGACTCGGCGGCGGGCACGTGGCCGCCCCACTTCCCGGAGCACAAGCGGGTCGCCTACGACCTGCCGGAGATCCGCCGCTGGCTGGAGGTCTTCTGCCGCCGGTTCTTCGGCTTCGCCCAGTTCAAGCGCTCGGCGATGCCGAACGGCCCGAAGGTCGTCGCCGGTGGTTCGCTCTCCCCGCGCGGCGACTGGCGGGCGCCGTCGGACGGTTCGGCGCAGGCGTGGCTGCGCGATCTCGCCCGCTGGGACGCGGACTGAGTGGACGGTGTGGACGCGGCCCGGACGATGGTTCGGACCGGCCACCGGACGTAGGGTGAACTCACCGAGGGCTTCCGCTTCACCGCCGCCGATGAAGCGGCGGTGGGCCGGCACGGGGTCGGGATGCGGCGGTACGGCGGCGGGTGGCAGGTCAGTGGAGGGAAGTGCTGTGGCGGTAGGGCGCGTGGTCCGGTTCGACGAGGTGAAGGGGTACGGGTTCATCGCCCCGGAAGAGGGTGGTGAGGACGTCTTCGTCCACGCCAACGACCTGATGGAGGGCAAGCAGGCCATCACACCGGGCACCAGGGTGGAGTTCCAGATCAAGGAGGGCGAGCGGGGCCTCAAGGGCTACGACGTCCGGGTCGTCGCGTCGGAGCGCCGTCCGCTCGCCGCCCCGGTCGCGACCGCCGACACCGAGGAGTACGACGAGGACGCCACCTGTGACGTGCTCTCCGCCGCGGCGCTGCGCGCCGAGGTGACCGAGGCGTTCATCCAGGCCGCCCCGGACCTCACCGCGGGTCAGATCGTCCGGCTGCGGGACCAGGTGATCCGCATCGCCACCCGGCACGGGTGGACCGAGGGCTGAGCCTCAGTCGGCCCGACCGCTGCCGACGTCCGGCGTACGGGTCGCCGACGCGCCGCCGAACACCACCGTGCGCGGCAGCTCGGGTCGTCCGCCCCGGGGCTTCCACTCGCGCGGATAACCCAGCGACACCTCCTGGAACGGCACCTCGTCGTGCCAGGTCGTCCGGGGGATGTGCAGGTGACCGTAGACCACCGCCGCCGCCCGGTACCGGACGTGCCAGTCGGCGGTCAGTTCCGTCCCGCACCACTGGGCGAACTCCGGGTGGCGCAGCACGTCGGTCGGCTCGCGGACCAGCGGGTAGTGGTTGACCAGGACGGTCGGCAGGCTCGGGTCGCAGGCGTCCAGGCGCTGCCGGGTGTACGCCACCCGCTCCCAGCACCACGCCTCGCGGCTCGGGTGCGGATCCGGGTGCAGCATGAACTCGTCGGTGCAGACGATCCCGGTGGCGTACGCCCGCGCCAGCGACTCCTCCTTGGTGGTGGTGCCGGGTGCCCGGAACGAGTAGTCGTAGCCGACGAAGAGCGGGGCGACGACCACCGGCCCGCCGGGCCCCCGCCAGACCGGGTACTCGTCCTGCGGGGTGTGCACGCCGAGCGTGCGGCACAACTCGACGAGGTGGTCGTACCGCTGCTCGCCGCGCAGGTCCACCGGGTCGTGCCGGGGGGTCCACAGTTCGTGGTTGCCCGGTGCCCAGACCACGGTGTGGAAGCGTTCGGTGAGGGTCCGCAGGGTCCACTCCACATCGGCGTACGCGTCACCGATGTCCCCGGCGACGAGAAGCCAGTCCTGGTCGGAGCGGGGTCGCAGCTCCGCAGCGATCTGCCGGTTCTCGGCGTAGCCCACGTGCAGGTCGCTGACCGCGAGAAGCGTGCCGGCACCCATGTCCTCGTCCACCCCCGGTCTGCGGCCCGTCGCCGCCCCGCAACGGTAGTCGTACCGGCGGTGGACGAACAGCCCGTCAGCCGCCGGTGCCCTCGGCGGCGCCGTCGGGCGTGAGGGCGCCGTCGGCCTCACCGGTGTCGAGGTGCACGTGCTGGTGGCCGTTGCCGGCGTCGATGTTGATCTGGTCGAGTTGTGTCGCGGCCACCGACCAGGTGGTCGCGGCGAGGGTGGCCTGCCGGGCGGCCAGCGTCAGGTGGTCGCGGCGCAGGGCGTCGGGCACGGAGGCCGCCAGGGCGACGGCGTCGACCGCGACGGTGGCCTGGGCCACGGCGCTGCGCAGGCCGCCCCGGGCGACGTTGGTGGCCGTGCTGCCCGACGGTGGGTCGGCGTACGCCTCGGTGAGCTGGCCCATGGTCTGTCGCCACTGGTCCAGTTGCGTCGGCTCGGGAGCCCGCCCGGACTCCCCGTGCTCCCGCACGGCCACCAGGATCGGCGCCATCTGCTGGCCGGTGCGGCGTGCCAGGTCGGTCAGTTCGACGATCTGGCGCGCGTCCCGTTCGACCTCCGCCGCGCGCATCTCGGCGATCCGCGAGTCGGTGTCGTCCGGCCGTCCCAGGGTGTACCCGACCAGCCCGCCCACCAGGGCCACCACCAGCACTGCCGTGACGGCACCGAGGATCGACAGACCGGAGGTCCGATGTGCCGGGGCCGGCGGGGTCTGCAGGTAGGAGGGCCTTCCGGTGCGACGGGACATGGCCACCCCTCGGATCGACGACGATTCGCTCGGAGCGTAGCCCGCATATCACGACTCGTCGATACTTTCGTGCACAGTGGCGTGAACTTTCACTCGGCGGGCACGAAAGCCTGCGAGCGGCGGCGAGGAGCCGCTCGCCGCAGATTCGCGGCGTGCCCCGAGCCACGCCGCGAATCTGCCGGGTCACGTCCGGCTACTCGCTGCGCAGCCCCTCGGCCCGGGTCAACCGCCACAGCAGTGGCAGGCTGGCGGCGGTGACCACGAGCACCAGCACCGCGGCGGTGCCGGACACCCCGGCGATCGCCCCCCAGTTGACGCCGACGGCGATGCCGGCGACCGACTGGAGCAGGGCCGCCACCGCGCTTCCGGTCACGACCGCCAACAGCATGCCCAACGAGACCGGGATCGCCACCTGATAGAGCACCGACCCGGAGAGGCTGCGGCGGCGCGCGCCGAACGCACTGAGCACCGCCAACGGCCGCCGCCGCTCGCGCAGCTGTTCGAGGATGTTGACCAGCATGCTCGCGCCGATGACCAGCAGCAGGACGACCGCGCCGATCTGGAGCGCCTGCTGGTAACCGGCCAGCACCGAGGAGGTACGGCGTTCCTCGAACGTCTGCACGACCGCCGTCGGGTCCACCCGCGCGACGGTGTTGCGCAACCGCTCCACCGCGTCCCGGTCGGCCGGGTCGTACGCGACGAGCACGCTGCTCGGGTTGACCGGCGGCACCTCCACCGCGCCCGGGGTGAGCAGGAAGTCCGCCACGACCAGCGTGGAGTACTGCCGCACCGTGGGGACCTCGGCCGGCACCGTCCAGCGGATCGGTGTGCCGTCGTCGTCGAAGGTGAGCGTGGTGCCCGCAGCCGTCGACGCGCCACCAGGGCCGGCGAAGCTGTCACCGTCGGCACAGGTGGGCAGCTCGGCGTACTGGCGCAGGGCCACGCAGTCGGCGATGTAGACCCGATGGACCTGTGCCGCGTCCGGGGCGGTGCCCAGGTCCGCCACCCCGCTGGTGGCCCGCACCCCGACCGTGTCGGCCAGCGCCTCGGCCCAGGTCCGCGCGGGACCGTCGGGCACGCCCGGCTCATAGACGAAGACCACGGCCTGGAAGTCGTCGTCGGGACTCAGGTCGCTCGCACTGTGCGTCTGCGCCGCGCCGAGCACTCCCTGCACGGCGATCACGCCGGCCACCGACACCGCGATACCGGAGACGGCGCGGACCGCGGTGTCGCTGTCCAGTTGCAACCGGCGGACCGCGAGCTGCCACGCGACGCCGCCGCCACCCAGCCGCCGCACCGTCGCCTGCACCAGCCACGGCAGCAGCAGGACGACCCCGACCAGCAGCAGCGTCGCCCCGGCGGCGAGTTGCAGCTCCACCAGCAGGCCGCCGGCCTGCTCGGGGAGACCGCCGACCAGCGGGTAGAGCAGGAGGAGTCCGACCAGTGACGGCAGTGGCCGCCACCAGAACCGACGATGCCGCGCGCTGCCGCGCCGGACCACGCCGAGCGGCTCGATCACCACCCGCCGCAGCGCGGAGAGGGTGACCAGGACCGCGACGGTCGGCACCAGCATCACGACCAGCAGCGCCAACCCGGGCACCGGACGCATGTCGGCGGCGAAGAAGCTGAACCCGGGCGGCAGCAGGTCGCCGGCCACCCCACGGACGCCGAGGAACGCGAGCGCCCCGAGGGCCAACCCGAGCACCGCGCCGACCAGGCTCTCCCCCGCCGCCACCCGCCGGGTCATCGCGCTGTCCGCACCGACCAGCCGGATCGCGGCGAGCTGGCGGTCGCGGGCCTCACTGCCGAACCGCACCGCCGTGGTCACGAAGATCATCACCGGCAGCAGCAGGACCACCAGGCCCAGCACGCCCAACACCAGCAGCACCGGAGTCACTCCTCCGGACTCCTGCGGGCCGTCACCGCCGTACGCGGCGATCCGCCGGGCACCGAGGGACTCCTCGTCCACCTGCTCCGAGTTCAGGTAGAAGAGTCGTTCACCCGGGCCGGCCAGCCCGTCGGGGCCGATGGTGCCGACCACCCGGCCGCCCCACCGCTCCCGCAGCAGCGCGCCGTCGGGCGAGTCGAGCACTGCGGCCAGGGCCGGCGAGACGACCATCTCCCCCGGCGCCAACCGGCGGTCGACACCGGGGGGCAGCGGCGACCGCTCCCCCTCGGGCCGCACCAGCCAGCCGTTGACGTCGGTGCCCCGGTAGCGCGACTCCACATCCACGGTCAGCAGGGTCTCCGGCCCGGGTGCGGACACCGCCGGGCCCGGCAGGCGGGCCGCCTCCCGGTCGCCGCGCGCGGCGACCAGTGTGGGCAGGGCGGCGGCGGTCAGCAGCAGCACCACCCCGAGGCCCACACCGACCGAGATCAGGGCCAGTCGGGTCCAGCCGGACCGGCCGCCCGCCACGCTGAGCCGTACGCCCAGCGCCAGGTCCTCCAGCCAGGCCAACCCGCCACGTCGCGTCCCCGCGCTCATCGGACCTGCGCCGGAGTGCGGACCGTGCCGTCGCGCACCACGACCTCCCGATCGGAGTACGCGGCCACCCGCGCCTCGTGCGTGACCAGCACGACCGCGGCGCCGGTCTGCCGGGCCGCCTCGACGAAGAGGCGCATCACGCGCTCGCCGTTGAGCGAGTCGAGCGCACCGGTCGGCTCGTCGGCGAAGATCACCCGAGGACCGGTGATCAGCGCGCGGGCCACCGCCACCCGCTGGCCCTGACCGCCGGAGACCTCGCCGGGTCGCTTGTCCGCCACGTCGCCGACCTCCAGCCGGGCCAACGCCTCGGCAGCGCGGCGCGCCGCCTCCCGCCGACGGACGCCGGACAGCCGCAACGGCAGGGCCACGTTCTCCTGGCAGGTCAGCTCCGGCACGAGTTGCCCGAACTGGAACACGAAGCCGAACTCGGTCCGGCGCAGCGCGCTGCGCCGCTGGTCGGACAGGGCGACCAGATCCTGGCCGGCGTAGCGGACCCGACCGGAGTCCGGCATGACGATCCCGGCCAGGCAGTGCAGCAGGGTGGACTTGCCGGAGCCGGACGGGCCCATCAGGGCGAGCACCTCACCGGCGTACACCCGCAGCGACGCGCCGTCCAGCGCCGTGGTGGCGCCGAACGTCTTGACCAGCTCCTCCGCCTCCAGCAGCGGGGCGTCCGTTGCGGGGTTCATCGCATCTCCTCTCGCACCTGCGCGCGGAGCTGGTCCAGCCGGGCGGCGGTCAGCTCCAACCAGCGCAGGTCGGCTTCCAGGTGGAACAGGGCGTGGTCGCAGACGAGCTGGTCGGCCAGGTCACCGGCGAGCTTGCGCTGGGTCAGCTCCCGCATCTGCGCCAGGTGGGCGGCGCGCTGCACGTCGAGCAGGTCGACCGCGTCACGGTCGGTCAGCAGCGCCAGGACGACCTTGGTGTAGAGCTTGCTCTGGAGATAGACCTCGGGCTGCTCCGGTCGGGCCAGCCACTGCTCGACGTCGGTGACGCCGGCCTCGGTGATCGCGTACCGCTTGCGGTCCGGGCCCTCGCCGGGCTCGGACTGGACCTCGACGAGACCGTTCTTGAGCAACCGGGCGAGCGTGGCGTAGACCTGGCCGTAGTGCAGCGACCGCCCGCGACCGAACTGGTCGTCGTAGGAACGCTTGAGGTCGTAACCGTGTCGCGGGCCCTGCTCCAGCAGACCCAGTAGGGCGTAACCGACAGACATGAGTGCCACTATACACGCGGGCTATACACACAGTGTCTACGCGCGCGACGTACGGACCGACGACGCATTGCCGCAGCTCGGAACGGTCGCACGACAGACGTAGGAGCAATAGATCGAAATATTTGAACATTTGTCGGATGACCGGCCGTGAGCTGCGCCGTAGCGTCGACGCGATCCACCTCGCACGGGCACGGTCACGCACCGTGACCGCACGCGAGCGTCACGGCCGCCGTGACGGACCGCCCGGTCGTGGATCGGCGCTCCGTGCTGTCCTTTCCACCCCCGAAGGAGCAGAAGTGCCCCGACAACCCCGCTCGTCACGCGCTCGCCGCAGCGGCGCGTTGCTGCTGTCCACCGCCCTCGTCGCCTCGTTGACCTCGGTCGCCGCGAAGCCCGCCGCGGCGGCCCCGGAGGAACCCCTCAGGTCCCACGAGATCTTCCTGACCGGCCCGAACCAGGGCGCCCCGGAGGACATCGCCGCCGCCTACCTGCGCGCCGACCCGACCCGGCACGGGGTGACCGCCGCCGACCTCGGTGACCTCGCCGTGGTGTCCAGCTACACCAGCCGGCACACCGGCGTCACCCACGTCAACCTCGCCCAGCGCCACGAGAAGCTGGAGATCTTCGGGGCCACCGCGACGGTCAACGTCGCCCGCGACGGCAGCGTCGTCTTCGTCGGCGACACCCTCGTGGCCGGCCTGACCGCCGGGGCCACCACCCCCGACCTGGACGCCGTGGACGCCGTCGAGGCCGCCGCCGAGGCCCTGGACCTGCCCACGCCCACCAACACCCGGGTGATGAGCCGCACCGGCGGCCCGGCGCAGGGCACCGTCGTCAGCGGCAGCGGCGTCTCCGCCGAGCCCATCCCGGCCAAGCTCGGCTGGCAACCCACCGACGCCGGGCTCCGCCTCGCCTGGCAACTCGTCATCGACGACGCCACCGACGCCCACCTCTGGAACGCCACCGTCGACGCGGAGAGCGGCGACCTGCTCGACGCCGACGACTGGACCACCCACGAACACACCGACGACCTCGCCGAGACCCTGCACCCGGTCTCCGGCCGGACGATGCCGGTCCGGCGCAGCGGGCCGCTCGGCACGCCCGACCCGGTGCGGGACGGGTCGAGCTACCACGTCTACGGCTACCCGACGGAGAGCCCGAACGACGGCCCCCGCGCCGTGGTGACCGACCCGGCGGACGCGCTGGCCTCGCCGCACGGCTGGCACGACACCGACGGTGTGCCCGGTCCGGAGTTCACCACCACCCAGGGCAACAACGTCCACGCGTACCAGGACCAGGACAACAACAACGCGCCGGACTTCGGCAGCAGCCCGGACGGCGGGCCGAACCTGACCTTCAACTTCCCGCTCGACCTGGGCGAGAACCCGCAGAGCTACCGGGACGCGGCCACCGCCAACCTGTTCTACTGGAACAACATCATCCACGACGTCTCGTACCGCTACGGCTTCGACGAGGCGTCCGGGAACTTCCAGGCCAACAACTACGGTCGCGGCGGGGTCGGCGGCGACTACGTCCGCGCCGAGGCGGCCGACGGCGGCGGCACGAACAACGCCAACTTCTCCACCCCCGCGGTGGACGGTGTGGGCACGCCCCGGATGCAGATGTACCTGTGGCCGGGCAACCAGTTCGGCGCGCAGAACCAGGTCGTCGTCGACGGGGTCGGGTCGTTCGACGCCACCTGGTCGCGCTACAGCCCGGCACCGACCAGCACCGGCCTGTCCGCCCGCCCGTTCGTGCACGGCGGCACCGGCTGCGCCGCCTCGTCGTACCCGGCCACGCTGCCCGACGACGGCTGGGTCGCGGTGGTCGACGGCGGCACCACCGCCTGCACCTACCTGCTGCGCACCCAGATCGCCGAGTCACTCGGCGCCGACGCGGTGGTGGTCGCGCACAACGCGGCCGGCCCCGCGCCGGTGCTCACCGGCGCCATGACGACCGCGCCGGTCGCCATCCCGGCGGTGGCGGTCACCCAGGCCGACGGCACCACGCTCAAGGCCGCGATCGCCGAGGGCACGGTCACCGGCTCGGTCCGCAAGCACCCCAGCCACCCGGGCATGCGCGACGGCGACCTCGACGCCGGCATCATCATCCACGAGTACGGCCACGGCATCTCGCTGCGGCTGACCGGCGGCCCGGGAATCAACTGCCTGACCGGCAACGAGCAGATGGGCGAGGGCTGGAGCGACTTCTTCGCGATCACCACGTTGCTGGACCCGGCCCTCGACACCGCCGACGGCTCGCGGGGCCTGGTGCCGTACGTGCTCTATCAGTCCGACCGCACCGGCAACGGGCTGCGCCCCCGGCCGTACTCGCGCAACATGGAGACCCAGCCGTTCACCTACGACAGCATCAAGACGGGCGGCTGGCTGAACGGCACCTCGCTGGCCGCGCCGCACGGCATCGGGCACGGCTGGGCCGCCGTCCTCTGGGACGTCACCTGGGACCTCATCGACCGGCACGGTCTGAACCCGAACGTCTACGGCGACTGGAACACCGGCGGCAACAACCTCGCCATGCAGCTCGTGATGGACGGGTTGAAGATGCAGGGCTGCGGGCCGGGCTTCGTGGTCGGCCGCAACGCCATCATCGCCGCCGACGCGGCGTTGACCGGCGGCGACAACGCCTGCACCCTCTGGGCCTCGTTCGCCCGCCGGGGTCTCGGCTACAGCGCGGTGCAGGGCACCACCAACCGCGACGACAACACGGAGGCGTTCGACACGCACCCGTCCTGCCGGGGCGACTTCGTCGGCCGCACCGCAGCGCCCGGCCTGAACACGCTGCCCGCCGGGGACGCGGCACCGATGAAGTTCCAACTCGCCGCAAACCGGGGGCTGGACATCCTGGCCAGCAACTCGCCGTACTCCCGCCTGGTCGACTGCGACACGCTGCAGACGGTCAACCCGGACGGTTCGGTCACGCCGCGACCGCTCCCGGTGGCCGCCGTCAATCCCGGCAACTCCCGCATGTCCGCCAATGCCAGAGGCCAGTACAACTACGTCTGGAAGACCGACCCCGCCTGGGCCGGCACCTGCCGTGAGTTCGTCCTGACCCTGGACAACGGCTTCCAGTACCGCACCTACTTCCGATTCACCGGCTGATCCGACCCGCACCTGCGGGGAGGGTTCCGAGCCACGGAACCCTCCCCCGCGCCATGCCTACAGGTGTACCCGGGCGGCGAGGGGGTAGGAACCGCCGACCGACGCCGCCGCGTGTCGCACCGTCGCCACGCCAGGTCCACCGCAGGCCAGGGGGAACGGATGAGCCGGGTCCGCAATCTGCGCGTCCGCCCCGACCTGCTCTATCTGGCCAGCGGCTGGAGCACGCTGGTCACCGACGTCCGGGGCCGGATCACCGGCACCGGGCCGCAGGGATTCTTCGCCCGCAACACCCGGGTGCTGCACACCGAGCGCATCACCGTCGACGGACGGGAGCCGGTGCCGTTCAGCACGGCCACCGTCCAGGGGTACGCCCAACTGTCCTACGCCGAGCTGGGCGCCGGTGACGAACTGCCCTCGCGGGCGGCGTACCTGACCGTGGCCCGGTTCGTGGGGGCGGGGCTGCGGACCCGGCTGACCGTGCTCAGCTACGCCGACACACCGCTGGACCTGCGACTGCGCATCGAGCTGGACGCCGACTTCGCGGACACCGGCGAGGCCGAACGGGGCCGGCGGGTGCAGTCCGGCACGGTCGAGCGCCGGTGGGACCCGGCGCAGCGGGAGCTCCGTCTGATCTACCGCTGCGACGGCCTGGACCGGGCGGTGGCGATCCGGGCCCGGACGGACCAGCCGCTCCGGTACGCCGACGACGGCTTCGAGGTCGACCTGGCGCTGCCGACCCGCGAACGTCGGCAGGTGGAGATCCTCGTCGAGCCCGTCTTCGACGGCGAACGGCTCGTCGCGCCACCGCCGAGCTTCACCGACTCCGGTGACCTCGCCGGTGCGGCACGCACCCGGCTGGAACGCGAGTTCACCCAGTTGACCAGCACCAACTTCGACGTGACGGCGGCCTGGCGATGCGCGACGGAGGACCTGGCCGGGTTACCCCTCGGCGAGCCGTCCGGCCCGACCGCACCCATCGCCGGCCTGCCGATCTATCAGGAGATCTTCGGCCGGGACACGATGACCGCCTCGTGGCAGGCGATGCTCGCCGGCCCGACGATGCTCGCCGACAGTCTGCGACTCAACGCCGCCCACCTCGGACGGCGCATCGACGACTGGCGCGACGAGGAGCCCGGCAAGCCGCTGCACGAGGCGCGCCAGGGGCCGGTGTCCGCGCTCGGTCTCGACCCGCTGTCGCACTACCACGGTGACTGGTCCACCGCGCCGGACCTCCTCATGTTCCTCGGCCAGTACTACGCCTGGACGGCGGACCTCGACACGGTCCGCGCGCTGCTGCCGGCGGCCCGGCGCGCGTTGGACTGGCTCGACCGGTTCGGCGACCAGGACCACGACGGGTTCCTGGAGTACCACTGCCGCTCCCGGGTCGGCGTGAAGAACCAGGGCTGGAAGGACTCCGACGACGCGGTGGTCGACGAACACGGTCGGCCGGTGCCGAACCCGATCGCGAGCAGCGAGTTGCAGGCGTACTGGTACGCCGCCCTGCGGCACGCGGCCGTGATCTTCACGGTGACCGCTCATCCCGCGACGGGCGCGGCCCTGGTGCGGCGGGCGCGGGCCCTGCGTCGCCGGTTCCACCACGCCTTCTGGATGCCGGACCGGGGTTGCTACGCGATGGCCCTCGGCCCGGACGGGCGGCCGGTGCGCTCGGTCAACTCCAACGACGGGCACCTGCTCGCCTCCGGCATCGTGCCGGCCCGGATCGCGCCCGTGGTCGCCGACCGGCTGCTCGCGCCGGACATGTTCAGCGGGTGGGGCATCCGCACTCTCTCCGCCACGCACCCGGCGTACAACCCGTTCAGCTACCACCGGGGCAGTGTCTGGCCGGTCGAGGCGGGCACCATCGGCCTCGGGCTCGCCCGGTACGGCTGTTGGGACCACCTGCACCGGCTGGCCGAGGGGACGTTCGCGGCGTCGGCCCTCTTCGCCGAGCACCGCCTCCCCGAGGTGCTCAGCGGCCTGCCCCGCGACACCTTTCCGCATCCCGGGGTCTACCCGAACTCGTGCTCCCCGCAGGCGTGGTCGGCCAGCTCGGTCGTCGCGTTGGTGCAGGCGCTGCTGGCGTTGCGCCCGGCCGCGCCGCTGCGGGCGGTCCTCCTCGACCCGCACCTGCCGCCGTGGCTGCCGGACCTCACGCTGGAGGGGGTACGGGTCGGTGGGCACACCTTCGACCTGACGGTGCGGCGCCGACGTGGTGGGCGCACGTCGGTGCGGACCCGGGGCGACCGGATCGCGGTGTTGCGCCGCCCCACCCGTCAGGCGTCGGCCGTTCGGCGACACCGCCCCTGACCGGGGTGCGGTGGGTGGTCAGGAGAAGCGGGCCGGGTCACCGGCGCCGACCCGGACGACCTCCGGCTCACCGTCCGAGAAGTCGATCACCGTGGTCGGCTCGGTGCCGCACTCCCCCGCGTCGACCACCGCGTCCACGGCGTGGTCGAGGCGTTCCTTGATCTCCCAGCCCTGGGTCATCGGCTCCTCGTCGCCGGGCAGCAGCAGGGTGCTCGACAGCAACGGCTCGCCCCACTCGTCGAGCAGCGCGCGGGTGACCGGATGCGCGGGGATGCGGACGCCCACGGTCTTCTTGCGCGGGTGCAGCAGCCGGCGCGGGACCTCGCGGGTGGCCGGCAGGATGAAGGTGTAACCGCCCGGGGTGGCGGCCTTCACCGCCCGGAACACCGCGTTGTCGAGCTGCACGAACTGGCCGAGCTGGGCGAAGTCGCGGCAGACCAGGGTGAAGTGGTGCCCGCTGTCGAGCTGGCGGATCTCCCGGATCCGGTCCATGCCCGCCTTGTTGCCGAGCCGGCTGCCGAGCGCGAAGCACGAGTCGGTCGGGTAGGCGATCAGGCCGTCGCGCCGGACGATGTCGATCACCTGACCGATGATGCGCGGCTGCGGGTTGTCCGGATGCACGTCGAAGTACCTGGCCATGGCCGGAAGCTTAGAGCGAGGCCGGGAAAGTGTCGCATTGGTGACAGTGGCGGCCTGCGGTCGCGTGTCGACACCCATCGTTGTCGGTATGGTCGGACGAGTCCACGACGGCGGCTACCGCGACACGTTCCGACACCCCGCGACGCCCACACCCGTCCGGCTCACCGTGCTCGTCTTCGGCGTACTGGCGCTGCTGTTCGCGCTGGCGACCGCGCACCGCGCGGTGGTCGACGGCGGTTCGCTCGGCGCCGCCGTCTTCTTCGCCGTGATGGCCGTGGCGTGCACGCTGGTGGCGGTGAGCCTGGCCGCCCGCCGCCAGTGGGCGCCCTACCCGGCGTACGCGCTGACCGGCCTGTTGGCCGCCGCCTCGCTCGGCCTGTGGGGCGCGATCACCTGCGTCGGCGGGCTCCTGCTGCTCTGGGTGCTGTGGGCGCTGAACACCCGGGTCTCCCGCGACTGGTTCGGTCGGCGCGGCCGGCTGCGGTGAGCACGACGCGGCGACCGCTGCCATCGGCGAGGGCGCGCCGCGCCACCGGACGAGCGGGTCGTGCCGCCCACGCCGGTCACGGCGGCCCTCCCCGAACGGGGTCGGCGCGCCGTCAGGCGGTCGCCGAGGACTCCGTCTCCGGCTCCTCGTCCGCCTCGGTCGCCGCCGCCTTCTCGGCGTCGGTCTTCTCCGCGTCGGCCTTCGGCTTCTCCGCCTCGACCACCGGGTTCTTCCAGGAGAACTCGATCTCGATCGAGTACTCGTCCTTCCCCTCCTGCTCGATCTCCAGCTCGCAGTGCACCTGGTCGGCGACGGCGATGGTGCCGGCGGCACCGTAGAAGACCTGCCCGGCCTCCACCTGGCTCGCCACCTGACGCAGCCACGCGGCCAGATCCGCCCGCGACACGGTCCGCTCGTCCTCGTAGATATCCATGCCGTCATGCTGGCATTGCGGTGTCGACCGAGCACGCCCAGGGTTACCCGGTCGGCGGGGCCGCAGGTCGCGTCACCGGCCCGCCCGTCGCGCGGCGGTCAGGTGGCCGGATCGCCCGCCCGCGCGTGCGTCGCGGCCATGATCTCCCGGCGGCGGACCGCCGCGATCATCGCCGTGCCGGCCGCCATCACCACCCCCGCCATCAGCAGGGCCCAGGACCCGTCGACCCGCAGTGTCAGGAGCGCCGCGACCAGGGCGCCGAGGCCCATCGAGACGATCGCGGCGAGCCGTCGGGCCCACGCCGTGCCCGCGCCTCCGGCAGCCCGGCTGTCCGCCGAGAGGTTCACCATGGTCATCGTCACCACCACCGTGGAGAGGTCCCGGATGCCGATGTGGCGGACCGCCGCGGCCTGGGCGCCGAGCACCAGCGCCAACAACCCGGTGACGACCAGCATCACGATCCCCTCCGGCGACCCGGTGCCGAGCCAGAGCCCGGCCGACGCCAGCGTCGACGCGCTACCGGCGACCAGCACGACCAGGCCGGAGCGGGGCAGCTTCGCCGGGCCCGTCGCGCCCCGGGTCAGCCGGGCGGCGAGCACCGCGCCGAGCATGAAGGCCAGCAACGCCACCAGGTTGTTGAGCACCGGCAGCCCGGGAACCCCGGCCAGGCCGAAACCGATGAAGAGCACGTTGCCGGTCATGTTGCCGGTGAAGACCCGGTCCAGGGCGAGGTAGCTGACGCCGTCGATCGCCCCGGTCGCCACGGTCAGCACCAGCAGGGGTACGTCGTACGTCTTGGTCATGGGCCTCTTCCGCAGCTCGCCGCCGGATGGCGCGTCGAGAGCGGCCGTGAGCAGGGCGATCGTCCGGTTCGGAGTCTACGCACCGCCCACGGCCGCGTCCGGCGCAGCCGCGTCACGGCCCGGCGGCGGCCTCCAGCAGGTCGTCGTAGTGCTGTAGGCCGTGGTTCGGCGACACGTCCGCGATCGACCAGCTCTGGTAGCCGGTCTTCGTCCTGGGCAGCTCCACGGCGTTCGCCCCGTAGGTGAGGGCCAGCTCCAGCGTCTGGTTCCAGGTCGACGCCGGGCACGGGTCCTGGTCGGCGCAGACCAGGTCGGCGGTCGCGGTCTGGTAGCTGATCGGGCCGCCCTTGCCCGCGATGTACGCCCACATCGCGTAGTAGTTGTTCGGGCGGTCGGGGTACATCGAGTTGTTGCCCAGCACGCACCGGGCGCCCAGTGAGGTACGGCAGTAGTCGATCATCTGCCGGGTGTACGGCATGTCCACCGAGCCCGTCCAGGTCACCTCGTTGATCCGCTGGTACGGGTTGAAGGCCAGGTAGGAGCGGGTCTGCTCCCACACGTCGTGCGCGTCGATCTCGTCGCGGTGGCACTGGTCGTCGGCCGCCCCGGTGTAGCCGGCCGCCTCCAGGCCGGGCCGGTTCAGGCTGAGCTGCCCGGTCTGCCGGATGTAGGGCTCGGCGAACTCGGTGGTGCAGCGGGCGATCACCACGTCCCGGATCCGGGGCTCGTCGTCGTAGCGGGCGGCCAGCCGGTCCTGGAGGTTCTGGTAGGCCGTTCCGTACTCGCTGGTCCAGAACGCACCGATCGTGCCGGCCAGGGTGCCGCTGGTGTACCACGGGATCGGGCTGGCACCGCCCAACGTCTTCGCCCAGTCCGGGGCGTGGATGCCGCCGACCACCCGCAGCCGGGCGTGCATCCCGGCCGCGTTCGCGGCGGTGACCGCCAGGTCGATCGCGGTGGTGTCGAGCGCACCGCCGTGGTCGGTGCCGGCCTGCTGCTGCGGTTGCAGGTCGCTCCAGTTGACCCGGATGACGAAGCTGTCCACCACCGGCGCGTACGCACCGGTGGCCGGCTCGGCCCGGTCGACCAGGCCGCTCAGCGGCGGCTTGAGGGTGACCGCCGTCGGGGTCGACGTCGACTGCGCCTGCGCCGGTACGGCGACCGCCGTGGCCGCCGTCACCGCGGTGACGAGTACCGCGAACCTTCTCACCCGGGAACCTCCTCGTGGCAGATGGAGCCCTCGGCGTCCGGAGGGACCCACCCGCGAGCCGGGGCGGCGTCGGCCGGACACCCGGGCACGAAGCGCCAGGATAGGGCTGAAGCGACCCGACGTCACCGGCGAAGACCGGCGGCGGTCCGGTCGTTTCCGGCCTGGCCGCTGGTCACCGTGCCGGTGTGTGGCCCGACCCGTTACGGTGTACCGACCGATCTTCACCTGGGGGTTCCCTTGAGCCGGTTCGAGCAGCTGCGGCACCGACTGCGCCGGGCGTACGACGGGGGACGCGAGTCGGTACGCGCGGCCAGGGACCGGGACCGTACCCGGCAGGCCGACCGTGCGGAGGAGTTCGCCCGGCCCATCCCCGAGCCCCGCGCCGGCAACGACGGCGAGGACGGCCATCCCTCGACGATCAGCCGGGACGACGCCGGGGTGCCGCACTCGTTGCGGATCGCCGCCGCCTGGTCGTGGCGGATCATCGTCATCGGCATCGTCGGCTGGGCGATGCTGCGGTTCATGGGCACCATCCGCGTCGTGATCGTGCCCCTGCTGGTGGCGCTGCTGCTCTCCGCACTGCTGGCACCCGCCGTCGGCTGGCTGCTGCGGGCCCGCTTCCCCCGTTCGCTGGCCACCGCCGTGGTGCTGATCGGTGGACTGGCCGCCGTGGTCGGCACGCTGACCATGGTGGTCAGCGAGTTCGTCACCGGCCTGCCCGACCTCAGCCGCAACGCGGCCGACGGCATCGGTCAGATCCAGAACTGGCTGCGCGACGGGCCGCTGAACCTCTCCGACGGCACGTTGAACCAGTACATCCAGGCCGGGCAGAACTGGATCAACGAGAACACCCAGGCGCTGACCACCGGCGCGCTCTCCACCGCCGGCACGGTGGTGGAGATCTTCACCGGTGCGCTGCTGGTCCTCTTCGCCATGTTCTTCTTCCTCCGCGACGGCCAGCGCATCTGGCGGTTCATCGTGGGGATGTTCCCGGCCCCCGCCCGCTGGCGCCTCGACGACGCGGGCAGGGCCTCGTGGCAGACCCTGGTCGCCTACGTGCGGGCCACCGTGCTGGTGGCGTTCATCGACGCGGTGGGCATCGGTATCGCGCTGGTGCTGTTCGACGTGCCGTTCGCCTTCGCCCTGGCCGCGCTGGTCTTCCTCGGCGCGTTCATCCCGATCGTCGGTGCCACGCTCTCCGGCGCGGTGGCGGTGCTGGTCGCCCTGGTGGACGGCGGCTGGGTCACCGCGCTGTTCATCCTCGGCGCGGTGATCGTGGTGCAGCAGGTCGAGGGGAACGTCCTCCAGCCGTGGATCATGGGCAAGGCGGTGGCGCTGCACCCGCTGCCCGTGGTGCTGGCGGTCACCGCCGGTGTGGTGCTCGACGGCATCTTCGGCGCGCTCATCGCCGTACCGCTGATCGCCGTGCTCAACACCGCGGTCCGGCGGCTGGCCCGACGCCTCCCGCCGGCCGAGCAGCCACCGCCCCCGGAGGCGGTCGTGGTCAAGGCCACCGCACCCTGACCCTTCCGGTCCTCTCGGGTGTGCGGTCCGTCGGCGGTGCCCGCCGGTGGGCGGCTCCCACCGGCGGGCACCACGGGTCAGGCGTCGCTCGGCGCGGGCGTCGGCCCGTCGGCGGCCAGTTCGGCGCGGACCGAGGCGGCGGCCCGGACCAGCGCGGTCAGTGCGGGACGGACCTCGTCGTAGCCCCGGGTCTTGAGCCCGCAGTCGGGGTTGACCCAGAGCCGGTCCGGCCCGACGACCGCCGCCGCCCGGCGCAGCGCGGTGACCACCTCGGCGCCGTCGGGCACCCGGGGCGAGTGGATGTCGTAGACACCCGGCCCGATGCCCCGGGTGTAGCCGACGGTGGCCAGGTCGTCGAGGATCTCCATCCGGGAACGTGACGCCTCGATGCTGGTCACGTCGGCGTCCAGGGCGTCGATGGCGGGCAGCACCTCGCCGAACTCCGAGTAGCACAGGTGGGTGTGGATCGCCGTGGCGTCGGCGACGCCGCTGGTCGCCAGTCGGAACGCCGCCACCGACCAGTCCAGGTAGCCGGCGTGGTCCCGGCGGCGTGGTGGCAGCAGTTCCCGCAGGGCGGGCTCGTCGACCTGGATGATCCGGATGCCCGCCGCCTCCAGGTCCCGCGCCTCGTCACGCAGGGCCAGGGCGACCTGCCGGGCGGTCTCCGCCAGCGGCTGGTCCACCCGGACGAACGACCAGGCCAGGATGGTCACCGGACCGGTGAGCATGCCCTTGACCGGCCGGTCGGTGAGGGACTGGGCGTACCGGGACCAGGTCACCGTGATCGGTGCGCGCCGGGTCACGTCGCCGTACAGGATCGGTGGGCGTACGCACCGGGAGCCGTACGACTGGACCCAGCCGTGGGCGGTGGCGGCGAAGCCGTCGAGGTGTTCGGCGAAGTACTGCACCATGTCGTTGCGCTCCGGCTCGCCGTGCACCAGCACGTCCAGCCCGAGGCGTTCCTGTTCGGCCACCACCTCGGCGATCTCGGCCCGCATCCGCTCGGCGTAGCCGGCCGCGTCCAGGCGACCGGCCCGGTGCTCGGCCCGGGCCCGGCGCAACGCCTCGGTCTGCGGGAACGACCCGATGGTGGTGGTCGCCAGCACGGGCAGCCCGAGGCGTCGGCGCTGGGCCTCGGCGCGCTGCGGGTACGGGCCGCGTCGGGTGTGCTCGGGCCGTAGGGCCTCCAGGCGGGCACGGACCGCGTCGTCGCGCCACTGTGCCGGCACCGGCGCAGGCGCGGCGGGCAGCTCGCCCACCCCGTCGCGCAGCACCCGACCGAGCGCGACCACCTCGTCGACCTTCTGACGGGCGAACGCCAACCGGTCCCGTAGCCGGGGGTCCAGCTCGGTCTCGGCGGCCAGGTCCACCGGCACGTGCAGCAGCGAGCAGGAGGTGGACACGGCCACGCTGTCGGCGAGCCCGGTGAGGGTGGCGCCGACAGCCGCAGCGGCCCGCAGGTCGGTCCGCCACACGTTGCGGCCGTCGACCAGCCCGGCGACCACGGTCCGGCCCGGCAGCGCGCCGTGGCCGGCGAGCCGGTCCAGGTCACCCGGACCGGCGACCAGGTCCAACCCGATCGCCTCGATCGGCGTGTCCAGCAAGGCGGGCAGCGCGTCGCCGAGTTCGCCGAAGTAGGCGGCGACGAACAGGCGGGGCCGGTGGGTCAGCGCGCCGAGGCGGGCGTAGGCGGCGCTGAGGGCGCGGATCTCGGCGTCGGACCGGTCGCCGACGTACGCCGGTTCGTCGAGCTGCACCCACGGCACCCCGACGTCGGCGAGCGCGGTCAGCAGGTCGGCGTAGACGTCGACGAGGTCGTCCAGCCGGTCGAACGGGCGGAACCCGTCCGGCGCGTCGGCGGTGGGCTTGGCGAGCAGCAGCAGGGTGGCCGGGCCGACCAGCACCGGACGGGTGGTGATGCCGAGCGCCCGCGCCCGCCCGTAATCGGTCAGGGGCGTGTCGGCCCGGGCGGCGAAGGCGGTGTCCGGGCCGATCTCGGGCACCAGGTAGTGGTAGTTGGTGTCGAACCACTTCGTCATCTCCAGCGGCGGCTCCTGGGCGGTGCCGCGTGCCATGGCGAAGTAGGTGTCCAGCTCACCGAGGCCGAGCCGGCGGAACCGGTCGGGTACGGCGTCGACCGTGACGGCCGCGTCGAGCACGTGGTCGTAGAGCGAGAACGTGTTGGACGGTACGGCGGACAGGCCGGCGTCGTGCAACGTACGCCAGGTCTCCTCGCGTACCTGCGCGGCGGTGGCCCGCAGGGTCGGCTCGTCGATGCGGCCGGCCCAGTAGCCCTCGACTGCGGTCTTGAGTTCACGGCGCGGGCCGATGCGCGGATAGCCGAGCACGGTGCTCGTGCCGAACGGAGTGGTCATGTCGCCAGGGTTCCCTTCCCTCGAGGTCCGGCGGTACGGCTCCGGGGAAGGCTGGGGAGGGCACGGTGCGACGACCGACCTCGCCCGGGCCCTCCCGCGAGGCCGACGGCGGCGTGCGCGGCTGCGCACGCGGCACGGGCAGGTCTTCGGACTCGTGGGCGCGACCGGCTGGGCCGGTCTCCTACTGGCCGTCGCTTCCCGGACCCGACAGGGCGTCCAGTGCGTGTGACGGCGGTCGTTCCCACTCACCGCTGCGGGGCAGTCCCGGACTCACACCGGGTTCCCTCTTACGACGCCTCGACCGGACGGCCGGGGCGAACCAGTACCGTCTCGGATCCTAGCGTCCGGATCACGCGTGACGACCGGCGCGCGGGTGTGATGTCCGCACGGCGACACGGGGTCGAGCGGAGCGTGAACAACGACTCATCCGGCTTCCGCTGGCGTGATCTTGGTGTTAGCTTTTTGCAAAGACTTGGCAAGAACAACGACTTTGCGTGGGAGAGCGGTGAGCGTCACCACCCTGCCGACGAGCCCGACGGACGTGCTCGGTGTGGCGGCGCAGCGCCGCCGGACCGGCCTCTGGCTGCTCGCGCTGACCCTCGGCCTGGTCCTGACCGGCCTGGTCGCGGTCGGGGCCGGGGCGATCGGCATCCCGCCGCTCACGGTGGCCCGGATCATCGGGCACCAGCTCGTCGGCGTGCCGGGCGAGGTGAGCTGGACCGGACCGCAGCAGGCGATCGTCTGGCAGGTCCGACTGCCCCGGGTCCTGCTCGGCATGCTGGTCGGCGCCGGGCTGGCGGTCTGCGGCGTGGCCTTGCAGGCCATGGTCCGCAACGTGCTCGCCGACCCGTACCTGCTGGGGATCAACTCCGGCGCCTCCAGCGGCGCGGCCGCCGCGATCCTCTTCGGCGCCGGCGCCGGCTTCGGCCAGTACGCGCTCTCCACCAGCGCGTTCGTCGGCGCGCTCGGCGCCTCGCTGCTGGTCTTCCTGATCGCGCGCAGCGGCGGCCGGGTCACCTCCATCCGGCTGCTGCTGGCCGGCGTCGCCGTCGGGTACGCGCTGTACGCCACCACCAGCTTCCTGATCTTCGCCTCCGGATCCGCCGAGGGTGCCCGGTCGGTGATGTTCTGGCTCCTCGGGTCGCTGGGCCTGGCCCGCTGGAACGCCCTGCTGCTGATCGCCGCCGTGGTGCTGATCGGCACCATCGGATACCTGACCGTCGTCGGACGGCGGCTCGACGTGCTGGCCATCGGCGACGAGACCGCGCACACCCTGGGCGTCTCGCCGGACCGGTTCCGCCTCCGGCTGCTCGTGCTGGTCTCGCTCAGCGTCGGCATCCTGGTCTCCGCCGCCGGCAGCATCGGTTTCGTCGGCCTGGTCGTGCCGCACCTGGCCCGCCGCATCGTCGGCGCACCGCACGTCCGGGTGGTGCCGGTGGCCGCGCTGCTCGGGGCGATCCTCCTGGTCTGGGCCGACGTGCTGGCCCGGGTGCTGCTGGCACCGCAGGAGATCCCGATCGGCATCATCACCTCCCTGCTCGGTGCCCCCTTCCTGCTGGTCCTGATCCGTCGTCTGCACGCCTCCGGCGCCTGAACGCCCGTCCGTCAAGGAGAACCGATGTTGAAGGCTCGCCGCCTCGCCACCGCCGCCGCCTCCGCGTGCGTGCTGCTCGTCGCCGGGTGCGGCGGCGGCACCGACGGACCGACCGACGCCGCCCCCGGCTACCCGGTCACCGTGACCAACTGCGGCGTGGACGTCACCTTCGACGCCCCTCCGCAGCGGATCGTGCTACTCAAGAGCGCCGCCGTGCCGTACCTGCACGCGCTCGGCGTGCTGGACCGGGTCACCGCGCGGGCGGGGCAGTACCCGAAGGAGTACTACGACGCGGCGACCCAGGGCGAGCTGGACCGCATCCCGTTGCTGACCGACAAGACCGACACCAGCGGCCACCTCCAGATCTCCAAGGAGGTGGTGATCAGCCAGGAGCCCGACCTGGTCCTCGGCGAGGTCGACAACCTCTCCCGCGACACCCTCGCGGCGGTGGACATCCCGCTGCTGGAGGAGCCGGCGATGTGCCCGGACAGCACCGCCGTGCCGAGTTTCGACGACATCTACCGGCAGATGGAGACGTACGGCCGGGTGTTCGGCCGCCAGACCGAGGCGTCGACTGCGGTCACCGCGCTCCAGGACCGGATGACGAAGGTCCAGGCCGAGGCGGGCAACGGGTCCGGACGCACCGCGGCGGTGCTCTACCCGACCGTCGGCGGCGGCACCACGTACGCGTACGGCACCGGCAGCATGGCCCACCCGCAGTTGACGGCCGCCGGTTTCCGCAACGTCTTCGGCGACGTCAAGGAGCGGGTCTTCGAGGTCACCGTCGAGGAACTGCTCGGCCGCAACCCGGACGTGCTGATCCTGCTCTACGGCGACGGCGACCCCCGCGCGGTCGAGCAGGGGCTCACCGGGCTGCCGGGCGCGCAGCAGCTCAACGCGGTCCGCAACGGCCAGGTCATGACCCAGTTGTTCAACTTCACCGAGCCGCCGACGCCGTTGTCCATCGACGGTCTGGAGCGGATCGTGCAGCGCTTCGGGAACGGCTCGTGATCGAGGCCACCGACGTCACGTGGCGCTACGGCGCGAATCCGGTCATCGACGGGGTCAGCGTGACCGCCCGGCCGGGTCGGGTCCTCGGCCTGATCGGGCCCAACGGCAGCGGCAAGACCACGCTGCTGCGGTTGCTCTACGGCGCCCTGCGCAGCCGGACCGGGCAGGTCGTGGTGGACGGCGACGCGTTGGTCGCCCTGCCCGCCCGGGAGGCCGCGCGGCGGCTGGCCGTGGTCGTGCAGGAGAGCGGCGGGGAGACCGCCCTGACCGTGGCGGAGCTGGTGCTGCTCGGCCGGGGGCCGCACCTGTCGACGTTCCAGCGGACCGGTCGGGCCGACCACGAGATCGCCGCCCGCTGCCTGAGCCGGGTCGGTGCCACGCACCTGAGCGGGCGGGCGTTCGTCCAGCTCTCCGGCGGTGAGCGGCAGCGGGTGCTGATCGCCCGCGCGCTCGCCCAGCAGGCCACCCACCTGCTGCTCGACGAGCCCACCAACCACCTCGACATCCGCTACCAGCACGAGATCCTGCACCTGGTCCGCACGCTGGACACCTGCTCGGTCGTCGTGCTGCACGATCTCAACCTGGCCGCCCGCTACTGCGACGACCTGGTGCTGCTCGGCGCGGGCGGGGTCGCCGCCGCCGGCACCGTCGACGAGGTCCTCGACCCCGCCGTCCTGGAGCCCGTCTACGGCATCGGCATCCGGCGCCTGGACCTCGACGGCACCGTCCACCTGCTGTTCCACCCGATCCATGAGAGCACCGACGAGAGGACTGCGGCATGACCACGCAGGAGCGCATCAACGCCTACTGGACCGGCCGCGCACCCGAGTACGACGAGTACCAGCAGCGCCCCGACCGGCTCGCCGACGACCAGCGGGCCTGGGCGCAGATCTGGGCGCAGGCCCTGCCGGCCGCACCGCTGGACGTGCTCGACGTCGGCACCGGCACCGGCCAGGTCGCCATGGTCCTGGCCGGTCTCGGGCACCGCGTCACCGGCATCGACCTGGCCGAGGGCATGCTCGCCGAGGCCCGCCGGCACGCCGCGACCGTCACCGACGGCCCGGTCATCCGGCTCGGCGACGCCGTCGCGCCGGACTTCCCGGCCGCCAGCTTCGACGCCGTCACCAGCCGATACCTGATGTGGACGCTGCGCGAGCCGCAGAGGGCCGTGGCCAACTGGATCCGCCTGCTGCGCCCCGGCGGCACGGTCGCGGTGGTGGACAGCACCTGGTTCCCGCACGGCCTCGACAACGCCTCGGAGAACTTCACCGGCCACTACGACAGCCAGGTGCAGGCGGAGCTGCCGCTGGCCACCGCGACCTCCATCGACAAGACCGTGGCGGTGCTGGAGGAGGCGGGCCTGACGGACGTCACGGCCGTCCCGCTGACGTCGATCTACGAGCTGGACCACCGGTACGGCGTGGCACCGAACCACGAGCACCAGATGCAGTACCTGGTCAGCGGCCGGGTCTGAGACGACCCGCCGCCGGGCACCCGGCCGCGTCCGCAGCACCAGTCACGCTCCGTGCAGCTCTCCGTGGACAGCGGGGAGCGCCGGGGCGTTCAGGCGTTGCGGTAATACGTATTAGCGCCGTCGAGTTCTTGAATACTGCGACTCCGGGGCGGCGCTGTCAAGAGCCGACGGCGAGCGCGCCCCGTCGGGCGGGTGGGGCGCCGCGCCTCGTTCACAGGTCCGCCGAGGACGCTCGCTAATCCGCATTAGTTCAGGGAGTTCATCAGACGGAAATCTGCCGTCACCCCCTTGACATCGATCGGGTTCAGCCGCGAAGCTCCTTCCCAGCCCGAACGCTAATACGCATTAGCGGCAGTGGAAGGACTCCCCCGTGCCCCCTGCACCCCGACGCGTCACACAACGTGACATCGCACGGATGGCCGGCGTCAGCCAGGCAACCGTGTCGCTGGTGCTCAACAACCGCGCCGACGCGGAGGTGCGCATCGCCCCCGAGACCCGGGACCGGGTGCTGCGGGTGATCGCCGAGACCGGGTACGCCGCCGACCCGGTCGCCCGTCGGCTCGCGTCCCGGTTCAACCGGATCATCGGCGTCTTCACCTACGAGCCGGCGTTCCCCAGCGGCAGCCGGGACTTCTTCCACCCCTTCCTGCTCGGCATCGAGGAGTACGCCGAACGGGTCGGCTGCGACCTGCTGCTGTTCACCAGCGCACCCGTGGTCGACGGGCGTCGACGGATCTTCCACCGCGACAACCGGCTCCGTCTGGCCGACGGGTGCATCCTGCTCGGACGCGAGATCGACGCCGCCGAGCTGCTCCGGCTCAACCGCGACGGATACCCGTACGTGGCGGTGGGTCGCCGCGACGACGCGGGTGGACCGGTCCCCTACGTCGGCGCCGACTACGCCGCGGCGGTGCGGCAGCTCGTCGAACTGGCCCTGGGACGCGGCCACCGGCGCCTGGCCTACCTGGGCGTGGACGCCACCGCCGAGTCCTCGGCCGACCGCTGGCACGGGTTCGACGCCGCCGCACCGGCCGCCGAGTCGGCCCGCCGCCTGACCGACCCGACCCGCGACGCCGACGCCGTCCTGGACGACCTCGCCGGGGACGGCAGCACGGTCGTCTTCGTCGAGGACTTCGCCACCGCCGTCGCCCTGGAGTCCGCCGCCCGCCGACGCGGGCTGCGCGTACCCGGTGACCTGTCGATCCTGACGCTCGGCGACCCGACCGTGCCGGTGCCCACCGACACCGCGTTCACCGGCTTCCACATCCCGCGCGAGGAGATGGGCCGGCAGTCGGTCGAGGTGCTGACCGGGGTCATCGACGGCAGCGCCGACGGCGTCCAGCAACGACTCCTCCCCTGCGAGTTCGTCGAGGGCGACACCCTCGGCGCCCCCGAACCGGCGGTCGACCGCCGATAGGCGGCCCGCGCGACTGGAAGGAAGCAAGTGGCACAGATGCGTGCGGACGTCCTCATCGTCGGCGGCGGACTGGGCGGGGTCGCCGCCGCGCTCGCGGCGGCCCGGGCCGGTCGGTCGGTGATCCTGACCGAGGAGTTCGACTGGCTCGGCGGGCAGCTCACCAGCCAGGCCGTCCCGCCCGACGAGCACTCCTGGATCGAGCAGTTCGGTGCCACCGCCAGCTACCGGGCGCTACGCACCGGCATCCGCGAATACTACCGACGGCACTACCCGCTCACCGAACGCTCCCGGTCCTGGACCGACCTGAATCCGGGTGCCGGCTGGGTCAGCCGGCTCTGCCACGAGCCACGGGTGGCCGTCGCCGTGCTGGAACAGATGCTCGCGCCGTACCGGGGCTCGGGCCGGTTGACCGTGCTCCAGCCGTACCGGCCGGTGGCGGCGGCCACCGACGGGGACCGGGTCACCGGCGTCACGCTGGCGCACCGGGACCGCGAGGACCGCATCGACGTCACCGCGCCGTACGTGCTGGACGCCACCGAGACCGGCGAGTTGCTGCCGCTGACCGGCACCGAGTACGTCACCGGCTTCGAGTCGCGGGAACAGACCGGTGAGCCGAGCGCCCCGGCCGAGGCGCAGCCGATGAACATGCAGGCCGTGTCGGTCTGCTTCGCCATCGACCACGTCGACGGGGATCACACCATCGACCGGCCCGCCGGCTACGACTTCTGGCGCGACTACAAGCCCGACTTCTGGGGTGACCGGCTGCTCTCCTGGCGCTCGCCGAACCCGCGCACCCTGGAGATCCTGGAGCGCAGCTTCACCCCGAACCCGGACGACGAGCCCTGGGCGGTCAACGCCGACCAGCGCGTCAACCCCGGCGACGGCAACCTGTGGACGTTCCGCCGGATCGCCGCCCGGCGCAACTTCGTCGACGGCGCGTACGCCAGCGACATCACCCTGGTCAACTGGCCGATGATCGACTACTTCGAGGGCCCGGTCATCGACGTGCCCAACGCGTCGTGGCACCTGGCCAAGGCACGCGAACTGTCGTACTCCCTCTTCTACTGGTTGCAGACCGAGGCACCGCGACCCGACGGCGGCACCGGCTTCCCCGGGCTGCGGTTGCGCGGCGACGTGACCGGCAACCCGGCCGGTCTGGCCCAGGCGCCCTACATCCGGGAGTCGCGCCGGATCAGGGCCGAGTACACCGTGGTAGAGCAGGACCTCTCCCTCGCGGTACGCGGCGCACACGGCGCCGTGCGGTACCCCGACTCGATCGGCGTCGGGATGTACCGCATCGACCTGCACCCGTCGACCGGCGGCGACAACTACATCGACGTCGGGTCCTGCCCGTTCGAGATCCCACTCGGCGCGCTGATCCCGCAGCGGATGGAGAACCTGCTGCCGGCCGGCAAGAACATCGGCACCACGCACGTCACCAACGGCAGCTACCGGCTGCACCCGGTCGAGTGGAACGTCGGCGAGGTCGCCGGTCTGCTCGCCGACTTCTGTCTGGCGCGGGGCGAGTCCCCGCGCGCGGTCCGCGGCACCCCCCGGCTGCTGGCCGAGTTCACCGACCGCGTCACGGCCGCCGGCGTCGAATGCCGGTGGCCGGAGATCGCGGGCTACTGACCCCCCGGTGAGGAGAGACGATGAGATCAGGAAAGGGAATACGCGTTGTCGCCACGGCGCTGACCGGCGTTCTCGCCATGTCCGCCTGCGGCGGCGGTGAGACGCAGGACAGCGGCCCGGCCACCCTGCGGGTCACCGTCTGGTCGGCCAACGAGGCGCATCTGGCGCTGTTCAACGAGATCGCCGACGAGTACCGCCAGAAAAATCCCGACGTCACGCAGATCACCTTCGATCCGCTGCCGTTCGACACGTACACCACGGCGCTGACCACCCAGATCGCCGGTGGCAACGCCCCCGACCTGGCCTGGGTGTTCGAGAACTCGGCGCCCGACTTCGTCGCCTCCGGCGCGCTGCTGCCACTCGACGAGACCCTCAAGAAGACCGACGGCTACCAGTACGACGACATCCTGCCGGCCACCCTCAAGCTCTGGCAGGACGACGGCAAGCTGTACGCGTACCCCTTCTCCACCTCGCCGTTCGGTGTCTTCGTCAACACCGACCTGCTCAAGCAGGCCGACCAGCGGACCCCCGCCGAGCTGATCGAGGCCGGCCAGTGGACCTGGGACAACGCCTTCGGCGCGGCCGGTGCCACCCAGGCCGCGACCGGCAAGGCCGGGCTGGTGATCCGCGACTTCGACTACAAGGACTGGAGCAACCTGTCCACGATCTGGACCGGGTGGGGTGCTCGGGCCTGGAGCGAGGACGGCAGGACCTGCGGCTTCGCCGAACCCGAGATGGTCGAGGCGATGACGCGGCTGCACCGTGCCGTCTTCACCGACAAGGCGTTGCCCGGCCCGGGCACCACCGCCGACTTCTTCGCCGGTGACGCCGCCATGACCATCACCCAGATCTCCCGCGCGTCACTGCTCGAGGACGACGGGTTCGCCTGGGACCTGGTCCCGCTGCCCGCCGGGCCGAAGGGGCCGTACGCGGTGGTCGGACAGGCCGGCATCGGGGTGCTCAAGCGCAGCCCGAACGCCGAGGCCGCCGCCGACTTCCTGGCCTTCCTCACCAACCCCACCAACTCCGCCAAGCTGGCCCAGTTCTTCCCGCCGCCGCGCCAGTCCCAGTTGACCGCCGACACGCTGGCCAAGACGAACCCGAAGCTCGAACCGGAGCAGTTGCAGAAGGTCGTCATCGACGGGATCACCAACGGCGTGGTCAAGCCCAGTCACGCCGGGCAGGCCGAGATCAGCCAGCAGGTCCGCGCCGGTCTGGACCCGCTGTGGAAGGCCGACGCGGACGTCAGGGCCGTCCTGGACGGGGTCTGCGGCAAGATCCAGCCGTTGCTGGCGAAGTAAGGCGACCGATGACCCGTACGGACACCAGGGTGGACCCGGCCACGGCCGGGTCCACCCCGGACCGGGCCCGGCCGTTCTGGACCGGCCGCCGTCGCGACCACCTCACCGGCTACCTGTTCATCGCCCCGCAGTTGCTCGGCAGCGCCGTCTTCGTGATCCTGCCCCTGGCCCTCGTCGTCTGGTACAGCCTGCACGAGTGGAACGTGCTCGCCGGCACGTTCGACTTCGTCGGCACCGACAACTACGCGGCGCTCGCCGACGACCCGAACCTCGGCTCGGTGCTGCGGGCCACCGGGCTCTTCTCCGTCGGCCTGGTGGTGTTCAACCTGGCCCTGGCCCTGCTGCTGGCCGTCCTGCTCAACCAGAAGCTGCGCGGCACGATCGTGTTCCGCACGCTGTTCTTCTCCCCCGTCGTGGTGTCGCTGGTGGCCTGGACGATCGTCTGGGGCTTCCTGTTGCAGGACAACGGCGGCGTCAACGGCCTGCTCGACACGATCGGCGTCGACGGACCGAACTGGCTGCGCGGCGAGGCCACCGCCATGTTCTCGGTCGTCGTCGTGCAGGTGTTCAAGAACGTCGGCCTGAACATGGTGCTGTTCCTGGCCGCCCTCCAGGGCGTGCCCGCCGAGCTGTACGAGGCGGCCGAGGTGGACGGGGCCAGCCGACTGCGCCAGTTCTGGCGGATCACCGTGCCACTGATCAGCCCGACGATCCTGCTCACCTCGATCATCACGGTGGTGGGTTCGCTCCAGGTCTTCGCCCAGATCGCGGTGCTCACCCAGGGCGGTCCGGGCACCTCGACCACGGTGCTCGTCTACTACCTGTACCAGCAGGCGTTCCAGTTCCACCACTTCGGCTACGGCGCCACCCTGTCGATCGTGCTGTTCGGCATCGTCCTCGCGCTGACCGTGGCGCAGTGGCAGATGCGCAAGAGGTGGGTCTTCCATGAGTCGTGACCTGTCGCCCCGGACCAAGCTCGTGCTCTACGGGGCGCTGCTGGTGCTGGCCGTGCCCTTCGTCTTCCCGACCTGGTGGATGGTCACCTCGTCGCTGAAGCCGGTGGCGGACATCTTCGCCTTCCCGCCGCAACTGTTGCCGGTCGATCCGCGGCTCGACGCCTATCAGCGGGTGTTCGACCTGCAACCCTTCGGGCAGCAGTACCTCAACAGCCTCTACATCGCGCTGGTGGTCACCGTCGGCACGCTGGCGGTGGCGGCCCTGGCCGGGTACGCCTTCGCGCGCATCCGCTTCCGTGGCCAGAACGTGTTGTTCCTGGTCGTCCTCGCCGGGTTGCTCATCCCGAGCGAGGTGACGATCGTGCCGTTGTTCCAGATGTTCTTCCGGCTCGGGCTGATCGACACGCACTGGCCGCTGATCCTGGTGCCGATCCTCGGCGCGCCGAGCGTGCTGGCGACGTTCATCATGCGGCAGTTCTTCCTCGCCCTGCCCGGGGAGTTGGAGGAGGCGGCCCGGGTCGACGGGCTGGGCCGGTTCGCCACGTTCTGGCGGATCGCGCTGCCGCTGTCCCGGCCCGCGCTGGGCGCGGTCGCCATCTTCACCTTCCTGCACAGCTGGAACCTCTACCTGGAACCGATCGTGTTCCTCTCCACACCGGAGAAGTTCACCCTGCCGCAGGCGCTCACCCAGTTCGTCGACGCGTACGGCGGTCCGATGTGGGACGTGCAGCTCGCGGCGGCGTCGATGACGGCGCTGCCGGTGCTGGTGGTCTTCGTGATCGCGCAGAAGCAGTTCGTCGAGGGCCTGGCGCACACCGGCCTCAAGGGCTGAGCGGTATCCCGCCGACCGGCCCGCGAAGGGCCGGTCGGCGGTGTCCCTAGACCTCGCGGGCCACGCAGATGCGGGCGTTCAGGCGGGGTCCGGCCTCGTAGAGCATGTACGACACGCCGCCGTCGGTGCCGAACGCCGGTGACGCCACCCGACCGTTGTCCGAGGCGATCGGCCGGTGGAAGACGCCGAGGTGCACCTCGCGGTCGAAGTTGTTGCCGACCTCGGTGAGGTACATGTTGCCGTTGTTGCCGTGGTACGCCAGGTACGCCGTGCCGTTGCGCTTGAGCAGGTGCGGCGCGGAGATGTCGGTGAGGCCGTCGCCGGCGGGCGACACCAGCGGGTTCGGCGCGAACTGCCAACCGCTCCAGCCGTTCGGCGACCAGCCCCAGAAGATCTTCCGGGTGCCGGGTCCGATGGTGTGGGCACCCATGAAGACCATCACGTAGCGGTTGCCCTTGCCCGCCACCGAGTGCTCGAAGACCCGCGCGTACGAGGTCTCGGTGGTGTTCGGCACCAGCCTGGTCGACAGGATCGGGGTCTCGTCGGTGAACCGGACGCCGTCGGTGGAGCGGGCCACCCGGGTGGTGAAGTTCTCGCCGTGGAAGTACAGGTAGAACTGCCGCGTCGGGGCGTCCCAGATGACGTGCGGGGACGACACGTGGCTCACCGTCGTGGTCGGCAGCACCCGGTCGATGACCGGATTGCCGGAATACTCGGTGTAGGGGCCTTCGAGCCGGTTGGCGTAGGCGAGGCAGATGCCGCCCGGCGCGTCGTGCGGCGCATAGTAGAGGTAGTAGCGGCCGAGATAGTTGCTGACCTTGTCGTAGACGCCACGGACGCACGGGAAGATGAACTCCCGGGTCGGGTTGTAGCGCAACGACGCCGGCAGCGCGTCCCGGACGTACCGGTAGTTGGGGAAACCGGCGGGTGCGGCGGCGGCCGGTGCGGACGTGACGGCGAGGCCGGCGCCGGTGGTCGCGGTCGCGAGACCGGCCGCCGCCACACCGCGCAGCAGCGTGCGTCGGGTGAAGGGGCTCTCAGGGGTACGGGTCATCGTTCCCTCCGTTCAGGATGGACGACGGGGGCAGGGGGACGGGACCGGGCGGGACGGGTCAGCGGACGCCAGTCACCCACGGCGAGCAGCCGATACGCTGCGAATACTCGCCCCGAACCGGTTCATGTGATCGATGAGTCTGCGCGTGTGGTTACCCGGCGGTCAAGACGCTAATACGAATTAGCACGGCGAGTCCGCGAGCGCCCGACGCTCCCCGCCGCCCGCATTCGCCGTCCCGGTCCCCGCCACCTTCTCCCCCGCCGTCCTCTTGTCCCGCCGCCGGCCCTCATCCCGCCGCCGCCGACCCCTGCCCCCCCTCGGCCCCTTTGCTCTGCTTCAACCCACGCAACGGCCCCCTTGCGGCATCCCGGCCGTTGCGTCCGCGTAAGCAGAGCAAAGGGACCGAGGGGGGTCAGGTCGACCGCCGGCAGCCCGCCGCCACCACGCACTCTCGTCCAAGCCCAAGCCCAAGCCCGCGTCCGCGCCACACCCGCGCCCACCTCGCCACGGCGCGTCGCGATCACCGCCGCAGGATTGCGGCTTTTGCACCGATATACACCATTTGGGAGATAATTGCTAGATCAAGTGGTCCGCCGTAGGGCGGCCGACGGACGGTCGCCGCGTCGGCGCGAGCCCGGACCGGAGACGAGAAAGCGCTGATCGACATGACGAACGACATCGCACCGGCGAGCATCCGACGACGGCTGGCGGAGTGGCAGAAGGCCACGATCGCCCTGGTCGCGCTGCTCGGGGTCGCCTGCGTCGGGCTGGTGACGCTCGGCGTCGGCCTCAAGCACCGGTACGAGGGCCGGGTGCAGCGGGAGGACATCCTCGGTCGAGGCACCGCGCCCCGCGACGACGAGCGGTGGGCCGAGGGGCCGCTGAACCTGCTGCTGCTCGGCTCGGACTCGCGTGACGGCGAGCCGGACCAGGGCCTCTACCCGGGGCAGCGGTCGGACACCATCATGCTGGTGCACCTGAACGCCACGCGCGACGCCGCCACGGTGGTGTCGATTCCCCGGGACAGCTACGTCGACGTTCCGGCGCGGGAGGGCAGCTGGGCCGGAGGCAAGAACAAGATCAATGCGGCGCTGGCGTTCGGCGGCGCCTCGTTGGCGGCCGAGACCGTGCACCGGCTCACCGGCGTGACCATCGACGGTGTGTTGGTGGCCAACTTCGCCGCAGTCCGGCGGATCGTCGACGCGATCGGCGGCATCACGGTCTGCCTGCCGTACGAGGTGCTCTCCACCGACACCGCCACCCGGTGGCCGATCGGCTGCAATCAGCTCGACGGGCGCAACACCGACGACCTGATGCGGCAGCGGCACCACGTGCCCGGCGGCGACTTCGGTCGGATCAAGAACCAGCAGTTCGTGGTACGGGCCATCGTGGAGAAGGTCACCTCGGAGAACCTGCTCACCGATCCGGCCCGACTGGACCGGGTGCTGACCACCACGGCGGAGTCGTTGACCGTGGACCAGGACCTCGACCTCACCGAGCTGGTGCTGGCGGTCCGGCGGATCTCGGCGTCGTCCCTGCGGTTCGTCACCGTCCCCGCCGCCGACACCGACCTGACCACCCCGGCCGGCTCGTCGGTGCTGCTGGACGAGGAGCGGTCCGCCGCCCTGTTCGCGGCGGTACGTGAGGACCGGCTCGACGAGTGGTTCGCGAGCCGGTCCGCCACGTCAGCGCCGAACTGAGCGGTTCACCTCGTCCGCTGCCAGTACCGGCAGGTCCAGTCGACCTGGTGCAGCTCGTCGGTGATGCCGTGCTCGGCCCGGAAGTCGTCGACGGCCTGCTTGCAGCCGCGTACCGCGTGGTAGTCGTCCACGATGACGTATCCGCCGACGGAGAGCTTCGGGTAGAGGCTGCGCAGCGCGACCATGGTCGAGTCGTACAGGTCGCCGTCGAGCCGGATGAGCGAGAGCCGCTCGACCGGCGCGGTGGGCAGGGTGTCCTTGAACCATCCGGGCAGGAAGTGCACCCGGTCGTCGAGGAGCCCGTACCGGCGGAAGTTGTTCTTGACCTGGTCGAGTGAGACGGCGAGGAACGGCTGCGTCCAGAGCGCGTCCTCGACGTCCTCGGTGCGGTGCGCCTCCGGCTTGGGCAGGCCACGGAACGAGTCCGCCACCCAGACCGATCGGCTCTGGTCGCCGTACGCCTGCAACATGCCGCGCATGAAGATGACCGCGCCGCCACGCCACACCCCGGTCTCGATCAGGTCACCCGGTACGTCCTGTGCCAGCACGTCCCGCAGGCACCGCTCCAGGTTGTCGAGCCGGCGCAGGCCGATCATCGTGTCCGCCTCCGGCGGCCAGTCCCGACCGTTGGCCCGCGCGTCGGCGTCGAACGGGAACTTCAGCACCAGTTCCAGGCCGCGCCGTTGCAGCAGGTGCTTGTACCGGGCGTACACCCGGCCGTGCAGCGACGCCGCCCGGGGCTGGTAGGGCATCCACGTCTCCTGGAAGACGTATCGGGTCAGCGCCTTCTTCAGCAGGTCGCAGTACAACGCCCGCGGGTCGCTGAGAGTGGACGGCAGGTGGGTGAGCGTCTCGCTCATCGGTTACTCCTTGATCGGTACTCGGTGCGGGTTCAGTTGGACGGCCAGCGGGGACCGTCGGGTGTGGTGTGTCGGTGGTGGTCGAGGTCGGAGACCGGTTCGCCACGGACGTACTGCGGGGCCACCGGCGAGTCCGCCGGACGGCGCAACGGCGCGGGCTCGATCGGTGCCGCCGAGGCGGACCGGTGGACCCGTCCGGACGTCTCCGCGCGCGGTGCCAACGGTCGGCCCAGGGCCGAACCGACCGCTTCGCGTCCGCCCGCCACCAGCGGGGTGGACCAGGGCGCCACGTCGTCGATCGGTGAGGGCGGCCCCGAGCGCCAACGGGCCGTGACCGCGACGTCCGGGTGAGCCTGTCGGGGTGGCGCCGGCGTGAGGTGGTCGACGCGGGCGGGTGCCGGGGTGAGGTGGTCGACGCGGGCGGGCGTCGGGCGCACGTCGGTGACCACCTCGACGGGTACGGTCTGGTCACCGCCGGGCGGCGGGCCGGTCCGGGCCGGCTCGGGCGACGTCGACGGACCCGCCGGGGACACCGGCGGTAGTTCCCGGGCCCGGTGCACCCCGCCCGAGGGCACCTCGCGGACCCGGTGCGCGCCCGACGGCACCCGCCGTACGGGCCGCAGGCTCGTGCTGCCCGGCAGGGTCGTCGGCGTCACCTCGTCGGTACCGGGACGGCCGACCCGGTCGATCGCCCCGACGGCGACGATGCCCGCCAGCGGCAGGTTCAGGCGGCGCACCAGCCGGGCCGCCCGCGCCGCCTCGGTCAGGTTCGTCTGTCCGGCCGCCACCACGAGCAGCACCCCGTCGACGTGGTCGGCGAGGGTCGCGGTGTCGCACCCGGCCAGCACCGGTGGCGCGTGCACGATCACGCAGTCCTCGGTGTCCGCCAGGACGTCGAGCAACTGGCCGAGTTCCCGCGCGTGCACGGTGGTCAGGCTCTCCCGTGGCTCGGTCGGCAGGACCGTCAGCGTCGGCAGGTCGGGCGTCGGCACCGGGGCGTGCTGTCCGGTCCGGACCTGCTGCCAGGTGAACGAGGCGTCCGGGAAGTGTCCGGCCAGGGCGGGGTCGCGGACCGCCGCGTCGATCACGGTGACCTTGCGTCGCTCGGCCGCCATGGCCAGCCCGAGCAGGGCGCTGACCAGCGTGGCACCGTCGTCGTCGTGCGCGCTGGTGACCAGCAGGCGGCGTCGGGACGAGGTGGTGAGCACACTGAGTGCCGAAACTGTGGCCCGGGTCGAGGTGGCGATCTCCCGCCGGGCGAACAGCGCGGCGGCGTGGTGGCGGGCGAACCGCTTCGGCAGGTGCGGGAGGCCGCCGACGACCGGCAGGCCGAGGCGGGACTCCATCTGCGCGATGTCGCGCAGCCGGCGGTCGAAGCGGTCGCGCAGCACCGTCGCCCCCCAGCCGGCGAGCAGGCCGACGAGCGCGCCCAGGGCGCTGTTGAGCAGCGGCTTGGGGAACGCGGGCCGGGTCGGCACGCTGGCGGTGTCCACCACCCGCGTGGTGACCACCGTGTCGCCGCCCAGCTTCAGGCGTTCCAACTGCTCGCCCATGGCCTGGCTGACGGCGTTCGCGATTGCGGCGGCCCGGCCGGCGGAGGCCGCGTCGGCCCGTACCGTGACGATCTGGAGGCCGGGTTCGAACGTGCCGTGCACGTTGCCGGTGACCGCCTCCTCGGGCAGACCCAGGCGGCCGGCGGCGGCGACGGCCACCTCCCGCGAGCCGATCAGCTTGGCGACGGTGGGTGCCAGGTTCTGGGCGAGCGCGAGGCTCATCTCCGCCGGGCGGTCGCCCTCGGGGGTGTCGGCCACCACCAGGACGGAGGCGTGCGCCTCGTACCGGGCCGGCAGCAGCGGCGACACCGCCTGGGCCGCCGCCAGCCCGGCGAGCAGACCGAGCAGCGGCAGGGCGATCCGCCGCCGGGCGGTGTCCAGCAGGTCGTTGAAGTCGACGGTACGCATCACGCGGCCACCTCTCGGTCCGCGTCGTCGCGGACCTTCTGACCGGCTCGCGCCGGGACGGGTATGGACATTCGTTCCTCGTGCAGTTGTCGCCAGACCCGGTCCAGCCGGTCGGCGATCCGGTCCCAGGCGAACTCCTCGGTCGCCCGGCGCAGCCCGGCCTCGGACAGCTCGCGGGCGGTCGCCGGGTCGTCGCGCAGCCGGCCGAGCCGGTCGGCGAGCGCGGTCACGTCCCCGGCGGGAAAGATCAGCCCGGCGTCGCCGACGACGTACGGGATCTCGCCGACGTCGCTGCCGATCACCGGGACGCCGCTGGCCATCGCCTCGACCAGCACCCGGCCGAACTGTTCGCGCAGCGGGATGCCGACCCACGGCAGCACGTTGCGCTGCACGATCTCCAGCGCGGGCAGCACCAGCACGCTCGTCTGCGCCAGCACGTCGGGCAGCTCGGTGTGGCCGGTCCAGCCGTACCGCCGGACCCGCCCGGGACGGCGTCGCGCGGCCCGGTCCACGTCGTCGTCCAGGCTGCCCTCGCCGACCAGCACCACGTCGCAGTCGACGAGTTCGGCCGCGCGCAGCAGGTCCAGCACACCCTTGTGCGCCTCGAACCGGCCCACGAAGCCGACCGTGAAGGGCCGGGTGGTGTCCGGCTCGGGTCGGGGGCGGAAGATCCTGGTGTCCACGCCCAGGGGGACGGTCGTGACCGCGCCCCGGTAACCCTTGACCTGCAGCACCTGCCGGGCCGCCGGGGTGATCGGCAGGACCATGTCGACCCGGCGGTACGCGTACCGCTCCAGGACCGGGAACGGCATGGGGAAGCGGATCACCACGTTCTGCGCGGCGTACAACGTCGTGGGCACCGTCGGCCAGTGCCGGCGGCACATCCGCAGGACCTGCCAGGTCGACAGGTACGCGGCCTCGCCGATGATGTGCACCACGTCCGGCGGCGGCGACACCGGCGGTCCGCTGCGGCCGCCGAAGCGGAACATGACCGAGGCCATGTGACCGGTCCGGCCCTCCCCCAGCCGGTGCGGCAGGATCTGCGCCCGGAAGCCGGGGTGCCGCCGCTCCAGGCGCTCGAACTCCCGGCGGGTGGTCGGTGACACGTCGGCCGCCAGCACGGTGAGCCGCAGGTCGGGTCGCTCGCAGAGCGAGTCGAACAGGTCGATCCAGTGCTCGGTGCGCGCTCCGACGACCGTGATCAGTACGTGCATCAGTGGTTTCCTCCGATGTGGAGACGGGTGACCGCGATCCGGCCCACCCGGGTCCAGGCCCGCATCCGCGCGATGCCGGCCCGTGGTTGCAGGGACAGCCGTACGGTGGCCAGGGCCACTCCCAGCAGCGCCCGGAGCAGGACGACGGCCCGGACGGCCTGTCGTGACCGGGGTCGGTGACGGCTGAAGAACACCAGCATGCTGCGGTAGAGGTGCGGCCAGATCCAGGCCGGGTCGCTGCTGCTCGCCCCGCCGCTGTGGATCGCGGCCACCGACGGCAGATAGAGCACCTCGGCACCGCGACGGCGGGCCTGGAGACAGAGTTCCTCGTCCTCGTAGTACATGAAGTACGCCTCGTCGAGCCCGCCGACGGCGGTGAAGAGGCTGGTCCGCACAGCGAGGCACGCGCCCGAGACCCAGTCGACCGGGGTGGGTTCGGCGCCGCGCTGACACGCCTCGTACGCCGCCCGGCGGTGCCGTCCGCCCAGCCACCGGCGTACCTGCGCCGGCACCAGCGGCCCGCCGAACCGGCTGGCCACCACCGTGCCGAGCGTCTCGAACGGATGCGCGCTGACCGCCACCCGGCCGGCGGCGTCGTGCAGTCGTGGCCCGGCGACGCCGACGTCCGGGCGGCCCAGCACCGCACCGACCAGGGCCCGCGCGGTCTCCGGTGGCACCACGCAGTCCGGGTTGACCAGCAGCAGCACCTCGCTGCGGACACCGCAGGCGGCCCGGTTGACGGCGGCGGCGAAGCCCACGTTGCCCTGGCCGGACACGACCGTGACCTCGGGGAATTCGGACCGGACCAGCGCGACGGTCCGGTCGGTGGAGCCGTTGTCGACCAGCCGGACCGGCAGGCCGGCCTGCCGCAGCGCGGTGAGCGCGGCGGCGATCTGCCCCGCCGAGTTGTACGTCACCACGATCGCCGTCGCGTCGACCATCACGACACCGCCTCGGGGATCCGCGTGGGCGAGGGCAGCAGCCCGGGATCCCGGGTCCGGCGTGTGCGGACGGTCAGCAGCGCCAGCGCGGGCAGCAGCCCGAGTTCCCAGTGCCCGTCGGTGGGGGCGGCGAAGATCGCCGCGCCGAGGAAGCCACAGCACAGGGCCGCGAACGGCAGGGCCGCGCCGTCCCGGTCGGCGATCCCGGACCGGATGCCGCGCAGCACCGGCCAGAGCACCAGGGCCAGCCCGAGCAGGCCGACGTTGGCCAGCAACGTGACGTAGAAGGCGTGGTAGACCGGGCCGACGTCGGTGAGGGCGAAGTCGGCCAGGTAGACGTCGGTGGTGGACTGTCCGAGCCCGGCGCCGAGGACCGGCCGCTGGGCGAAGACGTCCAGCCCGACGACGGACTCCGAGGCGCGGTAACCGGCGGACTGTTCGAGCCCGGTGGCGATCTCCTGCGCGCGCTCGCGTACGCCGGGATCGAGTGCCAGCAGCGCGGCGACGACGCAGCCGGTGGCGGCGGTGGCGGCCAGTCCGGTGCGGACCGCCCGGCCGCCGAAGACCAGCATGACGAGCAGGGTCACCCCGGCGGCGAGCCAGATGCCCCGGTACGAGGCGAGCACCACGTCGATGGTGAAGAAGCCGGCGAGCAGCACCGAGGCCACCCGGCGCCAGCCCCGGGCCCGCCCGGCGTACCAGATCAGGGGCGGGACGGCGAGCAGGGTGAGCAGCCCGCCGTGCCGACCGGGGACGGTCATCGAGATGGCGGCCAGGACCGCCACGACACCGACGTAGAGCAGCCCGGCGGCGACCAGCCGGCGATCCGTGATGAGGGTGTGCGTGGCCAGGAAGAAATAGAGCGGGAGGATCGCGATCTGGTATCCGGCGACGACGACCTCGGTGGGCAGGTTGCCGATGGCGAGGCCGTAGCAGGCGGCGGCGACGGTCAGCCCGATCACCATCAGCATGCCGGTGTCGGCGGCGGTCCGCCGGCCGCCCCGGCCGATGCCGAAGGCGTAGCGGATCAGCAGGGCGGTCGCGCCGACGGCCAGCAGCAGCAGGTGCGCCGCCACGTACGTGCGGACGTCTCCCCCGCCGACCAGGCCGCCGGCCACCGCGCCGCCGACGATCCCCACCGGCAGTACGGTCCACGGCCAGAGCAGGAAGACGGCGAGGAAGACCAGCGCACCGGTGGCGGCCAACGCCATGATCCCGGGCAGCATGGTGGCCAGCGAGACGGCGGTGCCGAGCGCGGCCCCGACGGTGGCCACGCCCACTCCGACCACGACCCGGTTCACCGGGCCAGCCCCGCGAGCAGTCGGTGCAGGTGCTCGCCCCGGGCGGCCCAACTGTTCGCGGTCGCCACCGCGCGGCGGCGGGCGAGCTGGTCCGGGGCGGTCGCGTCGGTCAACGCCCCGGCGATCGCCCTGGCGAACTCGTCGGGACCGGCGGCGAGGCGGACCACGTCGGTCAGCGCGGTCAACGCCGGCAGCGGTGTCGCGACCACCGGCTTGCCGAGCGCCAGGTACTCGTAGCACTTCTTCGGGTGCACGTAGTCCACCAGCCCGCCGATCCGGTACGGGATCACCGTCACGTCGCAGGCGCGCAGCGTCGCCGGCAGGTCGGCGTACGGGATCGGGCCGGTGAGCAGCACGTTGGCCAGGCCGGCCAGGGGCGCCCGACCGGCGGCGGTGCTCGGGCCGATCAGCAGGAACGTCCAGTCGGGGTGGGCCCGGGCCACGGTGGCGACCAGGTCGGCGTCGAAGGCCCGGGTGTCGACGGCACCGCAGTACCCGATCAGCGGCCGGGACGCCGCGACCGGGCGGGGCACGGTCGGTCCCTGCGGGGCGAAGTGCTCCGGGTCGCAGGCGTTGGGCAGCACCACCGGCGCGTGTCGACCGGCCGGCATCCGGGTCGGCAGGGCGGCCGAGGAGGCCAGCACCAGGTCGGCGGCGGCGACCGCCCGGTCCAGGCTGCGGCGCAGGTGGTGCCGGTTCCACCGGCGGGTGAAGGTCCAGTCCAGGTCGGTCGCGTCGTAGACCACGGCGGCGGCGTCGAGCCGGTCGGCGCAGGGCGCGGCCAGGTCCTCGTCCAGCCAGACCAGTCGTACGCCCGCCGGGTCGTGGCGCAGCCAGCGCCGCAGCGCGGCCACCGCCACCCGCCGGTTGACCGCGTTGGCCGTCGGCAGGTGCCGGCCGAACGGGACCGGGGTGGGCGCCACGGCGTGCCAGACGGCGGGCTCGACCCGACGCACGGTGGTGCCGGTCCGCACCCGGAGCCCCGGCGGGTCCACGAACAGCACCCGGTATCCGGTGGCGAGCTGCCGCGCCAGGGCGTGCTGCCGGTGCGCGCCGCCGTGCCAGGGCGTGGCGCTGAAGTAGACCACCCAGTCGGCGGCGGCCCCCGCCGCGTCGGGCGGGGCGGTCCGGGATTCCCGGCTGCCCAGGTCAGTCACGACCGGCCCGCTGTCTGACCGGTACCCGCCGGGCGGCCGGCAGCACCTCGTCCTCACCGACGCGGCCGAGCACGGGTCGGGCCGAGTCGTCGTCGAGCCGGAGCAGCCGGGCACCGGCCTGGCGGTCCAGCCACCGTCGTACGGCGGCGGCGGCGAAGCGCCGGTTGACCGTGTCGGCGGTCCGCCACCGTGCGCCGAAGGGCAGCGGGGTCGGCGGGGTGAGGTGCCAGGCGGCGTCGTCGATGGGGGTGATCCGGCTGCGCCAGCGTGGGCGGGGCGCCGGTGGGTCGACCAGCAGCAGGCGCCGGTCCGGGTCGTCGAGCAGCGACTCGGTGATCACCGACTGGTCGGCCTCCGCCGTGGAGGGGGTGCGGGTGAAGACGATCAGCCAGTCCCGGATGTCGCCGTCCGGCAGCGGGCCGACGTCGCCCCGCAGGGCGGCCCGCAGGTCGGCGAGGGTGAGCTGGACGTGGCGTCCGCAGATCCGCTTCACCGCGTGGTCGATGAGGACGACCAGCCGGAACAGTGCGACCCGGTGACCGGGCTGGGTCAGCCGCAGATAGCCGACGAGGCTGCCGAGCAGGTGGCGGAAGCGGATGGCCGGGCCGAGGAGCCGGCAGGAGGCGCCCCGGACGTGGGTCACCACGGCGTCCGGGAGCATCCACAACTGCTGGCCCGCCCGGTCGAGTTGCCGGGCGAGGATGGCGTCGTTCCAGTAGACCGGGAACCGCTCGTCGAAGATGTGGTGCGCGGGCAGTGCGGCGCGGCGCAGCAGCATGCAACTGCCCGAGGCCAGCCGTCGGGGGCGGCTGAAGTCCTGGCCGCGCATCTGGAAGGTGTGCAGCGCCTGCCGGAAACCGGGGACCCGACGCAGCGCGGTGACCAGGGCCATCGACGCCGGGAAACTGGGCTGCTGCACGTAGTGCTGCTGGAAGGTGCCGTCCGGGTTGAGGTAGAGCGGGCTGACACCGGCCGCCTCGGGCCGGTCCCGCAGGAACGTCACCATGGTGGACAGTGCGCCGGGGTGGAAGGCGACGTCGCTGTTGAGCAGCAGGATCAGCTCGCCGCGCGCCTGCCGGTACGCCTGGTTGACGGCGGCGGCGAAGCCGACGTTGCGGGCGTTGCGGATCAGGTGTACGCGCGGCGAGCGGGCGAGCAGGTCGGCCGAGCCGTCGCGGGAGGCGTTGTCCACCGCCACCACCTCGTAGTCGAGGTCCGGTGGCACGGTCGCGGCCAGCGACTCCAGACACTGCCGGGTCTGCTCCCGGGTGTTCCAACTGGTCAGCAGGATGGAGAGGGACGGCGGTGCGTCCCGGTGGCGGGGCTCGGGGCTCATCGGGTCACCCCCGAGGCGTCGCGACGGGCGAATACGCGCAGCAGGTCGCCGAGGAGCGGGTGGCGCATCCGGGGCGAGCGGCTGGCCGCGACGTCGGCGACGAGCAGGTCCCGGGCCTGCCGCAGGCGCGCCATCGGCCGCCAGTAGAACCGGGAGAAGACCGTGTCGTACGAGACGACCTCGAAGCCGGTCTGGCGCAGCATCCGGGTCAGGGTGGCCGGGGTGAAGTGCCAGCGGTGGTACTCCGGTTGCAGGCCGGGCCAGCCGTGACCGAGACGACCGGAAGCGGCCGAGGCGATGTTCGGCACCTCCAACGCCAACCACCCACCCGGCGTCAACACCTGCCGCGCCGCCCGCAGGAACCGACGCGGATCATCCACGTGCTCCAACACATGCCACGCACACACCACATCCGCCCGCAACGACGGCGCGACCTGCTCGAAATACCCCTGCCGCACCGGCACACCCAGGTGATCCACGGCAAACGCCGCCGCCACCCGAGACACCTCCACCCCCGTCACCGTGAAACCGGCACCCCGCGCCGCCTCCAGGAAATAACCACCCGCACACCCCGCCTCCACCAACACCGACGGCCCCACCACCGACGACAACCACCGCAACCGCCGCCCCGCCTCGAACCGGCGCTGCCGGCCGGAGGCGAAGTAGTCCTGGTAGCCGCCGGTCAGGTAGTAGTCCTCGTCGTACAGTTCGTCGGGAGGCGGGGCGGCCTCCGCGGTCCACCGGAAGTCGCAGTCGGTGCAGCGGCGCAGCACTCCGTCGAGCGCCGGGGCGGCGTGCCCGTCCCGGCCGCACAACGCGCAGGTGGTCAGTTCGTCGTCTCTGAGCTTCATCAGCCGTTCCGTCCGTCGCGCGGTCTGCGGGCGATCACCCGCAGGAGGTCTCCCCGCCACCGATGGGTCAGGCGCGGCGAGCGCAGGGTGATCAGGTCCGGCGGCAGCAGCCGCCGCGCGTGTCGCATCCGGTATGCGACGGGCATGTAGAACCGGAAGACCGTGGTGTCCTGCCGGACCACCTCGAATCCGGTGGCGGCCAGGAGCCTGGTCAACGAGGTCGGGGTGAAGTGCCAGGGGTGGTACTCCGGTTGCAGGCCGGGCCAGCGGTGACCGAGGCGGGCGGCGGCGGGCGAGGCGATGTTCGGCACCTCCAACGCCAACCACCCACCCGGCGTCAACACCTGCCGCGCCGCCCGCAGGAACCGACGCGGATCATCCACGTGCTCCAACACATGCCACGCACACACCACATCCGCCCGCAACGACGGCGCGACCTGCTCGAAATACCCCTGCCGCACCGGCACACCCAGGTGATCCACGGCAAACGCCGCCGCCACCCGAGACACCTCCACCCCCGTCACCGTGAAACCGGCACCCCGCGCCGCCTCCAGGAAATAACCACCCGCACACCCCGCCTCCACCAACACCGACGGCCCCACCACCGACGACAACCACCGCAACCGCCGCCCCGCCTCGAACCGGCGGGGCGCGGCCAGGAAGTAGTCCTCGTAGCCGCCGCCGGTGAAGTAGTCCAGGTCGTAGCGGGCCGGAGCGGCGTGCGGGTCGGGCACGGTCCAACCGAGTCCACAGCCGGAGCAGCGGCGCAGCACGCCGTCCAGGTCACCCCGGTGCGGGTGGTCGTCGCCGCAGTTGAGGCAGGCCGTGGGGCGGACGTCGAGGCTCATCGGCGTACTCCCGGGGTCAGCGCGCGAGCCCGCCGGGCGAGCGTGCGCAGCCGGGCCCGCTCGTCGGTGCTCAGGTATCCGCCGCCGACGAGCAGCGCGGCGGCGAACGTCAGGGTCAGGCCGGCGCGGGTGGCCACGGCGAGCGCCGCGCCGGACCGTCCCGGCCCGTCCGGCAGATGCCCGAGCAGTGCGGCGGTGGCGAGGCCCGCCACGGTCGCGGCGGCGATCGGCGGCCAGAGCGTGCGCAGCACCGGCCGGATCGGACGCCCCGTGGCCCGGTGGAAGTGGGCCAGGAAGTACCCGGTGGCGAGCACCACCGCGAGCGCCGTCGCGGTCGGCACGCCGAGCGGGCCGGCGAGCATCAGCAGCGGTACGGTCAGCGCCACGTTGAGCACGACCGACAGCAGGACGTAGCGGGTCTCGAGGCCGGGACGACCCTCGACCCGGGCGACGATGGTGGCCGCACCCATGATCAGGTTGAGCGCGTACGCCGGGGCGAGGATGGCGATGGTCGCCCCCGCCCAGGAGACCGGGTGTCCGAGCCAGAGCCGCACCAGCGGGTCGGCGCTGACCATCAGCGCCGCTCCGGCCGGTGCGAGGAAGACGGCCAGGTACCGCACCGTGGTCAGGTAGAAGGTGTCGAGCCAGGCCCGCCCGCCGGTGACCGCGCGTCGCACGGCCGCGGGAAAGAGCACCAGCAACGCGAAGCCGGGCGGCAGGCGCAGCAGGTTGAGCAGGCGGGTGCCGAGGTCGGCGTCACCGGCGACGGCCGGGCCGAAGAATCCGCCGAGCACCAGCCGGTCGAGTTCCACGTTCACCGCGGCGGCGCCGCTGGACACCTGGACCCGCAGGCCGTACCCGCCGACCCGGCGCAGGTCGGGTCCGGCCAGGCGGCCCCAGCGGGGCGTCAGGTCGCGGTGCCGGTGGTACGCGGCGGCGGCGAGCAGGATCGTCCGGATCGCGCCGGTGGACGCGGCGGCGGCGGCGAGCGCGACCAGACCGCCACCGAGGCGGACCACCGCGATCGTGAGCACCGCGCCGAGGACCGCCGTCACGGCGTTCACCAGGGCGAGCGCGCCGTACCGCTGGACGCCTTCAAGGACCGCCCGCCAGGGCAGTTCCACGCCGCCGGCCACCACGCCGAGCAGCAGCCACAGGGTGGCGTGCCACGCGTCGCGGGTCAGTTCGCCGAGCCGCAGCAGGTGGGCGATCCAGGGCCAGCCGGCGGCGAGGGCGGCGAAGGTGAGCCCGCCCAGGACGAGCCCCCAGGTCAGACCGAGACCGAGCAGCCGCCGCAGCACGTCGGAGGGTCCGGCCTCGGTCTCGGCCGCCGCCACCTCCCGGACCAGCGCCGAGCCGAGCCCGAGGTCGAAGAGGGCGACGACGGCGAGCAGTCCGGTCAGCAGCACCCAGACGCCGAACGCCTCCGGCCCGAGGTGCTGATAGACGACGGGCAACGAGACCAGGCCGGCCAGCGCCATGACGATCCGGGCGCCCAGCATGCTCAGCGTGTTGCGGGTCAGGCGTGCGCCGACCGTGCCGGCCGCGCTAGCCACGAGGGAATCCCCGGACCAACTCCAGGGCGGTCAGCGCCAGCAGGGTCAGGTCCACCCGCAGCGATCGACAGTTGAGATAGAGCAGGTCGCAGCGCAGCTTCTCCTCGACCGTGGCGGCGTAGCCACCGGTGAGCTGGGCGAGCCCGGTGAGTCCGGGCCGGACCAGGTGGCGCAGGTCGTAGTACGGCAACTGCCGGAACTCGGCGATGAACTCGGGCCGCTCCGGACGGGGACCGACCAGGCTCATGTCCCCGCGTACGACGTTCCACAGTTGCGGCAGTTCGTCCAGGCGGGTACGCCGCAGCAGGCGGCCGACGCGGGTGATCCGGGGGTCGTCCGGCTGGGCGAGCACCGGCCCGGTCTCGCGTTCCGCCCCGGGTCGCATGGTGCGGAACTTGACCATGGAGAAGAGTCGCCCGCCCGCACCGACGCGTTGCTGGCGATAGAACGGTGGCCCGGTGAACGAGACGACGACGGTGATGGCGAGGATCAGCGGGAGCACCAGGATCGCGCTGAGCGCGATGACGCCGAGGTCGAGGTAGCGCTTGACGCGTTCACCGGTGCGGCGGTGCGGTCCCGACCGGAGTCGGATCCAGGGCAGCCCGCCGAAGCGCCGCAGGCTGGGCGTGGGCAGCAGCCCGTAGACCGGCCGCGCCAGCACCAGGATCTCCACGCCCAGTTGCTGGCAGGCGGCCACGATCGGCTCGTCGATGCTGTCCAGCGAGTTCTTGAGCAGCAGGAGTTTGGGCCGCAGTCGCCGGAGGACCGCGGTGAGCTGCTCGACGTCGGCGGGTACGGGCAGCCGCAGGACGACGTCGAACTCGTCGTTGAGGCGGTCCGGCCGCGCGGGTGTCTCCACCGGTTCGATCACCAGCGCGCGGACGCGACCGCGTGCCGGTGGTGCCGCATGTTGCCCTGAGCCGCGTCGATGACCATTGAGCAGGAACTCACGGCCGTGTCGGCGTACCGGCTCCGGGGCCACCGTTCGCAGGTCCTCGTCGAACGGGACGGCGACCGACGGTTTCTCCATGTGGCTTTCCTCCTCGCCACGCGGCGGAGCGCTCCCCCTGAATGCCCTCGACAGCACTATGAACGATTCAGCAGCATAAACAGTTCATTTGCCGCAAAACAAAGCTTTTTCGTTTATGGTAATCGACATCCCTTTGCGGGTGATATGTCAGAATGATCCCGCTGATAGTAGGGAATTGGCTGGTCACACCGCCGATGCCCACCAGAACTGACCACCCCGCCGCCAAGGAGTTCACGATGGAAGTTCCGCTGAACGGAGCCGAGCCATCCGCGCAAGGCAGCTCGGTTCCCAATCGCGTGCTGGTGACCGGTGGAGCCGGATTCATCGGAAGTCACGTCGTCGCACGCCTGATGCTGATGGGTATCCACGTCAAAGTGCTCGACGACTTCTCGACCGGTCGGGTCGAGAACCTCGCCGACGCCGCGTACGGCGGGCTGTCACAGTCGGATGTCCTGCGGGGTGACATCCGCACCGCCGAGGCAGTCGACGTGATCCACGAATGGAGGCCCGAGGTCGTGGTGCACCTCGCCGGTCAGGGCAGCCTCCAGGCCGCCCGGGAGTCGCCGCTGTTCGACGCCGACGTGAACACCTTCGGGACGATCAACGTGCTGGACGCCTGCGCCCGGAGCGGAGTTCGGCTGTTCGTACACGCGGCGAGCAGCGCCATCTACGGCAACGTCTCCTCGGACGCCCTGCCGATCCGGGAGGACCGGCCGCTGGCGGCCACCAGCCCGTACGGCATCAGCAAGGCCGTCGGGATCTGCTACCTGGACTGGTACCGGCGCGAACACGGCATGTCGTACACCGCCCTGGCCTTCGGCAACGTCTACGGACCGCGCCCGACCGGAGGCGGCACCAGCGTGGTGGCGCTGATGACCGAGGCCCTGCTCAACGGCCAACCGCCCACCATCTACGGCGACGGCCAGCAGACCCGCGACTACGTGCACATCGTGGACGTGGCCGACGCGGTGGCCCGCGCCTGCCACTACCCGGGTGCGGGGCTGGTCAACATCGCCACCGGCCGGGAGACCACCGTCAACGACCTCTTCGAGCTGGTCTGCTCGGTGGTCGGCGCGGACTGCGACCCGCACTACGCGCCGCATCCACACCCGCAGGAGGTGCGCCGGATGGCGCTGGACAGCAGCAAGGCCCTCACCCAACTGGGCTGGCGTCCGACCATCGGGCTGACCGAGGGAGTCCAGCTGACCGTGCGGGAGGCACGGCGGCGGCGTACCGGCGCCCCGCGCAGCTACCAGCCTCGCCAGGGCCAGCCGGTGGGCGTCGGCCACTGACCTTCCGCACCACCTCACCGATCTCCGTCACCTCGTAGCGCCCGGCGCCCGGCCGGGCCGGTCGGCCCGCGTCCGCGCGGCCCGACCGGCCGGCCGGTGGCCGGGCGCTTCGCGCTGCCCCGGCCCAGCCGCCCGGCGCCGCCGACCCGGGCCGCTTCGCACACCCCGCCGATCGGGCCCGGAGCCCGTGCCGGTCCCGAGCTTTCGTCACGTTCAAGGAACATCCGCTACGTACGGTTCTGTCCGATATGTTCGCTTTGGCCCGCTTGGGGGCAGCGTTCCAACGGAGAGGTGACGGCGGATGTACCCGACGAAAGGTCCGGCGATCGGCGGAGGTCTCGCGACGACCGGAGTGGCGATTCAGTCCTGGCTGCTCGTGGGGATCGGGCTGGTCCTGCTCGGTGCCGCCCTGTGGCTCGCCACCTTCGTGAGCCGACCCAGATGAACGACCGGCCGACCACCCGGTCCACCGTGGCGAGCTGGCTGCAGGCGGCGCTCGGCGCCGTCTGCGGCGTCGCCCTGGGCGCCCTGCTGCTCAAGCGGTGGCACGACGTGGCAGTGGTCGAGGCGTGGCTGAACGCGCGGCTCGTCGCCGCGATCGGGCTCGCCGACACCGACTCCATCGGCGCGGCCGTCATCTTCCCGCTGGACCAGCGCTGGGTCGGTTTCCTGGTCTCCACCGGATGTTCGGTGGCGCTGTTGCTGATACCGCCGTTCGTGCTGGCCGCACTGCTGGTCGGCTTCCGGCGGGTGACCCTGACCCGGGGCCTGGTCGCGGTGGCACTCGCCGTCGGGCTGCTCGTGGTGGTCAACCAGATGCGCCTCGCCGCCGTCGTCGCCTCGATGCGGCTGTGGGGCTTCGAGGTCGGCTACCAGCGCAGCCATGTCCTGATCGGCTCGGCGATCAGCACCGTCGGGCTGATCGCCGTCGCCATCGTCTTCCTCTTCCTGGTGGGACGCGGCGGCCGGGTACGGAGGTCCGCCGGTGCCCGTTGAGATCCAGTCCCTGGCCGTCCTGAACACGGCGGCGTTCCTGCTCTGCGTCTACTTCTGCGCGTACGTGCTGAGCATCCTGGTGCTGCACCTGCGGACCCCGCGCTCCCAGGGCGGCGACCACACCGGCTTCGACTGGCACATCGTCATCCCGTGCCGCAACGAGGCCAGCGTCATCGCGGACACCCTGCACCGGCTGCTGCGTGACCTGCCGGACGTCACGGTCTGGTGTGTCGACGACGCGTCCGACGACGGAACCGACGCCGTCCTGCAGTCCTTCTCCGGCGATCCCCGCGTCCGGGTCGTCTCCCGCCGGTTGCCCGACGCCGTCCTGGGCAAGGGCGCGGCGCTGAACGCCGCGTGGCAGACGATCGAACGCCACCTGCCGGCGGACGTCGACCCGGAACGGGTCATCCTCGGTGTCCTCGACGCCGACAGCTACCTGGACCCCCGGTGCCGTTCCGCGCTCGCCGGCCCGCGCTACTTCGGCTCCACCGCGGTCGCCGCCGTCCAGGTCGAGGTCCGCATGATCCAGTGCGCCCGCCCGACCGCTGGAATGGGCCGCCTGGCCCGGTTGCTGGTCCGGTTGCAGGACATGGAGTTCCGGGCGCCGATCGCCGCGATGCAGTCGCTGCGCCGCTACACCGCGAGCGTGGCGATGGGCGGCAACGGCCAGTTCACCCGGGTGTCGCTGCTCAAGCAGCTCGCCGCCGAGCACGGCACACCCTGGCACGGGGCCCTGCTGGAGGACTTCGAACTCGGCCTGCACATCCTGCTCCAGGGCAGCCGCACCGAGTACTGCGCGGAGAGCTGGGTCGCCCAGGAGGCGCTGACCAGGATCCGGCCCCTGATCCGTCAGCGGACCCGCTGGGCCCAGGGCTCGATGCAGTGCGGTCGTTATCTCGCCGCCGTGCTGCACTCCCGGCGGGTCAGCAACTCGGCCACCCTGGAGATCGCCCACTTCCTCGCGGCACCGTGGTTCCAGCTTCTCGGCACCCCGGTCTACCTCGGCTGCCTCGCCGTCCTCGGCTGGTACGTCTCCCGGACACCGGGCGGCCTGACGGGTTGGTGGACGGCGGGTGGTTGGGGCGTACTGCCGCTGATCGTGGTCTTCGGGGTCCTGCCCTTCGCGATCTGGGGCCTGGTCTACCGCAACCGCTCCGAACCACACCTCTCCGTCTCCGCCGCGCTCGGCCTCGGGGTCAGCCACTGGCTCTACAGCTACGTGCAGTCGGTGGCCGTCTGGTTCGCCTTCGCCCGGATGCTCACCTCCCGCTCGGAGTGGCAGAAGACCGCCCGCGACGCCGACCAGACCCCGGCCCCCGACGACGTGGCCGCCCCAAAGGCACCCGCCGCCACCGGCACGGGCTCTGCCAGGACCGCCGGCCCTGTCACGGCCGCCGGCCCTGTCACGGGCTCCGGCACCGCCATTGGCACCGCCACCGTTCGGCGCCCGCACTACCGCCCGCGCGGCACGGTCTCCGTGCCGCAACCCCCGGTGCAGCCCACCCCGTTCGACCGCCCCGACGTCACCGTCAGAAGCAGAAAGAGAGATCTCACATGCACAAAGTAAGGTCCGGCGTCGCCCGGGCTGCGACGGCGATCGCCGGTGGTCTGGTGATGGCCCTGGCCGTTGCGTCGCCAGCGATGGCCGACACCTCGCAGTCCAGCGCCTCCGCACTGCAGATCAGCCTCGTCGGAGGCGGTCTGGCGAGTTCCGGCACCGCGAGCGCCACCAACGACGGCACCACGGAGTCGATCTCGGGCAACACGAACCCGCCGCTGGCCGTGCTCGGCGGTCAGACCGTCATCACCGCCGGTGTGCTCGGGCAGTCCGTCCGCGCCTACAACGACGGCACCTCCGCCGCCTGTGCCGGCGTGCTCGGTGCCGGTGGCGCCATCACCATCGGGGCCGGCGGCTCGTGCATCGTGACCCCCGGCTCCGAGGTGACCCTCACGCTGGGCACCAACGGGCTCGCCACGATCAGCCTCGTGGCGGACGCCATCTACTCCGAGTGCACCGCGACCAGCAGCCCGTCGGCGAGCGGCTCGGCGACCCTGGTCAACGCGCGCATCGTCTCGACCCTGCTGGGCATCCCGACGACGCTGCTCAGCCTGCCCGCCAACCCGGCGCCCAACACCGGGTTGAGCGTTCCGGGGCTGCTGAACCTGACCCTGAACGGCCAGACCAGCTCGACGACCGGGCAACTGACGGTCACCGCCCTGGACCTGTCCGCCCTGGGCGGCGCGCTCGCCTCGGTGGTCATCGGCACCTCCAGCTGCGGCGTCAACGCCGTGGCGCCGCCCATCCCGGTGATCCCGCTGGCCGGCGCTCCGGTCGCCCTCGGTCTCGGCGCGGTCGTCGCCGGCGCCGGTGGCTTCTTCCTGCGCCGTCACCGCGCCGCGCGCCGGAGCTGACCGATGGGTCGTGACAGAGTGGGGCCCCGCCAGATCATGGTCCTGGCCGGCACCCGTCCCGAGGGTGTCAAGATCGCGCCAGTGGTGCGCCTGCTCTGTCACGACCCACGCCTGACGGTGACGGTGGTCGACACCGGCCAGCAACCCGGCCGGGTGGACGAGGCGTTGGCGCCGTTCCGGCTCCACGCCACAGCCACCCTGAGCGTCGCCCGGGACACCGGCACGCTCGCCGAACTCGCCGCCGGGTTGAGCACCGCCGTGGAGGGCCTGTTCGCCCTCCACCGGCCGGACGCGGTGGTGGTGCACGGGGACACCACCACCGCGCTGGTCGGCGGGCTGGTGGCCTTCTGGAACCGGATACCGGTGATCCATCTGGAAGCCGGCCTCCGCAGCCACGACCTCACGCAGCCCTTCCCCGAGGAGGCCAACCGGGCCATGCTCGCCCGGATCGCCGCGCTGCACCTGGCCCCGACCACCACCGCACGGGACAACCTGCTGGCCGAGGGAGTACCCGCCGACCGCGTCGTGGTCACCGGCAACACCGTGGTGGACGCCGTGCACACCCTGCTCCGCGAGGGCCTGGCCCGCGTACCGTCCTGGGTGGACCCCGATCGTCGACTGATCGTGGCGACCGCGCACCGGCGGGAGAACTGGGGCACCGGGATCAGCCAGGTGCTGCGGGCGCTGACCCGGGTCACCGCGACACACACCGACGTCGAGCTGGCCCTCATCACCCATCCGAACCCGCACCTGGCCGCACAGGTGCGGGCCGGCGTCGAGGGCGCGTCGAACGTCCGCCTCCTGCACCCGCTCCCCTACCCCGACATGATCGGCCTGCTCCGCGCCGCCCGGGTGGTCGTCACCGACTCCGGGGGCCTGCAGGAGGAGGCCGCCAGCCTCGGCGTACCCGTCGTGGTGACCCGGGCCGCGACCGAACGGCCGGAGATCGTCGCGCAGCACCTGGGCGACCTGGTCGGCACCGACCCCGACCGGATCGTCCGCGCGGTGCGCGACCGGCTCGACCACCCGACACCGGCCAGGCAGAGCCGGGCCTTCGGCGACGGCCACGCCGCCCGGCGCTGCGGGCGGGCGATCACCGCCCTGCTGGGCCTGCCGGATGCCCCGTACCCGCGCCGTCGGCCCCCGGCCGTCGCGCCGCGTACCACCCGGGTCTGAGTCGTACCCGTCGAACGACCGGCCCGCAGGCGTCGCCGTGACCGGCCCGTTGACGGCGACCGGCCCGGCAGCGCCGTGACCGGCCCAGTAGCGCCGTGACCGGCTGAGCCCGGGCGAAGCCGGGCGGATGGCCGACGTGACGCCGCACGTCGTCGTACCGTCAGGTGACGGCTCGCCGACCGCGCAGGTCAGGCCGCCGACCTGGCCGATGTCCGGACCACCGTGGGAGGACTCCATGTTCACCGACCCGCAGGAGCTTCCGCGCTATCTGGCGACCGAGGACGTGAAGTTCGTCGATGTTCGTTTCTGTGACCTGCCGGGTGTGATGCAGCATTTCAATCTGCCGGTGGAGTCTGTCGACGACAACTTCTTCACTGATGGTCTCGCGTTCGACGG
>NZ_JBIANP010000013.1:0-149409 GCF_042874705.1 Micromonospora sp. NPDC003816
GCACCGGACCAGCGGTGGTGCGGCGACATCACCTACCTGCGTGTCGGGGCCGGCTGGTTGTTCCTGGCGACGGTCATCGACATCGCCACCCGCCGTCTGATCGGCTGGTCGATCAACACCCACATGCGCACCGGCCTGGTCATCGACGCTCTCGACGCCGCAGTCGCCGCCCGTGGCGGCCGGGTCGACGGGGTGATCTTCCACGCGGACAGAGGTGCCCAATACCGCAGTGGCGCCTTCGCTGATACCTGCCGCCGTCACGGCGTGCGCCGCTCGATGGGGCGGATCGGCTCGTCGTATGACAACGCCTTGGCAGAGGCGTTCTTCGCCACTCTCAAACGTGAACTCGACGTCGACCGACGTCGCTGGGCCACCGAGACCGACGCCCGCCGCGACGTGTTCCGGTGGATCGCCTTCTACAACCACCGCCGACGCCACTCCGCGTTGAACTATCTCAGCCCTGCCGACTACGAACAGACACTCGCACCGACTACGCTGCACCAGATCGCGGCATAACCCGGTGTCCACATCCCGGGGGGAACCTCAGAAGGGCCCCTTTCTAACGCCTGCGGTAGAGAAGGGGTCCCCTATTAACACCCGGGTGCACCCGCGGCCACGACCGTGGGCGCGACCGCAGTGCCCCGCCTGGCGCCGGTAGCCTGGCGGGATGCCCGAGATGCCGAGCAAGCTGGCGGAGATCGTCGACGAGTTCGCCTCCGCACCCCGTGACGTGGTGCTGGAGATGCTGCTGGAGTACTCCGACGCGGTGCCGCCGCTGCCCGCCGACCAGACCGGGCACGAGGGCATGGAGCAGGTGCCGGAGTGCCAGACGTCGTTCTTCCTCCGCGCCGAGGTGACGCCCGAGGGCACCGTGCGCACCCTGTTCGACTGCCCGCCGGAGGCGCCCACCACCCGCGCGTTCGCCGGCATCCTCGCCGAGGGGCTGGCCGGTGCGAGCCCGGAGCAGGTGCTCGCCGTCCCGGACGACCTGTACCAGCGGATGGGTCTGGCGCAGGCGATCAGCCCGCTGCGCGTACGCGGCGGCAACGCCATCCTCGCCCGACTCAAGCGGCAGGTCCGCGAGCAGGTCGGCTGACCTGCCCTGCTCCCACGGCAGGTCCAGGCGCGGGCCGGATCACTCCATCGGCAGGTACGGGAACAGATCGGCGTACCGGCGGGTTGTCTCCGGTCATGGAGATCGACATCTACGCCGACGTGGTCTGTCCCTGGTGCTGGATCGGCCTGCGTCGCCTGGAGGAGGCCCTCGCCTCGTACGACGGTGAGGTCACCGTCCGGCATCGCCCCTTCCAACTCGACCCGTCCCCGGTGACCGCGCCGGTGCCGCTGCTCGACGCGCTGGCCGCCAAGTTCGGCGGCCCGGAGCAGGCCCAGCAGATGGCCGCCCAGGTCACCGAGATCGGTGCGAGCGTCGGGTTGGAGCTGAACTTCTCGCGGGCGATCGCGGCCAACACGTTCGAGGCGCACCGACTGATCGACTGGGCGTCCGAGCGGGGTCGCGGCACCGAGACGGTGAACGCTCTGCACAAGGCCCACTTCACCGACGGCGTGGACATCGGCGACCGGTCGGCGCTCGCCGAGATCGCCACCGGTGTCGGGCTGGACGGCGCGGAAGCCCGCCGTTTCCTCGACTCCGACGAGGGCGTCCCCGCCCTCGACGAGGAGCTGACCGAGGCGCGGCAGCTCGGCATCACCAGCGTGCCGACCTTCGTGTTCGCCGGGAAGTACGCCGTCTCCGGCGCCCAGGACCCGGCCACCCTGCTCGCCGCCCTCAGCGAGGTCGCGGAACGTGAGGCCGCCGGCTCCTGATCCATTGGCGGCGGCGATGTTTCACGTGCAACCACATCGACGTCGATCGAGGATCAGGCCAGCCTGGCCAGGTCCTCCACCACTCGCGCACCGGGCAACACGGCCAGCGCCGAGCCCGGTAGGGCGATCTTGCTGTGCCGCACACCCGATCCGATGATCACGTACGGTGCGGCCACCACCCGGGCGTCGACCAGGATCGGCCATTCCGGCGGCAACCCGATCGGGGTGATGCCGCCGTACTCCATGCCGGTCGACTCGACCGCGTCGGCCATCGGGGCGAAGCTCGCCTTGCGGACGTCGAGCGCACGCCGGGCCACGCCGTTCACGTCGGCCCGGGTGGTGGCCAGCACCACGCAGGCCGCGTACCGGACGACGCCCTCCCGCTTGCCGGCGACCACCACGCAGTTGGCCGATTCGTCGAGCCCCACCTGGTACGCGGCGCAGAATGCGGCGGTGTCGGCGAGCTCGGCGTCGATCGGCGCGACCAGCACCGCGTCGACGTCCACCGGCGCGTCGGCGGGCCACTGCGCCAGCGCGTCGGCGACCGGTGCGGCCAGCAGGTCGGGGCGATTACGGGCGGGCTCGGTGCGCAACGTTCCCATCACGGAAGCGATCGTCGCACCCGCGACGCGTGCGCTGGTCACCGAGGGCCCCGGCCAGCCGTGGAGCGACCGGCAACAGGACACGCCGGTCCCGTCGCCGGTCAGCCGTTGGTCAGGAAACCGTGCTCCTGGAGCAACGCCCGGTCCCGGGCGACGGCCATCTCCTCCGCCCGCTCCGCCTGCACGCGGCGCGCCTCGATGTCCTCCAGTGCGTGCCGGACCGCGAGCCGGATCACCCCGTAGAGGAAGACGAAGCCGCAGACGTACAGGAGACAGGTGACGACGAACGTGAGCATGAGCCGACGGTAGGACGAACGCGAACGAGAGCGACTGTCATCTTGTCGCCGTTCCCCCGTACGTGTCGGCCAGGTACTCCGCCCAGGTGCGACGACCGGTCGGGCGGGCCTCGGTGACCAGTCCACCGTCGCGCAGCTCGCGACCGAGGCGGCCGGGAAAACGCACCGGCAGCATCGGGCGGCGGGAGTTCCGCGCCTGCCGCCAGGTGCGTACCGCGTCGTCGAACCGCAGCACCTCGGGGCCGCCGTACTCCACGATGCCGTCGCGCGGACCGGCGCGCAGCAGCTCGATCAGCTTTTCCGCCACCTCACCCGGATCGATCGGCTGGGCCACCACGGCCCGGTCGGCGATCACCGGGCCGAGCTTGCTGGACATCTGCAGCAGCTCGTCGAGAAACTGCGGGAACTGGGTGGCCCGCAGCACCGTCCACGGCACCCCACCGGCGGCCACCACCTGCTCGGCGGCGAGCTTGTGCCGGTAGTACGCGTAGGGCACCCGGTCCACGCCCACGATCGATATGTAGACCAGGTGGGCCACGCCCGCTCCGGCCGCCGCGGCGATCAACCGGCCGGTGCCCCGCACGTCGATCTCGTGGGTACGCCGGGTCGGCGAGGACGCCAGGTGCAGGATCGCGTCCACCCCGGCCACCGCCGCCGCGACGCCCTCGCCGGTCGCCAGGTCCGCCACCACCCATTCGACACCCGATCCGGTACGCGTCCGCCGGCTGGTGGCCCGCACCTGGAACCCCTCGGCGACCAGCCGGGGCAGCACCGCCCCGCCGAGCCGGCCGCCCGCTCCGGTGACCAGTACCCGCATCTCAGCCTCCTTCGTCGACTACCGGGACGACGGGTCGAGACCGGCGCGACGTGACAGCTGTGGGCCACCTCACCGGATCAGATCCAGCACGGTGAGTACGACGAAGAAGGCGATCACCGCCTCGCTGACCAGCCAGGCGTGACTGTCGGCCCAGTCCCGGATCCGGGGCAGCACCGCTGCCGCCCGACGGCCGAGCAGCAGCAACGCCAGCAGCGGCAACGCCAGCAGGGTGAGGGTGAGCAGCATGAACGGCAGCAGGTGCCACCACGGCAGGCCCTGCCGGGCTGCGCTGGCACCGACCGTGAGCATGGTCAGGTCGTCGGCCGGCATGGCGAGGAAGAGCAGCAGGCCGACGCGGAGCGCGTACCGGGGAGTGGCGTGTTGGAGCCGACCCATCCAGGCGGGCGGCCCGGAGTGCCGGCGCAGGAACACCACCACCGCCAGGACGGCCAACAGCGCCAGGACGATCCAGTCGACGACCCGTTCGAACCGGCCGTCCCCGGTGTCGAGGCTGATCCGGAACAGGCGGGTGACCAGCCAGGCCAGGGTCGTACCGCCGCACACCACGATGGCCGCGCCGGCCAGGTAGCCCAGCGACGCGGCCCGGGGCCGGTCGGAGGAGGCGAAGAAGACCGCCGCCACCAACTGGGTCCCGGCGACCATGACCACGGCCAGCGGTAGGAGAGTCAGGAAGTTCATCGCGTGCCCATCCTCCCGGCTGCCTCCGCCCCGCACCTCGGATTCGGCGGATGCGCACACCCGCCGGGCTCAGGCCGCCGCGACCCGTACGCCGGGCACCACCCGACCGGCGAGCAGCGCGCCGACCAGCGCCAACCCGGCTGCCGCCGCGAGGGTCACCGCGTAACTGCCCGGGCCGGGTGCCGCGCCCGCCGCCAGCACCGCGCCCGTCAGCGCCAGCACGGCGGCTGCGGCGAGCGAGTCGCACAACTGCAACGACGAACTGTTGCGTCCCTGCTCGCCCGGGGCCGACAACTCCAGGGTCAGCACCGACAGCGACGGATACAGCAGGCCCATGCCGATCCCGGCCGCCGCCCAGCCGCACACGCCCACCCCGACCGGCACGGCGGGCAGCACCGTGAGGCCCACCACCGCGACACCGAGGGTGATGCAGGTCAGCCCGGCTCTCGGCAGGGTGGCCCGGCTGCGGGGCGCGCGGACCCGGCCCTGTAGCCACGACCCGAACGACCACGCGACCGCCCCGGTGGTCAGCACCAGGCCGGCTGCGGTGGGCGAGAATCCGCGTTCGCGGGACAGCATCAGCGGGATCACCACCTCCGCGCCGACGAACGCGCCGGAGGCCAACCCGCGCAGGCCGACCACGGTGGGTAGGCCCCGTCCGGCCCGGAGGAATCCGCCGGGCAGCAGTCGCGGAGCGCAGACCAGCAGACCGACCATGGCCGACCCGACCAACGCCACGGCGGTGACGCCGCGCTGCTGACCCCCGATGTGCAGCAGTGCGGCGCTCACCCCCGCCCCGCACGCCCAGCCGATCCGCCTCAGCGGACCGAACGCGTCGCGCGGCGACCGCACCGGCCCGTCGACGCCGGTAACCGGCCCGTCCGGTGACGGGCCCGCTTTGGTCGACGGCCCCGCTTTGGTCGACGGGCCCGCGCCGATCGACCGCAGGCCGGGATGGACCAGCAGCACCGCCGGCACCGCCACCACCGGCACCGCCAGGAAGACCCACCGCCAGCCGACGTACTCCACCACCAGGCCCGCCAGCAACGGCCCCACCAGCGACGGCACCACCCACGCGGCGGCGAACGCGGCGAAGATCCGCCGGTGCAGGTGCTCCGGGTACGCCTTCGCGACGATCACGTACAACGCGACCGACAGCAGACCGGAGCCGAATCCCTGCACGATCCGGCCCACCACCAGCGTGCCCATCGTGATCGCGCTCCCGGCGAGCAGCAGCCCGACGACGAAGCCGCCGAGACCGGACCACATCGGCAGGCGTGGTCCCCGGGCATCGCACCAGATGCCGGAGATCACCATCGCCACCACGCCCGCCGCGAACGGGCCGCCGAAGGCGATCCCGTACAGGGCCAGGCCGTCCAGGGCACGGGCCACGGTCGGCATGGCGGTGCCCACCGCCAGCGCCTCGAAGGCCAGCAACGAGACCAGCGCCACGCTGCCCACAGTCATCGCCCGCAGCCGAGCGGCGAAGATCGTTTCGTCCCTCGCCGAAGCTGGAGCCGGGGTCACATCCGGCGTCGAGGCGATGGCGGTCACCGGACGTCCTCATGGCAGGCCGGGACACCGACGGAACGCCGGAGCGACACGATGGGCATGTCGGTGAGCATGCGACCTAGACCCAGGTTCAGGTCAAGGGTGACGCCGCTTACCGTCAGGCCGACTCCAGTGCCTCCCCGATGCCCTTCGCCAGCCCTGACAGGTGCTGATCAGCAAGCAGGTGCCCGGCGGTGATCACCAACGCCAACGGCCACTCGATCACCTGGAGCGCGGTGAGCACCCCGATTCCCGCGTAGTAGGCGAGCTTGTCCGGCGGTGGTACGGCCACCATGCCGAGCCACGGGATCTCCACCCGGTGGGTGAACGCCCGCAGCGTCTCCTCCGTCCCGCTGAGTTCTCGTGTCAACGCACTCATCTCGGCCTCCCCGTGGACGACGACGCGCACCCCGGATTCCACCGTCGAGGCCGTCCATGCCCGCCGAGCCGAGAAACTTCCCCGCCCCGACGGGCATAAGGGACGCCCGGCCGGGAAGCCAGGCCGCCGGGCCCGACCGGTAGGAGGCTAGATGCGGCGACCCGTGTCCGTACCGCCGCTGGTGGGCGACGCCTCACGTAGCGTCGGTGCCGCCGCCACCCGGCTGGCCCGGGCCGTCGGGCTGTCCAGCCGTCGGGTGTGGTCCCGGCCGGGACGCCACCACATCGAGGTGCACGGCGTCTGTCAGGACGGCGGCGACACGCTGGCCCGGCAGGTCGAGGCGGCCCTGGAACGGATGCCCGGCGTGCTCTGGGCCCGGGTCAACGCCCCCTCCGGACGGGTGGTCGTCGCCGTCGACGCACCCGGGCCGAAGGTACGCCACCTGATCGCCGCCGTCGCCCGCGTCGAACGCACCTGCCCGCACGAGCCCGATCCGGAGATCCCGCCCCCGCACCCGCCCGAGGAAGGACCGCGTACCGCCCGTACCCTCGGGGCGCTCGCCTCCGACGCGCTCGGCCTGACCATCTCCGCGGCCACCCGGATCCTGCCCGTGACACCGGTGCCCGCCGAGGTGTCCGGCCTGCTCAGTGCCATCGACCTGCACCCGAAGCTGCACGCCCTCGCCGGTTTCGGCCTGCGCCGCGACCCCCGGGCCGAGGTCATCTTCCCGCTCGCCGAAGCGGTGGTGCAGGGCCTCACCGGCGGCTGGACGGGCATCGTGCTGGACGGCGCCCAACGCATCGTGCAGTGGGGCGAAGGGCTCGCCCAACTGCACGCCTGGGAGAAGGCCGAACCCCGCCTCACCGGAGAGCCGGACCGGGCGGTGGCCCGCTCACCCGTCGGCGAACGTCCCTGCCCGAAACCGGACGGCGCCCCGGAGCGGTACGTCACCCGGATGCTCGGCACCGGCGCGGCGGCCTTCGCCGCCGCCACACCCGTCGTCGGTCCGAAACGCGCCGCCGCGCTGGGGCTCTCCGCGCTACCCAAGGCACCCGGCAGCGGTCGCGAGGGGTACGCCGCCCAACTCGGCCGCATCCTCGCCAGGCGGGGCGTCATCGCGATGGACCGCAGCGTGCTGCGCGAACTCGACCGGATCGACACGCTGGTCCTCGACGCCCGGGTGCTCGGCTCCGACCGGGGCGTCCTGGCCGACCTGGCCCCGCTACCCGGCGCCGACACCTCCCAGGTCGCGGCACGGGCCTTCGCCCTGTTCACGCCGACAGCGCCGACCGACGTCCGCCGACTCGACGGATGGCGACTCGGCCCGCTCGACCGCCTCGACGTCCACGATCCCGGCGACACCGACGACAGCCGCCGACTCCGCGAACGCGGCGGCACCCTGCTCGGGCTGGCCCAGGGCGACACCCTCGCGTCCGTACTGCGGGTGGAACCGGAACCCGCGCCCGGCGTCGACACCCTGCCCACCGTCACCCGACAGGCCGGCCTGCGGCTCGTGGTGGCCGGTGACGACACCGAACGGTACGCCTCCGCCGACGCGCTCCTGCCCGGCGGCGACCGGCTGGCCGAATCGATCCGCACCCTGCAACGCGAGGGAGCGGTGGTGATGCTCGTCTCCGGCGACCGCGCGGCGCTCGCCGCGGCGGACTGCGGCCTGGGCGTCGCCGACCCGGAAGCCACCCCGCCCTGGGGAGCACACCTGCTGGTCGGCACCGACCTGCGATCGGTCGCACTGATCATCGAGGCAGCCGGGGTGGCCCGCCGGATGACCAGCCAGAACATGCGCATCGGGCTGGCCGGCAGCGGGCTCGGCGCACTCGCGGCCTTCACCGCCGACCCCGCGCTGCTGCCCGGCCGCAGCCTCGCCTCGGTCAACGGAGCGGCGGCACTGGCCTTCGCGCACGGCATGTGGCGCGCCGGCCGCCTCTCCGCCCGCACCGAGTCGACGGCCCCGGCGCTCACCGCCTGGCACCTGATGCCGGTGCCGACCGTCCTCGACCAGCTCGGAAGCGAACGCGGCGGACTGACCGACACCGAGGCCGAGCGTCGACGCGCCGCCGGGCCGGGCGAGACCTCCGGTCCCGGCGGGCTGCTGCGGGCCTTCGTCGACGAGCTGGCCAACCCGCTCACGCCGGTGCTCGCCGCCGGGGCGGTCCTCTCCGCCAGTTTCGGCTCGCTCGTCGACGCCGCTCTGGTCGGTGGCGTGGTCGGTGCGTCCGCGCTGGTCGGCGCCGTGCACCAGCGCAACACCGAGAAGTCGTTGGCCGCGCTGCTGTCCCGCGCGGCCGTCACCGCCCGGGTCCGCCGCGACGGCACGGACCGGGTGATCCCGGCCGAGGACCTCGTGGCGGGCGACGTGATCGTGCTCGAATCCGGCGACGCCGTACCCGCCGACTGCCGGGTGCTGGACAGCGTCGGGCTGGAGACCGACGAGTCCTCGCTGACCGGTGAGTCGCTGCCGGTCGCCAAGACCGACCAGCCGGTGGTGGCCGCCGCCGTCGCCGACCGCCGGTCGATGCTCTACGAGGGCACCACCATCGCCGCCGGACGTGGCGTCGCCGTCGTGGTCGCCACCGGCACCGACACCGAGGCCGGGCGCAGTCTCGCCCTCGCCCGACAGGCCCCACCCGCCAGCGGCGTCGAGGCCCGGCTCGGACGACTGACCCGGGCCGCGATCCCGCTGGCCGCCGGGTCGGCCGTGGCCGTCGTCGGTGCCGGGTTGCTGCGCGGCGTACCCCTGGCACAGACCGCCGCCACCGCCGCGAACCTGGCCGTCGCCTCCGTGCCGGAAGGACTGCCCTTCCTGGTCAGCGCCGCCCAACTGGCCGCCGCCCGGCGGCTCGCCGAGCACGGCGCGTTGGTCCGCAACCCGCGCACCATCGAGGCGCTCGGCCGGGTCGACGTCCTCTGCTTCGACAAGACCGGCACCCTCACCGAGGGCCACCTGCTGCTCGCGGGCGTCGGAGACGCCGACGGGTACGCCCCGGCGGACCAGATCGACGACCGGCTCCGGCAGATCCTCGCCACCGCGCTGCGCGCCACCCCCGCCGCCGACGACCCCGAGGAGCTGTCCATGCAGACCGACCGCGCGGTCCTGCGCGGTGCCACCTCCGCCGGCGTCCCCGAGCAGTACGCGGCACCGGGCTGGCGAGCCGTCGGCGGCCTTCCCTTCGAGCCGTCCCGGGGCTACCACGCCACGGTCGGCGAGACCGAGGGGCGGATGCTGCTCAGCGTGAAGGGCGCGCCGGAGAGCGTGCTGCCCCGCTGCGCCGCCCGCCGCACCGACGGCCGCGACGAACCGCTCGACGACGCGGGCCGGGCCCACCTGCACCGCCTGCTCGGCGAGCGCGCCGGAGCCGGACACCGCATCCTGGCCGTCGCCGAATGCGTGGTCGACGACCCCGACCTCACCGACGACGACGTACGCGGCCTGGTCTTCACCGGATTCCTAGCGATCGCCGACGGGGTCCGCGACAGCGCCGCCCCCGCCGTGCGCCGGATCCGGCAGGCCGGTGTGCACACCATCATGATCACCGGTGACCATCCGGCGACCGCCGAGGCCATCGCCGCCACCATCAGCGCGGGCGACGCCCAGCGGGTGGTCACCGCAACCGAACTCGACGCCCTCGACGACGACGCCCTCACCGCCCGGCTCGCCGCCACCGACGTGGTGGCCCGCTGCACCCCCGCCCACAAGGTGCGGATCATCCAGGCGTTGCAGAAGTGCGGCCGGACCGTCGCGATGACCGGCGACGGCGCCAACGACGCACCCGCCATCCGGCTGGCCGACGTCGGCATCGCCCTCGGCCAACGGGGCACCCCGGCGGCCCGCGCCGCCGCCGACCTGGTGGTCACCGACGACCGGCTGGAGACCATCATCGCCACCCTGGTCGAGGGCCGGGCGATGTGGTCATCGGTCCGCCACGCGCTGAGCATCCTGGTCGGCGGCAACCTCGGCGAGATCGCGTTCAGCGTGCTGACCGCCGCCGCCACCGGTCAGGCCGCGCTCAACGGACGCCAACTGCTGCTGGTCAACCTGCTCACCGACATGGCACCCGCCCTGGCCATCGCCGTCCGCCCACCCGGCGACGGCGACCACACCGACGGTCTGCTCCGCGAGGGCCCCGACAGCTCCCTCGGCGAGACCATGACCCGCGAGATCGGGCTGCGTGCCGCCGCCACCACCCTCGGCGCGACCGCCGGCTGGACGCTGGCCCGCTACACCGGCAGCCGCCGGCGCGCCGGCACCGTCGCCCTGGTCTCCCTGGTCGGCACCCAACTCGGTCAGACCGTCCTGGCCGGTGGCACCAGCCCGTCCGTACTCGCCTCCACCGCCGCCTCGGTCGGCGTCCTGGCCGTCGTGGTGCAGACCCCCGGCGTCAGCCAGTTCTTCGGGTGCACCCCGCTCGGACCGGTCGGCTGGGCCATCGCGACCGGCTCCGCACTCGGCGCCACCTTCGCCAACGGCGCCCTCACCAAGCTGGTCGCCCGCCTACCCCAGGCCGACGGCGCTCACGCTCAGGCCGGTGGCTCTCACGCTGAGGCCGGTGGCTCTCACGCTGAGGCCGACGGCGGGCGGGCCGACGGCGCTAAGACTGACAGCGCGCGGGCCGACGGTTCGTCACCGAGCCCGGCGTCGGCGGACGGTCGGGCCGCCCGGGTCGGTTCCGGCCCGCAGGAGTCGTGACCGTCAGCCGGCGGGATGCCAGGTGGCGGCGGCGCGACGCAGTCGGTCGTTGACCGCCCGCCCCACCCCGCGCTCCGGCACCGGCTCGGCGACGATCTCGGTGACCCCGGCGGCGTCCAACCGGTGCAGTGCCTCGAAGAGCCGCGCCGCCGCCTCGGTCAGGTCACCGGCGGTCGAGAGCACCTCCACCGCCGCCCAGCCGCCCGCCGGCCGATCCCGGAACGCCAGGTAGCCACGCCGAACCCCGTCCTCGACAGGCGGTGCCCCCACGTCCCGCAGACGCAGCGGCGTACGCGGCGCGTAGTGCGCGGCCAACGTGCCCGGCGCGACCGGCTGCCCCGAACTGCCCTGACGCACCGTCACCGGGCCGGTGAACCTCTCCACCTCCTCGACCGGCAACGCGCCCAGACGCAGCACCACCGGACGGTCCCCGCGAGCGTCCACGATCGTCGACTCGATCCCGCACCGGGTCGGCCCACCGTCGAGCACCACGTCCACCGCGCCACCCAGTCCGCGTACCACGTGCTCCGCCCGGGTCGGACTGAGCTGCCCGAACCGGTTGGCACTCGGCGCCGCCACCGGCACCCCCGCCGTGGCGATCAGCTGGCGCGCGTACTCGTTGTCCGGCACCCGCACCGCCATCGTCGCCAACCCGGAGGTGACGATCGGCGGGATCGCCTCCGGGCGGTCCACGATCAGCGTCAACGGCCCCGGCCAGAACCGCTCCGCCAACGCCGCCACGCCCGCCGGGACCACCCCCACCAGCGCCTCCAGGTCAGCGGCGTCGGCAAGGTGGGTGATCAACGGATCGAAGCTGGGCCGCGCCTTCGCCTCGAAGATCCGGGCCGCCGCCCGCGCGTCCAACGCGTTCGCCCCCAGGCCGTAGACGGTCTCGGTGGGAAAGGCCACCAATCCGCCGGTACGCAGCACCGAGGCGGCCTCGGTCAGGTCACCCTCGGCGGGCAGGACGCGCGGAGATCCAGTGCTCACACCGTCGACGCTAGCCTGCGCCCGACGCCTGCCCCGACATGCCCCGACTCCCCCCCGAGAAATCCGCAACGTACGCAGTGAGCGGCACCGCCCCCGGTCCCGTACCGCCGACCAAGGCGGAGTGCGCGGAGCGTCTATCGCTGGGCCGCGTGTTGCGGGATCGGGTGGTCGCGCCGTTGCTGTTCCACGCGGGTGCGGTTCGAGCCTGTCACCGACGCCGAGCGCCGGGGTATCACTGCTACCCAAAGTGCGACAATATCGTGTAGCGTTGATAACATGAGCGACAGTCCTTCGACCCGAGCGGTCGAGAGTGATGTCCGCACGAGGCTGATGCGTGCCGCAGAGCTTCTGCTGGCCTCGTCGAAAGATGGCCAGATCTCCACGCGCGAGATCTGCGCGCGAGCGGGCGTCACCGCCCCGACTCTTTACCATCATTTCGCGGACAAGGACGCGCTGCTGGATGCGGCGGTGTTGGAGGGTTTCAACGCCTATCTCGCAAGAAAGCATGCCGTCGGGTGGAGCGGTGATGTGCTCGATGACTTCCGTGCGGGATGGGACATGCATGTGTCCTTTGGCTGCGAGCATCCTGCCCACTACCGGTTGATGTTCGGCAATCCCCAGGCTGAGCAGACCGTTCCCGCGGCGTTGGTGGCGCAGGAAGAGCTCGCCCGCCAGGTCACCGAATGGGGTGTGGGCGGTTATCTCAAGGTCCCCGTCGAGGTCGCGACGCAGACGATGTCGGCTGCCGCGATCGGGGTGGTGTTGAAGCTGATCGCGCTACAGGCCGACAGCACGCACCCGATCTCGACGAACGTTCGCGACACCGTCGCCCACGCACTGTTCCATCCTCAGAACGCGCGCGACGAGGTCGCCGCAGGCACGTCACGGCACGCCCGCCTTCTCCTCGACGCGTTGCCGCCGGATTTCCTGGGGCCCTTGCGTGCGACGGAAGTCGCGCTGCTGCGCGAATGGCTCACCTCCCTCACAGACAACCCGCCACAGCGAAGGACACACACATGACCGAGAGAGCCGACGGCGGAAGATCACAGAGGTACGAGGGCAAGCAAGCGATAGTCACCGGAGGTACCCGTGGCATTGGAGAGGCCGCCGTCCGCCGACTCGCCGCCGCGGGGATGAGCGTGGTCATGGTCGGCCGTAGCGACGCGACGCTGCGACAGGCCGCCGACAGGATCCGGGCGACGGTTCCGGACGCCGACCTTCGCCTGGAGAGCGCGGACCTGTCGCTGATCCGGGAGGTCCGCGCACTGGCCGACCGACTCGCTGACAGCACGTCACCAAGTGTGGTGATCAACAACGCCGCAATAACCGCCGACATCGGCACTCGCACCGACGAGGGCATCCAACTCACCCTGGCCACCAACCACCTGGCGCCCTACGTGCTGATGCGAACCCTCGTCGAGTCCGTCAAGGAGCGCCCCGCCCGGTTCGTCGTGGTCGGCGCAAGCCCCACCGTGCTGAGGTCCTACCCGGTGGACCTGGATGATCTGCACGCACAGAACGCCCGGGCGCTCGGTCGCTTCTCCAGCTTTCGCCCCTTCGCCGCCTATGCACGCACCAAGAACATGAACACGATGTTCGTCTACAGCCTGGCGAGACGGGTGGCGGACAGTGGCATCACCGTCAACGGAGCCCACCCCGGGATCATCGCCCAGACCGGCCTCTCCCGTGACGCGCGCGGACTGGGCAAGATGCTGGACACGATGGTGAACCTCAACCCCTTGCGGAAGACACCCGACCAGGGAGCCGACAACCCGGTATGGGTCGCCACCGATCCCGGCCTGGACGGTGTGAACGGACGCTTCTTCGTGGACCGCAAACAGGTCACCACGCCCGACCACACGCGCTCCGTCGAACGCTGCGAGGCCCTCTGGGAGCGCAGCGCGGAACTGGTCGGCATGCAGCCATAGACATGGTGCTGACAGCCGACAACCACCGCGTACAGAACCCCCGGTTGAAGTGTCGACCGCGGTCGACGTCAACCGGGGTTCTTCGTCGCCCACCGGAAGGGCCTGACGACTCGTTACAGGGGCTTGGCCGTACGAATGGTGACTCGGACTGACATCAACCAAGGAAAGTGCTGGTGGAGCCCAGGGGACTCGAACCCCTAACCCCTGCCTTGCAAAGGCAGTGCTCTGCCAGTTGAGCTAGGGCCCCGTACGCGGGCTGAGGCGCCCGCCGATCGGAACGGTGACGATCAGCGCAGGTCCGGGGAGGTGGTGGCCTCGTGCCAGAGCGCGCGCTCGTCGTTCGCTTCCTTGATCTTCTTGGCCACCACGGCGGCCACACCGACGACGCCGGCCAGGATCAACAGCTTCTTGAACATGGGGCCTGCCCCTTACGCTCGACGCACCGTCGGACCATTGCGGTGGGGCTAGCTGGAATCGAACCAGCGACCTCAGAGTTATCAGCTCTGCGCTCTAACCGACTGAGCTATAGCCCCGCGTAGCGACGAGCAAGGTTAACCCATCCGCTCACGCCGCCCCAAATCGGGGTGGACCCTCGGGACTGCCCGACACCGTCGTCCTCGAAACTACCCGAGAGCCGGTGGTGAGCCCACCGAGATACCCCGGACGCCCCGGGTCGGGGCCGGAAACGGCGACCGGGCCGGCCGCGAGGAGCGGCCGGCCCGGAGGCGATGTTCCCGAGGTGTCAGTCGCGCTCGGCGAGCGTCAACTCGATGCCACCGACCAGGTCGGCGCAGACGTTGTAGACGAACGCCCCGAGCGTGGCCAGCGCGGTGAACAGGACGACGTTGACCAGACCGATCAGCGCCGAACTGAAGATCACGCCACGTGCGGTGATCTGGAAACCGCTGGTGCCCTGCCCACCACCCGCGTTGACCAGGTCACCCAGGCTGTCGTTCACGCTGGTGAAGACTCCCATCGCGTCCAGCGCGAGGTAGAGCACCGAGGTCGCGACAACGATGACGATGAACAGCACCACCGACACGGCGAACGCGAACTTCATCACGGACCAGGGGTCGATCCGCTTGAGGTTCAGCCGGGCCCGACGCGGTCCGCGCGACGCGGCCGAACTGACCGAGGTACGCGCGGCGCGTACCGCCTCACCCACCCGCGCGGCACCGACGGCCGACGAGCCGACTCCCGGGGGCAGGCCACCTCCGTTAGCCGGGCGACCCGCACCGAGCGGACGGTTGGCGTCCGGCTTCGGGCCGAGGCCGGTGATCCGTGGCTGGGTACCTGTCGTGCCGGTACTCATCGCCGGCAGCACGCCGGTGGTGCCCGGCGAGGGCTGACCTGGGCGAGGTCCGCTCTTCGTCGGGGTGGACGGCTTGCCGGCGGCGCTGGCGGCAGCTGTCGGTGTGCCCGGGGAGACGGCGGCCTCGGCACCCGGCTTGTCGCCGGACGCCTCGGCGTCCTTCTCGTCTGTGGGCTTGTCGGGCGGCGGAGCCATACCGGGTGCCCGGGTGAACTTCGGGGCAGGCGCGTCGGCGGGAACGGTCGCCCGGCCCACGGCCGCGCGGCCGGTCGCTGGCGTGCCGGTCTTCGCGGCATCCTCGTCGACCGGGTTGGCCGAGGTCCCCGCGTTCCCCGACTTCGCCTGTGTCTCCGTCATTCAACTAGTCCTGTTCGTCAGGCTCGTCGGCATTGCGAGCAATCGCCACGATAGTCACGCCATCCGGGAGGTCCATCAGCTTGACCCCCATTGTGTTCCGGTCGCGTGTACGGCGTACAGGCTTCACCGGAGTCCGGATAACGCCACCGTTGCTGGTGATGGCAAACAGCTCGTCGTCCGGGTCGATCACGACGGCACCGACCAGACCACCGCGCCGTTCGGTGATCTTCGCAGTCAGTACGCCCTTACCTCCCCGGCCCTGGACCGGGTATTCCTCGATCGGGGTACGTTTCGCGTATCCCCCGTTCGTGGCGACGAGTACGTCCAGCCCCTCGCGGACCACCTCCATGGCCAGCAGCTCGTCCTCGTCGCTGAAGCGCATGCCGATCACACCCGACGTGGCCCGGCCCATCGGCCGCAGCGCGTCGTCCGTCGCGTTGAACCGGATGGCCTGGGCGTTCTTGGAGACCAGCAGCAGATCCTCGCCGGGGTCGACCAGCGCAGCACCGACCAGCTCGTCCTCATCGCGCAGGTTGATCGCGATGATGCCGCCGGACCGGTTGGAGTCGAACTCCTCAAGCCGCGTCTTCTTCACCAGGCCGTTCTTCGTCGCCAGGACCAGGTAGGGCGCCACCTGGTAATTCGGAATCTCGATGATCTGTGCGATCTGCTCGTCTGGTTGGAACGCCAGCAAGTTGGCCACGTGCTGGCCCTTGGCCACCCTACTGGCCTCCGGAAGCTCGTACGCCTTGGCCCGGTACACGCGCCCCTTGTTGGTGAAGAACAGCATCCAGTCGTGCGTCGAGCATACGAAGAAGTGGCTGACGATGTCGTCCTGCCGCAACGTGGCACCGCTGACACCCTTGCCGCCGCGCCGCTGCGAGCGGTAGAGATCCACCTTCGTCCGCTTGGCGTACCCGGTGCGGGTGATGGTGACCACCACGTCCTCGCGGGCGATGAGGTCCTCCATCGAGACCTCGCCGTCGAAGGGGATGATCTGGGTACGCCGGTCGTCGCCCCACTTCGCGACGATCTCGCCCAGCTCCTCCGAGACGATCCGCCGCTGCCGCTCCGGCTTGGCCAGGATGTCCTTGAGGTCGGCGATCTCCAGTTCCAGCTTGGCCAGGTCATCGAGGATCCGCTGCCGCTCCAGCGCGGCGAGGCGGCGCAGCTGCATGTCCAGGATCGCGGTCGCCTGGATCTCGTCGATCTCCAGCAGCCGGATCAGGCCCTGCCGGGCGTCCTCGACCGTGGGCGAACGCCGGATCAGGGCGATCACCTCGTCCAGGGCGTCCAGCGCCTTGGAGAGACCCCGCAGGATGTGCGCCCGCTCCTCGGCCTTGCGCAGCCGGAATGCCGTCCGTCGCCGGATCACCTCGATCTGGTGCTCGACGTAGTAGCGGATGAACTGCGCCAGGTTCAGCGTGCGCGGCACCCCGTCGACCAGCGCCAGCATGTTCGCGCCGAAGGTCTCCTGGAGCTGGGTGTGCTTGTAGAGGTTGTTCAGCACCACCTTCGCGACCGCGTCGCGCTTGAGCACCAGCACGATCCGCATACCGGTACGCCCGGAGGACTCGTCCCGGATGTCGGCGATCCCGCCGAGCTTGCCCTCCTTGATCAGCTCGGCGATCCGCTCGGCCAGGTTGTCCGGGTTCACCTGGTACGGCAGCTCGCTGACCACCAGCGCCGGCCGACCGCGCTTGTCCTCCTCGACCTCGACCACCGCGCGCATCCGGATCGAGCCCCGACCGGTGCGGTACGCGTCCTGGATGGCGGACTGGCCGACGATCAGACCGTGGGTGGGGAAGTCCGGACCCTTGACGATCTCCAGCAGCGCTTCCAGCGTGGTGGCCTCGTCCGCCTCCGGGTTCTCCAGGCACCACTGCACCGCCGCACCGATCTCCCGCAGGTTGTGCGGCGGGATCTTCGTGGCCATGCCGACCGCGATGCCCTCGGAGCCGTTGATCAGCAGGTTCGGGATCCGCGACGGCAGGATGGTGGGCTCCTTGGCCCGGCCGTCGTAGTTGTCCTGGAGGTCGACGGTGTCCTCGTCGATGTCCCGCAGCATCTCCATGGCGAGCGGGTCGAGCTTGCACTCGGTATTGTGGCTGACGAACCCGTCGGAGACGAACGAGTGGTCGTCGGTGTCCACCCGGATGCTGTAGACCGGCTGCACACCCGCGTCGGTGACCCCGGCCACCTCGGCGTAGTAGAAGCGACCGTCCACCAACGGCTCGACCACGTCGAGCACCTCGGACTCGGTGATCCGGGCGGCGATCTCGTCGCGATCGCGCTCCCAGCGCTCGATCCGGTCCACGTTGTGCCGGCGCAGCCAGTCCCGCTCGGTCCAGCGGCTGGCGCCGTGCTCCCGGATGAAGTCACCGACCAGCGGCACGTGGTCGCTGGAGAGCGCCGTGCTGCTCGCCGGGACCGAGGCCAACTCCGACTCCAGCTTGGCCTGCTTGCGGCCGAGGAAGCCGACCTGGGCGGCGAAGATCCGCGCGTCCCGGCGGTTGGTCACCACGACCTTGGTCTCGCCATTGTCGTACCGGCACTGGCGGCTGACGACGCCGAACTCCAGCAGCAACTGCTGCACCTCGCGGGCGAGCCGCTCGCTGCGCGTGGAGTACGAGATCTGGATGGTGTTGCGCGGCAGCAGCGAGGAGGAACCGTCGCCCTCGAACAGCGCCTGGAGGAAGGCCCGCTTGATTGCCGCTGGCCCCTGCCAGACGAACTCCGGCACGAGCTTCGCCGCACTGCGCGCACCAACCAGCTCGCCGAGGACGCTGGCCCGGAGCGCGGAGAGGTCCTGGATGTCGAGTTCGTGCAGGACGCTCCCGGACGCGATCACCCGCTCGCTGACGTACCGACGACCGCCGACAGCGAGGTCGTACGCCGCCAGGACGCGGACGAAGAACTCGCGGTCGACGTTGTTGAAGCCCGCGCGGGTTTCGGAGACCCAGCCCTCGCTGACGAAGGCACCCGCGAGGACGGCGGCCTCGACGTGCTCCAGCATCGGGTAGCCGATCTCGTCCGGCACACTGCGCTGAAGGACCACCCGGTCGCCTTGCGAGATCTCGGCGAGCAGCTTCCAGAGCAGGGTCGGCACGCCGGCCACGTCCACCAGGCAGAGCACCGGGTGGTTGTGGGTGCCGGTCAGCTCGTACCCCTCGCGGGTGCGCAGCCGTAGCGTCGGGTGCTCGCCGGAGTGGAAGAACGCCGAGGCGCGGACCAGGTCGCCGTTGCGGTCGCGGACCTTGAGGTCGATGTCGCTCTCGCTGCTCGACGCCGCGCCCGGCACCACGTCACCGATCCGCACGCTGCCACTGGCGGCACGAATACGGACATCTGCGGTCAGACAATAACGCATAGCCGCAGCAGGGTCGTTTCCGGGCGAACCGAAGTTGCCGTTGCCGTCCACCAGCGGGTAGCGCAGCGACCAGGGCTGGGCCATCCGGACCAGGGCGTCGTAGATGGCCGAGTCCCCGTGCGGGTGGAACTGGCCCATCACGTCGCCGACGACGCGCGAACACTTGACGTAACCACGGTCCGGTCGGTAGCCCGAGTCGAACATGGCGTAGAGGATCTTGCGGTGGACCGGCTTGAGCCCGTCCCGGACGTCCGGCAGCGCCCGCCCGACGATGACGCTCATCGCGTAGTCGAGGTAGGAGCGCTGCATCTCCACCTCGAGCCCGACCGGCTCGATGCGGTCGTGGGCGACCACGGCAGCCGGCGCCTCGGGGACCTCGGGCTCGTTCGGTGTGGACTCGGGGGAATCGGTCACTGTTAACCCTTATCAGACTGAGAGTCGTTTTTGTGCCTGTGGATAACTGCTGTGGATAGCGGCCAAGTTGTGGATAACTCTGTGGACCGGCCTGCCGGACCGGAGTCCCGACCCGGCAGGCGCGCCCGTCAGATGTCCAGGAAGCGGACGTCCTTGGCGTTGCGCTGGATGAACGAACGGCGTGCCTCGACGTCCTCACCCATCAGGACGCTGAACAGCTCGTCGGCGGTGGCGGCGTCGTCCAGGGTGACCTGACGCAGCGTCCGGGTCGCCGGGTTCATCGTGGTCTCCCACAGCTCCGGGTAGTTCATCTCGCCGAGGCCCTTGAACCGCTGGATGTCGTCCGGCTTGGCGTTCGGCTTCTTCTGCTGACGCAGCGCGATCAGCCCGTCGCGCTCCCGGTCGGAGTACGCGTACTGCGCGTCGTCGCCCTTCTTGTTCCACTTGATCTTGTAGAGCGGCGGGGCGGCGAGGTAGACGTGACCGAGCTCGACCAGTGGCCGCATGAAGCGGAACAGGAGAGTGAGCAGCAGCGTCTGGATGTGCTGACCGTCGACGTCGGCGTCGGCCATCAGCACCACCTTGTGGTAGCGCAGCTTCTCCATGTCGAAGTCGTCGTGGATGCCGGTGCCCAGCGCGGTGATCAGCGCCTGCACCTCGTTGTTCTTGAGCACCCGGTCGATCCGGGCCTTCTCCACGTTGAGGATCTTGCCGCGGATCGGCAGGATCGCCTGGGTACGCGGGTCACGGCCCTGCTTGGCCGAGCCGCCCGCCGAGTCACCCTCGACGATGAACACCTCGGACTCGCGCGGGTCGGTCGACTGGCAGTCGGCCAGCTTGCCCGGCATCGAGCCGGACTCCAGCAACGACTTGCGACGGGCCAGCTTGCGCGCCTGCTGGGCGGCGATCCGGGCGCGGGCGGCCTGGGACGCCTTGGTGATGATGATCTTCGCTTCGGCCGGGTTGCGGTCCAGCCAGTCGACCAACCGGTCGTTGCAGACCCGCTGGACGAAGCTCTTCACCGGCGTGTTGCCGAGCTTGGTCTTGGTCTGACCCTCGAACTGCGGGTTGGTCAGCTTGACCGAGATGATCGCCGCGAGGCCCTCGCGGATGTCCTCGCCGGAGAGCTTCTCGTCGCCCTTGAGCAGCTTCTTGTCCGCGCCGTAGCGGTTGACCACGCTGGTCAGCGCGGCCCGGAAGCCCTCCTCGTGGGTGCCGCCCTCGTGGGTGTTGATGTTGTTGGCGAAGGTGTAGACCGATTCGCCGTACGACTCGTTCCACTGCATGGCGATCTCGAGCGACATGCCCTCTTCCTCGGCACCGAACTCGATCACCGTCTTATGCATCGGGCTCTTCGAGGCGTTAAGGTGCCGGACGAAGTCGGCGATGCCGCCCTCGTACTGGAAGGTCACCTCGCGGAGCTTGCCCTCCTCGCCCTCGGCGACCCGCTCGTCGAGCAGATGGATCTTGAGGCCACGGGTCAGGAAGGCCATCTCCTGGAGGCGGCGGTAGATGGTCTGGAAGTCGAAGTCGACCGTCTCGAAGACGTCGGGGTCGGGCCAGAAGGAGACCGCCGAGCCGGTGGTGTCGGTCGGCTCGCCCTTCTCCAGGGTGGTGGGCTTGGAGTGGTGGTACTCCTGACGCCAGACGAAGCCGTCCTTGTGGATCTCCACCGCCATCTTGGTGGAGAGGGCGTTGACGACCGAGACGCCGACGCCGTGCAGGCCGCCGGAGACCGCGTACGCCTTGCCGTCGAACTTGCCGCCGGCGTGCAGCACGGTCAGCGCCACCTCGACGCCCGGCTTCTTCAGTTTGGGGTGCAGGTCGACCGGGAAGCCACGCCCGTTGTCGGTGACCCGTACGCCTCCGTCGGCGAGCAGCACCACGTCGATCGTGTCGCAGTGACCGGCCAGCGCCTCGTCCACCGCGTTGTCGACGACCTCCCACACCAGGTGGTGCAGGCCCCGCTCGCCGGTGGACCCGATGTACATACCGGGCCGCTTACGGACCGCCTCCAGACCTTCGAGGACGGTGATCGACTCGGCGCCGTACTGCTGATTGTCCTGCGCTGCCACCCTCGGCCACTTTCTCGCGCCGTCCGCGCCGTCAGGCACGTCCGGCGCAGGTTCGGCGGACAGGACGCGACGTCGGCACGCAGACCGGCACCGGGAACAATTCCGGGTTACGGGTCGAACGCGCCGGTCGCCGCGGGTGCCCGCGGATCGCGATCGGCTCGACCCGAGTCGGACAATGATCGCGGGCCCGTGTCGGACCCGTGACCCGTCGCTCCGCACCGGGTCTTCGTCTCACACCAATCTTACTGTGCGCGGGCGACAGAACCACCACTCGGCACCCCTTCGCGGCGGCTGAGATTAACGCAGCGGGCCGAACCGCGCTGTCTGCTACTCCCCCTACACGCAAGGGCATGATCGCCGGATCCGTCGCGTGACGGCGACACGACCCGGGTGACGGCCCCGACGGTGCTACTGGCCGGTATCGCCCACCATTGGCGTTGCCGCCCTTCAGGTGGCGGGCCGGCCTTGATCTTTCACGGCCGGAACCGGACGATCGACCCGATTGACCCACCGTGCCCGTTGAGAGGTGACACCAAGATGGGGCTGGACAACGTCGCGGTCCAGTGGCCGCGGACCGGCCAGTTCTACGATCCGGTCGCGCCGGCCGACTTCGTCGACTTCGGCGAGATCGTCGACGTACCGGGGATCTCGGCGCCGACCGCCGCGCTCGCCGAACTGATCGCGAAGACAGGTACGGTCCGGGCCACCGCGTACACAGAGGTGGTCGATCTGATCCTCGGACTCGACGGTGTGCTCTACGCCACAGACGCGGCGGCGGAGGACGAGGACCCGGTCATCGACCCGGACGGGTGCGCCTGGATCGCGGGCGGCATCGAACGCTTCGTCATCACGCACCGGCCGCACGGCGAGGCGGTCACGTTCGAGTCGGTCGGCACCGTGCTGCGGTCGCTGCTCGCCGACGGTCGCCTGGCCGAGCAGCAGTTGCGGTGGCTGGACAGCCGACTGGACGCCCTGCTGGACGAGAGCGGCGCACCCCCGCAGTGGACCTTCACCTGCGCCGAGTTGAGCGTGGTGGCTGCCTTCTACCGGCGTTGCGCCGAGCGGGGCTTCGCCGTCTACGCCGAGTCGGCGGCGCCGCGCCGGGCCGCACAGTCCTGACGCGCAGGCGTACGCCGCACCTTCCGGGGTGCGGCGTACGCCACACGCATTCCGTCAGCCGTACGTGTCCCGGGGGCCACGGCCGCGTACCCGCCGTGGCCCGCGAGACCAGGATGGCGCGGCCGGGCCGTGGATGTGCAGCTTGCGCACCACGTTGTGGCCGACCTCCCGGCCGATCTGTTGCAGCAGCGACCCGGCGAGCAGGCGGAGCTGGGTGGCCCAGGCGGTGGACCTGGCCTCCACGGTCAGCTCGCCGTTCTCCAGCTTGACCGGGCGGCTGTGCTGGGCCACCTCCGGCCCGACTACCCGCTCCCAGGCACCGAAGACGGTCGCCTCGGCGGCCGGCTGCTGCCATCCGCGCGCCTTCACCAGCCGCGCCAGCACCGTGCCGAGCAGTTGCGGATCACGCGGGTCGGGCCCCGGGCCGGAGTAGCCGCGCAACCGCCGCTCGCCCGTACCCGCTCCGGCGACGCCGCGTCGGCGCGGCTTGGCGGCCTCCCGACGGGCCTTCGCCGCGTCCAGCACCGCCCGAGCGAGCTGCGGCCCGGACGCGCCGTCGTCACCGGCCGGCGGGCTTCCCGCGCCCGCCGGGCCACCGTCGGTGGCGGATCGGCCGGAGTCGTTCGAGGGCGACGCACCGGCCTCGTCGCCGCCCGTAGGGGCGGCCTTGCCCGCCGCGCCGCGCGTCGTCCGGCTCCGGGTCGCACGTCGGGGCGTTGCGGCGCCGTCGTCGGTCCCTCGGGCGCGGGAAGGTGCCGCGTCCGGACGCGGGCGCTCCGGTTCATCCGACACGACGCACCGTCCCTTCGGCCACCTCGAAGCGGACGCCGCGCAGTGCCGGCGGTACGTCGTCGGCGACCGCGCAGGTCACCAGCAACTGGCTGGCACCGTCGACCAGGCCGGCCAGCCGTTCCCGCCGTCCGGAGTCCAACTCGGCGAAGACGTCGTCGAGCACCAGGACCGGTTCGATCCCGTCGCCGCGCAGCAGGTCGTAGCCGGCGAGCCGGAGCGCGAGCGCGAACGACCACGACTCGCCGTGGCTGGCGTACCCCTTCACCGGCAGCGGGCCGAGGGTGAGGGCGAGTTCGTCGCGGTGCGGACCGACCAGGGTGGTGCCCCGCTCGATCTCGGCGGACCGGGACTCCGTGAGCGCGGCGGCCAGGATCTCGGCCAGTGCCTCCCGGTCGGTGGTCGGCTCGGCGAGTTCCACCGACGGTCGGTACGCGATGCCCGCCGCGCCGCGTCCGGCGGCCACCGCGTCGTACGCCTTGGCCACGTGCGGCGCCAGCGCGGCGACCAGTTCCAGCCGGCCGGCGAGCAGCTCGGCGCCGTGCCGGGTCAGGTGGGTGTCCCAGACGGCCAGGGTGGAGAGGTCACCGCCCCGCGAGCCACCGGTCTTGCGGGCCAGGTACGCCGTCCGCAGCAGTGCGTTGCGTTGCTTGACCACCCGCTCGTAGTCGGCGCGCACCCCCGCGTACCGGGGCTGGCGCGACACCAGCAGGTCGTCGAGGTAGCGGCGGCGTTCCGCCGGGTCGCCCCGGACGAGTTCGAGATCCTCGGGGGCGAACAGCACCAGCCGCAGCGCGCCGAGCACGTCCCGGGCGCGGCGGGCCGGTGAACGGCCGAGCCGGGCCCGGTTGGCCTTGCCCGGCACGATCTCCAGCTCGACCAGCAGTTCCCGGCCCTCGTGCACCACCGCGCAGCGGATCACCGCGGCGGTGGCACCGGCACGCACCAGCGGCGCGTCGGTGGCGACCCGGTGCGAGTCGAGCGTCGCCACGTAACCGAGCGCCTCGACCAGGTTGGTCTTGCCGACGCCGTTGGCGCCGATCAGCACGTTCGGCCCCGGTTCGAGGTCGACGCCGACCCGCTCGTACGAGCGGAAGTCGACCAGTTCGATCCGGCGGACGTACACGGGGCCGGGCGCCGGTCAGCGCTTACGGACGGCGTGCCCGCCGAACTGCTGGCGCAGTGCGGAGACGGCCTTCAGCGCCGGTGACTCGTCCTGCCGGGAGGCGAACCGGGCGTAGAGCGACGCGGTGATGACGTGGAGGGGTACGGCGAGCCGGACCGCCTCGTCGACCGTCCAGCGTCCCTCGCCGGTGTCCTCGGTGTAGTCGCTGAGCTGGTTCAGCTCCGGGTCCTCGTCCAGCGCCCGGTCGAGCAGGTCCAGCAGCCAGGAGCGCACCACGGTGCCCTCGCGCCAGGACTTGATGACGCCCGGTACGTCGGTGACCAGCTCCGAGGCGGCCATCAGCTCGAAGCCCTCGGCGTAGGCGTGCATCAGGCCGTACTCGATGCCGTTGTGCACCATCTTGGCGTAGTGGCCGGCGCCGACCGGGCCGGCGTGCACGAAACCGAACTCGCCCTCGGGCTTGAGCGATTCGAAGATCGGCTTCAGCCGCTCGACGTGCTCCTCGGCACCGCCGACCATCAGGCCGTAGCCGTTCTCCCGGCCCCAGACCCCGCCGGAGACCCCGACGTCGACGTAGCCGATGCCGCGCTCGTTGAGGCGCTCGGCGCGCAGGGCGTCGTCGCTGAACCGCGAGTTGCCGCCGTCGATGATCAGGTCGCCCTCGCCGAGGACCTCGGCCAGTTCGTCGATCGTGGCGTCGGTGACGGCGGCGGGCACCATCACCCAGACCGCTCGGGGCGCATCCAACTTCTCCGCCAGCTCGGCCAGGCTGGTGACGTCACTCAGCTCCAAGTTGTGGTCGAGACCGACCACCTCGTGACCGGCAGCGCGCAACCGCTCGCGCATGTTGCCGCCCATCCGGCCGAGTCCTACCAGGCCGAGCTGCATCGGTTCTTACCTTTCGTGGGTTTCGGGTGTGCTCTGCCGATCAGCGGGACACGCGGATCGGCATGATGAGGTACCGGTACCCAGGGATGAGCTCGCCATCCTCACCGGCGGGGGAAATCACCGCCGGCTTGAAGGCGTCGACGAACTGCAACACGGCGAACTGGGACCCGAGGTTTGCCAGTCCGTCGATCAGGTACTGCGGGTTGAAGCCGATGGTGAGCGGCTCGCCGGTGAAGGTGGCCTCCATGGCCTCGCTGGCCCGGGCCTCCTCGGTGCCGCCGGCCTCGACGACCAGCCCGTCGGTGCTGAAGCTGAGCAGCACCGGGGTGGTCCGCTCGGCGACCAGCGCGACCCGCTTGACGACCTCGATGAGCGTGCTGACGGCCACCCGGGCGTCGGCGTTGTGGGTGGCCGGGAAGAGGGACCGCACCGGCGGGTAGTTCGCGCCGTCCAGCAGGCGACTGGTGGTCCGCCGGGTGCCACCGGAGAAACCGATCATGCCTTCGCCGGCAGCGCCCTGGGAGAGGGCGAGGACGACGTGGCCGCCGAGCGGCCCGAGGGTCTTGGCGGTGTCGTTGAGGGTCCGCGCCGGCACCAGCGCGTTGATGCTGATGTCCGCGTCGTCCGGGTTCCACTCCATCTCACGCAACGCCAGCCGGTAGCGGTCGGTGGCGAGCATGGCCAGCGTGCCGCCGGAGAGCTCGACGCGTACGCCGGTCATCATCGGCAGCGTCTCGTCCCGGCTGGCGGCGACCGCCACCTGGGCGACCGCGGCGGCGAAGGCGGCGGCGTCGACGGTGCCGGCGCTCTCCGGCATCTCCGGCAGGGTCGGGTAGTCCTCCACCGGCATGGTGGGCAGGGTGAACCGGGCGCTGCCGCAGACCAGTTCGAGGTGGGCCCCGACCGCGGCGATGTCCACCGGCTTGGCCGGCAGTGCCTTCGTGATCTCGGCGAGCAGGCGACCGGAGACCAACGCGGCGCCGTCGGCGTCGCCCTGCACCTCCACCGTCACCTGGCTGGAGACCTCGTAGTCGAAGCCGGAGACCTGCAGGCTGCCCTCGGTCACCCGGAGCAGCACCCCGGCCAGCACCGGTACGGACGGCCGGTTGGGCAGGCTCTTCGCGGTCCAGGCCACGGCCTCGGCGAGCGCGTCGCGCTCCACTCGGAACTTCATCAATGCCTCCGCGTCGACGTCGACGTCGTCAACTCTCTCATGCCGGCCGCTACCCGCCGACCCACCTGGCGTGCGGGTACCCATCGAACCTTAGGGCGCGAGGGTATCGGCTGTGCGCCCGACCCCGGCGATCGAGTCGATGCTGACGGGTGCCCCCGGCAGCTTCGGCCCGATCCACAGGAAGTCCAACGGTGATGATTGGTTTTCGTTCTTTTAGAAGAGATAACCCATCGTCTTCATCGCACCTGTGCAAACTGTGGAGAACTCGCGTCGACGCAGGTCAGAGTGGTTATCCACCGGTGGGTTAGCTGTGGAGAACCTGGGGTACAACCGGCCTGTCGGTCCACAGGCCCCCGTCGTGCACCGCGTTGTCCACCGTCGTCCACCGGTTGTCCACCGGTAATCCACCGACTTTCTCCCCAGTCCTGTGGACAACGGAGACGGCCTCGGACCCCGTCATCCCCAGAACCTTCAACAGGGCGTCCACAGGCGGGCCGTCGTCGGTGGACAGAGCGACGAGTTGTCCCCAGTCGCCCACAGGCGTCCACAGGGTTGTCCCCAGGGTTTCTCCACAGCCTGTGGGTAACTGGGTGCCGACCGTCCGTGGTTATCCACCGGCGGTGGACAACGAGCTGTGGACAACGAGCGCGAGCCGGAGCGGACACGCCTCCGAGGGTGTGGTCTACACCTCGTCGAGGGTCCACGGTCGATACCGAAAAGAGACCCGGCCGAGGCTCCGGCCGGGTCGTGGAAACCGCTGTGGGACGCGCGTACGCCTCAGGTGTTCTGCTTGATCCGGTTGGTCAGCTCGGCGATCTGGTTGTAGAGCGAACGCCGCTCGGCCATCTGCTGACGGATCTTGCGGTCGGCGTGCATGACGGTGGTGTGGTCCCGGCCGCCGAACGCCTGCCCGATACGGGGCAGCGACAGGTCGGTCAGCTCCCGACACAGGTACATGGCCACCTGGCGGGCGTTGACCAGTACCCGGGAACGGGAGTGCCCGCGCAGGTCCTCCAGGCTGACGCCGAAGTAGTCGGCGGTGGCGACCATGATCTGGTCGGCGGTGATCTCCGGGCCGGCACCGTCCGGGATGAAGTCCCGCAGCACCTCCTCGGCCAGCGACAGCTCCACGCTCGACCGGGTCAGGCTGGCGAAGGCGGTGACCCGGATCAGGGCACCCTCCAGTTCCCGGATCGAGTTCGAGACCCGGGAGGCGATGAACTCCAACACGTCCGGCGGGGCGTACAGCCGCTCCTGGGCCGCCTTCTTCTGCAGGATCGCGATCCGCGTCTCCAGGTCCGGCGGCTGGATGTCGGCGAGCAGGCCCCACTCGAACCGGGTCCGCAGCCGGTCCTCCAGCGTCGCCAACTGCTTCGGCGAGCGGTCGGAGGTGATCACGATCTGCTTGTTGGCGTTGTGCAGCGTGTTGAACGTGTGGAAGAACTCCTCCTGGGTGCGCTCGCGGTTCTCCAGGAACTGGATGTCGTCGATCAGGAGGATGTCGACGTCGCGGTAGCGGCGCTGGAACGCACTGGTCTTGTCGTCCCGCAGCGAGTTGATGAAGTCGTTGGTGAACTCCTCGGTCGAGACGTACCGGACCGAGCGGGCGTTGCCCAGCGTGGTGGCGTAGTGCCCGATGGCGTGCAGCAGGTGGGTCTTGCCCAACCCCGAACTGCCGTAGATGAACAGCGGGTTGTACGCCTTCGCGGGCGACTCGGCCACCGCCACGCTCGCCGCGTGCGCGAACCGGTTCGAGGAACCGATGACGAACGTCTCGAACATGTACTTCGGGTTGAGCCGGTTGCCGCCGCTGTCCGCGCCGGTCGGCAGCCGGCGGTCGTCACGTCCGACCGGGCGGTGGTCGGGACTGCCTCGACCGGGCCCGCTGTCGGTGCCGCCGTCGTTCGGCATGGCCCGGATCACGTGCTGGTCACGGGGGGAGACGCCGTGGTCCTCGCCGTACCGGCCGGCGAAGCCGCGTGGGCCGTTCGGCGGCGGGTCCAGACGACCGGTCTGCTCGGTGAAGCCGAGTCGGTCGGCGGGCCGTCGGGGCACCTCGGTCGGCCGGTCGTGCTGCCGGTCGTGCTGTCGGGTCGGCTCACCGAAGGCGTGGCCGAAGAGCGCCTCCTGGCCGTCGACCATCGCGGGACCGGTACGTCCGCCGCCGTCCGCCGGTGGCACCTCCGCCACGGGCCGGTCGAACCGGCCGGGCTGTGGCTGTTCCGGGATCAGGGGGAGCTGTTGCCGACCGGTGTCACCGGCGGGGCCTCCGTCCGGTCCGCGAGCGTCGTAGTCGACTGGGCCGTCCGGGACGCCGATGCCGGACTCCGGGACACTGCGGTAGACGGTGCCGGTGGGATGTCCGTCCTCGGGTACGCGGACGGTCACGGCGACCTGGATCGGTCGACCCAGCCGTCGGGTGAGCGCCTCGGTGATGGCCGGGCGCAGCCGGGACTCGATCACGTCGCGGGTGAACGCGTCCGGCACCGAGAGCAGCACGGTGTCCTCGACGATGGCCCGCAACCGGGTCAGCCGCAGGTACGCCCGCTGCTGCGCGGAGATGATCTCGTCGGCGAGCTCGTCCGTGGTCGCCGTCCACACCGCGGCAAGGTCGGTCGTACCGGCCACCGTCGTGCCACCCCCTCGCCTCTGCTCCCCGGACGCCGCCGTCTCCCGGCTGTCCGGATGCCGGGTACCGAGCGGTGTGACCTCTCACCCACCCGGACGCCGAACCGGTCGTCCTCCACAAGTTATCCACAGCCTGTGTACCGACCGATTGTGGCCGCCCGCCGGGCGCGGGTCGGACCTGCCCCCTGCCGTGGCCGGGGGCTGAAGCGGGTTCACCGTGCCGAACGATTGACTACCGTGTCCGGTCTTGCCTGGCGGCGACATCCCGGAACTGGAGACGCTGACCGCAATCGGGCACGGTAACAGCGATGTCGCCGCATCATCAACCGTCGACGGGCCTGGCGCGTTGTCGGCATCAGCGAAATCCCCCGCTTTCGGGCGGTTGTCGCCGCAGGTGAAGGCCCGACTACGCCGGTTTGACGGTGATTGCCCCCCGCCCTAGGGTGGAGGGGCTGCTCTTACGCCCTCTGCTAGGGTGATGGGTGCTTGCTGCCCATGGTCGCGCCCCGTAACGCCGGGGTGACAAGCCACTCGGGCAGCGCCGATCGGGGCCACCGCAGCGGCGGCCTGGACCACCACGACCCGGACGATCCATGTGTCCGGGCGTCCGACAACGGAGAGCCTGACGTGAGCAAGCGCACCTACCAGCCGAACAACCGCCGGCGCGCGAAGACCCACGGCTTCCGGCTGCGCATGCGCACCCGGGCCGGCCGCGCCATTCTTTCGACCCGTCGCGCCAAGGGCCGCACCCGCCTGTCGGCCTGAGGCCGACAGGGTCCGCTCCGGGGACGGCAGTCGTGCTGGCGGCCGCGCAACGACTGCGGCGCAGCATCGACTTCGCCGCAGCGGTTCGCGGTGGCCGACGAGCCGGTCGGGGCACGCTCGTCGTGCACCTGACCCTGCCGGTCACACCCGGAGCCGCAGACGTAGCGCCGGAGCCGGCGCGGGGCGGTGCGGAGTCTTCCTCCGCACCGGTGTCCCGCGCCGGCTTCGTGGTTTCCAAGGCGGTCGGGCCCGCGGTGGTCCGTAACCGGGTCCGTCGCCGACTGCGGCATCTGACCCGGGAACGGCTCGCCGCCCTGCCGGCCGGGAGCACCCTCGTCGTACGCGCTCTGCCGGCCGCCGCCGACGTGACGTACCAACGGCTCGGTGCGGACCTGGACGCGGCGCTCGCCGCCGCCCGGGCCGGCCGGGAACGGCGGCCACGGTGAGCTCAGAGCCCAGGTCGCCGCGCCCGGCTACCACCGGTGCCCGGGTGCTGACCCTGCCCGTCATCGCGTACCGTCGGTGGATAAGTCCGGCGTTGCCGGCCCGCTGTCGGTTCTACCCGTCGTGCAGTGCGTACGCCCTGGAGGCGATTGCCCGGCACGGCGCGCTGCGGGGAGCCGGTCTGACGGTCCGGCGACTGTCGCGCTGCCACCCATTCCATCCTGGTGGATACGACCCGGTACCGGAGCCGGGTAGCCGCCGACCTGCCGACGTGACTGGAGCCGAGAATTGAGTCTCGACTGGATCTACTACGCGATCTCGTGGATCCTGCTGGCCTGGCATTCGGCCTGGGAGGCCATCGGGATTCCCGACGCCACGGTCCTCGGCACGAACTGGGCCTGGATTCTGGCCATCGTCTTCCTGGTGGTCACCGTCCGGGTGATCCTGTTCCCGGTCTTCGTCAAGCAGATCAAGTCGCAGCGGGCCATGCAGGCGCTCCAGCCGCAGGTGAAGGCGCTGCAGGAGAAGCACAAGGGTGACCGGGAGACGCTCCAGAAGGAGATGATGGAGCTCTATCGGAAGGAAAAGGCCAACCCGTTGATGGGCTGCCTTCCGATGTTCCTCCAGATCCCCGTCTTCCTCGGCCTGTTCCACGTCCTGCGTCGCCTCAACCCGGACCCGGCGAAGAACAACAAGGACATCTACGGCTGGACGGTCGACCAGTTCAACAGCGCCTCGGACGCGACCCTCTTCACCGCGCCGATCGCCAGCAAGTTCGGCTCCACCGCAGCGGAGTTGGCGCAGCTCGGTGCCAACGGCACCGTCGTGAAGATCATGGCCGGTGTCCTGGTGCTGGTGATGATGGGCACCACCTACCTCACCAGCCGCCAGATGATCCTCAAGACCGGCTGGGCCGAGGACCCGCAGCAGCGCATGATCCAGCGTCTGATGCTCTACGGCATCCCGCTGTCGCTGCTCATCTCCGGCGCCATCTTCCCGATCGGTGTGATCATCTATTGGGTCACCAACAACCTCTTCACCCTCGGCCAGCAGCAGTGGGTACTGCGGAAGTTCCCGCCGCCGGTGACCGCCACCAGCAAGCCGGCCACCACGACCGCCGCCGCGCGGAACGGCGCGCAGCCGGCCAAGAACCGTGGTCTGTTCGGCCGCAGCAAGCCGGCCGAGGCGCCGCCCGCGCCGGCCGCTCCGAAGGTCGCCGGCCCGAAGCCGGGTGCGAAGCCGGCCAACCCGAAGAAGAGTCGCCCCGCCAAACGGCAGGGCTGAAACGTCCGGGCCGCCGTCGGGAGACCGACGGCGGCCCGTTGCGCGACGTGCTGCCGCCGAGAGGCTGGCGCCGGAGCGTGGAAGCGCCGCCTACGACGTGGCGAACGGGCGACACTGCCCTACAGACGTGCCCGTGGGCACCGGCGACGTCCCGCCGGCCGCGGGAAACCAGCGGACCCGAGGTCCGGCCGAGTGAGTACGGAGATGACACCGTGACCGACACCAGCATCCCCCGCGCCGACCAGCCCCTGGACGACGAGGAGCCGACGGCGGCGGCTCCGGTCGACGGCGAGCCGGAGGAGACCGACGCCGAGAAGGCGCCGAGCAAGGCCGCCGGTGAGAGCGACCTCTTCCGGCAGAGCGAGATCGCAGCCGACTACGTCGAAGGGCTGCTCGACATCCTCGACTACGACGGCGACATCGACGAGCTGGTGTCGGGCGGCCGTCCGGTGGTGGAGGTCGTCGGCGGCCGGCTGCAGAACCTGGTCGGCCAGCGCGGCGCCACCCTGGAGGCACTCCAGGAACTGGCCCGGCTCGCCGTCTTCCGGCAGACCGGCTCGCCCAGCCGGCTGCTGCTCGACGTCGGCGGCTACCGGGCCAACCGGCGCAAGGAACTCGCCGCAGTGGCGCGCAACGCGGTCGAGAAGGTCAAGGAGCACGGCGAAGCGGTACGCCTGGAGCCCATGTCGGCCTTCGAGCGAAAGTGCGTCCACGACGTGGTGAACGCGATCGACGGTGTGGAGAGCGAGTCCGAGGGCGTCGAGCCCAGCCGTCGCATCGTCGTCCGGCCCGCGGGCTGACGAGTGACCGCAGACGACGCCAGGGGCGTTACCCCGTCCGGCCCGGGTGGTACGCCGCCCGGGCCGGCGGCTGTCCCGCCCCGGCTGGACCTGTCCCCGGGGTCCGCCGCCGACCGTCCCGACCCCACTACGGCGGTGCTGCCGCCCGACCTGGCCGAGGCGGCCCGGCGTCTCTTCGGTGACCGGCTCGACCTCGCCGCCGCCTACGCCGAACTGTTGGCCACCGACGGCGTGGTACGCGGTCTGATCGGCCCTCGGGAGACGCCCAGGCTCTGGGACCGCCACCTGTTGAACTGCGCCGTGGTCGGCGAACTGATCCCGCAGGGTGCGACGGTCGTCGACGTCGGATCGGGGGCCGGCCTGCCCGGTCTGGTGCTCGCCATCGCCCGGCCGGACCTCACGGTGACGCTCGTCGAACCACTGGCTCGGCGGGTCGTCTTCCTCGACGAGGCCGTGGAGTCGCTCGGTCTGACCACCTCGGTGCGCGTGTTCCTTGGGCGAGCCGAGGAGGCAGTCGCCGAACCGGAGTTGCCGCCCAGTGACGTGGTCACCGCCCGGGCGGTAGCGCCACTGGACCGACTCGCCGGCTGGTGCCTTCCGCTGGCTGCGCCCGGCGGACGCCTGATCGCACTCAAGGGCGCCTCAGCCGCCGACGAGATCGCCGAGCACGCCGAGGCGGTGCACCGCCTCGGCGGCGGGGAGCCGGTGCTGCGCCACTGCGGCGAGGGCGTCATCACGCCACCGACCACTGTGGTCGATATCGTCCGTGAACGGGTGGTCGCTCCGCCCGCCAAAACGACCCCCAAGAAGTCCCGCTCCCGCCGCCGCTAACCGCCTGCGGGTAAGGAAGGGCCCCTTTCTAACGCCTGGTGCATAGGAAGGGTCCCTTCCTAACCCTCCAGCCGCCGGAGGGCGGTGCCGGGCGCTCGGCGGGCGACAGCCAGTGGCGAAGAAGCGGGTCGGACAGTGCTGTCCGGTGCCTCCGTCAATCCGCCACCTGTCCCGGGTTGTGTCATCGTGATCGGCGGGTTGCGAACCCGACGTGGACCCGCCACGCCTCTGCGCCGTAGGCTGACCGCGCGTCGATAGTGTGGAGCGGGCGGCGATGGTCTCCTCCGTGGGCCGGCCGCTCCCGCCGGGCGGTACCTCTGCGAGGACAACGCGAAGGGCCCGGGTGACGGGTGCAGACCGACCATCCGAAGCGGGCAGGGATGACAGGTGCATGACGACGGCAGGTACGACGATCCGCGCGTGACCGGGTCAGCGGGCGACCCTGTTTCACGTGAAACCGACTACCCGAACTGGCGCTCCCACGGAGGCGCGCAGGACCCGCCGGAGTCCATGCGGGACATGCCGACGTCTGGCGTACCGTGGTCCCCGAGCCCGGAATTCTCGTCCGGTCGGGACGCGTCGGACGGGGCCGGTCGACCCGTCAACGCCACCCCTGACGCCCGCGTGATCCCGATCCGCCGCAACACCTCGGCCGCCGCGCGGTTCGAGGCGGCGACATATCAAGCGGCTCCTGGAGTGGTGCCCGACCCCCGTCCGGCCCCCGACACGCCCACCCCGTCGGCCGGGCCCTACGAGCCGGCCGATACCGAGGCCGCGTACGTTTCACGTGAAACTCCGACGCGCGAAGAGGATGATCCACCGTTGGCAATGGAGGCGATGCGCGCCGTGCAGATCCTGAACCCCAGTGGCGAGGTGACCATGCCTCGGCCGGAGCGGACCCGGGTCATGTGCGTCGCGAACCAGAAGGGCGGCGTCGGGAAGACCACGACGACGGTGAACCTTGCGGTGGCCTTGGCCCTGCACGGCAACCGGGTGCTCGTGGTCGATCTCGATCCGCAGGGCAATGCCTCCACGGGGCTGAACGTGCCGCACCACACCGGCGTACCGGACGTCTACGACTGTCTGATCAACTCCGTCCCGCTGGCGGACGTGGCTCAGGCGGTCGAGGGCATCCCCAACCTCTGGTGCGTACCGGCCACCATCGATCTTGCGGGCGCGGAGATCGAGTTGGTCTCGGTGGTGGCCCGTGAGTCGCGGCTCTCCCGCGCGATCGAGGCCTACCCCGGTCACTTCGACTACGTCTTCATCGACTGCCCGCCGTCGCTCGGCCTGTTGACCGTGAACGCGTTGGTCGCGGCCCAGGAGGTGCTCATCCCGATCCAGTGCGAGTACTACGCGCTCGAAGGGCTGAACCAGCTCATCAACAACATCAACCTGGTACGCCAGCACCTCAACCCGCGCCTTGAGGTCTCCACGATCCTGCTCACCATGTACGACCGGCGTACCCGACTGGCGGACGCGGTCGAGCAGGACGTGCGGAACCACTTCGGCGACAAGGTGCTCCAGGCGGTGATCCCGCGCAACGTACGCGTTTCCGAGGCGCCCAGCTACGGCCAGTCGGTGGTGACCTACGATCCCGGATCACGGGGGGCGACGAGTTACTTCGAGGCCGCCCAGGAGATCGCCGAGCGTGGGGTCAAGGAGCCGGTGAGCCGGAATGCGTAGTGCGGTAGAGGCGCTGGGAGGCGTGGCATGAAGAACCGTCCTCGGGGCGGTCTGGGTCGGGGCCTGGGGGCACTCATCCCGACCGGGCCGGTACAGGAGCCGGAGGCTGCCGGCGTCGGCGCCATCGCGAACGGGGTGGTCGGAGCGCCGGAGGCATCCGCGCCGCCCGTACCCGAGAAAGCGCCGCTTCCCGTAGTAGCGCCGGATCCGGTCCCGGTCCTCAGCCCGGTGCCCGGCGCCCGGTTCGCCGAGATCTCGGTCGACTCGATCGTGCCCAACCCGAAGCAACCCCGGCAGGTCTTCGACGAGGAGGCGCTGGAGGAGCTGAAGACCTCGATCCAGGAGGTGGGTTTCCTCCAGCCCATCGTGGTGCGGCAGCTCGACGACGAGAAGTTCGAGCTTGTCATGGGCGAGCGGCGGTGGCGGGCCGCCCAGGCAGTCGGCCGCGAGAACATCCCGGCAATCGTCCGCGACACCCGCGACGACGCGATGCTGCGGGACGCCCTGCTGGAGAACATCCACCGGGCCAACCTCAACCCGTTGGAAGAGGCCGCCGCCTACCAGCAGCTCCTGGAGGAGTTCGGGGCTACCCACGAAGAGCTGGCGCGCCGCATCGGACGCAGCCGCCCGCAGATCTCGAACACCATCCGCCTGCTCAATCTCCCCGCCCAGGTGCAACGGCGAGTGGCCGCCGGAGTGCTCTCCGCCGGTCATGCCCGGGCACTGCTCAGCCTTGAGGACGCGGAGACGCAGGAAAAGCTCGCGTTGCGCATCGTGGCAGAGGGGCTGTCGGTCCGCGCCACCGAGGAGATCGTCGCGCTGACCCTCAGCGAAGGCCCGAGCAAGACGGAAGCGGCCAAGCGCCGGCCGAAGCCCGTCGCTCCTGCCCTGAACGACCTCGCAGACCGGCTCTCCGATCGGTTCGACACCCGAGTGAAGGTCGACATCGGGCGGAGCAAGGGCAAGATCACGATCGAGTTCGCCACGGTCGACGACCTGGAGCGGATCGTCGGCATCATCGGGGTCGAGGGCGAGGAAGCACAGAACTGAGCCACTCTCGTCCGACCGACGGCCGCGCCCCGAGGGGGTGCGGCCGTTCTTCTATGGCCGCCGGGGTGATCGAGGCCAGCCGGTGCCGCCAGGACCTCAAGCCCCACGACACCGCCCCTCACGGCCCGTCTGAGGCCAGCGAGGCCGTTGCGGGTACGCTCGCCGCGTCTCAGCCCAGCCAAGAGCCGTTGAGCGCCGGACGAGAAGGCCGAGGGAGCCCGACCATCGGGTTCAGGCCGACGGAGTGGCGCCAAGGCGAGGAACCGTCACCGGACAGGTGGAGGTTCGGAGCGGAGGCTTGGTCGTGGAGAGGCTCGTGGCGGTCCGCCGGATGTTCTCGGGCGATGACAAGCCTCGGGTACGGGCGGACGAACGAATGAACCTCCACGGACCAGGCTCGGCGCAATCGCCTCGACCACAGACGTGCCGGTGGTCGTTTCACGTGGAACAAGGTCGTAGTGGGGAGTAGGCGGGCGGACGAGGCGCTCGACGCACAAGCGGGCATTCAGAGTCCGCTACATGCTCGACGGCCGTGCACCGCCAAGTCGGCGCAAGCCTTTCGTGCCCTTGGGAAAGAGGGAGGCAAGAGGCCAACTCGTTCTCCGGAGGCGGCGCGAACGTCTCGGCGTGCAGTCACGGTCCTGCTCTCCGGTCACCGCGCTGTTCGGTCGTGAGGAGCTGACCGCTAGCTTTTCTGTCATCGCTGTCGGCCCGTCCGGGCGAGTTTCGCCCTCCTGGTTCGTGCATGGTCGCGGGAGTGCAGGGGCTCCGGCGTCGGCTGAAGATCGCACGTGACTCCGCGCGCGCCAAGACCGTTTCACGTGAAACGGGCTGCTGGCGCCTGCCGGGCGGTTCGCGGGGCTATGGCGACGGTCTTCGCGTTGGCTGCGGACCGGGTGCCGGCGCCTTGGTGCTGCGGCCAAGTGCTCATGACTCGATACACCGCAGATGACAGGAGGTTGTGATCTGCGTCCGTGATGACTAGCGGCGGGCCGGAGCACGTGGGCCCGGGCATCGCTGAAGACTTCGGCCGCCCGGTTCGCAGCGGCGGGTGGCCGAGACCAAAGTGACCTCGGAGCCGAAGCGGGTAGCGCCGTCCAAGGGGAAGGGGGCACCCCTGCCCACCGAAGGAAGCCGCCCGGCCTTCGCGCACCCATCAAAGCGATCCCGTCAGGCTGCGTCCGAGAAACTGAATGAGGGGCCGATCCGCAAGCGTCTTGCCCATCGGATCGGCTGCCGACTGCTGGCCAGACTCGCGCCTGCTTGGCGAATGACGTCGCCCGGTCCGCCCGCCCCATCCGCGTCCTGTCGGACCGCCAACCCGGCCCCGGCTCGCCCGTCGGCGTGCCCATCTGCCCGTCTGTCGACCGCCTGCTGGCTCGCCGGCCCGCCCGTGCTTCCGCCGGCCCCGCCGGCTGGCCCCGCCGGCTGGCCCGGCCCGCTGGCCCGGCCCGCCGGACAGGTCCACCCGGGCGACTGGGCGTTGCTGTCGGACAGACCACTGGGCGCGCCCGCCCGGCTCGTCGATTGACATGTGCCCACCGGCTCGGTCCTCGCCCACACGCCAGACCGCTTGGCTCACAAATCGGCTCGCCACCGCTCGGCTCGCCACCGCTCGGCTCGCCACCGCTCGGCTCGCCAGCGCGCCCACTCACGGGAGAACGGAGACAGGGGTAGCCGTGCCACGAAGGGCCGACGAAGGACTCTGTTGCGTGGGGCATGCGGCTTCAGAAGCTCCGGCGACATCGACCCACTGAGGCCAGGGACCGCCCTGCGACCTCCGATGGCATCGCCGTTTCACGTGAAACGGGCGACAGCAGGAACGGCCGGAAGCGGCTTGAAAGTTATCCACACCGGTTTTCCACAGGCCGGCGCCGTTTCACGTGAAACCGAGGGTCAAAACCCTTGCCGAACTGGGGATGACGACAGTTGCAGGCCGACGTGCAAGCCTGTGGATAACTCTGGGGAAAGTGGGAGTGTGTGCTGCTGTCGCGATCCGAGCCGCTGCGGAATCGAACATGCTTCGGGTAGGGACACTGGTGCCGTACTCGGTTAGGGTCAGCCTCGTGCACGACACCCCTCCCTCAGTCCCGGACTTCACCCAGTGGCCGTCTTTCCCCTTCGAAGGTGACCTGCAAGTCAAGCGACTCGACGAGCCGGTCGCGGTGGAGCCGCCCCGCAAGGGCGAGGCGCACCGTGAATGCACCGCATGTCAGGCGCCCGACGAGGCGTACATCTGGGTGGGTGAGAGGTGGCGCGTACGAGCGATGGACCGTCCCACCGGCCTGCCGATGGTGCTCATCCTGGAGTCCCGGTCGCACCTCGATCTCGGCGACCTGCCCAACCTGCTCGCGGCCGAGTTGGGGGTGATGACGGTACGGCTGGAGCGCGCCATCCGCTCGCTCGACGGGGTGGCCCGGGTACACGTCAACAGGTGGGGCGACGGATCGGCGCACCTGCACCTCTGGTTCCTTGCCCGACCGTACGGGCGGCTGCAACTACGCGGGACGTTTCTTTCCCTCTGGGATTCGATCCTGCCGCCGATCTCCGAGGACCAGTGGCGGGAGAACCTGGCTCTGGTAGCCGCCTGGCTCGCGGAGTTCGGCGGCCGACCGTTGGCCGAGCCGCCCCGCATCCAGTGGCAGGCGCCGTCCAGCCTCGCCGCCCAGGCGGCACCCGCTGCGGAGAGTCGCCAGCCGAGCGAGGGTGGGTCGCTCCTGGACGTCATCGGCGAGACGGCCGAGCCGCCGGACGTGCTCCAGGTCGACGACGACTCTCCCACCGATCGGACGAGCGGTCCGTCCGGCACCACGCTTCCCGAGCAGGCCGTCGAGGAACAGGCCGAGGAAGCACCGGCCGGGAAGCCCGCGGACGCCGAGTACGAGGACGTCGAGTACGAGGACGTCGAGGGCAGGAACGTCGAGGGCAAGGACGCCGGGTCGACCGCCGCGGCCGACGATCCGGCCGCAGCCCGCCCGGCGCCCGATCAGAAGCCCCACGACAGGGGTGCTGGGACGCCGCCGGTGGAGTCGGCCACCAGCGCAGGAACGGCAGCGCCGGCCCCTGGCCGGGAAGGTACCCGCCCGGCCCAGTGATCCCGCCCGCGCGAAGGGCTCGTCCAGGTGGGCCAGGACGTCAGCAGGCCGGAACACCAGGCAGGCAGTGACCACAACCAGGCAGGCAAAGGGAGATCGCGGCACCCCGGCAGCGGCGCTCAGCGTGGCGCTGAGGGGACGTACGGCTGATCAGCAGTCCCGAGGGTGCCGGCGGATCGGCGGAGCCGTCAGGAGGCTCTCAGCGGGTGGCGGCTCGGGCGACCAGGTCGGCGATCACCTGGCCGAAGTCCAGCCCGGCCGCCTGGACCGCGAGCGGCAGCAGCGACGTCTCGGTCATCCCCGGGGAGACGTTGACCTCCAGCACGTGCGGCTGACCGGCCGGGTCGACGATCAGGTCGACCCGGCTGAGGTCCCGTAGGCCGAGTGCGGTGTGGGCGGCCAGCGCCACTTCCGCCACCGCGTCGGCCACCGCCGCGTCCAGCCGGGCCGGCGTGTGCCAGGTCGTCCGGCCTGCGGTGTAGCGGGCGGCGTAGTCGTAGACGCCGTTGCGGGGCACGATCTCGACCGGCGGCAGAGCCTGCGGGCCGTCGCCCAGGTCGATGACGGAGACCGCGACGTCCATGCCGGCCACGTACCGCTCGACGAGCGCGGTCGAGTCGTACGCGAAACAACCGACCATGGCGGCCGGCAGGGACGCGGCGTCCCGGACCACGGCGGCGCCCAGACCGGAGCCGCCCTGCGCGGGCTTCACCATCAGCGGCAGTCCGAGCCGGGCGACGATGCGGTCGAGTACGGCCACCGCGCCCAACTCGCTGAACCGGTCGTGCGGCAGGGCCACCCAGTCCGGGGTGGCGATACCGGCTTCGCGTAGCACCGTCTTGGCCGACGGCTTGTCCCAGGCGAGCCGTGAGGCACGGGCGTCGCACCCGACGTACGGCACGCCGCAGAGGTCGAGAACGCCACGGAGTGAGCCGTCCTCGCCGGTGGCGCCGTGCAGGGCGATCACCACGGCGTCCGGCGGATCGGAGTCCAGCGCCGGCAGCAGGGCCACGTCCGCGTCACGCAGCTCGGCCTCCATGCCGACGGACCGCAGCGCGTCGAGCACCCGGCGGCCGGAACGCAGCGACACGTCCCGTTCGTACGACAGGCCACCGGCGAGCACGAGGACGTGGAGGTCGGTGGTGGCGGGACCGGACACGACGGTTTCTCTGGCAGCGGTGGCACCCATGCCGGGCATCATGCCAAGTCGGGACCCGGGGTGTCGGAGCCGGCCCGACCTCGCCGCGCGTCCGGCGCGCCGACCGCCCCGAACACCCGTCGCATGGCGATGTCCTGCTCCATCACGCTGGCCAGTCGACGGACCCCCTCGCGGATCCGCTCCGGGGGCGGGAACGAGAAGTTGAGCCGCATGTGACCGTTGCCGGTGCCGTCGGCGTAGAAGCCGGTGCCGGGCACGTACGCCACCCGGGCGGCGATGGCCCGGGGCATCATCGCCTTCGAGTCCAGGCCCTCGGGCAGCGTGGCCCAGACGAAGAGACCGCCGGCGGGAACGGTCCAGCTCGTCCCGGTCGGCATCAGGTCCGCCAGGGCGGTCAGCATCGCGTCCCGCCGTTCGCGGTAGACCTCCCGGTAGACCTTCAACTGCTCCCGCCACGGCATGGTGCTCAGGTAGGTGCTGACGGCGGCCTGTGCGTACGCGCTGGGGCAGAGGATCTGCGCCTCGCTGGCGATGACCAGCTTGTCGCGGACCGCGTGCGGGGCGAGGATCCACCCGACCCGCAACCCGGGGGCGAACGTCTTGGAGAACGTGCTGAGGTAGAAGACCCCGTCTCGGCGGCGGGCGCGCAGCGGTGCCGGCGCCTCGCTCTCGAAACCCAGCTGGCCGTACGGGTCGTCCTCGATCACGAGCAGGCCCGCGCGCTCGCAGATGTCGAGGACCCGCTCCCGGCGTTCCTCGCTCAGCGTCACACCGGCCGGGTTCTGGTAGGTGGGGATGGTGTAGAGGAACTTGACCCGCCGCCCGGTCCGGGCCTGCTCGGCGATGGCGATCTCCAACGCCTCGGGGATGAGGCCGTCGTCGTCCATGGGGACGTGGACGACCTGTGCCTGGGCGGCCTGGAACACTCCGAGCGCGCCGACGTAGGTCGGTCCCTCGGCGAGCACCACGTCACCCGGGTCGAGGAAGAGCCGGGCCACCAGGTCGAGCGCCTGCTGGCCGCCGACCGTCACGACCACGTCCTCGGGCGAGGCGCCGCAGGCGGCGTCGATGCCGGAGAGGGCCATTACCTCGCAGATCCGTTCGCGCAACTCCAGCGTGCCCTGGCCGATGCCGTACTGGAGGCTGGTGGTGCCGTGCTCGGCGGCGAGTCGGCCGAGCATCTCGCCGACGGCGTCCAGCGGGAGCGCGGCGATGTAGGGTGCGCCGCCGGCGAGCGAGACCACCTCCGGACGGCTGGCGACCGCGAACAGTGCGCGGATCTCCGAGGCGGTCATGCCCCGCACCCGGCGGGCGTACCGGTCGGTGTAGTCGTCGAGTGTCGTGCCGGTCATGACATCACCTCGATGCTGCTCGGACAGCTCCCGTCCCGGGATACCCAGGACACCGGCGACCATGGCGACACGGCGCGCCGAGTGTCGATGGTAGCTGCCATACACCGCCACGAGCGCCCTCGATTACGCGCGTCCACATGCCGGACCGGTGTCGACCGTGCCTGAGGAGGGCATTTGCGCGTCCCCTCCCGCGTCGCCGATCGGCGGCGTACGATCGCTCGTCGGGGGCAGGGGATGCGGCGGTGCCGTCCGGGCCGGTCCCGAGTCTGAGCCTAGTGTGGGGAAGCGCCAATGTCGCGACGTCTGGTCAGTCTGACCCTGGACACGCTGGAGGACCTGCCCCGTCCGTGCCGGCAGTGCGTCTACTGGGAGCTTGATCCGGTTTCCGCCGATCGCGCCTGCGCCGCCGGCGACCCGGGGTTGGAGAAGGAAGCCTGGGTCTCGCAGACCCTGCTGGAGTGGGGTTCCTGCGGCAAGCTGATCTACGTCGACGGCATGCCCGCCGGTTTCGTCATGTACGCCCCGCCCGCCTACGTGCCGCGCTCGATGGCTTTCCCGACCTCTCCCGTGTCGGCCGACGCGGCGCTGCTGACCACCGCCAACGTGGTGCCGGCGTTCGCCGGTGGCGGGTTGGGCCGGATGCTGGTGCAGGGGGTCGCCCGCGACCTGACCAAGCGGGGCATCAAGGCGATCGAGGCGTTCGGTGACGCCAAGTTCGGTGACGCCGCCGATCCGGCGGGGGCCTGTGTCGCTCCCGCCGACTTCTTCCTCTCGGTGGGGTTCAAGACCGTGCGGCCGCACCCCCGTTACCCGCGCCTGCGGCTGGAACTGCGGACGGCGTTGAGTTGGAAGTCCGACGTCGAGTACGCGCTGGAGAAGCTGCTCGGCTCGATGAGCCCGGAGTCGCTGCTGCGGCCGGTCCGGCCCGCCCCGGCGACCCGATCCACGGCGGGCTGACGGCCGCACCCGGCCGCTCAGTCGACCACGGTGCCCGCGGCGACCGCCGCCCGCAGCTCGCTGACGTCGATCGAGCCGGTCGGCACGTCCCGCTCGATCGGCAGGTACATCCGTTGCACCGCCGCCACGATCGCCTCGACCAGCCGGTCCCGGAACCGGGGATCGATCAGCCGGGCCCGGTCGGCCGGCGAGGTGAGGTAGCAGACCTCGACGCGTACCGCAGGCATCCGGGTGATTCGCAGCAGGTCCCACGCCTTCGCGTGGGTACGGCAGTCCCGCAGCCCGGTACGCGCGACGATCTCCCGCTGGACCAGCCCGGCCAGCCGCTCGCCGGTCGCCGACGTCACTCCGTTGTCGGTGCCGTAGTGGTAGGTGGCGACGCCTTCGGCCTCCGGGTTGGCGTGCCCGTCGACGTGCAGCGAGACGAACACGTCCGCACCGAGCGAGTTGGCCAGTTGCGCCCGGTCGATGTCGGGCAGGCAGGTCTCCGACGCGGGTCCCCGGGTGAGCTGCACGCGTACGCCCGACGCGGCGAGTCGACCTTCGAGCCGGCTGGCCAGGTCGTGCACCAGGTCCGCCTCGGTCCAGCGCAGCGGGCCGTCGGGCACCACCACGCCCGGGTCGGTGCCGCCGTGCCCAGGGTCGATGACCACGGTGCGACCGACCAGGGCGGGCCCGGACTGTCGGATCGCGTCGGATTCGCGTAGCCACTGCGGGCGACCACCGACCACCTTGCGGCCGAGCCGGCGCAGCGCGTCCATCGTCTGTGGGCCGCAGGTGCCGTCCGGTGCCAACCCCATCTCGCGCTGGAACTGGGCCACCGCCCGCGAGGTACGGATCCCGTAGATGGCGTCGGCACGGCCGGTGTCGTACCCCATCTCCAGCAGGCGTTCCTGCAACGACCGGACGTCTTCGCCGGTGAGCGGCACCGGAACGGCGTGGTAGAGGGTGCGGGCGCCGAGGCGCCAGCGGGCCGCGTCGAGTGCCCGCCAGGTCTCGGCTCCGACCCGGCCGTCGACGCTGAGCCCCCGGGACTGCTGGAAGGCCCGTACGGCCCGCTCGGTGGCGGCGTCGAACTCGTCGCTGAACGGACCGGTGGCCTTGGAGAGAAGGTCGAGGCTGGTCAGCACTGCTCGGATCTCGATCACGGCGGGTCCCCGGTCACCGGGACGGATCGGACGCACGTTCGGCCCCCTCTGCACGATCGGTGGCTTACCGGGCCCTGTGTCGGCACGCGTGGCAGTGCGACGGGGACCCAGGTTGCTCACCGGCGTCCGGCGGCCCCCGAGTTCGAGGTTAGGCGCTGGGCGTTCGGTGCGGGTGCGGGCGGGGAAAAACGCGTCGACCCCGTCCGGGCAGGTCCCGGGACGGGGTCGACGATCGCGCTGTATGGGGTCAGAGCGCCGATTCGATCAGCTTGACCAGCTCACCCTTGGGCTTGGCGCCCGCGATCGACTGCACCGGCTCGCCGTTCTTGAAGACGGTGAGCGTCGGCACCGACATCACCCGGTAGGCGCGGGCGGTCTCCGGGTTCTCGTCGATGTTGAGCTTGACGATGCTGACCTGGTCGCCCATCTCGCCCGCGATCTCCTCCAGCAAGGGCGACACCTTGCGGCACGGTGCGCACCACTCGGCCCAGAAATCCACCAGGACCGGCTTGTCGGACTTGAGTACGTCTGCGGCGAAACTAGCGTCGGTAACCGACTTGGTTGCTCCCACTGTGTGACCCTTCCTCCGGGATGTGTCTGTTCAGCCCTTGGGCAGCGTGGCGATGAAGCGTTCCGCGTCGAGCGCGGCGGCGCAGCCGGTGCCGGCTGCGGTGATGGCCTGCCGGTACGTGTGGTCGACCAGGTCACCGGCGGCGAAGACGCCCGGGAGACTGGTCCGGGTGCTGGGGGCCTGGACCTTGACGTAGCCCTCGTCGTCCATCTCGACCTGATCCCGGAACAGTTCGCTGCGCGGGTCGTGCCCGATCGCCACGAACACGCCGGTGACGTCGAGAACCTTGGCCTCCCCGGTGTGCACGTTGCGTACCCGTACCCCGGTGACCTTGCCGTCCGCGCCGAGGATCTCCTCGGTCACGGTGTTCCACTCGACCTTGATCTTGTCGTTGCCCAGCGCGCGCTCCGCCATGATCTTGCTGGCCCGGAACGAGTCGCGGCGGTGGATGATGGTGACCGACTCGGCGAAGCGGGTCAGGAAGCTGGCCTCCTCCATCGCCGAGTCGCCGCCACCGACGACCACGATGTGCTGGTTGCGGAAGAAGAAGCCGTCACAGGTGGCGCAGGACGAGACGCCGTGGCCCAGGTACTCCTGCTCACCCGGTACGCCGAGCGGGCGCCAGGCGGAACCGGTGGCGAGGATGACGGCCGAGGCGCGGTAGGCGCTCTCACCGATCCAGACGGTGCTCACCGCGCCCGGTTGGCCGGTGTCGGCCAGCTCGACCCGGGTGACGTCGTCGGTCAGGAACTCGGCCCCGAACCGCTCGGCCTGCTTGCGCATGTTGTCCATCAGCTCGGGACCGAGAATGCCGTCCGCGAAGCCGGGGAAGTTCTCCACCTCGGTGGTGGTCATCAACGCGCCGCCGGACTGTACGCCCTCGATGACCAGCGGCTTGAGGTTCGCCCGTGCCGCGTAGACCGCTGCGGTGTAACCGGCCGGCCCGGAGCCGATGATGATCAGGTTGCGGACCTCGTCCACTGCCATCTCCCAATCGTGTTGAGCGTCGCCACCGGCGTCATCCGCCGATACCGAACCGAGTGCCGACGCGGCGGCATCTGACCTGCAGAACGTCATCGTACGAAGCGGAGATTCCCGAGCCGGTCATCCGGTGGGTCACGTCACTTGGTCGGCCAAACGTCCAGTGGCCGCGATTCACCCTACCCGCGATCGGTAGCGGGTGTCCGAGCCGGATCCTGGGATTCCGCACTCCGGCCCGCTGACCCAGGCCCACTGCACGCCGGCGGCGTCGGTGAAGCGCACCACCAGAGCCGGGAGCCCACCGAAGCGGGCGTAGTCGACGACGTCGAAGACCAACGGCTGGACTCCGTGCTCGACCCCGATGTCGGCCAGGCAGGCGCTCAACGCCGCCTGGTCGCCGAGCCGGCTGAGTTCACCGGGTACGGCGAGCCGGTTGTCGCTCTCCGTGCCGTACGTGGGCTCCGTGCCGTCCCCGGGGCCATTCATCACCGTCGGCCCGGTGAGGCTCTCCGGCGTGTAGTCGGCCCCGCTGCGGACCGGTGGACTGCCGATCCGGAACGGGGTGGGGGCCGATGCGGCGCCACGGTCCGGTGACGCGGCCTCCGGTGCCTGCCCGGCCGGGTCCTCCGAGTACGCCTGCGGCGCGGCCGGGCTGGTGCCGCGATCGCTCAGGGCCGTGCCGGCCGTCGAGTCCCCGGCCTGATCGGGCCGGGACAGTTGCAGGGCACCGAGGCCGACCACCGCTGCGGCGGCCAACGCGACCGGTCCGGCCAGCCGGGCCCAGCGGCGCCTACGCCGACCCGGATGGCTCGGTGCGCCGCGTTCCTGGCCCGGCCGTGGGCTGCCGCCGGGCCGTCGGGTGCCGCCGACCGGCTGGGCCGGCACCGGCGAGGGCTTCGTCGAGGCGTGGTCGTCGACATCCGTGGTCACCGCGTCGTCGGTGTCCTCCTCGGGGACGCCGAGCGAGAGCGCGGCGGTCGGGAGGTCGGCGTCGCGCAGCGCGGCGAGGATCCGGTCGCTGACCGCAGGCGGCATCTCGACCGCCGGCACGCCCCAGTCGACCAACTCGTCCCGGACCTCGTCGACGGCGGGGGCGAGTCGGGCGTGCGCCCGCGCCCAGTCCGGGTCCTGATCGACGAGGCGGGCGACCTCGGCCTGCTGCGGGGTGCCGTCCAGCGCACCGCCGAGGTAATCGGCGAGCAGGTCGAGGTCGACCCCGCTGAACTCCCCGGCACTCACGATTCCTCCTGGTTGGCATCCGGACGATGGTGTCCCGACCTCGATCGGACGCCGTGCGGGGCTCCGGGGTTCCCCCGGGTGATTCGCGGCACCTCACCGGCACCGGCGGGAGCCGGTTCGCTGCCGGTCCGCAGGTGCCCGAGCAGGAGTGCCAACCGGGCGCGACCTCGGGCGCACCGGCTCTTCACGGTGCCCTCGGCGACGCCGAGGATCCGCGCGACCTCCGCGACCGGGTAGCCCTGCACATCCACCAGGACGAGGGCGGCCCGCTGCTCGGTCGGGAGGGTGGCCAGGGCTTCCCGGACGACCATCGCGGTGTCGTGGTCGCGTACCGGTGCGGTCGGTTCGGGGCCACCGGCGCCGCCGCCGGTGTCGGGGTCGTGCGTCCCGTCGGGTAGCGGCACCGTGGGGTGGGCCTGCCGACGACGGATGCGGTCGAGGCAGGCGTTCACCACGATCCGGTGCAACCAGGTGGTGACGGCGGCGTCGCCCCGGAACCGCGCCGCGGCCCGGTGGGCCGACAGCATCGCGTCCTGGAGCGCGTCGGCGGCCTCCTCACGGTCGCCGAGGGTACGCAGGGCGACCGCCCAGAGCCGGTCCCGGTGCCGCAGGAACAGCGTGGCGAACGCGTCCCGGTCACCGTCGGCGTGGGCGCGGAGCAGGTCGATGTCGCTGACCACCCCGTCCAGCGGTACGCCGGCAGCGTCCCGGCCGGATACCTCCATCACCGGGTCCGCTGGACGTGCCGCTCCGGTGGAGACCAGCTCATGACCCCTGGACCGTGATCTCCTGGACGCCGACCTTGAAGCCACCGTTGTTCGGCGGCAGTTCGGTGATCCAGAACATGAGGTAGCGGTACTTCTGGTCGGCGTCGAAGCCGTTGAAGGTCATCGTGGTGCCGTCGTGCTCCTCGAAGGGCTGCCCGATCGGGCCGTTCTTGAACGCGTCCACGATCTGGCGGTCACCCGCGCTGGTCGAGGGGGCTTGGACGGTGCCGGTGAGCAGTGATGCGGAGGCGCCGGTGCTGGAGAGGTGGACCTGCACCGACTTGACGGTCCGCTCGGTGCCGAGGTCGACCCAGACCCCCATGCCTTCCTTGAGGTTGCCGAAGTTGCTCCGGTTGTAGGTCTCCGTCGACCAGCCCTGGTCCCGGTCGCCGTCGAAGACCTTCTCGGCGTCACGGACCTCACTGCGATCGTTGCTGTCCGGGTCGATGATCCGGGCGGCGCTGATCTTGAGATCCTGCACGGCGGCCGGCGGCGGTGGTTCCTCGCTCGTCGCGGCGCTGGACGTGGGCGCGGCGACCGGGTCGGTCTGTGGGCTGTCGTCGTCACCGCCGAGGGCGCTGATGCCGACGAGCAGGCCGACCAGAGCCACCACCAGCACACCGGCGATGCCCAGCGCCACCTTCCGGCCGCCGGCGGCGGCCAGCGGCGAGGGCTCGTCACCGGACTCACCGGCGAAGCGCAGTGGGCCGCTGTTGTCGAGGTAGTCGTCGTCGGCGGGTACGTCGAGTCGGGCCAGTTCGGCGGCGAGCACGTCCGAGGAGGGCGGGGCGATCCCGCCGTCGAGCAGGTCCGTGGTGAGGTCGTCGAGGTAGGCCGGAACCCCGGCCCGGACCTGACGGGGAGCCGCCACCACGCCGTTGGCGTCGCGTACCGCGTCCGGGATGGCCGCTCGACCGTGCCCGGCGGTGGCACCGCGCAGCGGCGCCTCGTTGTGCGGCCAGTAGCCGGTCAGCGCGTAGTAGAGGACTCCGCCGACCGCCCGGACGTCACTCTCCTGGCTGTCGTCACCGTCGGTCCGCGCGTCGGCCAGCACCACGCGGCCGTCGTCGCTGATCATCACCGTGCCGGGGTGCACGTTGCCGTGCACCATGCCGGTGGCGTGCACGGCGGCCAGCGCGCTGGCGACCGCACTGCCGACGGCGGTGGCCCGGGCGCCGTCCAGCGGCCCGTCCGCGACCAGTTCCCGTAGGGACCGCCCGTCGACCCACTCGCGCACGACGTAGGCCCGGTCGGCCTCGTCGATGGCGTCGTAGACGCCGGTCAGGTTGGGGTGGATGACCCGGCTCGCGGCGACCGCGGCCTGGAGCATCTCGGTGGCGGAGTCGCCACCCGGGTAGCGCATCACGACCGCGACGGGTCGGCGGAGCACGACGTCGACACCGCGCCAGACCAATCGGCCCGCGCTGTCGTTGTTGATGTGCTCGACCAGTTCGTACCGCTCGGCGAGGATCTCACCGGCTGTCGGAGCACCGAAGGTCATGACCGGCGGAGTGGTCTCGTCCGCGTCCTGACCCTCGCCGACCTGGGTCACCCGTCCTCCCTCGGTGATCGTGCCGATCGATGGACCCGCGCTGCTGGGCATCTGACTTCCCGCTCCACCTTCGTGTGGCACCGGACGGACCGGTCCCGCGATGTGACGCGCGCCGGTCCTGCCGTACCCGTCGAGAGCGACCTTACCTGGGTTGGCCCGCTCCCCGACATGTCATCTTCCCGCCGTTGCCGGCCGGGGAGTTCGCAGTCAGGCGGACTCGTCCCGTTGCGACCGATGTCAGTCACGTTGCCGGCACATGTACTAGCCAATCTAGAGGTCGTCCGCATCCGGCTGTCGCAGGGGCGGTACCGGATGTGACGGCGGGTGGGACGTAACAGGGTTCCCGTCGAACGGCTGACCATACTCGGCCTTCCGGTTGGTTATCCACAGGCCGATCCGGTAGGTGAGCGGCGAATCGCGGAGTTATCCACAGGTGCATCCCCAGCCTGGTGATCCCCGGTCACGCTCAGTGCAGCGGCGTCAGGCGTCGGCGATCACCGCCCGAGACGCCTGCGGACCATCCCCAGCACTTCGGTGATCTCGGAGATGCGCAGCACCGTGGCCAGCCCGAGATAGGTACCGCCGATAACTGCGCCACCCACCACGAGTTGCACGACGGCCTCCAGCCGAGTCGGCGTGTCGCCTCCCGGTAGCAGCGCGACCACCAGCAGGCCGGCCACCGCTGCTCCCACCGCCGCGACCGCCACCCGGCCGAGGGTTCGCAGGATCGCGCCCAGCCCGATCCGCCCCACCCGGGGCCGCAGCAGCCACGCGGAGATGATGGCGGCGGCCAGGTAGGAGACGGTGTTGCCGATCATCATCCCGGCGCCCGCGAAGCTCGCCGAGAAGATCAGGAACAGCGCGATCTGTACGCCGATCCGCAGCGCCACCACCGGAATGTTGATCAGCGCCGGGGTGCGGGTGTCGGGGAGTGCGTAGAAGGCGAAGGTGAAGAGCTGGCTGATCGCGAACGGCACCAGGGCCAGCGCGGCGGCGAGCAGCACCAGGGACGTCGCGGTGGCGTTGTCCTCGTCGAACGCGCCCCATCGGAACAGGGTGAACGCGATCGGGGTGGCGAGCACGGCGTAGCAGACCGCGATCGGCGCGAGCACCGCCGAGACGGTGCGGGTGCCCCGGGACAGGTCCGCGGCGAGGTCGGCGTACCGGCCGTCGGCGGCAGCGGCGCTCATCCGGGGCATCAGCGCCGTGATGATCGATACGGCGATGATGCCGTGCGCGGTCATCAACAGCAGGAACACGTTGTTGTAGATCAGCGGACCGGCGGAGTTCTCCTTGCCGGCGCGGTTCAACAGGTTGAACAGCACGATCAGGCCGATCTGGCTGACCGCGACGTAGCAGATCATCCACGCCCCGAGCCGGCCCAGTTCGGCGAGCCCGAGCCTGCGGAAGTCGAAGCGGAGCTTCCATCGGAAACCGACCTTGCGCAGCGCCGGCATCAGGCCGGCGACCTGGACGGCGACGCCGAGCAGGGTGCCGCCACCGATCAGCAGGACCCGGCCGGTGGTCATGTCGTCCGGGCCGACGATCTCGGCGCCGAAGATCCCGATGTAGAGGCCGGCGGTGCCGATGACCACCAGGTTGTTCAGGATCGGTGCCCACATCGGTGCGGCGAAGTGGCCCCGGGTGTTGAGCACGGCGCTGATCAGTGCGCTCAGGCCGGAGAAGAAGATCATCGGCAGCATGAGCCGGGCCAGCCCGGTGACCAGGCCGGAGTAGCCGGGCGCGGACTCGCTGGCACCGTAGAGCCAGGTCAGCGGTACGGCGAGGGCGACCGCGAGCAGGGCGGCGGCACCGAGGGCCAGCAGCGCCAGAGTCAACAGCCGTTGGGTGTACGCCTGGCCGCCGTCGCTGTCCGCCTTGCGCCGGCGTACCAGCACCGGGATCAGCACGCTGGTCAGGATGCCGCCGAGCAGGAACTCGTAGACCATTCCCGGCAGGATCTGCGCGGTGGTGTAGGCGTCGCCCACCAGCGCCCCGCCGAGCGCCGCGCCGATGACCAGGTTGCGGAGGAATCCTGTACCCCGGCTGACCAGGCTGCCGATCGCCATGACCGCGCTGTTGGTGGCGGCGCTGGCCTCGGCGACCTGCTCCTGGGGGGGCGCGACCGACTCGACGGCCGGCTGGTTCAGCGGGTCGGCGGAGATGAACGTGGCACCGTCGTCCGGCCGACCGCCGGGCGCGCCGCCCTGCGCGGCGTTCGCGCTGCGGTAGAGCCCGCCGCTCATGCTGTGCCTCCCAGGGGTACGCCGGAGCCGTACCGGCCCCCACGTCACAGACCTTAGTCAACCCCGGCCGGTTACCCGCGCCCGGCGGATGAGATGCCGATCTGGACCGATAGGCTGCTGGTCCGATGTCCGAAGCCGCCGCATCCCACACCACCGACCGCCGCGAACTCACCGCCGCGCAGCGCAACGCCGTCGCCGAACTCCTCCGGGTCTCGCCGGTCGCCGACGAGTTGGGTCGCCGGTTCGCCGCCGCCGGCCACGAACTGCACCTTGTGGGCGGTTCGGTCCGCGACGCCCTGCTCGGTCGGCTCGGTGACGACCTCGACTTCTGCACCGACGCCCACCCGGACCAGACGCTCGCCGTCGTGCGCGGCTGGGCCGAGGCGGTCTGGGAGACCGGCCGGGAGTTCGGCACCATCGGTTGCCAGCGAGACGGCCTGCGGCTGGAGATCACCACCTTCCGCGCCGAGTCGTACGACCAGGTCAGCCGCAACCCGGTGGTCCAGTACGGCAGCAGCCTGGTCGAGGACCTGCGGCGGCGCGACTTCACCGTCAACGCGATGGCGGTGAGCCTGCCCGAGCACCGGTTCACCGACCCGTACGGCGGGCTCGCCGACCTGGCCGCGAAGGTGGTGCGTACCCCGGGCACGCCGGCCGAGTCGTTCGGCGACGATCCGCTGCGGATGCTGCGGGCCGCCCGGTTCGCCGCCCAGCTCCGCTTCGCGGTCCACCCGGACGTGCAGGCGGCCATGAACCGGATGGCGGCGGACCTGGACCGGATCACCGCCGAGCGGATCCGTGACGAGTTCACCAAGCTGCTCACCGCGGCTGACCCGATCACCGGGCTGCGACTGCTGGTGGACTCCGGGCTGGCCGAGCGCTTCCTGCCGGAACTGACCGGTCTCAAGCTGGAGATCGACGAGCACGCCCAGCACAAGGACGTCTACGAGCACACCCTGACGGTGGTCCGTAACGCGATGTCGTACGAGCAGGACGGGCCGGACTTCGTCCTGCGGATGGCCGCGTTGATGCACGACGTCGGCAAGCCGGCCACCAAGTCGGTCGGTACGGACGGACGGGTCAGCTTCCACCACCACGAGGTGGTCGGTGCCCGGCTGACCAAGGCGCGGATGAAGGCGCTGCGCTACCCGAAGGACGTCACCGCCAAGGTCACCACGCTGGTGGCGCTGCACCTGCGGTTCTACGGCTACGGCCGGGGCGAGTGGACCGACTCGGCGGTACGGCGGTACGTGACCGACGCCGGCGACCTGCTGTCCCGGCTGCACAAGCTGACCCGGTCCGACTGCACCACCCGCAACCGGCGCAAGGCCGCCCAGCTCGCCGCCGACTACGACGCGCTGGAAGAACGGATCACCCGGATCGAGGCCGAGGAGGACCTGGCCCGGGTCCGGCCCGATCTGGACGGTAACGCGATCATGGAGTTGCTCGGCGTACCACCGGGGCCGATCGTGGGCCGCGCCTGGAAGCACCTCAAGGACCTGCGCCTGGAACACGGGCCGCTGGACCGCGACACCGCCGAGGCCGAGCTGCTGCGCTGGGCCCGCCAGGAGGGCATCGTCGGCTGACCGCCGACCGCCGTCGTCCTGCCGCCGTGTGGCTGTGAAACACCACCGCCCGACCCGACGTCCACCGTGGCTCGTTCCGTCGGGGTAGGACGCTACGACGAAACGCCGACGTTTCGACCGAAAGGTTGAGACAGGTCGTTGCGTCGGTCGTACATGATGTTGCTACGTCTCTTCGCTCGCGGGTCTCCTGCCGAAGCGAGACGATCCACTGTCCGTCCGACCTGCCCACCCGGCACGGTCGACACAACGGGGAGATCACTTAGTGAAATACCGTGGCGTACTGCGCCGCTCGGCGGCGGCCGGGCTCGCCCTCGCGACCGCCTCCTCCATCATCACCGTCGCCACCGGCCAAGCCGCGTTGGCGACCACCCCTGACGAGCCCGCGCGGGCCGAGGTGCGTGGCACCGAACGCTCCGACGTCGTTCCCGGCCGTTACATCGTCGTACTGAAGGACCAGCGGGCCACCTACACCTCGGTCCGGACCATCGCCGCCAAGCTCATCCGGGACAACGGCGGCAACGTCCGGCAGGTCTTCGGTACGGCGCTGCCCGGCTTCTCGGCCTCGATGAGCAAGCAGCAGGCCGACAAGGTGGCGGCCAACCCGGCCGTGGCCTACGTGGAGCCGGTGCGCCGGGTGTCGGCCAGTGCCACCCAGAGCAACCCGCCGTCGTGGGGTCTCGACCGGCTCGACCAGGCGTCCGCGAAGCTGAACAAGAGCTTCAAGTACCCGAACACGGGCAGCAACGTCACCGCGTACATCGTGGACACCGGCATCCACACCAAGCACCAGGACTTCGGTGGCCGGGCCAGTATCGGGTTCGACTACTTCGCCGAGCCCGTCGACCCCGGGACGGAGCCGGATCCCACCACGCCGGTGCCTCCGACGGAGGAGGACTGCGACGGCCATGGCACGCACGTGGCCGGCACCGTCGGCGGCGCCAAGTACGGCGTGGCGAAGCAGGTCAAGCTCGTCGGCGTACGGGTGCTCGACTGCGACGGTTTCGGCACCACGGACAGTGTCATCGCCGGCATCAACTTCGTCACCGAGGACGCGATGAAGAACGCGCCGAGGCGTGCCGTCGCCAACGTGAGCCTCGGAGGCAGCGTGTCGGCGGCGATCGACGCGGCCGTGCGGAAGTCCGTCGACTCGGGCGTCACCTACGCGATCGCGGCCGGCAACGAGTCGCAGAACGCCTGCAACGTCTCCCCGGCGCGGGTGCCGGACGCCATCACGGTGGGTGCCACCGACCGGATCGACATGCGCGCGTGGTTCTCGAACTACGGCAAGTGCCTCGACGTGTTCGCCCCCGGCGTCAGCATCGTCTCGGCCCGGCACGACAACAACACCGGCAGCGTCGGGATGAGCGGCACCTCGATGGCCGCCCCGCACGTGGCCGGTGCGGCTGCCCTGCTGCTGCAGAGCAACCCGACGTGGAATCCGAAGCAGGTTCGCGACCGGATCGTCACCACCGGCATCGCCGGTGCGGTGTACGACCCGAAGGGTTCGATGGACCGGCTGCTCACCGTCGGCTCGGTCACCCAGGCCCGGAACTCGTACGGCCTGAAGGCCAGCTCCAACGGCAAGTTCGTCACCGCGGCCAGCACCAAGAAGGCACTGGTCAACAACGGGTCCAGCCTGGGCACCGCGCAGCGGTACGACGTCGTCAACGCCGGTAGCGGGCTGGTCGCGCTGCGCTCCAAGAGCACCGGCCGGTACGTCGTCGCGCCGAGCAAGGGCACCAAGCCGCTGATCGCCAGTCACAAGACGATCGTCACGGCGGGCAAGTTCACGATCGTGCACCACACCGACGGGACGGTCAGCCTCAAGGCCAAGGCCAACGGCAAGTACGTCACCGCGGCGAAGTCCGGCAAGTCGTCGCTGAAGGCGAGCAAGACCAGCGTCGGCTCCACGGAGAAGTTCACCTTCGACGCGCCGGCCCCGGTGGTCACCATCAAGGCCAAGGCGAGCAACCGGTACGTGGTCGCGGGCAGCAAGCCGCTGATCGCCACCAGCAAGTCGGTCACCAAGTCGACCAAGTACCAGATGGTCAACCGGGGCGATGGCCTCTTCTACCTGAAGGCACTGGCCAACAACCGGTACGTGATCGCGGCGAGCAAGGGCACCAAGCCGCTGATCGCCAACAGCAAGTCGACCGGCTCGTACCAGACGTTCTACTTCCTGGACTACAACGCGGACGGCTCGATCTACCTCGGTGGTTGGGACGAGCAGGCCGTCACCGCCGGCAAGGCCGGTAACAAGCAGTTGATTTCGAGCAAGAACATCGACTGGAGCAGGGAAGACCTGGGTCTCGGCAACGGCGAGAAGTTCTTCTTCGCCGTCGCCTGATCTCTCGTACCATCCGGCGCCCGCCGGAGCGTCCCCAGGGACGCTCCGGCGGGCGCCGGCCGTTGCGCTGTGCACAGGATCGCCCGATGCCCCTCGATCCCGGATCGAGGGGCATCGGACGTGGTGGGACACCACTCGATCCCGGTTCGAGCGCGATCGTGGTCGCGGTGGGCGGCTGGGGGACAATGGCGGGATGCGTTGGACCGTGCTGGATTCGCCGATCGGGGACTTCTCCGTGGCCACCGAGGGTGACAGCGTGTGCGGGACGCACTTCGCGGCGGTGGCGGGCGCGCCGAGGGAACCGGTCGACGAGGTGTCCCGGCGGGCGGTGGCGGAGCTGCGCGCGTACTTCGCCGGTGAGGCGACCGAGTTCGGTGTGCCGGTGCGGGTGCCCCGAGGCTCCGAGTTCGAGCGGGCGGTGTGGCGGGAGATGACCCTCATCCCGTACGGCGAGACGATGACCTATGGCGAGGTAGCCCGGCGGTTGGGGGATCCCGGTGCCGCCCGCGCGGTCGGGGTGGCCTGCAACCGCAACCCGGTCCCGGTCATCGTGCCGTGCCACCGGATCATCGGAGCCGGCGGCAAGCTGGTCGGCTTCGGCGGCGGTCTGGACCGCAAGGTCAAGCTGCTGGAGCTGGAGGCCCGCGTGGCCCTGCAACGCGCCTGGTCCTGACAACCGCCTCGATCGTGGCACTGTAGGAAGTCGACACGCCGGGCCGAGAGCAGCCACAGTGCCACGATCCGAGTGCCGCCCGGGACGACGTGAAGGGCCGGGTCCACGTGGACCCGGCCCTTCACGGTGCTGCTGGTGGTCAGCGCGTCAGCGCTCGACCTCACCGGTGATGAAGCCCTCGACGGCGGCGTGCGCCTCGTGGTCGGCGTACTGCACCGGCGGGGACTTCATGAAGTACGACGACGCCGACAGGATCGGGCCACCGATCTTCCGGTCCATGGCGATCTTCGCGGCCCGGACGGCGTCGATGATGACGCCGGCCGAGTTCGGCGAGTCCCACACCTCGAGCTTGAGCTCCGCGTTGAGCGGGGCGTCGCCGAAGGAGCGACCCTCCAGGCGGATGTACGCCCACTTGCGGTCGTCCAGCCACGGCACGTGGTCCGACGGGCCGATGTGCACGTCGCTCTTGGCCATCTCGTGCGGCACCTGGGAGGTCACCGACTGGGTCTTCGAGATCTTCTTCGAGACCAGGCGGTTGCGCTCCAGCATGTTCATGAAGTCCATGTTGCCGCCGAAGTTGAGCTGGTACGTACGCAGCAGCTCGACGCCCCGGTCCTCGAAGAGCTTCGCGAGGGCCCGGTGCACGATGGTGGCGCCGACCTGGCTCTTGATGTCGTCACCGACGATCGGCAGGCCGGCGTCGGTGAACTTCTGCGCCCACTCCGGGTCCGAGGCGATGAAGACCGGCAGGGCGTTGACGAACCCGCAGCCCGCGTCGATGGCGGCCTGGGCGTAGAACTTGTCGGCCTGCTCCGAGCCCACCGGCAGGTAGGAGACGACCACGTCGACCTGCGCGTCGCGCAGCGCCTTGGCCACGTCGACCGGCTCGACGTCCGACTCCTTGATGATCTCGCGGTAGTACTGCCCGAGGCCGTCGAAGGTCGGGCCACGCTGCACGGTGACGCCGGTCGGCGGCACGTCGCAGAGCTTGATGGTGTTGTTCTCGCTGGCGACGATCGCCTCCGCGAGGTCCATGCCCACCTTCTTGGCGTCGACATCGAACGCCGCGACGAACTGCACGTCAGAGACGTGGTAGTCGCCGAAGGTGACGTGCATGAGACCCGGGACGCGGTCGTTCGGGTCGGCGTTCCGGTAGTACTCGACGCCCTGTACCAGGGACGAGGCGCAGTTACCCACACCGACGATGGCGACGCGGACGGAGCCCATCGCGTGTGCCTCCTTCTTCTTGGTCACGGCCGCTCTGTCCTGGTCTCTCCAGGCGGAGGCGGGCTGTTGTCATCTCGTCGGCCGCCGGCCGTCCCGTCGTGCGGGACCGTCGGGGCACGGCCGGAGCGCTCGTTGGCGATGAGCTCCTCCAGCCACCGGACCTCACGCTCACAGGCATCCAGGCCGTGGCGTTGCAGCTCCAGGGTGTACGCGTCGAGGCGCTCGGCCGCCCGGCCCAGCATGTCGCGAAGGCCCTCGCGACGTTCCTCGATCGTGCGGCGCCGACCTTCCAGGATGCGGAGTCGGGTCGCCCGGTCGGTTCGGGAGAAGAACGCGAAGTGCACACCGAAACCGGTGTCGCCGTAGGTTTCCGGCCCGGTCTGCGCGATGAGCTGAGCGAAGCGTTCTTTTCCTTCCGCGGTGATGGTGTAGACCACCCGACCTCGTCGGCTGGTCAGCGCGGGAACCTCCTCGGCGGTGGCGGGTGTCTCGGCGGCCTCGGTGATCCATCCCGCCGCCTGCAACCGGCGCAGGGTCGGGTAGAGCGAGCCGTAGCTGATCGCAGCACGGATCGCCCCGAGCTTGGCGGTGAGCTCCTTGCGGAGCTCGTAGCCGTGCATCGGGGCCTCCTGCAACAGGCCGAGGATGGCGAGTTCGAGCACGGCCATCCTTCCTTTACCCTGTGCGTGGAGCGCTAACCGCCGCGATGTATCGGGCCGATACATCGAACCGTAGCGTCTCACACCTCGGCGGGCAAACTCCTCGCTCCGAGGTCCCCTCATCACGGATCGTCACGGTGGTCGCCCCGCCAGACGAGACCGCGTACCCTTTGCCGCATGCGTACGCAGCGCCAGGTCGTCGACTACTCGCTCCGAAAGCGAGCGCTGCTGCGTGAACTCCTCGCCGGTCGCGTCGGCACCTATGACCTGTGCGACGCGTCTCCCTACCTGAAGAACGCGGCTCGGTTCCACGGCGAGTCCACGGACCAGCGATGCCCGATTTGCCGGAGCGAGAACCTCACGCACGTCCATTACATTTATGGCGACGAGCTCAAGCAGTCAGCCGGCCAAGCCCGCACGGTCGCGGAGCTGTCCGTGCTGGCAATGACGCTGCGTGAGTTCCAGGTCTTCGTGGTGGAGGTGTGTCTCGGCTGTGACTGGAACCATCTCGTCGAGCAGTACCTGCTCGGGCGGGACGGGTTGACCGGTGGCGAGTCGGAGCAGGAGACGCCGGGTGGAGTGGCTGCCGCGAGTGGAGCGGGTGCCCGGCGAAGGCGAGAGGCGCAACGGTGATTCGAGCTCGATCGGCCGGCCCCGGCCGTACTGCACGTGACCGGGGTGACCGACGGCTTGTAGGTCTGAATAGTCCGAATGATTCGGATGTGGCACTGATGCGGCGGCACCCCCGTGCCCCGCGCTCGGGGTGTCCCAACTCACGGCAAACCGGTGGCGGTGCGAGTGCGCCCCACCGCGACGGCAGGGTGTGAGGAATGAATTCGTACGGCGATCCCAGCTCCTCGCGCGGACGGGCCCGGATTCCGGGCCAGGACGACCCGGGGCAGGCGGACGACGCGTACCGCTATCCGGGTGGTGATCCTCGCGGAGGCAACTGGTCGAGCGGTCCGGAGTCGTCCGGCCCGTCGGCCCGTGCCTCGGCCGGTGGCCGCGCCTCGGTCGGCGGATCGGCGAGCGTACCGCCGCGCGGCGGTACCGCCGCCGGTTCGGCGTCGGTCGGTTCCGCCTCCGTCGGTCGCGCCGGCCCCGGCCGGGCCTCCGTGCCGGTCTCGCCGGCCGGGCCCGGTCGCGCCTCGGTGCCCGTCTCGCCCGCCCCCGGTCGGTCCGGGCGGGCTTCGGTGCCGGTGAGCCCGGCCCCGGGCGGGCCCGCAGGCCGCGCGTCCGTCGGCGCGGCGTCGGCCGGCCGGGCGAGCGTCGGTGCGGCGTCCGTGGGCGGTGCCGGTGGCCGGGCCGCGGTGGCCCGGGCCAGTGTCGGCGGTCCCGGTGGACCCGGCGGGCCTGGCGGCCCGGGCGGTCCGGCGGGTCCCGGTCGCGGTGGCCGCGACCCGGACGCGGTGTCCCGCGCCCGCAAGCGCAAGCGGATGAACATGCTGATCGCCAGCTTCGCGGTGTTCATCATGCTGGCCGGCATCGGCGTCGTCGGGTTCACCTACTACTCGACGAACGTGGTGCTGCCCAAGGAGATCCCGCTGCCGCTCTCCACCACGGTCTACGCCAAGGACAACAAGACCGTCGTGGCCAAGCTGGGCAACGAGAACCGGATCTTCGTCACCATCGACAAGATCCCCGAACATGTACAGCACGCCGTCGCCGCCGCCGAGGACCGCAACTTCTACCGGCACTCCGGCGTCGACTACAAGGGCATCGCCCGGGCCGCCTGGAACAACCTCTCCGGCGGTGACCGACAGGGCGCCTCGACCATCACCCAGCAGTACGCCCGTAACGCCTACGAGAACCTTCAGGACGACAGCTACGGCCGGAAGGTGAAGGAGGCGATCCTCGCCTCCAAGCTGAACGACAACTTCGGCAAAGAGCAGATCATGGAGAACTACCTCAACGTGATCTACTTTGGTCGAGGTGCGTACGGCATCGAGGCGGCGGCACAGACGTACTTCAAGACCACCACCGAGAAGCTCACCCCGGCACAGGCGGCGGTGCTCGCCGCGCTGATCAAACAGCCGGTCGCCAGCGCCACCCACCAGGGATTCGACCCGGAGGTCAACGAGGTCGACGCCAAGTCCCGGTGGGAGTACGTCATCAACGGCATGGTCGAGGAGGGCTGGCTGGGCGTGCCCGGCAAGCTCGAGCGGCCGACCGAGTACCCGAAGGTCCAGAAGATCAAGAAGGACAACGGGTTCGGTGTCGCCACCCCGGTCGGCAACGTGATCAACTATGTGCGCAAGGAGATGGAGGAGTGGGGCATCTGCTCCAACTCCGGCGCGCCGGAGTTGCCGAACTGCGTGACCGAGCTGCGTGAGGGCGGCTACCGGATCACCACCACCATCGACCCCAAGATGCAGAAGGCCCTGGAAGAGGCGGCCCGGCCGGACCGCAAGGGCTCGGTGCTCTACGGGCAGCCGAAGAACCTGATGGCGGCGGCGGTCTCCATCGACCCGAAGACCGGGCGGGTGCTGGCCTACTACGGCGGCAACAGCGGCGCGGACTTCGACTACGCCGGGATGAACACCAACAGCAACGGCGACATCGTCGGCGGCCATCCGCCGGGCTCGTCGTTCAAGGTCTACACGCTGGCGGCGGCGATCGACGAGGGGATCTCGGTCAAGTCCCGCTGGGACGCGAGCCCGTTCAAGCCCGAGGGCTACGCGAACGAGATCATCAACGCCGGCCGGGACGTTCGGCAGAGCTGCAACAAGTCCTGCACGCTGCAGGAGTCGACCGTGCTCTCGTACAACGTGCCGTTCTTCCACATCGCCGAGCAGGTGGGTGAGGACAAGGTCATCGACATCGCCCGCCGGGCCGGCATCCGGACCATCTGGTCGGTCGACCCGCCGAAGCCGTACGACCTGACCAAGAACAAGCCCGAGGAGCTCGGTAAGAAGACGTTCGACCGGGTCATCGGCTTCGGGCAGTACCCGATCACCGTCTTCGACCACGCCAACGGGCTGGCCACGCTCGCCAACAGCGGCAAGTACAACAAGGCCCACTTCGTCCGGGTGGTGGAGAAGCAGAACAAGGCGACCGGCAAGTGGGACAAGATCGCCGGTGAGAAGCTGACGAAGGGCGGCGGCACGCAGGTGATCAGGTCGGAGGTCGCCGACGAGGTGACCGCCGTGCTCAAGGAGATCCCGGGCCGCAGCAACGCCGGACTGAGCAACGGCCGGCAGGCCGCCGGCAAGACCGGCACCTGGGAGCACAACAACACCGACAAGAACGCGCACGCCTGGATGGTCGGCTACGACAAGAACGTCGCCACCGCCGTCTGGGTCGGCAGCAAGGACCCGAAGAGGCCGGCCATCGTCGACAAGAACGGCGACAACGTCGGCGGTAACGGCTTTCCGGCGGCGGTTTGGAAGCGCTACATGGATGACGCGCTGAAGAGCTCCGACCCCGTCGACCTGCCGAACGTGACCGGAGTCGGCGACGACAAACTGGGCAACGGTGAGGAACCGCCGCCGCCTCCGCCGCCCGCGCCGCCGGCCGGTCAGAACAACTGTGACCCCACCGACCTGCCCTGTCTGCTGGAGCGCGGCATCACTGGCGGTCCGGGCAACAACGGCCCCGGCAACGGCGGTCCAGGCGGCGGTAACGGTGGCCCGGGCGGTGGCAACAACGGTCCCGGCGGTGGCGACCCGAACAACGGCGGCCAAGGACCGGGGGGTGGTGGCGGCGGTCTGCTGCCACCCAGAAGCACCCGGAACTGACATCCGGTCCACGTGATGGGCGGCCCGAACCTGGTTCGGGCCGCCCACGCGGCGTTCATGGCCCCTGGTGGATCGGCATCCATCGACGAATGATCCGCGAGCGTTGCCGTGGTTCGACTTCTGCGCGGTCAACTGATACGGCAGGATGCACGGTCATGAGCACCCAGTCGACGCCCGGCATCGATGAATCCGGTGTACCCGACCACCCATCCCGCTCCGACGGCTTCGTGCGGGGCCTCTCCGGGCTTATCGGCGGTCCGCTCGGTGACCACGCCACCGCGCGCGACCGCCAGAGCGGCTCGGAACGCCGGTTCTGGACGGCCGTCCGCATCGTCCTGGCGTTGACCTGCCTGACCCTGGCCCTGCACTGGGTGCAGAAATCGCCCTGCCAGGACGGCGCATGGGTGGACAACAAGCAGTACACCCGCTTCTGCTACACCGACGTACTGGCGCTCTACTACGCGGAGCGACTCCACGAGGGTGCCGTGCCCTACCGGGACCACCCGGTCGAGTATCCGGTGTTGACGGGGTACTTCATGGGGGCGCTCGGGCTGCCCGTGCACGCCGTGGGTGACGGCAACCCGCAGATCAACCAGGGACAGTGGTTCTACAACCTGAACGTGCTCGTACTCGGGGCGCTGGCGGTGGCCACCGTGGCGGTGCTGCTGTCGCTACGCCGACGACGACCATGGGACGCCGCACTCTTCGCCCTGGCCCCCGCACTGCTGATCACCGCCACCGTCAACTGGGACCTGCTCGCCATCGGACTGGGCGCGTTCGGGCTGCTGGCCTGGGCACGCAGCCGACCAGTCCTGGCCGGGATCCTGCTCGGGCTGGCCGGGGCGGCGAAGATGTGGCCACTGTTCATACTCGGCCCGATCCTGGTGCTCGCCTTCCGTACGGCCCGGCTCCGAGCCGCGTTCACAGCGATCGGTGCGGCAGTGGTCACGGTCCTGGCGGTGAACCTGCCGGTGGCCCTCCCGGAAGCCACCCGGGACGGCTGGAAGCGCTTCTTCGAACTCAACACCGAGCGCCCGATCGACTGGGGCACACTGTGGTACATCGGTCGCTACCTGGACGGCAAGGTGGGCGATCCGGCGAGCATGGGTCCGTTCCAGTGGCTCGACGCCAACATCCCCACCCTCAACAACCTGTCGTACGTACTCTTCGGACTGGCCTGCCTCGGCATCGGGGCCCTCGGGCTGCTGGCACCGCGCCGGCCCCGGCTCGGCCAACTCGCCTTCCTCGTGGTCGCCGTCTTCCTGATCTTCAGCAAGGTCTGGTCGCAGCAGTTCGTCCTCTGGCTGCTGCCGCTGGTGGTGCTGGCCCGACCCAAGTGGGGTGCGTTCCTCGCCTGGCAGGCCGCCGAGATCTGCTACTTCGTCGCGTTCTACGGCCAACTGCTGGGTGCCTCCACCGGCCGGCCCGTCTTCCCCGAGGGCGTCTTCGTGCTGGCCGCCAGCCTGCGACTGACCACGGTGGTGGTCCTGTGCGTGCTGGTGATCCGGGAGATCCTGCACCCCGAACGGGACGCGGTCCGCAGCACCTACCAGGACGACCCCGACGGGGGCGTGCTCGACGGCGCCCCCGACGCCCCCTGGCTGGACCGATGGCGAAGTCGCCACACCACCACTTCCATTGATCCCGTCTCTATTAAGTCATGAAATTGGCTGCTCCAAGATCGCATCTACTTGAAGTGTTCAGGCGGCCCTGGAGAGGATAAGAGGTTGGATTCGACGTAGGCGGGGATTCGGCATGAGTTGGGTGGTCGGCGAGGCGAAGCAGTAGTGTGAATGGTTGCAGGCTCTCTGCGGAGAGCCTGCAACCATTTAATGCTAGTAGGCTACCTGGCCGCCGAAAGTCGTGCTCCAGTCCCGATAGTTGTAGATCTGAACCCGGAACCTCGTGCCGTCCAGTACGTCGGTAGCGATGACCTTCCAGGCGGAGTCCATCAATAGGGTCTTGTACGAGTTGCAGGTGCCGTGGGACACCCAGCAAACCCGGACCTGCACGTTTCCGCTCTCAGGGTTGGCGAACTTGATGTTGATGTCCTGGCAGCGAGAGCTCGTCGTGTAGTAGCCCGAGGAGGAGGGAAGATATCGTGTGGATGCTGGGCCCAAAGTCTGAGACGGGAAGGAGACTGCGCCACCGTAACAACTGGCGGCTGCGGCTTCCGAAATGTCAGCCGGCTCTGCCGAGGCTGAAGTTGTGCTCGCGAGTGTGGTGGTCACGATAGTTGTCGCGACTACTGCCGTGGCCGCGAAGAGCTTCCTCAGTTTCACCCGAACGCCTCCCGTTGGTCAACTCGCCAACCCATTGAGGTTGACGATTTTGATTGTTGGCCATTCAGGTAGGCACTGTATTTGACGGGAAACGATAATGTCAAATGTATGGATCGCGGCAAGCTGCGCATAGCTGCCTAAATGAGACGATGCATGCACTGCTGTTGGTTTCCCGGAAATAATTCGTTCTTGCCTGGGTAACACTTCCCCGAATCACCGCTGCGGGTGCTAGCATGTGCAGGCCTTCTGGGCTGTCGCGGATATGGTGACCTTCCGCGCTGTGTTAGAATCCGGTAATTAGTGTCATGTAACGAAGAGTGGTCGCTAAATTGGTCGTGGCGGAGATGTCAGCGCTTCGCGATGTCGGCGCACATCATGTCGTTTGCAGCCCTACCTCGATAGGTAGCTTCTCGAAGCTGTAGGCACCAGCAATACGTGGATTAGAGCCGGAAGACGACGACCGAGCCGATCTCCTCACGGGTGATGCCGAGCCCGTCGACCGGTGCGTCGATGCTGATCTCCCAGGGCGTGCCGACGACCAGGTCCCGCAGGATCAGGACGTTCTGCACGCCCAGGGTGCGCAGGTAGTCGACGCTGGTCTGGTCCGGGAAGGCCATCGTCACCCGGCGGACATCGTCCAGTTGCCGCGGCACGAAGCCGCTACCGCCGTTGACGACCTGCTGGAACCGCGAGGTCGACCAGAGCATCACCGGCTGGTCGTGGCCCTGGCTACTGGGCAGCACCAGCATCGGACCGTCGACCTCGCGCATGGCGGCCGGCTGCGGGGGCACCACCGGCTGCGGGGTGGTGTTCGTGCCCTCGGCGACGACCAGCACCAGCGGGACCAGGGTGGCCAGGCGCAGCCAGGGGCTGGGCCAGGACGGAATCCGCGCGGCGGAGATCTCCCGTACCCGCTCGGCGAACGCGCTGACCGCGCCCGCCGCGAGCAGCCCCAACAACAGGGTGGTCCAGAGCATCAGCCGTCCCGGCGTACGGATGCCGTTCCAGCCGGGCAGGTGGTCAAAGAGCGGTACGTAGGTGAAGGTGCCGCCGAAGAACTCGGTGCCCATCGCCAACACCATCGTGACCAGCACGCCGAGAAGGAGCAGCAGACGCTGGCGGGCCGTCCAGATCGAGAAGAACAGGCCGCCGGCAGCCAACGCGTACAGCACGAAGCCGGGCAGCAACGTCATCTCCGGGTGCCAGGGCAGGATCGCCCGAGCGCCCTCGTGCAGCTCGCCCCAGACGCGGGACTCACCGGGAGCGGTGACGAAGCCGGTCGCCGGAGGGGAGAAGACGGCGATGTCGGCGATGGAACGTTCCGCGTGCGGGTGGAGCTGGGTCACCGTGAAGTACGGGATGGCCAGCAGAATGCCGACTCCGGCGAAGATCAGGCCACCGATCAGGTCGGCGGTCAGGAGCCGTTGACCGAAGGGCCGCTTCACCCGCCAGAAGATGCGCTTGGCGTACCAGATGACGGCGGCCACCACGACCGTGCCGGCGAGGACGTACGCGAACGGCAGACCGATGCCGAAACCGAGGCTCAACTGCCAGGCGGCGACCAGCCAACCGGCGTACACCCAACCGGGGTTGCGACGTTCGGGCCGGTAGCCGTGCCGTAGCGACCAGCCGTGCCCCCGCGCGAGCATGGCCAGCGCCAGCGGGATACCGCCGTTGGAGATCACGTGCAGGTGGCCGGCCTGCGCCAGCAACCAGGGCGCGTAGGTGTAGCTGACCCCGGCCACCGCAGACCCGATCCGGCTCGCTCCGAGCTGCCGCGCCAGCACGTACGCGCCGAACGTGGCGAGCGCGTGGGCGAGCACGAACATGATGTTGTACCGCAGGAGCGCGTGCTCGGGGCCGGTCCCGATCATGCCTGCCGGGGCGTACCCGAGCAGGGTGTCGGAGAACGCGAAGCTCCACCGCTCAGGGAAGAACGTGTTGGCGTGCCAGAGTTGGGCCGGGTCGGTCTTCAGGATGTGCCCCGACCATGCCATCTGCCATGCCTGCAGGCTCGGGTCCCAGTAGTCCTGCGGCAGGGTGTGCCGTGGGTAGCGCAGCGTCGGCCAGGTCATCAGGACGGCCAGCGCCAGCGACCCGAGGGCGGCCAGGGTCCACTCGTGGATGGCGAACCGGCCGAGCCGGCGACCGAGCCGCCCGTACCAGGTGGGTACCGGCACGGGAGCCGGTCCGAAGGCGGCCCACGGGTCCGGCTTGCCGTCGCCCGGGGCGCCCTCGCCGGCTTTCTCCTTGCCCGATTCGCCGGCGTCCTTGCTGGGTGCGTCCTTGCTCGTATCGTCCTTGCTCGTCGGGTCCTTGCTCGTGGCGTCCTTGCCGGTGCCACCAGCCGTCTCGCCGGTGGAACCCTGGTCATCGCCGGTGCCCGCGCCGAGCGCGGCGGCCTCGCTGGACGTGCTCGTGCCGGGCGTGGTCTTGCTGGCGGGGGCGCTCTGGTCGCCGGGCCCGGCCGTCCCGCCTTCGCCGACGGTGGCCTTGCCGGTCGTGCCCGTGCTGCCGGTCGTGCCCGGGTCCGCGTCGAGGGCGGCGTCGTCGCCGCTTGCGGCCGTGCGCGCACCGGAGGCGGCGGTCCCGGCGGTCGCACTCTTGCCGGTGCTGTCGCTCTTCTTGCCGTCCGGGGTGCCTCCGCCGTCGGCGTCGGTGCCGGTATCGGCCGCTGCGTCCGTGGCCGCCGAGGGCGGAGGTGTCTCTGCCGACCCGCCGGAGGCGGGCGGCTCGGCCGTGGTGCCGTCCTGGGAGGCCGACTGTGAGCCGCCGGTGGCGGACTGGTCCGTGGTCATGCCGCCGACGTCTCCGAGCCGAGTTGTCCACGCAGGAAGGCGATGTCACCGCTCTGCCCGTCAGCACCGCCCGGGGTCTCCACGATGACCGGAGCATCGGCCGCCCGGACCACGGCCACCAGGAGGTCCGGCTCGATGGTGCCGCCACGCAGGTTGTCGTGCCGGTCCCGGCCCGAGTCGAACGCGTCCTTGGAGTTGTTGGCGTGCACCAGGTCGACCCGCCCCGTGATCGCCTTGACGCGGTCGACCAGGCCGAGGAGTTCCTCGCCGCCCGCGTGCGCGTGGCAGGTGTCGAGGCAGAAGCCCACGTCGTACGCGCCGATGACGTCCCAGAGCCGGGCGAGCGCGTCGAGTCGACGGGCGCAGGCGTTCTCGCCGCCGGCCGTGTTCTCGATCAGCACCGGCAGTCCGAAACCGCCGGAGTCGGCCGCGTACGCCAGGGCCTTGCGCCAGTTCTCGATGCCGCTCGCCGGATCGTCACCCGCGTTGACGTGACCACCGTGCACCACCAGCCCCTTGGCTCCGATCGCCGTGGCCGCCTGGGCGTGCGCGAGCAGGAGTTTCCGGCTCGGGATACGGATCCGGTTGTTGCCGGTGGCGACGTTGACGACGTACGGCGCGTGCACGTAGACGTCGACCTCGGCGGTGCGCAACTGTTCCGCGTCCGCACGGGGTTGTGGGGCCTTCCAACCCTGCGGGTCGGAGAGGAAGAACTGCACGGTGTCGGCCGTTCGGGCGGTCGCCTCCGCCAGCGGGTCGGTCGGATCGACGTGGGCTCCGATACGCATGCAGGGGAGCCTACGTCCCGCGACCGACGGTCGGGGTGACGCCCACCGGCCCGGTGGCGTCACCGCGCCCGTCGGAACTCGTTGATACCGATGGATCCGGCGCTTCGGACGTCCCCCGATCCCGGTGTCGACGGACCGGTGGCCTGTCGATGCCCGACCGGGCCGGTCGGGCGCATCGGCATCAGCGGGACGTCGACGGATGTCGACGGAGAAAAATGTCGGCAATTCTGGGATTTGCCCCATGAAGAGCCGACTTCCGGGATATCGTCAGATAACAACGTGATAAAGCTCCGCGGGGCGTCTTCGGTCCAACCTCATCGGTGTGGTCGTTCCTCCCCAGGTCCCACCCAAGGAATGCGGACGGGACGCCCCGCGGTCCCGTGACCGGGGGTCCGGGTCGACAGCGACGTCGACGCGGACCCCCGGTTCGCTGTGCCGGTCACCTCGGTGATGGTGATCGTCCGGGCCGGGTATCCTGGTCCGGTTGTCCGCTCCCGGTCGGGTTCCCCCGGTGCGGGACGGGCAGCGACGCACGACCTCCTGCCACGGAAGGACCGTGGCCGCTTAGCCCACAGGAGGTGAGCACGTCTTGCGTCATTACGAGATCATGGTGATCCTCGACCCCAGCCTCGAGGAGCGCACCGTCGCACCGTCGCTCGACACGTACCTGAACGTGATCAGGACCGCGGGTGGCTCGGTGGAGAAGACCGACGTGTGGGGCCGCCGGCGCCTCGCGTACGAGATCAACAAGAAGGCCGAGGGCATCTACGCCGTCGTCGACCTTCAGGCATCGCCTGAGGCGGTGGCCGAGCTGGACCGCCAGCTGCGACTCAACGAGTCCGTGCTGCGCACCAAGGTCATCCGCCCGGAAATGCGCTAATCCATCCACCTAGCCCCACCCGGAACAGCCTCACCCGCGCTGTCAGAGGGTTCTGAGAACCTGTACGGCGGAACGGTTGAGTGTGCGAGGAGTTGGTCATGGCAGGAGACACCACCATCACGGTCATCGGGAACCTGACCGATGACCCCGAGTTGCGGTTCACCCCCTCGGGGGCAGCCGTCGCCAAGTTCCGGGTCGCCTCGACGCCCCGGTACATGGACCGGCAGTCCAACGAGTGGAAGGACGGCGAGCCCCTGTTCCTCGCGTGCACCGTCTGGCGTCAGGCCGCGGAGCACGTGGCGGAGTCGTTGCAGCGCGGTGCCCGCGTGATCGTGTCGGGCCGGCTGCGTCAGCGGTCCTACGAGACCCGCGAGGGCGAGAAGCGCACCGTCATCGAGCTGGAGGTCGACGAGATCGGCCCGTCTCTGCGCTACGCCACGGCGAAGGTGCAGAAGATGTCCCGCTCCGGCGGTAGCGGCGGCGGCTTCGGCGGCGGCGGCAACAGCGGCGGTGGTGGTGGCCAGGGCGGCGGCGGAGGCAACTTCGACGACCCCTGGGCTTCGGCCGCACCAGCCCCCTCCCGTTCGGGTGGCGGCAACTTCGACGAGGAGCCTCCGTTCTAATGGCGCCGAGCGCCCGTGATCGTAAACCAGGAGCAAGAGCAATGGCGAAGGCTGCGGCACTGCGCAAGCCGAAGAAGAAGGTGAACCCGCTAGACAAGGACGGGATCACCTATATCGATTACAAGGACACCGCCCTGCTGCGCAAGTTCATCTCCGACCGCGGCAAGATCCGCGCTCGGCGGGTGACCGGCGTGACCTCGCAGCAGCAGCGGCAGATCGCCCGTGCGGTCAAGAACGCCCGTGAGATGGCGCTCCTGCCGTACACCGCTACGGCCCGCTGAGAGGAGGCGCCGCCATGAAGATCATCCTGACTCAGGAGGTGTCCGGACTCGGCACCCCCGGCGACATCGTCGAGGTCAAGAACGGCTACGGCCGTAACTACCTGCTCCCGCAGGGCTTCGCGATCGCCTGGACCAAGGGCGCGGAGAAGCAGGTCACGCTGATCAAGCGGGCCCGCTCGGCACGGGAGATCCGCGATCTGGGCCACGCCAACGAGGTGAAGGGCCAGCTCGAGGGTCTCAAGGTCAACCTGAAGGCCCGCGCCGGCGACGGTGGTCGGCTCTTCGGCTCGGTCACCTCCGCCGAGATCGTCGACGCCGTCAAGGCGGCCGGCGGCCCGGTGCTCGACCGACGTCGGCTGGAGCTTCCCGGCCACATCAAGGCGATCGGGTCGCACGCGGTGCGGGTCAAGCTGCACCCCGAGGTGACCGCCACGTTCAACCTCAACGTCGTGCAGGGCTGAGCGCCCCGCTGACGTACGCGACAGGGCCCGCACCGATCAATGGTGCGGGCCCTGTCGCGTACGCGTACCCGGTCGACGAAGGCCGACTCACGGTGCCCGAACCCCGTCAGCCGATGGGCTGGCCCGTCACCGCACTGATCATCACCGTGGAGAGACCACCACCCACGACGGCAGCGGCCAACGCCACCGTGGTCGACCGCCACGTCGTACCCACCCGACGCAGCAACATCGCGACCGCCAGGCTGCTCATCAACGCCAACCCGAAACGGGGCAACCCGGCCACCATTGCGCCGAACGCCCGCGCCCGTGGCGAATCACAGCCGCCACCACTGATATCGGTCACACAACCGGCCGGTGGCGCCCCGTCGAGCGTCAACAACCAGACGAAGATCACTACCGCCGGCAGCAGGTAACAGGCCGCCGTGTACAGCAGCGGCAGCCACGGACCACCCGGATCCGGATCGAGCAGGTCGTCCTCGAGCCGCCGGTTCCAGCCCCCGGAACCGACCGCCTCGATCCGCCGCCGTACGGCCGCCATGCCGACCGGCCGAGGCGGAGCCGGCGCGGGCGACGAACGCCGACGGGGCGCGGGTCGTGGCCGAGGCGCGGTGTACCCGACCACCGGCGACCGAGGCGCCGACTCGGGCGCATCCACCCACCGCGGATCGTCGCCTGCCAGACGCGTACCCGGCCAGAAGGGCTCCCGCGCCTGCGCCTGCTCCGGCTCCTGCTCCGCACGCTCCATCCAGGACCACTGCCCCGCACCCGAGGTCGCCGGAACCGCACCCGAACGCGGCGGTTCCGTCCGGTCCCACCGGTCCGGCTCGGAGTAACCGGCCTGCCGCTCCGGTGGCCGCTTCCGCTCCGGTGGCCGATCCCGCTCCCGCGGCTCCGGCTCCGGCTCCGCGAACCGATCCCACTGACCGGTGCTGTCCGGCTCGAGCCACGGATCCGCACCCGCCGCCTGAAGCCACTGGCTCGTACTGTCCGCGTCCCAGGGATCGGTCGACGCGGAGTCCTTCCGGCGACCGTCAACCGCCGACTGGTCCCACGCGTGCAGGCCGGAGGCGTCCCACGGATCCACCGCCGGCTGCTGGTACTCCGGCTCCGCCGCCCGCTCCGTGCCCCGTTGCCACGGATCCACCGCCGGCGTCGAGGGCTCCGCCGCACGACGTCGACGCCGGGTGGGAGTCTCGACAGCCGGCTCGGACGCGCCGGCCTCGGCCTCCTCCTCCGCAAGCCCCGACCATGTCACCTGGCGACGTTGCGACGGGGCCCGACGCGGCCGGCTCTGCGGCGTCACGCCCGAGACCGGGTCGTCGTCCTCGGCGCGACGACTACCGACGTACCCCTCTTCCTGTGGACGGTCGAACGTCCACTCCCGGGTGTGATCGGACGCCGGCCGGGCGGCCCGTGCCGTGGGCTCGCGCCGACTCGACTCACCGGCCCGGCGACTCCCGCCGCGCTCGGCCGAACGCCGACCACCCGCGTACCGTGGCCGCTCGACCTCGTCATCCTCATCAGGAGCAGCGTGCCGCCCGCCGCCGTCGACACTGCGCACGCCGGACTCCAGCGCCCAGCGCGGCAGGTACGGCTCGGCCGGCTCCTCCTGGCCGCGCTCGGCGGCCCGGCGGCGACTCGGGGTGCGGTACCGCTCGACCGCGGAGTCGTATCGCTCGTCCGGGTCCCGATCCACGGGCTCGGCCCACGAAGCGGTCGGCCGCTCACGCGGGCCGTCCTCCCCGCGTACCCAGTCCCGGTAACTCACGGCCGGAGCGTGACCCTTCTCAACCGAAAGCGCAATCCGCTGTCCAGGTGTAGCCGTAGGGCACCGATCCTACGGGACGTTCAGGACAAAGCCCTACCCAGAAATTCCTGTCCACAGGCTGTGGACATTACCTGTCCAGCTCAATGGCGTGCGCCCCACTGTTCCCCAGGAGTTATCCACATGCTGTGCACACGCTGCGCACATGCTCGCCCACCGCCATCCACAGGTTGTCCCGAGGCTCATCCACCGGGCTGGTTGGTGGCTGACCTCGGGTTCCGTATCGTTAGCCCCCGGCCCGCCGCCAGATGCCCCCGATCGACGGCCGGTCGACCGTCGCACCCGGGCGGTGAGCCCGGGCACGATCCGACGCAGTGGAGGGGGACCCGGTGTCGGTCACGGATGACATGCGAACAGAGTCGTTTCCCGGCGGAGGGCAGCCGTCCGGTCCGCCACCGCGCGACGGCCAGTTCGACAAGACGCCACCCCAGGACGTCGCGGCCGAGCAGTGCGTCCTGGGCGGGATGCTGCTGTCCAAGGACGCCATCGCCGACGTCGTCGAAATCCTCAAGACCAACGACTTCTACCGGCCGGTGCACGCCACCATCTTCGACATCATCCTGGAGATCTACGGTCGCGGTGAGCCGGCCGACGCGATCACCGTCGCCGCGGCGCTGGCCGACTCCGGCGACCTGGCCCGGATCGGCGGCGCCCCGTACCTGCACACGCTGATCGCGAGCGTGCCGACCGCCGCGAACGCCGCGTACTACGCGCGCATCGTGAGTGAACGGGCGGTACTCCGACGGCTGGTCGAGGCCGGCACCAGGATCGTCCAACTCGGATACGGCACCGGAGGCGGCGGCACTCGCGACGTCGACGACGTCGTCGACCTGGCTCAGCAGGCCGTCTACGACGTCACCGAACGTCGCGTCAGCGAGGACTTCGCCATCCTGGCGGACATGCTTCAACCGACCCTCGACGAGATCGAGGCCGTCGGCGCGCAGGGCGGCGTGATGACCGGCGTACCCACCGGCTTCACCGACCTGGACCGCCTGCTCAACGGCTTGCACGCCGGACAGTTGATCATCGTGGCAGGTCGACCTGGTTTGGGCAAATCTACGGCAAGTATGGATTTTGCCAGAAATGCGGCAATTCGAGCGAACCATGCGGCGGCCATCTTCTCGCTGGAAATGAGCAAGGTCGAGATCGTCATGCGGCTGCTCTCGGCCGAAGCGCGTGTGCCGTTGCACGTACTGCGCAGCGGGCAACTCTCCGACGACGACTGGACGAAGCTCGCCCGGTGCATGGGTGAGATCAGTGAGGCGCCACTCTTCGTGGACGACACGCCGAGCATGAACCTGATGGAGATCCGGGCCAAGGCTCGTCGACTCAAGCAGCGACACGACCTCAAGCTGATCGTGGTCGACTATCTCCAGCTGATGACCTCACCGAAGCGCACCGAGAGTCGGCAGCAGGAGGTCGCGGACCTGTCCCGAGGCCTGAAGCTGCTGGCCAAGGAGGTCGAGTGCCCGGTCATCGCGGTCAGCCAGCTGAACCGTGGCCCCGAACAGCGCACCGACAAGCGTCCACAATTGTCCGACTTGCGGGAATCTGGATCAATTGAGCAGGATGCCGATGTTGTCATACTTCTGCATCGCGACGACTACTACGACAAGGAATCGCCTCGGGCCGGAGAGGCGGATTTTATAATTGCCAAGCACCGAAATGGTCCGACCGACACGGTGACCGTCGCAGCTCAGTTGCATCTGTCGAGATTTGTTGATATGGCTATCGTGTGAGCTATTATTCTGCTCGGCTATCCCCGGCGGACATCGAGGAAGTCGTTCGCCGGGACGCGATCGGCGAAAGCCTTACCGCGATTGCTCAGTCGTTCGGAGTGAGCCGACAGGCGATCCGTGGCCTCTTACGGAGGCGAGGCGTTCCGGCTAGAACAGTGGCGAAGTTGGGTGAACCGCGGCGGGCCGAAGCCGCTCGCCTGTACTCAGACGGTATGGCACTGGCAGAGGTCGCTCGAACCTTCGGCCTGACCGAGCCCGGAATGCGTGGCCTGCTGTTGCGTCGTGGGGTTGTCCTACGCAGGAAAGTGCACACGCTGCGGCACGATGCGTTCGACACCCTGGAGCCCGAGGCCTGCTACTGGCTGGGCTTTCTGTTCGCCGATGGATGTGTGACCTATCGCTCCAACTATCTCCCGCAGATCTCCGTCGGACTTGCCGCCCGAGACCGTGATCACTTGGTTTCCCTGCGCTTGTTCCTCGGGTCTAGCAGCAGTATCTCGGCGCCGAACCTGATTCGCCAGTCGTGTCAGTTTTCAGTGCGGTCAAGGCAACTGGCAGAGCGCCTGATCACGTTAGGGAGGTATCAGGGGCCGGTGAACGCGCGGCTGACGGAATCACGAGACTTCTGGCGTGGTGTAGTCGATGGGGACGGATCCTTTGGCGTCTATCGCAGAAGCAACCCGAGTAAGTCGACGTTCGCGCAGTTCAGGCTTGTCGGTAGTCAACGCTTGCTCCGGGCCTTCGTTGATTTCCTGGGCGTGCACGGGATTCACGGCCTCAGCGTGCGGCCGCACAAGACGATCCATACGGTCGGAACGACCTGTAAGCCCGCCGGAAGGATAGTGGCTCTGCTTTACGACGGCGCATCCGTTGCCCTGCCTCGCAAGGCGGAGATCGCTCGCCGGATCCTCGCTGAGAGAGTGTTGTGATACCTGGAGGTGATCTTCGCTGACTGTGTCAGCGAAGATCACGTCTGTGTCGTTGTGTCTGTAAACCGGCGTACGAGTCGTCGTTGACTGATGGGCAGTGGGCGGTGATCGAGCCGTTGCTGCCGGTGCGGGACCGGCGTAGGGGTGGTCGGCCGTTGCGGTATCCACGTCGGCTGGTCATTGACACGATCCTGTACGTGCTGCGGACCGGGGCGGCGTGGCGGCACGTCCCGCACGACCTCGTGCCGTGGGACGTGGCCTACCGGTGGTTTCGCTGCTGGAGCGCCGACGGAACCTGGGACCGGGTTCATGACCGGCTGCGAGACGCGGTGCGGGTGGCCGAGGGACGTGACCCGCAGCCGTCGGCGGCGGTGTTGGATTCGCAGACCGCGCACAGCCACCAGGGCGGTGAGGCAATCGGCTACGACGCCGGCAAACGTACTCGGGGCCGTAAGCGGCATGTCCTGGTCGACACCTGCGGACTGCTGCTCAAGGCCGTGGTGCATGCCGCGTCGATCCAGGAACGTGCCGGCGCCAAGCTGGTCCTCGCGGGGATCACCGAAACGTTCCCGCTGCTAGGCCTGGTCTGGGCCGACGGCGGCTACGTCAACCGCGTCGACGCCGGGCTGCTGGACTGGGCCCGCAGCCACGCCGGGGTCGAGTTGCAGATCGTGGCCCGCAACGCCGACGTGAAAGGCTTCCAGGTGCTGCCCCGCAGGTGGGTGGTGGAAACGAACCTTCGCCTGGTGGGGACGGTGCAGACGGTTGGCCCGCGACTACGAGCGCAAGCCCGCGCACGCCGAAGCGATGATCAAGGTGGCGATGATCCGGTTGATGGCCGCGCGCCTGGCCGGCGAGGATGTCGAGCCGCAAGGTCCGATCGAGACCGAGGCAGCTCGACGCCTCAACGACGAGCTCAACCAGAAGTAGCTACCTGGTTACCCAACACTTTCTGAGGCTGAGGTTCCGGCGAGCGATTTGGAGCCATGATGAGCGAGGGACAGCAGCGTGAACAGATGCGCTGAAGGTAACCGGTCGAAGGTGGCTGTGGCCGAGACCGTCTGATCACCAGCGGACTGAGCCGTCCGAGACCGGCCCGGTCTGGCAGGCGACCGGGCCGTCCGAGGTGGCGGCCCGGTCGCGATGTTGCTCAGCCGAACATGTCGTCCAGGAAGCTCTTGCGCTTCTTACGCCGGTAGTGGCCGTGGTAGCCGTAGTGCTGCTGGGAGTGGCCGTACGCGGGTGCCGGGGCCGGGTAGCCGTGCGGCGGGGGCGGGGGCGGCGGGACCGCGCCGTAACCGGGCTGGTGCGGGGCGGGCGCCGGGGGCGGCGGCGGGGGCTGGTAGCCACCCTGGGGGGCGGGCGGGGCCTGCTGAGCGGCGCTCCAGTTGGCCTCCGCCTCGAACAGTTTCTCCAGCTCACCACGGTCGAGGAAGATCCCGCGGCACTCGCCACACTGGTCGATGACGACCCCACTGCGCTCGTACTGGCGCATCTCTCCACGACACTTGGGACAGGTCAGGCTCATGACCCGAAGGTACCTGGTCGGTTCACCCGATAGTGGTCAGCGCCGCCGTGACCTCGTGGTCGGAGACCTCGTGGAAGTCGTCGTAGTAGGCGCCGACCGCGCCGAAGTCGGCGGGGCACAGCGCGCTGACCACCTCGTCGGCCTCGGCGGCCAGCATCTCGTGGGCCTGCGGCGCACTGACGGGTACGGCGACCACCACGCGGCGGGCGCCGAGGTGGCGGGCGACCTGGACTGCGGCGCGGGCGGTCGCGCCGGTGGCCAGGCCGTCGTCGACGATCAGGGCGGTACGGCCGGTGAGGTCCAGTGGCGGTCGGTCGGCCCGGTAGAGCTGTTCCCGCCGGTCCAGTTCGGTCTGTTCGCGTTCCTGTACTCCGGCGATGTCGTCGGGGCTCAGCCGTTCGGCGACGACGTCGTTGAGGACGCGTTCCCCGCCGGGACCGAGTGCGCCGAAGGCGACCTCGGGGGCCCACGGCATGCCGAGTTTGCGGACCACGAGAACGTCGAGGGGTGCGTCGAGGCGTTCGGCGACGACCTGCGCCACCGGTACGCCGCCGCGTACCAGGCCCAGCACGACGAGGTCCGGTTCGCCGGCCAGGGCGGTGAGTCGGTCGGCGAGTACCTGGCCCGCCTCGGTGCGGTCGCGGTAGGTGGTCATGTCCTCAGGTCTACGCCCTGTGGGTCGTCCGTGCTCGGCGGTTGCCGGATCCCGAGGTCGAGCGCGGGGGCCCAGAGCAGGAACGCGATCGGGTACAGCAGGTAGCCGAAGCGGGTGGCGGGCATCAGCAGGATCGCGACGAGCAGGCCGTACCCGCAGATCAGGGCGGCGCTGCGGGCGGTGCGGGGTGGGCGGCGGGCGAGCAGGACGGCGATGGCGATCCCGGCGGCGACCAACAGCGCGGCGGCGATCACCCGGCCGGCGGGCAGGGCGTTCGCGATCAGGTAGCCGGGGAACGGGCTGGCGGCGGGGCTGGAGACCAGGCCGTGCCCGAGGGGGAAGCGCAGGACGTTCTCCACCAGCGCGTTGCGGTCGACCAGCAGGGTGGGGAGCAGTGCGGCGGCGGGGAGTCCGAGGGCTCCGGCGGCGACGCGTAGGCCGGCGCGGCGGGTGAGGCCCCAGATGATCAGTACTGCGGCGACCGGCCAGGCGAAGAGTTTCAGGGCTCCGGCGAGCCCGACCGCGACGCCGGCCCAGCCGGGTCGGGCGGTGGCGGCGAGGGCGAGCGCCAGCAGGCAGAGCGCGAGTACGGGCAGGTCGTCGCCGCCGGTGGCGAGCGTGAGCGCGCATACGGGCAGGACGGTGGCTGCCTGTACGCCGCGGAGCAGCAGGGCGTCGTGGCGGGTGGTCCCGGTGCGGGCGGTGGGTGGTCGCAGGACGCGGATGGCGAGCAGCAGCGCTACGGCGGTGCCGACGGCGAACCAGACCCGGGCGTCGGTCCACCAGGTGTCGGCGAACGCGCGGGGTATTCCGAAGAGGGCCATGCCCGGCTGGTAGGGGGTGTAGCCGAGGAGTCGTTCGTCGGCGGGCAGTGCGGCGATGGCGTCGGGCCCGAGGTAGGGGGTGCCGGTGTCGACGAGGCGGGTGCCGGAGTCCTCGACGACCAGGACCTCCTCCTGGGCGCGGTCGGTGCGTCCGGACGCGCGTTGCACGCTCTGCCAGATCAGCGGGAGCAGGGCGGTGCCGGCCCAGGCGAGTGCGGTGACCAGTGCGCGTCCGGGCAGTGTGACCAGTTTCGAGTGCGGCCGGTGGCGGCGTAGGAGGAGCTGTCCGGTGGCGGCGAGTGCGGCGGCGAGGTAGCCGAGTGCGGCGATGGTGCCCCAGGCCCGGTGGGGTACGAGGGTGCTGGTGGCGGCGGTGATCGCGGCGAAGACGGCTGCGGTGGAGTACAGGCCGAGGTCGAGGGCGAGGCCGTCGGCGGCGGTGTCGAGGCGGTGCCACCTGCCGGTGCGGTGGGGGGTCGAAGTGGCGGCGCTCACGTCGGCCAGTGTGTCAGGCGGGCTGGTGGTGGCCCCGGCCCCCCTGCCGTCGTCCCTTGGGTAGCCGGACGACGGAGCCGGCGTCGTGCAGGGGTGCGGCGAGGCTTCCCGGTCGGCCGCCGGCGCCGCGTTGGAGGGCGGCGAGGAGTGTGCCGGCGGCGAGTGGGCGGGCGAAGAGGTGGCCCTGTCCGGCGGTGCAGCCGAGTTCCCAGAGTGCGCGGCGTTGGGCTTCGCGTTCGACTCCCTCGGCGACGACGGCCAGGTTGAGGCTGCGGCCGAGGTCGAGGGTGGAGCGGATGATGGCGGCGGCTTCGGTGGCGGACTCCATGGCGGTGACGAAGCTTCGGTCGATCTTGAGTTCGTGGACCGGGATGCGGGAGAGCAGGGAGAGCGAGGAGTAACCGGTGCCGAAGTCGTCGAGGGCGAGCCGGATGCCGGCCTCGCGTAGTCGGGTGAGTCCCTGGTCGACGACGTCGAGTTGGCTGAGGGTGAGGGTTTCGGTGAGTTCCAGGACCAGCCGGTCGGGGGGCAGGTCGTGGGCGCGTAGGCGGGCCAGGACGGATCCGGGGAAGCGGGCGTCGAGGAGGCTGCGGGGGGAGACGTTGACCGCGACCGGGACGTCGAAGCCGGCGTCGCGCCAGGTGCCGGCGGCGATCAGGGCCTGGTCGAGGATGGCGTCGGCGAACGCGGGGAGCAGTCCGGAGCGTTCGACGGCTTCCAGGAAGCGCAGTGGGTCGATCATGCCGTGGGTGGGGTGGTGCCAGCGGGCCAGTGCCTCGGCGGCGATGACTTCGCCGGTGCCGAGGTCGACGATGGGCTGGAAGTTGACCGTGAACTCCTGGTCGGCGACGGCACGGGGCAGCTCGCCGCCGAGCGTGAGTCGGCCGATGTCTGCGGTGTCGCGTGCGGGTGCGTAGGTGGCGATCCGGTTGCCGCTCCGTTTGGCCTGGTACATGGCGACGTCGGCGCGTCGGAGCAGTTCGACCATGCCGCCCGTGGCGGGGGCGACGGCGATCCCGCCGCTGGCTTCGACGCTGATCCGCATGCCGTCGACGTCGAACGGTTCGTGCAGGGCTGCGAGCAGGGTGTCGGCGCGGTGCGTGGCGACGGCGGGGGCGGGAAGTGCCCGCAGGAGTACGGCGAACTCGTCGCCGCCGAGGCGGGCGACCAGGTCGTCGGCGCGGGCCGCGGTGCGGAGCCGTTCGGCGACCTGCATCAGCATCTGGTCGCCGGCGGCGTGGCCGAGGGTGTCGTTGACCTCTTTGAAGTGGTTGAGGTCGATGAGTACCAGGGCGGTGATTCCGTCGGCGTGCCGGTGGTGCAACTGCTCGTTGCCTTCTTCGAGCAGGTGGCGTCGGTTGGCCAGCCCGGTCAGTGCGTCGTGTGCGGCGGCGTGGGCGTGGGCCTGGGCCACCCGGGCGAGTTCGGCGTACGCCTGGGCGTTGCGGACGGCCGTGCACAGTGCGGAGGCGAAGGTGTGCAGGGTGTACCGCTCCCGTTCGGAGAGCCGTACCGGGCCGCGGAAGCGTAGCCGCAGCATGCCGACGTCGACGGTCTTGTCGTGTCCTTCGAGGCGTACGGGGACGGTGGCGCCGTGTACCTCGGTGGGTTCGCCGAGGGGGCCGTCGTACGTGATGGTCTCGGTGGAGCCGCGTACCACCCGGCCGTCCTCGCGCAGCTCGATCTCGACCTCGTCGGCGGAGAAGAGTTCGGCGGCGCGGGTGACCGCCGTGGTGAGTACGTCGTCGAGTTCGACGACGTTGAGCGCGTCGGTGGTCTGGGCGAGCCGTTGCCAGGCTTGTTGTTCGGTGCGGGTGCGCACTCTGCTCGAGTAGAGCAGGTGAAGGCTGAGTACCAGAGGTGGTACGGCGAGCAGCAGCCGAATGTCGATCTTGATCGTCAGAACGGTACCGACAATGACGAGGAGCCGGGTGAGTGCCGCAGTCAGGCGGAGATCCCAGTCGTCGCGGAAGAGCTTGCGTAGTGAAGTGCCGGTCGCCATCGCGATCACCGGCAGGGTGATGATTTCGTCGAGGAGTACTGCGGTCAGGTAGGCGGCTGCCAGTGGAATGACCGTCTGTGCGACGTCTGGATTGTTCGGTGTCCATTCGAGGATCTCGAGAACGAGTCCTGCGCCGCCGGCGACGAGCATGTTCTTGCTGATGCCGAAGGCTCTCTTTAGTGGCGTCAGTCGTGTCGGAGTCGTGGCGATGGCGATTCCCAGGCCGGTGGCCAGAATGACCACCGGGGTCGGTGCCACGGCGAGGCCGATCACGATGGCGGTTTCGGTCCAGGCGATCTCGTGATTCGTCGAACGAATTCGAATCCTGACCGTCACGGTGAAGGCGACGGCGACCAGCGAGATCAACGTGGCCCAGACGATGGTGGCCTCGCGGCCGCCGTAGCTCGGCAGGTGGGCGGCGGCCACGGCACCTGTCAGCCCGGCTGAAACGACGACGAGACCGACTAGCGGGCGTAGCCGCCGATCGGTCCCGGTCTGTCGTTGCTGTGGAGCCAAGCCTCGTCCTCATTCGTCACCGAGGGACTGCGCTCCGCAATCGTACTCGTGTCGACGCTGGCGCAGAAGAAGACGGATCACTTCCATTCGTGCGAGTACATCTCAACCCCCTGGCTTGTTCCCGGCCTGCCTGATGACCGAACACTAGGGGGCGTTTGCTCAATTTAGCTATAATAAATGTCGTATTGCGCAGAATGGGCCAACATGATGGTGTTATGTAACGTTCTGTCCCACCCTCCTGACGGAGGGTCTAAATGCCGTAGCTGTTGAGTTGTGGCCCTCCGCGTCGGTGATGTCGCGCTTTCTGTTTCGAACAGGGTGGCCGAAGTGTCTGCGCATATCATCGTCGCTTCGGCCAGCATGCCGCATCAGGGCGGGATATCTGCTCGGGCTGTGGTCGCTAAGCTGCACACGGTGATCAGGTGGATGCGGTAGAGGAGCACGTGCGGGTTCAGGTCCTCGGTGGGCTCGTCGTCCATGTCGGCTCGATCACGCTCACCCTCGGCACACCGAAACAACAGACCGTGCTCGCGGTGCTCGCGTGCAACGCCGGGCATCTGGTCTCAGTCGACCAGCTCGTCGACGAACTGTGGCCGGATGGCCCGCCCCCCTCCGCCGTGCCGAACGTCCGGACGTACGCCGCGAATCTGCGTCGTGGCATCGAGTCGATGCTTCCCGGACGTGAGGTACTGGTTCGCACTCGAGACGGCTACCGACTTCTGGTGGAGCGGACGGAGGTGGACGTCTACGCCTTCCAGTCGGAAGTCGGCGCGGCACGGGCGCTCATCGGTGTGGACGAGGCGGCGGCGGCGAAGCTGCTCGACAAGGCTCTGGCTCGCTGGCAGGGACCCATGCTCACCGGCGTGGCCCTCGGGCCGGCCCTGCTCGCGCACGTGGCCTCGGCGACTGAGGACAGGATGCTGGCGGCCGAGCTCTTGGCCGAACTGCAGATCCGGCTCGGTCGCTACGAACCCGTCCTGCCGCTGCTGCGGGAGTTGCTTGCCAGGGAACCGCTGCGGGAGCGGGCCCATCTGCTCCTCATGCGTGCCCTGCACCTCAGGAACGACCACGCCGGTGCCATCGCAGCGTACGCCGCAGCCCGCCGGATGCTGCGGGAACACCTCGGTATCGAACCCGGGGCCGAACTCCGGAAGCTCTATCGACAGATAGTCGAACAGGAGCGTGCGCCTCGCCGGCCTCCTGCCCTGACATCGGCCTCGTCCGTCGTCACGTCCGGGTTACCTGGTCAGTCACGCCTGCGCTCAGCACCCGGGCGGGGTGTGGTCTGGCTGCCGCGCGCGGTCCCGGACTTCGTGGGCCGGGATGCCGCGGTCGAACACCTGCTGACGGAGACGCACCGGGTCGGACGACAAGCTTCCGCCGTGCATCTCGTCGACGGGATGGCCGGCAGCGGTAAGACCTCGCTCGCCGTCCACGTGAGCGGCCGGTTGAGGGAGCACTATCCGGACGGCGGACTGTTCATCGATCTCAAAGGGCACGACCGGACGGAGAAGCTGGACACGTCTGCGGCACTCGCCACGTTGCTGCGGCAGCTCGGCATTCCCGGTGACCGCATCCCTCCGGAACTCCAGGACCGCCTCGCCCTCTGGCGTCAGGAACTGGCCGTCCACAGATTGATCATCGTGCTGGACAACGCGGCCGATGCCGAGCAGGTCGCCGCCCTGCTGCCCACGTCCCCGGGATGCGTGGTGATCGTGACGTCACGGCGACGGATCAGTGGCCTGGACGTCAGCCCGCCGTTGTCCCTGCCGGTGATGGATCGGGCGGAGGGTGTGGCGCTGCTCGCCTCGGCCGTCGGCGCGGAACGGGTGGCCGCGGAACCGGAGGCGGCAGCGGCGGTGGTGGAACACTGCGGGCGGCTGCCGCTGGCGATCCGGCTCGCCGGCTCGCGATTGGCACATCGCCCGACCTGGCGCCTGGCCGACCTCGCGAAGCTGCTCGACGACAACGTCCGTCGGTTGGATCACCTGACGTCGCGTGACCGGACCGTCGTCGGTGCTTTTGCTGCTTCCTACGAATCGTTGCCCGGTGCGGCCAGGCGACTTTTCCGATTGCTCAGCGTGCATCCGGGTGATCAGTTCGACACGACGATGGCGAGCGCATTGTCCGGACTCGCCACCGAGGTGGCCGTCCGGACACTCGACGAGCTCCTGGATTGCCATCTGATCGAGGATGTCGGGATCGGTCGCTACCGAATGCACGACCTCATCCGGCAGTACTCACGCGAACTGTCGTTACGGAACGACACGAAGGCCGTTCGCGATGAGGCACTGGGCGACCTGATCGACACCATGCTCCATCTGAGCTTTCCGGTCGCCGATCGTCTCGAGTCCCGATTCGTCCGACGACACGTGACCCTCGATCCACCTCGCCGCCCCGACTTGCAGAGAGCTGCGGACGAACCGACCGAGGAGTGGATGGCGGCGCAGCGCGTCAACCTGGTCGCACTCGTCGCCCGCGCATACGAGGAGGGACTTCACGACCAGTCGTGGCGACTGGCCCGACTGCTCTGGCGTTTCCTGTACGTCCGTGCCTACTTCGACGACATCGTCTCCACCCACCGCCACGGGCTGCTGGCGGCCCGAGCAGCCGGGGCCGAGGACGCCGTGGCGGCGATGCACAACTACCTTGCCTCCGCCTACCTGCGCAAAGGCAACTACGGCGATGCGCTCGCTCACGTCACCGAAGCCGTGCGGATCTCCGAGCGGCACGACGACCTGCCGAACCTCGTCCGGTACCGGACGAACCTCGTAGCGGTGCACTGGATACGTGGTGAACTCCAGGAAGCAGCGCGGGTAGGCGAACGCTGCCTACGCGGTGCCAACGGGTACGGTGCCGACGAGGTGCCCAGCTTCCTGCCGAACATCGGGCTCGCCCTGATGCTGTTGGGCAGGTACGAGGAGGCGCTGCACCTCCATCGGCTGCACCTGTTCGCGGGGCGCCAGGCGGGTAGCACCTTCCACATCCTCAACGCGCTGAGTCACATCAGTGGGGTGAAGTGCCGGATGGGACGGTACGAGGAGGCACTCCGGGCCCTGCGGACCGTGCTGATCCTCCGCAAGCGCACCGGCCACCGGTACGCCGAGCCGGAAGCCCGGAACGAGATGGGCATCGTGCTCCGGTGCCTCGGTCGGATAGAGGAGGCGGTGGACCAGCACGAGACCGCCCGGAGACTGGCGATCGAGTCGGGCGAGCGTCACGTCCACGCCGCCGCCCTCAACGATCTGGCGCTGACCCTCGCCGAGTCCGGTGCCGCCGAACGGTCGATCGGCCTGCACCATGAGGCGTTGCAGGTGGCGACGCGGATCGGCCATCCGTACGAGCAGGGCAGGGCACTGATGGGACTGGCCGACCAGCTGTGGGCCGACGATCCGGTCGCCGCGCGCCGCCACGCGGAACGTGCGCTGGCGATCTTCCGTCGGATGGGGGTACCGGAGCGGTTCGAGGTGGAACGCCGATTGGCGGACCCCACCGGGACCGACCACCGCCACACCACGGAGTCCTCCTGAGGCACCGGTCCCAGGCCGTCGCTTATCGATTTCTTATCGACCGGGTGGGTAGCGTCTCGACGGTCGCCGACGGGGGGAGATCCGCCATCGACGGATCTCGTCGCGACGCCTGCCACCGGCATGTCCCAGCTGCCACGGCAGGGTGCGGAAGGGGGCGGCGCGCAAGCGCCACTCCTTCCGCGTAACACCGCACGACCGGGTCCGTCGGTGCGGGGCGATAGGCTCGCCGCCGTGACCGAACCCGCCCAGCTCACCCACGTCGACGCGACCGGTGCGGCGCGCATGGTCGACGTCTCCGCCAAGCAGGTCTCCGGTCGGGTGGCCGTCGCGGCCGGTCGGCTGCGCACCACGTCCGAGGTGATCGAGCTGCTCCGCCGGGACGGGCTGCCCAAGGGGGACGCGCTGGCGGTCGGCCGACTGGCCGGGATCATGGGCGCCAAGCGCACTCCGGACCTGATCCCGCTCTGCCATCCGATCGCGCTGCACGGTGTCACGGTCGACCTGGTGCCCACCACGGACAGCGTCGAGATCACCGCCACCGCCCGCACGGCCGACCGGACCGGCGTCGAGATGGAGGCGCTGACCGCCGTGGCGGTCGCCGGGCTGGCCCTGGTGGACATGGTCAAGGCGGTGGACCCGGCGGCGAGCGTCGAGTCGGTCCGGGTGGTGCGCAAAGAGGGCGGCAAGACCGGCCTCTGGGAGCGTCCGGCGGACCGGCCGTGATCCGCGCCCGGGTGGTGGTGGCGTCCAACCGCGCCGCCGCAGGCGTGTACGCCGACACCAGCGGCCCGCTGCTCGCCGACGGTCTGCGCGAGCTGGGCTGCGAGGTGGACGACCCGGTGGTGGTGCCGGACGGCGAACCGGTGGGCCACGCGATCCGGGCGGCGGTGGCCGCCGGCGTCGACGTGCTGGTCACCAGCGGCGGGACCGGGATCACGCCCACCGACCGCACTCCGGACGTGACCCGGGCACTGCTCGACTACGAGATCCCCGGCATCGCCGAGGCGCTGCGCGCCCACAGCCGGGACCGGGTGCCCACCTCCGTGCTGTCCCGGGGCGTGGCCGGGGTGGCCGGTCGCACCCTGGTGGTGAACCTGCCGGGTTCCACCGGTGGAGCGCGCGACGGTCTCGCCGTGCTGGGGCCGATCCTCGCGCACGCCGTCGACCAGTTGCGCGGTGGCGACCACTAGCCGAAGCGCTAGGCTCGGCCGGGTGAGAACGGAAACCGCATCCGCCACCGAGGGCGCCGCCGCACCGCCGCCGGCCGGTTGGGCGGAGGCGCGCTCCCGGGTGTACGCGGTGGGCCTGGCCGCCGTGCTCCCCGCGATCGAGCGCCCGCTCGCCGACATCGACGGGTACACCCTCGCCGAACCGCTCACCACCCGGACGGACCTACCGGCGTTCCCCACGTCGAGTGTGGACGGCTGGGCGGTCCGGGGCGCCGGTCCGTGGCGGGTGGTCGGGCGGGTGCTGGCCGGTGGTACGCCGGACCCGTTGACCGAGGACGGGACCACCGTCGAGATCGCCACCGGTGCGATGGTGCCGTCGGGCACCACCGCCGTGCTGCGGGTGGAGGAGTCGACGCGTACCGCCGACGGGTCGGTCGACGGCGTGCCGCGCGGTACGCCGGAGTGGCGGCGTCCCGGTGAGGAGGCGGCGGCCGGCGAGGAACTGCTTCCGGCCGGTACCCCGGTCGACCCGGCGGTGATCGGACTGGCCGCCTCCTGCGGTCACGACACGCTGCGGGTACGCCGGCAGCCCCGGGCCGCGCTGCTGGTCTTCGGGGACGAACTGCTCACCGCCGGTCCACCCGCCGCCGGGCGGGTCCGGGACGCGTTGGGCCCGACCGTGCCGAGCTGGTTGCGGCGGTACGGCTGTCAGATCCGTCCGGCCGATGTGGTCGGCCCGGTGGCCGACACGCTGCCCGACCACGTGGCCGCGCTGCGCACCGCGTTGGCCCACGCCGACCTGGTCTGCACCACCGGCGGGACCATGCACGGGCCGGTCGACCATTTGCATCCGGCGCTGGCCGAACTCGGCGCGGACTACGTGGTCAACACCGTCGCGGTACGCCCCGGTTTCCCGATGCTGCTGGCCCGGGTGGTCGGCGGCGACGGTCGGGTCCGGTTCGTCGCCGGGCTGCCCGGCAACCCGCAGTCCGCCGTCGTCGCGCTGGTCTCGCTCGTCGCGCCACTGCTGGCGGGTCTCGCCGGCCGGGTGGCGCCGGTGCTGCCGCATGTCACGCTGGCCGAGCCGGTGCCGGGACGCGGCGACCACACCCACCTCGCCCTGGTCCGCCTCGACCAGGCTGCCGGGACGGCCCGCCCGGTCCGGCACGTCGGGTCCGCGATGCTGCGTGGGCTCTCCGGCTCGGACGGGTTCGCCGTGATCCGGCCGGGCAGTACCGGCGAGGTCGGCGATCGGGTGCCGCTGGTCCCGCTGCCGCTGCTGCCCGGGGAGCGGGCATGGTGATCGTGATCGGGGACGTGACCGAGCAACCGCTGGACCTGGCGGCCCACGAGGCCGCCGTCGCCGACCGGCGGGCCGGCGCGGTGGTCTCCTTCGCCGGAGTGGTCCGCGACCACGACCACGGCCGCGCGGTGGTGAGCCTGGAGTACGAGGGTCATCCGAGTGCCGCCACCATCCTGCGGGAGGTGGCGGCCGAGATCGCCGCCGATCCCGACGTCTACGCGGTGGCCGTGTCGCACCGGATCGGTCCGCTCGCCATCGGCGACGCGGCACTGGTCGCGGCCGTCAGCACCGCACACCGGGCGGCCGCGTTCGCCGCCTGCGCCAAACTGGTGGACGAGGTGAAGGCCCGGCTGCCGATCTGGAAGCGGCAGGTCTTCGCCGACGGCACCGAGGAGTGGGTCAACTGCCCGTGACCGGAGGTGCCGGGTCACGTCGACCCGGCACCGCCGACGCTCCGCTGTCAGCGCCGGTGATGCAGCAGCGCGGCGGTGCGGGCCATCCGGTCGGTGTAGAAGGCGGGTTCCGCACCCGGCCGCCAGGGCAACGCGGCGACCAGCACGATCAGGGCCAGCGCCAGCGAGTTCTCCATCAGCGCCCCGAACAGCCCGTTCTCGTAGTGCGAGACCTCGGGGAGTTGGTGTTCGTACGGCCAGATCGGCGAGATCAGGAAGAGCAGGTAGAGCCCGATCGCGGCGATGCCGTGGCGGAGCCCGGTCAACGTCGGGTACCAGATCGGCGGGCGCAGCGTGGAGACCCCAGGTGGGCCGCCGTACGTGCCGGAGGGGGACCGCACGGCCGGACCTCGACTGGCGTCGTGACGGCGGATCGCCGCGTCGGCCAGCACGATGATCGCCGGGATCACCCAGACGAGGTGGTGCGTCCAGGAGATCGGGCTGATCACGTTGGCGGTCAGGCCGACCAGCGTGAAGGCGGTCAGCTCGTCACCGTCGGCGTGTGACTGCGAGGCCCGGGACAGACCCAGCGCCAGCACCAGCACCGCGAAGGCGAGCCAGAGCAGCGTCGGCGTCTCGATCGAGTCGTACAGCCGCGCCAGCAGACCGGCCAGGGACTGGTTGGGCGTCATGTCGGCCGCACCGACCCGCTCGGTCTGCCACAGCACGTTGCCGAAGTAGGCCCGGGACTCGGCGCCCACGACGCCGAAGCTGCCGATGGTCACGGCGACGGTGGTGCCGATCGCGGTCGCGGCCGCCCGCCACTGGCGAGTGATCATCAGATAGAAGATGAACAACGCCGGGGTGAGCTTCACGGCCGTGGCCAGGCCGATGCCCACACCGGCCCAGGCACCACCGTAGACGAACCGCAGCAGCGGACCGTCGCTCTCCGCCTGGTGCGTGCCGCGCCGCGACCGCCAGCGCAGCGCCACCAGATCAGCCATGATCAGGGCGAACAGCAGCAGGTTGACCTGCCCGTAGCCGAGGGTCTCCCGGGCCGGCTCGATGGCGAGGGCGATCGGCGTGGCGAGGGCCACCGTGTACCACAGTGGCCAGCCCAGCCGGTCCACGATCGGCCGCAGCAGGGCGGCCAGCACCACCGCCAGCACCACGATGCTGACCAGCGCGTTCACCAGGCCTGCCACGCTCACCGGCAGGTGCGCCATGGGCAGCATCGCCAGCCCGGCGAAGGGTGGGTAGGTGAAACCCAGGGTGGTGTCGGGCGCGACGAACTCGTACAGCTCGTGACCGCTCGCCCACCAGACCACCGCGCCGTGGTAGATCTTCATGTCGAAGAAGTTGTACGGACGCCCGAAAGCGCCGATGGCAAGCCATGCGGCATAGGCGACGGCGGCGACGATGCCGGCCCGTACGACTGTCCTACGATCGATCCCACGCGTTACGCGGCGGACTGCGGCGAGGCGGTCCGGCCTTTTACCGACGCTCGTCGGCATGGCTCGGCCACCCCCGTACCAAGGTCGTCCTACCCGTCCAGGTCCGGTAGGGAGCCTAGAACGGCGCCTCACGTCAGTGCCTCCCGCGTTATGCGACCGTGTCCGATCCCACACAATCTTTTGACATTTCCACCGCGTTAACGCCTACCGGGCGGTTCAGGTGATTCGCGGCCTTAGCCAGTGTGGGGGTGGGATAAATGCAGGTCAGCGAGGAGCGACTGCGACTCAGCCGGGGATTCGGCGCGCGGTTGCCGCCGAGCGGACGGCGATCCGGGCCTCACGGCGTGCGGTCCGGACGGCACGGCGTACCGACCGTCGTGAGTGGCCGATGCGGTGACCGGCCCGCCACCGCAGTCCCGGCTTCCCCTCGGTGTCCGCCGCCGCGAGCAACAACCCGCCGAGGAGGCCGAGGTTCTTCAGGAAGTGAATCTGGTTGTTGTTCCGCGCCGCCGGGTCGTCGTTACGCCAGAAGGGATGTCCGGCGAGGGTGACCGGGACCAGCGTGCCGGCCAGCACGAGGGCCGCCGGCCGGGTGAACCTCCCGGTGGCCAGCATCAGCCCGGCACCGAACTGGACGGCGGCGTTGGCACGGATCAGGCTCACCGTGTCGGTGGGGATGCGGGCGTCGGCCCGTTGCAGCAGCGGCGCCACCCGGTCGGTGACCGGCTGCGCCGCAGGCACCAGGCGTTCGGGGTTGGTGAAGTTGCGGGCGCCACTGACCACGAAGATGCCGCTCAACATGGCGCGGGCGAGGGATCGTACGGGCGTCATGGAACAGTCATACCCCGTCCGTGACCTCGACATGCCCCGCAACGGCCCATCTCGATCGATCGGGTGGGTCGGATGGGCCGAGTGGTGAGGACGCCACGCCGATTCCAGCGACCGTCACTGATGCGTGCGTCGCGCGCGGTAACCTCCCGGCGTGACGACGCTGCGGCTCCGACCCGAGGACCCGGCAGACACCGGCGCGGTCCGCCGGGTACTGGCCGCCGCCTTCGCCCGCCCCGACGTGGCCACGCCGCCGGAGGTACGCCTCGTCGACGAACTGAGGGCCGGCGACGCGTGGCTGCCGAGGCTGGCGATGGTCGCCGAGTACGGCGGCGAGATCGTCGGCTACGCCCTGCTGACCCGGGTCCGGGTCTGCGCGGACGGGCTCAACGCCCCGGCGCTGGTGCTCGGGCCGGTGGCGGTGGCACCGCACCGACAACGGATCGGGCTCGGCAGTTCGGTGGTGCAGGCCGCCCTGGAAGCCGCCACGGAACTCGGCGAGCGACTGGTCGTGGTGCTCGGCGATCCGGCGTACTACCGGCGTTTCGGCTTCAGCCGAGCCGACCGAATGGGCCTGACCAGCCCCTGGTCCGGTCTGGGCGAGCCATGGCAGGCCCTGGTCCTGCCCCCGTCGACGAGCAACGAACCACCCCCACCCCACGGCGACGTCGTCTTCCCCCCACCCTGGTCCAAGGTCTGACCCCCGCCCCCCGCCCCCGCCTCACGTGCCCCCGGGCCGCCCGCCCCACCCGCCCCTGGCCCCGTCGATCATGGAGTCGTGGCGCTACGAGAACGGGTGATTCCGGTACATAACCTCGACCAGAAGTCCATGATCGGCGGGGCGGGGCGGGGCGGGGCGGGGCGGGGTGCGGCGCGGTGGGTGTCAGGCGGGTTGGGTGCGGAGGTAGCGACCGAAATGCGGGACGGTGAAGGCGACCGTGCCGCGCTCCCCGGAGTAGATCAAGCCCTTCTTGATCAGGGCGTCCCGGGCCGGGGAGAGGCTGGCGGGCTTGCGTCCGAGAGCACGGGCGATCTCGGCGGTCGGTACCGCGGCGTCCATGTCGTCCCGGCCGCCTCCGTCGGTTGCCCCCTCGACCAGGGAGAGCGTCGCCATCGCCCGCATGTACTCGCGTTCGGCGGGAGTGGCCCGCTCGAAACGTGAACCGAAGAAGCCCACCGCCAACTCGGCCTCGGCCTCCGGGGCGGCCACCCGTACGTCGGCGTCGGTGATCGGTGATCGGGGGGCATGGTCCCAGGTCGCCTTCCCGTACGCCTGGACGAAGTACGGGTACCCGCCGGACTTCTCGTAGAGCAGGTCGAGCGCCTTCGCCTCGTACTCCACGTTCTCCCGCTCGGCCGGCGCGCAGAGTGCCTGGTCGGCCGCGATGCGGTCGAGCCGGTCGATGCGCTGGTAGCGGAACAGCCGCTCGGAATACGACTTGGCGGCGCTCAGCACCGCCGGCAGGTGCGGCAGTCCGGCGCCGACCACGATCAGCGGTGCGCCGAGTTGGGAGAGTTCGTGGCAGGCCGCGCAGAGTGCGGAGACGTCCTCCGGCCCGAGGTCCTGCATCTCGTCGATGAAGACGGCGACGCCGGTGCCGACGTCGCTGGCCACCGATGCGGCGTCGGTGAGCAGCTCGACCAGGTCGATCTCGATGTCGCCGGAGTCGGCCCGGCCGGTTGCCGCCGGTACGTCGATGCCGGGTTGCCACCGGTCGCGTAGCTTGGCGGCCCCGGCGCGACCGGTCGGGGCGCCCCGTTGGGCGAAGGCTTTGAGGACCCCGAGGAACGCGTCGATCCGGTCCGGTGCGCGATGCCGTGGGGCCAGTTCCCGGACGGCCATGTGCAGGGCGGCGGCGATCGGTCGGCGTAACGACTGGTCCGGGCGGGCCTCGATCTTGCCACTGCCCCAGAGGCTATTGATCGCCTGCGAGCGCAGCGTGTTGAGCAGCACGGTCTTGCCGACGCCCCGCAAACCGGTGAGCATCAGGCTCCGTTCCGGGCGACCTCGGGCGATGCGTTCCAGCACGATGTCGAAGACGTCCAGTTCCCGCCCCCGCCCGGCCAGTTCGGGCGGGCGCTGACCAGCGCCCGGAGCGTACGGGTTGCGGACGGGATCCACGAATCGCACAGTATCGGCCCGTCTAGGCGGGGAGCTAGACATGGATAGACGGGGCTACCGGCGTGTTGCCGGTCGAGCAAAAACTAGTGCTGTCTAGCGTGGACGCTAGACAGCACTAGTTTTACCGATCGTCGGTACGCTCCTGGTTCAGCCGCGTTGTTTGAGGCAGAGCACGAAGTCCAGCGAGTCCAACTCGCTGTCGTAGAAGTACCAGTTGGTGTAGCCGTCGACCGGCGCGCACTTCGCCTCGGCGTCCCGCTCCCCGCTGGTCTCGCCGTCGAAGCGGCGCAACACCTCGTACGACTTCGGCGCGCACTCGCTGATCACCAGCTTGGGCTTGCCACCGGCCGGACCCTCGTTGCGCACGCACTGTCCCGGCTCGACGAACCGAGGATCGGTGGACGAGCCCTCCGACGGCGTACCGGCCGGAGTCTCGTCCTCGTCGTCCGGCTCTGCCGGGGTCACCGGTGCCTCCTCCGGCGTGGGGGCGGCCACCGGCGTCGGCGTCTCGTCGTCCGTCCCGAGCAGGTAGAACGCGGTCGCGCCGCCGAGCACGAGCACCAACACCGTCGCCAGCACCGCGAAGATCCGGCCCCGACCGCGTCCCCGCTCCGACGGCGACACGGGCTGTCCCGCGTACGCGGTCTCCGCCGCGCCGTCCTGATAGGGCGGGTACGCCGCGGTGTCGTGCGAGTCGTCTCCGTGGCCCGCGTCATGTCCGCTACCCCGGTACGGCGACCCGCTCGCTCCCGGACCGTAGCCGCCACCGTAGGACTGCCCACCGTGGTGGGACTGCCCACCGCCATAGGACGGGCCGCCGTCGTAGGACCGGCCACCGCCGTGGCTCTGACCGTCGTCGTAGGACCGGCCACCATGGCCCTGGCCACCACCGTAGGGTTGCCCGTCGCCGCCATACGGCTGCCCGCCGTGGCGCTGGCCGCCGTACGCCTCGTCATGGCCCGGCTCGTGCCACGGCGACGGGCCGCCGCTGCCCGGTGGTCCGTAGTTCGCCATGCACGCACTCCTGAGGCCGTGGGTGGAAACGCTGGGCCGGTGGCGGGCCGTCGTCCACGTCACCGTAGCGCGTGGCCGTCTCACCGACTGTCCGTACGCGATCACGGACCGGTCACTCCGCCCTCCGCTCGCCCTACGGCGGGCGGAGGGCGAACGCTCAGATGAGCCGGAGCTGATGGTCCTTCGGTCGCCGAGGTCCGGCGGCGTCGCCGAGCCGCTCGAAGAGGCCGGCGTCGATCACGTCGAGGAATGGAGACGGTCGGCAGTCACGTTCCGAACCGTGCCGGACCCGCCGTGCCGCGTGGCTGACGTAGAGCCGGTCCTGTGCCCGGGTCAGCCCGACGAAGAACAACCGTCGCTCCTCGGCGATCGCCTCCTCGTCCGGGGTGGTGCCCGGCCAGCGCAGCGGCAGCAGTCCGTCCTCGGCCCCGACCAGGAAGACCACCGGGAACTCCAGGCCCTTGGCGGCGTGCAGCGTCAGCAGGGTGACCGCCTCGGCACGGGGGTCGAGCGCGTCCACCTCCGCCCCGGTCGCGAGCTGGGACAGGAACGACTCCAGGTCGTCACCGCACCGGCGGGCCAGCGGGGTCAGCAGGTCGACCGCGGTTCGCACGTCCTCCGGCCGGACCCCGTGCGAGCCGTCGAGGGTGGGGGTGGCGAACCGTTCCGCGAGCGACTGGCCGGCGAGGCGTACGCGGGCGGGCAGTGCGCCGTCGACGCCGGTGAGGTGCCGCAGTTCGCGGGCGATGGCCATCACGCCGGGCCGGTCCCGCAGCCGGTCGTGCGATCGCTTCTGTACCGGGACGTTCGCCCTGGCCAGAGCGTCCACGATCGGCGCGGCCTGGGAGTCGGTGCGGTAGAGCACCGCGATGTCGGAGAAGGACAGGGTGCTCGACCGCCCGTCGATGCGACCGGAGTCCAGCGAGCGGTGGGACAGGCCGCCGACCAGTTCGTCGACGGTGCGTACCACGAAGTCGGCCTCGTCGGCGACGGACGCCGCAGCGTACCGCCCGACCAGCGGGGCCTCCGGGTCGAGCCGGGCCGGGTCCAGCCGGCGTCCCCGGACCAGCGACGAGGGCGCGATGGCCTGCACGGCGGCGGCCAGGATCGGCGCCGACGACCGGTAGTTGCGGTTCAACCGGACCAGGCGGGCGTCGGTGAAGTCCTGGGAGAAGCGCAGGAAGTATCCGACGTCGGCGCCCCGGAACGAGTAGATCGCCTGGTCCGGGTCACCGATCGCGCAGAGGTTGCCGTCGGCGGGGCTGAGCAGGCGCAGCAGGTCGTACTGCACGGCGTCGACGTCCTGGTACTCGTCGACGAAGATCCACTGCCAGCGGTCCCGGTAGCGCTCGACCAGCCTGCGATCGTCGCGCAGCAATGCCACCGGCAGGGTGAGCAGGTCGTCCAGGTCGACCATGCCCTGCTTGCGCAGCAACGACGTGTACCGGGCCGCATCGTCCCCGGCCTCCGCACGGGCCGCCGTCCGCTCCGCGTCGTCGGCGATCCGGAAGTCGTCCGGCAGACCGGCGGTGGCCGCGTTCTCGCGCAGGATGGTCAGTCCGAGCGAGTGGAACGTGCCCACCGTGACGTCCTCGGCGACCGGCCCGAGCAGCCCGTCGAGTCGGTGTCGCAGTTCCTCGGCGGCCCGCCGGGTGAAGGTGATCGCCAGGCACCGCTCGGGGAAGACGTTCAGCTCCGCGCAGAGGTACGCGATCCGGTGGGTCAGCGTACGGGTCTTGCCGGTGCCCGGTCCGGCGACGATCAGCAACGGGCCGCCGGGTGCCGAGGCGGCCACCCGCTGCATGGCGTCGAGCCGGTCCAGCAGCCCGCTGCCCACCTCCTCCATGCCGGCGAGCATCGGCTCGAACGGTTCGTGCGGGGAGGGCGGCGGCGCGATCGGCGGGGCCGGGGCGGGCGCGGGTGCCGCCCTGCGCTTCGGCTCCGCCTTGGCCGCCGTCCGCTTCGCCTTCGCCTCCGAGCCGGTCGACTCGGCCGGTCGCCGCTGCGTGGGCACCTGCACCGGTACGTCGAACAGCGTCTCCTGCCCGCTCGATGCCGCACCGGCACCCAGCTCGGCCGGGTCGAAGAGGGTGATGACGCCGTACTCGCCGTCGTAACCGGGCACCCGACGGACCTCGTCGCGGCGCAGTCGGCCGATGCCCTCCGCGAGCAGTTCACCGCCGACCCGCCCGATGTCGTCCAACGGGGTACGGGTCAGGATGTCCAGCTCGGCGCCGAGCGCGGCGACCAGGTCGGTGAGCTTGCCCTCGACCTTCTTGGAGCGCGGGCCCACCTTGTTGATCTCGCCGAGGATCTCGGCGAGCTGGATCAGGTGGGTCACCTCGGGCGCGTGCTCCGGCCGGTACCCCTCGGGCCGGTCGGCCAGGTCCTCGACCCGGCTCAGGACACCCACCGTCAGCGGCTTGCCGCACTCCGGGCAGCGTCCGCCGGCCGCCCTGGTCCGCTCCGGTGCCCAGTTCACCCCGCACAGCCGGTGGCCGTCCGCGTGGTACTTGCCCTCCTCGGGGAAGAACTCGATCGTGCCGGCCAGCCCGTCGCCGGTCCGCAACGCCTCCCGGATGCCGAAGTAGTCCCGTTCCGAGGCGAAGACGGTCGCCTCCCGGGCCAACGCGGGCGGCGAGTGGGCGTCCGAGTTGGAGACCAGCCGGTAGGCGTCCAGGCTGCCGACCCGCCAGTTCATCGCCGGGTCCGAGGAGAGCCCGGTCTCCACCGCGAAGATGTGCTCGGCCAGGTCGGCGTAGCAGTCGGCGATCGCGTCGAAGCCGGACTTCGAGCCCAGCGCGGAGAACCACGGCGTCCAGATGTGCGCCGGTACGAGATAGCCGTCCGGGCTCGCCTCCAGCGTGATCTCCAGCAGGTCGCGGGAGTCCAGGCCGAGGATCGGGCGGCCGTCCGACCCGAGGTTGCCGATCCGGCCCAACGCGGTGTTGAACCGGCCCACCGCGTCCAGGTCCGGCAGGTAGATCAGGTGGTGGACCTTGCGGGTCCGGTCGTCCCGCTTGTAGATCGTCGAGATCTCGACGCTGAGCATGAACCGGACCGGGTCGATCTCGGCGTGACTGGACAGCCGGGGCGGCAACCTGCGGGCGATGTCCCGCTCGGCATCGTCGGACAATCGGTATAAACCGGGCTCGGCGGGACGCAGGGTCTCGCGCAGGTGGTCATACCAGGCGGGGTGGGTGAAATCACCGGTGCCGAGCACCGCGATGCCCTTACGTTTCGCCCACCAGCCGAGGTTCGGCAGGGTCAGGTCACGGCTGCAGGCCCGCGAATATTTCGAGTGGATGTGCAGATCCGCGACGAAGGGCGGGCGGCCACCGGGGGGTACGGCGCTGAACGGAGGCACGCCGCATCCTGCCACGACCGGCCACGCCCGTGCGCGCCGCCACGCTCGGGCGTGAGGTTCGCTATGCCGAACGCAGTTCCACGAGAGTGACCTGAGGCTCCGCGCCCACCCGCACCGGCGGGCCCCAGAAGCCGGCCCCGTTGGTCACGTAGACCTTGGTCCCGTCCACCTCGCCCAGGCCGGAGACCACCGGCTGCTCCAGCTTGACCAGCAGGTTGAACGGCACGATCTGACCGCCGTGGGTGTGACCGGAGAGTTGCAGGTCGACGCCGTACTTCGCGGCCTCCATAGCGGCCACCGGCTGGTGGGCGAGGAGCACCACCGGTCGGGACGGATCCCGGTCGGCGAGGGTGGCCGCGTAGTCGGGCGGTGCGGAGACGCCGGTGCCCACGGCGCTGACGTCGTTGACACCGGCCAGGTCGAGCACGCCACCCCGGGCGGCGATCTCCAACCGCTGGTTCTGCAGGACCCGCAACCCGAGCCGGTCGACCTCGGCCACCCACTCCTCGACGCCCGAGTAGTACTCGTGGTTGCCGGTGACGAAGTAGCTGCCGTGCCGGGCCCGCAGGTCGCGCAGCGGAGCCGCGTCCTCGCCCAGCTCGGCCACCGTGCCGTCGACCAGGTCACCGACCACGGCCACGATGTCGGCGTCCAGGCGGTTGATCGCGGCGACGATGCGCTCGGTGTGCGCCCGACCGGTCAGCGGCCCGATGTGGATGTCGGAGACGGTGGCGATGCGCAGGCCGTCCATGCTGCGCGGCAACTTCGCCAGCGGAATCTGCACCCGGTCCAGTCGGGGCGGACCCATCGCGGTCCGCACCCCGTACCCGACCAGGCCGGTGGCGGTGAGCCCGGCGAAGATCGCGGCGCCACGGGCGAGCAGCAACCGGCGGGACGGGTCGTGGTCCGGGCCGACCGCGCCGACGGCCGGCCGGTCGGTCGCCCCGGCACCCGCGTCGTCGGCTGCCGGGGCGTTCGGCCCGGCGTCGTCGGTGCTCGGCGGATCCGCCGGGGTGGCGCTGCCGACCATCGCCGGCTCCGGTGCGGCGGTCGCCGCCCGGCGGCGCAGCACCCGCCGCGTCACCAGCATCGGCACTTCCAGCACGACGAGGATCACCAGCAGGTAGAACATCACCGCGAGCCAGAGGTATCCCGGCCAGGCGAGCCAGTACATCCCGGACCGGGTGCCGATCATGGTCGCCGGTACGAGCAGCGCCAGCACCACCGCGCTGACGGTGCCGATCCGCCGCCAGCGCCCGGCGGCGGTGGTGTCCTTGACCAGCCGCTTCCAGAGGTAGAGGTGGATCAGCCCGGTGATCAGGGCAAGCGTGGCCACGAAGCCGAGTACCGCGAACACGTGTGTGGATCCCCCTCAGCCACCGGCGAAGGGAGGCAGGACGTCGATCGTCGCTCCGGCCGGCAGCGGCTGCTTCCGATCATGACAGGTGACACCGTCGACCAGAAAACTCGCCACCTTGAGCACCGGCACCAGTCGCGCGCCGTGCCGGTCGGAGAGCTCCGCCAGCACCTCGTCCAGCGATCGCCCCGCGGTGGTGGTCTCCTCGGCGCGACCGGCGGCAGCGCGGGCCCCGGCGAAGTAACGGACGGTGACGGTCGCCACGGTCACCCTCCGATGGCCGACATGGGCCGGGTCGGTTGCAGGAAGGTCGGGTCGTCGATGCCGTGCCCGGCCCGCTTGCCCCAGGTCGCCGCCGTCCAGCGGCGGGCCACCTCGTCGTCGTCGGCCCCGGCCCGCATCGCGTCGCGCAGGTTCGACTCCTCGGTGGCGAAGAGGCAGTTGCGGATCTGGCCGTCGGCGGTGAGCCGGGTCCGGTCGCAGTCGCCGCAGAAGGGCCGGGTCACCGTGCCGATCACGCCCACCCGCGCCGGGCCGCCGTCGACCAGCCAGGTCTCGGCGGGTGCGGTGCCGCGCGCGGTCGGGTCCGGGCTCAGCGCGTACGCCGAACGCAGCGTCGTCAGGATCTCCTCGGCGGTGACCATGGCGGCGCGGTCCCAACCGTGCTGGGCGTCCAGCGGCATCTGCTCGATGAACCGCAGCTCGTAGCCGTGGTCGAGGGCGAAGCGGAGCAGTGCCGGTGCCTCGTCGTCGTTGACGCCCCGCATCAGCACCGCGTTGACCTTGACCGGAACCAACCCGGCCTCGGCGGCACCGGCCAGACCGGCCAGGACGTCCGACAGCCTGTCACGTCGGGTGAGCCGGGTGAAGCGTTCGCGGTCCAGGGTGTCCAGCGAGACGTTCACCCGGTCCAGCCCGGCCGCCCGCAGCGCCGGAGCCAGCCGGTGCAGTCCGATGCCGTTCGTGGTCAACGACAGCCGGGGGCGGGGTTCGAGTGCGGCAGCGGCCGAGACGATGTCGACCAGACCCGGACGGATCAGTGGCTCGCCGCCGGTGAAGCGGACCTCGGTCACGCCGAGTCGGCACACCGCCACCCGGATCAGCCGGATCACCTCGTCGTCGGTGAGCAGCTTCGGCCCGGCCAGCCAGGGCAGTCCCTCGGCGGGCATGCAGTAGGTGCAGCGCAGGTTGCACTTGTCGGTCAGGGAGACACGCAGGTCCCGGGCGACGCGGCCGTACCGGTCGACGAGGGCGCCGGCGGTCGGCGGGGCGACGCTCACCCGTCGACCGTAGCGCGCTCGGCCCCGCTCAGGGTGGCCCGGGCGGCGTGGACGACCGAATCCCGGTACGCGCCGCCGAACAGGGCGGTGTGCACCAACAACAGGTGCAACTGGTGCAACGGGACCCGGTCCCGCCATCCGTCGGCCAACGGCCAGGACTCGTCGTACGCGGCCAGGATCCGGTCCGCGTGGGGTGCCCCGCCGAAGAGCGCGAGCTGGGCGAGGTCGGTCTCCCGGTGTCCACCGTGCGCGGCCGGGTCGACCAACCAGACCCGGTCGTCGGCGCCCCAGAGCAGGTTGCCCGGCCAGAGGTCACCGTGGATGCGGGCGGGCGGCTCGTCGCCGCCGAACTCCTCGATGCGGGCCACGACCTGCTCGACGTGCGCGGCGGCGGTGGCATCCAGGGCGCCACCGTCGACCGAGCGACGCAGGTAGGGCACGATCCGGAACTGCGCGAACCAGACCGGCCATGGACCGGCGTGCGGAGTGTTGTCCGCCGGCAGCGCGCCGATGAAGCCCGGCCAGGGTGCCCCGAAGGCGGGTGCCCCGGCCCGGTGCAACTCGGCCAGCTCACGGCCGAAACGGTCGGCCGCCGTCCGTCGAGGCTCGCCCGGCTGCACCCATTCCAGCGCGAGCAGGTCGGGCAGCGCCACCAGCACCTCCGGTACGCCGACCGCACCGGCCTCCCGCAACCAGCGCAGCCCGGCCGCCTCGGTGGCGAAGAAGCCCTCCGGCACCTCTCGGTCGGCGTGCTCCGGCCAGGTCTTGGCGAACACCGAGTGCCCGTCGTCCAGGGTCAACCGGCTGGCGGCACAGATGTCGCCGCCACCCACCGGCGTCTCCCGGATCCGCTGATGGGTCAGGAAGGTCGGCAACTGCTCCGGATGCGCCCGCAGGTACGCCAGATCCATCCCCGCAAGGTATCCCTTCGGATGCAAGGAAGGGCCCCCTACTAACGCCTTGTGTATAGGAAGGGTCCCCTCCTTACATCCGTACGCCGGGCGCCGAGGTCGGGTGAACCACGCTGAACTGGGTGAATACCTAGGGTGACTGTGGATAACCCGCGTGTCGTCCACAGGGGCGGCGGCGGGAAGGGGGCCGCTCGCAGGCTGGCCTCATGAACTCCACGGACCTGCCCCGCCTCACCGTCAGATCCCCCGCCGACCTCATCGCGGCCGTGCCGTACCTGCTCGGCTTCCACCCCACGGACAGCGTCGTGGTGGTGGCGCTGGCGGGCTCCCGGATCGTCTTCGCCGCCCGGGCGGACCTGCCCGGCGAGGGTGATCCTCGGGAGTCGGCGGAGCACATCGCCACGGTGACCGGGCGGCAGGGCGCCGACTCGGCCACGGCGATCGGGTACGGCCCGCCCGAGCGGGTCACTCCGGCCGTGGACGCGGTCCGGGTGGCGCTTGCCGACGCCGGGCTCACCGTGGTGGACGCGTTACGGGTGACCGGTGACCGGTGGTGGTCGTACGTCTGTCAGGAGCCGGAGTGCTGCCCGCCCGAGGGCACCCCGTACGACCCGAGGGCCAGCGCGGTGCCGGCGGCGGCGGTCTTCGCCGGCCAGGTCGCGTTGCCTGACCGGGCCGCTCTCGCCGCTGCGGTGGCCCCGGTCGGCGGGTCGGAGATGCGGCGCGCCGCCGAGCGGGCCGATCGGCGACTCGCCGACCTGCTGGCGGAGGCGCCCCCGGCCGACCTCCTCGGCGGTCGGGCGCTGCGGACGGCGGGGGTGGCGGTGCTGCGGGCCACCCGACGCCGTCACCGCGACGGGACGCCATTGGCCGACGACGAGGTGGCGTGGCTCTGCCTGCTGCTGACCCACCTGCCGGTGCGGGACCACGCCTGGGAACGCACCGACGGCCGGGACGAGGACGTGGCGTTCTGGACCGAGATGGTGCGCCGGGCCGAGCCGGACCTGTCCGCCGCGCCCGGAGCCCTGTTGGCGTTCGCCGCCTGGCGGGCGGGGCAGGGCGCACTGGCGGCGGTGGCGTTGGAGCGGGTGTTGGCCGAGCATCCGGACTACTCGCTCGCCCTGATCGTGGACGACCTGCTCCGCCGGGGAGTGCCGCCGTCACGCCTGGACGGCTGGCCGAAGGCGCTGCGGCGGGGCGGGCGTCGGCCCGGCCGTCGCCCGCGATGATTAACAAGAAGTCTTGTACGTCACTTCTTGTATGTCTAGGGTGGCGACATGCCGAACGACGAGAACGTGCTGCACCTGACCGACCCCCGTGCCATGCGGGCGCTCGCCCACCCCACCCGGCTCCGGCTCCTCGGCGAACTGCGGCTGCGGGGGCCGCAGAGCGTCGGGATGCTCAGCGACGTCGTCGACGAGGCGGTCGGTTCGGTCAGCTACCACCTGGGCAAACTCGCCGAGCACGGCTTCGTGCGGGAGGCTCCGGAGTGTGCGCGCAACCGTCGGGAGAGGTGGTGGCGCGCTGCGCACACCACCACCTCGTGGGAACCGCTGGAGGCACTCGACGACCCGGAGCGGAAGGTCGCCTCGGACCTGCTGCGACGCGCCGTGCTGGAGCGGTACCAGGAGGCCCTGAACAGCTACCTCGCCGCCGAGGCGACCTTCGAGCCCGAATGGGTACGCGGCACCGCCAGCAGCGACAACGCCTACCACCTGACTGCTGCGGAACTACGGGAACTGCGGACCGACCTGGAGGCGCTGGCCGTGCGCTGGCAGAAGCGCAGCGACCCGGATCGCGCCGACGCCCGCCGGGTCACGATGATCTATCACGCTTTCCGGCGGCCGGAATGAGTCGCCCGACCCGTGTGCCGTTGGTCGGTCTGCTGGTCGGACACACGGTCTCGCTGACCGGCAACATGCTCACGATCATCGCGCTGCCCTTCTACGTACTCGCCGAGACCGGTTCGCCGGTCGCCACCGGCATCACCGGTGCTGTCGCGACCGCGCCGATCGTGCTCGGTGGCGCACTGGGCGGCGTCCTGGTCGACCGGATCGGCTACCGCCGCGCGAGCGTGCTCGCCGATCTGGTCTCCTGCCTGACGGTCGCCGCGATCCCCCTCCTGCACGCCACGGTCGGACTCCCGTTCTGGGCGCTGCTCGCGCTGGTCTTCCTCAGTGGTCTGCTCGACACGCCGGGCCAGACGGCCCGGGTCGCCCTGCTGCCCGAGGCGGCCATCGCCGCCGGCCTGCCCACCGAACGGGCGATCGGCTGGTTCGAGGCGACCGAGCGCGGTGCCCGGCTGCTCGGTGCGCCGGTGGCGGGTCTGCTGGTCGCCACCCTGGGGGCGTTGCCCGTGCTGGTGCTCGACGCGGCCACGTTCGTGCTGTCCGCCGTGGTCGTCGCCGTACTGGTGCCGGCGAACCTCCAGCCCGGTGCCGACGAGCCCGCGACCGGCGACGCCACCGGTTACTGGCGCCAGTTCGCCGCCGGCGTCCGGTTCCTGCTCACCGAGCCTTTGTTGCGGGTGCTGGTCCTGTTGGTGCTGGTGACCAACTTCTTCGACGCGACCAAGACCAACGTGCTGCTGCCCGTGGTCGCCCATCGTGATCTCGGCGGAGCGGCGGCCCTCGGGCTGCTCGTCGGCGCCATGGGCGGCGGGGCGCTGGCCGGCTCGTTGCTGTTCAGCGCCGTCGGTCACCGGCTACCCCGCCGGGCCACCTTCGTGGTGGCCTTCGCGGTGGCCGGTCCACCACCGTTCCTGGCGATGGCCGCCGGGCTGCCGTTGCCCGGTCTGCTCGCCGTGTTCGCGACCGCCGGCTTCGCCGCCGGGGCGATCAACCCCATGATCGGCGCGATCAAGCTCGAACGCGTGCCGGTCCGGATGCGTGCCCGGGTGTACGGCGTGATCGGCGCAGGAGCCTGGGCCGCCATCCCGCTCGGCGCACTCGGCGCGGGCTTCGCCAGCGAACACCTCGGCACCACGACCACTCTCGTCGCGGTCGGCGCCGGCTACCTCCTGGTGGTCCTCACCCCACTCCTCGGTGGCCCGTGGCGGAACATGGGTCGGCTACCGACCCCGACTAGGAAAACCGTCCCGGGGGCTCGACAGGCCACGGCACCAGCGCCGCAGTCGGACCGGGATACACGGATAATCACCGGATGAGCGAGTGCCCGGGTGGTCCGGTATGAGTGTCGCGCTGCTGCTGTCCCTCGTGGGACTGGCACTCGTCGACAGCACCAGCATCGGCACCCTGTTCATCCCGGTCTGGCTGCTGCTCGCCCCGGGTCCGGTTCGCCTCGGACGGGTGTCGACCTATCTGGGCACCATCGCCGGCTTCTATTTCGTGGTCGGGCTGCTGCTCTACTTCGGCGGCAGCGGGTTGGCCGAGATGTGGGGCGGTGCGCTGGACAACCGACCGGTGCTGTGGGGGCAACTCGCGCTCGGTGTCGGGTTGTTCGTGTTGAGCTTCCGGTACGACGGCAAGCGCGGGGGCGGTGGCGGTCGGGTGCTGCGCTGGCGCGACCGGGCGACGTCTGGTGACGCGTCGGCGCGTTGGCTGGTCGGGTTGGCGGTGTTCGCCGCGTTGGCCGAGGTGGCGACCATGCTGCCGTACCTCGGTGCACTGGGCCTGCTCACCACCTCGGGCCTGGGCGTGCCGCAGGTGATCGCGTTGCTGGCGGAAACTGCCTGGTCATGATCCTGCCGGCGGTGGTGCTGCTGGGCGCACGGGTGGCCTGGCCGAGGCGGATCGAGCCGCTGCTCGCCCGCCTCAACGCGTGGATCGTGCGGTCGTCCGGCAGCATGCTGGGCTGGGTCCTGGGCATCGCGGGCTTCCTCATCGCCCGGGACGCCGCAGTTCGGTTGGAGCTGTTCGACCTGCTGGCCAACCGCTGAGCAACGGTCAGCCGGTCACCCGCTGGGCGCCGGTGTAGACGTTCATCGTCCGGCCGCGCAGGAAGCCGACCAGGGTGAGCCCGGCCTCGGCCGCCAGGTCGACCGCGAGCGTGCTCGGCGCCGACACCGCTGCGAGCAGCGGCAGCCCGGCCATCCACGCCTTCTGGGTCAGCTCGAAACTGGCCCGGCCGGAGACCAGCAACAGGTGCCCGGCCAGCGGCAGCCGCCGTTCGCGGACCGCCCAGCCGATCACCTTGTCCACCGCGTTGTGCCGGCCGACGTCCTCGCGCAGCACCAGCAACTCGCCGTCGGCGGAGAACAGTCCCGCCGCGTGCGACCCGCCGGTGCGGTCGAAGCCCCGCTGTCCGGCCCGCAGCCGCTCGGGAAGCTCGGCCAGCACCTCGGCGGGGACGGCGAGTGGGTCGGCGGCCACGTCGAACCGGGACCGGGTACGGACCGCGTCGATGCTCGCCTTGCCGCAGACCCCGCAGGCGCTGGTGGTGTGGAAGTGCCGGGTCGTGTCGGTGCCGGGCGACGGTACGCCCGGAGCCAGCGTCACGTCGACCACGTTGTAGGTGTTCGGCGTCTCGGTGCCGGCGCAGAGCTGCGCGGTGGACACGTCGTCCGCCGAGCCGATCAGCCCCTCGGTGAGCAGGAAGCCGAGCGCCAGATCCAGGTCGGCGCCGGGAGTCCGCATGGTCACCGAGAGGGGAGGACGTCGGTCCGGCCCGGCCGGCCCGACCCGGATCTCCAGCGGCTCCTCGGCGGCGAGCGTGTCCGGCCGGCGGACCCGGATCCGTCCGGCGTCCGTCGCGTCGAGGTCGATGCGGAGCACCCCGCGTCGCTCACTGGCCCGTCCCATCCCGCCATCCTGCCCCGCCCGCTCACCCCACCGCATCCGACCGCTCACCCCGGCCACCCTGTCCGGCTGGACCGCCCGGCCGAGAGCCGCCTCGGGCCGGTTGCAGGGTCGGAAACGGCCGATCCCCTGCGGGTTACCGTGATCCGGTGACGGTGTACGCGGCGATCGTGCTCGCGGGTGGGTCCGCGCGCCGGATGGGCGGGCGGGACAAGCCGGCGCTGCCCGTCGGCGGCGTACCGATGCGCGAACGCGTGCTCGCTGCTGTCGCCGACGCGACGCCCCGCATCCTGGTCGGTCCGGGGCCGGCCCCGTCGGGGGTGCTCCCGACCCGGGAGTCACCGCCCGGTGGTGGTCCGGTCGCCGCCACCGCAGCCGGGATGGCCCTGCTCGAACCGGGTGTACCGGTCGTCGCGCTGCTCGCCGCCGACCTGCCGTTGCTGACCCGACCTGCCGTCGGTGACCTGCTGCGTCAGCTGGACACACCGCCGGTGGACGGGGTGTGTTTCGTGGACGCCTCGGGACGGCGACAGACGTTGTGCGGCGTGTGGCGTACCGCTGCCCTGCGCGCGGCGCTGGACCGGCTCGCCGGACGGCACGCCGGAGCGCCGCTGCGGGATCTGCTCGCCGGGCTCACCGTGCGCGAGGTGAGCTGGTCAGGTGGCGGCCCGCCGCCGTGGTTCGACTGCGACACTGACGGTGACGTACGCCGGGCGGAGGAGTGGGCGCGATGACGGTGCTGGACGACTGGGTCACGGCGGCCTGCGCGGAACTGGGACTGGAACCGGCTCAGGTGCCGGTGTCGACCGTGCTCGACCTGGCCCGCGACGTCGCCCACCAGGTGGTGCGTCCGGGTGCCCCGGTCACCGCGTACCTGCTCGGCCTGGCCGTGGGACGCGGCGCCGACCCCGTCGCGGCGGCGGCCCGGCTCGCCGACCTGGCCGGCACCTGGCCGGTGGAGTTGGGCGGCGACCAGCCGGCCGACTGACCACGACCGAGGGTTGTCCGATCACGGTCCGGGCCGCGCCGACCGACACGGCGGCTGGGTAGGGTGACCGGAACGGACGGAGGCGATCATGACGGCAGACCACCCCTCGGCGCCGCCCGGCACGCCGGCGCATCACCACGAGTCGATCCTGCTCGACGAGCCGACCACGGCCGACCTGCGGGCGAAGGTGACCCAGGCGTGGCGGGAGTTCGCGAGGGCGCTGGCCGACCGGCTGGTCGACCTGCCGGCGGGAGCGCGCGTGGAACTGACGCTCGACCCGACCGCCTCGGGTACGGACGACGCGGTCTATGCCGTCGGGGCCGACGTGGGCGCGGACGGCCGGCTCAACGCGCGCGCGGTCGGCAACGCCACCCTGCCGCAGGGCTACCGGCTGGATCGTGCGGCCGTCGCCGACATGGTCGCGCTGGGCTGGTCGCCGCCGGGTGTGGTGGAAGGCTCCGGTGACCAGTTCGGTCTGCACTGCGGGGTCGACGAGGCGACCCGGCTGGCGGCGGTCCTCTCCCGCACGTTGCGGGACATCTACGGTGCCCCGCATCCCGCGTTCCTGGTCTATCAGATCGAGGACGCCGAGGGTGAGCCGCTTGCGGGTCCGCCGCTGGGCACGGCGCGCAGCGAGTTCGGCCTGGTGCGGGAGATCGGCACCGAGCTGGAGGAGGCGCTGGCCGCCGCCGGTGGGGACGGCGCGGAGACCGAGGTGCTGGATCTGGCCGAGCGGGTACGCACGGTCGTCTCCACCATGCTCAAGTCGGACTCGGATCGGGTCCAGGTCGACTCCGACGGCGACATCAACATCCGTGCGGGCTCGGCGATGGTCTTCGTCCGGGTCCGGGACAACCCGCCGCTGGTCGACGTCTTCTCCCCGGTCCTCACCGAGGTCGAGCCCACCGAGCGGCTGTACGTCAAGCTCTCCGAGCTGACCAACCGAATGCCGATCGGTCGGCTCTACTGTGCCGACGACACCGTGTGGGCCTCGATCCCGGTCTTCGGCCGGAACTTCCAACCCACTCATCTGATGCTCGCCGTGCAGGTGATGACCGGCCTCGCGGACGAGTTGGACGACCGTCTGCACGGCGAGTTCGGCGGCAAGCGCTTCTTCGGCGAGGGGGACAAGCCGGGACGGGGTGAGCACCGCACCGGCATGTACCTCTGACCGTCGACCGCCTCGCGCCGCTGTGCGGTGGAGGCGGGTGGGACCCGGAAACCCCGAGAAACCGGGCCCCACCCGCGTGGGAGGAAGGTTCAGGTCGTCGCGATCCAGCCGACGCTGCGTGCGGTGGTCGGGTCGGTGGCACGCAGGCCGCTGGCGGAGACGGTCCAGAGCACGTCACCGACCACCAGCGACCGGCGTACCGGGGACCACGTCCGCCGGTTCTCGCGGTCCGTGGACGGGTGGGTCACCTCGCCGATCTCGCGGACGGTGTCGCTGCCGACGCGCAGCAGCCGGATGCCGCCGCCCACCGGCAGGGCCACCAGGCCGCTGTCCGGCCGGTACAGGAAGGCATGCGGGTCGTGCTCGGCACCGGACCACCCTCGGGGCAGATGCCACTGGTCCAGCCGGTGCGGGCGGCCGGGCTCGCGAACGTCGAAGAGGGAGACCTGTACGCCCTGGGTCCGCCCCCGCGCGTCAGCCTCCTGACCCACCCCGAGCAGCCGGCCCTCGGGCAGCGGGTGCAGGTAGCCCGAGTACCCGGTGATCTTCAGTTCGCCGGTGACCCGGGGCGCGCCGGGGTCGGTCAGGTCGAGTGAGTAGAGCGGGTCGGTCTGCCGGAAGGTCACCACGTACGCCACCGGCCCGAGATAGCGCACCGCATAGATCCGTTCGCCCCGGCCGAGCCCGCCGACCATCCCGGCGGGCACCAGTGATCCGCCCTCGCGGCGCAGCACCCGCACCGCGGACTCGGAGGTCCGGCCCTCTGCCCTGCCGCCCCAGACGTCACCGGTGGTGGTGGCCACCCGCAGGTGCCCGTTCCACTCCGACAGCGCGTACTGGTTGATCAGCCAGCCGGGCACGGTGCCCGAGGCGACGAAGCGGGGACGCGCCGGCGACGCGGTGTCGAACTGGTGGATCTCGGTGACCTCGTCGGTCGACGGTCGCCCGCGGGTCGTCGCCACGACCGGCCGTGCACCCGCGAGGTAGAGACTGGTCGCGGTGCCGTAGACGGTGCTCGCGTCGGCGACCACGCCGACCGGGTCGCCGTCGCCGAGACGGTCGGTGGCCAGGTCGAAGCTGAGCACGGTCAGCGTCGACGTGCCGGTCATCCGTGCCGGGCGGCTCAGCCGGTCGCAGCCGACCCGTCCGGTGTGCCGTTCGCCGCCCGCCGTCCACTCGTACTCGGGCAGCCATGCCCCGATGCCCGCACGGGCGATGACGCCACGGTTGCGCGCGGTCCGTTCCCGGTCGCTGCCGTCCCTGTCGAACGGGAACTCCAGACGGGGCGACGAGTTCACCACCACCCGGGCGGTCGTGCCGGTCAGCCGCGCGTCCACGGTGCGGCCCTGGATGCGGTACGTCGCCAGCACCCGTGGTGCACCGGAGAGGTCGACCAGGACCAGCCGGGTGTCACCGAGCGGACCCCAGATCCGGCGCGCGACACCGGTGGGCGTCTCGCGCGGGGTGGCCTCGGTCAGGACCAGCGCCCGGTCACCGAGCAGCAGCAGTCGCTGATCCGTCCAGCGCAGGCGCTCGTGGCCGTCGGTCAGGTCGAGTTCGCCGGTGATCCGCCGGCTGGCCGGGTCGACCACCCGCAGCACGCCGCCGGTGGTCGTGACGATCCGCCGTCCGTCGGTCTTGACCAGGTCCGGCTCGTCCACGCCGACTTCGTGGTTGTTGGTCGTCGAGTGCTCCGGCGCGGCTCCTGTCGGCGCGGAAAGGGCCTCGGAACCCTTCGCCACGGCACCGGCTCCGAGGGCGCCGCCCCGGTCGCTGAACGTGCGCCAACCCCCACCGAAGCCGTACGGGCCGACCGAGGCGGCGGCCGCCGCGCGCAGCTCGGTGAGGGCGTCCGCGCAGGAGTCGAAGGAGACCAGACCGACCGGCACCATCCGCCCGTCCGTCCCGACGGGTGGCGCCGGGGCCGGTGCCGCCGACATGCTGCCGGCCAGCAGCGTCAGCGCGACCAGTGTGCCGCCGGCGGCGGTGGCCTTGATTCCCCGTGTCATGCGCGGTTCGACGCGGCGTCCCGCGCTCCGGTTCCCCGACGGGTGGCATCGGCCGGGGAACCGGAGGTGGACCGGAGAGCTATGTGGACGGCAGCCAGGCCAGACGCGACCGTGCCTGGGGCGGCTGCGACGATGCGGGGAGCCGGGCCCGCCCCGGTGGCCGGGTCGGACGTCTGCGGATCTGCCGTCTGGTTCAGTTCGTGGAGGGTCCGACGCCCGGGGACTCCACCAGTCGGGAGAGCACGATGGTGCTGCGGCTGGAGGTGACGAACGATTCGGCCCGCAGTCGCTCCAACGCTTCTTCGAGGTGGGCGATGTCGGCGGCCCGCAGGTGGATGAGCGCGTCCGCCTCGCCGGAGACGGTGTACGCCCCGACCACCTCGGGGTGACGGCGTACCGCCGCACCGAGCTGGGCCGGAGTGGTGCGGCCGGCGCAGAACAGCTCGACGAACGCCTCGGTGGTCCACCCGACGGCGGCCGGGTCGACGATGGCGGTGAATCCCCGGATCACCCCGGCCGCCCGCAGTCGGTCGACCCGTCGCTTGACCGCCGGAGCGGAGAGTGACACTCGGGTGCCGATGTCCGCGTACGAGGCGCGAGCATCCGCGACGAGCAGCGCAATGATTCGTTGGTCGACGACGTCGATCTGCAATGTTCTGCTCCTGAGAAGCAATGTTTGCGGCTGTTACTAAAGTGGCACCCTACCTACCCTTGGTGACCGTGAACCAGCAGCGAGTACCGCGAAAGCGGACATATCTCATGTGCTCGCCCGAGCATTTCACGGTCGAGTACGCGATCAACCCGTGGATGGACGTGACCGCCTCGGTCGACCCGGAACTGGCGGTCAAGCAGTGGGCCCGCCTACGGGAGACGCTGGTGGGCCTCGGCCACGACGTGCACCTGCTGGTTCCCGAACCCGGCCTGCCCGACATGGTCTACGCCGCCAACGGCGCGTTCACGGTGGACGGCACGGCCTACGGGGCGCGGTTCAAGCACCCGCAGCGGGCCGCCGAGGCCGCCGGGCACCGGGCGTTCTACGAGTCCCAGGGCTGGCGGTTCATCGCGCCGAACGAGACCAACGAGGGCGAGGGTGACTTCGCGTACCTGCCGGAGGCGCACGGCGGGCTGGTCCTGGCCGGGTACGGCTTCCGCACCGAACTGCCCGCGCACGCCGAGGCACAGGAGGCGCTCGGCCGTCCGGTGGTGTCGTTGCACCTGATCGACCCGCGCTTCTATCACCTGGACGTGGCGCTCGCCTCGATCGACGACGGCAACGTCGTCTACTACCCGGGTGCGTTCTCCGCCGCCAGCCAGCGGGTGCTCGCCCAACTCTTCCCCGACGCGGTGGTGGCCGACGACGACGATGCGCTGTCGTTCGGCCTGAACCTGGTCAGCGACGGCGCCAACGTGGTGCTGAACAGCGAGGCGACCCGGCTGGCCGGTCGGCTCAAGGCGGCCGGGTACACGCCGGTGCCGGTGGAGCTGGCCGAACTCAAGAAGGGCGGCGGCAGCGTGAAGTGCTGCGTCGCCGAGCTGCGGCCCTGATCCGACGCCCGGGGCCGGCCGTCGCACCGGGCCGGCCCTGGACCCTGCGTCGACTCAGCCGAGCGTGGCCAGCTCGCTGACCAGCACGTTGGACAGCAGTTGGCCGTCGCGCTGCACCTCGCGCAGATACCACTTCTGCTGCGGGGTACGCGGCTGGTTGAACTGCCACGCGCCGCGCGGGCTGTCGATCTGCCCGATCCGACCCAGCGCCAGATTCACCTCCTGCGCCGTCGGGGTCGCACCGGCGAGGCGGATCGCCTGGTCGAGCACCTTGGCCGCGTCGTAGGAGGCCATCGCGTACGTGGTGGGCGAGGCGTTGTGCTTCTTGCGGTACGCCGACGCGAAACGGCGGTTCGCGGCGTTGTTCAGGTCGGCGGAGTAGTTCAGGGCGGTCCGGATGCCGAGCGCGTCGTTGGCCGGGCGGATGCTCTCCAGCACCGTGCCCTCGGTCAGGAACCCGGGCGCGTAGATCCGGCCCCGGAATCCGGCGTCCCGCAGCTGCATGACGAACTCGACCGCCGCCGCACCGGAGTAGAAGCAGAAGACGGTCGACGGGCTGCGGCTCAGCGCCTGGCTGATGTCGGTGGCGTACGCCGCCTTGCTGGGGCTCGGGCTGCCGGTGGTCCAGATCACCGGGTCGGAGATCCTCGGGTCGGACTCACCGAACTCCTGGCGGAAGCCGCGCAGCACGTCCTCGCCGCCGCCACCGCCCTCGGGCAGGATGATGGCGACCCGGTCGGCCGTACCCAGCTCGTCCTTGAGGTAGCGGCCGAGCGCCCGGCCCGCCTCGTCGAGCACGTACGACGTACGCCAGATGTAGACGACGCTCTGCAGGCTCGGTGGTGAGGCGTTGGAGCCGATCAGCGGTACCCGGGCCTGCTCGACCGCGTCCCGGATGCCGAACATGACGGCGGAGCTGGCGACGCCGGTCATCGCGAGCACGTTCTGTTCGAGCAGGGTGCTCACGGCGGCCTGGCCGGACTTCACGGTGTCTCCCTCGTCGGCGACGACCAGGTCGACGGGGTGGCCGCCGAGACTCCGGTCGTTCAGGTCGAGGTAGAGCTGGAAGCCGTTGGTGAGTTCGTCGCCGATGGGTTTGTCCGGGCCGGCCTGCGGCGCGATCAGACCGATTTTGATCGGACTGCCGCCCGTGACGGTGGTGGTCCCCTCGTCGCCGTCCGTGCCACACGCGGCGACGAGGCTCCCTGTTCCGAGCGCGGCCAGCAACTGTAGTGCTCGCCTGCGGTTCATCTGCGACACCGGGTTCCCTTCAACACGTGTTGCCTGGGCGGGTACGCCCCATCGGCGTTCTACCTGCTTCGCGACGCTGCGTCAATGATTAATGATCTTCGCCAAGAGACCGCAACACGCTGGTTACCTTGGGCCAGGCCGGCGCCTCGGGGTCGATGAGCCCGAAATGCTCGCATCCGGAAAGCTCTACAAGGCGCATATCGGCCCCGGCTGCCTGGTTTGCGGCCACGTACGCCCTGCTCATGGCGACCGGAACCTGTTCGTCGAGCGTGCCGTGCATCACTACGGTGCGTGTCGGGAGCGGTACCACGGATCGCGGGTCGACAGCCGCGTACCGGTCGGGTACGTCGGCCGGACCACCACCCAGCAGGGCCGCCACCGCACCCCCGTCCAGGTCCAGCCGGTACCCCTCGGCGAGGTCGGCGACCGGCGCGAGAGCGAGCACTCCCGCCACCGCCTCCGGCACGTGTCGCGCCGCGTGCAGGGCGAGGTGGCCACCGGCGGAATGACCGACCAGGACCGCTGGTGTCGGTGTCACCAGACCGGGCAGCACCTCGGCCGCCAGCCGGGGAAGTGCGGTCACCGCGGCCAGGACGTCGTCCGTCGTGCCGGGCCAGCCGCCGCCGGGTTGCCCGGTCCGCCGGTACTCCACCTGTGCCACCGGATGACCGAGCGCGGCGAGCGCGGCGGCCATCGAGTCGGTGTGCCGCCGGTCGTACTCGTGGCGCCAGAAGCCCCCGTGTACCACGACCACCAGCCGTCGGGAGGACCCGGTGCCGGACGGCCGGCGCAGGTCGGCGACCTGGTCGGGGTGCTCGCCGTAGGCGACGGTGACGTCCGGGGCGGCAGCGGGACGGGTCAGCACGGCCCGCGGGTCGGAGGTCATCGGCCGACCGTAGCGCGCAACGCGCCGGGCCCGGTGCCGGGTGGAACGCGCGGTGACCGGTGCATCGCAGGGCGGAGAGAACGGGCGAGTAGTCCGTGCACCGGGCCGCCGGGCGGGAACGGCGGGGACTGGGTAAAGATGGGTGCCATGACCGAAGCACACTCAGCTGGACAGAACGACGAGCCTGGCCAGGACGATGCCGGGCGCTCCGGCACGGTGGTGGTGGTCGGGCCGGACGGCCGCCCGGTCGGCACCGTACAGACCGACGAGGGCCCCGGCGAGGACCCGACGCGCCTGGTCGAGCAGCCGGCCAAGGTGATGCGGATCGGCAGCATGATCAAGCAGCTCCTGGAGGAGGTCAAGGCGGCCCCACTCGACGACGCCAGCCGACACCGGATGCGGGAGATCCACGAACGCTCGATCGTCGAGCTCAAGGAGGGCCTCGCCCCCGAGCTGCGCGAGGAACTCGAACGGCTCTCGCTGCCGTTCGCCGAGGACCAGGCGCCCAGCGAGGGCGAGCTGCGGATCGCCCACGCCCAGCTCGTCGGCTGGCTGGAGGGCCTGTTCCACGGCATCCAGGCCGCCCTGGTGGCGCAGCAGATGGCCGCCCGGGTACAGCTCGAACAGATGCGTTCCGGCCGGCAGGCGCTGCCCAGCGGCCCCGCCGGGGCGGTGCTGCCGGGGATGCCCGGCATGGGCCAGCCGGGTGGTGCCGGTGGCGAAGGACACAGCACCGGTCAGTACCTCTGACCACCGCGCGCGTCGTGCGACCTCACCGGGTCGCACGACGCGCCGCGCCGTCAGTCGGCCCCGAAGACCTTCTCCAGGTACGCGGCCACGCCGTCGGTGGAGTTCGTCGAGGTGACGTCGTCGGCGACCGCCAGCACGGTGGGGTGCGCGTTGGCCACCGCCACCGCCCGGCCGGCCCAGGTCAGCATCGGTACGTCGTTCGGCATGTCGCCGAAGGCCAGCACGTCGGCCGGGTCGACGCCGATCCGGTGGCAGTACCAGGCCAGCCCGGCCGCCTTCGTCACCCCGGCCGCCGAGATCTCCACCAGTCCGGAGTTCGACGAGTGGGTGGCCTCCGCCAGCCCCGCCAACGCGGTCGAGATCATCTCGGTGAACCGGTCCGGATCCTGGTCACCGGCCCGGACCAGCAGCTTCACCGCCGGCGCCGACAGCAGCTCCTCCGGCTTGTCCACAACCCTGATCGCCGCGTCACCGGCCTCCCAGCGCACCGGATAGTGCGCCTCGTGCCGCATCTCCCGGCTGTCGACGATCTCCACCGCGAGGCTCACGCCCGGCACCTCCGCCCGCAGGCGCTCCGCCACCTCGGCGAGCAACTCCGGCGCCAGGGGATCGGCACGCAGCACCTGGTCGTCGACGGGGTCGTAGACCACCGCGCCGTTGGCGCAGACCGCCGGCACCGGCTCGGCGAGCTGCTCGTACACGAGTCGGAGCCAACGGATCGGACGGCCGGTGACCAGCACGACCGGCGTGCCCCGGGCGGAGATCCGGGCCAGCACCGCAGCGGTGTGGGCACTCAGCGTGCGGTCGTCGCGGAGCAGCGTGCCGTCGATGTCGGTGGCGATCAGGCCGGGCGTCGCGTCCATCACCTGGACAGTAGCCGGTCGAGGTAGACCGCGACCCCGTCGTCGTCGTTACGCAGAGTGATTTCGTCGGCGGCGGCGCGTACGCTCGGGTGCGCGTTGGCGACGGCCACCCGCGCCCAGCCGGCCCACTCGAACATCGGCAGGTCGTTCGGCATGTCGCCGAAGACCAGCACCTCGGCCGGGTCCACGCCGAGGGACTGCGCGACCACGGTCAGGCCGGATGCCTTGTCCACCCCGGGCGGGCAGATCTCGATGAAACCGAGCCCGGCCTGGGTGAGCGTGGCCAGGTGCGGCGGCACGATCTCCCGGGCGACCGCCAGCAACTCGTCGACATGGTGGTCGGCGGTCCGCACGAACGCCTTGATCACGTCACCGGCGAGGCACTCGTCCCGGGTGCGGACCTCGAACCGGTCCGGGTAGGGCCAGTCCGGGTGGTAGTCGCCCCAGAGCGGCGCCTCGTGCTCGTCGGAGGCCTCGACCATCACCGTCAGCGGGCCGACCGCGACCTCCAGATCGGCCAGCAGACCGGCCAGCACGTCGCTTGCGAGGCGCTCGTCACAGAGCACCACCGGCCCGGCCGGGTCGCTCTGGTCCACCACCCGACCGCCGCCGGCCAGCACCAGGAAGTCGGCGGCACGGATGTCGTTTCGGGTCAGCTCGGTCAGCCGGGGTCCGCGACCGGTGGCGCCGACCACGGGGATGCCGGCGGCACGCACCCGGTCGAGAACCTCATGGGTGTACGCCGAGACGGTGTCGTCGCTGCGGACGAGAGTCCCGTCCAGGTCGGTGGCGATCAGCTTGGGCAGGCCCGGGCGGGTCATGGTTCCTCCTTCGCCCGCCGCCGTCGCGGCCAGCCGTACTGGTCGCCGGGTAGGCGACCCGGCGTGACGGCGGGCAGCAACCGTACCTCGGTAAACAGGTCGCAACCACGGCTTCCCGGCGAATCGGATGCCAACGGACGGCTGCCGCGAGGTGACGTTTCGGGCAGGACCGCCGCCACTCTGGTCGCCACTCCGGTCGGCGCTCTTGTCGGCGCTGAGATGTAAGGAGGGGACCCTTTATATACACCAGGCGTTAGGAAGGGGCCCTTCCTTACACCTCAGTCGGGCGGGGACTCGCGGGCGAACGGGACCGTCGGGGAGACGGTGATGTCGGCCGGCGGGCGCCCCTCGTCCGGGTCCTCCTGGGCGGCCCGCCGTCGGGAGCGCCGCCGTGCCGTAGGATCGGTGGCTGCGTCGTCCGGGTCGGCCGGTGCCCCGCTCGGCGCCACCTCGGCCCCGGCGGGCACGATCCGGACGAGTGCGGCGGCGAACAGCAGCACGGCCGCGAAGGCCATGAACAGGCCACGTCCGTGCTCGGTCCGGAAGGTCTCCTCGCCGGAGTAGAACATCAGCCCCCGGCGGGCCGCGTCGCCGAGCGACGACGTGGTCGCCGCGAGCAGCGCGATCATGCCGGCGGCGAGCGCCAGACCGGCCACCCGGGCGTTGACCTGTGCGGCCCTGGTGCCCCGCAGCGCGAGCGCCACCGTGCACCCGAGCCCCAGGAGACCGGTCAGGTAGCCGGTGCCCAACCCGCCGATCTCGGCGACCCCGTTGGTCACCTCCAGCGGACCGGTGGGATCGGGGCCGGTGGGGATGGTCATCGTCACCCACTCGCCGAGCAGCGAGGCGACGGCGGCGGCCGCGCCCAGCCCGGCCAGGAGCAGGGGCACCCGGTGGTCCCGGCCGAGGCCGGAGACGGCCCGCCGGAGGCGACTCCCGCCCGTCGACTCGTCCGCCGCACCCCATTCGAGGACGCTGGCACCGTCGGCGCGTTCGTCCTGCCGGGGGATGGGGAGGTCGTTGGTCATCGTTCGCCCTCTCGTCGGAGCCTGGACGCCGGGTGCGGCGCTGACCAGGACGGTGGGTCGGCGTGAATCATTCCACAGCAGGCCGGTGACGTGCGGTTCCCCGCAGTGAGCCCCGCTGGTCGGTCGCCTGCCGGCGTCCGGTGGACTAGCGTCAGGTGCATGCCTATCCGTACCGCTTCCGCACGCTGGCAGGGCAACCTTCCCGAGGGCTCCGGCACGATCAGTACCGGCAAGGGAGGGATGCAGGGGAACTACTCCTTCAAGTCCCGTTTCGAGGAGGGAGAGGGCACCAACCCCGAGGAGTTGATCGGCGCCGCGCACGCCGGCTGCTTCTCGATGGCCTTCTCCAAGGCGCTCGCCGACGCCGGGACCACCGCCACGTCGGTGGAGACCACCGCCAAGGTGCACCTGGACAAGACCGACGCCGGAATGACGGTGACCCGCATCGAGCTGGACACCGTCGGTGAGGTCCCCGGCATCGACGAGGCGCAGTTCGCGAAGCTGGCCGAGGCCGCGAAGCAGAACTGCCCGATCTCGCGCCTGCTGTCGCCCGGTGCGGAGATCACCCTCACCGCCCGCCTCGCCTCCTGACCGCCCTGCGCTGATCTCGCGCCTCCGGCACCCCGCAGACCGTCCGTGGGCCTCGGAGGCGCGAGATCGCGCGTCGGGTGAGGAACAATGAGGGTGTGGCGGTCGAGATGGAGCGCGAGCGGTTCGAGGAGTTGGTGGGGGAGGCGCTGGACGAGGTTCCGGAGGAACTGCTGGCGCTGATGAGCAACGTGGTGATCCTGGTCGAGGACGACCCGCCCCCGGGCGAGGACCTGCTCGGCCTCTACGAGGGACACGCGTTGACCGACCGGGGCTGGGACTACGCCGGAGTCCTGCCGGACCGCATCCTGATCTACCGCAACCCGATCCTGCGGATCTGCGACACCGACGACGACGTCATCGACGAGGTCGCGGTGACCGTGGTGCACGAGATCGCCCACCACTTCGGCATCGACGACGCGCGACTGCACGAACTCGGCTGGGGCTGACCGCCCGGCCCTCTTGCGGCGCTGCCCTACCGTCTGGCCAGACACGGCGAGTACGGGAGGGAACCCATGCGTAGCGAGCTGTTCTCAGCGGCGAACCTGGAGAAGGAGTCCGCGCAGCCCGGTATGCGGCTGCAGAACGCCAAGATGTTGAAGATCGAGCTGAACGGCGAGGCGATGGCCCGCGTGGGCTCGATGGTCGCGTACCAGGGGCAGGTGCAGTTCCAGGCGCTCGGCTCCGGCGGGCTCGGCAACTTCATCAAGCAGAAGCTCACCGGCGAGGGTGTGCCGCTGATGAAGCTGACCGGTCAGGGCGACGTCTTCCTCGCCGACTTCGCCAAGGACGTGCACGTCATCGACCTGGAGCCGGGGGACGCCCTCTCCATCAACGGGTCCAGCGTGCTGGCCTTCGATTCGACGCTGAGCTACGACATCAAGATGGTCGGCGGCGCGGGCATGGCCTCGACCGGCCTGTTCAACTGCGTCTTCTCCGGTCAGGGCCGGATCGCGGTGACCACCCGGGGCACCCCGGTCGTGCTCAGCGTCGACGCCCCCACCTACGTGGACCCGCAGGCCGCCGTCTGCTGGTCGGCGGGCCTGCAGACGGGCTACCACCGGGCCGATCAGCTCGGGCTCGGCACGCTGCTGGGGCGGACCACCGGTGAGGCGTACACGATGAGCTTCGCCGGGCGGGGCTTCGTCGTCGTCCAGCCCTCGGAGGAGCCGCCGGTGATGGGCAGCGGCCAGCAGGAGCAGGGCGGGGTGCTCGGCGGCCTGTTCCGCTGAGCCCGGTCACTCAGCCCAGCTCGCCCGCCCGGATCCGGGCGAGCCAGGCTGCGGCGTCGGTGTAGTCGGCGTCGGAGAGACCGGCCGGGGCCGGCACCGGCCGGTCGCCGGCCGTGCCGTCCCAGCGGTGCCGGGGGTACGAACCGAGGAAGCGGACGTCGGCGCAGATCCGTCGCAGCCCCTGGAGGGCCTCACCGAGCCGGTTGTCGGCGACGTGGCCGGTGCAGTCGAGGAAGAAGACGTACCGGCCCAGCGCCTCACCGGTCGGACGGGACTCGATCCGGGTCAGGTTCGCCCCGCGTACGGCGAGTTCCATCAGCACGGACAACAGCGCGCCCACCCGGTCGTGGGCGATGTAGACCGCCAGCGAGGTCACGTCGTCGCCGGTGGGCGGCGGAGGCGGGCCGGGGCGGGACAGCAGCGCGAACCGGGTGACCGCGTCCGGATGGTCGGCGATCTTGTCGGCCAGCACGGCGAGCCGGTGCCGGGCCGCGCCGATGGGTGCGCAGATCGCCGCGTCGTACTCACCGGTGGCGGCACCGGCCGCCGCGGCGCCGTTGGAGAGGACGTCGACCACGACCGCGTCGGGCAGGTGGGCCCGCAGCCAGCCCCGGCACTGGGTGGACGCCTGCGGGTGGGCGGCGACACTGCGGATGGTCGGCAGCAGGGTGCCCGTCCGCGCTCCGAGCACGAACTGCACCGGCAGGATCACCTCGCGGGTGATCACCAGAGGTTCGCCCTCGGCCAGTTCGTCGAGCGTGACCCCGACCGCGCCGCCGATCGAGTTCTCCAACGGCACCAGCGCGGCGTCGGCCTCTCCGACGCGTACCGCCTCCAGGGCCTCGCCGACGCTGCGGGCCGGCGTGCGGCTGCCCCGCTCGGCGGCGGGCACCGTACGCAACGCCTGTTCGGCGAAGGTGCCCTCGGGCCCGAGGTAGACGAAACGGGTCGGTGGCGTTCCCGGCATGGCGAACAGCCTACGCACCCGCCGAGGGTGTGGACGCCGATGGCGTCGGTGACTGCCCGGACGGCGTCGGTGCGGGTGCCGGTGGCGGGGAGGGCACGGGTGGCACCGGCACCGGCACGGATCCCTCGTCGCCGCAGGCCAGCGTCCTGATCCCGACGGGTGCGGCCACGCGTACCTCGACCGAGCAGACATCGGTGCCGGCGGTGACCAGCCGCAGGGTGCCGGCCTGGTCGCGGGTGACCACCTGGAGCGGCTCGTACCCGGTGACGTCGATGCCGGTGAAGTGCCAGCCGGCGGCGCAGCGCGGCCCGCTGGTGACCTGCACCCGCGCGGTGCGGGGGAGCAGCCCGTCGCGACCCCGGACGAGGTCGAGGATCCGTTGCCGGGACGGCTGGCCGGGGCAGGCGACCGCGACCAGACCGGCGTCGGTGGGCATGCCGGTCGGAACGGTGCCGGGCGGCTCGCCGAAGGGCGGCGGTGTCGGGGTGGCCGACCCGGTCGCGGCGGCCGTGGCGGGTGGCGGCGTCGGCCGGGCCGACCCGTCGCGCAGGTCCGGCGGTTCGCCGCATCCGGAAAGCAGGAGTACGGCCAGTCCGGCGACTGCGGGCAGCCGCGTGCGGTACCGGCGGGCGCCCGGCCGGGCGGGAGTGGCACGACGGATCGGGGTGGACGGCACGGGGATGATCCTCGATGGGGGTCGAGCGTCGGGGGTGCTCAGGGCCGAGCCCATGGTAGGAGGATCCGCCGCCGAGGTGAAGGTCAGCCGTGTACGCGGTGCCCACCGACAGCGTCTGCGGGTGCCACCGGTCAGAGCTCGGAGAAGAAGGTGAGGGAACCGGCGACGGCCCCGTCGGCGAGCACCGGTGTGGAGATTGCGTCGACGGTCGCGTCGGAGACACCCTCGGTGGTCGCCATGATCCGTAACAGGCCGCGGGCCATCCGGCCGGAGACGAGCGCCAGCAGTGGCGGGATCTTGTCGATGTCCGGCTCGGCCAACTCGCCCCGGTACGCGGTGAAGTCGAGCAGTCGCAGGCCACCGTCGAGCAGCGGCAGCCCGATGACGGCCTCGGGCGTGCCGAGGCCGAGCAACTCGCAGCCGGCGGCGGAGACGGCCACTACCCGGGTCTCGGCGTCGATCAGCAGGCAGGGCTCGTCGGCACTGGACACAGTGGCCGCCCACCGGCCGAAGTTGTCGTACCCCAGCTCTGTCGGTGTCCCCGGGTCGGGCGCGAACACTTCCGAGAGCGAGAGTTCGACGTGGGCCACCGCGCCTCCTATGCACACCGACGGAACGTCCACGCTAGCCGGTCGTCTCGGCCACCGCTGACCGCGCTGGAATCCACGCCATCGGTGCTGATCACTGCCGGTCTGCGACGGCGCGGCCGGTGGGTGCGGAGTGCAGCGGTCCGGCCGCGTGGCGTCGCCGCAGACGTTACCGCCGGGTGGCCGGCTTGTCAGCGGCCATTCGGCCGTCCTCGTACCACCGGTAGTCGGCTGCTGGCGGATAGCCGCCACTCATCCACGTCCCGGGGTGCTGGGCGACCCGGGAGAGCTTCTCGGCGGTGGCCGGACTGATCCGGTTGCCGGCGGCGACGAGCAGCCGGTCGAGCTCCCGGTGGGTGGCCATCAGACAGTCCTTGGGCAGGCCGTAGACGCTGATGACGCCGGAGCCCACGAAGGTGAGCACCGGCGTCACCGGGATCGGGTGGCCGACCGCACTGGTCAGCGCCTTGCTGGCGCGTCGGGCGTCGCGGCGGGCCTCGGCCACGTACGGCGGGCGCTTCCCGTTGATCTGCACCACGTCACCGGCGACCAGGACGCGGGCCCGCCCGTGATCGGCGATGGTGACGGCGAAGAGTCCGCTCGGGCCGATGGCGAGGAAGCCGGCCCGGTTGTCGTCGCTCTCGTCGAGGAGGGCGTCGGCGGCATCCGTGCGGGGCCAGTCGATCACATGCCACGCGGGCCCGAGATGGTCGAGTTGGCCGAGCGCGCGGGCACCGGCCGCCTCGAGCCGGCGAGCACCCCGCTCGGCGCGGCGTCGGCGGGCCCACTCCAAGGGCGACGGACGCGGGGCCGCGACCACCCCCGGTGCCTCGACCCGAGGGTGTGGCACCGCCGCTTGCGGCAGCGCCCGGGCGGACGGTACGGCTCGACGAGCGGGGAAGACAGTCATCGCGACCTCCGGCAAAAGGTCCCTCGAAGTTACGTTCTCACTACCCTACGTTGCGGGTCCCGGTAGTCGGCAAGCCGGAACGCCGGAATGACTGTGGATGAATGCCATATTCATCCACAGCTGTTTTATCGGATGCCGCCAAACCCTGCCCTAGGCTTCGGGTGTGACCCACTACGTGGACAGTGAGGTCGGTCGGCTCGGCACCGTGCTGCTGCACCGGCCGGGGCCGGAACTCGCGCGTCTGACCCCGCGCAACAACGACTCGCTGCTGTTCGACGCCATCCCCTGGGTGGGCCGCGCGCAGGAGGAGCACGACGCCTTCGCCGCCGCGCTGCGCGAGCGCGACGTCGAGGTGCTCTATCTCACCGATCTGCTCACCGAGACCCTGGCCGTGGCGGAGGCCCGCGCCGAACTGACCGAACAGGTCCTCGCCTCGCCCCGGCTCGGCGACACCCTGCGCGCCCGGGTGGCCGCACACCTGACCTACCTCGACCCGGCCGCGCTCGCCGGAGTCCTCGTCGCCGGACTCGCCCACGAGGAGCTACGGCTCGGCGGTGACCGGCGCGGCGGTCTGGTCTACACGTTGATGGACCGGCACGACTTCGTCATCGCGCCCCTGCCGAACCTGCTCTTCACCCGCGACTCGTCACTGTGGATCGGCGACCGGGTCGGCGTGACCAGCCTGGCGATGCCGGCCCGGCGGCGGGAGACCACGTTGACCGACGCGATCTACCGGCACCATCCACGCTTCGCCGGCACCGAGTACGTCTACCGCCCCGACCTGGAGCACCTCGAAGGCGGCGACGTGCTGCTGCTCGCCCCCGGGGTGCTCGCCGTCGGGGTGGGTGAGCGGACCACCCCGGCCGGTGCCGAGCGGCTGGCCCGGCAGGTCTTCGCGGCCGGGCTGGCGCATACGATCCTGGTCGTGCCGATCGCCCAGGAGCGGGCCACCATGCACCTGGACACGGTCTGCACCATGGTCGACGTCGACGCGGTGCTGATGTACCCGAACGTCGCGCACACGCTGTCGGCGTACACGGTGATCGCCGGGACGGACGGCGACGACCCACGGGTGGACGGCCCGGCGCCGTTCCTGCGGGCTGCCGCCGACGCGATGGACCTCGACCAGCTCCGGGTGATCGACACCGGGCTCGACCCGGTGACCGCCGAACGGGAGCAGTGGGACGACGGCAACAACACGCTGGCGATCGCGCCCCGGCTCTGCGTCGGCTACGAACGCAACGTGGAGACCAACGCCCAGCTCGAACGGGCCGGGATCGAGCTCATCCCGATCGCCGGCTCCGAGCTGGGGTCGGGTCGGGGCGGCCCGCGCTGCATGTCCTGCCCGCTGGTCCGCGAGTAGCGACGCGAGCAGAGCCGGGAGTAAGGAAGGGCCCCTTTCTAACGCCTCAGGTAGAGCAGGGGTCCCTTCCTAACACCAGAAGCGCGCGCTCAGGGTGAGCTGGCGGCACACCAGAAGCGCGCGCTCAGCGCAGCGTGAGCTGGCGGCCCAGCAGGCCCTGCCGGGCCCGGCGGGCGGCGGCGTCGAGCGGCTCGGTCTCCGTCAGCGCCTCGGCGTACCGCTTGGCGAAGTCGGCGACCGGCGCCTCCCACTCGGCGGCCGGGGTCTGCTCGGGCAGGTCCCAGACCGGCACCAGCCGACCGTGGGCCCGGAACATGCCGGCGAACTTGGTCCCCTCGCCGAGGGTCAACGAGCCGGCCGCGCCCAGCCGGGCCAACGCGTCCAGCGCGGCCTCCTCGGCCTCGGGCAGCACCCAGCGCACGTGGGCCTTCTCCGGCACCTGGCACCAGTACGCCGACCGCGCCGCCGCCAGACCCACGGTCGGGTAGATCGCCGCGTTGGCCCGCTCCAGGGACGCCTGCACGGTCGGGTCGTCGACCGCCTCGGGGACCAGCCAGAAGTCGAAGCCCTCGTGCAGGGTGACCGTCAACGGGCCGTCGACCAGGATGTCCTGGAGCCGTGGCCCGGGGCCGGGCAGCGGCGGCACCTGGACCGGGTCACCCGGCTCGGTACGCAGCGCGCAGAGCAGCGATTCGGCCAGGTCCCGGGACACGTCACCGGACTGCTGGTGTCGCTGGAGCCCGACGAACACGTGCCCGTCGGCGCGGCTCATCGCGGGGGCGGCCATCGGCAGCACGGTGGCCAGCGTCACCGGCCGGTCACCGTACTCCTCGACCAGCTCGGGGGTGAGCCGCAGCGGTGCGGAGGCGGCGGGCACCAGTTCCCGCAGCGCGATCCATTCCGGCTCGTCGGTCAGCCCTTCGAAGGGTCGGGGGACGAAGACGTCCCGCACCTTCTCCCGCTTCGGGGTCGACGTGGCGGCCCGCTGGTTCTTTCGACGCTTGCTCACGGCGACACAGCCTAGAGGCCCGGACGCGACGCCGGGGGCTGGACCCGCCCTGCGGGGACTCAGCCGGCGACGACCAGGCCCGGTCGTTCCGTCACCGGGTCGAACTCGGCCCAGACACTCTGCCCCAGACCGTCCCGCTCGACCCCCCAACGGTCCGCCAGGCCGGAGACGATGTGCAGGCCCCGGCCGTCGGCCGCGTCGATGTCCGCCGGGCGGATCCGGGGTGTGCCGGCCGCGCCGCCGTCGGTGACCCGCAGCCGGACGCACGCCCCGTCGTCGGTCGTCATCAGCCGCCAGGCCACCCGGACCACTCCGCCGGGCAGCGGGTCCGCGTGCCGGACGGCGTTGCCGACCAGCTCGGCCAGGACCGCGACGAGATCCGCCAGCACCACCGGGGACACGACCTCGGCCAGTTCGGCGGCGAGGCGGTGCCGGGCGGCGCGCGCACCGCTGGCGTGGTGCGGCACGACCACACACCACGCTCGTTCGACCGCTCCCGTCGACACGTTCCGCCCCTCTTCCGCCCCGGGTGACCCCCACGATCACCTACGGGGCAGCCGCACCTCTGCGACGGTACCTCCACCGGTTCTCGGTCGAAGGAATACCCAGCCATTCTGCTGTTCAACGATCCGGCGGACGAGATAGAGACCAAGCCCTGTGCCCGGATAGCGACGATTGTCACCCGAGTCGCCCTGCCAGAACCGGTCAAAGGCCCGTTCGACGTGCTCCGGGCGTACGCCGATGCCCCGGTCGCTGACCCGGATGCACACGGTCGGTCCGTCCGCGGCCGCGCTCACCTCGATCGGCGAGCCGGGAGGGGAGTACTTCCCGGCGTTGGTGACCAGCTCGGTCAGCACGGTGACCAGGCTCTGCCGGCGCCCGATCGCCCGGGGCAGGTCGACCGGGAACTGGAGGGTGGCCCGACGGCGCAGCTCACCGGGGAGGTTGGCGACCGCGCCACGCAGCGTCTCGCCGAGGTCGAACGGCACCGCCGGCCCGTCGTCCGGCCATGCCTCGGCGGCCGAGGAGAGCAGCCGGTCGAGCAGCCGGGCCAGCTCGTTGGCGCGCTGGCCGATGACCTGCGCGGCCTGGCGCCGGTCGGCGTCGCTGAGCGACTCCCAGTGGTCGTTGAGCGTGTCGGCGTACCCCTTGATCACCGTCACCGGGGTGCGTAGCTCGTGACTGGTCACCGCGACGAAGAGGTCCCGTTCGTGGTCGTGTCGTTGCTGGTCGGTGATGTCGCGGAAGGTGACCACCCGCAGCGCGCCCGGACCGGGCAGCTCACCGGAGGTGACCCGCAGCCAGCGTCCGTCCGGCAGGCGGTGGTCGAGGACCTGCCCGGAAGGGGGCACCGGGAAGGGCAGCGGTTCGTTGATCGCCTCGGCCGCGGACCGGCCGGTGACGTCGGCGGCGGCCGGATTCCAGAGCCGTACGTGGGCGTCCCGGTCGACGACCGCCAGCCCGTCGGCGAGTGCCGCCACCACCGGGCCGTCGCCGTGCACCGGCAAGCCGCTCTGGTCGCCGTACATGTGCGCGATGCAGGCGCCCAGGAAGCCGACCACGCCCCGCTGCTCCGGGTCGGGCTCGTCGTCCCCGGTCAGGTACAGCGCCTGGAGGCTGCCGACCGCGTGCCCGCCGATCTCCGCCCGGGAGGCGACCATCCGGCGCAGGCCGCGCTCGGTCAGCTCGTCGGCGAGTTGGCTGCCGAGCCGGTCGGTCCGGACGCACTGCACCCGGGGGCCGGCGAGCAGGCAGGCGGTGATCGGGTCGCTGGGTGGCAGGGGACGCCCGATGGTCCACTCGGCGGCGCCGGTGGCGGCGATCACCCGTCCCCCGCTGGGGGCGAACTCGACGAAGGCCATGCCGGCGGCACCGAGTGCCGGTTGCGCCACCCGCAGTAACTGGGTCAGGACCGGAAGGCCCGCGTCCCCCGAGTTGATCATCTCGATGACGACGGTGTGCCCGGCGATGAGAGCCGAGTAATCGGTACGGTCCGTCATGTCCCCGAGTGTGCACCTCCGCTCGCCTTCTCCGGCACCCCCGACGGTGGGTTATCCCCTCAACCGGGCCAACGTCTGTGCCGGGCGGTCGGTGATCACGCCGTCCACCTCGGCGGCCAGCACGAGATCAAGGTCCGTCGGCTCGTTGACGGTCCAGACGTACACCTGGTTGCCGGCGGCCCGCAACGACGGCACCAGCGCCGGACGTGCCCGGACCAGGCCGATCCCGGGGCCGGCGATGCCGACGCCGAACGGCAGCCGCCCCAGGCGCAGCCAGCGGGGCAGCACCTCCAGCAGCAGTACGGTCGGCAGCGCCGGAGCCAGCGTCCGCATCCGGCGTACGGCAAGCGGGGAGAAGGACATCACGGTCACGCGGACCGGGTCGTCGGGGCCCGGGTCGGTCAGGCCGTACCGGCGCAGCAGGGCGACCAGCCGGCGCTCCACGTCGCCGCCGTAGCGCGACGGGTGCTTGGTCTCCACCAGCAGCCGCACCGGCCGTCCGGCGGCGAGGACCGCCTCCAGCAGCCGTTCGAGCGTGAGCAGCCGGGTACGCGAGTCGTCGAGCACCTCGTCCCCGTCGGCCGGTACGCAGCCGGGGTGCCAGGAGCCGAAGTCCAGCTCCTCCAGCTCGGCGAGGGTACTCGCGCTGACCAGCCCGCGACCGTTGCTGGTGCGGTTCAGTCGGCGGTCGTGCACGCAGACGAGGTGCCCGTCACGGGTCAGCCGGACGTCGCACTCCAGCCCGTCGGCGCCCTCGTCGAGCGCGCGCAGGTAGGCGGCGAGAGTGTGTTCCGGTAGGTCGTACGACGCGCCACGGTGCGCGAAGACGAGCGGGGTGTGCACGGCCGTTACAGGACCCGGCCCGGTTGGCCGTCCGAGTCGACGACCGGTCGTCCGGCCGCCTCCCAGTCGCCCATTCCGCCCTCGACGTTGCGTACCTGGTCCCAGCCGTTGTGCATCAGGTAGGCGACGACCTGGGCGGACCGTCCGCCGGAGCGGCAGATGACCGCGACGTCCCGGTCGTTGGGCACCTCGGCGATGCGCGCCGGCAGTTCCATCATCGGCAGGTGGTGGGCGGTCGGTGCGTGACCCGCCTCCCACTCGTCGTCCTCCCGGACATCGAGCAGGTAGGTCTCGTCGTCGATCTCGGGCACCGTCATCGTGGGTACGTGGGATCCGAACACGGCTACCAAGCCTAGAGGGCCGTCGGGGTGATCGCGTCGACCGGCGGGTCAGAGCCGGGTCACCCAGTGCGGATGGGCGCCCGCCCACTGCGGCATCCGGGTGCCCCGGACCGCCTCGAACAGTCCCTCCCCGCCGTTGTCGAGCACGACGTAGGAGACCTGGTCGATGGTCTGCGGATAGGACGGCACCTGCACGCCGCGCAGCGCGTCGGTGGAGAGGCCGCGCAGCGCCAGCAACAGGTCCTCCACGGGTACGCCGTTGGTGTCCACGGTCAGCGAGCCGCCGACGGCCTGGACGAGCCGGTGCAACTGGACCGGGTTCTCGCGGAGCCGGGTCTCCCCCGCCCGTTGCAGCATCGCCCCGAGCAGTTGCTGCTGGTGGGTCTGCCGGTCGTAGTCGCCGCCGGGCAGGTCGTAACGCTGACGGACGTAGTCCAGCGCCTGGGCGCCGTCCATCCGCTGGCAGCCGGGCGAGAAGACCCGGTCGGTGTGGATCGAGCGCACTTCGGTGCGTACGCACATGGTCACCCCGCCCAGTAGGTCGATGACGCTGCGCAGACCGGCGAAGTCGACCAGGGCGGCGCCGTCGAAGCGGATGCCGGTGAGCCGGGACAGGGTGGCCGAGAGCAGTCGGGCACCGGCCTCGCCGCCGCCGCCGTACTCGTACGCGGCGTTGACCTTGTCCTCGCCGCCGGGATAGCCGGCTGCGGGCGGGATGTCGACCAGCAGGTCACGAGGCACGGATACCAGGTAGCCCTCGCGCAGTCCGGCTGGCACGTGGACCATCAGGATGGTGTCGGTGCGTTGCTCCGGGCCGGTGTCGCCGGGGCGGCGGTCGGAGCCGACGAGCAGGTAGTTGAGCGGACCGTGGCGGTCGGTGCGATCGGTGCGGGCGGTCGGGTCGAGCAGTTCGGCCCGGGTGATCGTGCGTTCGTACCGGTCGGCGAGCACCCGGAGGCCGACCACGGCGACCGTGGCCAGCAGCACCACCGCCAGCCCGATCCCCAGCAGTACGCGTGGCCAGCGCGGGCGCCCGGGGCCTCCGCCCGTTGCCCGTCGTCCGCCGTCGCGTGCCCTCCTGGCCGTGACGTCCTCCCCGTCCACCTGACATGAATCTTCTTCATGTCAGGCTACGGACGGTGACGGTGGCGTGACGTCGGTTTTCGGATACGCCTGCCGGTCACTTCCGGCTGGAGATCACCTCGGGGTTGTAGAACACGAATTCGGCCAGCTTGTCCTGCTTGACCGCGTGGAACATGTCCAGCGTCTGCTCGCTGAGCGCCTCCCGGCCGCTGTCCGTGCCGTTGAAGGTGCCGCCGTTGGTCTTCAGCATGATCAGCTCGTTGCCGGTGACCCCGCGCATGGTGAAGACGAAGTCCTCCACCGACACGCCGCCGGTGTCCAGGATGAACGCCTTACCGGCCGCCTTGATCAGCTCGTTGAGCTTGAGCGGGTTGGTCAGCGTGCCGTTCTGGCTGGCCTTCTTCGCCATCGCCTTGATCAGCTGCTGCTGGTTCTGCTGCCGGTCGTAGTCGCTGTTGGCCAGGCCGTACCGCTGCCGGGAGAAGTCCAGCGCGGCCCAGCCCTCCATCTCCTGGCAGCCCTTCTTGTGCACCACCGGGGTCCGCTGCTTGCCGGTCTTCTTGGCGTCCGCGTTCCACATCACCTTGCCGTCGACGTACGACATGTGGGCCGACTTGACCTCCTGCTTCGGGCAGATCCGCACCGAGCCGAGGGCGTCGATGACGTTCTTGAAACCGCCGAAGTTGATGATCGCCGCACCGTCGAAGCCGACGCCGGTCATGCCCTTGATGGTCTGCGCCATCAACTGGGCGCCGCCCTCCCAGCCGCCGCCGTTGCGGGCGCCAGCCTGGAACGCCGCATTGATCTTGTCGACGCCGCCCGGGAAGTCGGTCTCCGGGAAGGCCGGAATGCGGGCCTCGGTGTCCCGGGGGATCGAGATCAGGTACGCCTGGTCGTGCGTGGCCGGGATGTGCAACACGATGATGCTGTCCGCGCGTACGTCGTCGGCGGCCCACCGCTCCCGGGCGTCCACGCCCAGCAGCAGCATGTCGATCGGGCCTTCCAGGTTGTTGCCGCCCTCGTCGACCGTCTTACCCGCCTCGCCGAGCAGGTTGCGCTGCGAGATGCTGCCGGTGGCCTGGCCGATCACGGCCTTGCTGCCGACGATGGCGAGGCCACTGGTCATCATCAGCACGGCGCCGAAGACCAGGGTGATCCGGGCCCAGAGAGGGTCCTTCCGCCGGGTGCGTCCCTTCTTACCGCCCTTGCCGGACTTCTTCTTGCCGGCCGAGGAGGGTGAGGGGTTCGATGCGCCAGGCGGATCGAGCAAGGAGGGGCTCTGAACCGGCATGCGTGCTCCAGCTCGTGAATGTGGGGGGCGGGAACACTTTACGGACGCAATCCCGTCGTGGCGAGTTCGTCTGACGCTCAGTTACCGTTCTCCGCCACGTCATCCTGGGGAAATGGACGAACGGGCAGAATGAAATGCACGATCGACTATTGGCTCCCAGTGATTTCACAGCAGAAGTCGGACTTTCCGTTCACGCAGGGTGAGCAGAGAGTCCGACTGTCGGCCGGTGGTGTGATCAGCCGTTACCGGCTCGCGACTCCTTGTTCGCCTTGAGCCAGTCGGCCATCGTGTCGCCGGACATCGCGCGGTACATGGCCAGGGCGTTCTCCCGGTCGGAGACGACCACCGATTCGCCGTTGATGTTCTGGCTACCCAGGTGCGGGCTGGTGACGAACGTGAGGTTCTCGCCCCGCAGATTGCGGAACTGCACCGCCATGTCGGTCAGCGAGAAGCCCTGGTCGACGGTGACCGCGTCGGTGACCGACCGGAGGAACGCGTTGAGCTTCTTCGGGTTGGTCAGCGTGCCGCTGCTCGCCGCCTTGTCCATCAGCGCCCGCAGGAACTCCTGCTGGTGACGCATCCGGGCGAAGTCGCCGTCCGGGAACTGCTTGCGCTGCCGGATCCAGTCCAGCGCCTCGGTGCCGTTCATCTGGTTGGTGCCCTTGGTGAACTTCCGGTACGGCTTGTGGATCGAGGTGATGCTCCGTTCGACCTCCAGCTCGACGCCGCCGAGCGCGTCGGTGACCTGCTTGAAGCCCCCGAAGTCGATCGCCATCACGTGGTCGATGTGCACGTCGGTGAAGCACTCGACGGTGCGTACCGCCAGCGGCAGGCCACCGAATGCGAACGCCGCATTGATCTTGCGCCGCTGGCCGGAGTCGCAGTCGGAGCTGGCGCTCTCCGGAATGGGTACGTACAGGTCCCGGGGGATGGAGACGAGGTAGGCCTGCTGGTGGTCGGCGGGGATGTGCATGACGATGATCGTGTCGGCGCGCCACTCGCCGGCCTGGTCCATCGGCGCATCCGGATCCCGCGAGTCGGTGCCCACCATCAGGATGTTGAGCGCGCCGTCCACCGCCTTCGCCGGCCGACCGCCGGTGATCTCGGAGAACGGATCGGTGCGGGCCAGGTTGTTGTCCAGGCTGCGGGCGTAGAACCAGGCACCGACGCCACCGAGCAGCGCCAGCACCAGCACCACGACACCGGTCAGCAGGGCGATCCGTCCCCACCGGGGGCGGCGGCCACGCGGCGGCGGTGGACCACCGGGTCCGCCCGGCCCCACCGGACCTCGCGGTCCGCCCGGCCCACCGGGTGCCTCGTCGTACGCCGAGAACCGGCTCGTCTCGTTCGCTCGGGCAGCGCGTCCGCCCCGGCCCGAACCGGCCGGAACCGCCGCGCGCCCGGCGCCGCGGTGCAGGTGGAGGGCCGGCAGTGCGGCGGAGTTGGTGGCTGACATGTAACTCAGGGTACGCAGGCCCCGCCACTGTCGCCCGTCGTGAAACCCGACCGGTGCCGGTGCCGGTGCCGGTGCTACCCGATCCGCTCGCGGAAGTACTCGATCGTGCGTCGCAGGCCCACCTCGGGCGCGACGGAGGGCTCGTAGCCGAGCACCTCACGGGCGAGGGTTAGATCGGGACGGCGCATCTCCGGATCGTCGGCACTGCGCGTGACGTAGGTCACCTCGGACTTGCTCTCGCAGAGTGACACGATCGTCTCGGCCAGCTGCCGCATGCTCATCTCGTGCTCGGTGCCGCAGTTGACCGGACCGCTCTCGGTCGAGTCGAGCAGCAGCAGGATGCCCCGGACGAGATCCGCCACGTAACAGATCGAGCGGGTCTGGTTGCCGGTGCCGTGCACGGTGATCGCCTCGCCGCGCAGCGCCTGGGAGACGAAGGTCGGGATGGCCCGCCCGTCGTCCGGCCGCATCCTCGGGCCGTACGTGTTGAAGATCCGCACGATCGCGGTGTCCACGCCCCGGCTGCGCCGGTACGCCATCGTCGCGGCCTCAGAGAAGCGCTTCGCCTCGTCGTACACGCTGCGGATGCCGATCGGGTTGACGTTGCCCCAGTACGTCTCCCGCTGCGGGTGCTCCTTCGGGTCGCCGTACGCCTCGGAGGTCGAGGCCAGCAGGAACCGGGCACCGTCGGTGGCGGCGCGCTCCAGCAGGTGCAGGGTGGCGACCGAACCCACCCGCAGGATCTCCACCGGCAGCTTCTCGAAGTCCGTCGGGCTCGCCGGGGACGCCATGTGCAGGATCGCGTCGAACCGTTCGGCCAGCGCGGGATGGTCCGGCAGCCCGTCGGAGACGTCCGCCTCCACCAGCGTGAAGGAGGGCGCGTCGAGCAGATGGGCGACGTTCTCCTTCGACCCGGTGACGAAGTTGTCCAGTGCGACCACCGTGCAACCGCGACCGATCAGGGAATCCACCAGGTGCGACGGGACGAAACCGGCACCGCCGGTGACCAGGACGCGGTGACCGGGACCAAAACGCTGCTCAACCTTCACGCCGACCAGACTAAAGGAGGGGTCCCCTGCTAACGCCTCGCGTCCTACAGGGGACCCCTACTAACAACTCGGCGGGCACCGGCGTGCCGATAGACGCTCGGTGCCCGCCGATGGGTCGTCAGTGCGCGCCGGCGCCGGTCAGCGAACGCACCTCCAGTTCGGCGTACTTGTCCTCGTCGCTCTCCTTGGAGAGGAGGGTGCCGATCCACCCGCAGAGGAAGCCGAACGGGATGGACAGGATGCCCGGGTTGGACAGGGGGAACCACTGCCAGTCGTGGTCCGGGAACATCGCCGTCGGTGCTCCGGAGACCACCGGCGAGAAGAACACCAGCAGTACGGCCGCCAGCAGACCGCCGTAGATCGCCCACACCGCGCCCGAGGTGTTGAAGCGCTTCCAGAACAGGCTGTAGAGGATCGCCGGCAGGTTGCCGGAGGCGGCGACCGCGAAGGCCAGTGCCACCAGGAACGCCACGTTCAGGTTCTGCGCGAAGATCGACAGAGCGATGGCGATCGCGCCGATCACCAGGGCGGAGATCCGGGCGACGCGTACCTCCTGGCGCTCCGACGTGTTGCCGCGCTTGATGACGTTGGCGTAGAAGTCGTGCGCCAGGCTGGACGACGAGGCCAGGGTCAACCCGGCGACCACCGCGAGGATGGTGGCGAAAGCGACCGCCGCGATGACCGCCAGCATCGCCGCACCGCCCAGGTCGCCGCCGAAGAACTCGATCCCGAGCACCTCGGCGAGCTGTGGCGCGGCGGTGTTGCCGGCCGCGTCCTGTTCCCGGATGGCCGCACCACCGACCATCGCCGCCGCACCGAAGCCGAGGGCCAGGGTGAGCAGGTAGAACGAGCCGATGATGCCGATCGCCCAGAGCACGCTCTTGCGGGCCGCCTTCGCCGTCGGCACGGTGTAGAAGCGGATCAGGATGTGCGGCAGACCGGCGGTGCCGAGCACCAGGGCGATACCGAGGGAGAGCAGGTCGACCTTGTTGTAGAAGGTCTGTGTCGCGTTGCCGGCGACTTCGACGCCGTACCGCAGCCCGGGTTCGAGGAACGCGGTGCCCTGGCCGGAACTCGCCGCCGCGTCACCCAGCAGCGAGGACAGGTTGAACTTGTACTTCGCCAGCACCAGCAGGGTCATCAGCAGCGCGCCGCCCATCAGCAGGAACGCCTTGACGATCTGCACGTACGTGGTGCCCTTCATGCCGCCCACGGTGACGTAGATGATCATGAGAGCGCCGACCAGGATGATGGTCGCCACCTTGGCGGTGCTGGCGTCCATGCCCAGGAACGTGGTGCCGGGACGGATGCCGAGCAGCAGTGCCACCAGTGCGCCCGCGCCGACCATCTGGGCCAGCAGATAGAAGATCGACACGGTGATGGTGGAAACCGCCGCCGCGGTACGCACCGGACGCTGCCGCATCCGGAAGGCGAGTACGTCGGCCATCGTGTACCGGCCGGAGTTCCGCAGCAGTTCCGCGACCAGCAGCAGGGCCACCAGCCAGGCCACCAGGAAGCCGATCGAATAGAGGAAGCCGTCGTAGCCGTAGAGGGCGATGATGCCGGCGATGCCCAGGAAGGACGCGGCGGACATGTAGTCGCCGCCGATCGCCATGCCGTTCTGGAAGCCCGAGAACGACCGGCCGCCCGCGTAGAAGTCCGTGGCGGTCTTGGTCTGCCGGCTGGCCCAGATCGTGATGCCCAGGGTGGCGGCGACGAAGGTCAGGAAGAGCACGATGGTCAGGTTCCGGGCCGTGGTGTTGCCCGCCTCGACCGCGAGGATCATCGTGGTCACGACTCACCGCCGGTCAACTCGTCACGGATCCTGTCGGCCACCGGATCGATCTTCCGGTCGGCGTACCGGCTGTAGAGCCAGGCGATGAGGAAGGTGGTGACGAACTGGAGCAGGCCGAAGACCAGCGCCACGTTGATGTTGCTGCCGAACAGTCGCGTGCCCATGAAGTCTCGGGCGTACGCCGAGAGGATCACGTAGAGCGCGTACCACAGGAAGAACGCGATGGTCATCGGGAAGACGAATCCGCGCAGCGCGCGGCGCAGCCCGGCGAACTCGTCCGACCGTTGGACCGCGAGGTACCGCTCGGGCGTCGAATCGGTCGGCACGGTCGCGGGTGTGTCCGTGGACATTGTGTGGATCACCACCTTCACAGACGTCAGGAGTCTCGCGCACGGTAAGAAGCGGACTCCCCGCCGGAGAAGGCTGATATCGGTGTCGGTCGACGGTTGCGCCGAGTGGCAGGATGGCTGCGCCGAGTGACTCGGCTCACTCCGTTGAGCGGTAGGTGAGATCCGTCCAGGTTCGTCCGCTGCCGGCCCCGCGGTCAGCCCAGTTCGCGGTAGCGACCCCGATGATGCAGCAACGGCGCGATGTCGTCGCCGAGCTCCACCTGCTCGACGGTCGCCTCGACGAGCAGGCTCCAGCCGTACTCCCGGGCGCTGTCGAGCCGGCACCCCGCCCACCCGCCGGCGTCGGCGGGCACCGGGCCGTAGGGCGTCTCGGTCCAGGTGCCGGTGGCGAAGAGGCCACCAGGCGACGGGAACAGCCCGGCGAACCGGTCGGCGAGCTGCCGGTGCGGCGGGCCGAGCGGCGCGACCGCGAATCGCCCGGCCTCCTCCACCGCCGCCCACAGGTCGGACTCGGCGTCGATCAGGCCGAGCAAGCGGTCCGGCTCACCCTCGGCCACCAGTGTGGAGGAGACCGTCAGCCCGGCCGGTCCGGGTGCCGTCCAGAGCGTCACCGGCGCGGCGAGCCGACCTCGCAGCCGCCGTGCCGGCGAACGGTCGCCCGCCGGCACGGCGAACGGGTCGGTGTGGTGGATCTGGGCACCCGGCTGATGATTCACGTGAAACATTGTGACCCGCCCAGCGGGTTCGCGGGCCCGTGCCCAGGTCAGGAACCGTTCGTGCAGGCTGGCCGGGTCGAGTCGCCCGTCGAGTTGGCTGAGCTGGGCGTGGGCCTCCGTCATCAGGAGCCCGAGATACACCAGGAGTGCGGTCCGGTCCTCGCGGTACTCGACCAGCAGCGACAGGCGGGCGGGCTGACAGGGCCAGTGCGCTCCACAGGATCGACACCGCCAGAGCGGTCGCATCGGCACGTGCGGGACGACGCGGCTCACGGTCGATCCGACCGTCCGTGCCGGGTTGATCCTTCCGGCGCGGCAGATGCCCGGATCACCAGCGGTCTCCGTCCGACCGCCGACTCTGCGCGAGGGTGCGCCAGTCGGCCGGGTCGGGGCATGGCGTCCGGGTCCGCCGTCGATGGCGACGAGCGGCGGTACGACCGCAGTGCGGCATCTCGACACCCGGGGAGCGCGGTGGACATGGGATGGCCTCCTCTGAACTGTGGGGGTCGCCCCGGCCGGGGGAAAGGCCGGGGCGACCCGACGCAGGACCAGCCACCGGGTCGTCGCCTCCACTGGCCGGGCCGCGCGTTTCCACCCTGGACTCCGCACTCGCCGCAGGGGAGGATGCCAGCGGTTACTACTCGGCGCGTTCGCGTACTTACCGGATGGGTGAGTGATGAACTTCGAGATGTGGATCAGGGCGTTGAAGGCCGCCCGTGCCGCTGTCAGCGTCTCCCAGGAGGGACTCGCCACCCTGATCAAGTGGAGTCCGTCGCTGATCGCCGCCATCGAGACGGGCCGCCGCCGACCGACGATGGAGTTCGCCGTGGCCGCCGACGAGGCGCTGCAGACCGGTGGCCTGCTCGCCGAACTACTCAAGGAGGCCGACCGGGAACGCGGTCCCTCCTGGTTCGCGGCGTGGCGCGGCTACGAGCAGGAGGCGACCAGGCTGCGCGCCTTCGAGCCCTGTCTGGTGCCGGGCCTGCTCCAGACCGAGGAGTACGCCCGAGCCGTCATCTCGGCCGGTGGACTCCAACCACCGGCAATGGTGGACGAACTGGTGGCCGTCCGAATGGAGCGCCAAGAGCTGTTGCGCCGTGATGATCCACCGCAGTGCGTCTTCCTGCTCGACGAGAATGTGGTGCGGCGGCCCGTCGGCGGTCCGGCAGTGCTCGACGCACAGCTTGGTCGACTGCTGGAGATTGTCGAGCTACCGCAAGTTCGGTTGCATGTCGTACCGGTGAGTGTCGGCGAGCATGTCGGCCTGATCGGCGGCTTCGTGCTGGCCGAGCTGCCGGACGGCGAGCAGGCGATCTACCTGGAAAACGCCGCTCGCGGGCACGTGGTCAACGACCCCGAGACGGTCCGCCTGATCGACCGGAAGTGGGATAGCCTGCTCGGCGAAGCACTGTCCACGAGCGCCTCGCTGGATCTGATCCGAAAGCTCAAGGTGACGCCATGACCGCTGCCGAACCCCGCTGGCGCACGTCGACCCGGTCCGGTGACACCGGCGGAAACTGTGTCGAGGTGGCGGACAACCTGCCTGGGCTGGTGCTGGTGCGGGACAGCAAGGATCGTTCCGGCCCGTCGCTCACCTTCGCGCCGACCGCCTGGCGGTCCTTCCTCGACCTCGCCCGCGAGGCATCGACCCCCGCCGCCCACTGACCGACCCCTGCCGGGGCACGCGACGCACCCCGGACGGTGCCAACGGCTTTCCCGGTCAGGCGGTCGTACTGGTGGGCAGGCAGGCTCTGTGACGCCGCACCGCACCGGTCGCGCATGGCGTGCGACCCTCTCCGAAGATCACGCTCGATCCAGGATTGAGTGGTCTCGTCGTCGCTCGTTAACCACTCGATCCTGCATCGAGCGTGATCATGCGCGCCGCCCGTGAGTGCGCGCCGCCCGTGAGTGCGCGCCGCCCGTCGTCGTGCGGGGGCGCCTGTGGGCGTGTGGGGCCGCCGAAAGGCGGCGGCACGGGCGCAGGAAGCCGCGTTATCCACAGGGGCGGCGCGCATGGTGTGGTGACTGCCATCGTCGGTGGCATGTCCAGATCGCCTCGTCGGCCTCCGCAGTTGCGGGGGCGCATCTTCCGTGGGTCTCACGCGGTCACCAGTGGCCTGCTCACCCGCAACGACCTCCGCAGTTCCGCCTGGCGCTCACTGTTCCGAGACGTGTACGCGGACGCCCAACTGCCGGTGACCCACCGGATCAGGTGCACCGCTGTCGGTCGGTGGCTGATCCCGTCGGCCGGGGCGATCGCCGGCCGATCCGCTGCGGCACTCTACGGATGCGCCGAGGTCGCCGCCGACGAGCCGGTGGACGTCGTCGTGCCGCGCGGCGTACGCGTCGGTGCCATCGCTGGTCTGCGCATCCGTCGCGGGCCCATCGACCCGGGTGACATCCTCGATCGCGGGGGGACGCCGGTCACGTCCCCCGAACGTACCTGCTGGGACCTGGCACTCTGGCTCGACCTGGTGGAGGCGGTGGTGGTCACCGACGCGTTGTTGGCGCGCCGACTCACTGACGCGTCCACGCTTCGCGGGTACGCCCTCGCGCGGGCGGGGCGTCGTGGCTGGCGGGCGATGCTCCGAGCAGTCGATCTCGCTGACGCCGGTGCCGAGTCGCCCCAGGAATCCCGGACCCGGGTACGGCTGGTGCTGGCCGGGGTGCCCCGGCCCCGTACCCAATGGGTCGTGTCGGATCGGGGCCGTTTCGTCGCTCGTCTCGATCTCGCCTGGCCGGACTATCGGGTCGCGGTGGAGTACGACGGTCTCTGGCACGCCGAGCCGGAGCGGTTCCACTCGGACCGCAGGCGGCTCAACCGGCTGGTCACCGGGGGCTGGATCATCCTGCACCTCACCGCGAAGCGCCTCCGTGCGGATTTCGAGGGCTTCGTCGCCGAGGTCCAGGCTGCGCTTCGCGCCCGGGGTGCCGTCCCGCCGTCGTTCAGCGGCGCGGGGTGACCGTGGCCAACAGTTCGGGCTGGCGGCGGTCCAGCGTGTCGCCGGCCAGGTACGCGCCGAGCAGTGCCGCACCGACGCCGTACACCGCGCCGAGCGGCAGACCGAGCCAGAGCCAGGTGTCGCCGAGCAGCGCGGCGGCCACCACCATCGGTATGCCGAGCACGGCGGTGACGACCATCGACAGCAGCGTCAGCAGACTCTTGGCCACGCCGGCACCACTGTTCATGGCGAACGGGTTGCTCGTCTCCGGCAGCGAGTACGCGCCGAGCACCGAGATGAACGAGTTGACCGCCAGCCCGACACCGTACGTCGCGACCAGTGCGCCGCCCATGAACCCGATCCACGCCGGCTCGCCGAGGACCAGCGCGATCACCACCGCGACCACGGCCAGCATCGGCAGGACGTAGAGCGAGAAGGCGGCCATCCGGGCGAGCAGTTCCTGTCGACCGGGTACGCCGGCCACCACGTTCGCGGCGTACGCGCTGCCGTCGAAGCCGAACTGGTTGGCCAGGGTGACGGCGGCGAGCAGCCCGACGAAGAGCATGGAGACGCTGACCAGCACCGGTGACGAGTCGCCGACGCTGAAGCCCTGATCACTGTCGAAGGCGAAGCCCTGCGCGCCGAAGTTGACCATGACCGGCACGAAGAGACCGACCACCGCGACGGTGATCAGGTTGGCCCGCCTCCGGGCGTCCCGCCACCAGTACCTGGCCTCCCGGGCGACCAGCGCGCCGAACTGGTCCCGGCGCAGCCAGCCGGCCGCACGGGGAAACAGTTGGGCGACCGCGCCACCGGTGGGTCCGGCCTGAACACGGGTCGACCCGGTGCTCGCCGCACCCACCATCGCCGACTCCAGCGACCGCGACCACCACGCCAACAGCGCGAGGATGGTGAGCACGGCGATCGCCAGCTTCAGCGGGGCGGCCCAGACCCGGCCCTGGGCCAGGTCGATGCCGGCCGTGAAGGGTGCGCCCAGCGGGGTCCAGCCCAGCACGGTCGCCACCGGGACGAACCGGTCCCAGTTGACCTCGCCGAGTGCGGCCATGCCCGCGATCTGCAGCGGCCCCAGCATCGCGGCCAGCACCGCCAGCAGGACGGCGGCCAGGTCACGGACCCGCCGGGAGCGGAGCATGGTGGCGAACGCGCTGGTCACCGCCCGTGCACCGGCGACGCAGACGAGCAGCCCCAGGACGACGCCGAGCGCGGCCACCACGGCGGCGGACCAGCCGCCGAAGACACCGGCGGTGACCACCAGGCCGGAGAACGCCACCAGGGCGGCGATCGCCGGTACGCTCACCAGCGCCGCCGCGAACAGCCCCTTGACCAGGGTGCGGCGGGGTAACGGCAGCAGCGCGAAGCGGGCCGGGTCGAGCGTCTCGTCGACGCCGAAGAAGACCAGCGGCAGCAGCATCCAGCCGAGCACGGTGAGGCTGCCGGCGAGCGCGGCGATCAGCAGCGCGTACGTGTCGTTGCCCGCCAGCCCGGGGGCGGCCAGGCCGAAGAAGGCGCCCACCGCGATCCAGAGCCCGAACAGCGACCCGATCAGGAACAGTGCGACCCGCCAGCCCTGACCACGGAAGTTGTTGGCCATCACCCGCAGCTTGAGCCGGACGAAGTGCCGGGCCGAGACGGCCCGTACCGGCTTCGCCGGGGTGGTCACTGAGACAGCCACGCCAGCTCCTCACCGGTTGCGGTACGCCCGCCGACCACCTCGACGAAGACCTCCTCCAGCGAGCGCTCGCCGCGTACCTGCTCCAGCGTGCCGACCCGCTTGATGGTGCCCTCGGCGAGGATCGCCACATGCGTGCAGAGCCGCTGCACGACCTCCATCACGTGACTGGAGAAGACCACCGTGCCGCCGCCGGTGACGTACCGCTGGAGGATGTCGCGGATCAACGCGGCCGAGACCGGATCGACCGCCTCGAACGGCTCGTCCAGCACCAGCAGTCGCGGCCCGTGCAGCAGCGCGCAGGCCAGGCCGATCTTCTTCTTCATACCCGCCGAGTAGTCCACCACCAGGGTGCGGCCGGCGTCGGCGAGGGCGAGCACGTCGAGTAGTTCCCCGGCACGCTGGTCGACCACCGCCGGGTCCATGCCGCGCAGCAGGCCGTGGTACGCCAACAGCTCGGACCCACTGAGGCGGTCGAAGAGGCGTACGCCGTCCGGCATCACGCCGAGCAGCCGTTTCGCGGTGACCGGGTCGGCCCACACGTCGTGCCCGAGGACCTGGGCGCCACCCGCGTCGGGCCGCAGCAGCCCGACCGCCATCGACAGCGTAGTGGTCTTGCCCGCGCCGTTCGGGCCGAGCAGGCCGTAGAACGAGCCGGCGGGTACGTCCAGATCCACGCCGGCCACCGCGACCTTGCTGTCGAACCTCTTCGCCAGGCCGCGCAGCGCCAGCGCCGGGTGCTCACCAGTCATGATCCCGACCGTATCCGGTCCTGACCAGTGCACCGACCCTCCGGAGGACGATTCGCGGCTCATCCCCGAGTCGGACGTCGCGCCAGCCGCCCCTGCACGCCGACGGACGTTAGCAGGGGACCCCTTCTATACCGCAGGCGTTAGCAGGGGGCCCTTCCTTACCGCCGGAGGGCGTCGGGGGCGTGCAGGCGCAGCATGGTGCGGGCGATGTCGGTCGGGGCGCGGCGGCGGGTGGCGAGCGAGACGGCGACCATCACGGTGAAGGCCAGCGGCACCGTCCAGGCGGCGGGCTGGGCGGTCAGGGTGGCGGGCCAGCCGGACAGCGGCGGGCCGAGCACGGTGACCAGCACCGCCGTGATCGCCGCGCCGCCGCCGACCAGGATGCCGGCCGCCGCGCCCGCGTCGGTGAGCCCGCGCCACCAGATGCCGAGTACCAGCAGTGGGCAGAAGCTGGACGCGGCGACGGCGAACGCCAGCCCGACCACCTGCGAGACGTCCAGCCCGGAGACGTTCAACGCGAGCACCGTCGGGATCCCGCCCGCGATTACCGTGGCCAGCCGGAAGCCGCGTACCGAGCCACGGCCGAGCACGTCCGTGGAGATCACTCCGGCGACGCTGGTGAGCAGGCCGGACGAGGTGGAGAGGAAGGCCGCGAACGCACCGGCGGCGACCAGGGCGGCCATCAGCCGGCCGGTGGTCCCGGCGCCGAGCGCCGCTTCGGGCAGCAGCACCACCACCGCGTCGGTCTGCCCGCTGACCAGCAGTTGCGGGGTGTAGATCCGACCCAACACACCGTAGATCGTGGGTAGCAGGTAGAAGACCCCGACCAGCGCCAGCACCACCAGCGTGGTCCGGCGGGCGGCGGCCCCGTCCGGGTTGGTGTAGAAGCGGACGAGGACGTGCGGTAACCCCATGGTGCCCAGGAAGGTCGCCAGGATCAGCGAGTACGTGGCGAACAGCCCCCGGTCGTCGTCGGCCGCGGTGCTGGGCAGCAGCCATTCGGCCGATCCGGTCGCCACTCCGGAGACTTCCGGCACCGGCTCACCCGCTGCGAAGGTCAACTCGTCGCCGGGGCGTACCTCCCGGGTCTCACCGTCGGGCAGCGTGAGCACCGCGCGGTGCTCGACCACGACGGTGGTCGCGGTCCGGAACGTCGGCCCGTCGGGCGGCGTCACCGGGGGACGTCCGTCGGACTGCCACTGGAGGGCGAGGAAGATGGCGGGTACGGCGAGCGCGGTCAGCTTGAGCCAGTACTGGAACGCCTGAACGAAGGTGACCGCGCGCATCCCGCCGAGCGCCACGTTGGCGGTCACCACCGCGGCCACCACCAGGGCACCCACCGGGTACGGCGAACCGGCCAGCGTGGCCAGCGTCAGCCCGGCGCCCTGCAACTGCGGGACCAGGTAGAGCCACCCGATGAAGATCACGAAGATGGTGGCGAGCGTCCGCAACCGGCGGGAACCGAGCCGCATCTCGCAGAAGTCGGGCAGGGTGAACGCCCCGGAGCGGCGCAACGGTGCCGCCACGAAGAGCAGCAGGGCCAGGTAGCCGGCGGCGAAGCCGACCGGATACCAGAGCACGTCGACGCCGTACTTGAGGACCAGCCCGGCCACGCCGAGGAAGCTCGCCGCCGAGAGGTACTCCCCGCCGATCGCGGCGGCGTTCCAGGTCGGGCTGACCACCCGTGAGGCGACCAGGAAGTCGGAGGTGGTGCGGGCCAGCCGCAGCCCGTAGAACCCGATCCCCAGCGTGATCAGGGTGACCGCCACGATCGCGGGTACGACGAGGTCGTTGCCCACTCAGCGCTCCGGCCGCTGGACCAGGTCGGTGAAGTCCTGCTCGTTGCGTTCGGCCAGCCGCACGTACGTCCAGCCGACCGCGACCAGGAACGGGAAGGAGAGCGCGCCGAGCACCAGCCACGGCAGGTTGACGCCGAGCACGGTCATCCGCCCGACCGACGGCGCGATGGCGAACAACAGGGGCAGGCCGCCCAGCCCGACCAGCACCACCGCCGACAGTTGCAACGCCAGCGCCAACTGGGCGCGGACCAGTCCACGGACGAGGGCCTCACCGACCCGGGTCTGCTGGGTGAGCTCGGTGTGCGTACCGGCGGCGGGGCGCTGCCGCTGCGACACCTCGGCCAACACCACCCGGGTGCGGGTGGGCGCCTCGGGTGTCGGCCGCCCGCCCTGCGGCGGCACCGGTCCGGGGTCGGCGTGGCGGGGCTGCGCCCCGGGCCCTGCCGCCGCCCCGGGCGCCGGGACGGGATCGTCGGCAGCGGCCACCCCGGCAGTCTCGTCCGCCGGACGGGAATGTCAAGAGGGCTGTGCACAACCTGTGGACAACCCGTGCAGCCTGTGGATAACCCGGTGGACGGGGGACGGCGTCGTGCGTCGCCGTCCGCCCGCCACCTCAGGTTCAGCTCGTCGGGATGACCACGTCGACGCTCGTCGACCCGGTCGCGGGCACCGTGAAACGGACCAGCCGAACGACGCCGTCGGAGTCGGCGACCCGGTACCGGCCCGAGTGCATGTCCACCCCGTCCAGCGAGACCTCGTAGCTGAGGAAGACCCGCTGGCGTCCGGTCAGTCGGAGGTCGAACTGCCCGCCGGAGACCAAGCCGCTGCCCGCGATGTCGCCGGTGTCGACGCTGTGCGCCATCACCAAGCCGGACTGGAACGGCCTACCCGTGCCGTCCTTGATCGTGCCGGTGAACTGCGTGCCGGGGCTGAGCGTCGCGTCCAGGGTCGCCGTGGCGTCAGCGGTGACCAGCACCGGAGTGGCCTTGAAGCGGCTGGACGCGCCACCGGACCAGACGGCGGCGTGCGAATCCCCGCCGAACACCACGGGCCACGCGTACGGGCCGAGTCGGGTCAGCGTGTAGCCGCCCTGATCGTCGGTGCGGACGTCCTCCGCGCCGACGCCGGGGTGGCCGGTGAGTACCGATACGTGGACGTCCGCCAGACCCGCGCCGGTCTGCACGTCCGTCACCCGACCACTCACCCGGCCCGCACGGTCGAGTCGGACCACCGGGCCGGTGGACACCTGGCCCAGGTTGGTGGTGACCGTGGCGGCCTCCCGCTCGTCGCCGGTGCCGCCGTCCGGCCCGACCCACTGCCGGCCGTACGTCTGGTTCTGCGGCACGGCGAAGAGCTTGTGCTCGCCAGCCCGCAGCGGTCCGATGTCCACCCGACCGTCGTGGTCGCTGCACTTCGGGTAGCTGTCCAGCAGCAGCGCCCGCTTGTTCGCGAACGCCTCCAGACAGACGCCGGCAAGGGGTGCTCCGGTCTGCCGGTCGACCACCGTGGTGCTGATCGTCGCGCCCGGACTCAGCGCGACGGTCACCTCGGTGGTCTGGTCGGCGCGGATCAGCACACCGCTGCGGTTGCGTGGGAGGTACCGGCCGTCCGGCGTGTAGAGGTAGACGTCGTGCCGCCCCTCGGGGATGTCGGGGATGATCACCGAACCGGTGCCGTTGCTGCACGCATCCATCGCGCAGAAGCGGGCGATCGGCGCACCGGTCACCGAGTCGACCGCCCGGACCCGCAGGGTCCCGGTGCCGAGCAGGGCGTCGGTGATGCTGGTCCGCTCCCCGCCCCGCACGGTGACCAGGTCGGCCTGCTCGGGGACGAGCTTCCCGCGGTAGTACTGCTGGCGGTCGTCCTTGAACACCCCGACCCGGTAGGCGCCGGCGAGCACCTCCAGGTCGAAGGCCCCGTCGGCGTCCGTGTCGGTCCAGCCGGCGTTCTCTCCGTCCGGCGTGTAGAGGTCGACCTGAGCCTCCGTCAACGGTGCCCCGGCGGCGGTGGTGAACCGGCCCGACAGGTTGCCCACCGGCAGCACCGTGTCGTCGGCCACGACCACCGCGTCGGCGGTGACCGCGAAGACACCCGCGCTGCGCAGGCCGAGCTTGCCCGGTACGTACTGGGCCTGCCTGGAACCCTCGATCGGCTGGAAACTCACCCGGTAGTCGCCGGCGAGCACGGCCATCGCGTACCGACCGTCGGAGTCGGTGACCGTGTTGGCCCAGTTGGGGGAGCCGATCGGGCGGGCCTCGACCCGTAGCCCGGACCGAGGCTCACCAGCGGCGTCCACGATGCGGCCGGTGACCGTGCCGGTGGCCACCAACTGCTCGTCGACGGTGGTGGTGGCGTCTGCGGTCACCACGACCGGATCCGCCTCCCAGGACCGGAACTTCTGTCGGTGGTACTGCTCCGGCCGGTTGGGGGGAAGGTAACCGACGGTGTAGGAGCCGGGCCGCAGCGAGGCGAGAGTGTAGGTGCCGTCGGCGTCGGTCCGGGTTTCGGCGATGGTGGTGAACCCGCCGGTCCGGTAGACCACCACCGGAACGTCCGGTGCGGCGGCGCCGGCACTGGTCGTGAGTCGACCGCTGATCGTGCCGGTGTCGGCCGCCCACGCGGGGGTGGCACCGGGTGCCACGACGGCCACCACGGCGATGCCGGCCAGTACGGCACGGCGAATGAGGGTTAGCTGCATCTGCGTCCAAACGTGAGGGTGCGGGGCGGCCCGTGCAGGCACTGCGCCCGCGCCGGTCCCGCGCCCCGTACCGGACCGGCAGCAGGAGGATAGAGCAGCGACGATTCTCGCGTGGACCGATAAACGGACCGCCGCACGTTCAGCGGCTCCACTCCTGCTTCGCGGCGCGGACCAGCTTGTCCTTCAACTCCCGGATGTGTCGCCGGCTCACCGACAGCTCCGTGCCGTCGACCACCACCACGTACCCGGAGTTGACCAGCCGGAGTTCGGCGATCAGCCGGAGTTGCACCAGGTACGACCGGTGGATCCGGACGAAACCGGCGTCGGCCCAGCGCTCGGCGAGCGTGGCCAGCGACACCCGGACCAGGTGGGCGCCGTCGACGGTGTGCAGCCGGGCGTAGTCACCCTGTGCCTCCACCCACCGCACCGCCGAACGGGGCAGCATCCGGGTGGTGCCGGCCAACTCGACCGGGATGGTCGGGTCCTCCTCGGCGCGGGCCAGCGCGGCCGGGTGGGAGGGCACCACCCGGGAGCCGACCACCCGACGCAGCGCCTCGGAGAGCCGTTCGGACCGGACGGGCTTGCGGACGTAGTCGGTGGCGCCGAGGTCGAAGGCGTCGGCCGCGCCGTCGTCGTAGGCGGTGACGAAGACGATCGCCGGTGGCCGGGCGAACCGGCGCAGCACCCGGGCCAGCTCCATGCCGTCCAGGCCGGGCATCCGGATGTCCAGGAAGACCACGTCGATGTCGCCGTCGCGGAGCACCCGCAGCGCCTCGGTGGCGTCGCCGGCCGTGTGCAGCCGGGCCACCCGGGGGTCGGCGCGCAGGTGGTACGCCAGCTCGTCTAGCGCGGGCGGTTCGTCGTCCACCGCGAGGACGCGCAGGAAGCCGGGAGCGGCCGGGCCGCCGTTGCCGGTCACGAGCCGGCCCGTACGCCGGGATGGAACTTGGGCACCCGCATGCTCACCTTCGTTCCCGAGCCCAGCCCCGTCTCCACGACGAGGCCGAAGCCGTCACCGAAGACCGACCGGAGTCGCTCGTCGACGTTCGAGAGGCCGACGTGCTGGCCCGGGTCGTCGCCGGGGTCGCCGGTGGCACCGGCCAGCTCGGCGATCCCGGCGGTCAACGTGGCCGGATCCATCCCCACTCCGTCGTCCTCCACCGTGATGTGGCACTCGGCTCCCGCGTCCCGGGCCTCGATGCTCACCATGCCCGTGCCGGGCTTACGCGACAAGCCGTGCCGGACCGCGTTCTCCACCAGTGGTTGCAGGCACAGGAACGGCAGGGTCACCGGCAGCACCTCGGGGGCGATCTGGAGCCGGACCTGGAGCCGGTCGCCGAACCTGGCCCGTTCGATGGTGAGGTAGCGATCGATCGACCGCAGCTCCTCGGCCAACGTGGTGAACTCCCCGTGCGCCCGGAAGGAGTACCTGGTGAACTCGGCGAACTCCAGGATCAGCTCCCGGGCCCGCTCCGGGTCGGTCCGGACGAACGAGCCGATCGCGGTCAGCGCGTTGTAGATGAAGTGCGGGCTGATCTGCGCCCGCAGCGCCCGTACCTCGGCGCGGGCCAGCCGCTCCCGGGACGAGTCCAGCTCGGCGAGGGCGAGCTGGCTGCCCGCCCAGTGGGCGGTCTCCAGGGTGGCCTGCACCAGACCGGGGGCGGGCACGCCGTCGGTGACGGCGACCAGGGCACCGGCTATCCGGCCCTCCGCGCCGGCCAGCGGAGCCACCACCGCACCCCGGACCGGACAGTCGACGCGGTCGCAGGACAGCTCCGCCTCGCCGAGCACCGTCGACCGCTCCGAGGCCACCACCCGCCGGGCCGCCGCGCGTAGTTGGTCCCCGTGGTGGGCGCCCCGCCCGTCCAGGGCGAGCAGGTCGTCGGTGTCGGTCAAGGCCAGCCCCTCGGCCCCGACCAGGGTGCGCAGGTGGCGGGCCGCCTTCGCCGCGCCGGCCGGGTACAGCCCGGCACGCAGCGGTTCGGCGGCCAACCCGGCGGTGTGCAGCACCTCGTAGGTGGCCCGCTGGCCGGGGGTGGCGATGCCACGTCGACCGCGCAGCCGACCGACGGCGTACAGGGCCCCGGCCAGTACGGCGACCAGGGAGATGACGCCGACGACGGCGGAGATGTTGCCACCCACGCCGACGATCCTGGTCGTTTCCGGCCGCCGGGCCAAGAGTCAGTACGCGCCCTTACGGGCCAGCACGACGCCCACGGTGCGCCACAGGATGCTCAGGTCGTACGCCAGCGACCAGTTGTCGACGTAGTAGAGGTCCAGCCGGACGGCCTCGTCCCAGGACAGGTCCGAGCGGCCGGAGACCTGCCACAGGCCGGTCATACCGGGACGGACCAGCAGTCGGCGTCGTACGTCACCGAGGAAGTCGCCGTCGTCGGCGGGCAGCGGGCGCGGTCCGACCAACGACATCTCACCCTTGAGTACGTTGATCAACTGAGGCAGCTCGTCCAGCGACGAGGCACGCAGGAAGCGGCCCACCGGGAAGACCCGGGGATCCTGCTTCATCTTGAACAGCATGCCGTCGGTCTCGTTCTGGTCGGTCAGGCTGGCGAGCCGGTCCTCCGCGTCGACGTACATGGTACGGAACTTCCACACCCGGAACGTCCGTCCCTCGTGCCCCACCCGGGGCTGGCGGAAGAAGACCGGACCCGGGTCGGAGATCCGGATCGCGACGGCGACGGCGAGGAAGACCGGCACCAGCATCAGCAGGCCGAGACCGGCGCCGACCCGGTCCATCATGCTCTTGGCCAGCAGCGCGGGCCCGGAGAGGGTCGGCTCCTCGACGTGCAGCAGCGGCAGACCTTCGATCGGGCGGATGTGCACCCGGGGGCCGGCGATGTCGGTCAACTGCGGGGCCACCACCAGGTCGACCCCGGAGCCCTCCAACTGCCAGGCCAGCCGGCGCAACTCGCCCGGCTCGGAGCTGGCCGAGCCGCAGACCGCGATGGTGTCGCCGCCGACCTCACGGACCAGCGCCAGTACGTCGCGTCCGGCGTACACCGGGACCGGGGTCTGCACGCCCCGGGCTGCCGCGTACCCGTCGGTGATGTGGATGGCGACCGGGACCAGCCCGGCGGACGGGTTGCGGGTGACCGCGGTGTAGACCTCCAGGCAGTCCGGCAGCGTGCCGACCAGCACCATCCGGTGCGCCGCCTGCTGGATGTTGCGCCGGATGACGTGCAGCACGAAGCGGGCCAGGATCCGGCCCAGCAGGATCAGCAGCAGCGCCATCAGCAGGGCGGTGCCGACGGTGAACCGGGACAGGTCGGTCTTGGTGGCGAAGGCGAGGAACGACACCGTGGCGCAGGCCGTGACCCCGGCGCGGATCACCCGCTTGAACTCGTCCGGCCCGAGCCCGAGACAACGCCGGTCGTAGGCGCCGTTGAACCACAGAACCACCAGCCAGCCCAGCGGCAACAGCAGGAAGGCCACCGTGAAGAACCAGGTCGGGTCGTTCTGCGCGTCGTAGAAACCGGCGGTGGCCTGGTCGAAGCTGTGGATCGCGGTGTAGCTGGAGAAGGCGACGGCGGCGAAGTCCAGCAGCAGCAGGATCGCCGTGTACGGGCGGTGCCAGCGGGAGACGCGTCGCCGCGCCCGCGCCCACGCCGATCGCGGTACGCCGCTGGTGGAGGGTGGGGTCGGCGGCTGGATCTCGAAGCTGTCGACGTGCCGCACGAATCTGCTCCGGCCTTCGTTGGTCACCGGGCGCTGGAGGCTAGTCGTCACCTCACCATGTCCTCCCGCATGACACGTGCCGCTCACTCGCCGTGATGGCCCGCGTCGCCCACCGTTCCAGCTTCCCACGCGGATCCGCGCCCGTCGCGGACCCGGGGGACATTGCGCGACAGACTCGTGTTCGCCTGGGATCTGGCCGACTTCGCGCCGTCCGGAAGCCGGGGACCGGGCCACTATACCGATGGATTGTGGCCCGGGTAGAGCGTGCGAGCGGCGGTTCGACACCCACGTCCGATTCCGCTCCGTAGTCGATGAGCAACGTCACTCACCGTACAAGTCTGGACAGCCGTCGGTCAGCCAGCGGCTTGCCGCCGGTCTGGCAGGTGGGGCAGTACTGGAGGCTCGAATCGGCGAACGACACCTCCCGGACGGTGTCCCCGCAGACCGGGCAGGGCAGCCCGGTGCGGGCGTGCACCTTCAGCCCGGACCGCTTCTCACCCTTGAGTTCCGCGGCGCGCTGCCCCAGCGAACGGGTCACCGCGTCGCCGAGCACCCGCCGGGTCGCCGCGTGCAGCGTCGCCATCTGGTCGTCACTCAGCCGGTCGGTCAGCGCGAACGGCGACAGCTTCGCGGCGTGCAGGATCTCGTCCGAGTACGCGTTACCGACCCCGGCCAGCACGGACTGGTCGGTGAGCACCCCCTTGACCTGGCCCCGGCGGCTGCGCAGCGCCTCGGCGAAGGCGCTCAGGTCGGCGGCGATCGCGTCCGGCCCGAGCTTGGCCACCCCGGGCACCGTCTGCGGGTCGGTCACCAGGTAGGCGGCGAGCTTCTTCTGCGTACCGGCCTCGGTCAGGTCGAAGCCGGAACCGTCGTCGAGGCGTACCCGGAGGGCGATCGGCCCCTTTCCGGGACGAAGCGGGACGGTCGAGGCGAACGCCTCCCGGTAGTGCAGCCAGCCCGCGCGGGCCAGGTGGACCACCAGGTGCAGGCCGCCGTCGAAGACGACGTCGAGGAACTTGCCGTGTCGCCGGGCGTCGGTCACCGTCCGGCCGACGACCGCGCTCGGCGCCGGATCGTACGTCTTCAGGGCGCTGATCGCGGCGACCTCCAGCCGGTCGACACGCCGGCCCACCGCGCGCTGCCGCAGGTAGCCTGCGAGCGCCTCTACCTCCGGTAGTTCGGGCACAGGTCAACGGTAGCCTTCTTTGCCGTGAGAATCGTGGTGGCGCACAACCGGTACCGGGAAGCCCAGCCGTCCGGCGAGAACACCATCGTCGACGTGGAGATCTCCCAGCTCGCCGCAGCCGGCGTGGAGGTGCTGCCGTTCCTGCGCAGCTCCGACGAGATCCCGTCGATGCCGAAGACGGCGAAGGCACTGCTGCCGATCTCGCCGATCTACGCCCCCCGGGCGCAACAGGAGCTGAGTCGGCTGCTCACCGAGCACCGTCCGGACGTGTTGCACCTGCACAACCCGTACCCGCTGCTCTCGCCCTGGGTGGTGCGGACCGCGCACCGGCACGGGGTGCCGGTGGTGCAGACGGTGCACAACTACCGCCAGGTCTGCTCCTCCGGCCTGTACTTCCGCGACGGGGTGATCTGCCAGGACTGCCGGGGCCGGACGCTGGGCGTACCGGCGGTGGTACACCGCTGCTACCGGGGGTCGCGGGCACAGAGCGCGCTGATGGCGACCACCCTGGCCGTGCACCGGGGCACCTGGAAGTCGGTGGACCGGTTCATCGCGCTGACCAGCGCGGTCGCCGACCACTTGCGTGACTACGGCATCCCGGACGAGCGGATCGTGGTCAAGCCGAACGCCATCCCGGACCCGGGCACCCCCGCGCCGCTGGGCCGGGGCTTCCTCTTCCTCGGTCGGCTCTCCCCCGAGAAGGGGCTCGACCTGCTGCTGGAGGCGTGGCGCCGGCACCCGGACGGCGCACTGGGCCCACTGCGCGTGGCCGGTGACGGCGAACTGCGTCCGCTGGTCGAGGCGGCGGCGGCCGAACGCGCCGACGTCACCTTCCTCGGCCCGCTCGACCGGGCCGGGGTACGCGAGGCGCTGAACGCCAGCGCCGTCGTGCTCGCCACCTCCACCTGGCACGACGTACTCCCCACCGTGATCATCGAGGCGCTGGCCAGCGGGCGGCCGGTGCTCGGCACCGCGCTCGGCGGCATCCCGTACCTCGTCGGCGCCGACACCCCTCGCGAACCTGCCGGCACCGGCCCGGCCGTCGCAGCCTCGGCAGCCGCCCCGCCCAGCCCCGGCGGCCCCGCTGGCCCGGTGGGTCTTGCTGACCCGGTCAGCTCCGGTGGCGTGGGTTCCGTTGGCCCGGTCGGGCCTGGTGGATCCGTCGGTCAGGTCGACTCCGCCGGTCGGGCGAGCGCCTTGCCGGCCGGGATCCGGGCCGGAGAGGCCGGATGGGTCGTGCCGCCGGACCCGGCGGCGCTGGCAGCCGCACTGCCGGTGGCCGCCGCCGGAGCCGCCGCCCTGGCCGGGCCCGCCCGCGCCCGCTACGACCGCACCTTCCACCCCGAGGTGGTCACCAAGCGTCTCATCGACGTGTACGCGTCCCTCCGCTGACCCCCGACACCCCCGTCCCCGCGTACCCCACGTGCCTCGCGACGCATGCGCCGCGCCTCGTGCGCCGATCATGGAGTTGTGGCTTCCGACTCATCCAGTCTTGCGCCTTTTGTGAGCGCCACAACTCCATGATCGACGAGTCGAGCCTGCCTAGCGCGGGAGTGGATGGAGTGCTACCGCGGTGCTTCGATGCCACTCGATCCTGGATCAAGCACGATCTTGGGAAGTGGGGCACGCAGGGAGCAGGGCACGCAGGGAGCGGGGGGCGCTAGGCACAGTGTCGGGGGGGTGTCCCTATGGGTTTGGTCAAGCCGCGATCGGCGTGACTGGGCGGGGTTGGTAGGGGATCTTGTCGCGGAGCATGGCGAACAAGACGT
>NZ_JBIANP010000014.1:0-141878 GCF_042874705.1 Micromonospora sp. NPDC003816
TGCATGTGTTAAGCACGCCGCCAGCGTTCGTCCTGAGCCAGGATCAAACTCTCCAACAAAAACCTAATTGGAAAAGCAAACCCCAGCAACAAAATTTTGCTGCCAAAGGAATCCCCACCAACCCAAAAGTTGGCACGGGGCATCATAAAACAATTTGGCACTGGCTTATCAAGCACCCTGTTGAGTTCTCAAAGAACAACCACACACCATCAGAACACCCACACCAGCAGGCACCCCTCCGGGGCATCATCCGCACCCACCTCGCGGCGGGCACTTTTACTACGTTACCTTACCGTCTGGCCCGTGTCAACCGGTGTGTCCCGGTACGTCACGCTTCTGGCGGTTCGGCATCCGTGATCAGGCGCAGCGGTGACCGCTTCGCTCGATCGTCGGATTTGGCAGGCCGGCCGCTTGCGGTTTCCCGCTAGCTCGCCCGGTTCCCTGCCGGTCGTGAACATTACCCGGTCGTTTCCGCTCCGCCAAATCCGCCCCTCGGCGTCTTCGTCGGGCCCCGCCCGGACCGCGTCCACTGAGGATCACTCCGCACTGAACTCGGTACCGCCTGGTCCGGACCTCGTGGCTTTCGCCCCGTTTGCCCGTTCCGCAGCGGCAGAGAGAAAGTTACGCGTCCACAGGTTTGATCGTCAAATCCGGGGGAAGCGGTCCCCGTCACACTTCGGGTCCCGTGAACGCTTCGCCGGTCCGAAGTGGCCTGTTCCACCAGGTCAACACGCAGCGACGCCTGGGGAACCGGACCGCAGCACGACCCCCGTGGTTCACCCGGGTGCCCAGCTCAGCGGGTACCCCGGCGGGACATCCGCCAGGCGCGTACGCCGAGCAGTCCCACTGTCGTGCCGATCGCCAGCGACGCACCGATCAGCAGCGCGTGCACCCAGAGGAAGCCGGTCGCCGGCCAGTCACCGACCGTGCCGCTGGACCAGGACCGCTCGTCGTTCCAGATCGCCACCGCGAACCTCGGCCAGATCACCCAGGTCCAGACGCCCACACCGGCGAGGAACACGGCCCAGCCACGCGACACCACCATGGTCGGCGAGTATGCCAGCGGGCGGCGGGGACGGTGCCCGGACAGCTCGATCGGTACGGTAGGCCGATGACCCCGCCGCTGAGCCGCACCAATGCGGAGGCGCACCTCTACATGGACCTGCGTCCCTGCTCGTGCGGGGACGTCGGCTTCCCTCGGCAGAGCGCGGTCGTCGCGATGGCCGACGGCGAGCTGGCGAGTCGGTACACCGGCGCCTGCGCCGGCTGCGGGCGGGAGAGGGAGTTCGTCTTCCGGCTGCCCCCGGGTCTCGGCGCGGCAGGCACCGGGTTCCGCTACGGCGGCGACGAGCCGTCGGAGCTGCTCGACCCGGGCGAATGGCTGCTCGTCGCCGACGCGTACGCCGGACAGGTGTCGGTGAACGCGGACGGCGACTCCCGGCAGCGGGCCCGGGCAGCGTTGACCCGGGCCGTCGCCGCGCTGGACGAGGTCGGCAAGTTCATCCCGGCCGACGGCGACGCGGTCCCCCCGGAGACCTTCGCCAGCGACCGGGGGCGTCACCTGCACCAGCGCGAGCCCGGTCGGTTCCGGCGGGAGCGGCTGCGGGCGGTGCGCGACACGTACGCCGGGATGCTGGCGCAGCTCGACTGAGTCGGACCCGCCGGTCCCCGACGGCGGCGACGCGGTCAGAGGCCGCGGGCCTCGTCCAGGCAGGCGGCGTTGGTGGCCAGCAGCATGGGCAGCGCCGCGAGGAACTCACGCAACACGTGGCGGGGATCGTGCTCCCGCTCGTCGACGAAGTCGACCCGGGCGCCGGCCTCGGCGAACACCTCGCAGACCTCCCACAGGCTGTCGCCGACGCTGCTCCACTGCCAGACGTCGTGCACGAGGGTGGGCACCCGGACCACCGGCTCCATGCCGAACAGGCCGATGCCGTAGTTCAACGGGTCGTCCGGGCTGTTGCCGAGCGACACCATCAGCGGCAACACCCGGTGCGCGCGGGCGAACCCCTCCAGGTCGGGATCGTCGGGACTCACCTCGACCAGCAGCCCGTCCTCCAGGAACCCGTCGACGATCCGCTCCGGGTCGGTGACCCCGACGGCGGTGGCGGACTCCTCCAGGGCGCTCCTGGTCCACGGCCGGGTCGGCGCGTCGGTCGGGGGATGCGCGGCAGCCCAGACGGCGAACGCCTGCGGATCCTCCATCGTCACCACGAGGCGACCGATGCCCAACGAGTAGTAGGCGACCGGCGCGCCCGCCTCGGGATGGAACTCGCCGGTGTATCGGCCGACCGGCAGGATCAACGGCTGGGTCATCGGCGGTGTCCTCGTCTCGGTCACGGCTGCGGCTCCAGATAGACCACGCTGGCCAGCAAGAGCGGGTGCAGGGCCCGGAGGAGCGCGGTGAGCAGCAACTCCGGCTCGGTCAGCTCCGTGTCGGTGCCTCCGCTGTCGCGCTCGTCGGCGGCCAGCGACTCGCAGACGTCCCAGAGGCTCTCGCCGGAGCGCCCGCTCTCCCAGAGGTTGTAGATCGTACGGGTGACCTTCACGATCGGCCGTTCGAAGAAGCCGATCGACCACAGCCAGGGCTCGTCGGCACTGTTGCCCAGCCCCACCATCCGCGAGCCGAGCCGGTGGCGCTGGGCGAAGTCGACCGCCGCCGGGGCGTCGGGCGTCACCTCGACGAGCAGGCCCTCGGTGAGCAGGCCGTCGAGCAGCGGTTCGACGTCCACACCGGGAAGGTGTACGCCCGCCGCCCGCCGCACCGAGGTGAGCGACCAGAGTTGTTCCTCCTCGCGGTCAGCCGTGCTGTGCGCGAGCGCCCACAACGCGAAACGCGGGTCGTCCAGGTCCCACACGTCCGGGCCGAGCCGGACCCGCTGGTAGCGCTCCGAGGCGCCGACCTTGGGGTGGAAGGTGCCGAAGTACTGCCCAAGTGGCAGCAGCAGGGCCTCTGGGGTCGGCGTACTCATGGCTGCCCGTCCTGGTGGTTGCGGGGATCGGTGAAGGTGCTGGGCGGCACCATCTGCACCGGCGGGAGGTGGTCGACCTCCACGGGGGTGAGCCGGCCGAGGAGATAGCCCATGGACCTGGCCACTCCGCGTAGCTTCCTCTCCCGGGCGACGGAAGCAGGTGGACCGGGCGGGCCGACCAGGTCCAGTTCGTGAGCGAAGTACACGATCGAGTCGCCCGACCGCGTCGAGACGACCAGCAGGCCGCCGGAGGGGTTCGCGATCACCAGCCAGGCCGGCGACAGCCACGGGTCGCGGTGTCGGCGCTGGGCCTGCACCAGATCGAAGAGCGGATAGTCGGGGTGCACACCGAACAGCGGGCGTTCCGGCGTCAGGGCGAACGGCACTCCGGGTACGTGGTGCGGCACCTCGGGCTGCGCGCCGTTGTTGCGGCGCAACCAATCGCGGTAATCCGCGGGCAGGCGGAGCCCTAGTGCGGACTCGACCGATTGGAGCTGTGCCTCGTCGACCTGGCCGTAGGGTCGCAGCCGAGAGGGTTTCCACAGGCGCCCGGTGGGTGGATCCATCACCTCGTTCGCGTCCACCCGGCGAACCGTGACCTCCCACTGGTCCTCGCTGGCCATGTCCAGGTCGGCGAACCGCCAGGTTTCGTCACCCACCGGGAACGTCTCGCCCAGCCGCATCTCGTGATGCGTGGACTCCTCGGCCCAGTGCGGCATGACCACCACCTCGGCGCGCACCGGCGGCCCCACGTCGACCCATCGCACCGCTAGTCGGGCGTGCCCGATGTCGACTGGGACGTTGTTCGGTATGGAGGTGATCTCCGTGAAGGAGCGCAACGGCCGTTCTCCCTGTCCTGTCGTCGGCATCGTCAGCCGTTCACCATGTCGTGCAGCACGGACTCCTCAGGGAGCCTGAACCCGAGCACGTCCTGCGCGATCTGTTCGGCCGCCTCCCGACTGACGGGCATCGATCCTCCGACGCCTGGTTGCCCACCGTCGGCGCTCCAGTGGGCCGTGCGCTGCCCATGCTCGGAGGAGACGACCACGAGCAGACCATTCACCGTACCGTCGGCACCGAGCAGGGCGAAGTAGCCGACCGTCGTCGGGTGCTCGTCGAGGAACGTGCGACCGAGCGAATGACGGTGCGAGCGTTCCGGCTCGCTCTGAGCGGGCGCCTTCGGTGCCGGACTCGGCGTATCCAGCCGCGCCGCGGCGGCATCGGTCTCGAGCGGGCCGGGCGCTGTTGCGGCGGGCCTGGGCGCGACTGCGGGCGCGACGTCCAAGTGGGCATAGGACGTGCTCATCAGGTGCAGGAAGTCCAGGATCGGCATCTCCGCCGGATGATCGAAGTTCCACGGGTTTCGCAACGACACGCGGCCATCAGCGACCGCGACCACTTCGTACGCGTGGCCGGGCACCAGGCCGAACGGGAGTTGATGACGAATCTCCGCCGGGTAGTCCCGTTTCGGCAGCGTGCCGGTGATGATCGGACTGCCGGCGGCCAGCAGCTCGCCGAGTCGCGCCGCGACCGCAGCCTCCTGTCCCGGCCGGACGTCGAACGTCGATGCGCGACTGGGAGCACCCGTGAGCTGGGTCAACAGTTGCGCCTGCATGTCGGGGGTGCTGCCGATGTTCAGCCGCGCGTAGCCCGTCGGCGCCGCCTGGTGCGGATCGTCCGGGCTGTGCCAGGCCAGCCAACTCGACTGCCACTGTTGGCGCTGCTCCACACTCCAGGTCCGGTCGACTGCCGCCAGGGCCTTCTCGAGCAGGGAGGCCCAGGCTGCGCCGTTGACCGACTGGTCGGCGTAGGCCGCCGATCCGGCTGCCACGGATCGCAGAGGTACGTCGGGGGTCACCGTGATGCGCAGTCGACGACCCGTGGGCGCCATCGTCTCACCGAGCAGGGTGCTCTCGTACAGCAGCACATCGACGGTGCCGTCCGCATTCGTCTGGAAGAGCTGCGCCAGCACGTCTGGTCGGTGACCGGCGACCGCAGCGATGGTGGCCAGTACTCCGCAGTCACCGAGCATGCCCTGTCGTACCTGGTCACGGCGGGGTGGACCGTCGAAGACCGGTGCCGGTCGCCCGGTCCGGGTATCCATCGGGCGCCCGTACTCGACGACGCGTCGGGGAACAGGGTCGGGCAGGGTGACTCGGTCGGCGGTCGCGGTGACCTCGCCGGTGGTCACCGTCGGAGTGGATTCGACCTCGACCTCGGTCTCGGGCGGCATCATCGACCGCAGCGCCTCGGTCAACGCGTTCGGCACCAGCGCCATCCGCCGCGCGTCGGTCTGGTAGTGGAACGCGTGGGTGGTGAGTACGGCCATCGCGGCGCGATTCGTGCCGTAGGCGGCCCGGAAGGCGGCGTCGATGCGGATCCGGTCCTCGGCGAGCAGGGCCTGGCGACCGGCCGGGGTGTTCAGGTCGTACGCGGGCGCCGACGCGGTGAGGGTGAACTCCGGTGCGCCGTCGAGGGTGTACGGGCGCAGGTCGAAGCGGCCGGTCAGGTCGACGTAGACGCCTTCGGCGGCCACCCGGTCGGCCAACCGTGGATCGACCTGACGGATCTGGTCCAACAGGTTCGGCGGCAGGCCGATGAGCTGCCCGGCCAGGGCGGGCATTCGGGGCATCGAGGACTGGCGCTGCTCCCCGTGCACGGCCAACTCGCGCAGCTTCGCGGTCAGCTCGGCAGCCTCCGGCGGCGGTCGGAAGTCCGGGGCCAGATGGTCTCGGTAGTCGATCGCGCGGTACCGCTCGACGAGCGTCGGGTCGGGTCGGTACGCCAGGACGTCGTTCACCGTCTCCGGTGTCATCGCCGGCAGGCTGAGCGTCATCACGTGGTACCAGACGTCAGCGGGCACGACCGCCAGACGTTCCCGTGCGTCCGGCGTACCCGAGCGCAGGCCCAGGTGGTCGACCAGCGTGTCGATCTCGGCGCGCAGGGCCAGCCGGGCGGTCGGGTCGGCCTGCGCGTACCAGGTGGCCATCAGACGCAGCTCGGCCAGCCGTCCCCGGTCGGCGACGGTGAGGCCGGCCGGGTCGATCGGTCCGTCGACGGTGTCCTGGTCGAAGAGGCCGACCTTAGCCACGCCGGTCTCGTGCCGGGCCAGCAGTTCGGCGGTCTCGTGTGCCAGCGCGCGGTCGACCGCGCTGTCGGCGGCCCGGTCGGAGACGGCGAGGGTGAAGGTGCCGTCCAGGTTGCGGGTCGTCTGCGCCACCGTGCCGGTGGGCAGCGCGTCGGCGACGACCCGGACGCGCAACGGGTCCAGGCCGTCGGTCCGCACCTCGAAGGCGTCCGGGCCGACGGCGACGACCTCGGTCGCGCCGATCGATTCGGCGAGGGTGGGCAGCACCAGCCGGGCCCGGTCCCGCACCGCGGTGGGATCGGCGGCCGGTCGGCCGTGACCGTGGAACTGCGAGTCCGGCAGCGCCTCGACCGTGCTGCGGGCCAGTTCGACGTGCGCGTACGTGGGCCTCATCAGGTCGAGGAAATCGCGGATCGGCATCGGCGCGGGGTGGCTGTCGTTCCACGGGTTGCGCAGCCGCACCTCGCCGTCGGTCACCGACACGACCTCGTAGGCGTGCCCGGCGTAGAGCCCGTGAGGCGGCTTGCCGTGCTCGTACGACTCGTAGCGCGCGGCGGGGTGCGTACCGGTGATCACCGGGCTGCCGGCGTCGAGCAGGGCCGCCAGTCGGGCCTCGGCGTCGGCCTCCCGTCCGGGTGTCGGGTCGAGCTGGTCGACCCTGGTCGGTAGGCCGGTGATCTGGCTGAGCAGTTCCGCCTGCACATAGCGGCTGCTGCCGCTGCCCAGCCGGGCGTAGCCGAGCGGGGCGGCCTGGGCGGCGTCGACGTCGGGTCGGGCGCTCCACTGCCGCTGCCACTGGTCGTGGCGTTGCGGGGTCCAGGTGCGGTCGACCGCCGCGATCGCCTTCTCCAGCAGTGACGCCCAGGACGTACCGACCATCGACTGGTCGGCGTAGGCGCTGCGGCCCTTCGAGGCGGCGTGCACGGGCACATCCGGGAACACGGTGACCCGGAGCAGGCGTCCGGTGGGGGTGACCGCGCTGCCCGGCCCGTCGGTCTCGTGCAGCAGCACGTCCACCGAGCCGTCCGGGTTGGTGTGGAACATCCGGGCGACGGTGTCCGGCAGGTGACCGGCGACCGAGCCGATCACGGCGATCATGCCGCAGTCACCGAGTGCGCCCTGCTGCACGTCGGTCCGCTTCGGCGGGCCGTCGAACAGCGGTGCCGGCTGGCCGGTCCGGGCGTCGAACGCCGCCCCGTAGACCGGTCCGCTGCCGGCCGCCTTCTCCGCCGGCAGCGTCACCCGGTCGGCGGTCACCTCGATCTCGCCGGCCGGTCCCTCGGTCGGGGCGGTCTCCGCAGCGGCGGCGGTGTCCGGCGGCGTGGGGGTGATGCCGCGCAGCGTCTCGGTCAGGACGTCGGGCACCAACCCCATCCAGCGGGCCGTGCCCTGGTAGTGGAACTCGTGGTCGGCGAGGATGGTGGCGGCCTGATCGCCGCGCAGCCCCCGCAGGGCGGCGTGAGCGCGTTGCCGGTCCTCGTGCAGTTGGGCCCGTCGACCGGATTCGGTGGTCAGGTCGAAGACCGGTCGGGCGGCGCCGAGATCGATCGCCGGAACCCCGTCCACCATGTACGGGCGCAGGTCGTATCGGCCGGTCACGTCGACGTAGATGCCGTCACGGCCGAGTCGGTCGGCAAGGTCGGGGGCGACGGCCCGGATCCGGTCGAGCTGTGCCGGGGGCAGGCCGACGATACTTCCCGCGAAGGACGGCATCCGGGGAATCCCGGTCTGCGCCTGCTCGGCCTCGATGGCCAGTTCCCGCAGCCGGTTGGCCAGATCGGCCTGCTGCGGCACCTGGAAGTCCGGCGCCAGCCGGGCCCGGTAGTCGATCAGCCGCACCCGCTCGACCTCGCTGGGGTCCGGTGTGCCCGCCAGTACCTCCGACACTGCGGCCGGAGTGAGGGCGGGCACGCTGAGCTGCACCAGGTGGGCCATCACGTCACCAGGGAGCAGCGCCCACCTGCCCCGGACCTCCGGGTCGCCCACCCGCAGGCCGAGGTGGTCGGCGAGGGCGTCGATCTCGGTACGCAGCGCGAGCCGACCGGCCGGGTCGGCGTCGGCGTACGCGGCGGCGAGCAGGCGGATCTCCGCCATCCGGCCCCGGTCGTGGGCGGTGAGCCCGGCCGGGTCGATCCGGCCGTCCACGTTGCCCGGGTCCAGCGGCCCGACGAGTGCCTGCCCCGACTCGTGCAGGGCCGACAACTCGGCCACCTCGTGCGCGAGCGCCCGCGCCACGACCTGGTCGACGGCCCGGTCGGAGACGGTGACGGTGAACGTCCCGTCGGGGTCGCGGGTCGACTGGGCCACCACGCCGTCGGTCAACGGGCCGGTGGTGATGCGCACCGTCAGCGGGTACTGCCCGGCCACACGGATCTCGAACAGGTCCGGACCGACCTGCACCACGGCGTCCACCTGGGCGTACGGCGCGATCTGCGGCAGGGCGGCCCGTGCCAGGTCGAGTACGGCCGCCGGGTCGGCGGCCGGACGGCCCAGGCCGTGGAACCCGGAGTCCGGCACGGCAGCCGCGGTGATCCGCCCCGAGTCCGGGTCGGTCCCTCCGTCCGGCCGACCGGCGGCCGGGTCCGACGAGGTCGGGTCGACGGCGGTCGGGTCCGCGGAGCGCGGGAAGGCGCCGAAGAGACGCCCGAGTACGCCGTTGCGCTGCTGTGCCCCGGCCAGGCGCTCGGTGAGCCGATCGGCCGCCGACTCGGCCGCGTCGAGCCGGGCCTCCAGGTCGGCCGTCGCCTGTCCGAGCTCCCGGACCGGCTCCTGCAACCGGTCGACGACCTGGTCCACCTTGTCGGCTGCCGCCCGGGCGTCGCTACGGGCGTCGAACCGGGTCCGTACGTCGTCGGCCGCCAGGCTGGCCCGTTTCGCGTACCACTTCGCGGCGCCGATCACCGGGACGGCGGCGAGCGCGGCGACCGGGATGATCGGGGCGAGCGGACTCGACAGGGCGAGCGCGATCGCGGTGCCCCCCGCGCCGGCCAGGCCGGTCGTGGCGAAGCTGGCGCGCAGGTACGTCCGCAGGCTGGGCACGCCCGGCGGACGGCCGACGTCGATGTACCTCTGTCTTCCGCGCAGCGTCCGGAGCCGGACCGACCGACTGGCCCGGTCGCCGCCGTAGTCGACGACCACCTGGCGTGCCTCGGGCGACAACTGGGCCACCCGGTCCACCCGGCCGAACATGCCCTCGCGCAGCCCGAGCCGGTCGATGACCGCGTACAGCTCGCGCAGGGCGGGCTTGAGGGACATCGGGTCGGCGGTGCGGACGTGGCTCTCGGCGACCTGCAGTTCCCACGAGTCGGCCCGGCGCAGGACGTCCGGCCCCTCCGTCGTGGTGGTGTCGCCGTCGCGGGAGGTCGACGGGGTCGGTGCCGGCGGTCCGTTCTCCGCGCCACGCCCCGCCAACCGGTCGACCGCCGAGGTGACCCGGCCGAGGTTCGCCACCGCCACCCGGAGCCTGCGGGCCGCGTCGGTCACGACGACCTCGGTGGGTACGGCGAGCCGGTCCACGCGTGCCGCCGAGTCCGCCGCCGGGTTCGGATGGTCCAGGTCCCACTTGCGGCGGGCGTCCTTGACGCTGGTCTCCATCCGTTTCAGCGCCAGGTCGCGTACCGAGCCGAGCACGCCGCCGGCCGCCATGTTCAGCGGCCCCGCCCCGGCGGCGACCTGGATCACGCCGGCCAGGCCGACGGTGGTGGCAGCCTGCACCAGCGGCCCGGGGGTCTGTTCCACCGCGTACACACCGGCGTTCGGCACGTTGCTCGGCCGCGCGTCACTGTCCGTGGCGTCGGCGGGCCGGCCGACGAAGATCCGCGCCATCCGGTCCGCCAGCAGCCGACGGCCGTGGCGCTCGGCGACCGGTCGCAGCTCGGCCGGCAGGTGCTCGCGCCGCTGTGCGGCCCCCGGGGTGCCGTCGCGCAGGCCGAGCTGGTTCAGCAACGCCCGCAGGTGACGCGCGTGCCGGATCCGGACCGGACCGCGCGCGGCGTCGTGCCGGGCCGCCAGGTCGGCGAGCTGCCTGAGCGCCGCCGCGTCCCCCGGGTCACGGGTGCCGGTGGACGGATCGGCGGTGGTCGTCCCACCACCCGTCGGGTCGCCGGGGCGGGTCGGGGACGTGGCGTCAGGGGCGGCGAGCCCCGCCCAGGCCGGGTCGCCGAAGAGCAGCCGCCGGAACGACCCGGCGGCGCTGTTACGGCGGTGCGACTCGGCCAGCCGCCGGTCCAGGTCGACCACCCGCTGCTCCAGATCGGCGGTGCGCCGGACGACGTCGGCGACCCGGTCCGTCACCAGGTCCACCGGGCCGGTCACGGCCTCGGTGAGCTGGGTGAGCTGCGCGTCCGCCGGCATCGCCGGGTGGTCCGTGTCCCAGGTGTCGCGGGCGTCCTTGGCCGCCGCCTCCCGACGGGCCATGATCGGGTCGACCACGGACCCACTGGCCATCGCGGTCAGACCGGCGGTGATCGCGAACCAGCCGAGTCGGAGCTGACCGACCAGGTCACCGACGACGGCGATGCTGCCGGCGGCGAGCACGCTGGGCGCGTTCTCCGCAGTGCCCATCCACCACGGCGCCACCTTGCCGGGCCGGTCCCCTTCGGTCGGTCGCCCGTCGACGGCCGCCGCCAGGCGGTGCCGCACCATCGCCGTACGGGAACCGCCGAAGCGGTCCGCCATCGACCGGAGGTCCTCCGGCAACAGTTCCCGGCGCTGCTCGACACCGGGAGTGTTCTGTCGCAGACCGAGTGCGTCGAGCAGTGCCCGGATCTCGCGGGTCACCCGGGGACGGGCGAAGGTGGAGGCGGCGTCGCGCTGTGCCGCGAGAGCCCGCAACTCGGCCAGCCGCCCCTGCTCGTGCGGGGTGAGGCCGACCGGCTCGGTGGAATCCGCCGTCGCGGACGGGTCGGACCGGTTGGTCGTCGGCGGGCCGCTCGCCGGCGGGCCGGGATCCGGCGGGGCGAAGCGTCGCGGCCGGCCGATCAGGCGACGACGTCGTTCCCCGGCGTCGAGCCGCTGTCCGAGCGCCTCGACCCGGCTCTCCAGTCGGCCCGTCGCCGAGTCCGCCTCCCGGGTCGGCGGCCCCACGTCGTCGGCCCGCGCGGCGACCTCGCGGCCCGTGGTGACATCGGAGTCGACGGTGGAGCGGGCCTCATGACGGGCGTCGTGCCGGGCCCGACGGTCCTCGGCGGCCAGACCGGCCCGCTTCGCCAGCCACTTCGCCGGACCGGTGGCGACCGCGCCGATCACCCCACCGACGCCGAGCATCAACGCCAACTCCGGCCGACCGGCGTCCACGGTCAGCTTCACCGCCAACGCGGTGAGCGTCGAGTTGGTGGCGATGTGGGTGATCACATAGGTACGCAGCCGGGGCAGTCCGGTCGGGCGAGGGTCGCTGGTCGGCGCGGCGGGCAGGCGGTCCAGCGCCCGGCCCCGGCGGTCGGTGTACCAGTCCGGGTACACCTCGGTCAGGGCGGTCCGCGTCGCGGCCGGTACCCCGCTCAGGCGCTGCTCCGCGCCGAGCATGCCGTCCCGCAGGCCCAGGCGGTCGACCACGGCGGCCAGTTCGCGGCGGGCAGCGCCCAGCGACCAGCGGTCGGCGACGGCGACCTGGTGGGCGGCGGTCCGCAGCTCGGCGAGGTCGGCGGGGGAGAGCGGGGCGACCGTGGGTGCTGCCGGATCCACCGGCCGCCCGAGCGCCGACAACTCGGCCACCTCGTGGGCCAGTCCCCGCTCGACCACCCGGTCGGCGGCTCGGTCGGAGAGCGTCACCACGGCGACGCCGTCGCTGCCGAACCGGCTGGTCGCCACCGCGCCGTCCGCGACCGGCCCACTGGTCAGGCGGAGCGTGAACGTGCTGCCGTCGGCCCGGGTCACCTGGTAGGTGCCGTCCGGGCGGGCGAGCACCTCGGAGACCTCGGCGTGGGTGGCCACCTGCCCGGCCACCGCACGAGCCCGGTCCAGGACGGCGTCCGGGTCGGGTTCCGCACGACCCTGGCCGTGGAAGTCGGTGCCGGGCAGGGCACTCGCGGTGATCACCGTGCCGGCCCGGTCGCCGTTCGTCCGGGTATCGCCGACGTCGGTCCGGTCGGCCGGTCCGGTCAGGTTGTCGGTTCCGCCTCGGGCCACACCTGCCGGCCCCTGGTCCGCCCCTCGCGTCGCGCCTGGGCGTACTCCTGCATGACCCGCCGGGGCGGCAGGCTGGGGTGCACGGTGATCACTCCCGAGTGGTCGATGATGTAGCTCCCCTGGCCCACGTGCGTCCCCGAGGCCCGGTCCTGCTCCGAGAGCCTCTCCCGGGCCAGCCAGCCGTACTCGAACTCCCGGAGCACGATCGGATTCCGGGTCGCCAGCAAACTGCTGATCAGTGTCAGCGCCTCGTCCTCGGTCAACTCGCCCCTCTCCGTCAGGCATCATCATCGCCCAGAGGGCATGGGTTTCCCGGATGTCCGCGGCCGGCATGTCCGCCGACGTCGTCCCGCTCTGCGGATCCCACCACACCGGCGCGTCGGCATCGACCGGGAAGACGATCACGAACGCGTGGGCACCGTCGATCTCCGGTTGGCCGTGGGCGTCCAGGATCGGCTGCCCGGCCGCGTCGACGTACAGCCAGTCGGCCACCACCAGCGCCGACGCGCCGGGACCGGCCTCCGCCACCCGCCGGTAGAGGTCGGCGTACTGGTCGGCGACCGCGTCGGTGCGGGCCGACAGGTCGGTGGGCAGGTTGTCCGGCCCGCCGATCCACTCCCCGCCGATCCACGCCTCGGCGCGTTCCAGGCCGCCCCGCTCACCGGAGACCAGGTCGATCGCGCCGTCGTCGGTCCGGTCCGCCCACCGTGGCACCGACACCTGTGGGTCGCCGTGGAAACTGGCCAGGGCCGCCAGCGACGCGTCGAGGCAGTTGTTGGCCCGGCCCGGCTGGTCCGGCCCACCATCGTTGACCAACTGGCCGTACGGGTGGGTGGACGGGTCCGCGAAGACCGCGTACCCCTGCGGCGTGGCCAGACTCGCGGCCAGGTCGTCCTGGTACCGCGGATCCTCCAGGGGGGCCAGCTCACCTGGCCCGTACCGCCGGCTCTCCGGCAGCGACGGCGCGGGACCGACGTCGGTCAGGCCGTCGGGTCCTCCGTCGGCCAGACCTGGCGGCCGGTGATCCGGCCCTCCCGGCGGGCCTGGGTGTACTCCATGATCAACAGTGGCACCGGCAGACTCATCTGCGCCGTGACCACTCCCGTCCGGTCGACTATGTAGCTCCCGTGGCCCAGGTGCCGGCCCTGGGCCCGTTCCGGTGGCGACAGTTGCTCCTTCGCCAGCCACCCGAACTCGAACGGATGCATCTCGATCTCGTTCGGCGTGCCCAGCAGGCGTGTGATCAGTGCCCGCGCCTCGTCCTGTGTCACCCGGACCCCCTTCCACCCACGGCACCATCGACCACAGCGCGTACGTCTGTGCCATGTACGCCGCTGGGGGCTGCGGCCACGTCATCCCCCGTTGTGGATCCCACCAGACCGGTCCGTCGGCACCCTCCGGATGCACCACGACCAGGGAGTGCGAATCCCCGGCCTGCACGTGCCCGCCGTCGAGCACGATGTCCCCGGTGTTCGGATCCGTCCTGCGCCATTCGACCACGACCAGGGCCGCCGTGCCCGGACCCGCCGCCGCGACCCACTGATGCAGCCGCGCGTACTGCTCGGCGACCGCCGCCGCGTTCTCGGTCGGCGTGGTGGGCAGGTCCGCCGAACCGCCGGACCAGTCGACACCGAGCCACGCCTCGGCCCGGTCGAGACCGCTCGCCTCCCCGGCCAGCGTCTCGATCGACCCGTCCGGACGGACGTCGGGCCAGCGAGGGAGGGAGACCTGCGGGTCACCGTAGAAGCTGGACAGGGCAGCCAGCGACGAGTCGAGGCAGTTGTTGGCCCGGCCCGGCTGATCCGGCCCACCATCGTTGACCAACCTGCCGTAGGCATGTGTCGACGGGTCGGCGAAGAGCGCGTAGCCCTCGGGCGTCCGCAGGCTCTGCTCGACGTCCGACTGATAGCCGGGGTGTTCCAGCGGCGCCAACTCACCCGGGCCGATCCGCCGCGTCTCCGACAACCCGTGATCGGTGTCGGTCGGCGCAGAGTCGGTCTGGTCCGGCGTCGGTACGCCGGGGTCGCTCAGTCCGTCGGGTCCGGTGTCGGCCAGACCTGCCGGCCGGTGATCCGGCCCTCCCGGCGGGCCGTCGTGTACCGCTTCATGACCAACGGTGGAGGCAGACTGGGATGCGCGGTCACCACTCCCGTCCGGTCGATGATGAAGACCCCCTGGCCCATCTGCCGGCCCTGTGCCCGCTGCTGCGGGGAGAGCGTCTCCTGGGCTGCCCAGCCGAACTCGAAGGGGAAGACCGCCACCGGGTTGTCCGTCCCGAGCAGCCGGGTCATCAGCTGCTGGGCTTCCTCCCTGCTCATCGGCATAGCCGGGGTGTACCTCCATCGACCACAGGTTCTGCGTCAGTCCAACATAGTCCCCGGGGAGCGGGTCGGTGGTGGTGCTGGCGTACAGCGGGTCCCACCACACCGGCCCGTCCGCGCCCTCCGGATAGACCAGCAGGAAGGCGTGCTGGGCGGCCGCCTGGGTGTGACCGTCGGCGTCGAGCAGCGGAGCGGCGTTCCCGTCGAACTGCACCCAGTCCACCACCACGACGGCGGCCGTGCCTGGCCCCCCGTCGAGGACACTCTGGTAGAGCTGCGCGTACCGGTCGGCCACGGCCTCGGCCCGTTCGACGGGCGTACCCGGCATCGCCTCGTTGGCACTGTCGCCGACCCAGTCGCCGCCGATCCAGTTCGCGATCCGGTCGACACCGGCCAACTCCCCCAACTCGGTCTCGATGGAGCCGTCGTCGAGCCGATCCGGCCAGCGCGGATGGGACACCTGCGGATCACCGTAGAAGCTGGCCAGCGCGGCCAGCGTGGAGTCGACGCAGTTGTTGCTGCGCCCCGGCTGGTCCGGCCCACCGTCGTTGATCAACCGCCCGTACGGGTGCGTGGACGGGTCGGCGAAGACCGCGTACCCCTCGGGGGTCCACAGGCTGTCCGCGACGTCGTCCTGGTAGCGCGGATCCTCCAACGGCGCCAACTGCTCCGGCCCGTACTGCCGGGTGTCCTGCATCGGCCAGCCCTGCATGTCGGGCCAGATCGCGGCGTTCGGATCGGTGAATCTCGGGTCGACGACCGACGACGGAGCGGTGTTCGGCTCGATCCTCGGCCCCACGTCGGACGCGGTCGAATCCGGCGGCAGGACCGGGTTCGTCGTGCCCTGTGTCTCCACCGGCCGAATCGGGTCACCTTCGGCGTCGAGAACGATGGCCCAGACGTCACCCACCCTGTCGGCATAGAGCGGCTCGCCGTCGGACAGGGTCGCGTGCTGGCCGTCGATCCAGATGATCGTGCCCTCGTGGTTGACGGCGTTCCAGGTGTGCGCCCGGCCGCTGTCACCCGGCCAACTGCCCACCACGAGTGCGGCGGCGCCGGGACCAGCGGCGCGGAGCGCCTCGGCGACCGCTTCCAGGGCGGGGGAGCCACTGCCCTGGTGGCCGAAGCTGGCCCGGAGAGCCTGTTCCTGCCGGGCCGTACTGCCCAGCTCCACCTGACCGGCAGCGACGGCCGCCACGTCGGGCCGGCCGTACCAGGTCGACAGGACGGAGAGGCCGACGTCAGCACAGTTGGTGTCGCGTCCCGGTGTGGTTGGTCCACCGTCGTTGACCAGCCCTGCCCATGAACCCTCGCGGGGGTCCGGATGGACCGTAGGGCGGCCGGTACCCGCATCCCGGGGAACCGCCGCATCGAGCGCTGCCTGGTCGGCCTGGTCCGGAGCCACCAGTCCTTCCGGCCGCCCGTACGGACGGTTGTCGCTGAGCGGTGGACCATTACCCACTACTCCGGGTACGGGCGGTTGGTACACGGAGACGTCACGATCCGGGTCGGTGATCGGATCGACGTTGAACTGTGGCAGGAAATGGGCACAGCTCCGGCACGGCGGGCGGTAGTGCCCGAGGTCATAGGTGACACCATCCGACCTTGCCGTGGCCACTTGATGCGTGACGATTTTGGCGTTCTCAAAGGCGTTCAGCGCGAAGGTCTCGAACCGGCCCGGCTGTCCCGCGTCACGCCACTGCTGTTCAAGCCGATAGAGCTGGTCCGAAACCAGTGCCACTTCGGCACACTTGCCGTGCCCGCCGCCGACCCCCCTGCCCAGCACCGCTGCCGTCCGGTCGAGAGCAGCCTGGGCCAACGGGTGGACGGCCGGCTGGGTAGGCGGTTTGGTGCTCTTGTCAGGGGTCATACTGGTGTGCGTCGTGATGTCACCGTTGGGCATCAGCAGGGCGCCAGCCATGCCGGGTTGCTTGGCTTTGGAGATCGTTCCGCCCTTGACCTCCAACCGCACCGCCTCGGCCAGCGTCCGCGACGCTTCAACCAGGGTTCGTTCCGCGTCCGGGCTGGTGGGGTCGCTGACCGACGTCGGCTCCAGATGCCAACCGTAGGTACCTCGACCGGTCGGTGACTCCGAGCGTCGGAGAGTCTCCGGATTGACCTGACCAGTGTCCCTCCCCGGCCCCACCGGCCCGACCGGCCCGTTGTGGACGGTGCTTCCCGTACTGCCCGGAACAGGAACGACGACCGGCCCTTCGGCCGGCGGTGAGACCTGATCTGTCCGCCCCGTCACGGGGTCGCCAGCAGTGTCGGGAACTGACGGCCCAGTGGTGTCGACGGTGGTGGCTGGCGGGTGGGTGCCGGCCGTCTGGGCCGGCACCGTGGGTGCGGTCGGCATACCCGGGTCCGGCCGGCCCGGAGCGGGTCGGTTGTCTGGGCGGCTCGTGGTGTCCTGCTGGGTAGGTACGCCCAAGGCCGGAGTGGCTTGCTGGTGGGGCGCACTCTGCTGGGAGCCGGTGCCGGGTTGGGTGGGATTGGTGGAGGTGGGACCGGTGGACGGGGACAGCGAGACCGATCCCGCCGAGTTCGCTGCCGCCGGATTGACGGTCGGCCCTGCCGGAGGCGTACGGTTCGGCGCCGGCTGCGCGGCGGGGTTGGTGGTGCTGGGCTGAGTGGTGGTGGCCGCATTGTTCGTGCCGGTCGTCGGCGGGCCGGCGGTCGTCGGCGGTGCGGTGTTGGGGCCCGCCCCCACCTGAGGGCCGGTGGACACCGTGGATCCGGCCGGGGGAGACAAGTTCGCGGTGGGCGGGACCGTCGAAGCGATGTTGCCCGGGTTCTGACCGACCGACGGGGTGGTGACCGGGTTACCGGGAAGCACAGCTGGTGGCGTGTCCGCGAGGATGGGGTCGGCCCGAACATCGACAGACCCGGTGTCGGTGAAGCCGTCCGTAGGGGATGTCTCGATGACGCCGCGGGCGGGTCCGGCCGTGCTGTCGCCGGGTGTGGTGGTACCCACTTCCGGTCCCGGAGCCGTCACCGGTCCGCCGCCGGACTGCTCAGTGGAGCTGCTGCTTGACTGGTCGACACGGACCGAATCGGGGGTCGCGGCGACCTGCCCGTCCGGGACACTCTGCACGGTGGTGTCGCTGGTGGGTGGGCTCGCAGCGGCGGTGTCGCCGGCAGGCGCGGTGGCCGCGCCCTCGACGACGACACCGGCCGGAGTTGCTGTCGCGCTGTCCGTAGTGGTGGGGGCAGCCCTGTCGTCCGATTGCGCGGCCGAGGTGTCCACCGGGGAGGCGACCGCCGCGTCCGCGGTGGGTGGCGCGAGGCTTATCGAGCCCGAGCCGCTGTCCGGCACCGTGCCGGTGACGTCCTGGTCCACCGCAGCGGTGTCGATGTTCCCGTCGCCGGTGACGTTGAGCGCGCCGTCGGCACCGGTGTTGCCCGTCGTGCCGGACCCCGTACCGCTCGTGGTGTCGGTGCTCGTCGCGCCGGTGTTGCCTCCCGACGCCGCGTTGGTGGCGGCACCACCGTTGGCGCCACCCGTAGCGCCGCTACCCGTGGCACCGGCTCCGGCCGGGCCGCCGCCCGCACCACCGTTGACACCTCCGACGGTGCCGAGGCCGTCGGCGGTGCCGACGTTCAGAGCCGGGTCGATTCCGCCCGCCGGGAGACCGGCGCCGGGGTTGAAGTCGCCGGTCCTGCCGAGGCCCCAGTTGGTGACGTTCGCACCCACGTTGCCCATGCTGCTACCGATCATGGTCAACCCGGTGCGGCCGGCGCCGCTGGTGAATCCGCCGAGGAACGCGTCCGCGCCCGGCATCGCCCACTGTCCGTTGACCGTGCCGTTGGCGAGCACGCTGGCCGCAGGGGAGACGACGGCGTTCTGCATGCCGGAGGCGAGACTCGTGGTGCCCCAGCGGACCATTCCGCTGCCGGGGAAGGTGAGCTGCGAGGGGCGGAAGGAGAAGGGCATGTGCGGTGCCACCCGCCGGCCGGCGAAATGCATGCCGGTGCCGAGCACGCCGCCGATCGCGCCGCCCACCCCGGCGGTCAGGGTCCGGTTACCGTCCCACTGCCGCCGCTCGCCGGTGTGCATCTGGTACGCCTGGGCACCCACGTCGATGATCAGCTCTTCGCCGATCTCCTCGACCAGTTCCAGGCCGAGCCGGGTCATCCCCTGGCGGAAGCCCTGGCTGCTGACGATCTGCCCGAGCCTCGTGCCGGCGGCGCGCAGGGCCGTCTGCATGCCGGCACGGGTGAGCAGTTGCCGGCCCATCTGGGCGATCAACCGGCGGAAGGCGACCGTCACGGCCTGCCGACCGGCCGCCAGGATGCCCGGGATCGCTCCGGCCGACACACCGCCCAGCCAGGCCATCAGCAGGGCGACGAAGACCGCGATGACGGTGATGAAGACCGCGATCAGCACGGTCAGCTTGGCGTACTCGATCTCCATAGCGGCCTGGTCGCAGCCGGCGGCGTACGCTGCGGCGACCTCCTGCATGAGCGGCAGGCCGGTGTTCGGGTCGACGGCGATCTGGTTCCAGAGCCCGCCGAACGCCTCGCCGGCACCGCCGCCCCATGCCTGCAGGATCTTCATGACCGCCGGGTCGGCCTCGCCCAACGCCTCGCTGATCGCGTCCGCCATCACCTGCCAGGCGTCGGCGAGCTCCCGCATCTTGTCTTCGTCGCCGCTGGGCCACGCCTCGCCCGCGCTCACCCAGCAGATGGCGTCCCAGACCCACGCGTACTCGCCCAGCGAGTTCCTGGGATTGGGTACCGCCACCCCGCGTGCCCTTCCGTCCGATGTCGACCGGTGAACGGTCGCCGGCTACTTCTCTTCGCCGCCGAACAGCGTCCGGGTCATGTCGTCGACGTCGACGGTGCCCTCGACCGCACCCTTGACGGTCGGGCCCAGCAGCTCCACCACCGGCACCAGACCGTGGCCCATGTCGAGGACCTTCTGTGCCGGCTGGTTGTCGCCGCCGAGGTAGTTCTTGTTGAACTCGTTGCCCGGCTCGTCGTCGCCCCACGGCCGACCGCCGTTGAGCGTCTCGATCGTCGTGGCGGCACTCCGGAAACGCATGGCCAGCAGGGCACCGGCGGAGCCCAGTCGGTTGGCACCGTCCAGGGCCGCGTCGGGCTTGACGAAGGTCTCGCGCAGTTCGCTCACCGTTTCTCCTCCCCGGGCAGGTCACTGTCCAGTTGTCGGAAGATCCCGTCGAGATCGTGGTCGATGTAGGCCTGGAACTGGCTGTCCGGCACGTACGGCTGGAGGAGCTGCTCGACCTCGGCCATGGCCTTCTCACTCGCCCGGCGGATCGTCTCGGTGACGGTGGCCGAGAGCTCCTTGGAGTCCGGACGGCGATAGATGCGCGGGTCGAACTCGACCTTCGTCACCTGCCCACGGGGCCCGGCGGTCACGGTGACCAGGCCATCCTCGGAGGTGACCGTGGCCTTCACCGCTTTGATCTTCTGCTGGAGGTCACCCACGCCGGAGCGCATCCGCTCGAACTGAGCCATCAGTTCGTCGGCACGGGCGCGCAGCGCCTGTACGTCCATGGCGTGTCCCTCCCCGCGCACGTCCACGTCTCACCCGCGCCTTGGGCGTGGCGACTCGACCATACTGAATGGGCGCGACATCGGGGTGGCCGGTCTGCGGCCGAGCGTCGTTAGGATGCACCGGCACCGGTCGACGGGGAGGTGAGCAGGCAGTGTTCCGTGACCGTCCGATCGCGGCATTCGCCCTCGTGGGAGCCGTTCTGGCCACGATGGTGACCGCGCCCGCCCCGACCCCGGCCCGGGCCGATCCGACGATTTGCCGGAATCCGAGCGATCCGGGAGAGATGAACATCGAGACCCCGTGGCACCAGCGGTGGTTGGCGCCGCAGCGGGTCTGGCCGTTCAGCACCGGTGCGCGGGTGAAGGTCGCGGTGATCGACTCCGGCACGGACAGCACCCATCCCCAGATGGCCGGACGGGTGGCCGCCGGCTTCGACGCGTTGCGTGACGCGCCGGGGGGCGATGTGGACTGTGTCTCCCACGGCACTGCCGTGGCCAGCATCATCGCGGCCGGCCGGATGGAGGGGATCGGGTTCTACGGCCTTGCTCCGGACGCCACGATCGTGCCGATCCGGGTCAGTGAGCGCAACGCCAACGAGCAGCCGGGAACCGGTGGCGACACCGTCACCAGCGAGGTCTTCGCCCGGGCGATCCGGCGGGCGGTCGACGAGGGCGCCAAGGTGATCAACATGTCGGTGACGCTCTACTACTGGGACAAGGACGTCGAGCAGGCCGTCAGGTACGCGGTGGATCGGGACGTCGTGCTGGTGGCCGCCGCCGGCAACCAGCACCAGGACGGTGCCCGTCCCGACCCGGTGCCGTACCCGGCCGACTTCGACGGGGTGATCGGCGTGGGCGCCGTCGACCAGAACGGGGCCCGGATCAGGCAGTCCCAGATCGGACCGTACGTGGACGTCGTCGCGCCGGGTGGGGCGGTGGTGGCCGCCACCCGCGTGTTCGGACACAGCGTCTGGGACGGCACCAGCTTCGCCGCCCCGATGGTGAGCGCCACCGCCGCGCTGATCCGCGCGGCGGAGCCGAACCTGTCGGCCAAGGAGGTCACCCGGCGGATCCTGGCCACCGCCGACCCGGCCCGTGGCGACGCCGAGGCCGGGTACGGCAGTGGAGTGGTCAATCCGTACCGCGCCGTCACCGAACGTCTGACCAGTGCGGCACCGGTGGCCCAACCTCCGCTGCCCGACGTGCCCTACGACGCCGCTGCGGAGGCCCGTGCCGAGCGGTGGGCGGTCTTCGGCCGGTGGGCACTCTGGATCGGTCTGCCGCTGGCCGTGCTCTCGGTCTGCGTGGCGGTCCTGGCGGCGTTGCTGCCGCGCGGGCGACGCACCCGGTGGCGGCCCACTCGGCCGTCGGCGCCACCCGCCCCGATGCCCGAGATCGACGAGCCCGAGGAGGCGTTCTTCCGGGTACCGACGTCGACGCCGCGCGGCTGACCAGCACGGCGGCACAGGCAGCACTGCCGCACAGGCCTCACGACGACGGCCCGGCACAGGGCCGGGCCGTCGAGGTGTCTCCTGGTGGCGGGATCAGCCGCCGAACTTCTGCCGGTTCGCCGCCTCACGGGCCTGCATCTTGCCCGCCGACTCGCGCAGCGCGCGCTCGATCCGGGTGAGCAGGTCACGCAGGTCGTTGGCGGCCGACTCCCACTCTGCCTGCCGCTGGAAGTACGCCTCACGGGCGTCGCCGTCCCAGGTCGCGAGCAGCGGGGCGATGCCGGACTTGAGCCCGTCCAGCTCGCCGGTCATGTTCCGGACCGCGCCACCACAGCTGTCCGCCGCCGCGTTCAGACCGGCGAAGTTGTACCGAATCTCCGTCATGACTTATCTCCCCGTCAGAGCTTCAGCGCCGCGGTGATCTGGCCGGCGGTCGCGCCCGCGCCCTCCATGTCCGACCGGATCTCCTCGTCGCTGACGTCGTAGTCCTTACCGGCCGATCCCACGGCCTCGGCGATCGCGCGCAGCGCGACGTTGAGCCGGGCCATGTCCTGGTCGAACCGCTCACGGACCTGGTGGAAGGAACCCGCGCCGGCCCCCTTCCACTGGTCGTACAGCGGAGCGAGCTGGTCCATCAGCGAGTTGAGGTTGCCGGTGAGCCGGTCGGCGACGGCATCGACGTCACCCTCGGTCTTCAGCATCAAGCCGGTGTCGGTATTCATCGACATGGCGGAAGTCACCCCCGTCCTCGTTCGATCGCCCCGCGTCACCGGGGGCGGCGTGTCAGTCGGCGCTCACGCACCATCGTCGTACGAACGGTAACGGGTCGTGTCCAGTCGACGCTAGACCAGGAACCCGGCCCAGCCTTCCATTGTGGCTGGTCGGATCACTCCGGGTCGAGTGCCCGCTTGGCGATCGCCGGGTCGAGGGCGGGACCGGCGGGCAGCCGGACCACCAGGCTGGCCGGCAGTCGTACCGGCTGCACACCGGAGTAGCCGAGCATCGCCGCCACCCCTTCGGACGCCAGCGGGTAGCGGTAGCCGATGTCGGTGACCAGGTTGAGGGTGCCGGTCCGCTGGTCCGGGGAGGGCACGGCATCGACAAGCACGCCGTAACCGGGTGCGATCACCACCCGGTCGGCCAGCGGAATGCCGTCGCCGGTCTGCTCACCGGTCCGCACCGGCTCGCGTACCGGTTGCACCTCGGCGTCGAGCAGCACCGTCGGCTCGTCCTGGTCCGGCTGGTAGGCGGCACAGACGGCGGGCTGGTCACCGGTCAGTCGGGCGATCTCGGGCCGCTGCTCCGGGGCGCGGTGCCGACCCTGGGCCGGTGCCTCGCCCTTCGGCGCGGCGGCGGCGGTGCCGGCGGCGAGTTCCAGCGCCCGGGGTTCCGAGGAGTCCGGGTACGCCGCGCGGGTCTCCGGGTCGGCCAGCACCACGTCCGCCTGCACCGGAGTCAGCGGTACGAGCCGCTTTCGCTCGGCCTGGTAGTGCTGGCGCGTGCCGTTCTGGCTCTCCACCACGAAGACCTGACCAACCCGGGCGTTCGCCAGCGCGGTCGAGGTCGTCCCCCGGTCTGAGACCCGACGAGGCGCGATCGGTTCTCCGGCGGGCAGGGCGTTCAGCCAGGCACCACCGACCTCCACCACCGGCTCGGCGCTCATGGTGAGCCCCTCCAGCACGATCTTCTCGTTACGGATCTCGTACCGGTGGTCGCGCCAGACCAGGTGCAGTCGCTCGGTCTTGCGGTCGCGTACCAGCAGCGCCGCGTCGCCGGGCTCGCGCCCGCCCTCGGGTGCCCGCCCGACGGTGAGCACGGTGGTGGCGACGATCCCGCCGGCGGCGTTGCGGGCGGGCTGCGTGCACAGCGTCCACGGTCCGTCCAGGATCCGGTTGGCAGCCGGCAGCGCGTCCGGCGCGAACGGGATGCCGATGCGGGGGCCACGGGGAGTACCGACCAACGAGTTGCGGGAGACCGACACGGTCGGCGCAGCGGACTCCATGGCCAGCAGTGCCGAGGCGTAGTTGAGCACCGGGTGCAGGCGGCCCTCCCGATAGAGGTAGCGGGTGCCGGTCTCCTTCTCCAGGATGACCGCGCCGCCTTCCTTCCACTTCGTGGCGCCGCCGGGACGCAGCAGGCCGTAGACCCCGACGGCGCCCAGGAACAGCACCGCCACCATCACGCTGGCGAAACCGGCGCCACCGAGCCGACGGAACGGCGCGGACTCCGGGTCCGGGTCACGCGCCACCAGCGCGGAGGTCATCCGTTGCACGAAGAACTGGTACGACTGGACCTGGTCCCGCCGCGACGGCATGGCACCCCTCCCCCTGGCGTACACCCGGCACGGTCACGTGGGCCGCGCCGCGCGGTGCCTACCATATGCAGGGCGCCGGGCCAGCCGATGCCCGCACCCGGCCCGCCCGGCGAAACCGAACTCGCCAGCCCGAGGAGTCGTTCGATGATCAGTCGCGAGCAGGCCCTGGCCATCGCACGCCAGTGGGCCTCCGCCGATCGACCCGGTCCCGACCCCGAGATCGAGTTGTACGAGTTCGACCTCGGCTACGTCGCCTGGGAAGTGATCCCGCCACCACCACCCACCGACGGACCACCCGCCCCTCCAACATCCACCGGCTTTCCCAGCGCCGTCATCGACCGGGAGACCGGCGAGGTGTCACGGTGGCGTTCGGTACCTCCGGACCTGGTCGCCGAGGAGTACACCCAGCACCGGGCCGCCGAGGGACGCTTCCCGCCGGACGTACGGCATGTGTTGGACAAAGCCGGCTGGCGCCCCGGCCGCGACGCCACCTCCGCCGTGAACCACTGGATGCGACGTTTCGCCGACGAACTCACCGGCCTGGAATGCTCCCCCGCCGCCCGCGCCGCCCTGGTCGAGTTCGGTGGTCTGCGGCTTCCCCAGTTCGGTGGTCACGGCGAGCCCGGCGGCGGCTACATGAGCTTCATCTTTCCTACGCTCGGCGGCATCGTCACCGACAAGGCACACGGCTTCTCGGAGGAGTTCGACAACCCGGTCTTCCCATTCGGCAACAACGAGGACGGACCATCCGAACTGGTCGTGGACGCCCAGGGACGCGTCTTCATGCTGCACTGGGCCGACGACTTCTTCGTCGGTCCCGACATCGACTCCGCCATCGTCGCACTCATCCGGGGCGGCCCGATGACCGAAGCCAGCGACCTCGACTGGCAGACCTGAGGGTCAGCCGTTGATGGCGCGCATGAAGGCGTACAGGCCCAGCACGCTGCACGCCACCGGCACGATGGCGAGTTGGAGCAGGATGTCGCAGACGTCGCCGAGGCGGGCCAGCCGGGGTGACGGGGGGCGTCGGCTGTAGGCGAGCCCGGCGGCGGCGAGACCGGCCGCGACCAGGGCCACCGGCAGCACCGCCAGCACCCGCGCGGCCGTCGACGCGTCGGCCGCGCCGACCAGGGGCAGCAGGCCCAGGCCCACCAGGCCGGCGGCGAGCATCGGCACCCGGTGCCGGACCGTCGCCACCAGCCGGGCCCGCAGCAGGTAGCCGAGCGAGATCACCCCGGCCAGCAGCAGCGCGGAGACGGTGCCGGTGGCGGTGAGTACGACCAGGCAGCTGACGGTGACGACGAAGGCCCCGAAGATCATGCCGGTGAGCACCTCGTCGGCGCGGGCGGTGGCCTGGTAGACGATCTCCCGCTTGGGCTGCGGCTCGTCCCGCAGCAGGTCCTCGGCGGTACGCGGCAGCGCCGGCATCGGCATCTTGCCGAGCCGTACGGAGAGCAGCGGCATGGCCGGCAGCAGGAGGGCCACCGCGCTGACCACGACGGCGGTGCCCTGGGCGGCGTCCATCGTGCCGAAGGCGAGCAGCCCGCCGACCATGCCCCAGAACCCGACGAAGACGGCGGCGACGAAGACCCGGGTCGCGTCACCGACGCCGAGCAGACCGAGCAGGCCGGAGAGCAGCAGCACGGCGGAGCCGAGCAGCACGTGCGGCGCGCCCAGCGCCCAGACCGACTCACCGGAGCCGATCACCAGCACGCCGCCGACGAAGGCGTAGGGCAACCCGGCGGCGGCGACGACCGCTCCGGCCAGCGAGTCGGCCATCGCGCGGGACAGCACGATCCCGCCGGCCAGCAGCACCGCGGCGGTGCCGAGCGCGACCGCGCCACCGAGCCAGCCGGGCTGGGTGGAGGTGACGATCACGACCAGGCCGAGCAGGAGCAGCACACCCGCCACGATCAGGCCGGTCAGTCGGGTCGCGAACGGGGTCCAGGCGACGCCGCGACGCCGGGCGCCGTCGGCGACGGCCTCCATGAGGTCGTCGTACGCCAGCTCCGGCCACTCGGTGCGGCGCGGCACCAGGTGCAGCGTCTCGCCGTCGCGGATGCTCTGGGCGGCGAGCGTACGGGTCAGGTCGACGGCGCTACCGTCGCTGCGGCGCAGCATCCACCCGCCGTGGCCGGTGCCGTCCGACGGTTCCTCGTCGGCCTGGCGCAGCACCGCGGGCATCAGTCCGACGAGCGGCAGATGCTCGGGCAGGGCGAGGTCCAGCCGTCGGTGGGGGGCGACGACGGCGATGCGCGCGAGTCCGGTTCCGGCCTGGGTGACCACTGACGACCCCTCGGTACGCGGAGCGGGCCGATGGGCCCGCGGCTGTCCTGACGGGAGAAGGCTACCTACCATGTGCCGGTGACGCGGGTGCCGGTTCTCCGCGACGGCCGAGCGCACGGGGGTGTCGGGCGTACGCACCATGCCCGCGAGAGGCAACGGAGGTCTGTCACGTGAGCACCGTGGTCGTCAAACGACCCGCCCGGCAGCCGGAACCGGAGTATCCCTCCGGCGAGGTGCTCCTGGAGGCACCGCCCGAGGTGCCGGCGCCGACCGGTAAGGCCTGGGGGCAGATGATGATGATGCTGCCGATGCTCGCCGGTTCGTTCGCGATGGCCCTGATGTTCGCGGGTCGGGGCGGTTCGACTCTCGGGTACGTCACCGGTGGTCTGTTCGGGCTCTCCGCCATCGGCATGCTCGGTTCGCAGTTGAGCAACAACGCGGGCGGGCCGGGAAAGCAGGAGATGCTCCAGCGACGCCGGGAGTACATGACGCACCTGTCGCGGCAGCGTCGTCGGGTGTTGAAGACGATCCGCAAGCAGCGCGAGGCGGCCTTCTATCGGCACCCGGATCCGGACATCCTCTGGTCGCTGCCGTTGGGGCAGCGGTTGTGGGAGCGCCGGCGCGGCGACGTGGACTTCGGTACGGTCCGGATCGGCCTGGGCCCGCAGGAACTGGCCACGCCCCTGGTGCCGCCGCCGGCCACGTCGTTGGAGAAGTTGGAGCCGATGTGCGCGCTGGCGTTGCGCCGGTTCCTCACCACCTACGGTGAGGTGCCCGACCTGCCGGTGACCATGGCGCTGAACGGGTTCGCCCGGGTGCACCTGCGCGGCGACGTCGAGGCGGCGCGGGGCATGGTCCGGGCGGTGCTCGCCCAGGCCGCCGCGTTCCACGCACCGGACGACATGCTGATCGCGATCTGCGTGGCGCCGGATCGGCGGGCCGGGTGGGAGTGGACGAAGTGGTTGCCGCACGCCCTGCACCCGTCGCGTACCGACGCGTTGGGGCAACTGCGGTTGGTGTCGCCCTCGGTGACCGGCCTGGAGGCGATGCTCGACGACGTACTCGCCAGCCGGCCCCGGTTCAACGCCAGCGGTGGCGGTCAGCAGGTCCCCGGGCCACACGTGCTGGTGGTCGTGGACGGCGGTGACACCGCCGGTTCCGACCATCTGATGACCGAGGGCGGGGTGGAGGGTGTGACCCTGCTCGACCTCTCCACTCCGGCGCCGCGTCTCCTCGACCGGGCGCGGCTGGTGCTGGAGGTGTCGGCGGACCGCCGGCTGGACAGTGTCACGGTGGACGGGCCGGCGGAGATCGGGCGGGCCGACGACTGCCGACCGGCCGAGGTCGAGGCGCTGGCCATGCAGTTGGCTCCGCTGCGTCTGTCGGCCGCCTCGCGCAGCGGCGGCGACACCCCGTTGACCGGCGAGTTGGGCCTGGCCGACCTGCTCGACATCGGCGACCCGTACGAGTTCGACGTCGACCAGGGCTGGCAGCCGCGTCCCAACCGCGACAAGTTGCGGGTGCCGATCGGGATCGGCAGCGACGGCGGGCCGGTGGAGCTGGACCTGAAGGAGTCCGCGCAGGACGGCATGGGGCCGCACGGGCTGCTCATCGGCGCGACCGGGTCCGGCAAGTCCGAACTGCTGCGGACCCTGGTGCTGGCGCTGGCGGCCACCCACTCGTCGGAGAGCCTCAACTTCGTCCTGGTCGACTTCAAGGGCGGCGCCACCTTCACCCGGCTGGACGGGCTGCCGCACACCAGCGCGGTGATCACCAACCTGGCCGACGAGCTGCCGCTGGTGGACCGGATGACCGACTCCATCAACGGTGAGCTGGTCCGCCGGCAGGAGTTGCTGCGGGCCGCCGGCAACTACGCCTCGCAGCGCGACTACGAGAAGGCCCGGGCGGCGGGTGCGCCGCTGTCGCCGTTGCCGAGCCTGCTGATCATCTGTGACGAGTTCTCCGAGCTGCTCACCGCGAAGCCCGACTTCATCGACATGTTCGTGCAGATCGGCCGGGTCGGCCGGTCGCTCGGCGTGCATCTGCTGCTGGCCAGCCAGCGGTTGGAGGAGGGGCGGTTGCGGGGGCTGGACACCCATCTGTCGTACCGGATCGGTCTGCGGACCTTCTCCGCGATGGAGTCGCGGGTGGTGCTCGGTGCCACCGACGCGTACGAGCTGCCCCGGTCGCCGGGGCACGGCTACCTGCGGTTCGGCACCGAGCCGTTGGTGCGGTTCAAGGCCGCGTACGTCTCCGGCGCGTACCGGAGCAAGATCGCCGCAGCGGTCGCGGCGGGTGACGGCGGGGACCGGGTACGCGAGTACACCACCGCCTACGTCGCGCCGCCGGTGACCCGCACGCCGAAGCCGGAGGAGACACCGGATCCGGTCGACGGGGTCGGCGAGAGCGTGTTGGACATCCTGGTCGGCCGGCTCGCCGGTCGGGGCAAACCGGCCCACCAGGTGTGGCTGCCGCCGCTGGCCGAGCCGCCGACCCTGGACCAGTTGCTGCCGCCGTTGACGGCCGACCCGGCGCGCGGGGTGACCGTGGCGCACGCCGGTCTGCTGGGCGAGTTGCAGGTGGCGGTGGGCATCGTCGACAAGCCGTTCGAGCAACGCCGGGACGTGCTCTGGTTCGACCTGGGCGGGGCCGCCGGACACGCGGTGATCGTCGGAGGTCCGCAAAGCGGCAAGAGCACCCTGCTGCGTACGGTGGTCACCTCGCTGGCCCTGACGCACACCCCTCGGGAAGCCCAGGTGTACTGCCTCGACCTGGGCAGCAGCGCGCTCTCCTCGTTGCGCGAGCTGCCGCACGTCGGCTCGGTGGCGACCCGCCTCGACGCCGGCCTGGTGCGGCGTACCGTGGCCGAGTTGCAGTTGCTGATGGGCGAGCGGGAGCGCCGGTTCGCCGAGCGTGGCGTGGACTCGATGTCCGAGTACCGGCGGGCGCGACGCCACGGGCAGCACGACGACGACCCGTTCGGCGACGTCTTCCTGGTCATCGACGGCTGGGCCACGCTGCGGTCGGAGTTCGAGGACCTCGAACCCACCATCAACGACATCGCCAACCGTGGTCTCTCCTTCGGCATCCACCTGATCGTCACCGCCGGACGGTGGATGGACCTGCGTCCGGCCGTCCGGGACGTCTTCGGGACCCGGTTGGAGCTGTGGCTGGCCGACGCGAGCGACTCCAACCTGGACCGCCGGGCGGCGATGAACGTGCCGGACAAGTCACCGGGACGCGGCATCACGCCGGACGGCCAGCAGTTCCTTGCGGCGCTGCCCCGGGCTGACAGCTCGCAGGAGGCGGAGACCCTGCCCGAGGGGGCACGCAAGCTGGTCACCGACCTGGCCGCCGCCTGGCAGGGGCCGGGTGCCCCGCCGATTCGGCTGCTTCCGCCGGTGGTCCCTTACGGCAGCCTGCTGGACACCGGCCGCCCGGGGGTGCCGATCGGCATCGCCGAGGTGGACCTGCAGCCGGTGCACCTGGACTTCGCCGCCGACCCGCACTTCATCCTGTTCGGCGACGGCGAGTCGGGTAAGAGCACGTTCTTGCGGGCGCTGGCGCAGACGATCGTCGACCGCAACGAGCTGACCCAGGCGCGGCTGGTCCTCGTGGACTACCGACGCAGTCTGCTCGGTGACATCGACTCGCCGCACCTGATCGGGTACGGCTCGACGGCACAGGTCACCGAGGGCATCGTGACCGAGGTCGCCGCCGTGATGCGGGACCGGCTGCCACCGCCGGACATCAGCGCGGAACGGTTGCGGGCCCGCGACTGGTGGAAGGGCCCCGACCTGTACGTGCTGGTCGACGACTACGACCTGGTGGCGGGCGCGGGCAGCAACCCGCTGACCCCGCTGCTGGAGTTCCTGCCCCAGGCCCGGGACATCGGTCTGCACCTGGTCATCGCCCGCCGCACCGGTGGCGCGAGCCGGGCATTGTACGAGCCCGTCCTGATGCGGCTGCGGGAGATCAGCACACCGGGCATCGTGATGTCCGGCAACCGGGACGAGGGGGTGCTGCTCGGCACCGTCCGTCCCGGGCCGCTGCCACCGGGCCGGGGCTGGCTGGTGTCCCGGCGCGGCGGGACCCGGCTGGTGCAGCTGGTGCAGCTTCCACCACGGTCCTGAGCGCGGTACGGGGTTGCCCGGACGGCCTACCGTCGGCCAGAGTGGATTATCGTGCGCGGCTGCGCGACCGCCTCGGTGGTCGACGCCCCACAGGCTGCGACGCCGGCACAAGGCGGGACCCTCGCCGGGGCGCGTGGGCCGGCCGCGCCGGTGCCAGGTGAGTGATCGGGGGAGGGACATGGGCGACGAGTGGCTCGTCGACGAAGAGATCAACGTCGACATCCAGCAGCTCAAGGACTTTGCGCAGGCAATCCAGAAGGAGTTGGACGAGAACTTCCGGCCCAGTTTCGAGGGCGGCCTGCAACCCATGCTCACCGTACAGGCGCCGTTCGGCGGCGGCGGGATGAAGGAGGCCGCGTTCTTCCGGGGCCGCCACGACGAGAGCCGGATGGCGGTCTCCCACCTGATGGGCGACGCGATGAAGGGACTCGTCGCGCTCAGCACCGCCGCCATCTCGATCTCGGCTGAGTACCTGACCGGTGACGCGCTCGCCCAGGCCACCAACGACGACGTCCTCAACGCGTTCCACGGGGTCGACGGTCAGGAGACGCTCAGCGGCGCCTGGCAGGAGGGCAGCGCCGACGATCCGGCCGGGACCGTTCCTCAGGAGGCCGCCAACCCCGTGCCGATGAACCCCTACGAGGGTATGGACTCCTGCCCGACCGGCGATCGGCGCGAGGAGACTCCGGCGTGGGCCCAGCGCGAGGTGGTCGGTGAGGGTCCGGGGGCGTACGTGATCGCAGGAGACGCCGAACGTCTGCACGGGGATCACCTCGCGATCGACCAGTCGAACCTGCGGTGACGGTCGGCCGGTCAGCGAAGCGGAGGAGCGGGGATGAGTGACTACTACGGCTGGCAGCCGCCGAGCTACCACATGTATTCCGGGGTGTCGGACGACTACGCGGCCGAGCGGGCCGCCCAGTCCACGCCGTACGAACCCACCTCCTGGGACTCGGTGAACATCGAGCAGATGTGGGAGTACGTCCGCAAGGAGAGCGACGAACGCACGACCGCGCTCGCCGAGATGTGGCGACGCGCCGCCAGTCTGCTCCAGTCGACCCGGGACAACCTCCAGCGCCACGCGGACTCGCTCGACGCCAAGTGGCAGTCGCCGGCCGCCCGCGTCTTCATGGGCCGGGTCGGCGCGACGCTGCACTCGCTGGACGAGTGGAAGACCGTGGCGAGCAACAACGCCACCGGTCTGGAGCAGCTCGCCAGCAAGATCAAGACCACTCAACAGGACATGCTGGCTCTCTGGCAGGAATATCAGGCCGAGCAGCGCAACCAGCAGCGGATCTACGATGAGGACAAGGCCAAGGTCACCTTCAGCGACATCTTCGGCGACAAGCACAAGTCCTACGAAGAGGTCCAGACGGAGTTTCACCAGCGAGCCAAGAACATCGCCAAGCCGCTGGCCGACCTCTACATCGACGTGTACATCACGAACATCTCCCGGGGCGGCAAGTTCAAGGGACCGACCGACGCCGTCATCAACTATGGATCGGCACCTCGGCCCGGTGCACCGGGTCGGCCGGGCGGCGCCCCGGGCGCGCCCTCGCTCAACGGCTCGCGCCCGAACCGGCCGGACATGCCGAACCGGCCGGACACGGGCGATCGGCCCGCCGCACCCGCCGCTCCGCCGCCGGGCACGCCGGACGGCGTCAGCCTCGCCGGCACCACCGCTCCGGTCGCTCCGGCCGGTCCGCCGCCGGCCGCACCACCGCCGGTGAACACGCCGAACACGCCCGTCGCACCCGGCCCGGCCCCGCCGCCGGTGACGGGTCCCGGACTTCGTCCGGCCAACCCGGGCCTGCACCAACCGGGCTCGGGCGGTCGACCGAACGCTCCCCGCACCTCGCTGCCGGGCGCCGGCGGACCCACCACGCCGGGCAGCAGAGGGCCAGCACCGAACCGTCCCACGCTTCCTGGAGCTGGTGGAGCGGGTAACGGCGCCGGGGCGCCTCCGGGCGGCAAGCGCGGGCCCGCACCGAACCGTCCGACCCTGCCGGGCAACACCGGTGCACCGGGGGCGCCCGGCGCGCGTCCGGGCCGACCGGGCGGGCTGCGGCCGACCGGCTCACCCACCCCACCGGCGTCCAGCCCGAAGCTGCCGGGATCCACGGCCCGTCCCGGTCAGCGCAGCGCCGCCCCCGGGCGTCCGGCCGCCTCGCCGCCACCGAGCCTCGGTGGACAGCGCGGCACCACACCGGGAACCCCCAAGGCGGGTGCCGCTCCGGGCGGCCGGGGCGCCACTCCCCCGGCCACGCCGTCCGGCAAGTCCACTCCGGGCACCGGTGCCCGGCCCGGCCTGACCGGTCGCACCGGTGCCGCGCGTCCGGCACCGACGACCGGTCCGGCCCCCTCGCTCGGCGGACGCCGCGTTGGAGGCTCGGTGCCCAAGCCGCGGACCGGTCAGGCGCGCGACGGGGAGCAGGAGACCTGGGAGTACGGCGAGGGCGACGACGAACTCTGGGTCACCGAGTCGTCCGCCGTCGGCGTGGTCGAGGCGCCGGCGGAGCAGCGGCCCCGAGAGCAGGGCAAGGCCCTCGGCCAGGGATGACGTGGGCGGGCCGGTCACCCCAGGCGGGGTCACCGGCCCGTACCATGCGGATGACCAAACGTCCCTCGGCCGTCCGGCCAGAGCCCACAGAGGAGGTTGACGGACATGCGTGTCCGCACCCGACCGGCACCGGCCCTGGCACTCGCCGCCATGAGTGTGCTGGCGACTCTCGCCCTTCCGGCAGTGCCCGCCCTGGCCGATTCGACCCGGGACGACTCCTGGCATCTCAAGGCGCTGGAGCTTCCGGAGATGCACAAGATCACCCAGGGTGAGGGTGTCGTGGTCGCGGTGGTCGACACCGGGGTGGACGCCCGCCATCAGGACCTGAAGGACAACGTCCTGCCCGGCGTCGACCTCTACGACGACGACAGCAAGGGCGGTGTCGATCGGCAGGGACACGGCACCGGGGTGGCGTCGTTGATCGCCGGTCACGGGCACGGTCCGGGCAACCGAGACGGAGTGCTCGGGATCGCCCCTAAAGCCAAGATCCTTCCGGTGACCGTCAGCAGCGAACGGAGTCCACTGATCCAGCCGACGGCGGTAGCTGCCGGGATCAACTGGGCGGTCGACAACGGCGCGGACATCGTCAACGTCTCGCTGAGCGCCAGCTTCAACGAGGAACTGAACCGAGCGGTCGAACGGGCGTACCAGCGGAACGTGATCGTGGTCGCTGGCGTGGGCAACCGCAAGGACGGCGTCATCGGTTATCCCGCCCGGCATCAGAGCGCCGTGGCAGTGAACGGCACCGACCGCAACGGTGTGATCAGCAAGGAGGCGGCGTTGCCGGCCGAAGAGGTCGACATCGCCGCGCCAGGCGAGGATCTCGTCAGCGCGGCACCGGGTGACAAGTACGTCACCGCGATCGGCACCAGCGGCAGTGCCGCGGTCGTCTCCGGTGCGCTGGCTCTGATCAAGGCGGAGTATCCGGACCTGAACGGGTACGACATGTTCCGGCGCCTGCTGGCGACCACCCGCGACGAGGGCGAGCCCGGCCACGACCTGCACTACGGTTGGGGAGTCCTCGACATCCGGCAGGCACTGACCGGCGAGCCGGACGGCCGCGGCACCGGCTCGGCCACGACCGCGCCGGGCGCAGGGGGCCTGGAGCCGTGGCAGGCCAACCCCCGTGAGCGCGAGGACGACATCCTGATCTTCGTCTGGGCAGTGATCATTGCCGTGTTCCTGCTCATTGTCGGCGGGATAGTGGGCATCGTCATGCTGAGGCGTGGACGGGCCCGCCGTTACCAGGTCGAGTCGGCCGACGACGATTCACCAGCAGACGACGAAACGCCTTCGGACGCGCAGGAGGGGCTCGATCAGCCCGCAGACGCGGTCTGGCGTCGGCCGCCGGGCTGACCGATGCGTCCCGAGGAGGAACCCGTGACGTCGCCGCCCACCGGTGGATCTCCGTACCCGCCTCCCGGCCCCCCGCCGGTGTCCGGCCCGTACCCGGCGCCGGCCCCTTCCCCGATCCTCGGCCCGGCGCCGACGGTGGCCGGGTCGGTGGCGGCGACGTCCCACGGTGCCCAGGGTGAGCCGCCCGGCCTGCCCGGCCCCGAACGGACGGCGGCGTCACGCCCGCCCGTGGTCACGCTCGCGGTGCTGATGATGGCACCTGCGGTCGTCGTCTGGCTGGTCGCCGGGATCGCCTTCTTCCTGGCCATGCTGCGCACGGAGGGCACCGGGATCGGTCGGCTGCTGGTGGTCGGCATCGGTGGCGCCGTCCTCGCGCTCGCCCTGCTGGTGGTGTTCCTCGCCTCGCTCGGGATGATGATGGCCTGGCAGGGTGACGGTGCGGCCGGGCTGACCGTGCCGGCCGGCTTCACGTTCGGGATCTTCGTCGTCGTCATCGTCACGCTGCTGACACAGGGCAAGCTGACCTTCCAGCCGACGATGGTCACCCCACTGGTGGTGGGCGGCCTCGCGGGCGTCTCGCTCGCCCTGGTGTGCAGCCCGCCGGCCCGCGCCTGGTTCGCCCGTCGCCGGTCCTGATCAGGCCGGGGACCAGCGCCGCGCGGTCGCGTCGTAGCGGGCCAACAGCTCGTCCCGACCGTCCTGGTGCAGGCAGTGCAGGGCGGTGCCGTCCGGCACGACGAGCGACTCCATGCGTGGCCCGCCCTCGCCCCACTCCGGCGGCGTGGTCTCACCCGGCGGCCAGCGCAACACCGCCACCCACTCGTCGGCCTCCTCGAAGGGCGAGCCCTCGCCGAGCAGCCCGAGGCGGCGGTAGAGCCGTGCCGGGGTGTCGCGGCCCGGGCCGTGCCAGGCGTGCACCAGCCCGGCCGCCCGGTCGTATCCGTCGTCGAGGTAGGACGGTAGGTACCGGTGCGGGATGACCAGTTGCAACAGCAGCGGTACGTCCGGGTCCGGTCCCCCGTCGACCTCGCTTTCCGGGGCCGTACGCGGCACCGGTACGCCCCGCCGCGACGGCTCCGCGTACGCGGCCGTCTCGCGGCGACGCTGCTCCTCCTCGGCCGCCTCGGTGATCACCTCACGCAGTTCGCCGACCCACTCGCGCAGCTTCAGCAACGCCTCACCGGGCAACGCCGCCGCCAGCGCGGTGTCCGGATTGAGCAGCAACTGCCAGGAGAGGTCCGGCCAGTGGTCGGTGAGCTGGAGGCTGCTGATCACCACCAGGTCGTGGTCACCGAACGCCTGCCGCATCCGGGTCTCCGACGTGAACACCGGCAGGCTCGTCCGGCCCTGCTCGTCGGGCAGGCTCCACCAGGGGAACTCCGGGTCGGAGAGGTCCCGGGTGGCCGGGCCGTCCGGGCGCAGCGGTAACACCAGTTCGGCCCGGAACAACGCCGACATCAGCGCGTTCGGGTCCTGCCGGCGGATCGCCTCGCGCAGCGGCCGTTCCGCCTCGACCACCGGTGCGGCGACCGACCGCAGTTCCTCGGCGGTCAGCCGCAGCCCGATCGGCAGCCCGGCGTCGACGGCCAGCATCCACGTGTCGTCGGGCCAGTCGACGGCGAGGTCGGCGAGCCCGAGCACGTGGTAGCCGACCGACCGGCCGGGCAGGCCGGCGGCGATGGCTCCCGCCGAGGTGTAGGCGAGCACGTGGGTGATCCCGTCGTGGGTGCCGGTGGGCCACGCCACCGGTTCCAGACCGGCCGCCGCCGACGGCGACACCGGCAGCAGCAGTGGACCCTCGGCGAGTGCGGTGAGGAAGGCCGCCCTGTCGTCGGCCTCGGCGGCGGCCAGCATCGCCCGCTCGGTCGTGGTGGTGGGCTGCCAGTCGGTGGCGGGCTGTCGGTCGACGGCGGGGTGCCGGTCGGTCACCAGCCGCCGTCCCGGTTCACCCGCTGCGGCTGCCGGCCGAGCACCAGACCGGTGATCGCTTCGTCCAGGTCCGCCCCGAGGAACCAGTCCCCGGTGTGGTCCAGCACGAACACCCGACCCTGGGCGTCGACGGCGAGGATGCCGGTGCCGCCGCCCTCCTCGCCGAGCGGGCTCAACGGCGCGCCGATCGCCTCGGCCAGTTCGGCGAGCGTCTCCACCGACTGCCCCACCAGGAACGGGTCCAGGTGGAAGTCGCTCGGCGCGATCTGCTCGCCGTCGCCCCGCGGGATCACCCGCAGCCCGCCGAACTCGGCGTACGCGCCGATGGCCGCAGCGGTCATCACGTGCTGACGGCCGCCAGGGCTGGCCTGGGCGGCGATCCGCAGCCCCCACTCGCGGCCCCGGTCGTCGTCGCGGCCGTCGGGCGACCAACCCGCCTCGGCGAGGGCCTCGGCCACCAGGGGTGGGAACCGTCCGGTCACGTCAACGCCTCCATACCGAACCAGTCGAGCAGCGCGGCGCAGGATCGGCAGGGCGGCTGGACCTCGCCGTGGCGCGGGTCGCCCTCCTCGCGTACCCGGGTCACCCGCACCTTCGCGCCCCAGAGCAGCGCCCGGGCCCGCGCCGCCTCGATCGGTGGTCCACCCTGCTCGGCCGCGTACAGGCGGTCGGAGACCAGCACCGCCTCGGCGCACCAGCCGGCGAAGCGTTCGCGCTGGTCGACCGACAACCCGTGCAGGAAGCGCCGGACCACCGGGTGCAGGTCCGGCGGCACGTCCCCGCGTACCGAGGTGTGGGTGTAGACGGTGCCGTCGGCCAGCAGCGCACCCGCCGCCAGCGGCAGCATCCGCGGCTGCGTCATCCGTCCTCCCGGCGTCGACAGCGATCCGGCCCGGTGCGGCCTGAACTCGCCCGACGAGCCTAACCAGTACGAAGTCCCGACGCGGCCCGACTCTCGCCCGTCGGGCCGCCGTATCCCGGACGCGACAGGCTCACACGGCGTAGTACGGCTGGGATATCGTCGGTCCGACCCCCCGCATGCTCGCCGCACGAAGCCCCGGAGCCATGACGCGCACCCTTCTCGTCTCGACCGACCAAGCCGGCGCCTACCCGTCCATCGGTGAGGCGCTGGCGGCAGCGGGCGACGACACCGTCGTGGCGGTGAGCCCCGGCACGTACTACGAGGCGCTGTTCGTCAACGACCGTGGCGCCACCGTGGTCGCCGCCGAGGGGCCGGGCACGGTAACCATCGACGCCTCCTCCGGGACGTACCCGACGGTCTCCTGCAACTCCGGGCGCCTGGAGCTGCGTGACCTCGTGCTCAAGGCCGGTGACGCACCGGTCGTGGTGGCGGACCGGGCGAAGCTGACGCTGACCGGTTGCGAGCTGAGCGCCGGCTTCGGCGCCGCCGTCCAGATCGCCGGTCGCTCGGAGTTCAACCTGGCCCGCTGCCGGGTCACCGGGGGACGCTACGGCCTGGTGGTGGAGGACTCCGAGGGCAGCGTCGAGGGTTGCGAGTTCACCGACCTCGCCGAGGACGGCATCATCGTGCGGATCGGCGCCGCGCCGACGATCCGCACCACCACCGTGGCCCGGTGCGGCAACCGGGGCATCTACATCTACCAGTACGGCAAGCCCACCATCGAGGCGTGCGAGATCTCGCAGACCGGTCAGGCCGGGATCGCCGTGGTGCACCAGAGCGCGCCGGTGCTGCGCCGCTGCCGGATCCGGGACACCCGTGGTCCGGCGGTCTCCTTCGGCCGGGGCTGCCAGGGTTCGGTCACCGAGTGCACCACCGAGAACACCGCCGAACCGGCGTTCGAGATCGCCGAGGGAGCCTCCCCGACCATCGTGGAGGGTCGGGTGAACCGGCAGGCGGCCTTCGGTGCGGCAGCCGCCCGCGCCACCACGCCGCAGGACACCGCCCGGGTGGAGAGGCTGCTCGCCGACCTGGAGGCGATGGTGGGCCTGGAGTCGGTGAAGGACGAGGTCCGTGCCCTGATCGACGAGATCCAGGTCAACGAGTGGCGACGCAGCGCCGGGCTGCCGGTCGGTGCGGTGAGCCATCACCTGATCTTCGCCGGTGCGCCGGGCACCGGTAAGACCACGGTGGCGCGCATCTACGGCGAGTTGCTCGCCGCGCTGGGTGCCCTGCCCGGCGGCTCGTTCCGTGAGGTGTCCCGCCGCGACCTGGTCGGACAATATCTCGGCCACACCGCCGAGAAGACCGCTGCGGTGTTCGAGCAGGCGCGCGGCGGCGTGCTCTTCATCGACGAGGCGTACACCCTCTCCCGCTCGTTCGGCAGCGGCGGCGACTTCGGCCAGGAGGCCATCGACACGCTGGTCAAGCTGATGGAGGACCACCGGGACGAGATCGCGGTGATCGCCGCCGGCTACACCGGCGACATGGTGACGTTCCTCGACGCCAACGCCGGTCTGGCCTCCCGGTTCGCGCGGACGATCGAGTTCGGCAACTACTCGCCGGAACAGTTGGTCGTAATCGTGGAGCGGATGGCCGACGGCGACGAGTACCTCCTGGACGACGGGGTGTCCGAGGTGCTCCGGGATCACTTCGGGACGATCGAACGCGACGAGAACTTCGGCAACGCCCGGGAGGCGCGCAAGCTGTTCGAGGGCGTACGCAAGGCTCAGGCACAGCGACTGCGCCAGTCCGGTCAGCGACCCAGCCTCGACGAGTTGCGTACCGTGACGGTCGCCGACGTCCAGGCCGCGATCGGACGCTGACCATGCCGGGCCGGTCAGGGAGGGGCGTGCGGTGACGCATCCGGGTGCGGCACGGCCGGGCGAACCGGGTTGGCAGCAACACCCGGGGGCCACGGCACCGCCACAGCAGCGCACGGCACCACCGCAGCAGGCCGCCGCGCCGGCACCGACGCTCGGCGGTGCCGGGCCGGGGCAGGAGTGGGCCGGTCAGCGTACTCAGGGGCGGGCGACCGTCGGGACCGCGTACATCAGCCAGGCCGCCGCGTCGGCCACGGCCGCTCCGGTAGCCGGGCCGCCGGTGGCGGCGACGTCGACGCCCACCGCCCAGCCGGACGCGGTGGCCCGACCGGCGGGCCTCGACGACGCGGCGACCGCATCCGACGCGGCAGTGGTCCCGGTGGTACGCCCGCACCGGCGCCCGTTGCGGGTCGGCGGGATCCACGTCGCCCAGCTCGTGGCCTGGCAGGCGGGTGCGGCCGGGGTGCTGGCCGCGAGCGCGCACGGTCTGCCGGTGACCGTCGCGGTGGCCACCGGTGTGGTGCTGCTGCTCTCGCCGACCGTGCTGCGGCACCGGGGCCGGTGGCTCTATCAGTGGCTGGCCGTCTGGTGGGGCTACCGGGGCAGACGTCGGCAGCTCACCGCGACCGGCACGGACGCGGCCTGGCAACTGCTGACCAATCTGGAGGGCAGCGTCGAACTCGACCAGGTCGAGATCGACGACCAGCCGGCCGTGCTGTTGACCCATCGGGGCGGCCTGAGTGCCGTGCTGGAGGTCGACCCGACCGAGGGCGCCCTGCTGATGGGTGCGCCGCAGGCCCTGCCGTCGCCGGTGTCGCTGTTGCCGGCGGCCGACCCGGACACTCCGGCCGTGGCGGTGCAGGTGTTGATCCAGGTCACCCCGGCGCCTCGGGCCCGTTCCGCAGCGGTGGACCGGGCGTACCGCGAGCTGACCGGCGGGGAGGTGCCGGCGAGCCGGCAGGCGTGGGTGGTGCTCCAGGCACCACGTACCCCCGACTTCCACGCCGACCGTGACCTGCGCCCGGCCCTCACCGCGGCGATCCGCCGCACCCGACGGCAGTTGCGCCAGGACCGGGTGGCCGCGCGGCTGCTCAACCGGGACGAGGTGCTGGCCGCCGTCGCCGGGCTGACCCATCTCACCGACGGGCCGACCGGCGGTGACCGGCCGCTGGCCCGGGAGGGCTGGCGGCACTGGTCGGCGCAGGGTGTCCCGCAGAGCTGCCACCGGCTGCTCGACTGGCCGCGTCGGTCGTGGGAGGTCGATCCGCTGCTGCGCGGGCTGCCCGCGGTGGCCGGTGTGGTGTCCATCGCGGTGGCCCGGGACGCCACTCGCGCCGGTGCCGCCGGCACCGTGGTGGAGGTGGGCTTCCGGCTGATCGGGGCCGATGCCGACGCACTCGCCGCCGCCGACCGCGCACTGGAGGAGGCGGTCCGTGGTCACGGGGGTCGCCTGCAACGACTCGACGGCGAGCACGCGTACGGCGTGGCCGCCACCCTGCCGCTCGGAGGCTTCCTCAGGTGAACGGCGTCGCCTTTCCTGGCAGCCGGATGGGGCTGCACGTCACCGACGAGGCCGCCGTCGCGGGCCTGCACCTGGTCGCCGGGGGCGGCGGGCTGGTGGTCGGGCGCAACCGGCAGCAGGAGCCGGTGGGGCTGCGGGTGTTCCGGGCCGAGCCGACCCGGCTGATGCTGACCGGCGGGGTACGCGCCGCCGAGCTGCTCGCCTTCCGGGCCCTCGCGCTCGGTGCCCGGCTGTTCATCCAGACCGCACGCGAACAGGAGTGGGACGCCTTCCTGCGGCGCTGCGTGATCGGCCGGGAGATCGCCTCGTTCCTTCCTCCGGGAGTGGCTCCGCCGGTGCCCGCCACCCCGACCGAACCGCAGCTCGTGGTGATCGACACCGGTCCGGTCACCGGCCCGGACACCAACCTCAGCGCGCCCTGGCGGGCCACCCTCGTGGTCCGCGACGACCTGGCCGGTTGGGACGTGGAGGTGCTGGTCCGCAGCGACATCGTGGTGCTCCAGCGACTCACCGAGGCCGAGGCGGCGACCGCCGCCACCGCCCTCGGTCTGGTCAGCGTGCAGGGCTGGTTCACCCAACTGCACCCGGAGATGGTCGGCCTGATCACCAAGGGCAAGGTGCAGTGGGTGATGCTCAGCATGACCGGCACCGAAGGCCAGCTCATCGGTCCGGTGGCCCGGGGCGGCTGACCGCCGCACCTCGGCCGCCACCGCCCGTCGGTCATCCGGCGGCGCTGACCGACGGTTCACCCGGTGGCGCCCTCGCCGGGCAGCGCGGTGGCCCGGACCCGGCCCACCAGGACGATCACGGCCAGCACGAGCACCAGCACCACCACGAAGGCCAGCCGCAGGTCGAGCGCACCGGCGAGCAGACCGATGACGGGCGCGGCCAGCAGCGCGCCGGGCCACTGGCCCATCGCCACCACCGAGACCCCCTCACCGGACGTCAGGCCGGGCTGCTCACCGGCGAAGCCGAGCACCGTCGGCGTGACGCAGGCGAGACCGAAGCCGAGCAGGCCGAACCCGGCCATCACCGCGGCGGGGTGCGGGACGGCCAGCGGCAGCGCCAGCCCGGCGGCGGCGACCAGGGCGGAGAGCCGGACGAAACGGATCCGGCCGAAGCGCCCGGCGAGCGAGTCGCCGACCAGTCGGGCACCGGCGGCGGCCAGCGAGAGACAGGTGTACGTCGCGGCGGCCAGCACCGCCCCGGCGGCGGCGACCTCGGTGGCGTACAGGGCGCTCCACTGGGCGCCCGCCATCTCCACGAAGGACGCCAGGAATGCGATCGCGGCGAGCAGCAGCAGCTGGGGCGTGAACCGGTCGCGCAGCCGGCGGCGCGCCTCACCCTCCTTGGTCTCCTGGCGGGGTGTGTCGGGCAGCCACCGCTGGGTGCCGATCAGCAGCACGCCGAGCAGGGCACTGGTGATCGCCATCTGCACCGACGGGGAGAGGCCGATCGCGGCGGCACCGGTGCCGCTGAGTCCACCGGCGAGCATGCCGATGCTGAACCCGGCGTGGAACGTGGACAGGATCGGGCGGCCGTACTGCTTCTGCACCTCGACCGACTGCGCGTTCATCGGCGTGGCCAGCAGGTTGGCGGCGAATCCCCAGACCGCCAGACCGCCCGCCAACGCCACCACCGTTGTCGAGGCGGCCAGCAGCGGCGCGTTGACCAGGATCAGGGCGGCACCGGCCAGCGCCAGGCGGCGGGTGTTGATCCGGCTGATCAGCATCGCGACCACTACGAGCGAGATCAGCTCACCGGCGTTGGTGGCGATGTTCGCCAGTCCCCAGCCGGTGTTGCCGAGGCCGACCGCGTCGCGGACGTCCGGCACCCGGGAGGACCATCCGCCGATGGCCAGGCCCATGATGACGAAGAGCAGCACCACCGAGTAGCGGGCCCGGACGGCGCTTCGCGGCACCGGTGGTGTCACCCGATCGGCGGGCTGGTGCGTCGAGGTGTCCGTCATGGTCGTCGTACCTCTCCCGAGTCGGCCTGGATCCTGGTCCCCGCCTCTCCCCGCTCCTTCTACCCCGCCGCGTGATCGAAGAAGCACGCGCCGTCAGGGAGCCGGAGTTGCGCCGGGCAGCGGTTCGGGTCGTCGACGAGGGCGGCGACGACCGCCAGGTAGTCGTCGATCAGCCCGTGGACCAGGTCGTCGTCGAAGAAGCTGCGGTTGCGGATGAAGACCCCGCCGGCCCGGTCGTCGTCCACCACCACGATCGGCGACCCCCGCTTCAACCAGACCGGCAGGCAGTCGGCGGGTACGTCGGCGGCGACCACCGGCGCGGGTGTGCCGGGAGCGGGACGCGCCGTGATGTCGAGCGGTTCGACCCGCAGCCCGGGGCAGTGCAGCACCGGTGAGGCGGAGGCCGCCGACTGGAACCAGGCGTCGAAGAGGTGACTGTCCGGCCAGGGGCGCTGCCGGACGAAGTCGGGGTGCACCGCCTCGGCCACCCGGTGCAACGGTGCCACGTGGGCGATCGCCTCGGTCAGCGAGGCGTGCGCGGCACGGACCACCGCACCGAGTGGTGCGTCCGGTGCGATCTCCACCGGCACGTACACGTTGTTGGTGAACTGGCCGATCAGACGCTGCGACAGCGGGCTCTCCCGGCCGAGCGTGGTGGTGCCGAGCACGATCCGCTCCCGACCGGCACGCCGCGACAGCATCACCAGGTAGGCGGCGAGCAGCAGGACGTACGGGCTGGTCCGGGCTCGTCGGGCGGCCGGGCGCAGGCGGGCGGCCACCTCGGGCGGGATCGCGAAGCGGGTGGCCACCTCGGCGCTCAGGTCGGCGTCGGGGGCCGGCGGGGTGGCCGGGAAGAGTTGGTACGGCGACACCGGCCGCAGCCGATCCCGCCAGTGGGCGGCCCGGGTGGCGGCGTCGACCCCGCCACCGGCCAGTTCCGTCTCCTGGATCGCGGCGAGCCCGGCGAAGTCGACGCCGAGCGGCGGTTGCGGGCGGACCGCGCCCAGTCGGGCCGCGTACGCGTGACAGAGGTCCTCCACGAACAGCCGGCACGACCAGCCGTCGGAGACCATGTGGAAGAAGCAGAGCGCGAGAACGTGTTCGGTCGCGGAGAGCCGGATCAACGCGGCCCGCCACAGGGGCGCTTCGGCCGGGTCGTACGCGACCGTGCGGTGCTCGTAGGCGATCTGCTCGATCCGGGCCTGCTGGGCGGCGGGCGACTGGCCGGTGAGGTCCACCTGGACCAGGGGTGACCGGACCCGGGGCAGGATCTCGATCTCCGGCTGGACGCCGATCCGGACGAACCGCATCCGCAGCGCGTCGTGCCGGTCGACGACGTCCTGCACGGCCTGCCCGAACGCGTCGACGTCGAGCCGACCGGAGAGTCGACGGAACTCCACCACCACCAGTCGGGCGGCACCCGGGTGGGCCGGGTCGAGGGCGGTCATGAACTCCCACATCATCTGCTGGCTCGGGGCCAGCGGCAGGGTGGTCGGCACGCCGGCTCCTCTCACGCCGCGACCGGTTCCGCCCGCGACGGGGCGACCGGTTGGTAGTCGGCCTCGTCCGGGGCGCGGAATCCGGTGAAGAGCAGGTCGGGGCGGCGCATCCGGAGTGCGGTGACGAAGGCGGCGCCGTCGAAGAGGGTCTCGATCGCGACGCAGGCCACCGACTCGGCGAGGGCGCGCGGGCCACGGTCGTCGCCGAGCCGACCGGGTGTCTTCGCAGCCACCAGCGCCGCCGCGACGGCCGGCACCGCGAGCAGGCTCCGTCCGCCGGTACGCCGTGCCGTGGCCAGCCCGGCGGCGGCGGTCACGGCGAGCGCGCTGACGGTGTTCAGGACGAACCGGCGGCGGTGCGGGTGGGCCAGGCAGAGCCACTGTTCGGATCGCCCGTACGTGGTGAACCGGTACGCCACGGCGCCGACGGTCTCGGCGACCGACGTGTCGTGGGTGACGACCGCCTCGGGCTCGGCGAGCAGCGCGTACCCGGCGTCGGTCAGCAACAGGCCGAGGTGCAGGTCCTCGCCGCCGATCGGCATCGGGGAGTCCTCCGGGAAGCCGCCGACGGCGTCGAACGCGACGCGTTTCACGGCGGTGTTCGCCCCGGCGCCCCAGGACACCCGCTCGTGGTGCAGCGGCCGGGTCAGGTCACCGAGCAGCAGGTAGGAGCGGCTCATCACCCGGAAGAAGGCACCCTCGCCGGGTTCCACCAGGACCGGCCCGGTGACCCCGGCGACCTCGTCACCGCTGGCGCGCAGCCGGGCGGCGTACCGGGTGATCAGGTCCTCCGGCACCCGGCAGTCGGAGTCGGTGAACAGCAGCAGGTCGTGGCGGGCGTGCCGCACGCCCAGGTTGCGTTTGGCCCCGACGTGCCGGGGGCCGCGTACGTATCGGGCGCCGTACTGGGCGCAGGCGGCCCGGTGGGCGGCTGCGGCCGCCGGTGCGGAGTCGTCGACCACCACCACCTCCACCGGCTCCGGGCAGTTCCGGGCCGCCTGTTGCAGGCTGCGGAGTTGCCGGCGCATCTCGGGCACCCGGTCCTTTACCGGGATGACCACCGAGACACCGCGCTCGACGCCGGGTGGTGCGGTCGGCTCGCTGCGGAATGACTGCGGGGATCGGCTCATGTCCCGAGGGTCGGCCAGGCCGATACAACGCCGATACACGGCATCGACGTCCGCCGGTATCCGACGTGTACGGAGGATGTATCGACCGGCAGCAGTGTCGACGGCATGACGACCTCCATCCGTACCGACCGGCGGCTCGCCGTAGACGGTGGCCGACCGTTCCGACCGCCGGACCGGCCGTGGCCCCGCTGGCCGGTCCCCGCCCCGGACGCCGAGCGCAACCTCGCCGCCGTGCTGCACGGAGGCCGGTGGGCGATCAGCAGCCCGACCTGCGGCGACACCCCTCTGTTCGAGCGCCGGTTCGCCGCCGACTTCGCCCGCTACGTCGGCACCCGCCACTGCGTACCCGTCGACCACGGGTCGAGCGCGCTGGTGGTGGCCCTCGAATCCCTCGGCCTCGACTTCGGCGACACCGTCCTCGTCCCGGCCCTGACCTGGACCGCCTCGGCCACCGCCGCGCTGCGCGCCGGGCTGGTGCCGGTGCTGGTCGACGTGGACGCCGACACCGGTTGCGTCGGGCCGGACGACCTCGACCTGTCGGTGGACCCGCGCGCCGTGGTGGCCGTGCACTGGGCCTCGAACATGGCCGACATCCCGGCACTGGACGCGGTCACCGCGCCCCGGAACATCTCCATCGTGGAGGACTGCGCCCAGGCGCACGGCGCCACCTGGCAGGGCCGTCAGGCCGGCTCCCTGGGCCGGATCGGCTGCTTCAGCTTCCAGCACGGCAAGGTGCTCACCTGCGGTGAGGGCGGTGCCGTGGTCACCGACGACGACACCCTGGCGCCGGTGTTGCAGGAGTTGCGGGCCGACTCCCGCCGCTACCGCGACGGGCGCCCGGCCCCGGGTGAGCTGGACCTGGAGGAGAGCGCCGGGATCCAGGGCGCGAACTTCTGCCTGAGCGAGTTCTCCGCCGCCGTGGCCTGCGCCCAACTCGCCATCCTGGATGAGCAGCACACCGTCCGGAACCGCAACTACGCGCTGCTCACCGAACTGGTGGCCGACCTCGACGGGGTACGCCTGCTGCAACCCGCACCGGCGCAGACCCGGATCTCCATCTATGAGGGCACCATCGTCGTCGACGAGCTACCCGCCGGGATGAGCAACGCCGACGTGGCCACCGCGCTCACCGCCGAGCTGGGCAAGCGCTTCTATGTCACCGACGAGCCGCTGCACCGCAGCCCGCTGCTCCAGCCCTGGACCAAGCCGCTGCTCGCGCCGCTGGCCGAGCGGTTCACCGCGATCCACCGCGACCGCGCGTACCCCAAGACCGAGTGGCTCGCCGCGCACAGCGTGCAGACCCATCACAGCACGTTCCTCGGCACCGAACCCGACATGCACGACATCGCCGGCGCTCTCGGGAAAGTGCTGACCCGCTGATCCGTACCCGCCACCGAACCGCGTGCCACCGACCCGGCGCGCCCAGAGAAGGGACCTTCCGTGACCGTCACGCACAGCGAGACCCCGCAGAGCACGTCCTCGTCACAGAACTCCGACGGGCCGATCGGCCTGTGGCTCAACGGCGCCCGAGGTTCGGTCGCCACCACCGCCGTCACCGGCCTGTTGGCGCTGCGGGCCGGGATGACCCGGTCCACCGGCTGCGTCACCGACACCGACATGCTGCGCGACGTGCCGCTGGCCGGCTGGGCCGACATGGTCGTCGGTGGGCACGACGTGGTGGACACACCACTGGAGAAGAAGGCGGAGGCGCTCGTCGACTCCGGCGTGATCCCGGCCCCGGTCCTGGCCGCTGTCCGGGGCAACCTGCCCGAGGTCGAGGGTGAGCTGCGCACCGGCTACGACGCGCAGTCCCACACCGGCAGTCAGGCCGAGGCGATCGACCGGCTGGCCGCCGACATCGAGGAGTTCCGCAACCGGCACGGGCTGGCCCGGGTGGTGGTGGTCAACGTGTCGTCGACCGAACCGCCCGTCGACTTCCGACCGGAACACGACGACCTGGAGGCACTGACCCGCGCGCTGGGCGACCCGGACGCCCGGGTGCTGCCGCCCAGCTCGGTCGTCGCGTACGCGGCCTTCCAGGCCGGTTGCGGGTTCGTCGACTTCACCCCGTCGACCGGGGCGCGGTTGCCGGCCCTGGAGCTGCTGGCCCGCCGGCAGCAGGTGCCCTTCGCCGGGTCGGACGGCAAGACCGGTGAGACGCTGCTGCGGACCGCACTCGCCCCGATGTTCACGTGCCGCGCGTTGCACGTGCTCTCCTGGGCCGGGGTGAACCTGCTCGGTGGCGGCGACGGGGCGACCCTGGAGGACCCGGCGAACGCCAAGAGCAAGCTGAGCTCCAAGTCGGGCGTGCTGCCGGCGCTGCTGGGCGAGGACGTGACAGCCCCTCTGCACATCGACAACGTGCCGGACCTCGGCGACCACAAGACCGCCTGGGACCACGTCTCGTTCGAGGGCTTCCTCGGCGTCCGGATGTCCATGCAGCTCACCTGGAGCGGCGTCGACTCGACGTTGGCCGCGCCGCTGGTGCTGGACCTGGCCCGGCTGACCGCCGCCGCGCACCGGGCCGGTCACGTCGGCCCGGTCGAGGAGCTCGGCTTCTTCTTCAAGGACCCGATCGGCTCCGACGAGCACGCCCTCGCCGACCAGGCCCGGGCACTCACCGAGTGGGCCAACGGCCTCGACCGCGAGGCCGACAGCTGAGCCGTCCGCGCCGCCGGCGCGGGCGACCGCGCCGGCGGTACCGCCCGCCGTAGCCCCGAGGAGCCTCCCATGCCCCCACACACCCAGAGCCGGCCGGACCGGCGGACCGGGGATCCGGCGTGGACGCCGATCCTGACCACGCTCCGCGCCCCCGCACTGGACTGCCTCCAGACGAGCTTCGCGCTGCTGGCCGACCACGCCCACGGCACCGGCAGCCATCTCGCCCTCGGCGCACGCGTCGAGTTCCGCACCCGGGAGCGCGCCGGGCTGCCCACCGTCGAGGCCACGCCGGACGACCGCGCCGCCGAGGCGGTGGGCCTGCTCGGCCTGCGGGTCGAGGGTCGATGGACGCAACTCGACGGGCCACGGGTCCGCCGGCTGTTCGCCACCGGCCAACCGTTGTACGTCATCGCGGACGCCTACGACCTGCCCTGGTGCCCGTACGAGGGGCACGAGCACATGCGGCACAGCTTCCTCGCCACCGGTGACGGCTCGGGTGCGGTGACCGTGGTGGACGCGTACCACAACGACACCGCCTGGGGGCCGGCGCGCCCGGGCGTGTGGCGGCTGCCGGTGGACGAGTTCGACGCGGCGCTGGCGGGCGGTGCCCACACGCTGGCCATCACCGCCGGTCCGGCGCCGGTCCTCGACGTGCCGGAGATGCTGGCCGGCAACGCGGAGCGGGCCCGGCAGTCCCGCCCGGCGGTGGCCGGACATCTCGCGTCGCTCACCGAGACGCTCACCACCGTGGATGGTCTGCACCGGTTCGTCCTCGACGTGTGGCTGCTCGGGCGCGCCCGCCAGTTGCACGAGCACTGGTTGGCGTCGGTCCGCCCGGAGGCCGCCGCCGGGCTGGCCGGGCAGGCGCAACGGTGGCAGCAACTCTCCGCCCGCAGTTACGTGGCGTTGCGCCGCGCCCAGGCGGGACGCCCCGCCTCCCCCGATCTGGCCGACGCGCTGGGCGCGCTGGTCGACGAGTACCTCTCGGTGGTGGAGACGATCGGGGCCGCGCCGACGGCGGACGGCGACGCACCGCGCGCCGCCGACGCCTCCGGGGACGGCCCGGTGCAGGCGGCGGTACTCGGCGCGCTGCGGGACACGCTGCACCTCGACGAGGCCCGCCTGCGCCCCACCGACGTGCTGCGGGACCTGCCGGGCTTCGACTCGTTCCGGCTGGTCGACGTCATCGACCGGGTCGAGCGGCGGCTGGGCGTCGAGGTCCCGGCCACCGCGCTCTCCGCCGCCGACCTGCGGGACGTCGGCTCGCTGTGCGCGATGTTCGCGGACGCCGGCCCTGCCGGAGGCGACCGATGAGCGCCGACCTGCTGCACGGCCTGCTCGACCGGGCCGCGACACGGTGGCCGGACGCGGACGCGGTCAGCGACGGTACGGCCCGGCTCAGTCACCGGGAGGTGGACGCGCGCAGCCGCCGGCTCGCCGACTGGCTGCGCCGGCAGGGTGTGCGACGCGGTGACCGGGTGGTGGTCGCGGTGACCGGCGACGCCACCCTGCCCGCCCTGCTGTACGCCGTGGCCCGGGTCGGCGCGGTCTTCGCGGTGATCCGGGTGCCCGCACCGGAGGTCGCCCTCGCCCACGTGCTGGACGACGCCGAGCCGGTGCTCACCGTCACCGACGACCCGCTCCTGCGGGAGTTGGCGCAGGCCCGGAACGTCGCCGTCCGCGACTCGGCCGCACTGACCGAGGCGGCGGGCACCGCACCGGTGACCCTGGCCGGGGCGCCGGAGGGCACGCCGCCGCTGGCCGTGGACCCGGTCTGCCTGATCTACACCTCCGGCAGCACCGGCATGCCGAAGGCGGTGGTCTCCACCCATGCCCAGGTCACCTTCGCGGTACGCGCGATTCAGTCGGAACTGTCGTACCAACCGGAGGACGTGGTGCACGACGTGCTGCCCACCTCCTTCGACTACGGCCTGTACCAGATCTTCCTGAGCACGCTCGCCGGATGTCGGCTGCACCTGGGCGACGCCGGGCAGACCGGGGGACGTCTCCTGGTCGCGCTGCGCGAGTCCGGGGCGACCGTGCTGCCGTGCGTGCCGTCGCTCGCCATCAACCTGCTGCGGCTGCTGCGCCGTCCCGGTGCGGTACGCCCACGGCTGCGCCTGATCACCAACACCGGGGCGACGATGCCGCCCGAGGTGCTCGCCGGTCTGCGCGAGGCGCTACCCGACCTGAAGGTGCAACTCATGTTCGGACTCACCGAGTGCAAGCGTGCCGCCATCATGCCGCCGGACGAGGACCTGCGGCGGCCGGGCGCGAGCGGTCGGGCGCTGCCCGGCACCGAGATCTTCACGGTGGACGACGCCGGCCGGCGGCAGTCCCCCGGCACCCCGGGCGAGCTGGTGGTCCGTGGTCCGCACGTGATGGCCGGCTACTGGCGGCGTCCCGAGCTGACCGCCGAACGCTTCGTCCGCCGCGACGGGCTGTTCCCGCAACTGCACACCGGCGACTACGGCCACGTGGACGCCGACGGCTACGTGCACTACGCCGGGCGACGCGACGACGTCTACAAGGAGAAGGGGACCCGGGTCAGCGCGACCGAGGTGGAGGCCGCCGCGTACCGGGTGGACGGTGTGGAGGTCGCCGGGGTGCTGCCGCCCGCCGAGGGCCGCGACGGCGCGACTCTCTTCGTGGTCGCCGAGGTGGCGGCCGACGACGTCCTGCACCGGCTGCGCGGTCAACTGGAGGAGATGAAGGTGCCCGCGCGGTGCGTGGTGCTGCCGAGCCTGCCGCTCAACGGCAACGGCAAGGTCGACCGGCGCGCGCTGGCCCGGCTGGCGGGTGAGCGTCGTGGCTGAGCTGCCCTTCGAGACTCCCGCGTACCGCTACGACCTGGCCGACGTACGCGCCAACCATGCCACGTTGCGCGCGGCCCTGCCCACGCCGAGCCGGCTCTACTACTCGCTCAAGGCCAACCCGCACCCGGCGATCGTGGCGACCCTGCACCGGGCCGGGTGCGGTGCCGAGATCTGCTCCCCCGGCGAACTGGCCACGGCGCTGGCTGCCGGTGTGCCCGGTGACCGGATGCTCTACACCGGTCCCGGCAAGCGCGACGCCGAGGTGGCCGGAGCCGTCGAGGCGGGCGTGCGCTGGTTCTCGGTCGACTCGCCGGGGGCACTCGACCAGGCCGACCGGATCGCCCGTCAGCACGGCACCACGCTGCGCTGCCTGCTGCGGGTCAACGACCGGGTGGCGAATCCCGGCCAGGGGCTGACCATGACCGGCGTCGCCTCGCAGTTCGGCGCCGACGTGGACTGGATCGAGCGCCAACCGGAGGCGTTCCGGTCCCGGCCGGCGGCCGTCGTCTCCGGGTTCCACCTCTACACCGGCAGCAACGTCGAGTCGGTGGACGCGCTGGTGACCCAGTTCGCCTCCGCCGCCGCCACCGCGCACCGGCTGCGCGACCTGCTCGGCATCGAGCTGGAGCTGCTCAACCTGGGCGGTGGCTTCGGCGCGCCGTTCGCCCGCGCCGGGCACAACGCCGACCTGACCGGGCTCGACGCGCAGATCCGTACGACACTGGACGATCTCTTTCCGGGCTGGCCGGACGACGACCCGGTGATCGCGTTCGAGTCCGGTCGCTTCCTCACCGCCACCGCCGGGACCCTGCTGACCCGGGTGCTGGACGTCAAGCACTCGCACGGCACACCCGTGGTGGTGCTGGAGTCCGGCATCAACCACCTCGGCGGGATGTCCGGCCTGCGTCGATTGCCGCCGCTGGTCCCGGCCCTGTACGCGGACGGGTCCACCGAACCGGCCGACGGGCCGGCGTTGACCGGGGCCATCGTCGCCGGTCCGCTCTGCACCCCGCTGGACACCTGGGCCCGCGCCGCGACGCTGCCCGACGTACGCCCCGGTGACGTGCTCAGCGTGCCGAACGTCGGCGCGTACGGGCTCTCCGCGAGCCTGCTGGCCTTCCTCGGCCACCCGGCGCCGCTGGAGGTCGTCTGCGACGGCGAGCAGGTCGTCGAGACGTCCCGGCTGACGCTGACCCGGACGCAGGGCACCGCACCGGCCGACCCGACCGATCCACGAGACGAAAGGTGACCGTCATGAACGTCGAATTCACCGAGATGCTCCGGCCGTTCCTCAAGTTCGCCGGCGACAAGGAGATCACCGAGGAGTCCCGCCTGCGTGACCTGGGCCTGGACTCGATGCGGGAGATCGAGCTGCTCTTCGCCATCGAGGACACCTTCGGCGTCGCCGTTCCCGACGACAAGCTGGTCGACTCGACGTTCGCCACGGCGGGCGGGCTGTGGCACGTGGTCGAGCAGTTGCGGACGCCGGTCGGTGGTGGTGCCCGATGACCGGGTACGCCGAGGCGGTGACCACGGTGACCGAGGTCGCCGCCGCGCACGCCGAGGCCGCCGACACCACGGCCACGTTCCCCACCGAGGCGCTGGACGCGATGCGCCGCACCCGACTGCTCGGCCTGCTGGTGCCGACCACCGAGGGCGGACCCGGCGGCACGCTCACCGACATGGTCGACGTCACCGAGGCGTTGGGCCGGGTGGACATGTCGGTGGCGATGGTCTTCACGATGCACTGCCAGCAGGTGGCGGCACTTGCCGCGTACGCCGGGGAGAAGCTGCGCGCCGAGGTGCTGCCGGCGGTGGCGCGGGGCGAGGTGTACCTCGGCTCGGTCACCACGGAGCCGGGCAAGGGGGGCCACCTGCTCACCTCCGAGTCGGGGCTGGAGCAGGACGGGGAGATGCTGCGCATCGACCGGCAGGCCCCGATCGTCACCGGCGGCCCGTACGCGGACGCGTTCCTGATCACCACGCTGGCGCCGCAGGCCGAGTCGGCCACGCAGGTCGACCTGGTCTACGCCGCCCGTGACCAGGTGGAGACCGAGGTGACCGGCGGCTGGCAGCCGTTGGGCATGCGGGCCACCCACAGCGTGCCGATGCGCCTGCGCGGTGCGGTGCCGCAGTGGCAGGTGGTGGGCGAGCACGGCGGGTTCCGCGACATCGCCACCCGGGTGTTCGCACCGCTGGCCCACGTCGGCTGGGCTGCGGCGTGGCTGGGGACGGCGGCCGGCGCGTACTCGCGGGTGCTGCGGCACGCCCGCAGCGAGGCGGGACGGCGTCAGTTCGCTCCGTCGTCGGAGTTGGTGCTGCTGCGCCTGGCCGGGATTCGTACCCGGCTCGACGCCGTGAACGCCCTGCTGCGACACACCGTGTCGGTGGTGGACTCGGCATCCGACATGTCCGCCGCGCCGGTGCAGTCGCTGCTCAACACGCTCAAGATCCGGGCGGCCGAGGAGTCCTTCGCCGCCGTGCACGAGCTGGTCGAACTGGTGGGGCTGCGGCACGGCTACCTCACCGGCTCGCCGTTGGCCGTGGAGCGTGCCTTCCGCGACCTGCGGTCGGCGTCGCTGAACTACGGCAACGACCGGCTGCGGCTGGCCAACGGGGCGCTGGCACTGCGCGATCCGGGGGTGCGTCTTGCCTGAGCCGACAGCCGACTTCACCGCCACGCTGCGTACGGCGCTGGCGGGGGCGGACACCGCCGACGCACGGGCCCTCTGGCGGGCACTGGGCGCCGGCGGTGTCCTCGTCGCCCTCTGTCCCGACGGTGGTACCCAACCGGACCCGCGCCGGCTGGCGACGCTGCTGACCGAACTGGACGCACGCTGCCCGCTCGGCGTGGCCCTGTCGATCTGCGTCCAGGTGGCCACCGTGCTGCCGCTGCTCTCGGAGCCGGCCACCGGGCCAGTCGCCGGACCGGTCGCCGAGACGGTGGCCGACCTGGTGCGCGGCGAGACGACGGTGGCGCTGGCCGTCACCGACGCCGGTGCCTCCGGGTCGGACCTGCTCGACGCCACCACCCGGGCCAAGCTCGGCGACGACGCCGTGACCCTGGACGGCCGCAAGGAATGGATCACCAACGCCACCACCTGCGACGCGGCGCTGGTGCTCGCCCGGCACCGCGAGCCCCGGCACTTCACCAGCTTCTGCTGGCTACTGGTGCCGCGGTCGGCGCCGGGGGTGACGGTCGAGCCCGCCGGGCGCGCCTTCGCCGGGTCCGGAGTGGGACACCTCCGGTTCGACGGCGTGGCCCTGGAACCGAACGCGCTGGTCGGTCGGCCCGGCCGTGCGCTGGCCGGGTTCGCCCGGCAGGTCGGCGTCGAGCGGCTGGCCGGTGCCCTCTGGTCCCGGGCCATCTGCCGCCGGCTGATGACCGGGCTCGGGGACTGGCTGCGGGCCCGGCCCGCCGCCGACGGCACGCTCTGGGACCACCCGGCGGTCCGCGAGCGGTACGCCCGCTGCCTGGTCGCCCTGCGCCAACTCGACGCGTTGTGCGCGCCCCTGCTGGACGGGCCGCCCGGTCCACCGTCGACCGCCACCGGCATGGTGCTCAAGGTGGCCGCCGCCGAGACGGTCGAGACGATCGCCGCCGAGGCGGTGCACCTGCGAGGCGCGGACGCGTTCCGCGACGGCGGCGAGGCCGCGCTGCGTACCGAGGCGGCCATGTTCGGCATCGCCGGTGGTGCCACCGGGACGATGCTGGCCGGGCTCGCCGACCACGCGGACGACCTGCTCGGGAGCAGGCCATGAGCAGCGGGTACCGCCTATCCGGGATGCCGGGGTCGGTGGCGGTCGCACTGCCCGACGGGGTCTTCACCGCCTACGCGCCGATCGGGGACCCGGGGACGCCGGAGGGCCCGGCCGGGGACACCGGTCGGGGGCTGCCACCGTGGCGGGTCACCGAACGGGTCGCCGCACGGCGGCTGCTGACCACGCTGATCGCCGCGGTGGCACCGATCCCCGGGCGCCTCGCGGTGGGCAGCCGTCCGGGCGGGCAGCCGTACCTGCCGGGCCGCCCCGACCTCGAAGTCAGCCTGGCGCACTCCGGGGCGGTCGTCGCGGCGGCGGTGCACACCCGGGGCGGTGCGGTCGGGGTGGACGTGCAGGAGCCGTACCCGGTGGGTGACGCCCTGGTGCGGCGCTGCTGTCCGCAGGGCGTCGCCGCGCTGCTGCGACACGACCGGCCCACCCGCGACGCGGCGGTGGCCCGGATCTGGACGGTGCAGGAGTCCTGCGCCAAGGCCACCGGGCGCGGGCTGGGCATCCGGCCGTGGCGGATCCCGGTCGGCCCGGACCAGGAGCACGGCCGGTGGCGGCACCTGCGCTGGCGGACGCTGCCACCGACCGGCGGTACGCCGTGGAGCTGCGCCTGGGAGCCGATCGACGACAGGAAGGGAGCAACGTCGTGAGTTTGTACCAGTGGTTCCAGCGGAGCGTCACGCGGTCGCCGGAGGAGACGGCGCTGGAGGTGGGCGCGGCGGTGGTGACGTACCGGCAGCTCGACGAGATCGTCGCACACCTGGCCGGACGACTCTGCCACCCGACCGGCCGCCGGCCCGCCGCCGTCGGTCTGCTGGCCGCCCGGAGCCTGCCCGCGTACGCCGGCTATCTGGCCGCACTGCGGGTGGGGGCGGTCGTGGTGCCGCTCAACCCCACCTTCCCGACCTCCCGCAACGTGCAGTTGTGCCGGGGCGGCGGAGTCGAGGTCGTGGTGGTCGACGAGGCGGGTGCCACCGTCTCCGCCGACCTGTCGGCCCGGACCGGTGCCGTGCCGGTACGCCTCGACGACTCCCGGGACGCCGCACCGGTGCCGCCGATCGGGAGCGGACCGGACGACGTGGCGTACACGCTGTTCACCTCCGGCTCGACCGGCCGCCCGAAGGGTGTGCCGATCCGGCACCGCAACGTCGACGCCTACCTCGCGTACTGCCTCGACCGTTACCCGATCGGGCCCGGCGACCGGCTGTCGCAGAACTTCGACCTGACCTTCGACCCCTCGGTCTTCGACATGTTCGTCGCGTGGGGCAGTGGGGCGACGCTCGTCGTGCCGCAGCCCGACGAGGTGCTGACCCCGGTGCGCTTCGTCAACGAGCGGGGAATCACCGGCTGGTTCTCGGTGCCGTCGGTCGTCTCGCTGGCCCGTCGGATGCGGATGCTGTCGCCGGGTGCCATGCCGGGCCTGCGGTACAGCCTCTTCGCCGGCGAACCGCTGACGTGCGAGCAGGCGCGGGCGTGGGCCGAGGCCGCCCCGAACAGTGTGCTGGAGAACCTGTACGGCCCCACCGAGCTGACGGTGACCTGCACCGGTCACCGGTTGCCGGCCGACGTCGCCGACTGGACGGTCACCTCGAACGGGACCGTGCCGATCGGCGAGGTGCACCCGCACCTGGACGCGATCCTGCGGTCCGAGACGGGCGAGATCGTCGGCGACGACGGCGAGCTCTGCGTACGCGGACCGCAGTGCTTCACCGGGTACGTCGACCCGGACCACGACACCGGCCGTTTCGTCGAGCACGACGGGCAGCGGTACTACCGCACCGGTGACCGGGTCCGCCGCGAGGACGGCGTACTGGTCCACCACGGACGCCTCGACGACCAGGTGAAGATGCACGGCTACCGGATCGAGCTGGGCGAGATCGAGATGGTCCTGCGCGGCCACCCGGGTGTGCAGGACGCGGTGGTGCTGGCGCTCGGTTCGGGTGAGCGCACCTGCCTGGAGGCCGTCTACACCGGCACCGGGGGGATCGGCGAGGAGCTGCGGCAGCGCTGTGCCGACCGGCTGCCCGGATACATGGTGCCGAGTCGCATCCACCACGTACCCGCGCTGCCGACGAACGCCAACGGCAAGACCGACCGACGCCGGATAGCCGCCCTGGTCGACACGGCGGCCGGCGAGACGAGAGGAGCGCTGTGATGACCGACGTGTCGCGTCGGGTCGACACCGACCGGGGATTCCGGTCGGTCGCCGGCCGCTTCGCCACAGGGGTGGCGGTGGCCACCGCACGAGGTACGGACGGGCCGGTCGGCATGACCGTCAACTCGTTCACCACCGTGTCGTTGGACCCCCGGATGCTGCTGATCTGCCTCAGGCACGACTGCCGGCTGCTCGGGACGGTCCGCCGGACCGGCCGATTCGCGATCACGGTGCTCGCCGACGACCAACGCGACGAGGCGGCCTGGTTCGCCTCCCGGGGCCGTCCGGCGGGGACCGAGGGCTTCGCGGGCATCCCGCACGACCCGGAACGGACCACCGGCTGTCCGCTGCTCACCGACGGGGTCGCGTACTTCGGCTGTGAGGCGGTGCGTACCGACCCGGCCGGTGACCACATGGTGCTGATGGGTGTCGTCCGGTCGTCGGGCCTGTTGCGCCCGAAGCCGCCACTGCTCTTCGTGGACGGCCACTACGCCCGGGTAGCCGACGGAGTGCGGGCATGAGCGAGCGCAGCGAGCGAATCATCAGGCTCAGCACAAATGCCGGCCCGCAGCGCAGCGGAGGGACGACATGAGCGAGCGCAGCGAGCGAATCATCAGGCTCGGTGGAAATGTCGGCCCGCAGCGCAGCGGAGGGACGACATGAGCGTCGGGGCGGCTCCTACGGATCTGCGGAATCTCAGCGTCCGTGCGGCGCGGGCGGGTGCGGACGCGATCCGCGAGGTGTGCGACCGGGGGGTGCGGTTGTCCTTCAAGGACGGCGCGGCCCAGAACCCGGTCACCAGCGCGGACCACGCCAGCGAGCGGGCGATCCTGGGCCTGATCGCCCGGTCCCGGCCCCAGGACGCGGTACTGGCCGAGGAGTCCGGGTTGACCACCGGATGCTCGGGTCTGCGCTGGATCGTCGACCCGCTCGACGGCACGCTGAACTTCAGCCACGGCCTGAGCCGTTACGCGGTGAGCATCGCCGTGGCGGCGGACCGGGGCGACACCGGTGGGGTCGAGGGGCGTGGCACGGGTGACGGGGGTCGGGTGGTGGCCGCGACGATCCTCCAGCCGGCTACCGGCGCCTGCCTGATACTCGGCGGTGACGAGGTGCGTGACGGTCAGGACGCTCCGGTCACGGTGGACCGTGCCGCGGTGCCGGGGCACGCGCTCGTCGCGTTCGCGGTGCCCAACACGCCCGGTCCGCGCCGTCAGGCGTACCGGCTGTTGAGTCTGGTCGCGCCCCGCGTGGCCGATCTGCGCAACTCGGGCTCGACCGTCTGCGACCTGGCCGCCGTGGCGACCGGCGAGTTGGACGCCTTCGTCAGTTTCGACCCTGCGCCGTGGGACATCGCCGCCGGCACCGCCCTGATCGAGGCGACCGGTGGGACGAGTCGGCGCTGGCACCGGGCGGGCCGTCGCGTCTTCGCCACCGGCGCTCCGGCGGTGGTGGCGGCACTGGCGGACTGGCTGGGCCCGACCGGAGACGACCGTGCCGACGAGGAGGAGTGGCGAGATGACCAGCAGTCCTGATTTCCGACTCGCGTTGGTGGGGGCCGGCCGGATGGGCCGGCACCATCTGCGCGCGCTCACCGGCAACCCGACGGTGGCGGTCACCGCGGTGGTCGACCCGGTGCCGGCGGCCCGCGCCGTGGTCGCCGGCACCGGTCTGCCGGCGTACGCCTCGGTCGAGGATCTGCTCGCCGAGACGACACCCGACGGCCTGCTGGTGACGGCGCCGACCGGCCGACACGGTGCGCTGGTCGCCGCTGCGGCCAAGGCCGGGCTGCCGGTGCTCTGCGAGAAACCGGCCGGGCTGACCGCCGACGACGCGCGGGTGGCGGGCCGGGTGGCGGCCTCGGCCGGTGTTCCGTTCCAGGTGGCCTACTGGCGCCGTTTCGTGCCCGCGCTGCGCGAGCTGCGGGAGCGGATCGCGGCGGGTGAGCTGGGCGAGATCCTGTTCGTGGCGGCGTTGCAGTGGGACGGTGAGCCGCCGGGGGCGGCCTTCCGCACCGGCAGCGGCGGAATCTTCGTCGACATGGGGGTGCACGAGTTCGACCAGGTCCAGTGGTTGACCGGGCAGCGGGTGGTCCGGGTCTGCGGGCAGGCCGCCGGGCCGGTGACCGACCCGGCGGTACGCGGGCACGACGTGGACAGCGCCCAGGCGTTGCTGGGCCTCTCCGGCGGTGCCACCGCGCTCGTCTCGTTGGGACGGCATCACCCGGGCGGCGACATGGCGAGTGTGGAGGTCTTCGGCACCCGTGACCACGTACGCCTGACCTTCCTCGACCCGGCCGACGGTGACGCCACGATGTACGCCGCCCTGGCTCGCCAGGCCGAGGACTTCGTGGACCTGGTACGCACCGGACGCTCCACCGGGGCGGGGACGGCGGATGCGGCGGCGGTGCTCGACGCTGCGTACCAGGCCAGCGCGGCGGTGGCCGTTCGCGGTGGGACAGAGCCCGATCGGTGACTGTTTTCATCATCTGCTGGCCGCGTTAATACTCCCTCCCGGCGGGGACTGCGAAATCGAGGAATTGCTCACCGGCGTTGTCCTGCCGCAGGGAGAGAGAATTTATGCAATTCAATGTGCTCGGCCCATTGACATTAGCGACCAAAGCTGGTCCGCTTCCGATCAACGGGGCGAAACCTCGGTCCCTGCTCTCGATCCTGCTGATGAATCCCGGTCGGACGGTCGCTACCGGTCGCCTCATCGACGGTATCTGGCCGACGTCACCGCCCGCCTCGGCGCTGCACAACGTCCGGACCTACGTCCACCGGCTACGGCAGCTCCTTGAGCAGGTCGGGGACTCGGCCGACCGGCTGGTCCGCGACGGCACCGGCTACCGGTTGCGGGTCGAGGAGGACGAACTCGACCTGCTGCGGTTTCAGCGGTTCGTCGGCCAGGGACACCGGGCGGCCCGGGAGGAGCGCCTGGACATCGCCGTCGACCTGCTCGGCAAGGCCCTCGACCAGTGGCACGGACATCCGTTGGAGGATCTGCCGGATCTCGGCACCGACGTCGCCGCGTGCACCGTGGCACTACAGGAACAACGGCGGGCGGCGGTGACCGAGCTCATCGACGTACGGCTCCGACTGGGACAGCCCGCAGCGGTCATCCCGCAGTTGCGGCGGATGGTGGCCGAGGAGCCGTTCGACGAGCCCCGGCAGGCCCAACTCGTCGTCGCGCTCACGCTCGAAGGCCGGGTCGCGGAGGCGCTCGCCGCCTATCAGGAGGCACGACGGGTGATCGTTGACGAGTTGGGCGTCGATCCGGGTCCCACCCTCCAGGGTGCCCTACAGGTCGCGCTCGACGCGGACTCGGCCGAGGCCCGGCCGCCCGGCGGTTGGTCGGCGGTGATCGCGGGCGGACCGCCCCCGGTCGCTGTCGATCCACCGGCCGGTCGCCGGGCCCTGCCGATGAAGCCGCCCCGGCTGGTCGGACGGGTCGCCGCCGCCCACCAGTTGCGCGCCATCGCGGACACCCTCGGCGCCGACGAGCACGCGGCCGTCGTGCTCGTCACCGGCGCGCCGGGCGTCGGCAAGTCCAGCTTCGCCGTGGCCAACGGCTACGACCTGGCTGACCTCTTTCCCGACGGGCAACTCTTCGTCAGCTTCGACCACGCCGCCGGTACGCCCCGGAGCACCGCCGACCTGATGCGGGAACTGCTCGTCGAACTCGGCGTCGCCCTGACCGACGTGCCCGAGGACGTCCGGGAGCGGGCTGCGGTGCTGCGGTGCACGCTCGCCGATCGGCGACTGCTCCTGATCATCGACGACGTCGACTGCGCCCAGCAGGTACGGCCCCTGCTCCCGGGCGCCGGCCGGAGCCTGGTGCTGATCACCAGTCGACAGCGCCTGCTCGACCTCGACGTGGGGTGGCGGCTGAGTCTCGGGCCCCTGAGCCGGGTCGACGCGGTGCAACTGCTGGCGACCATCGCCGGTGAGCACCGGGTACGCGAACAGCCGGAGGTGTTCGGTCGGATCGCGGCAGCCTGCGACCAGTTGCCGTTGGCGCTGCGGATCGTGGGCAGCCGCATCGCCGACCAGCCCGGCATCGCCCTGCCCAGCTTCACCGAGCAGTTGGAACGGGAGGAGAACCGCCTGGAAGAACTCGCCGTCGGTGACATCTCGGTCCGCCACAGCCTCTCCGGCAGCTACCAGTCACTGACGCCCCAGGCGCGGGCCGCGCTCAACGCGCTGGCCAGCAGCGACCTGTTGATCACGCAGTCCAGCGCCGGGGACATCCTGCACCTGCCCCGACCGCAGGCCAACCGGGTGGTCGAGGACCTCGTGGCGCACAACCTGCTGGTGCCGGTCGACTCGGACGGCACCGGGCAGCGCTTCCACCTGCCCAACCTGCTGCGCATCTTCGCCCGGGAGTGCGCCGCCCCGCCCACTCAGTTCTCCCCGGCCGCCTGACCGGAACCCACCCGGCCGGTGCCGAGCGCATCGGCCAGCACCTCGACGAACCGGGTCAGCACCGCGCCGTCCGGCAGGTGGTCCGGGTTGATCTCGGTGACCGCCAGTCCGGCGAAGCGCGGGCTGCGCACCAGCGTGGCGAGGGTGGTCGACGCCTCGGCCAGCGTGAGTCCGGTCGGTTCCGGCACGTCGGCCAGCGGAGTCTCGACGAAGTCGAGCACGTCGACGTCGAAGTGCACCACGAACGACTCGGCGGCGGCCTCGGCGGCAGCGCACGCCCGTCGTCCCGCCGCGAGCGGATCGGCGTGCACCTCGTCCGCCGGCACGTACGTGATGCCCAGCTCGGCCACCAGGTCGTACTCGTGGTCCCCCGGGGGCAGCGAGTCTCCGTACACGACCACCCGGTCGGGAGTCAGCAGCGGCACGGCACCACCGACGGCGGCGACCTCGGGCCGGGTGCCGGGCAACCCCAGCATGTGTGCCAGACCCATCGCGTCCATGTTCCCGTTCGCCCTGGTCAACGGTGTGTACAGGTCCGGTCCACCGTCCACGTAGACCAGCGCCGCCGGTGCACCGGCCCGGACGTGCCCGGCGACCAGCCCCAGGCTCACCGTGCAGTCACCACCGAGGACGAGCGGCAGTCGGGACCGGCGTACCGCCGCCTCGACCTGCTGCGCGACGTCCGTCGCGACCCGTGCCACCTCGGCCGCGTTCTGGCCGGTACGACGTGCGGGGTCGGGACGCCAGCGGGACGACGGCACGTCACCGAGGTCGTCGACCTCGCAGGTGCGCCGCAGCAGCCGGACCAGACCCGCCTCGCGCAGCGCGGCCGGCGCCTGCTCCACGCCGGGGGTGTGCGCGCCCGCGCTCGACGGTGCACCGATGACGTCCCATGCGGTGGTCATGCCTCATCATCACCCCACCGATGCGTCGCTGCCGGGCACCGGAGTGCCCGCGACGGGTGCGGATCCGGCGATCCGGCAGGCCAGGCCGGTGGTCCGAGCCAACCACTTTCCCGTGTTTAGTACATCTGGTGGCTCCCGCACGGACACCGACGCCGCTTATCCTCCCGAGGTCTAACCCTCGGAGGCCGCGCACATGCAGCGAAGTAGAAGTACACGACTACTCACAATCCCGGGCGTACTGGTCACCGCCGCCGCGCTCACCCTCTCCAGTGGCACCGCCGCGTTCGCCGACCCGGTGCCCACGACGCCGTTCATCAGTGAGATCCACTACGACAACGTCGGCGCGGACGTCGGCGAGGCGATCGAGATCGAGGCGCCGGTCGGCTACGACCTGAGCGGCTGGCAGATCGTCCTCTACAACGGCGCGAACGGTGCGCCGTACAACACCAGGACGCTCAGCGGTGCCGTTCCGACGGCGGGCGTCGTCGTCGCGTCGTACCCGGTCGACGGCATCCAGAACGGTGCGCCCGACGGCGTCGCCCTGGTCAAGCCCGACGGCGGGGTCGCCGAGTTCCTCACCTACGAGGGCACCTTCACCGCGGTCGGCGGGCCGGCGAACGGCCGGACCGGTGTCGACATCGGCGTGGAGGAGACCGGGTCCACCCCGGTCGGCCACTCCCTCCAGAAGATCGACGGCACCTGGCGGCCCCCGGCGCCGCACAGCTTCGGGGTGCGCAACGGCGAATCCGGCCCCGGTCCGGACCCGGACCCGGACCCGCCGCTGGGCTGCACCGTCACGGTCGACCGCACCATCGCCGAGGTCCAGGGCACGGGCGACGCCACGCCGCTGGCCGGCACCCGGGTCACCGTCGAGGGCATCGTCACCGCCGACCACCGCACCGGTGGCTACAACGGCGTGTACGTGCAGACGGCGGGCAGCGGCGGGGAACGCACCGTCGCCGCCGGGACCGCCTCGGACGCGGTCTTCGTCTATCTGACCACGAACACCGCCAACCACCCGTCGGTCGCGATCGGCGACCGGGTCCGGGTCAGCGGCACGCCGAGCGAGTTCAACGGCCTCACCCAGCTCACCATCGCCGCCAAGAGCGACGTCCAGGTCTGTGAGCAGGGCGCACCGCTGCCCACTCCGGTCCCGGTGGAGCTGCCGCTGAGCGACGACGCCCGCGAGTCGGTCGAGTCGATGCTGGTCGCCCCGGTCGGCGCGTACGCCGTCTCCGAGGTCTACAACACCAACCGGTTCGGCGAGGTCGTCCTCACCGCCGGTGACAAGCCCGCCGCCACCCCGACCGACAAGGCCCGGCCTGGCTCGGAGACCGCCCGCCAGATCGCCGCCGACAACAAGGCGCGCCGGCTCCTGGTGGACGACGGCAAGACCACCAACCTGGCCAACGCCGGACTGCTCCCGCCGTACGTCTCCCCGGCCGCCCCGCTGCGGGTCGGCGACTCGGTCGAGGCGTTCGGTCCGTCGGTGCTGTCGTACGCCTTCAACGAGTGGCGTCTGCAGCCGACCCGTCCGGTCGACGCCGACACCCCGCCGGCCGACCGGACCACCTTCAAGTCCACCAACCCGCGTACCGCCGCTCCGGTCAACGTCGGTGGCGACCTGCGGGTGGCCAGCTTCAACGTGCTGAACTACTTCGTCCACTTCGGCGGTGACGCACGCGGTGCCGCGAACGAGGCGGCACTGGTCAAGCAGGAGGCGAAGATCGTCTCGGCGATCAGCGCACTCGGCGCCGACGTGGTCGCACTTCAGGAGATCGAGAACTCGGTCCGCTTCAACACCTCCGACCCGCAGCAGGCGCTCAAGCGGCTGGTCGCCGCTCTGAACACCGAGGACGGCGCGGGCACCTGGGACTACGTCCGCACCCCGACCGAGCTGCCGGGTGCCGCACAGCAGGACGTCATCACCACCGCGATCATCTTCAAGCCGGCCAAGGCCCAGCCGAAGGGTCCGTCGCGTTCGGTGAACGACGAGTCGGTCTGGTTCAACGCCCGCGAGCCGCTGGCGCAGACCTTCACCGCCGGTCCGCTCGACTTCACCGTGGTCGTCAACCACTTCAAGTCCAAGAGTGGCGCCGGCAGCGGTGACAACGCCGACGCCGGGGACGGTCAGGGTGGCTGGAACGGCGACCGGATCCGCCAGGCCACGGCGCTGGCCACCTTCGTCGACCAGGTGAAGGCCGACAGCGGCACCGACAACGTGCTGCTGCTGGGTGACTTCAACTCGTACACGCACGAGGACCCGATGCAGGTCCTCTACGCCAAGCAGTACGGCAACCTCAACGACACCGGTAAGACGAGCTACGTCTTCGGTGGCGAGTCCGGTTCGCTGGACCACGCCCTGGCCTCGCCGTCGCTTGCGGACCGGGTGACCGGCGTGGACGTCTGGCAGACCAACGCGGTCGAGTCGTACGCCTTCCAGTACGACGGTCTGGCCTCGTTCTTCGCGCCGGACCCGTACCGCGCCAGCGACCACAACCCGCTGATCGTCGGGCTCAACACCGGGGCCGCCCCGGTGGACCTGCAACTGCTGACGATCAACGACTTCCACGGTCGGCTGGAGTCACCGGCCACCGTGAACGGTCAGCCGGTCGGCGGTGCCGCCCAGCTCGCCGGTCTGGTCAACCAGTTGCGGGCGCAGAACCCGAACACGGCGTTCGTCTCCGCCGGTGACAACATCGGCGCGTCCACCTTCATCTCGGCGATCGACGACGACAACCCGACGATCGACTTCCTCAACCAGGCCGGGCTGACCGCTTCGGCGGTGGGCAACCACGAGTTCGACCAGGGCATGACCGACCTGACCGACCGGGTGATGGAGCGGGCCGACTTCCCGATCCTGGGCGCCAACGTGTACCGGGGCGACACCCGGGCGCTGCCGGCGTACTCGGTCAGCAGCATCGGTGGGATCAAGGTCGGCTTCATCGGCGTGGTCACCGAGCAGACCGCGTCGCTGGTCAGCCCGGACGGCATCGCCGGCCTGACCTTCCGCGACCCGGCTGCCGAGGCGAACCTGGTCGCCGCCCAGCTCAAGGACGGCAACCCGGACAACGGCGAGGCGGACGTGGTGGTGCTGCTCACGCACGAGGGCGCCGCCACGGAGAACATCGACTCCCCCGAGGCCCTGGCGAACGACCCGGTCTTCGGCAAGTTCACCCGGGTCGACGCCACCATCGACGCCATCTTCAGCGGTCACACCCACCAGCCGTACGCCTTCGAGGTCCCGGTCCCGGGCACCGACAAGCTGCGTCCGGTGGTCCAGGCCGAGGACTACGGCAAGCGACTGGGCAAGGTCACGCTGACCTTCGACCCGCAGTCGGGTTCGGTCACCGCCGCCGACGCGTCGCTCGTCGACGTGGTCGGTGCGCCGCAGGACCCGGCGGTGGCCGAGATCGTCGCCGCCGCCAAGGTCAAGGCCCAGGAGCTGGGTCAGCGCAAGCTCGGTGAGATCACCGCCGACATCCGGCGGGCCTACACCGACGGCAACGAGGACCGGGGCAAGGAGTCGGCGCTGGGCAACTTCATCGCCGACGTGCAGCTCGCCGGCACCGCCGACGCCGGCCGGGGCGGGGCGCAGATCGCGTTCATGAACCCGGGCGGTCTGCGGGCCGACCTGCTGTACCGGACCGACGGCACGGTGAGCTACTCCGACGCCTTCTCGGTCCAGCCGTTCTCCAACGACGTGGTCACCAAGTCCTACACCGGTGCCGAGATCAAGCAGGTGCTGGAGCAGCAGTGGCAGCCGGCGGGCGCGTCCCGTCCGGTGCTGTGGCTGGGTGTGTCGAAGGGCTTCAGCTACACCTACGACCCGGCCGCCGCGCAGGGCTCACGGATCACCTCGATACAGCTCGACGGCGCGCCGATCGACCCGACCGGCACCTACCGGGTGACGGTGAACTCGTTCCTCGCCTCCGGCGGGGACAACTTCACCACCCTCGGTGGCGGCACCGACCGGGCCACCACCGGCGACAACGACCTCACCATGCTGGTGAACTACCTCGCCGCCAACTCGCCGGTCACCGCGGACACCACGCCGCGCTCGACCGTCGGGCAGGGCGACCCGGACTGGGACGTCACGGTGCAGGCCCGCAGCCAGTGCGTCGGCACCAACGCGTACGTCTCGGTCAGCGCCCAGAACGCCGACGACGTGGCACTGACCATCGAACTGGTCACCCCGCACGGCTCGCGCACGGTCACCGATGTGGCTCCGGGCAAGACCGCCTACCAGGCGTTCAACACCCGGGCCAAGACGGTGGCGGCCGGCACCTCGACGGTCAAGGTCACCGGTACCGTCAACGGCCAGCCCGTCACCACCCGGGTAGAGGCGCCGTTCCCCGCGCTCACCTGCGGTTAGTTCGTCTCGCGGTGGCGGTGCCTCCGGGTGCCGCCACCGCACCATCCCCGTTCGACAGACATGAGCACCAAACGGAGCATCGAATGCACACAAGGAACCACAAGCGCCTGATCGCGGCCACTGCCGCCGGTGCGCTGCTGGCCGGGTCGGTGGCGCTGGCGTCGCCGGCCCTCGCCGAGCCGGTCGACAGCACCGACGTCCGCGTCACCGTCGACATCGAAGAGGTCAAGGAACCGGGCGTGCTCGCCCTCTCGGTCGCCGGCAACTCGGTGGCGCTCTCCGAGGACGGCTCGACCCTGCTGGTCCGCCAGTTCGTCGGCACCCTGCCGACGGTCACCGTCACCGACACCCGGACCGCCGACGAGGTGCCGGAGGGCTCCGCCTGGGCGGTGCTGGGCAGCGCCACCAACTTCGTCGGCAGCAGCGGCCAGGACCCGATCAGCGCCGGACACCTGGGCTGGAAGCCGCGCCTGGTGGACGGCGGCGACAGCGGCCTGGTCAGCGAGGGCGAAGAGGTCGTCACCGTGCTGGACGAGCCGACCCAGCCGGGCAACAACGTGGGTCTGGTCGACCAGGAGCTGCTGATCTCGACGTTCGACTCGGGCGCGGTCACCGGTGACGCGTACTCCGTCAACGCCGGGCTGTTCCTGCGGACCCCGGCTGATGTGGCCGCCGGGTCGTACACCTCGACGCTGACCCTCTCCCTGTTCGAGTAGTGCCCTGGTCGGGGAGCCGCCTCGGGCGGCTCCCCCGGCCGCACCCCTACCGCCGAAGGGATCCCGCCATGTTCCGAACCTCGCCACCGCGAGCGCTGTCGCGGCTGCTCGCCGTGCTGGCCGTGGTGCTCGTCGCCACGCCGATCGCGCCGGCCGGTGCGATGGCGGAGCCGACCACCCCGACCGTCACCTGGGCGGTCCAGCCGGCCGACCGCAGCGGTCCGGACGGGCGGCGGTGGATCGAGCACACCCTCGACCCCGGTCAGGTCATGACCGAACACCTGGCGGTCCGCAACTTCAGCGACTCCTCGGTGGTCTTCTCCCTCAAGGCGGCTGACGGCTACCTCACCGACAAGGGCCGCTTCAACATGCTGCCCTCGAACGAGACCTCGGTGGACGGCGGCACCTGGATCGACGTGCAGGAGCAGGTCACCGTCGGCGCCAAGCAGACCAAGGTGGTCCCCTTCACCATCACCGTGCCGGAGAACGCCACCCCGGGCGACCACCCGGCGGGTATCGCGGCGACCGTCACCAGCACCGGCGGCACGGTCGCCGTGGAGAGCCGGGTCGGCTTCCGGGTGATGATGCGCGCCAGCGGCACGATCACCGCCAGCCTGGCCGTCGACGGGCTCAGCGCCACCTACACGCCCTCGTGGAACCCGTTCTCCGGCGGCACGGTCGAGGTCAGCTACACCGCCACCAACAACGGCAACGTCACGGTGACCGGCGGTGGCGACGTGGCCGTCCGCGAACTGTTCGGCCTGACCGGCCGGGAGACCCCGACCGAGGTCGACGAGATCCTGCCGGGCGGCCAGAAGACGTTCGACGCCCGCGTCGACGGCGTGTGGGGGCTGGGCCGGATACGGACCACCGTCGACCTCACCCCCGCCGTGCAGGGCGGCGACGCCACCGGCGCCGTGATCCGCCCCGCCTCGGCCACCGTCACCACGTGGAGCGTCCCGTGGGCGCAGCTCGTGCTCCTGCTGGTCGTCGGCGTACTCGTCGTCGCCGTTCGGACCGTGCTCCGGCGCCGTCGGCAGCGACTCGCGAACCTGCTCGCCACCGCTCGGGAAGAGGGCCGTGCCGAGGGCCGCAAGGCCACCGTCGGTTGACCGGCCACCCGGCGCCCGCCTCGGCGGGGTGCCGGGTCAGCCGGTCGGCGGCTGGGCCAGGTCGGTCGGCAGCAACACCCGGAAGACCGTGTCGCCCGGCGTGCTCGTCACCCGGATGTCGCCGTGGTGCTTGTTGACCACGATCCGGTACGAGATGTCCAGCCCCAGACCGGTGCCCTCGCCGACCGGCTTGGTGGTGAAGAACGGCTCGAAGATGCGCGGTCGGATCTCCGCCGCGATACCCGGTCCGGTGTCCGCGATGTCGACGGCCAACTGGTCGTTGACCAGGGCGGTGCGGACGGTCAACGTGCCGCTGTCGGGCATCGCGCCGAGGGCGTTGTCGATGAGGTTGCTCCACACCTGGTTCAGCTCGGCCGCGTACGCGGGAATGGCCGGCAGGCTCCGGTCGTACTCCCGGACCACCCGCACCCCGGCCGGGACCTTCGCCTTGAACATCACCAGCGTGGCGTCGAGCAGCTCGTGCACGTCCACCACCTGGTAGGGCGCGCGGTCGAGCTGGGAGTACTGCTTGGCGGCGCCGACCAGCGTGGAGATCCGGATGGCGGCGTCGGCGATCTCCGCCATCAGCAGCTCGGTCTCCACGGCGTAGGTCAGCCAGCGCACCGCCGCCTCGACGTCCTCCGGCCCCACCGCCGCCTGGACCCGCTCCAGCCAGTCGACGTCCAGCCCGGCGCTGACCAGCGTCTCCGCCAACTGCCAGCCGGAGGTGAAGCCCTGCTCGTCGAACCAGTCGGTCAGCGCGTCCTCGGCGTCGCTGGCGGCCAGGGCGGACAGCGGCGCGGCCTTCGCCACCCGTTCGACCGCCTCCTCTTGGAGGCCGACGAGGGCGTGCAGCCGTCGGCCGTCGATCCGGCCGTCGGCGATCAACGCCAGTTTGTGCCGCATCGCGGCGATCCGCTCGCGCAGGCTGGAGGTGGCCCGCACCGCCGCGCTCGCCGGATTGTTCAGCTCGTGGGTCAGCCCGGCCGACAGCGAACCGAGGGCCAGCAGCCGCTCCCGCTCACCGACCAGCGTCTGGGTGTCCCGCATGCCGATGAACATGCCGTCCAGCAGGTGCATCGCCATCGGGAACCAGGACCGCACCGCGTGCGCGAACTGCTCCGCCGGGAGCACGAAGAACTCCGAGTCGGTCAACGCCCACATGCTGTTGCGATACTGCCGGGCGTCGCCCACGTACGCCTGGGTGGCACCGCCGTACGCGCCGCGCTGCGAGGTGCGGCTGATCTCCACCTCGTCGCCGTGCACCGTGCGGCAGAGGCGTACCGTGCCGTCGAGCAGGACGAAGAAGCACTCGGCCGGGTCGCTCTCCCCATAGACAAGCTCACCGCCGGCCCGCCGCTCGACCCGCCCCTGACTGGCCAGGAACGCCAACTGCTCGGCGTCGAGCGACTCGAACAGGAACAGCGTCCGCAGCTCGTCCTCGGTCAGCCGCTGCGGCTCCGCTCCGGCTGTCGGTCCGTCGGTGGTCATTGCGCCTCCAGGTAACGGTGCACCAGGGATACCGCCATCGCGCCCTCGCCGACGGCCGAGGCCACCCGCTTCACCGACGCCGCGCGCACGTCACCGGCGGCGAAGACGCCCGGCACGCTCGCCTCCAGGTGGTACGGGTCGCGCGGCAGCGACCAGCCGGCCGGCCGCCGTCCGGCGGCGACCAGGTCCGGCCCGGTCACCACGAAGCCCCGGTCGTCGCGGACCACCGTGCCGTCCAGCCAGCCGGTACGCGGTTCCGCGCCGATGAAGACGAACAGCCAGGAGGTGTCCACGTCCCGCTGCTCGCCGGTGCGGGTGTCGCGCAACGTCAGTTGTTGCAGGTGTTCGTCGCCGGCGGCGGAGACCACCTCGGTGTGCGGGTGCACGGTCACCTGCTCGATGCGGCCGAGCTGCTCGATCAGGTACTGCGACATCGAGGCGGTCAGGTCGGCGCCCCGGATCAGCAGGTGCACCCGCTGCGCGTACCGGGAGAAGTAGACCGCCGCCTGCCCCGCCGAGTTGGCCCCGCCGACGATGTAGACGTCCGCGCCGACGCAGCTCGGCGCCTCGCTGGACGCCGACCCGTAGAACACCCCCCGGCCGGTGAACTCGTCCAGGCCGGGTGCCGCCAGCATCCGGTACGACACGCCGGTGGCCAGCACCACCGAGTGCGCGGCCAGGCTCTGACCGTCACTGAACCGCAGCACCCGCGCCGAGCCGGCCTCGTCCAGGCCGACCACCTCACGGGTGCTGAGCAGCTCCGCGCCGAACTTGAGCGCCTGACGACGGGCCCGGTCGGTGAGCTGCGCGCCGGAGACACCGTCGGGGAAGCCGAGGTAGTTCTCGATCCGGCTGCTCTGCCCGGCCTGTCCACCGGTGGCCAGCCGCTCCACCAGCACGGTCCGCAGCCCCTCGGAGGCGCCGTACACCGCCGCGCCCAGCCCGGCCGGACCGCCACCGACCACGATCAGGTCGTAGAAATCGGCCGTCGGGGTGACGTTCAGACCGATCAGCCCGGCCAGCTCCGCCTCCGCCGGGGCCACCAGCGTCTTGCCGTCGCCGGTGACCACCAGCGGTACGTCGGCCTCGGTCACCCCCGCCGCCGCGAGCAGCCGCACCCCCTCGGGGTCGTCGACCAGCAGCCAGCGGTACGGCACCAGGTTGCGGGCGAGGAAGTCACGGATCGCGAAGGACTCGGCGGACCACCGGTGCCCGACCACGCGGATCTCGGTGGCCGCCGCGATCGGGCTCGCCGACCAGGCGTCCAGGAGCGAGTCGACCACCGGATAGAGCTTTTCCTCCGGCGGGTGCCAGGGCTTGAGCAGGTAGTGGTCGAGGTCGACCAGGTTGATCGCGTCGATCGCCGCGCCGGTGTCCGCGTAGGCGGTCAGCAGCACCCGGCGGGCCGCCGGGAACAGGTCCATCGCCGCTTCCAGGAACTCGATCCCGGTCATCTCTGGCATCCGGTAGTCGGCCAGCAGCAGGGCCACCTGTTCACCGCGCAGTTTGATCTCCCGTAGCGCCTCCAGCGCCTCCGGGCCGGCGTTGGCGCGCACCACCCGGTACCGGTCGCCGTAGCGACGCCGCAGGTCCCGGGCGACGGCCCGGGAGACCGCCGGGTCGTCGTCGACGGAGAGAATCACCGGGTTCGCCATGGGCCAATGAAAGCACGGCGGTGTTCCACCTCGGTTGCCCGCGAAACGCCCGCTGACGGTGGACGCTCAGGCGTCGAGCGTCCCGTCATTGACGCCCTGTACGCAGGGCAGGGGCTGTGAACTTGCCCCCGTGTTGCTGGCACGAGGAAGGTGCTACCGAAGTACGCTGACGGTATGACCACGGTGAAGAAGCTGTCGATCTCCGTCCCTCAGGATGTGGCTGAGACGTTGGAGCAGCAGGGTCCGGGCAAGGCGAGCGCCTACGTGACCGGGGCCGTGCGCGCCCAGAGGGCGTGGGAGCAGTTCCGTGACGAGCAGGTTCGCCGTGGGGTGGCGCTGACCTCGGAGGGCATGGCCGCCGCCCGCGCGCGCCGGTACGCGGTGCAGGCCGAGTGGCCTGCGGAGCGATTCGCGGCGGTCCGCGAGCGGGTCCGCCAGCACATGGAGCAGGAGCAGGCCGGCGGGGACCAGTCGGCGTCGGCCGCGTGATCCCCGAGGACGAACTGCCCCCGGTCACGCTCGTGCTGGACCGCTCGGCGCTGCTGGCGTACGTAGCAGGGTCGATCCACGCCGTGGAGCCATTAGGCGAGGTCATCACCGACCGGCAGCGTTTCGGTGTCACCGCCGTCACCGTGGCTGAGGCCTTGAAGCTGGTGACCGACTCGAAGGACCGGAAAGACCTCCACACACTGCTGGCGATGGATGCCTGCGCGGTGCTGCCCACGTGGGGCGAGGACTGGTGGGAGCTGTCGTACTGGCTGGGGGTGACCAGTCGGGTCGACCTGGCAACGACGGTGCTGGCATCGCTGGAGCACGGGGCACAGATCCTGACCGGGGAGGGTCACCGCTACGGCGAGGGCCTGCCGATCAACCACATGCCGAACCAGTGACCGGGGTGCCAGCCCCGAGGCCAGCGTCACAGGCCACATTGATCTCCGACAGCGCCTCCGGGCCGGTGTTCGCGCGCACCACCCGATACCGGTCGCCGTAGCGACGCCGCAGGTCGCGGGCGACGGCCCGCGACACCGCCGGTTCGTCGTCGACGGAAAGCACGGCGGTGTTCCACCTCGGTTGCCCGCGGAACGACCATCGACGGTGGACGCTCAGGCGTCGAGCGTCCCGCCCTTGACGCCCTGGACGAAGCCGATCCACTGGTCGGTCGTGAAGGACAGCAGGGGGCCCTGCCGGTCCTTGCTGTCGCGGACCCCGACCACGCCGGGTAGGTTGCCTGCCACCTCGACGCACGCACCACCGTTGCTATCGCTGCGGGTGGATTTCCGCCACACCGCGTTAGTGAGGTCCGGGGTCATCATGGTCAACCTCTATTTGATCTCGTCTGCGATCCGTAGGATGAGCTTGCGGGACTCTACCGGCCCGAGGGCTGCCGCCTGGAGGCGATCCCATAGCCGAGTGTATGCCCGGACGGCTTCAGGACTGTCAAGGTAGTCGGCGTCAGTGAAGGTTTCGACGTAGATAACGTCGGATGCCTCCCCGAACCGCAGGACGATGAAGTTGTACGACGAGGCTACGTACGTGGGGGCGTTGAGCGGAAAGACTTGCAGCGTCACGTTCTTACGGCGGCTGACCTCCGCGAGGTGGAGGAGCTGTTCTCGCATCGTCGTCCGGTCACCGAGGTTACGTCGTAGCGCCGACTCGCTGAGGATCAGACTCAGCTCCGGCCCGTCCTCGCGATCGATGACCGTCTGCCGTTCGAGCCGGACGGCGATCTGTCGATCTACGTCGTCACCGTCGATCATCGCCCGAATGTAGGACTCAACCTGCAAGATGCCGGGGATGACCTCGGGCTGATACCAGCGGATCTCTGCCGCATCGGCTTCAAGGTCGAGGTACTGCCGGAACCAGTCGGGCACCACGTTGCGGTAGCCACTCCACCGCCCGCGCTGCCGACCTGCCCGCGCAAGGTCGCGCAATGGCTCGGCTTCGTCGCCGGTCACGCCGTAGAAGTCGAGTAGCAGTTTGAGATCGGTGAGGCGGATGCCGGACTGACCCAGCTCCAACCGGCTGATCTTGCTCGATGAAGAGTCGATCACCTCAGCGGCTTCATCTTGCGTCCTGCCCGCTGCCTCGCGCGCTCTGCGCAGCTCGTTGCCGAGTCGCCGTCGCTGGATCGTCGGATTGACCATCGCCTGAGTATGGCCGACCTGACAGCGCGTGACATGAGACATCGCTCTGTGTTCCCAAATCGTGACTCCGTCCGTACGATCAATTTAGACTTCCAAATTAGAGGACCATTCTGATCTTGCGGGAGCGGACATGTCCAAGCACATGACCTACGCCGAGTACGTGTTAGCTCTGGCCGAGGACCTGGCGCGCAAGCACAGGCCGGTGTGGTCGCTGCGCCGGGCAAGGCGCGTGTGCCTGTGCGGGTCGCCCCTGCCCTGCCGCGTGAAGCAGCGCGTCTTGATCAACCGGGGGCACTGGCGATGACGGAGCACCTACCGGTTCGGCCGACCTGGGTCTGTCTCCGCTGCGAGGCACCCTGGCCGTGCGCTATCAGCCGAACGGAGCTGGTCGACGAGTACGGCGCAGCACGCACCTGCCTGACCCTTTACCTGAGTTCGTACATGCTGTCAGCCGCCGAGGATCTGAGCTGGGTGCCCACGGAAAGCCTCCGCCGGAGGTTCCTCGGATGGCTGACCTGACCACACCCCGCGCCGGTGACCTGCTCCGTGTGGGACGTGAAGCGAGCGTCCAGTTCCGACAGCCGATTCTGTTCCGCGTGATCCGGGTCCTGGACTGGACCACGTACGACGGGTGGATCTGGTTGGAGGGCTACCAGCTCAACGGCCGAGGAGATGCGGTCGACCGCCGAGCCATCTTCGTCCAACCGGCCGGACTCCGGACCGCACCGGCACCCGTGGCGGTCCGGCGATCGGGGCGGAAGAGGGTTTCCTCCAAGCGCTGCGGCGCGGCCTCCGCAGGGACAGCGGACCCGGGAACGCCGCCGTAGGCTTCCGCCATGCTGGCGTACCGGTCGGTGGACATGGGGTGGGGTCGGCTGGCGTACCGCAGCATCGAGGGCGGGCCAGGCACGGAGGCCGCGCCGCCGATGGTGCTGGTGCACGGCGGCGGGGGCGACGGGACCACCTGGGACGCGCTGGCACCGACGTTCGCCCGGCACCGCACCGTCCACCTGCCCGATCTGCGGGGGATGGGACGCAGCGACCAGGTCGGGCCGTATTCGCTCACCGTGCTGCGTGATGACGTGCTGGCGTTTCTCGACCGGCTGGCCCTGGAACGGGTGGTCCTGGTCGGGCATTCGTTGGGTGCCGCTGTGGCGCTGCTGGCCGCCGAGCGGGATCCGGAGCGGGTGTTCGCCCTGGTGCTTGAGGAGTGCCCGCCGCCGGTGCCGCTCGGGATCATCGTTCCCACCGACCTGCCGGACAGTGCGCCGTACTACGACCGGGAGATCAGACCCTCGGTGCTGGCAGAGTTGAATGCTCCCGACCCGGCCCGCTGGTCGGCGTTGGCCAGCCTCTCGGTGCCCACGCTGGTGGTGGCCGGTGGGCCGGGCAGCTACCTGCCGCAGGAGCCGATGGCCCGGATGGCCGAGAGCCTCCCCGCCAGCCGCCTGGTGACCATCCCGACCGACCACCACGTCCACGCGCAGGCACCCGACACCTTCGTCAGCACGGTCGAGTCCTTCCTCGCCGACCCGCCCACGGCCGACGCCGACCCGCCCACGGCCCGCGCCGAGCCGTCAGGCGCGTAGTCCCCGGAGCAGGATCTCGACGTACCGGTCCCGGTCGGTGTCGCCGCTGACCGTGACCGCGTGCTGGAGGCCGCAGAACAGCGCCCGCAGGTCGTCGGCGGTGATCTCCGGGCGGATGGCACCGGCGGCGCGGGCGCGGTGCAGCAGTTTGTCCACCGCTGTGGTCAGCGCCCGGCCCAGCTCCCTGGTCTCCGGGCGGGCGGGCTCCGGCTCGGCCAGGACGGCGGCGAGCGCCGGGTCACCGAGCTGGTGATCGAGTGCGACCCGGAGCAGCCGGGCCATCTCGGCGACGACGTCCGGCCCGGCGGCGGCCTGTTCGGCCGCGTCGACGAGTTGGGTGAACCGGTCGGCGGCCAACGCCTCCAGCAGGGCCTGCCGGCTGGGGAAGTGCCGATAGACGGTGCCGACGCCGACCCCGGCCGCCTTGGCGATCGCGTTCATCGGCAGCTCCACGTCACCGGCGGCCAGCCGTTCCCGGGCTGCGCGCAGCATCCGGGCACGCACCCGGGCCGAGTCCGCACGCAGGGGCTCGGCGTTCGTCGGCGGGTCGGTGGACACAGCACGAGGATAATCCATCCGCACACCAGCGGATTACTTATCCGCTCCGTGCTACGGTCGACACCACCGCAGCGGATAGTTCATCCGCTGCGATCGACCGGAGGTGCCTCATGCCCGTTTCCTGGACGTTCGACGACATCCCCGACCAGCGCGGCCGGACGGCGGTCGTCACCGGGGCCAGCAGTGGTCTCGGCCTGGTCGCCGCCGGGCAGCTCGCCGCCCGGGGCGCGACGGTCGTCATGGCCGTACGCGACCCCGCCAAGGCCGAGCAGGCCCGCGCCGGCATCGCCGGTGACCTGGTGGTACGCCGACTCGACCTGGCCGATCTCGACTCGGTCCGCGAGTTCGCCGCCGAACTGCGCGCCGAGGGCCGACAGGTCGACCTGCTGCTCAACAACGCCGGGATCGCCAAGCCGGGACACGAGCGGTCCGCCCAGGGGTACGAGAGCGTGTTCGCCACCAACCACCTGGGCCATTTCGCCCTGACCGGCCTGCTGCTCGACCTCTTCCGGCCGGATCGGGACCCGAGGGTGGTCACCGTCGGCTCCGGTTTCTATCGACTGCTGCGCGGCGGACCCGACCTGCACGACCTGACCGGGCAACCGGCCGCCGCCGAGCCCGTGCCGTACATCCGGTCGAAGCAGGCCAACGCCCTGTTCGGCGTCGAACTCGACCGTCGACTGCGCCGCGCGGGCAGCCCGGTGCGCAGCCTCCTCGCCCACCCCGGCATGGCCCGCACCCCGATGAACCGCCGGTACGACAACGCCGGGGAATGGGCGGTGACCCGGATCGGCGGTCTGCTGCTGGCCCGCAGCTCCGAGAGCGGCACCGTCCCGCTCCTCTACGCCGCCACCGCCCCGACCGCCGAGACCGGCGTCTTCCACGGCCCGCCACTGTTCCGGTGGGGTAACCGGGTGCACAGCCGCCCGGTCGTCGCCCCCGCCGACGACCCGGCCCTGGCCGCACGGCTCTGGCAGGTCTCCGAGGAGGCCACCGGCGTGCACTACCTGGAGGCACCGACCGTGGCCACGCCGCACTGATCAGCCAGCCGTCTCCAGGGCGGCGCGGAACACCACCGTGACGCTGAACGTGGTGCCGTCGACCTGGTACGCGTAGCACCCCGGCCCGCCGACCGTGGTGGTCGCGGGCAGGTCGTTCTCCGGACGGACCAGCAGGGCGTGGTGCCCGCCGTCGCGCGGCTCCCCGAGGTAGGCGAACTCCGCACCGGCCGGGCCGGGCCCGTCGATCCGGGCCGCCCGCACCAGCACCGGCCCGGCATAGCCGGAGCCGATCCACCGGACCTTCTTCGTGTACGTGCCGTCCTGTTGCCGGTCCATGGCGCGCAACTCCAGTACGCCGCTCCGGAAGTAGTCGGCGACCGGATAGAGCGGACCGGGGCCGAGCACCCGGCTGGCCTGGTCGGGGTGGGGCCAGGGCTGCGGCTCGGTGACCGGGCAAGCGTCCCCGGGTGCCACGGTGGGCAGCCGGAGCGGCGGGGCGGCGAACTCCGTCGGCGCCGATGTGGTGGCGACCTGCCCCGACGGGCTCGGACTCGGGGTGCCGTCGCAGGCCGTCACCGTCGACAGCAGCGCGGCGACCAGCACCCAGCCCATTCTCACCACCCTCGCATTATCGACCGGACGCGATGGATGCGCAGCCCCGCTCAGCCGAGCCGGGCGATCAGCCGCTCCGCTTCGGGCCAGGGGCCGAATCCGGCCGCGCTGTCGAGGTGTCCGACCTCGCCCGCGTCGACCAGTTCCGCGCCCCAGTCCTCGGCGTACTCGGTGAACTGGGCGAAGGTGGTGTACGGGTCGGTCCGGCTGGCGACCAGGACGGTCGGGAACGGCAACCGGGTGCGGGGCACGATCCAGGGCAGGTCCCCCGGCTCGTCCGGCTCGTACCCGTCGATGACCGGCGGGGTGACCAGCAGGGCGCCGACGACCGGACCGGTGTGCGCGGCCGCCCACACGACGGTGCTGACGCATCCGGCGCTGTGCGCGACGAGCACGGCCGGCTCGGTCGAGGCGTGCACGGCCTCGTGCAGCGCCGCCACCCGGTCCCGCAGGACCAGCGGCGGACCGGGCGGCTCGGGCGCCCACCGGTAGTCCGGGTGCCGGCCGGCGAGCCAGTTCATCCAGTGCTCGGGGCGCGGCGTTCCCCGTCCGGGCACGAGCAGGTGTCGAGTCACCCGGCCGACGGTAATCGCACGCACCCGTCCCGTCAGTCCTGTTTCGACGGACGGTCAGGCGGCTAAAGCCGAGACGGACGGCGAAGGCTCAGACGGCCGGTCAGGCGGCGAGGGCCGAGACGGCCGCGGCCACGTAGAGGCATCCCCCGAGGCAGACCGCCGCACCGGCGATCGCCGGCATCCAGGCCGCCAGACCGGCCACCAGCGCACCTCGGCCGGCTCGCCCGGCGAGCAGCGCCTGCCCCCGGATGGTGAGCACGCCGACGCCGGTCAGCGTCAGCGCCATCCCGACGCCGAACCCGAGCACGATCACCACCGCCCCCAGGGAGCGGCCGGTCAGCAGGCCGCTGACCAGGATCAGGAAGGCCGACGGCGAGGGCAGCAGCCCACCGGAGAGCCCGAGCGCGATCAGCCCACGCCGGGACCACGGGTCGACCGGGACGTCGTGGTGATGGTGGTGGCCGTCGTCGCCGTGGTGATGGTGATGGTGGTGGCCCCGCTTGGTGAGGTGACGTCGGATCAGGTGCGCGCCGACACCGATCACCACGATCCCGGCCACCACCTGGAGCACGGCGGTGATCGTCCTGGTGCCGAGGTCGGCCACGCCGCTCAATCCCGTCCAGACCAGCGCCAGCACCAGGACGGAGAAGGTGTGCATCACCGCGACGATCACGCCGAGCCGGAGCGCGTCCCGGTAGCGGCCGTGCGTACCGACCAGGTACGCGGCGGTGACGCTCTTGCCGTGCCCGGGTGCCACCGCGTGTGCGGCGCCGACACCGACCGCCACGACCAGGGCGACCCAGAACAGGGCCGCGTTGTCGAACAGGGCGATCAGGCGCTCGTCGAGCCCGTTGAGGTCGTTCATGCCGTACTCCGGTTACGTCGTCGGGTCAGGGCAACGAGCAGCGCACCGAGCCCACCGGCGGCGACGACGCCGACGGCCAGCGCGGCGGCCGGGGCGGATCCGCCGCCCGAGCGGGTGAAGTCGACGCGGTGGGTGCCGTCGGCGCCGGTGAACAGTGCCTCGGCCGGTGTCGCCGACTCGGCGCGCAGCACCGTGCGGTACGCCTGGTTGAGGTCGGTGAGCGCGGTCACCGTGATGTCGAGCGCGGTCACCGGGGCCGGACACTCGAAGCGCAGCCGGGCTCCCTGGGCTAGCAGAGCGTCCAGCGGCTGGAGTTCCCCACGGCAGGGTCGGCCCTGCTGGCTGACCGTGATCCGCTCGCGCAGGTAGTCCTGGACGGCGGCGGAGTCGCGGAGCTTCTGCTCGCCGGTCACCTGGGTGGCGACCGGGCCTTTGGTGGGGTCCTCGAACGCGCCGAGTGACTGGCCGAGCGCGACCCAGTCGTCCTCGGCGGGTTGCCAGGACAGGTCGACCCGGGAACCGTCCACGGCGACCTGGGCCGTCGTGGGCGGCCCGAAGGGATGGGCGGCGGCGGGCACGCCGCCACCGGTGGTGACGGCCAGGGCCGCCGTGCCGGCGAGCAGCGCACCCGCGATGCTGCGGTGATTCATGGTTCTCTCCGGAACGCGCCGGGCCGTGGGGGTCCGACCGCGCGTCCCCCACGGCCCACGGCGGTCATTCGAACAGGGACAGGGTCAACGTCGAGGTGTACGCACCGGCGGCCACGTCGGCCGGGGTGCGCAGGAACAGGTCCGCGTCGACCGAGTACGCCCCACCGGCGACGGCACCGGAGTCGAACGTCGAGACCAGCAACTCCTGGTCGACCAGACCCACGTTGTTGCCCGGCTGCGTCGGCTCGTCCAGCACGGTGACGACCTCTTCACCCTCGCTGACCAGACCGGTGTCACCGCCGTCGACCAGACGCGGCTTCCAGCCCAGGTGCCCGGCGCCGATCGGCTCCTGACCAGCCGCACCCGTGAAGTCGGTGGCGCTGCCCAGCACCGCCCACGCCGCACCCGACGGCACCTCGTCGGCGGCACGGGTGTCGGTGACCGTCACCGTCGGCAGACCGCCGACGAACTGACGCACCAGCAGCGTCGACCCGTCCTCGGTCAGCGCCACCGAGTCGCCCGCGATCGACATCGCGAGCACTCCCGGCTCCTTGATCTCCTCGATGTCGACCGTCACCGACACGTCGCCGCTGGTGCCGGGCTCGGCCAGCGCCGGTGACGCCAGCGCCACCGACCCGGCCAGCAGCGCACCGGCGGCGACCGCCGCGAGCAGCCGCTCACGATTCCATGTGTTCATCCGTTACTCCGTCGATCTTCGCTGTGGCGGAACTGATGGCTTCGCCGGACGGTTTCGTCCGGGCGGGAGACGGTGGCGGCGCCGGGGAGGACGCCGCCACCGAGGTGGACTAGTCGCAGCTCGCCGCGTCGAACGGCACCTCGACCCGCATCGTCACCGGGTCGCCGTCGACCGTCCCGGTGACCTTGACCGTCGCGGTACCCGCCGGCACGGACCTGGCCCGGCTGGTGAACGCCTGGCTGGCGGACTTGCCGGGAGCGACGTCGGAGACCTTCCGCGAGCCGTACGGCGTCACCAGCTCGACGTCCAGCGGACCGGTGTCGGTGTTGCGGGCGGTGACCGAGACGTGCGCGGTGGTGCCGACGCAGTGGGCGCGGGCCTGGACGTCGACCTTCCAGCCGGTCACCGAGATGGCCGGGCTGGTGATCTTCTGGTTCTTGCTGGTCAGGAACACCTCGTACGCGCTGCCCGCGTTGGCGCTGGTCGGCACGGTCAGCGCATAGGTGACCCGACCCAGCTCGTCGGCGGTCACGGTGGCGACGCGGTCCTCGTCCCGGCCGGTGTCACCGGTGCTGCCGGCAGCGCGCAGGTGGACGGCGACCTTCTCGGCCGGGTCGTAGCCGTACGCGGAGACCGCGACCGTGCCCTTCACGTCGACCGTGGTCCTGTCGACCGTGACCTGCTGCCCGACCGTGTTCTGCGGGGTACGCAGCTCGTTGACGGTCCGCTCGCCCTGGTCGTTCTTGCGGATCAGGAACCCGTCGTGGTGCTGCCCGTTGGCGTAGCGCGACTCGTAGCGCAGCGTGCCCTGCTCGACGTCGATGAGCTGGTAGAGCTGGGTGTTCTGGCTGGTGCTGGTCACCTCGGCACCGTTGCCGGTCCAGTTCTGCCCGTTGTTGAGCTGGTACATCTTGCCGCCGGAGACAGACACCGCGTAGACCGTGCCGTCGTGGACGGCGGCGGAGCGACGGTTCGTGGCCACGTTGCCCCGGCCGTACGAATGGTCGTGGCCCTGGAGCACCAGGTCGACGCCGTACTTCTCGAACAGCGGGCCCCACTGGTTGCGGACCTGGGCGTTGTTGCGGCTGCCGGTGGTCGAGTAGACGGGGTGGTGGAAGGTCACCACCGTCCACTTGTTCGGGTTGTCCTTGAGGACTCCCTCCAGCCAGGCGGTCTGCGCGGCCATCAGGGTGGCGTTGCTCTGGTGGTTGGAGTCCAGGGCGACGAAGCGCACGCCCTGGTAGTCGAGGGAGTAGACGGTCTGCTTGAGCTCCGGGTTACCCGGCCCGTTGTCCGGGTACGGGAACTGCGGCCGCCAGAACTGCGACAGCCCGCCGCTGTACTCGTGGTTACCCGGGACCGAGATGTTGTTGATCTGGCCGTCGATGAAGCCGCTGGCCTTGTACCACTGGCCCCACTGCTCCTCGCTGTTGGCGTGGTCGATGAGGTCACCGGCGTTGACGATCGCCTTGGCCTTCGGCCGGTCGGCGAACGCCTGCCGGAAGACGCGGGGCACGGCCGAGTCGATGTAGTTCTGGGCGTCGCCGTAGTAGATGAAGGAGAACGGCGCGAAGTCGGCGGCGGCGGTGGTGAAGTCGATCCACTCGCTCCAGTTGCTGCCGTCGCCGACGCGGTAGGTGTACCGGGTGTTCGGCGTGAGGCCGGTGAACTCGACGGTGTGGTAGGTCGAGGCGTACCCGAGCGAGGTGTTGACCGCCGTGCTGGCCAGCGCGGAGAGGCGGGTCACCGCGCCGGTGGGCGGTACGACGTCACCCAGGGCCCGTGGTGCTTCGAGGATCTCGGCGCGGGCCCACTCGGCCGGCGCCTCGGCCCGCCAGGTGACGCGCTGCGAGGTGGACGGTGTGGTGGTCGGGGTCAGGATGATGCGGTCCGGTACGGGGGAGGGCTTATGGATCTCAGCGGCGGGATGCTTGGGCGGCGGGGCGTCGCCGAAGGCGGAGGGGCTGATCGCCACACCACCGGCGATCAGGGCCGCGGCACCGATCGCCACGATCTTCGTCCGGCGCGCTCCGCTGCGCCAGGGAGCCTTCTGGTCGGTCACGACTCTGGTCACCCTTCAATGAGGAGGCGGACGGCGGCGCCGGTCGTCGATCACCTGCCGGCACGCGCCGTCGTCATTCGCGCAGTCGTGCCCGACCGGACGGCGACAAGATCCTTTCGAGTGAGTGAACAGTCGTCCGTGATCCCGCCCTGACCAGCAACTGTTGGCCTGCCGGCCATCCGCTCGACACAGACGTACCGCGTCTTCTTCGTACGCTCGGCGGCGTTATGACCGATCAGCACACCGCCCCGCCACCCCACCCCGACCGCACCGGTCGTCGGCTGCGTGCCGGCGGCGCCCTGCTCTGCACTGCGGTCCTGCTCGGGGCCCTGGTCGGCAGTTCCGCCCCGGCCGCCGTGGTGGTCAAGGACGAACACTTCATCAGCGCGCAGACGCCGGGCGTCCTCGACATCGAGGGTGGCGAGTGCTTCGACGATCCGGTGCACCTGCCCGAGGCCGGCGGAGCGGTCGTCCGCTACCGGCCGTGCGCGTCGACGGCGGACAACCAGACGTACGGGTTCGTGCACGCCGACGACGACGCGGACTGGGCGCCGGCCGCGTTGGGCGAGTTCGCCTGGGGTGCCTGCCGGGACTGTTCACCCGTACCTGGCCCGACGCTCAGGACCGGGACCTGCGCTTCTATCCGGTGCTTCCGACCGAGGAGACCTGGGCGGCCGGTGATCGCGACGTGATGTGCGTGGCCTACCGGCCCGGCGGCCGGTTGTCCGGCTCGATGCTGCCCAGGTGGTGAGCGGAGACCGAGTCGAGCACCGCGTCCAGCGGGCGTGGCATCCGGTCCAGGTCGAGCGCCTGCACCATGAGCCGGGCGTACGCCTCCTTGCGGCCGGACCGGGTGCCGACGAACCGGTGCAACTGGGCGGTCAACTCCCGTCCCTGCTGCGCCGGCTGTCGCTGGAACAGCCGGAAGGACCGCAGGTCCCCGACGGCGTCCAGGAACTCCTGCACCCCGTCGGTGCCGACGGCCCGGATCAACTCGTCCTCCAGATCCCGTACGCAGACGTGGAACCCGAGTTCGGCGATCCGGACGGTGGAGGCGGCGGTGGCGATGCCGGCCCGGTCGAGTCCGCGCTGGACGAAGCCCTCCTCGGCCACGTCGTAGAGGCCGGCCAGCCGTAGTCCGCGCCCCTGCGGGCCGAGCAGGACCAGATGGTGCCCGATGTTGGTGATGCCGCCCATCGGCAGCACCCGTACGCCCTCGGCGGCCAGGTCCCGGCCGCGCCGGAGGGCGAGCGCCTGCACCGCCGCCTGGTCGCTGGCACCCTCGACCAGGAGCACGGCGCGGGCGTCACCCAGGGCGTCGATCGGGATCCGCACCCCTCACCTCCTGGCCGGTCAGCACCATCATGCCGACCTGCCCCCAGGCGGCCCAGCGAGTTACCGCGTGGGCCGAGCGGTCAGGAGGCGAGCCGCCCGGTGGACGGGGTCGGCTCGGCGAGCCGGGTCGCCAGGTCGTCCAGCGAGAGCCCGAGCACCCGGGCCAGGGCGGCGACGGTGAAATAGGCGGGCGAGGCGATCGCCCCGCGCTCGATCTTGCGCAGCGTGTCCAGCGAGATGCCGGCCTGGAGGGCGACGGCGGCGGCACTCCGACCGCCACGCGCCTGCTGGAGCAGCCGCCCCAGCACCAGGCCACGCGCCCGCTCGTCCTCGGTCATCGGGGTACGCACCATGCGCCTATAGTAATCCTGGTATTAAAATACCAGGGCCGGGGAGCACACCGCCCCGCCGGCACGAAGGACGAAGAGGTAGAGATGGTCGAGTTGAAGACGCCGGACGAGATCGCCGTGATGCGCGAGGCCGGGCGGGTGGTGGCGACGGCGCTCGCCGCGACCCAGGAGGCGGCCACGGTCGGCACGTCCCTGCGGGAGTTGGACGAGATCGCCGCCACGGTGATCAGCGAGGCCGGCGCGAAGCCCTCGTTCCTGCACTACCACCCCCGGTCGGCCCCCAGCCCCTTCCCGGCGGTCATCTGCACCTCGGTCAACGACGCGGTGGTGCACGGCATCCCCACGTCGTACCGGCTCGCCGAGGGGGACGTGCTGAGCGTCGACTGCGGCGCGTACATCGACGGGCTGCACGGCGACTCGGCGGTGACCTTCATCGTCGGCTCCGCCGACCCGGACGACCAGAGGCTCGTCGACGAGACCCGCCGCGCCCTGCACGCCGGCATCGCCGCCGCCACGCCCGGCGCCCGGATGGGCGACATCGCCCACGCCATCGGCACCGTCGGCCGGTCGCAGGGATTCGGCCTGATGGAGAACCACGGCGGCCACGGGATCGGCCGCGCCATGCACGAGGACCCGTTCGTGCCCAACGAGGGCAAGCCCGGCCGGGGCCTACGGCTCAGGCCGGGGCTGGTCCTCGCGCTCGAACCGATGTTCATCGCCGGTGGGAACGACAGATACCGGGTGGACCGGGACGGCTGGACGCTCCGGTCCGCCGACGGCAGCCGGGCCGCGCACTGGGAGCACACCATCGCGGTCACCGAGGACGGGCCGGTGATCCTCACCGCCCGCTGAGACCGGCACCGACAGACACCTCAGGCGCTCGCCACCTCCCCGGCGGCGAGAAACCTGGCCCGGTCGGCCTCGGTGTCGATGTCACCGCCGTCGGCCACGTCGGCGACCGGTACGACCCGGATCTGCTCGGCACGTTCGCGCAGATAGGGACGGGCACCCACGTCACCGACGGCCGAAGCGGCGACGCCCGCCCAGTGCGCCCGGCCGAGCAGGACCGGGTGACCGCGCCCGGTGTGGTACCCCGCCATCGCGAGCACCTGCGGCGCGGCGAGACCGACGAGTCGGCGTACCGCCTCGGGGGTGATGCCCGGCATGTCGACCAGGAGCACCACCACGGCCACCGCCGGGGTCGGCGTCAGCGCGGCGAGACCGGCACGCAGGGACGACCCCATCCCGCCGGCCCACTCCGGATTGACGACCACCGTCGCTCCGGCCAGATCGGCGCGGGCGGCGACCGACTCCGCGTCGGCACCGAGCACCACGGCCACCGAATCGCAGCCACCGGCCGCCAGGGTGGCCGCCGCACGTTCCACGAGCAGCCGGCCGTGCACCTCCACGAGCGCCTTGGGTCGCCCGTACCGGCGGCCTGCACCGGCCGCGAGCACCAGCCCGGCGACCGGCGAGCCGGACCCGGCACGTGTCGAATCCACCCCTGGACGTTAACACCGGCCAGCCGAGAACTCAGCGCCACCATTGCGCGAGTGGACCGATTTTGAGTAGTGCCGTCGAGAGCCGCCGCAACTCGATCGACCACCGCGAACCTCAAAGTTTCCTCAAACACGCTGGTCGACACCGATGCACATTAACCAACGCCTTTAGTTTTGCCTCATCCGATCGACGGATTCACGCCACCGAACGCCTGCGAGCAGGCGATACGTGGCCGCAGAGGACAGCGAAAACGAGGTGGGAGCCGCCCGGAAAACGCCCGCATCGACGCACCGCGCAGCCGAATTCATACAGATGTAGGAGGTCTGATGCACCGTCGCCTTTTGGTGTCGACAACTGTCGCAACAATGTGTGCCGTAACCCTGTTCGCGCCGTCCTCGTCAGCGGAGAACGTGAACGCGAACTGCGGCAATCTTCCCGGCAACCGATCCGCCTCCGGGTGGACCGACTACGCACAACTCGGCAAGCAGCTCGCCCAGATCGAGGCGACCAGCAACGGCCGGGTCGCCGTGGACGTCATCGGCCAGTCCCACCGGGGCCGGGACATCTACACCGCGCGGGTCGGCACCGGTGACCGCGTACTCCTGATCACGAGCGAGATCCACGGCAACGAGAAGACCGGCACCGAGGCCCTGCTCCAGATGCTCAAGACCCTCGGGTCCAGTGGAAGCCCGCAGGCCAAGATGATCCGGGACAACCTGACGATCGTCGCCGTTCCGAAGTTCAACCCCGACGGTGCGGAGCTGAACCGTCGGCAGAACGACTTCCCGTGGACCGAGGTGGTCGAGAAGTTCCCGCAGCTTGCCGGCACGAACGCGCCGTACTACTACAGCAACGGCGCACGCGGCTTCGACGTCAACCGGGACTTCAGCGCGGACCTGACGGCCGAGCCCTCGCCCGCGACGCGGCCCTCCAACGAGACGCTGCCCGGCATGTACCTGACCAACGAGTCCCGTGCCCTGCGTGACCTCTACGTCAACCTGCGCGACGAGTTCGGCAAGGTCCACGCCTACGTCGACCTGCACCACATGGGCCCGTGCAACGAGAACATCGGGACCGACCAGTACGTCACGGTGGCGCTGGACTTCCCGCCGCTCGGTTCGGAGGTCGACGGCAACCCGAGGTACGCCGACTGGCCGCTGCTCGACCAGGACGCCTCCCGTCGACACACGCTGGCCGCCGCCCTCGGCATGATGCAGCACGCGGGCAACGGTTCCGGTACGGGTTCGCCGTTCTTCGGTGGGGTCAGCCAGTACGTCCACTACCAGGTGTCGGACGGCTACAGCTTCGACCGCGACTACGCCGGGCAGGCCCGGTCGGCGTTCGCCCTCAACGGCAGCGCGAGCGTCCTGTTCGAGGTGCGCGGCCAGTCCCACGCCTGGGGCCAGAAGCAGAAGGGTCAACTGACCAAAGCCGTCGAGGCCGGCATCGTCGGCATCGCCGAGCGGATGGCGGACCGGTCGGTCGACAGCCTGAACGGCGACGACTTCTACGAGCTACCGAAGTACTGGTAGGCATCACCACAGATCGGTGACCGGGCGCATCCGGTCACCGAGCGGGCCCCCTTCCCGGTCGGGAAAGGGGGCCCGTCGTCGTCACGGCCGGAGCGTCAGCCGATCGCGTACGCCCGGATGATCGTCACGTCGGTGTAGCCGCCGATGGTGTCGGTGACCCGCGCCCGCAGCGAGACCGCGCCGGACGTCGGGTTGCCCACCTGGGCGGTCCAGACGCCGTCGATCTTCTTGACCGACACCGAGCGCCAGGTCTTGCCGCCGTCGAAGGACGCCTTGGCGGTGACCGTCTTCACCTTCGGGTTCTTGCCCAGCTTGGCGTCCGGACCGGCCTTGGGGCGGCTCAGCTTCAACTGGACGTTCGTGCTGCCGCCGGCCTTGGCCCGGTTGTACAGGTCAAGCCCGGTGGGCAGCACGGTGAGCGCGTAGACGGGCGCGGTCACCGAGGTGTTCGGCTTCGCCTTGAACCGGTACGTGACGCTGGTCTTCGGCGACAGCATCCCGGCCGGGAAGGTGATCTCCGGGTAGTACCGGCTCGCGTCGTTGGTGAGCGTGTACCACCCGCTCTTCTTGACCTTGTACTCAAGGCTGGTCATTTCCGACTCCCAGCCCCTGTCCTTCTTGGTCTTGACCGTCTTGCCGCCGAACTTCAGCGTCGCGGTCGCCTTGTCACCGCCCTCGACGCTGTCACGCGGGAAGCCCGGGTCGGCGAACATGTCGTTCAGCGAGTACGACAGCCAGCCGTAGTTGACCTGCGGCAGCCGGGTGGACGGCCCCCAGGCGGACCGGAAGAACCGCACGGTCTGCGACTTGCCCGCGCTGACCGTACGTGGGACGAGGTAGCTGCCGACGACCGGTGCGGAACCGTCCTTCGCCTCAGCACGGGCGTGCGCCCTGACGTACCACTTGCCGGCCGACAGGTGAAGCTTCGTCCGGTACGGCTGTTCGGTGTCGAACAGAAGTCCGTACATCTCGTCGCCGCAGGCACGGTCGGCCGGCTGCACCGCCAGGTTGCTGAGAGTTCCCGCCGACGGACCGCGCCGGCTCTCCACGTCGACCGTGCCGAGCGAGGACTGCGCGAAGGTCCGGGTCGGGCTGCTCGGAACGCCGGTCGTGCGGTACTTGACCACGTAGTGGGGTGACGCGCCGCTGTGGTCGACCCAGGACCGCATGGCGGCGAAGGCCAGCCGCTTCGACGAGTTGGGCACGACGTACAGCCCGCCGCCGAGGTCGGCGGCCCCCACGTGCTCGTACGAGGACTTGCCTACGGTGCAGATCCGGGCCATCGTCCGGATCTCCCGCCCGGCCGTGTCGATCGCCGGGCTGAGGCCGAGTGAGACCCGCTTGCCCTTGCGGGCGTCCACGGTGGTCTTGCTGGCCCCGGAGACCTTGACCGTGCGGGCACCGAGGGTCGAGGTCTCCCCGGTGCGGATCGAGGCGAGCACCGCGTAGGTGCCCTTCGGCAGCTTCTTGGCCTTGTTGGACGTGACCGAACGGCGCTCGCTGGTGGCGAGGTTGACCACGGTCGTGGTGACGGTGACCTTCTTGCCGTTGCGGTCCAGCGTGGTGACGGTCAGCGTGTTGGTCGCCGCGACGGCAGGTGCGCCGGCACCGAGCAGCAGCGCCGGCACCAGTGCCGACGCGACGGCGGCCCGGGTCATGACGCGGACACGCGAGGACGATCCGGGGCCGGAGGCGGCCCCGATGAGAGTGGAGAACAATCCAGGAACTCCCGTGAGTGGAAGCCGATCCCACAGTACGACAACGGCGGGAAAGCTGATGCTAGATCACATTCGCCGCCCGCACCGTCCCCCCGACAGCCGTATCAGGGCAGGCCGATCAGGTCGGCCATCCGGCGCATCTGGTGGTCGAAGTACTCGTCCCGTGCGGTGATCAGGCCGTCGAGCTGGCCGAAGAGTTCGAAGCTGACGGCGCCGAAGCAGTGGATCCAGCCGACGGAGCCCCTGGCCAGCAGGGTTTCGGGCAGCCCGGCGAAGAGTCGATCCCGCACGGCGGCGAAGTCGGCGTGGACCGGAACGGGCAGTTCGTCCGGGCCCGGATCGGCCAGGACGCCGGCCGTGAAGCCGTCGAGCAGGATCCGGATCAGGGTGGTCGGGGTCCGGGACGCCGCCACGGTGGTCTCCTGCGGTGCGGCGTACCCGGGGACCGGACTGCCGAACAGCAGGGCGTACTCGGCCGGGTGGGCCAGCGCCCAGCGGCGTACCGCATGACAGACGGCGAGCCATCGGCCGCGCAGGTCGGTGCGGGCGGTGACCTCGGCGTCGGCCCCCTCGGCCGCGTCGCCGAGTGCCTGGTAGCCGTCGAGGATCAGCGCGGTGAGCAGCTCGTCGCGGCTCGGGAAGTAGCGGTAGATCGCCGAGGAGACCATCCCCATGTCCCGGGCGACGGCACGCAGGGACAGGTTCGCCCCCTCTGCGGCGAGGTGGCGGCGGGCGATCGCCTTGATCTCGTTGATCATCTCGGCTCGGGCCCTGGCCCGGATGGTGGCGGCAGGCATGCCAGAGAGTGTCGCACACATTCGAGAGCACTGCTCTTGACGAGAGCCGTCGCCATGGGTGAGCATTGGTCTTAACAGAGAGCACTGCTCTCAAGACAAGGGGAGACTTCGATGACCGTTCACCTGATCGTCGGCGCCGGCATGGTCGGCTCGACCACCGCGCGACTGCTCGCCACGCGTGGCGAGCAGGTCCGGATCGTCAGCCGGTCCGGGCGGGGCCCGATCCACGCCCGGATCGAGCGGATCGCCGCCGACGCCACGGACGCCGACCGGCTCAGCGAACTCGCGCAGGGCGCCACCGCCGTCTACAACTGCCTCAATCCGGCCTACCACCGCTGGCTCACCGACTGGCCGCCGATGGCCGACGCGCTGCTCACCGCCGCCGAGCGGTCCGGCGCGCCACTGGTGATCGCCGGCTGCCTCTACGGGTACGGCGAGGTCAGCGGGCCGATGACCGAACAGACTCCGCTCGCCGCCACGCACCCCAAGCTACGGATGCGCGCCGACATGTGGCGCGACGCCCTCGCCGCCCAGCGCGCCGGGCGCCTGCACGCCGTGACCGAGGTACGCGCCAGCGACTACCTCCAGGCGCAGTCGATCCTCACCCTCTTCCTCGGTCAGCCGCTGCTCGCCGGACGCCGTGCCGTCGTCCCCGCCCCGCTCGACGTGCCGCACACCTGGACCTCGATCAACGACGTGGCGGCCATGCTGGTCACCGCCGCCACCGACGAGCGGGCCTGGAACCGCCCCTGGCACGTGCCCAGTGCGGCGCCGATGACGATCCGGCAGCTCACCTCCCGCCTCACCGAGCTGGCCGGGGTGCCCGCGCCGAAGCTCACCAGCATTCCCGCACCGGTCTTCCGGGCCGCCGGTCTCTTCGCCCCGATGCTGCGCGAGTTCCAGACCACGGCGTACCAGTTCGCGCGGCCGTTCGTGCTGGACTCCTCGGCCGCCACCACCACGTTCGGGCTGCGTCCCCAGCCCATCGACGAGGCGCTGCGCGAGGCGATCACGCTGCTGCGCGAGGCACCGGGTACGAGCGCCGGCACCGCTGCGCCCTTCCCGACCGCCGCCTGACGACGACACCGCATCTGACGAGCGCCGTCGGCTCGCCGCGTACCGCTGAGCTGCTCCCGCACCACGCCGAGACGCGAGAAGCGGTGGTCTGAGGACCACCGCTTCCCGCTGCTCCCGGCGCGGCCGGAGCCCTCCCGACCGTCAGGAGACCGGCAGGGTCTGCCGGGTCTCCGCGTCGCGGTCGACGCGACTGCGGGCCCGTACGCTCTCGGTCTTGAAGCGCAGGGCGGGACGTTCCACCAGGTGCCAGGAGGGTACGGCGAACGCCAGGGTGCCGAGGATGCTCAGCACGGTGTAGCCGAACATCCCGAACTCGGCGCCGCCGACCAGGGCGATGACCTGCTGCACCGGGAAGCCGTAGATGTAGAGGCCGTAGGTGTAGTCGTGCCGTCGGCTGATCCTGGACAGCTGCTTCGGCAGCGCCACCGCGGCGTAGAGCACCACGTAGGCGAAGGCCGGCAGGCCGACGGCGAAGAAGCCGCCCTTGAGCAGCGAGCCGGTCAGCACGACGCCGGCCAGTGCGGCCCACACGCCGTTGACCGGGATGCGGTGTGCGTAGAGACGTGCGGCCGTACCGAGCAGGAAGAGGAAGCCGAGCATCAGCGTCCAGTCGGCGGCGAAGGCACCGATCAGCGGGAACGGGCCGATCGCGCCGTGCTGCGGCGGGCGTGCGGTGATGGTCGGTCCGTTCAGGAAGTCCCACAGGACCAGCGCGTAGCAGATGACCGTCAACAGCAGGACGGCACGCGGCGACCGGCGCAGGACCGCGGTCATCATCAGCAGGGCCACCACGCCGTAGAACGCCAGGTCGTACCGGAGGGTCCAGAGCGAGCCGTCGAACGCGCTCGGACCTCCGCCGAGCCGCCCGTACGGGGTGTCGGCGAGCAGGCCGGAGATCGGGAACTGCTCCATCGACGCGAGGACGTTCGTGGTGACGTAGTCGAACGGGCCCTCCGGGTGTCCCCAGAAGCCGTCGAGGCTGCCGTTCTCGTAGATCGCCACCAGCGGCGCGATGACGAAGGCCGTGACCAGCAGGCAGACCCACAGGCCGGGAAGCACCCGCAGCGCGCGGGCGCGGATGTACTGCGGCAGGGACGAGCGCAACGCGCTGTCGGTGATGAGGAACCCGGAGATCAGGAAGAAGCCGTAGAGGGACATCGTGCCGATGTCGCTCTGCCCCGCGAAGAGGCCCGTGCCGAGGTTTCCCACCCCGAACCCGATCGGCCCGGAGTGGGCGATGATCACACCGCACGCCATCGCCAGACGCAGCGCGCCGAACGCGTTGTGCCGGGCCGAGTATCTGTCTTGCAGCGTCGGCGAGCGCCCTTCGTTGAACCACGCCTGCACGTGAGGACTCCCTTGAGGACCAATCCGGACGGTGGTCGAGTCGTCGTGCCGACCGCCGCATGTGACACATGCAGTATCGGCACTTTTAAGCCTTATATTTTGATTTTCATAATTTGTCCACTCTGCACCGTTTTGCCGGGTCGTCGGACGACCGGGCTGACGTCGGCGGACGGCCGGGCCGACCGGCGGGCAGCGGGCCTGCGGAGCAGGCCGCACCACGGCCGCCAGCGGCGGTCGTGGTCGACTCGCACCACGACCGCCGCTGGGCAGATGTCCGAGCAGACCGTCGACCACCGTCCACAGTGCCCCGCCGGGTCGACGGACCGGCGCAGGCGCGGGTCACCTCCGGGCGGAGCCCGAACGCGGGGTGGCGACCTCGGCGGCGGGCACCCGGATGCTGTCCGGAATCGGCCGGCTCGTGTCGTACTCCTCGGGTCCACGAGGAGACGACGAGATCAGAGGTCGTCCCGTGCCCACCGGTCGGGTGCCGACCAGGTGCGGGACCGCCCACGACGTTCGACTTCTCGTACGCGGTTCAGCATGGCACCGCCAAATGCCCCAGATAACCCGGAAGGCTGAATCCGCCGTGAGGGTCACGACAGGTGCCGCGCGGTGTGCCTCACCAGGAAGTCGTCCAGTCGTGGCGCGAGACGGCGCGCGTACGTGGCGGTCAGATGGTGCGCGTCTCGATAGACGAGCACCCCGTCGATCACGGCGGGACAGCGCTCGCTCGGACAGATCGCGTCGTTGAGGTCGGCCAGATGCACCTGCGCCACCGAGGCCGCAGCCCGCTCCTGCGGTACGCCCCAGACGAGTGCGGGCTGCCGAGGCTGGGCGCAGGCGCTGAGGCGTTCCCGGTTGGCGGAGACGCACTCGGCCATGTCCACCCTGAACGCCGGGGTGTCCCGGATGACCACCAGCGGTATGCCCGCCCCGGTCAGCTCCGACCAGGTCCGTGTCAGCGCCTCCGTCTGCGCGTCGGCCGTCGACGGCCCGGGTGCCGGCGTACTGCCGGCCACCAGCGGTATCTGGGTCACGCTGGAGACGATCAGCAGCCGGGGCCGCCGCTCACCCGTGAGCGCCGTCCGCAGTTCGCGGTTCCACTCCGTACAGCTCTCATCGACCCGTCCGCCGACGACCGTCGGGGCGGTCATCAGCGAGCAGGCGGTCTTGATGTAGGTGACCAGGCGCCACCCGCGCTCCGACGCGACCTGCTGCAACGCCGGCACCCAGTGCGCCGCGTGCGAGTCGCCGGCCAGCGCGACCTCGACCCGCGAGTCCTGGTCGCCGTAGACGCACGTGCGCAGGCGCGACTCCTGCGCCTGCGTGACACAGTCGTCCCGATAGACGTCGGGCAGGTCGTCGCGGGCGGCCAGCGGGTCGGGCGTGATCCGGGCGAAGCGGTCCACCAGCGCCGGGTCCCCGCCCGGCGACGCCTGACCCACACCGGCGAACTGCGGCGGACCCGGAGCGGTCGGTGGCCGGACCGCGAGGCTCAGGCCGACGCCGGCCAGGACGGTCAGGCTGGTGGCGGCCAGTCCCATCCGCAGGGTGCGGGCCGGGGAGAACTGTGCGTACCGGAACGGGTTCTCCACCAGGTAGTGGGTCAGCACCGCCGGGAGCGCGGAGCAGACGATCATCGCCAGCCCGGCACCGGTCCCCAACGGACCCCAGCGCGCCTCCGCCACGACCAGCAAGGGCCAGTGCCAGAGATACCAGGAGTACGAGACCACCCCCACCGCTCGCGTCATCCGCATCTCCAGCAGCAGCGCGGGACCGTACCGCCCGGCACCCGGACCGGCCGCGATGACCGCCACCGCGCCGAGCGTGGGCAGCAGCGCGAGGTGTCCCGGATAGGCCGCGTCCGGCCCGATCAGCACGGCACCGAGAGCGATCATGAGCATGCCGGCCCAGCCGAGCGTGACCGCGGTCGGACGGGACAGCCGGGAGAGGTGGCCGCTCAGGATCGCCAGCGCACCACCCAGCGCCAGTTCCCACATCCGGGTGGTGGTGACCAGGTACGCCCGCGCGGGCTCGGCCTGGCTCAGGTACACCGACCAGGCCAGCGACGGTACGCCGACCAGGGCGATCGCCACGAGCACCGGGGTGGACGTCCGGTCGGCGAAGAACCGTCGACGGTGCCGCCCACGGACGTCCACCGGCGACCGCGCCTCGATCGACTGCGTCCGTCGACGCCCGAGCGCCACGGCGGCCAGCAGGAGCAGCGGCCAGAGCAGATAGAACTGTTCCTCCACCGCCAGTGACCAGAAGTGCTGGAGGATGCTCGGCGCCTCCTCCGACCGCAGGTAGTCGGTCGACTGCTCGACCAGCCGCCAGTTCATCGCGTAGACGGCGCTGGCGAGGGCGTCCCGGGCGGTCTCGGACCACCGGATCGGCGGCAGGAAGAGGTACGTGAGCAGCATGCTCGCCACGACGACGACGCTGGCGGCAGGCAGCAGCCGCTTGGCGCGCCGGACGTAGAAGGCGGTGATCGAGATCCCGCCGGTCCGGCGCAGTTCGTCGACGAGCAGCCCGGTGATCAGGAAGCCGGAGATGACGAAGAAGACGTCGACGGCAACGAAGGCGCCCGGCAGCGCGGCCACCCCGGCGTGCCCGACGAGCACCAGGACGAGCGCGAGGCCCCGCAGCCCTTCGATGTCCTCGCGGAACCGGCCCGACAGGATCGGCCCGGCTCGTTCCCCTACTCGTGTCATCTCCACCCCTCTCGGGGCGGAGCATAAAGGCAATAATGGGGCTTTTGACCGTTTTAGCTGGACCAGCTACGGCGCCTGGGGCTCACTGCCGTTCGGTGACGACCTCCTTGGAGCCCGGCACCACGTTGCGGGTGGCACGCAGGCTGGTGATCGTCACGACCGTCAGCACACCGATGATGACCAGCAACGACGCCAGCGTCGGGATCTCCGGCACGCCTTCCCAGACGCCGTGCGCCCAGTGCAGACCGAGTTTGACGCCGATGAACGCCAGGATCACGGCGAGGCCGTAGCTGAGGTGGACCAGGCGGCTGAGCGCGGCGTGCAGCACGAAGTAGAGCGCCCGCAGACCCAGCAGCGCGAAGGCGTTGGTGGCGAAGACGAGGTACGGGTCCTCGGTGATGCCGTAGACCGCCGGGACCGAGTCCACCGCGAAGACCGCATCGGCGGCGAAGACCGCCACCACCACCAGGGCCAGCGGCGTGAGGGCACGCCGACCGTCGACCCGCACGACCATCTTGGTGCCGTGGTACTCCTGGACCACCGGCATGAACCGACGCAGCAGCCGCACCGAGCGCATGTTGCCGATGTCCACCGACTGCTCGTGCCCGGTGAACGCGTCGCGCAGCAGCTTCGCGGCGGTGAACAACAGGATCAACGCGAAGATCAGAAATGCGAAGTCCAGCGTCTGCAACGCCGCCGCGCCCAACGCGATGAAAATGCTCCGCAGCACCAGCGCGCCGGTGATGCCGAAGAGCAGCACCCGCTGCGCCAGCTCGGTCGGCACCGCGAACGCCGCCAACAACAGCATGAAGACGAAGAGGTTGTCCACCGACAGCGACTTCTCGACCAGATAGCCGGTCAGGTAGTGGACGCCCGGCTCGGAGCCGAACTCGGACCACACCCAGGCACCGAAGGTCAACGGCAGAGCGATGTAGAAGGCCGACCAGCCCAGCGCTTCCTTCAGTGACACGCGGTGCGGGCGGTGGGTGACCGCGAAGTCGAGCACCAGCAGGGCCAGCACCCCGACGATCGTCGCCGTCCAGAGCAACGGCGTGCCTACGGAGTGGAGTTCACTGGCGGAGTAAGACAATTCGGGCATGGGCCTTCCTCGAACACCGTGCATGTTCGAGGTCTCCTTCACCCACCGTTCGTGGGCAACCACCCGAGGCACACCCGGGGTGCGCCGTACTGACCGGTATGGTTCGTGGGAAGTACTCCCCTCGTACGGCCAAGGTTAGGACAGGCCGCCCCGGGCCGCCAGGCGTCGGCGCGCGGCGCGCCGGTGCGGCGGGATCCCACCCACTCCGTGCGAGGTGGGCGGCACCGCCCGGGGCACGACCGTGGCGGAGATCACCGAGGACGTCGTCCCACGTCACCGACAGCGATTCGCCTGGACAGGGCGGACACGAGCGCCGGCACGCCCACCGCCGGGGCGTTCGGCGGCGACCGGTATGGCCTGGACCACGCCAGGCGGCCTGTCGGCGTACTCGGCCCGTCCGCCGGGTAGCTACGAAACTTTGCACCGAACCAGCACCACCCAAGGAGGTGATCGGATGACCGGGACGTTGCAGCAGCTCGTCGCCCGCAACGACCTCGAGATGATCCGTGGGTGGCTGGACAGCAGACCGCCCTACGAGATCGCCGACGAACTCGCCCGACTCGACGCGGTCGCCGCCGGGGTGCCGTTCCGGCTTCTCGACAAGGACCCGGCTCTCGCCGTCTTCGAGGAACTGGACCCCGTGGACCAGCAGCGCATCCTGGTGGGGCTGCGCGACCAGGCGTTCCACGAGCTGGTCGAGGAGATGGACCCGGACGACCGGGCCCGCATGCTCACCGAGGCGCCGGCCAAGGTGGCCCGCCGCGTCCTGGCCGGGCTGTCGCCGCGCGAGCGGCAGATGACCGCCGAACTGCTCGGTTACCCGCCCGGCTCGGTCGGGCAGATCATGACGCCGGAGGCGGTCGCGCTGCCCCGGCAGGTCACCGCCGCCGAAGCGCTCGACGTGGTGCGGCGCAAGGGCGCCGAGGCCGAGACCGTGTACGTGTTGCCGGTGGTCGACCCGGGCCGCCGCCTGGTCGGCGTCGTGGAGCTGCGGGACCTGGTGCTGAGTGACGCTGACGTACCCGTGGCCGACCTGGTGGACACCCACGTCTTCCGGGCCCGCGCCACCGACCCGGCCGAGGAGGCCGCTCGCCTGATGCGGGAGACCAACACCCTCGCCCTGCCGGTCGTGGACAGCGAGGACCGTCTCGTCGGCCTGCTCACCATCGACGACGCGATGGAGATCATCGAGGCGGCCGACACCGAGGACGTGGCCCGTCAGGCCGGCACGGCACCCTGGCCCGGTCACTACATGGCGGTCAGCGTCTGGCGGTTGGCGCGTTCCCGGGCACCCTGGTTGTTGCTGCTCATCGTCGCCTCGGTGCTCACCGTCAACGTGCTCCAGGCGTTCGAGGCGACCCTGTCGCAGGTCACCGCGCTGGCCCTGTTCATCCCGCTGCTCGTGGGCACCGGCGGGAACGCGGGTGCACAGGCCACCACGTCGGCCGTACGCGCTCTCGCGCTGGGCGAGTTGCGCGGCTCGGACCTGCCGGCGGTGATCTGGCGGGAGTCCCGGGTCGGCCTGCTGCTCGGCGCGGTGCTGGCAGCGGTCGGCCTGGCCGTCGGCGTGGTCCTGGTCGGCGGTGAGATCGCGCTGGTCGTCGGCATCTCTCTGGTGATCATCTGCGCCTGGGCCGCCACCGTCGGCGCCACCATGCCGGTGCTGGCGAAGCGGCTCCGCATCGACCCGGCGGTCGTCTCCGCGCCGATGGTGACCACGCTCGTCGACGCCACCGGGCTGATCATCTACTTCGCCGTCGCCCACGTCGTCCTGACGTTCTGACTGACCCCGCTCGCGCCGGCAACCGTCCTCCGACCGCACCCGGCGGGCCTGTCGTAGGCCCGCCGGGTGTGTGGCGGTGGTTCAGCGCTGCCGGGTGATCAGCGTTGCAGGGTGAGCAGTCCGGGGCGGTAGGGCAGGAGGCCGTAGTCGCCGCCGGAGTTGGGTGAACGGCCCTGGTAGAGCAGTTGCAGGTTGCAGGCGTTCACGGTCATCGTCTGGTCGGCGTTGGTGCGCAGCAGTTCGCCGTGGCTGATGTCGTTGGTCCAGGTGGCGCCGCTGTTGGCCTTACCCGCGAACGGGTTGCTCTCGGTGGCCGCCTGCGGAGTCCAGGTGCCACCCAGGCTGGTGGCGGTGAAGGAGCGGAAGTAGCGGCCCTGGGAGCCGATGGCCTCGACGAGCATGAGGTACCGGTTCTCGCCTTCGAGCTTGTAGACCTGTACGCCTTCGAAGAGGTTGTTGGTGGTGTCGGTCATGATCGTGGTGTAGTTGGAGCCGAAGCTGCCGGGGAAGTTGCCGATGGGCATGCTGGCCCGGTAGATGCGGCCGTTGTCGCCGGCGAAGAAGAGGTACATGTTCTGGCTGTCGCCGATGAGGGCCTGGTCGATGGGGCCGGTGCCGGAGTTGGAGATGGATCCGGTGAACAGGGTCTGCGCCGGTCCCCAACTGTTGACGTTCGCCGGGTTGGTGGAGGTGCGGTAGGAGAAGGCGGGGCCGCCCCACTGGTAGGCGAGGACCCAGACGTTGCGGGGTGCGAAGTAGAACAGTGAGGGGGCGACGGCGGAGAACGGCATGGCGTTCTGGCTGGCCGAGCCCATCTGGTTCCAGTTGGAGAAGAGGCCGAAGTTCATCGAGCCCCAGCTGGTGCCGGTGTCGTGGGTGGTGGCGTAGACGAGCTGCTGGCCGTTGTAGGGGGCGTGGGTGAAGTCCTTCAACGACACCCAGCCCGAGCGCGGCTGCGCCAACGCGCCGGTCGAGGACCACCGGTACGACGAGGGCAGCGAGCAGTTACCCGACGGCGGCGGAGTGGTCGGGGGCGGCGTGGTCGGGGGTGGCGTGCTGGGCGGCGGGGTCGTCGGGGTCGTGCCGCCGTTGCAGGCCACCCCGTTCAGGGCGAAGCTGGTCGGCGCCGGGTTGCTGCTCGTCCAGGAGCCGTTGAACCCGAACGACACCGATCCGCTGGTCGGGATCGCGCCGTTGTAGCTCACGTTCCTCGCGGTCACCGCCGCACCGCTCTGCGTCAACGTGGTGTTCCAGGACTGCGTCACCGTCTGCCCGGCGCCGAAGGACCACGTCAACGTCCAACTGGTCAACGGATCACCGAGATTCGTGATCGAGACGTTGGCGCCGAATCCACCCTGCCACTGCGACGCCACGGAGTACGTGACCGAACAACCTGCCGCTGCGGCGCCGGCCGGCGGTGCGACGACGGCCACTGCCGACGTCGCCAGAATCGCCACACCGGCCGACGCCAGACTGGCATTGACCATTCTGGATCTAGCCATAAAGCATCCTTCCCAGCACGGAGTAGACCGACGCATTTGCGAGGGTCATTGTTAGGTGAGCGTTAACATACGTGTCAGGGATGCTACGGGAGCGCTCCCAACGCCTCAACCTTTGACGGCGATGGATACATTCGGGTTTTCGCACCCACCGCGACCGGTGCAGACGCCCACCCACGCCTGGGTACGCGTACTCACCGCACTCCGGTTCGCGCGCTCAGGTGTCCACGCGTCGACGCGAACAGGATGGCCACATGGCCGAACTGCCGCACCGACACATCGCACTGGGTACCGCCGAGTCGCCGCTGCCGGCACTGGCCGCGCGGTGCCGACAGACGACGCTGGCGACCGGCGGCCGGGCGGTCGCCGCACTGACCCGCCTCGCCGGTCGCCACCCCGCCGGATGGCGTTGGCTGGCCCGGCGGCACCACCCGCTCCTGGACCGGCTGGCGGCGGCGAACGCCCAGGCGGTCTGCGAACGGGCCGCCCGGCAGGTCCCCGCGTACCGGTCCTTCCTGCGCACCCGCCCGGCCCGCACCCGCCGCCGCCTGGCCGACTTCCCGGAGACCGACAAGCACGGGTACGTGACCGCCTACGGCGCCGCCGCACGGTGCTGGCACGGACGCATGCCGTCCCGAGGTGTGGTGGTCGACGAGTCGGCCGGCTCGTCCGGGCGGCCGTTCAACTGGCCCCGGGGGGACCACGAGCTGCGCGCGGTGCACCGGGACATCGCCGGCTACACCGGGCTGGTCTTCCCGATGCGTCGACCGTTCGTCATCAACGCGTACTCGATGGGGGCCTGGGCCACCGGGACCACGACCGGCGCGGCGATGTCCCGGATCGCGGTCGTGAAGAACACCGGGCCGGACCTCGGGAAGATCGTCGACACGCTGCACGAGTTCGGCCCCGACTACGACTACCTGGTGACCGCCTACCCGCCGTTCCTCAAGCACCTGCGGGACCGGCTCGACGCCGGTGGCTTCGAGTGGGGGAAGTACCGCGTCTTCGCCAGTTGCGGGGGCGAGGGCATGACCGAGGCGCTGCGCGACTACCTGGAGCAGCGGTTCGCCCTGGTCCGCTCCGCGTACGGGGCGTCGGACCTGACCATCGGCATCGGTGCCGAGACCCGGTTCACGGTGTGGCTGCGGCGGCGGTTGCAGACCGACCGTGGGCTGCGGGCCGAGCTGCTCGGCGCCGACGAGCAGCGGTTGCCGATGGTGTTCCAGTACAACCCGTTCGCCACCTATCTGGAGACGAACGACCGTCGGGAGCTGGTGTGCACGGTCACCGGCGACGTACTCCAGCCCCGGCTGCGCTACAACGTCGGCGACGAGGCGGTGCTGGTGCCGTACCAGCGGATCGTGGAGTTGGCGCACGCCGACCCGGTCCGCCGGGCCGAGTTCCGCACGGCCGTCTCGGTGGAGCGGATGACCCTGCCGGTGCTGCTGCTGTTCGGCCGGCGCGACTCCACCGTCTCCTACCTGGGGGCCAACCTGTACCCCCAGGACGTCGAGTACGGCCTCTACACCGGCAACCCGCACGCCGCCGAGATCAACCGCTTCTGCCTGACCCTGGTCGAGGACGCGTCGCTGGAGACCCGACCCGTGATCCACATCGAACTGCGCCGCCCGCTGGCCGCGCCGGAGCGCGACGCACTCGTCGCCGCCTGCCGCAGCGGGGTACGTCGGCATCTCACCTCGGTCTCCCGGGACTTCGCGCAGTCGCTGCTCGAAGACCCGACCGCCGGTGACCTGCGGGTGGAGCTGCACGAGCCGGGAAGTGGCCCGTTCGCCGGCGAACAGAAGATCAAGAACGTCTACCTGGTGAGGTGATCATGCGTACCCGTGACTTCTCCCGCGCGCCCGCGCAGGCCCGCGCCGGCGCCATGTTCATCGGCGGGACCCGCTACGCCAACCCGCTGGTGCTGCTGCGGCTCGCCCCGGACTGGTTCCGGATGGTCCGCGACATGCGCCGGATGTCCGGCTACTGCTGGCACACCGTCTACTGGCAGTTCCCCCTCACGCTCGGCACGATCGCGTTCTTCACCGACCGCGACGCGATGTTGCGCTTCGCGCGGACCCGGCACCACCGGCGGTTGATGGTGTGGCTGACCGACGGCACCCGCAACGCCACCGCCGGATTCATCCGGCTCTACTCGGCCTCGCCGGACGGGTACTCCAACGGCACCTGGCGGGCCGAGGCGCCGCAGATGGGCCACATCGAGACGTTCACTCCGCTCGGCGCGGAGACGACCGGCCCGGCGGTGATCCGGTGAGTTCCGGTGCGTACCGCTTCGAACGGGTCACCTGCCGCCGTGGCCTGCGGGAGTTCCTCGGGCTCGCCGACCGCCTCTACGCCGACGAGCCGCGCCACGTGCCCATCCCCCGCCAGCAGATCCGGCAGTGGTGGCAGGACGGCATACCGATGTACGTGCTGCGGGACACCGCCGGCACAGTGGTCGGCCGGACCACCCTGCACATCGACGCGGCCTTCGACGCCAAGATCGGCCGCCGGTGCCAGCTCTTCGGGCTGACCGAGTTCACCGCCCCGGCCGCCCGACCGCTGTTCGACGCGATCTCCGCGCACGCCGATCCCGACCGGGACCTGCTCTTCGGCCCGGTGGCGCTGCTGCCCAACCAGGCCGGTGGCGTGATCACCTCCGGGTACGCGGAACGCGGCTTCGTCGACAGCGCCTGGAACCCGGCGCACTACGCCGCCGCCTACGAGGCGTACGGGTTCCAGCGCCGGTTCGAGTCCGACACCTGGATCTGCCCGGTGCCCACCCCGGCCGAGCCGGCGCCCCCGGTGCGCGTGGATCCGGACGGGGCGCGGATCGAGCTGCACCGGGGCGACGTACGGCGTCTCGACGACCAACTCGACCTGCTTCGCGGCATGCTGAACGACTCCTTCGCCCAGCTCGGGTACTACACCCCGATCTGCGCCTGGCAGCTCCGGCGGCAGACCGACGGGCTGGCGTACCTGCTGGACGAGTCACTGCTGCTCTATCTGACGCGGGACGGTCAGCCGGTGGCGTTCACGCTCTGCGTACCGGACATCAGCGAGTTCATGGTGGCGGTCCGGGGCGACCTGCACCTGGTCAACCAGATCCGGCTGCTCGGCACCCGCCGCCGCTACCGGCGGGAGGCGGTGCTGATCGTCAAGGGCGTGGTCCCGGAGTACCAGGGGCGCGGCTACCAGCGGCTGCTCTCCACGCACCTGCACCACAACCTGCACACCGCCGGCTACACCGCGCTGCGCAGCACCTACGTCGGTCGGGACAACCCGGCGTCGGCGGCCCAGTACCGGCGGCTCGGTGGCCGCCCGCTGCACGGCTACACCTTCTACGCCAAGGAGCGGTAGGTGGACGTCGCCGCGTTCCGCGCGCTCGAACCACTGTGCTGGCGGGCGCCGAGCGCGCACAACACCCAGCCGTGGCGGCTGCGCTACGAGCCCGGACAGATCCGGGTCGGGTGGGATCCGGCGTACACCCTGCCGGCGGCCGACCCCACCGGCCGCGACCTGCGCCTCTCCCTGGGCGCGTTCGTGGAGACCTGCCTGATCGTCGCCGCCGACGCCGGCCTGCCGATGGAGTACGTCGCCGACCACGACGACCCGTGGGTGGGGCGGTTCCGGTCGGCGCCGAGCCGCTACCCGACGCCCTTCCGCACCACCGAGGTCTGGGATCGGCGTACCCATCGGGGCGGTTTCGTCGGCGGGCCGGACAGCGACGCGCTCGCGGCGGTGGACGCGGTCGCCCGGCAGGCCGGCGGCGGCGTCCGGACCGTGCCGCGCGCCGACCGCCTCGGCGGCCTGCTGCGCGAGGCCGACCGGCAGGTGTACGCGGACCCGGCGGTCGTCGCCGAGCTGCGCCGCTGGCTACGCCTGACCCCGGCGCATCCCGACTACCACGCCGACGGCCTCACCGACCGCTGCCTCGGGTTGTCCCGTCCTGCCGCGACCGGGCTGCGCGCGGCGCTGGCCAGCTATCCGGCGCTGCGCCGGCTGGGGCTGCCGAGGCTGCTCGCCGCCGCCGACGATCCGCTCGCCCGAGGCGGCGACGTGGTGGTCCTCATCGCCCCGGCGGCCCTGGACCCGGCCGGGCAGGTGGAGTTCGGGCGGGTGCTGCTGCGCTGCTGGTTGACGCTGCACGCGGCCGGGCTGGCGGCGCACCCGCTGAGCCAGCTCGTCGACGTCGCGGCCACCCGGTCGGCGCTCGGCACGCTCCTGGACGTCGCGCCGGAGCGGCTGCTGCACGTCACCCGGGTGGGCCGCCCCACCCACCCGGCACCCCGCTCCGCCCGCCGCCCAGATGTAAGGAAGGGACCCTTGTAATACACCAGGCGTTAGTAGGGGGCCCTTCCTTGCACACCTCGGGCGCGGCCCGGCGCGACATCCGGGTTGCGGACGGCCGCCTCGGAGGCGACGCGTCGCAACATTGACATCGATCGTTGACGCGGCATACATTCAGGCCGATCTGGCAAGCGCTTTCACCACCGCCCCCGTCCCGGGCGCAACTGGGCGGCCCCCGCCGCGCCATGGGAGCGCTCCCGTCTCTGCGTCGTCACCGACGGCAGGTCGATGCATCCCATTCCGAGGAGACCGGAGCAGCGATGAAAAGACGAATGAGAGCGTTCACACACAATGCCGCCCGGGTGACCGCCGGTGCCGTACTCCTGGCGTCGGCCGGAGTCGCCGTAGCGATGCCCGCCGGTGCGGCAGCCGCCGGTTGCACGGTGAACTACACGGTGGCATCGCAATGGCAGGGCGGATTCGGCGCCAACGTCGTCATCACCAACAACGGTGATCCGGTCACGAACTGGACGTTGACCTGGCGCTTCGACGCCGGGCAGACCATCGACCAGGCGTGGAACGCCACGGTGACCCAGAGCGGCGCCGCCGTCTCCGCCCAGAACGTCAGCTACAACGGCACGATCCCCACCAACGGCACCGCCTCGTTCGGCTTCAACGGGTCCTGGACCGGCAGCAACCCCGCCCCGGTCATCTTCGCGCTCAACGGGGTGGGCTGCACCGGCGGCACCATCCCCAGCCCGCCGCCGACCACGCCACCGCCGACCACCCCGCCACCCACCACCCCGCCACCCACCGGCGCGGCGGACATCACGGTCAACAACGCCACCCGCCACCAGACGGTCGACGGTTTCGGGGCGGCGCAGTCGATCTGGGGCAGCGCGTGGTCGACCGCCGAGACGCAGACATTGGTCGGGATGGGCGCCAACCAGTTGGGGTTGTCCATCGTGCGGACCGGTCTGTCGCCGGTGTCGAGCGAGTGGGCGACGCATGTGAACTCGTTGAAGACGGCCAAGGCCTCCGGTTCGGGCGTGAAGATCCTGGCCTCACCGTGGACGGCCCCGGCGGCGTGGAAGACGAACAACAGTCGGGTCAACGGCGGCAAGCTGCGGACCGACTACTACGACGACTACGCCAACCACCTCAACAGCTACGTCCAGTACATGCGCGGGCAGGGCGTGACGATCGACGTCACCTCCGTGCAGAACGAGCCGGACTGGCACCCGGACTACGACTCGATGGACTGGAGCGGCACCGAGCTGCGCAACTTCGTCCGTGACCACGGCACACGGGTGCAGAACACCAAGCTGATGGTCGCCGAGGCGGTGAACCTGAACTACACCTACACCGACCCGACGCTCAACGACACCACCGCCCGCAACAACATCGGCTACATCGGCGGTCACCTGTACGGCACCGAGGCGGCTGGGCGGCTGCGGTCGTACCCGCTGGCCGACCAGCACAACAAGCCGGTCTGGATGACCGAGTGGAACCTGCACGCGGCCGACGGCAACGGCTCCAACATCTGGGGCAACCCCGGCAACCAGACGGTCTGGAACGAGACGCTCGACGACATCATGCGTACGGTCCACCGGTCGATGGAGGCGAACTGGACCGCCTACGTCTGGTGGTACGGCAAGCGCTACTACTCCTTCATCGGTGACGGTGAGGCCGCCTTCGGCACCACGGCCGGCGCACCGCTCAAGCGCGGATACGCCTTCTCGCAGTACTCCAAGTACGTCCGCCCCGGCTACCAGCGGGTCGCCCTGGCCAAGAGCTCCAAGGCCTCACCGCTGGAGGTGACCGCGTACCAGGGTGGCGGGAAGACGACGCTGGTGATCCTCAACCGCTCGACCAGCGCGGTCAACAACGCCGTGATCCAGGTGCCGCAGTCCGTCACCCGGGCGGAGCACTACCTGACCTCGCTGAGCGCCAACGCGGCCAGCCAGCCGACCAGCGTCAACGGCGGGCAGGTCTCGGTCAACGTGGGCGCGCGCAGCATCTCCACCGTCGTCCTGACCCACTGAGCGACGACATGTCCACACCCTGCGTGGCGCGCGAGGACCGCGCGCCACGCAGGGGCCGTCGGGCGTCCGCCCGTGGGCGGTCGCTGGGACCGTTCGCGCGCGACCTTCGACCGGCGGGGCGTCGGCACTGTCGGTCCCGGATGTGATGCTGACCGTCGTGATCGTGACGTTCGACAGTGAGTTGTGGACCTGGGCTGCCCGGCGTGACGAGAGCTGGACCTTCGTCAGCCTGCCGGTCGGGGCGTCGGAGGAGATCCGCGAGCGCTCCGGCGGGACCCGTCGGGGTTTCGGTGCGGTACGCGTCCGGGCCGCCATCGGCGGCAGCCGGTGGACGACCTCGGTGTTCCCCGACAGCACACGCGGTTGCTACGTCCTCCCGGTCAAGCGCGCCGTCCGCACCGCCGAGGCGCTCGACGTGGGCGACACCGCCACCGTGACCGTCGAACTGGTCGACCACTGATGAGGGCGGTGTCGTCGGAGCTGGTCGGGGCCGCGACCACCACGGGCCGGAGTGGGCCACGCCGAAGTCGTCACCGGGTCGGACCGGGAGCGACGTGCCGTTGGGCAGGGCCGGGTCGCAGGGCCTGAGGGCCCCCGGTCACCGTGGGTACCGCGCAGCGGCACGGCGACCTCAGGAACAACACATAGACGTACGACGACATAACGGCATCTCCTCGGTGCCCCGGTCGAGCGACCGGGGCGCCATGGAGGGCTCCTACCGCCACCCACCGAGCGGCTGACAGATCATGGACCATTCCCCGACCGCGATCGAGTGACGCGCCGTCGATCGCGCGCGTACGGGCGCATTCTCCGGGTCGCATTCCCGTCGAATTCCCGCACTACCGACGCGTCTCGCTACGATTCAATCGCACCGCCGTTCCGGCGGCTCGACTCCCCGTCGACATCGTGGAAATTCCACTGACGACGACCGGAAAGGAATGCCGCTCATGAGAAGTGAGCATCCTTCGCCGCTCGACGACGACGGGGCACGTCGAGCGGACCTTCCGCTGTCGTCGGCAGAAACCGCCGAGAGCGACCTGACCACTCCGCACGACACCCCCGACATCGTCGAGCCACGCACTCCGTCCGCCACCGGGGAGCGGGACGCCGACCCGACCGGGACCAACCCGACCGAGACCAACCCGGCCGGGACGGACACCGCGGTGACGCGCCCCCGGCGACAGCGACTCCGTCGCGCGCTGAGGTCGGTCCCGGGGCTGATCGGCATCGTCGGCGGCCTGGTCGGGATCGTTGCCGGCATCGCGGCGCTGATGCCGAAGGAGCAGCCGCCGGACCCGTTCCGGCACGCGTTGTTCACCGAGCCGTTCACCTCGACCGTCAGCGATCCGGACGAGGTCCTGGCGCGGTACGCGCTCTGGGTCGACACCGAGGACGGCGACGACGACGTGTGGCGGAGCGAGATCGACACCGTCCAGGGTCTGTTCCGCCTCTCCAACCGGACCGACGCCAGCCGGGTGCGCTACATCTGGATCAACGCCACCAACGCCGGTGACCGGGTGCCGGTCGAGATGACCGACAGGCCGGTCTCCGTCGACGTACGAATCGCGGACCGGGCCCTCTCCACCAGCGCGGCCGGATTGATGTACCGGTGGTCCGGTCAGCCGAAGCGGTACTACGCCTTCCTGCTCTCCGGAGACGGCACCTATTCGTTCGTGGCGCGCAGCGACACCCTCGGATTCTCCTACCGCCTGACCGAGCGTTCCGAGAAGATAACCGCCGAGGGCTGGAACAGTCTGGCCATCGTCGGCAAGGACGATCAGCTCGATCTCTATATCAACGGCACGAAGGTGAAGACGGTCGACGCCGTCGATTTCCCGGACGGCACCGCCGGGGTGATCGCGACGAGTCGCGGTGCCTTCGAGTTCGACAACTTCCGCATCTACGAGTGACGGCGTCGCCGCGATCGCCGGACACGTGAGCCGGCCCCCGATCGGAAGCCGAGACGACTCCATGGTGACGGTGCGTCGATCCCCGCACGGCCGTGACCAGGAGCGACCTGAGACGTAACGGCCCTGGAACACTCTTGACATCGAAAGGCGACCCCCGCCACACTACCGATGCTAATTCGATTTAGCACAGGACCAGATCCACAGAGTACCGAAACGGGTCATACCCCCCACCGGGCAGTAGCCCACGTGGCCCACGAGGAGGCTCTCCATGTCCGACCACCCCGCGCCTCGTCGCGCAGACCTCACCCACCTTCAGCGGCTCCGGCGGCAGTAAGCCGGAGCCGAGAGCCAGGGTCCGAACACGACCACGAGATCCGAACAGCACCGCGAGAAGCGGTTGTAGAGGAGTGTGCTCAGTTGAAGACAGAGACCGGAAAGCGCAGGCTCAGGCGTACCGTCTCGTTGCTCGCGACCATGTCACTCGGAGTCGGCCTCGTCGTCTCCGCGCCGGCTGCCGCCTCGGCCAAGCCTGCGGCCAAGGAGGGTGCGACCGTCAAGGCGGACAAGCACTCACCGACCGGATACACGGTCACCTTCGTCTACCGCAACCCGAACGCCACCCAGGTCCGTCTCGCCGGGGACCTGACCCTGCTCGACGTGAACACCGGCAACACCCGGTACCAGCCGGAGGAGTGGCAGCCGGGTCGGTACCACGCCGGGGGAACCGAGTTCCTCCGCGACATGACCAGGGACAAGAAGGGCAACTGGTCGGTCTCGCTGCCGCTGCACGCGGGCGGCATCAGCTACTGGTACCGGGTCTGGGACCCGACCCAGGGCTGGGAGAACAAGCGCATCTGGGACCCGGCCTCGACGAACCCGCGTCCGCCGGGCGAGTCCTCGTTCCGGACCCGGAACAACGACGTCCTCGACGCCGTGTACGTGCCGTACGCGACCAAGCAGAACGACCCGGTGCTCAAGAGCCGTGCCGAGTACGAGCTGCCGGCCAAGCCCAAGGACCGGGGCACCGTCAGGTACGTCCCGTACACCACCATCCTCGGCGACAGCGGTCACTACCTCGGTGTCTACCTGCCGCCCGGTTACAACGCCAAGCGCGCACAGCCGTACAAGGTGGCGTACCTGGCGCACGGCATCTTCGGTGACGAGACCGACTTCATGGTGCCGGCGAACGTCCCGAACATCCTGGACAACATGACCGCGAAGGGCGAGATCGAGCCCACCGTGGTCGTCACCATGGGCAACCACTTCACGGGCACCAGCCTCGGCTTCGCGTCGTACAACCAGACCAACGCCGCCGACAACCTGGTCCAGACGATCCTGCCGCTCATCGAGGACCGGTACAACGTCGCCACCGACCGGTCCGGCCGGGCGTACGCCGGGTTCTCGTACGGCGGTATGACCGGCGCCCACGTGATCCGCGGCTACCCGACCACGTTCGGGTACTACGGTCACTTCTCCGGCAACCCGTCGCTGAGCGCCCAGGACTACGACAACGTCGCGAACGCGGTCGGCGACGACGACCTCCTCGTGTTCCTCGGCAACGGCGTGTTCGAGGGCAACCTCAACAACCAGAACGCCATCGCCGACAACTTCCGCGCCCGTGGGTACACCGCCCACACCACCCAGGTCCCGGGTGCGCACGACGGCATGACCGCCAGCCAGCTCTTCACGATCTTCGCCCGCGACCACCTCTGGACGGGCGTCGACACGGTCGGTGACGCCCGTGCCAAGGTCAAGGCGAAGGCCGCGCCCGCGTCGGTCCCCGCCGGCCGCGCGTTCACCCTCGACGTCGAGGTGCGGGCACAGAAGAAGCACAAGAAGTCGCCGACGCCGACCGGCGAGATCACCGTGACCTTCGCCGGCAGCACGCACGTGGTGACGCTGAACAAGGGCAAGGCCGTCGTGAAGCTGCCGACCAGCGGGCTGTCCGCCGGGTCGTACGCGGTGCACGTCGCCTACTCCGGTGACCGGACCTACGCGCCCACCGCAGAGGTGCACCAGAAGCTGCGGGTGCGCTGACCGATGAACACGGTGGGCCGTTGACCTCCCCCGTCCTCGGTCCACCCGCACCGGCGGGGCCGCGTCATTCCTGACGCGGCCCCGCCGGGGTGTCCGGCAACCGGACGGTGAACAGGCTGCCCTCGCCCAGGGTGCTCTGCACGTCGATGGTGCCGCCGTGTGCCTTCACGAGATGCTGGGTGATCGGCAGACCCAGGCCGCTGCCACCGGTCGCCCGGGTACGCGAGCCGTCCGCCCGCCAGAACCTGTCGAAGATCTTCGACAGGTGCTCGGCCGCGATGCCCACCCCGGTGTCCCGTACGGTGATCGTGGTGTCCTGCGCGGCGACGGTGACCGACCCCCCGGGCGGGGTGTAGCGGATCGCGTTCGAGACCAGGTTGCCGACGATCTGCCGCAGCCGTACCGCGTCGGCCGGCAACACGGGGTCCTCATCGATCTGCACGGTCAGCGCGATCCCGGCCGCCTGGGCCGTGCCCCGATGACTGTCCACCACCTGCGTGACCACGTCCCGCACGTAGGTCGGCTCGGGATGGATCCGCAGCGTGCCCGCGTCGGCGGCGGCCAGGTCGGCGAGGTCGTCGATGATGTGCTGAAGTAGCACCGCCTCCTCGTGCAGCAGGTCGAGCAGTTGGGCGTCGGTCGGCGCGAGATCGTCCTGGGCCGCCTCCAGCCAACTGCGGATGTTGGTCAGCGGCGTACGCAGTTCGTGCGCGACGTCGCTGACCATGGCGCGTCGCTGCGCCTCGGCGCGGTCCCGACGGTGGGTCGAGTCGTTCAGCGCCCGGGCCAGCCGGCCGATCTCGTCCGGTGCGGAGACCGGGGCCGGCTGCTGCCGGTCGACGGCGTCGGTGAGTGTCCGCAACGGACGGACCAGCCGGCGGCCGACCAGCACCGTGACGATGATGGTGGCGACCAGCACCGCGCCGGTGACCGTGACGATGCGGACGGTGTTCTCGCCGGAGAGCGTGAAGGTGGTCTGGTCGGCGCCGCTGTCCGGGGCGGTGATGAACAGCAGCACGGCCGGGGCCACGTGCGGCTGGAGCATGCTCCGCCGCGACTGCTCCACGCACTCGCTGATCAGGGCCGCTTCGTCCGCGTCCACGTCGACCCGGAAGGTCTCCCGGGGGGCGGGACGGACGCTGCGCTCGTCGACGGAGATGTTGATCAGGTACGCGCTGAAGTCGGGCAGGATCTCCAGTCCCTCGTCGTCGGCCAGGTCGAGGCACTTCCCTGCCAGCTGCCCCAGGGACCGCAGCGCCTTCTCCTCGGCCTGGCCGGCCGTCTCGGGCTTCGCCTCGCATCGATCTGCCGACCCGCGCGGATCCGGCGTGGTCAGCACGACGGTGAACCGCCCGTCGGGCAGCGGCTTGATCTCTCCGTCCAGGCGACTCCCCCGCAGGCACCTCAACTGTTCCTCGGCCTTCGCGAGCAGTTCGTCGCTGACGTCGTCCGGCACCCGGAACGGGCCGACCGCCCGAGGGTCGATGCGGTCGGTGCCGCCGGTGAGGCCGAGGTCCAGGTTCAGCGGGTCGACCACGGCGGCCGGGCGGGCGGCGTCCAGCGAGGGGCCGTCGAGCGTGTCGGCCACGATCGTCCGGTCGTCGGTCATCAGCGTGATCCGCCGGTCCAGTCCGGCGGCCCGCTGCTCGATGAGCGGCGACACCGCGGACCAGTCCGGGTGGGTGGCCGCGTACTCGATCAGCTCGTTGTAGACCTCGGTGTTCTCGGCGAGTGAGCGACCCTGCTCCTGGCTGATCGCCCGGGTCGCGGTCCGGGTGGCCAGCCAGGCGGTGGAGGTGATCGCGGCGATCGCGATCAGCACCGAGGTGACCAGCAACCGGGTCACCAGACTGTGCCGGATCGGCACCCGCCGGGTGCTCACCGGGATGTCGCCGAAGCGCCGGCCAGCTTGTAGCCGACCCCGAAGACGGTCACCAACCAGACCGGCCGCTGCGGATCGCGTTCTATCTTGCGACGCAGGTTCATCACGTGGACGTCGATGGTCCGCTCGGTCGAGCTGCGGTCGAGCCCCCGCGTGTGGTGCAGCAGTTGGCCTCGGGTGAAGACCCGGTTCGGCTGCTTCACCATCGCCACCAGGATGGCGAACTCACCCCGGGTGCAGGCGACCCGGACGCCGTCCACGGTCACCTGGTGCGCGGTCGGGTCGATCTCGATCGGTCCGACCCGCAGCAGCCCGGCCCCGGCGGGCGACGGTGTGCCGGGTCTCGCCCGCCGCAGCAGGGTCCGCACCCGGGCCATCAGTTCCCGGGGGCTGTACGGCTTGGTCAGGTAGTCGTCGGCGCCCAGGTCCAGTCCGGTCAGCAGGTCGTCCTCGGAGGACCGGGCGGTCAGCATCAACACCAGGACGTCGGACTCCCCGCGCAGGGTCTTGCACACCTGGAGACCGTCCATCTCCGGCATCATCACGTCCAGCACCAGCAGGTCGGGACGGAGTCGGCGGGCCGTCTCCAGCGCCGCCCGACCGTCGTGCACCACCACGGCCTCGTGCCCCTCGGCGGTCAGATAGCGGCGTACCACCTCGGCCTGGCGAGGATCGTCATCGGCGACCAGCACCTGTGCACACATGGCGGCGATGATAGGACCGGATTCCCGACGGCAGGGCTCCGGCGGCGATACCTGACAGGTTTCTAACGACCGCTGGACACCCTCGTCGGCATGGATCCGAAGCAGGACGCCCCGACCGAGTTCATACCGCGTGTACCCGATCCGCCCGTACGGCGACGTGGTGTGCGGTGGATCGCCGTGGCGCTCGTGGTGGCGGTGCTGACGGTGGGTACCGGGATCGTGGTGACCCGGCACCGGGCAGACGCACAGCCGGCGTCGAGGGAAACCGACGTGGTCGCGACCACGCCGATCGCGCGCCGTGACCTGTCGACCACCCGGACGCTGCCCGGAAGCATCGGGTACGGCCCGACGCGCCCGCTGGCCGGGCACCTGACCGCGACGGTCACCTGGTTGCCGAAGGCCGGCACCACGGTCAAGCGGGGTGGGCAACTGTTCCGGGCCGACGACCGGCCGGTGGTGCTCTTCTACGGCAGCATCCCGATGTACCGGGACATCGCCGGCACGAACCTGGTCGGCCGGGACGTCCGGGTGATCGCCGACAACCTCCGTGCGCTCGGTTACCCGATCGGCTGGCAGCCGTCGCCCGGCGAGCAGGTGACGCCGCAGCCGCCGACCCGCAACGCCGCCGACGATGACGACGACGAGCCGGCGGCGGCAGCGGAATCCCCGGCAGCACCGCAGCGGGTACGCAGCGGCGAGGGCGTCCTCACGCCGGCACTGGTCGCGGCTATCAAGCGCTGGCAGACCGACCTCGGTGTGCCGGCGACCGGCACGATCCCGGTCGGACACGTCGAGGTGGCCAGCGGGGCGGTCCGGGTGGACTCGGTGACCGCCCAACCCGGTGACCCGGCGGAGACGCCACTGATGTCGGTGACCTCGGTCCGCAAGGTGATCACGGTCGGTGCCGAACTCACCGACGCCGCCGCCATCAAGCGTGGGGACCGGATCCGGGTGGGCCTGCCCGACGACCGTGAGGTCCCCGCCCGGGTCGTCTCCGTCGGCCGTGATCTCGTCGCCAGCGACAGCGGCATCGCGAACGGCCCAGCGCTGCTCACCGTGACGGTGGCCGTCGACAAGCCGCAGACCATCGCCGACCTCGACTCCGGTGAGGTGCAGGTGCACTTCACCGGTCGTACCGCCGTCGACGTGCTGGTCGCGCCGGTCGAGGCGCTGGTGGCGTTGCGCGAGGGCGGTTACGCGGTGCAGGGACCGGGCGGGCTGGTCGCGGTCAGCACCGGCATGTTCGCCGACGGCTGGGTCGAGATCACCGGCGACGGACTGACCGAGGGCACCGAGGTGGTGGTGCCCTCGTGACCGGACCCGTGCTCTCGGTGCGTCACGCGTCCATGGTCTATCCCGGCGGGGTCACCGCGCTGGCCGACGTCAGCCTGGACGTCGCCGCCGGGGAACTGGTCGCCGTCGTCGGGCCGTCCGGATCGGGCAAGTCGACCCTGCTCAACATCATCGGCACGTTGGACCGCCCCACCTCGGGCACCGTCCACATCGCCGGCCAGGACGTCGCCACGCTCGGCGACCGGCGGCTGTCCGCGCTGCGGGCCCGGGAGATCGGCTTCGTCTTCCAGCAGTTCCACCTCGCCGACGGGCTCAGTGCCGTCGACAACGTCGCAACCGGCCTGCTCTACGCCGGGGTGCCACGACGGCAACGGCGGGAGCACGCCCTGCGCGCCCTGGCCCGGGTCGGTCTGGCGCACCGCACCGGGCACCGCCCGGGGCAGTTGTCCGGCGGCGAGAAACAGCGCGTCGCGATCGCCCGCGCCCTGGCCAACCAACCGTCGCTGGTCCTGGCCGACGAACCCACCGGCGCACTCGACACCGCCACCGGTCAGTCCGTGCTGCGGCTGCTGCGTCGGCTCCACGAGGAAGGCACCACCATCGTGCTGATCACCCATGACCGAGGCATCGCCGCGTCACTGCCCCGGCAGATCGAGATCCGCGACGGACGACTGATCCGCGACGACACGCACCCGTCGCCCGTCCCGGCGCTGGCCGTGGAGTCGGCTCCCGCCGTGGAGTCGGTCAGCTCGGCGCGCACCGTGGAGTCGGGCGGCCTGGCGCGTGCCGTGGAGTCGGGCGACCCGGCCGGCGATGCGGTGTCGGACCGGTGACCGGGCCGATCGACCGGGCACCACGACCGGCCCGGCTGGCCGTACCGGACCTGCTCTCGCTCGGGCTGACCGGCCTGCGAGCCCGCCCGCTGCGGGCGGTGCTGTCGGCGCTGGGGATCGCGATCGGCATCGCCACGATGATCGTGGTCACCGGCATCCCGGCCGCCGGCCAGGCCGCGCTGCTGGCCGAGTTGACCGCGCTCGGCACGAACTCCCTCCAGGCAGTGGCGGCACCGGATCGTGATCCGCCGACCAAGCTGCCGGAATCCGCCGTGGTGATGGTGCAGCGGATCGGCCCGGTCACGGCGGCCAGCGCGGTCGGCAACACCCGCACCGTGGTACGCCGCAACGACCTCCTCGATCCCACCGACGGCTCCGGCCTCACCGTGCTGGCCGCCCGCCTCGACCTGTTGCCCACCATCAACGCACGGATCAGCGTCGGCAGCTGGCTGAACCCGGCCACGGCGGAGTTTCCCACCGTCGTACTCGGTTCGGTGGCCGCCACCCGACTCGGCATCGCCGACCTGCCCGCCGGACAACCCGCGCCCCAGGTGACGATCGCGGACCGGCGGTTCACCGTGGTCGGCATCCTGGCCGAGACCCCGCTCTCCCCCGACATCGACCGGTCGGTGCTGGTCGGGTGGCCGGCGGCCCGCAGCGAACTGCGGTTCGACGGCCACCCGACGGTGATCTACATCCGTTGCGAGGAGTCACAACTGGAGGCGGTACGCGGTGTCCTGGCGGAGACGATCTCGCCGGAGCGTCCCGGCCAGGTGGTGGTGAGCCGCCCCTCCGACGCGTTGGCCGCGAAACGGGCCACCGAGGGCAACTTCTCCGTGCTCTTCCTGGCGCTGGCTGCGGTCGCCCTGCTGGTCGGAGGCATCGGGGTGGCCAACACGATGGTCGTCTCGGTCCTCGAACGGCGTGCCGAGATCGGCCTGCGACGGGCACTCGGGGCGACCCGGGGACAGATCCGGGGCCAGTTCCTGACCGAGTCGACGGTGCTGGCGGCACTCGGCGGTCTGGTCGGCACGGCGGTGGGACTGCTCGCCACCGTCGGATACGCGGCCTGGCAGGGATGGCCGCTGGTGCTGCCCGGCCAGGCGGCGGTCCTCGGGGTCGGCGGTGCCGTGGTGATCGGGGTGCTCGCCGGTGTCTACCCCTGCGTACGCGCGGCCCGGCTACCCCCGACGCAGGCCCTCGCCGCCGCCTGACCCCACCGGCCAGCACAGACGAAAGGGCGCGGCGACCGGTGCTCCGGCCGCCGCGCCCTGCTGTGCGTGTAAGGAGGGGTCCCTTCCTAACGCCTCGTGTATAGGAAGGGACCCCTCCTTACATTCTCGCCGCGCTCGTCGGGCGGCGTCAGTTCTGCGCGGCGGCGACCTTGCGCTCGCACTCGGGTGCGAACTCCAGGCCCATGCTGATCGAGCGGGAGTGGTTCTGGTCCCCGCCGAAGGCGAGCGAGATGCCGTCCTCGGAGACCTCCACGTACTTGACGCCCTTGTCCTTCAGGCACTTCACGACGGCGACCGCGAAGTCCCGGGCCTCCGGGTTGGCCGGGTCCTTCTCCCACGGCGGCAGCGGATAGAACTTCGGCTCACAGATCAGGTTCGCCGCCTCGTACGCTTCCGCCTCCTTGGCGTTGGTCTCACCGGACGGCCGGCCAGGGTGCCCGGCCGTCAACTTCTCCGGGACACCCTGCTGCTTCAGGCACTTGCGGTACGGCCCGAGCAACGCCTCGTACTCCTCCGACGTGGTGTCGAGCCGCTCGCGCGGACGTTCCTCCTTCGGCTGCGCCGAACCGGTCCGTTCCGGCTCCGGGGTGGCCAACGAGGCCACCTGTCCGCTGCCGTCGTCCGGTTTCTTCTCGTCGGCCGTCGCCCCGCAGGCCGACAGCGCGATCAGCATGACGGCACCCATCAACAGCGTCCGACTCCTGCGCATGACAACGCCTTTCGTCCGATCGGACCGGGACATTCCCGGGCCACTGCGGCCGGTTCTCGGCCCGGCCGCAGCCAGCCTCCCGATCGGACGTGAGGAACATGTCAGGTCGGCGGGCCCCCCGCCGGACATCGACGGAGGGCCATGACAACTCAGCTCTGGGTGATCACCGGATCTGCGGCGAGGCTCTCGGTGCGTTGACCGATCAGGGTGCGCAGCCGATCCGCGTCGTCCGTCACGGTCTGCGCGTCCTGCCCGTCGACGCTCGACAACACCTCGGTGATGCCGTCGAGTGCCGCCAGTGCCGAGCCGTCGGCATAGACCTGCCGATAGAGCTGGCGGTACGCGTCCTCGTACACCTTCGTGAACGTCTCGCTGGCAAGGAAGCGTTCCTTGAGGAGGTGGCCGCCCCCACCAGGCCCACCACCACCAGGCCCACCGCCAGCGGGCCCACCACCACCGGGCCTATTGCCCTCTCGCCCACCCGTACGTGGCTGCCCGGTGTCGGGACGGTCCGCACGCTCGGGCATCGTGTCGGCAGCGCCGGTCGCGCCTACCGGCTGGCCGGGCGTCGTACGGGTGGCACCCCCGCCCCGGAAACCACCACCGAGGCGCCCCTGCTCGTGCGGGCCCTGGCCGGCGTCCCCGCTGAACGTCAGGTTGTAGTCCCAGCCGACCACGGTGAACTTCTTACTGGTCAGGTCGTACCAGAGGTAGTAGTTGCGACCCGGACCGGACATGTCGTCGAAATTGAGCAGCAGGTTCTGCCAGGCCACGTAGCGGGCGAAGGACTCCACGTCGACCCGGTCGGCGAGGTGTTCGTCGAACTCGGTGTCGCTGGCGTTCTCGACCCATTTGATCAGGTCGATGACCGGTTGCAGGTCCTGACTGCCCTTCATGGTGATCTGTTTGAAGTCGTCGTCGTAGGCGGTCGGGTCGTCGCCCTGGTCGGTGAAACTGCCGGTGGCCAGCGCCTTGTAGAGGACCCCACTGCCGTCGATCTTCGCGGTGAAGTTCTCGTCGGGATGTTCCACCACCAGGCGGGCGGTGGTCGGCCGGTCGTTGACGGTGAAGCTGGTGTACGCGTACTCCTGGGCCACCTCACCGGCGTCGCCGAGCAGGTCGAGCGTCACCGCCTCGTTGAGCACCGTGGAGCCGCCGCCCATGCCGGCGACGCGAACGGAGAGTTCCCGATGCCCCTGGTAGCGGCGACCGTCGACGTACTCGTCGAAGCGGATGAGCCAGGGCAGGTTCTCCGGTTCCTCGGCCTGGAGCGAGATCCGCGACATCCCGCCGCCGTTCGGCAGCGGACCGGCACCGTCGCGATCGGCGCCGTCCGGCATGGGACCAGCACCGTCAGGTGCCGCGCCGCCCGGTCCGCCCTGCGGGGTCTCGCCGTTGCGGCTCAGGCTGCGCAGCGTGGAGTTCCCCTTCAACCGGATGCCGACGCTGGGCACGCTGGTGCCGTCGACGACCAGGTCCGCCTCGATGTAGTCCTTCTCGCCCTCGGCATAGAAGGTGTCCAACATCCGCTGGTAGTCCGCGTCGCGGAAGACGAGCGTGATGCGGTGTGCCACGGTCTCGTCGAACAGGTCGACGGTGCCGGCGATGTCCTGGGTGACCAGGTCACCGCCGACCGCACTGCTGGTGACGTACGGGCGGATGCGCACCGTGCTGAGCGTCACCGTGAGGACGAGCAGGAAGGCGGCGCAGCCGGCCAGGAACTTCCAGTAGTGCCGGACCCGGATCGGGATCCGGTGCTTGAGCCTCATCACAGGTCCGTCTGGTCGTAGCCGGTCAGCACCGTGACCCGCTGACCGCCGGTGCGTTCGGCCAGCGCGGCGATCAGGTCACCGGGTTCGGTGCCCTTCTTCAGCCGGACCGTGTACATGATCTCGGTCAACGCGCCGCCCCGAATCGTCTCCATGCTGACCAGCTCGAACTCGCCGGTGTGACGCACCAGGACGTCCTGGATGGACTCGGTGTAGTTCTCCACGGGCGGGACCTGCACCTTCACCACCTGCCGCTGCACGTTCGCGGCGAACCAGTTGAAGCGGTACATCAGCACGATGATCATGCTGATCACGACGGCGGCGACCACGGCCAGGACGTAGAACCTGGTGCCGCAGGCCATGCCGATACCCATCACCAGAAAGATGAAGCCGACGTCCCGGGTCTCCTTGATGGCGTTCCGGAAACGCACCACGGACAGTGCGCCCACCAGAGCGAACGCGCGGGCGATGTTGGACCCGACGACGAGCATGATCAGCGAGATGAGCATGCCGAGAATGACGAGCGTCTGCACGTACGACTGGCTGTACGAGATGTTCCGGTGGGTGAATCGGTAGACCCAGCCGATCATCGCGCTGAGCAGGAAGGACAGCGACAGGACGAGGGCGATGTCGCCGACGCTGAACGTACCGGAGAGATCCTGGAATTCGAACGGCATGAGAATCGCTGCTCTCTACACGTAGGGATGGGAGACGGCGGCGTCGTCCGTCACGTGGAAGACGGATCGAGGGGCGCGACCGAACGCCTCCACGCTCTGGCAGTACTTCGACAACCGGACGATCGACAGGTTGGTCCGGGCGGCCAGGTCGGTGAACCAGTACGGCACCCGCTCGTTGGCCTTGATCTCCACCACGGCGAGCGTGGCCGGCACGATCAGGCGGTTCTCCGCCTCCGCGCCCAGGTGGAAGTCGCGGTCCCGCCCGCGTACCCGATGGTCGATCGTGACCCGCAGGCCGACGTCGGAGTCCCGCCCGACGAACGCCTCCCGCTGGTAGCCGGTCATCGCGACCGGACGCAGATCCAGTCCACAGACCAGTTCCAGCACCTCTTCGAGGAAGGCCCGCTGGTCGGGATGGTGCGCGACCATCTCCCGGCGGTCGCAGAAATCGCGAGCCAGGCGGTACGGCAGAGCGACGCGACGCTTCTGGGTGACCCGGTTGACCCGTTGCTTGATCTCGACGTGCACGAGGCTGTCGTCGGTGATCGTGGACCGGTCGCCGTAGTGCCTTATCCGCAGTTTGCGACGGAACCGGAGACCTTCGATCTTCTCCCAGTAAAAGAGCAGTCGATCCGTGTCGTAGTAGACGCTCCACACGCCGTATCCGGTCCGGTCACCATGGCTGTCGCGCCCCATTCGCGCGTCCAGTTCGGCACGCAGCGCCGCCACGTCGGCGACCGGCACCACGTACTTGACCTCGTACCGATTGAAGGCGTGCAATCGGCTCGGGGCGCGGAGCGCGTGGCCGGCCTGATCGTCGCGGTCCGCAGCCGGGCCGGACCCGACGATCGGTGCCGATGGTGTACGCGTTGCGGAGCGGGCGGGTGCCCGGTTGCGCCAGGTGAGCATGGGATGTTGGCCGATCCGTAGGCGACAGATGCCAACGAATACCAACAGGCGTACCTATGAACGAGCTTTGTTTCTCGGATGAACCCCCGGTGAACGACGTCGGCGTCACCGGTGACGCCGACGTCGTCCGTGTTCGTTAGGGGGTGACCACCCGGCCGCCGAAGGTCACGACCAGCCGGCCGTCGGAGGCGAAGGACCACCCCAACGCCCCCGAGTACGACGAACACCGGGACCCGTTGGTGCCGGACCAGAACTGGTTCGAGCTGTCGGAGTTGCCGACGATCCGGTCGTTCGAGCCGCCGCTGCACGAGGTGTTGTTGCGGAACACCGAGGAACCGCCGTCGAAGTTGAAGTTGCGCTCGGTGTTGCCGATGTTGGCGTTGTTCGACACCGTCATCGTGCCCAGGTTCCGGTTGTAGGTGAACCCGTGCTTGCCGTTGTCGTAGGCGATGTTGCCCCGGATGGTGTGGTTCACCGCGATGTCCTCGCCGCCGAGCTTGAACCCGTTGCGGTCACCGTTGCCGGCCTGACCACCGTTGCTGAGGGTGCCGTTGCCGTAGGCGAGGGAGGACTCGATGGTCACCGCGCCGATCGCGCCGGTGTCGCTCTTGGTGTAGAGGTCGTACCCGTCGTCGATGTTGTTGTGGGCGACCGTGTAGCGGAAGACGTTGCCGGCGCCGACGGTCAGCTTCGGGGCGAACCCGTCGGCGTCCTCACCGTCGGAGTCGACGTTGTCGTGCGACACCGTGCTGACCACGAGGTTGTTGGAGGGCCACTGGTCCCGGGGCGCGTTGGCGATCAGCCGCGAGAGCTGGAGCCCGGAGTCCCTGTTGTGGCGGGTCACCACCCGCTCGACGATGTTGTTGTTGCCGGCGAGCAGGATGCCGTTGTCCCCGGCCCGCTCGACGACGATGCCACGGACGTGCCACCACGATCCGCCCATTTCGAGTCCCCGGTTCGCCGGGTCCTCGCTCTGCGCCGAGAAGTTCAGGACCGGGGTCTCCCCCGCGTACGCGAAAATGTTCTTGCGGGCGCTTGACGTGCCGTTGTTGCCCTGGCCGATGGTGATCGTCTGCGAGTGGCGGTAGGTCCCGCCGCGCAGGAAGATCGTCCCGCCCGAGGTGATCCGGGTGATCGCGGAGGCGAGCGTCGTCGGACTCGCCAGCGTCCCGGGCGCGCTGTCGGTGCCGGCCGGCGCCACGTAGAGCGTGTTGGACGACGGCGGAGGCGTGGTCGGCGGAGGCGTGCTGGGCGGCGGGGTGGTCGGCCCGGTCGTCGGCGGCGGCGTGGTCGGCGGGGTCGTCGTGCCGGAGGCGTACGTCTCGAACTCGGCGACCCTCGGCGTACCGCTCGCGCTGGTGATCTCGAAGTTGATTTTGCGCAGCGAGGCGGCGGCGAAGGTGATCGTCCCGGCCCCGGTGCCGCTGGCCAGCGTGGCGCCGGTGTCGTTGTTGACCAGTCGCCAGCCACCGATGACCCCGACCGCGCCGGACGCCTCGCGGATGGTGACCGAGCCGACCGTGGTGGCGGAACCCCACTTGACCGAGATGCGGCCGGTCGAGCCGGACGGCGACCAGTATGTGCCCACGTCGCCGTCGATCACGTTGCCGTAACTGGTGCCGCCGCCCTTGCTGGAGCCGTCGGCGCCGGCACCGATGCTGAGGTTGGTCGCGTTGGCGACGACCGAGGCGGCGACGAGCCCGTCCGCCGCTCCCGACGCGTGGGTCAACGGCAGCGCCGCGGCCACCACGGCCGCCGCGACCACTGCGGTGCCGCCGGCCAGAAGTCTGTGTCGCACTGTGGTTCTCACTGGTGGACTCCTTGGGAGTGAGCGCGGCACGAGGCACTTCCTGCACAGCCCGACACCGCAGGTGACGACGTTTCGGCAAACCCTCGACCTGGCTATAAAGCGAAACGTCGATGTAACCTCAGGCTAGGAAAGCGCTTACTCGTGGCGCAAGGGCAGGGATGTGCAGGTTTGTTGCAGAACCTCAGCCCGACGGCCACCGCTCCCGTACGCGCCGCCACGCCGGGATGCGGGTCCGGGGCCCTGACTCCCCGTGGCCGCACGCCGACGGGCCGGTGCAGGCCGTCCGGGATCGCGACGCAGCTCAGCCGCGCCACCGGTCCGGCGGCCCCATGTCCTCCCGGCCGCCTTTGCTCTGCTTCAACCCACGCACTGTTCCCGTACGGAAACCGTTGCGCGGGTTGAAGCAGAGCAAAGGGAGCCAAAGGGGGTCACCTGACGGAGCGGCCCAGCACAGTCATCCCTGGCGAAGCCGGGGCAGCAGCCGGAGTACCCGGCCCCAGTAACGCTGGCCGCCCACCGCAGGCTGCCGCGAACGGCACACGAACGGCACCTCGCCCCGTCGATCATGGAGTCGCGGCTAGGCTTTGGTCCCGATTCACCCTTTTCGCGGCGGCCACAACTCCATGATCGCGCGCACGGGGACGGTGGGCGGGGACGGCGGGCGGGGGCAGTGGGCGGGTCAGACCGTGGTGGCGGCCTTGCGGATCGCGTCGCGGGACGCGGTGACCTGTCGGCGCAGATCGTCCATGTCCACGCCGACGAGTTGCCCGTTCCGCTTGCGGACCTGGCCGGCCACCATCACGGTCTCGATGTTGCGCGGGTCCGCCCCGAGCACGAGTGTGCCGACCGCGTCGTTGAGCGGCATCGTGTTGACGTCGTCAGCGGCGACGACCAGCAGGTCCGCCTGCTTGCCGGGGGTCAGCGAACCGGTGACGTCACCGAGTCCGTTGGTCCGGGCGCCCTGCGCGGTGGCGAAGTCCAGCACGTCCCGGGTGGTGATCCGGTCCGGCGTGGTGTCCGTGCCGTACGCGGCGTTCACCGCGCGCATCCGCTGGATGGCGTGCAGGGTACGCATCTGGGTGAACATGTCGCTGGCCAGCGCCACCTCCACGTCGATGCCGAGTCCGGGTCGGATGCCGACGGCCAGCGCCTCGTCGATCGCGGGTACCGCCGTCTCCAGGCCGATCTGCGCCTCGGAGGTCGGCGCCAGCGACACGGTGACTCCGGCGTCGCCCATCGCCTGCCACGCCTGCGGGGTGAGGCCGGTGGCGTGGATCAGGGTCAGGTCGGGGCCGAGCAGCCCGTCGGCGGCCCAGCGCAGGATCGCCGCCGACGACGGCACGCCGAACACCGCGTCCACGCTGACCCCGAGGTCGAGATCGCGGGCGACGGCCGCCAACTCCGGCCCGTAGGCCAGGGCCGGACCGGCGATCTCGTCGGTGGCCAACGCCGCCAGGCGCAGGGTCACCAGGCCGCCGTTCGTCGCCTGGTACGCCCCGCACAACCGAGCCAGATCGCCAGGCCACTGGCGGTCCCACTCACCGAAGTGCGGTCCCATCGACGCGTGTACGCCCCGGATGCCGGTGTCGACAAGCGCCTGGATCGCCGCGTCCGAGTGCGCCGCCGTACGGGAGTTGTGCGAGAAGTCGAGCATCGTGGTGATGCCGGCGTCGAGGGCGGTGAGCGCGGCGAGCCGGGTGCCGACGTACATGTCGTGCGGGGTGTACGCGGGCGCGATCCCGGCCAGCGTCGACATCACGTACGCCCCCAGGTCGGTCACGTCCGGGATGCTGCGGCGCATCTGCGCCTGCCAGGCGTGCCGATGGGTGTCGACGAATCCGGGGCTGACGATCCGGCCGGTCGTGTCGACGACGGTCGCGCCCACCGCCTCCGGGTGCGACCGCAGGTCCGGGCCGACCGCGACGATCCGGTCCTCGCGGACCAGCACGTCACCGGATTCCAGGTCGCCGATCGCCGGGTCCATGGTGACGACCGTGCCGCCGCTGAACAACATCATCGGACTCTCCCCCTCGTAGTCGGTGATCATCGGCGCCGCAGGACGTATCCGGCGTGGTACAGCACCCCGTCGGTGAACCGGCCGTACGCCCAGAAGCCCAGGTCGTCGCGGTAGACGATCCGGTCGCCGTCGATCCAGAACGCCCCCTGGTACGCGTGCGGCCGACCGCCCCGCGTCTCGTCGTACCGGCCGTCGGCGGTGAGTTCCTGGTGCAGGAAACCGGTCTCGTCGATCCACATGCCCAGGTAGGGGCTCTCGACCGATCGTGGTCCCGAGTCCGGCTCGACCGGAGCGGGCGTGAGTCGGCGACCGTTGGCCAGCGCGATCTCGCCGTCGACGACGATCGCGGCGGCCTGTTCCGGACGCCAGATGATCATCTCCAGCACGGACCGGCCGGAGGTCGGGCCGGCGATCAGGGCGAAGGTGGCCGGGTTTCCGGGGGTGAGCGCGCCGACCCGGTCGGCCGGACGAGCACGCAGGCCGGCGACAGCGACACCGTCGACGACGGCGGGCACGATGGCCAGGCCGGTGCAGTCGATGACGATCGCGCCGTCGTCCTCGGCGGCGGTGTGCAGGCCGGTGCCGACCGCGACGATCTCGTTCGTACCGACCAACAGGTCAGCCGTGGCGAAGTCACCGATCACCGGGTCGAGCGTGTGGATGGCGGCGTTGACGAACATCAGTGGACGGTGCTGGTCACCGGTGTTCCCGGCGATCTCCGCCAGTACCGCCTCGTCGAGCATGGGGCTGCTCATGGCGTACCTCCTGGGGTTGGGTTCGTGCTCCCACCGTCACCGGAGGCGGAGTCGGCAGCCAGGCCGGAGCGAACCAGGGTGTGCCGCACCCTGCCTGGTCGGAGGCCGCGCGGTTACCGTTGGTGGCATGCCGACGACCGCGCTGGGGGCGTTCCTCACCGCCCGACGCGCCCGGTTGACCCCGGGCGACGTCGGCCTGGTCTCCAGTGGGACCCGGCGCGTCGCCGGGCTGCGGCGCGAAGAGGTCGCGGTGCTGGCCGGGGTGAGCGTCGACTACTACACCCGGCTCGAACAGGGCCGGGAGCGCAACCCGTCCTCGTCGGTGCTGGCCGCCGTGGCCCGTGCGCTCGACCTCGGGCCGGATGCTCACGACCATCTCTACCGGCTGGCCGGGCTCGCACCTGGCAGTACGCCGACCCCCGCCCGACCGCAGGTCGGGCAGAGCCTGCGGGAACTACTCGACGCCTGGCCGGACACCCCGGCCGTGGTCATCGACCGGCGACTCGACCTGCTGGCCGGCAACGCGCTGGCCGACGCGTTCTACGCGGACTTCGCCGAGGCGGACAACCTCGTCCGGATGGCCTTCCTCGACCCGGCCGGCACGACGTTCTTCGCCGACTGGCGTCGTACCGCCGAGGCGTGCGTGGCGAACCTGCGCCTGGCCCTCGGCCACGACCCGCACGACCGCCGGGCGCGGGAACTGGTCGCGCAGGTGGGTGCCGCGAGCCCGGAGTTCCGCCGGCTGTGGGGGCGGCACGACGTGCAGGGCAAGACGCACGAGGCGAAGACGTTCCGGCACAGCGCGGTGGGCGAGCTGACGCTGTCGTACCACGCGTTCGACGTCCGGGACGCGCCCGGCCAGCAGTTGATCGTGTACCGCGCGGAGCCGCACAGCCGCAGCGCCGAGGCACTGCGGCTGCTGGGCACCCTGGCCGTCAGTCGTTGGCTCCGCTGACCCCGGGCTCGTACCGCCGATTCACGGCAGTTCGATGCGCTCGACGAGTTCCCGCACCGCGATCATGTCCAGGAAGGCGTGGCACCGCACCACCTTGCCGCCGCGCAGCTGCCAGATCCAGCAGTACTCGTTGTGGTAGTCGACGCCGTCGATGGCCGTCGCGTCACCCCCGAACCGGATGATCACGGTGTCACCGTCGGTCCACAGTTCCTTGATCGTCATCCTGAGGATCGACGACAGCCGGTCCAGGATCGGTGCCGAACCCTCCGCCAGGAACTCGGCCTTGGAGGTGTAGGTGCGACCGTTGACGATCGTCCACCGGACGTCGTCGTGCAGGATCTCGTAGATGTCGCCGCCCGCGTTCTGCCGGGCGAAGGCACGCAACACCGCCGCCCGGTTGCGGCCCTCCTCGCCCGGTTTCCCGGGGCCGCGCCCGCCGTCCCGCTCGGCCGGGGCCGCCGAGGCCGCACCGACCCCGGCCAGGGCCGTCAGTCCACCGGCCATCCCTGCCGTCAGGAGCACCCGCCGGCTGTGCTGCGTCACGCTGTCCTTCATCCTCGTTCCTCCCTCGCTTGCCGGTGCGCGTCGCTGCCCTCGCGATAGAAGACGTATCCCGCGTGGTGCAGGACGTCTCCGTCGAAGGTGCCGTCCGCGCTGAAACCGGTGTCGTCGACGTACTCGATCCGGGTCCCGACGACCTGGTAGGAACCCGTGTAGGCGCTCTCCCGCTCGCCCCGGGCCTCGTCGTACCGACCCTCGGGCAGCAGCATCTGCCGGATGTGGCCGTCGGCCGTCACCCACATCCCGACGTACGGGTGCGGCGACACGTCACCCGCCCCCGCCGGTGGCGTCACAGCGGACGGCGTCGCAGTCGGTGCGGCAGTCGCCGAGTACGGCGTCGCGCCGTCAGAAGCGGCACCACCACTGCCCGCCTCGGCGGAGCAACTCACGAGCAACAGGACGCCGCAGGTCGCGCTGAACAGGCCCCCGAGTCTCGAATTCGCCATGTCGACCACGGTAGGTATCCGGTCCGGCGACAGCCTGGTCCCAGTACTCCCAGGAAGAACGCGCTACCCGCCCTTACGGCCGGCTCTCATGACGCCGGAGTTCCCGTGCCAGGACGGGGATCACCACCGCCGCAGGGACGACGTGCAGCCCGAGGAGGGCGGCGATGGTCGCGACGTTTCCGCCGGCCAGGAACGGCGGGATCATCGAGACCACAGTCAGGGCCACCGTGGTCCACACGAAACGTCGGGCGGGACGGGCGCTCCAGTGGAGCAGGGCGACGGCGATGACGACGCCCACGACCGAGAAGAACCCGGTCACCACCGTGAAGCCGCCCAACGGGATCGCCTCGCCTCCCTCGGGGAGCGCGAAGTCGACACCCACCACCCGGGCGAGTGCGGCGGCGAGGGTGGTCACGACCGTCGCCGCGAGCGCGGCGACGAGACCGATGCCGACGAGTCGGCCGAATCGACGGGTACGGCGGGGGCGGTCCGCTGCCGGACCGGCGACGACATCGGCGTCATGTGTGCTGCTCATGTCGTTCCTCCTCTCGTTCCTCGTCGGATCAGGCCCGGGACTGTTCGGTGTCGTCCGCCGGCAGCGACGTCGGCACACCGAGCCGGGGGAACTGGTCGGCGTGGAACGTGATGATCTCGGTGATCGCGCCGCCGCTGATGCGCAGGACGTCGATGGTCAACGGCAGGTACGCGCTTGCACCCTCTCGCCGGTGGTAGAAGGCGACGGCGGGCTGCCGGTTGACCCTGGTGGGGATGCCACGCAGGTTCGTCATGTTCTCGAAGCCGTTGTCGACCCAGTCCTTCACCACCGGGTCGCGACCGATGTACAGGCCCGGGGTGGGCGGCATCGAGCAGCGGACGTCCTCCCGCAGCAGCGCGGTGAGCCCACCGATGTCCGTGGCCACACTGGCGTCGGTGTAGCGGCGTACCAGCTCACGGGTTCCGGCGTCCTCCTCGCCGCCGGTCCAGTCCTGGCGCTCGGCGGGCAGGTGCTCCCGCATGCCGGCGCGGGCACGCTGCAACGCGCTGTTCACGGAGTTGACCGAGTCCCCCAGGAGTTCCGCCACGTCCTTCGCCGGCCAGCCGAGCACGTCGCGCAGGATCAGCACGGCCCGTGGGCGCGGCGCGAGATGCTGGACCGCGACCAGGTACGCCAGCTCGATCGTTTCCCGCGCGACGGCGACCGCCTCCGGCTCGTCCGCGTCGCCGGTGGTCAACTCGTCGAGCAGCCGGTCCGGGTAGGGCTGCAACCAGAGCACCTCGCCGCCGGTCGCCGGTTCGGGGCGGCGCTTGGCGAGCAGGTCCAGGCAGGCGTGGGTGGCGATCCGGTACAGCCAGGCCCGGAACGTGGACCGTCCCTCGAATGTCTCCCGCCGACGCCAGGCTCGCAGGAACGTCTCCTGCACGGTGTCCTCGGCGTCCTCGAACGACCCCAGCATCCGGTAGCAGTGCACGTGTAGTTCCCGCCGGTGCCGTTCCGCCAGCCCCGAGAACGCCGACTCGTCGACCTCGCCCAGACCACTCATGACCTGCTCGCCCATCACGCCATCCTCATGCCTCGCCGCATCCTGACATAGGTATGACGGGCGCGGGCCCGACAACTCATCACTCCTGCCCGCAGCGCCGGATGCGCAAGGGAGGTGGGTAGATCTGTTGTCGTTGGGGCGACAACAGATCTACCCACCTCTCAGGTCGGCGGCCAGTGCCGTAGGGCGGCGTCGGCCACGCGTTGGAGGTCCTCGCGTGTCGCGCCGCCCGCCGCCTGCACGGCCATTCCGTTCGCGATCGTCATGACGAATCGGGCGATCAGGTCCGGGTCGGCGTCGGCGGGCAGATCCCCCTTCTCGACGGCCAGCTGGAACCGGTCGCGGAGGTGCTGCTGACCTCGGGCGCGCCAGGCGGCCAGGGTGTCGCGCGCGACCTGACCGGTCTCGCCGACGACCAGTGCGCCCTGGACGCCCAGGCAGCCGGCGGGGCATCCGGGCCGGGTGTTGGCCTGAACCGAACCGGTGAGGAAAGCGGTCGCCACCTCGCGGGCGGTGGGTGCTCCCAGCGCCTGGACGACGTAGGCGCCGGGACCTTCCTCGTAGCGTTGCAGGGCCAGGTGAAAGAGTTGCTCCTTGTTGCCGAAGGCCGCGTACATGCTGGTGCGGGAGATGCCCATCGCCTCGGTCAGGTCGGCCAGGCTGGCTCCTTCGTAGCCCTGCTTCCAGAAGACCGTCATGGCCTTCTGAAGTGCCGCCTCGGCGTCGAACCCGCGCGGCCGACCCTGTTGCACCTTCTCCACACGACCATCCTACCCCTTGTGCACCGATCGGTTCAGAAGTGCTACGGTCTAGTTCCGTACCGATCGGTGCGGAAGTTGGGGGAGGTCAGAAATGCGTAGGCTGGAAGGCAAGACCGCCGTCGTCACGGGAGGCGGCACCCGGGGGATCGGCCGGGCCACCGCTGCCCGACTGGTGGCCGAGGGTGCGCACGTGTTCATCACCGGCCGACGCGAGGCCGAGTTGGACGAGGCGGTGCAGACCATCGGCGCGGGCGTGACGGCCGTACCCGGCGACATCACCGTCCCGGCGGACCTGGACCGGCTCTACGACAGGGTCGCGGCCCACGGTCGCGGGCTGGACGTCCTCTTCGCCAACGCGGCCACGGCCTCGTTCGCGACCATCGAGACGATCACCGAGCGGGACCTCGACCAGATCTTCGGGATCAACGTCAAGGGCACCCTCTTCACCGTGCAGAAGGCGCTCCCGGTGCTGAACCACGGCGCCTCGGTGATCATCAACGCCTCCACCGCCGCCGATCGCGGCACTGCGGGCTTCGGCGCGTACGCGGCCTCCAAGGCGGCCCTGCGGACCTTCACCCGCATCTGGGCCAACGAACTCAAGGCACGCGGCATCCGGGTGAACGCCATCTCACCCGGCCCGATCGACACCTCCGGCATCACCGAACTCGTCGGCGAGAAGAACGCGACGGCCTTCAAGGCCAACGAGGCGGCCCGGATCGCCATCGGACGCATGGGACGCACCGAGGAGATCGCTGCCGCAGTGGCCTTCCTCGCCTCCGCCGACAGCAGCTTCATGCTCGGCGCCAACCTGTACGTCGACGGCGGCGAGAACCAGATCTGAGGATGCGCTGCACTACTCGGGACAGGCGTCGCCCGGGTCGTCGCCGAAATCGCCGAGGAAGAAGTCGAACGTCAAGCCCTGGCCATCTATTTCGAGCAGGGCGCTGTGCGACAGGCCGCACTCACCGCCGAAGGTCGCGGTGACGGTGTAGACCCCCGGCGGCACGCCGGTCAGGGCGTAGCTGCCGTCGGCGGCGGAGGTGGTCTGGTATCCGCCGGGCTGCAACTGGACCACCGCCCCCGCCAACGGCAGGAAGTATTCGTTCCACACGTTCCCGGACAGGCTCGTCGCCGGCCTCACGGTGAACTCACCGTCGTTCTTGTCACTCACCCGGTTTCCGTCGGCGACCGCCGCCGCGTAGACCGGGCGGGAACCCCTGGTGTCGCCGACGTCGAGGGTGACGGTGGCCGTGCCGCCCGGCGTGGCGGCATTCACCGTGCTACCGAGGCCGGCGTCGCCCATGCTGTACCGGAAGGCGATGACGTTCGTGTCACCACGTGCGTCGAACCGTACGGTGATCTGTCCACCCCCGGTGACCTCGCTGCCGTGCGGGAACGTGACCGTCGGCGGCAGCGGCACGGCCAGCTTCGCCAGCTCCGTCGAGGTCTCGACAGAGGTGTACACCCGTACGTCGTCGACGAGACCTGTGAAGAAGCCGTCGTCGCCACCGTTCCACCTGCGTTTGCCGACCGCCACCTCTGCGGTGGCGTCGAACCCGCCGACCAGGGTCGTGGTCGCGGCCTGGGCGACACCGTTGACGTACAGGGTCATCGTCTTGGTGCTCGCGTCGTAGACGCCGGCAAGATGCGTCCACCTGTCCACCGTCGGTGCCGCGTCGGACAGCACGCTGTGCAGGGCCGCGTCGTCGGTGTCGGCGGCCGCCATGGAGAAGCGCCAGCGCTGGTCACCGCCGGCATAGCCGAGGTAGTACGCGGACGTCCGCGAGCCGCTCGCGCTCACCACGGTCTGCACGTCGCCACCCGACGTCGAGCTGATCCTGGCCCAGGCGGCGACGGTGAAACTCGCGTCGGTCCTCATCGGGGTCGACGCACCGGTGAAGGGGTGCGGCGTGTGGAGCGCTGCGGTCCTGGTCGCCGCAGTCGTGCCCGGCAGCGACAGCGCGGTGCCCACCCCGGACCGGCCGGCGACCCGGACCGCAGGCTCACCGAGTGTCAGGGCGTTGCCGTGGCCGGAGACATCGGTCGCGGCGGCGCCCGTCTCCTCGAACGTCCAGCGGGCGGCGGGACCGGAGTCGGCTCGGACGAAGAACATGTACGTCAGCATCGTGGAGATCCGACCCGCATGACTCTTCGACCAGACGTGGAGCACATTGATGCCGTCATGCCGTGGTGCCACCGTGATCGATGCGCCGTGGTCCGTCGACCGCGCCGCTACAGTCTCCGCTGCGCTCACCACACCGGATTCGAGGCTGTAGGCGTACTCCTTCACCTCGTGCGCGCGGGTCGTCGGCGGGATCACCTCGAACGTGCCGGGCAGGCCGACGCCGCCGCGCGGCGCACCGTCGCTGAGGTAGTCGTTAGAGGTCACCGCCGCCGGTGGCGGTGGCGCCTCGGTCGAGGTGGACGCTGCCGCCCCGGCTGAGGTGGGCGCTGCCAGCGGCGACGACACCAGTGCCAGCGTCAACCCCACCGTCCACCAACGCCGAGACGCACCCGTGCGGTCACCAGCCACCTGACACCCCCGTGATCAAGCCAGTCGATGCACGAACAGTAGGCATCGGAGACGGTCGGTGTAAAGAGCGATCACAAGGCGTAGCCACAGACGGGTGCGCCGCCCCTACCGGAGCGCGACCATGCTCCGGTAGGGACGCCTGCTCCGGAGCTCAGAACTGGCTGAGAAGCGCAGGCCACCGCCCGACACGGTCGCCGCACATGCAACCGCCACGGTCGGATCGAGCGGCGTTCACCTCCGGCGCCGGCACCGCACCGATCCCGACCATCGGTCCCGTTCGGCGACCCGCGACCACGCGCGTACCGAGGCGTGATGCAGCCCGGGGCGAGGCCACTGCATCTCCCGCCCCGGCTCGGGCCCGCGGCGACGGCTTCGCACCGGACAAATGAACCTCTGCCGCGCTCCCCGGCGCCACCGCACGATCAGCGGCTCGGGAAGGCCATGAATGACGAGGGCGAAGGCGTTGTCGGATTGACAGTGAGCATGGGAAATCGTCAGCGGCTGAAGCCGCGTCACTAGACCGATGGGGAACGACATGATGAGAGGACGCGTAGACATGATCCCTCTGAAGACCTGACGGAAGGCACGGAAAGAGAGCCGACGGCGAGGTCGGCGACCGATGCGCGGAATGGGTCAGGTCTACAGAGCGGGCGGGGTCACGCGGGGTGATGTCCTCTCGGTAGGGGGTCGCAGGAAGACGGTCTCGCTGCAAGATAGGCCGGAACAGGGCGGCGAGGCCACCGATTAGTGCTGCTGCCTAGTGCGTCTGTGCCACCTGCTGGTCCGGTGGTGCGAGGAGGCGTTGCAGCAGTAGCAGGCCGCTCTTGATGTCGGCGCTCCCGTCGAGCAGCCACTGGGTGCCCAGGCCGTCGGCCGCCGCCAGGAGGAGTGAGGCCGCCTGGTCCAGGGGGATGTCCGTGCGTACGGCCCCGGCCTCCTGGCCTTCGGCGAGCAGGCCCGTGATTTGCTCGCGCAGGTCGGCGTACCGCTCGGAGAAGTGGGCGCGCGAGTGTTCGTTTCCGGCCTCCAGGGCGTGGGCCACCATGCTGTTCAGCAACGACATCAGCCCTGGTACGCGCATGCTGTGCTCGGCCGACTGGTGGATGAGGTCGACGAAGCTGGCGTCCCCGTCGTACGCGGTCTCGAGGAAGCGGCGGTCGTGTTCCCGCAGCACCTCGATGAAGAGCTGCTCGCGGGTGCCGAAGTGGTGCTTGAGCACCGGATGCGTCACGCCGATCGCCTCACCGATGGCGCGCAGTGAGGTGCCCTCGTATCCCAGCCGGTCGTAGACCGCCAGCACCTCGTCGATGATCTGCTGCCGCCGCGCGAGCCCCTTGGCGTACGGCCCCCGCTTCGGGCGGTCCCGCTTTTCCGGGTCGGTCATGGCCCACCTCCAGAGCGATCGGCGGTCGGCATGGTGCGCCGCCTGCCCGATCCTATGACCACCACCACGAAAATATCCAGTCGGATATTTTCGTGCTAGCGTCTGCGGCACGACAGGCCGTGAGGTCGCGCTTCGTCGGCGGGAGCCGGGCGAGGTGCCCACGCGGGACCTGTTCACCGAGACGCAGGAGGAGACGGCATGGCATGGCACTTGTTCAGGCTCGGACGCTGGTCGTTCCGACGCCGCTGGACCGTGGCGGGAATCTGGGCCCTGCTGCTCCTCACCGTGGCGCTCGGAGCGACGACCCTGTCGGGCAAGACGAATGACAGCTTCGAGTTGTCCGGCATCGAGTCGACGCAGGCGTTCGACCTGATCAGGGAGCGCGACCCCGACGCCGTGCCGAACGGCGCGACGGCGCGGGTGGTGTTCCAGGCCCCGGACGGCGAGACGCTGGCCGACCCGGCCAACCAGCAGGCCGTGTCCGACTCGCTCGCCGCGCTCAGGACCGAGAACGTCAGGTCGATCGTCGACCCGTTCGAGGCAGGGGCCGTCTCCGAGGACGGGCGGACCGGTTTCGCCTCGGTCAGCTACGCCCGCAGCGCGGTCGACCTGACCACCTCGGACCGGGAGGCGCTGGAAGCCGCCCGCGACGTCGCCGAGCGGGCCGGACTGACCGCCACCGTCGGCGGAGACGTACTCGGTGTGGAGATCGGTGGCGCCATCGCCGAACTGATCGGCATCGCCATCGCCTTCGTCGTGCTGGCCCTCACCCTCGGGTCGCTCGTCGCGGCCGGGATGCCGCTGCTGACCGCGCTGGTGGGCGTCGGAATCGGTGCCGCCTCCATCGCCGCTCTCACCGGCTTCGTCGATCTGAGCACCACCACTCCCGCGCTCGGCACGATGCTCGGGCTGGCGGTCGGCATCGACTACGCGCTGTTCATCCTCTCCCGCTACCAGGCCGAGGTCCGCCAGGGACGCCCGCTGGAGGAGGCGATCGGCCGCGCCGTCGGCACCGCAGGCTCCGCCGTGGTCTTCGCCGGCCTCACCGTCGTCATCGCCCTCGTCGGCCTCGCCCTCTGCGGCATCGGATTCCTCACCGAGATGGGGCTGGGTGCCGCGTTCACCGTCGCGCTCGCCGTACTCATCGCGCTGACCCTGCTGCCCGCACTGCTCGGTTTCGCCGGTGCCCGCGTCGTGAAGAAGCAGATCGCCGCCGCCGCCACCGAGGACACCGGCAGCGACCAGAGTTCCCGCACGTCACGTACCCTCGGTCGCCGTTGGGTCGAAGGTCTCGCCCGCCTCCGCTGGCCCGCGCTCATCGTCGGCGTCGCGGTCGCCGCCGTGGCCTCCATCCCGGTGGCCTCCCTGCAACTCGCGCTTCCGGACGACAGCACCAAACCCGCAGGCAGCGATGTACGCGTCGCCTACGACCTCATCGACGAGAACTTCGGCGCGGGCGCCAACGGGCCGCTGCTCATCGTCATCGACACCGCGCAGGCCACCGACCCGGCCGCCGCAGTCGGGACCGCCACCGAGAGGCTCCAGACGCTGGCGGCGGAGGACGACTCCAACATCATCGCCGTGATCCCGGCCATCACCAGCGACAGCCCCGAAGCCCAGCAGGCCTTCATGCAGCAGCTCGGCACGACGCAGTACGTGACCCTCACGGTGATCCCCCAGTCCGGACCGTCGGACCAGTCGACCAAGGACCTCGTCGCCGACATCCGGGCCACGCTCTCCGACCTGCCCGACCAGACCGGAGCCCGCGCCCTGGTCACCGGCGTCACCGCCGTCGGCGTCGACATCTCCAACGAACTGACCGAGGTGTTCCCGCTCTATCTCGCCGTCGTGGTGGGGCTGGCACTCATCCTGCTCATCGCCGTGTTCCGCTCGATCTGGGTACCGGTCAAGGCGGCGCTCGGCTTCCTCTTCTCCGTGGGCGTCTCCCTTGGCGCGACCGTCGCGGTCTTCCAGTGGGGCTGGCTCAACGAACTCGTCGGTCTCGACACCGAGGGGCCGGTGCTGTTCCTGCTGCCGATCCTGCTCACCGGCATCCTGTTCGGCCTCGCCATGGACTACGAGGTCTTCCTCGTCACCCGCATGCGGGAGGCGTACGTCCACGGCACCCCGGCGCGCCAGGCGGTCATCGACGGCTTCACCCACAGCGCCCGCGTCGTGGCCGCCGCAGCGCTCATCATGGTCGGCGTCTTCGCGGGCTTCACCCTCACCGACGACATCATCCTCAAGACCATCGGCTTCGCCCTGGCCATCGGCGTACTGGTCGACGCCTTCCTGGTCCGCATGCTGATCGTTCCGGCCGTCATGCTCATCCTCGGCCGGCGCATCTGGTGGATGCCCCGCTGGATGCAGAAGGTCGTGCCGACCTTCGACGTCGAAGGCGAGTCACTGGCTCGACACCTCGCCTGACGCTCGTGAAGTCGCTCCGATGGGGTAGCGGGATGCAGTAGACCCGCCACCCCATCGGAGCACCTGTTTCTGATCTCCACCGAAGCCGGGCAGGTCACTCCACCGTGTACGGGCGAGGACGCCGCCAGTGCTGGTCGCCCCGTCACCGGGTACGCGTGCACCGGCACCACGATGGAGGAGCGAACAGACCCCACACGATACGAAGTGGGCCCGACGCACTAGCATTGCCGCGGTCCGCAGCGGCTGAAACGAGGCGAGATGCGTTGGCTCCGGCAATTGCTGGGTAGCAGGCCAGTCCAGCTCGATCCAGAGCGGCAGCAGACGCTGCTGCGGGACGTGCGGCACCGGTACGGCGCCGGCTCGCAGGCCCGCTTTCCGGAACAGGTCGAAGCGATCACCCGGACGCTGAACGACGACGACGGCCTGGTGGTAGCGGCCCGGATGGTGAGCGAGGCCGCCAACGAGGCCCACACGCACCTGCAGGCCCAAGCCCACGACGTGTACCGACGCACAGGTCGCAGGCTCCTGGTGCACCGCCGGAACTACCGGCCGCTGTGGAAGGAGGCCGGCCCGGCGCTGCGGTGGCCGCTGTTCACGTTGCCGTGCGGCCTCCACCCGTACGCGCAGGTGTCCGCCGCCGTCGAGGTCGTCGGCAGCCACGCGTCCCGGCTCGATAAGGTGACCGACCCGCTCCCGCTCCTGGCCCACGTGTTCGAGGTACTCGACCTCACCACCGTCGCCATGGAACACGGCCAGGTACGGGTGGACACCGATGCCGCCTCCCTGGCCGACCGACTGATCTCGACCGCCGGGCAGGTCCTCGCGACCATGGACGACCCGCCCCGGCTGCCGGCCTCGGTCCGTGAGGTGATGCGCCGCAACAACACGCTCGACGTCCACGATCCGGCCGGCCATCGAGTGGTCGGCGGAATCAACCTGGGCGCGCGGATGCGCGAGATTCTCCTGGCCTGAACCCCGCGATCACAGCGCATCCCGGAAACACGTTTCGTTCCGCGCCGAGGGGGCGCGCCAGGACGGTTTTGCCTATCGAGTCGTGAAGGTCTGGACGGGTGACGTCGAGCCGGCCGATCAGCCGCGAACCCAGCGCCGCTCCGTCGCCTACCACAGCTCGTTGACCTTGACATTCGATCCGCCCCGCTCCAACGACGTGGTCGTACCGCAGGCGTAACTGGTGCCACGCCGCGCACTGTGCGGCAGATCCGGATGGCCGTCCGGGCGGCAATCACCCGAACTTCGTCCATTGGCCTTCGGAGACCACCTCGACGGAGCCGTCGATGACTTTGATGGCCGTCTGTTCGTCGATGGCGTAGGCCGGGCCGCCGATGTCGGCGGCCCGGCCTACCGCTCCGCGTCAGACGGGGTGTTCGTGGGGAAAGCGTTCAGGTGCGGGAAGATCGAGAAGTCGACGACTCCTAGGGTGCGGTCGTCCGGCGCGGACGGCCACTCGACGAAGTAGTCTCCGATCCGAGCGTCATCACCATGCTTCCAGCACTTACTCCCACCCAGACCGTGTCCGGCAGCGAAGGTCCTCACGCACAGCCGGGCCACGGTCCGCGGGGCTGCCGCACAATCTCAGGGGTTCAGACACACTGTCATCGGCTACGTCCGGAAAGGTTGACGACCAGGATCGCCGTTACGCAAGGTGACGATTGGTTCGCGGAAGAAGAGCACGCCCGTTCGATCGGCTGTTCCCTGGCCGACCAACGAAGGTACCGGCGCGCCAATGACATGATGACGGGATGCCAAGCCCGGTGGATATCGTCGACTATCAGCCTGCTTGGGGCGTGGCCTTCGCCGGCCTGGGCGCCGTACTTCGCCGAGCCCTCGGCGACGTGGCAGTTCGGATCGACCACATCGGTTCCACTTCAGTACCTGGCCTGGCTGCCAAGCCCGTCCTCGACATCCAAATTTCGGTGCTGTCGCTGGAACCGGTCGATGGGTTCCTGGGACCGCTGGAGGGACTGGGTTACGTTCACCGCGCCAGCAACCCCGAACGGACGAAGCGCTACTTCCGGGAGCCGCCGGGCCAGCGGCGGACACATATCCACGTGCGGCAGCTCGGGAGTTTCTCCCAGCAGATTCCGCTGCTGTTCCGGGACTATCTGCGGTCCCACCCGGACGAGGCCGCCGCGTACGCCGAGACAAAGCGCCGATGCGCGCAACGGTTCCGCCATGATCGACAGGCATACGTCGAGGCGAAGGACTCCTTCGTGTGGCAAATCATCCGACACGCCGACGCATGGGCGCAGCAGGTCGGTTGGACACCCGGACCTAGTGATGCGTGACCACAGCTCGGCGTAGAGGCGCAAGCACCGACGAGGCACGCTCATCGGCATGAGAGTGCACCCTTGAATCATGCCTGGAGGGGCTTCAGGGCTGTTCAGGTCAGGTGGAGGATCCTTTGGCGTACCCCAGCATGGTGTGAGGATGTTTCGGTGAGGTCGTCCGGTACCTGGCCGGCATAGGTGACGGCGTCGTCGAGCGGCTCGTAGCCCAGCTCTGTTCGGGCGCGGTCGTTGCGCCAGGTCCGGAAGGAGTTTGCGGAGACACCGTGGTAGATGCCATACCGCACCTCGGCGGTCAGGGCTGCGGTGACGAGGCGAACCAGGTCCGGTCCGCTGAGCCAGCCCGGTAGCCAGCTGCGTGCCGGCGGCTGGTCCAGCACACCACCGAGGCGCAGGCACACGACGCGCAAGCGATGCACGTCGGCGTACAGACGGCCGACATTCTCGGCGAGCACCTTCAACGCACCGTAGGTACAGCAGGGATACGGCGGCATGTCCTCGCCGATCTCGGTCTGGCCGGCATCGACGTGACCACCCATGGCGTGCAACGAGCTGGCAAGCACCACGCGCGGTACGCCCACCGCCACGGCAGCGTCCAGGACGTTCACCACCGCCGTGGCGTTCGGATCACACAACTGCTGCCACGGCTGATCGGGATCCGCATCGGCCGCGAGATGGACGACCGCGTCGACCCCCGCGCAGACCCGACGGGCAAAGCCGGCGTCACACAGGTCCCCCACGACCGCCCCCGGAAAAGGCCTCCGGTCAGTCAGGCGAAGAGTGTACGCAGCCCCCAGCCCCGACAGCAACAAACGCGCAACTCCCCCAGCCACACCCGTCACCAGAACAATCGGCCGCCCGCCCGACGCCGCCCGTCGCGTCACCACACCACCCCTCTACAACAAGCCGAAAGAGCAAGTCCCGCCGTGCCAGCCCGCCGTCCCCACAGCGGCGGGGACAGAACGACGCCCACCCTGTACGCCCTGTTCGTACCGTCGCTAACCTCCCAGCACCACCGAATTCCTTCCGTCCACGGCTCCGCCGCCCGAACGGCGACCAACCCGATGCACTCGCGCCACAACACAAACCGCGCGGGTTCACGTCGACGGCAAGATGCGGAACCACGCCCCCACCCCACCCCGCCCTCCACGCATTCGATCAGTATTCGTGAATTGATTGAGGAAGGGTGAAAGTTCGGCATCGTCAAGCTCGCACGGACCCGACCGGACGCCCACGGACAGACCGACACGCAGGGGATGCTCGTCGCACGAGCAGCCACCGAGCAGCCAACCGTCCCTCATGGACAGAAACAGACAAGGCCCTGACCGCCGTAATGGCAGGTCAAGGCCTTGTCGATCTTGTGCGCCCGAAGGGACTCGAACCCCTAACCTTCTGATCCGTAGTCACAACGGATTCTTCATGAAGCTTTCGGCAAATCGCTGGTAGGATTCTGAATACACGTCTGAGGCCCCTGCAATCCGGTCGAGCTCTCGGCGAATCAGATGATTAGCGTGCACGCGATCCCCGTTGATCGCCGAAATCAATGGAAGCACAAAGCTCTTTTGATTATCGAGCAGAAGTTTCGACTCGGAAATATCATTCGAGAATGTTTCCCAATTCGCCCACTTCTCAATGAACGGCTGACCATATTCGGCGACGGCCGTCGCCAAATCCTCTGCGGGAGCAGCAAGGTCACCACCTGACGGAAAGGCCCATTGCGCGAAAGCGTTTTGAGGCATCAAGTAGCCAAGAGGCCTTGACACACACGCAACAGGAGTCTTCCATCGCGCATGAGCGACTAGAGCATTCTCAAGCGGAACGTGCCTGACTCCCACCACAGGATTGATCTGGATTGTGTTAGGCAGGCCCCAAGTAGCCAGATTCAAACCAAGCCAGCCTTCAACGTCTGCGGTGTCCCGAGGTTGCAATAGAATGCCCCTACGCTTAGGCCTGAAGCCGTACCGAAACAGAGCAGATGCGCAAGCGTCCTGAGAGTTCTTTTCAAGATTCATTATTCGCCACTCTAAGGTCAACAGTGGCGGTATCCGCCATAGCCAGCAATGTTCACGCGCGTCGGTCCGAGTGTAACACCATCGAGTCTTTAGCGTTCGCCCACCGGAATGCTTCAGTGCAATGGTCTTGGCTACATATAGCCGAAATTGCCATTGCCGCTTCTTGATCTGTGTTGAGCATGGCGCAGGACATGAAGTTCCCGCATTTGAAGATCTCGTCGCAGATACCGTCTTGGCAAAAGTCCTTCAGGAGCGATGCGAGTAGTGGCGCGCTCATGCCCGGCGGCACTGGATACGTGTTGAGGAAGACTTGACCATCGGCGTGGTCTACTTTGACCGTATAGTTGACATTGTGCACAAGCACGGTCGGCGGGCGATGTTCTGTTGTTTTGCTTACTTTGGGCCTATGGTCGACGATCTTGTGAGAGCCCGGCTTCGGACTGTAGTCCCTGAGGTGGCCTTCATTATCTCCGGTTGCGTAAAGGCCACTGGGATCACTGAAGATGATCGGACTGTTGTTGGCATATGAATAGCCGTGCCATTGTTGCGGTTGCGCCATATCTTGGATCGGATCAACGGACACAAAGCGGCCGATGGCGGCATCGTAGTGACGGGCGCCGAGGCGTGTGAGTCCGGTGGGTTCGGTGTCACCGTTTGACGAAGCCCTTGGGGTTGGCCCAAATTGGTTGGCTGCCGCGCGGCCGTCGAGGCAGGCGTTTCAGCGTGGGGGGTGGGCTTCGTGGAATCAGCTGGACGACTGTTGCTCGGTCCTTGGCTAATCCTGGGTCCTGTTGATGATCAAATGGCGTAGCGTGCTGGCCAGTTGGCGGGCGGCGTTCCGGTCGAAGGCCGGGCCGGTGATGTCGATCATGCGGTCTACCCGGAAGGCGGACAGCGCGGGGCGTGGTGGTGTGTCGATCCGTTCGATGATCGGCTGGATCGCTTTGGCGACCGGCGTGGCGAACACCTTTGTGATGATGCTTATCGCGGTGCGGGTTGGTTGTCTGAATGGTTCGGCGAGTCCGGTGTTCACGAACAACGGGTTGTGTAGTACGTACCGGACGGGACTGTCGGGATGTTCGTCGGTGAAGGCGACGCCGAGTAGGTCGTTGGCGCGGGCGCCCTGCATGGTGGCAGCGAGGGGCCGGTACTGTCTGCGGAGTTGAAGGTCGTCCCAGTGCAGCCGGCCTGCTTTGCCGCCTGTGCCGCACAGGTTCACGATCACTGGGTGTGCTGCTCGTTCCAGCGCGGTGCGCAGTTCCTCGGCGAGCAGGAACCGGCTGAGCACGTACAGTGCGAAGGTGCGCTCGATACCCTCGGCGGTTTCCTGGCGCCTGGTCTGGTAACGGAAGGCGCCGAGTACGAGGGCGTCGATGCTCGGGTACCGCGTGCGGAGCTGGTCGGCGAGCCGGATGGTCGCTGTCGGCGAGCTGAGGTCGGCGGGCAGAAATGAGCACCGGTCGCTGGCGCTGAGCCGATCCGCTTCGGCGAGTAGCGCTTCACTTTTTTCTGGTTCGTTCCGATGACGACGACTCGGTCGCCTCGGTTCAGATAGTGCTGCGCCAGGGCCTTACCGATTCCCTGGGTTCCGCCGGTGATGACCAAAGTGCGCACCAGATGCTCCTTCTTCCTGCCGGGTACGCTCGATCGTCGGTGGACGGCCCGCATGGCGAAAGAGGGAACATCGATGTCTCCGCTCATCCCGGTGCCGGTCTCGGCGCAGGACCGATCCTTGTGCGCCGCAGCGGACGTACTACGGCGCGCCGGAGACAAGTGGAGCGTGTTGCTGATGGCAGTGCTCGCAGAACGACCATACGGCTTCAACGAACTCGACCGGGCCGTGGACGGGTTGAGCCGGCGGATCCTCACCCGTACGTTGCGGGCGCTGGTGCGCGACGGGCTGGTGAACCGGATACCGAGCCCCGGTCCTGCCGCACGCGTCGACTACTCCCTCAGCGACCTGGGTCGCTCGTTCTTGCCCCTCATCATCGCGGTCGGCCGCTGGGCGGAGGACCACGAACACGAAATCCGTAACGCCCGCGCCCGTCACGACGCCGACAACGACGCTTGCTGATAAGGGCATCCGCGTCTCGGCCGCGCAACCAGCGGCCAGCGCTGACGTCACCTTCAGCGACGAGCCCTCCGCGGCAGATCAGGATGTGTGATCTTGGCGGCTTGGCTGGCAAGCACGGTGACGTGAGGTCGTGCCGAGGAGGTCCCACCGGTTGCCGGCAATGTCGAGGAAGACCGCGACCCGACCGTAGGGTTCGGTCCGCGGTTCCCGGACGAAGGTGACACCGGCCTCGGTCATCCGCCGGTACGCGGCGTCAACGTCGTCGGCACGGAGGAAGAACCCGACCCGGCCGGCTACTTGGTTACCCACAGCGGCACGCTGGTGTTCTCCGTCGGCGCGAGCGAGCAGATCCCGGTCTGGGCACCCGGGGGCCGGACGACGACCCACCGCTTGGGGCGTCCGCCATTCGTCAGCGATGGAGAGTCCTCGACGAGGTCGAAGCCGAGTACGTCGGTGAAGAACGCGATCGCCGGGTCGTACTCGTCGACAATCAGGGCAACCAAGTCGATCTGCACCACGGCAGCGTACGCGCGGTCGTGTCATGCGCGCCGCTCGCGCGTCAACAGCGGCCAGATGAGGATGTCGACACATGCCCGTTTCCCGCGTTGTGGATCACGTCGGATGGCTAGCGGGTCGTGACCAACGGACCGTTTGCGGAAACGCGCGAGGTGCTCGGCGGCTCCTATGTGATCGACGTGTCCGACCTCGATGCCGCGTTGGACTGGGCTGCCCGCTGCGCCCGCAGTGACGGCCGGTCGCGGTCCGGCCGGTGGCCGAGTTGGGCCTGACCGCGATGAACGGACGGGCGGCCGGCGCGGAGCGCCGGACAAGGCATCGGCGACGCCGCGGTGGCGTTGGTGGCGTCGGTGTTCCGCGAGGAACGTGGCCGGCTGCCGGCCGCCCTGGTCCGCGGCTTCGGCGACCTGGACCTGGCGGAAGATCCAACAGTCGTCATGGGTGGTCCGTTCTTATCGGGCCGACGGTTACGGACGGTCGAGAAGGCCGGGCACTGCGAATTGCTGACGCCGATGGCCGGATTGCAGGGCCGCGTCGAGGCCGTTCAGTTGCAGCACACTCCCGCCGCGCAGATGCGCCAGGTCCGCACTGCCGTCCCCCGCGTATCTGAGGAAGGTCACCTGTTCGGTCCGTTCCAGGCGAGTTCCGTGTGTCTCGGCTTCGAGTCGAACGGTGACCAGCGAGACCCATCGCAGTTCACCGTCGACGACAGCCTCGTAGCTGTAGACGATCCGGTATGCGTCCACGATGTCGATGTACCGCGACCGGTACTCCAGTCGCTCGGGCGCCGCGTCCAGCCCGGTGAAGGTGCTGCGCGCCATCTCGCCACCGCCCACCCGGAAGTCGTGCTCGTAGGAGGCTTCGCTGCCGGGAAGCCGGAACCACCGCTGCTGCCGCATGATCCGCTCGACCCGCTTGCGGTTGACCCGCACGCCGTGGGCGCGCAGTTCGACGGTCACCCGCGGCGACCCGTAGGTGCCCCCG
>NZ_JBIANP010000015.1:0-102987 GCF_042874705.1 Micromonospora sp. NPDC003816
CTTTTGCCGGGTTTTTGTTTTTGTGTTGGTTTTGGGGTGTGGGGGGGTGGTTTGTCGGTCGGTTGCTTTTTGGTTTGTGGGTGGGGGGGGGGGGGGGGGGGGGGGGGGGGGGGGGGGGGGGCCCCCCCCCCCCCCACGTCCGATTCCGGTCAGCCGTTTCGCCAGGTGACCAGGTTGTTGGCGACGGACTCGGTGATCCGGGTCCCGTGGTTGTTGGTCGAGTGCGGTGCGGAGCCGTGCACGCCGTACGCGTGGATGGCCATCACGCACTCGCCGGCGCAGAACGAGCTGCCGGCCGGGCGGGTCTGGTAGACCGGGCTGCCGCTCTGGCAGCCGAAGGTGTCGTTCTGGTAGAAGACCTGCCGGTCGTGGGTGACCTGGATGGTCTGCCCGGCGTGCCGCCACTGCTGCCCGAAGGTCTTGTCGCACGGGTAGCCGCTGACCGTGCTGGCGGTGCCGGTCAACGTGGCGCTCTGCCACCAGAAACCGAACCAGCCGGTGGTGTTGCCGGCGGCGCAGTTGAGCCGGATCGCGCCGTAGTCGTTGGTCTCGCTGCCGTCCTGGGTCCAGCCGGTGACCGAGAGCAGTTGGGTCGCGGCGCAGGTGCCGTACGGCGTCGACGCCCCGTTCCGGCCGGGGATGATCTGGAAGTCGCCGCGCGGGTAGAAGCCGTTGCCGCCGCCGCCGTTGGCACCACCACCCGGGTGGACGCAGTGCCCGGCGGTGGCCACTATGCTGGGCCCGTACAGCCAGCCGGTGCAACCCCAGGTGGAGCCGCCGGTGGTCCGGACGATCTGCACGATGGCCCGGGACGGGAAAACCGTGGTCGGGTCGACGCGGACCCGGTTGTCGGTGCCGATCACGCTGAAAACGCCGGCCGAGGCGCCGCCCGCCTTCAGTGCCTGGCCGCCGGCGTCGAACCGGAGCCCGCCGGGCTGGACCGCGCCGCTGCCGGCGGCACCGGTGACGCCGCCGCCCCGGGAGCCGTCGACGCCGCGCTGCACGCTGGCGGAGAGGGTGGAGCTGGGTACGGACCCGGAGTCCGCGACGGCGGCGTGCGCGCCGGACCGGGCGGTGGTGGTAGGTGCCGCAGTGGCCGGCGCGGCGGCGACCGCCGACGCCAGCACGGCGCTCAGACCGACGGCGAGCATGATCCGCAGTCGGGCGGTGATGGGCGGTGTGCGGGTCACGTGGGCCCTCCTCATCGAACGGTGACGCTGTCGATGGGGAAGCTATATCGGCCCGGATGATCCAGGCTCGTCTCTGTCTGTCCGTCGACACCGCTACGTTCGGTTTCGGACAGATCGCACACCGTGTCGGCGTGTCGGGCGACGCGCCGACACGGTGTGTCGTCGAGATCGGGCGCTACCGGGCCGGGGTGCCCGCCGGTTCCAGGTCCGGCGCGTGCGGCGGCGCGGTGTCCCGGCCGCTGGGCATCGGGTAGAGCAGTTGCAGCAGCGGCCCGGCCATCGCGGTCGTCACCAGGGCCATCACCACCATCGAGGAGTAGAGCTGGCCGTCGAGCATGCCGAGCTCCAGACCGACGGCGAGGATGATCAGCTCGGTCAGGCCACGGGTGTTCATCAGGACCGCGAGTGCGCCCGCCGGTCGCGGGGCCACCCCGCTGAGGCGTGCGGCGGCGAAGGCGCCGACGAACTTGCCGCCCACCGCGACCGTCAGGATGAGCCCCAGCTCGATCGCGTCGCCGACGTCCATGGTGGACAGGTCGACCTTCAGGCCGGCGACCACGAAGAAGATCGGCAGCAGCAACATGCTGTTCAGGTGCGTGATGCGCTCGCTGACCAGAGCCGTGAGGCCCTGTTCGGGCAGGACGGAGCGGGGCATCACCACGCCGAACAGGAAGGCGCCGAAGATGAAGTGCAGCCCGATCCAGTCGGTGAACGCCGCCGACAGCAGCAGCCCGACCAATGTGATCACCAACGCCGCCGGCCGGGGCGGACCGCCCTCGGTGCGTTCGGCCAGCAGCCGGGCCACCAGCGGTCGGACGACCAGGAACATGGCCAGCACGTACGGCACGAAGAGCAGCACCCAGACGGATCCGGCACCGGCCCCGGCGACCGCGACCACGACGGCGAGCAGCGTCCAGGCGAGCACGTCGTCGATGGCGGCACAGGCCAGCGCCACGCTGCCCAGCCAGGTGCGGCTCAGGCCCCGGTCGATGAGGATGCGGGCCAGCACCGGGAACGCGGTCACCGACATGGCCGCCCCCATGAACAGCACGAAGCCCAGCTTGCTGTCGGTGGGGTGCCGGGGGAACAGGTAGACGGCCAGTAGCGCGCCGAGCCCGAACGGCACGGCGATGGAGCCGGCGGCGACCGTGCCGGCCACCATCCGTCGTCCCCGCAGCAGGCCGGCGTTCAGCTCCGTCCCGACGGTGAACATGAACAGCACGACGCCGATCGTGGCCAGGGCGGTCAGGATCGGCCGGATGTCGGTCGGGAAGAGCGTGTCGGAGATGAGGCCGTTGAACAGCGTCGGGCCGAGCAGGATGCCCACCAGCACCTCACCGATCACGGGAGGTTGCCGCAACCGCCGGGCCACCGCGCCCGCCCCGAAGGCGAGCAGCGAGATCAGGGCCAGCGCGAGGAGGAGTGTCGGGACCTGATGCGAAGACATGGGCGTCTGTCTCCTGGTGAGAACGGCGGTTTGTCAGGCGCCGGGAGGAGGCGGTCCGGGCGGGAGCGGCGGGCGGTGCCTAGCGGTCCGAGGTCGGCGTCACGACCGGCTTGGCGGCGGCGGCCAGTACGTCGCCGGCCGGCACGTCGGTGAGCTGCGCGCCGTCGGGCTGCGTGTCGCCGGCCTGCGCGTCGGTGAGCTGCTCGTCGGAATCGGTGGGCTGCGCGGGCCGGGTGACCAGGTAGACGGCGGAGACGGTGACGGCGGCGGCCACGATGCCCAGCAGCAGCCGGTAGTCGAGCAGGGCGATGAGGGCCGCGCCGACGGCGATCGACAGGGTCTGCGGCACGGTCACCGCGAACTCGAAGGCCGCCGACGCGCGGCCGAGCAGGTGCTCCGGCGTACGGCGTTGCAGGGCGGTGGTGGCGCCGACGACGAGCCACGGGATGCAGAGGCCGAGCAGGGCCATCGCGGCGACCACCAGCGGCGTCACCTGGATCATCAGCAGCATGCTGGAGACGGCGACCATCGCCAGGCCGATGATCACGGTCATGCTCTCACTGGTCCGGCGCAGGACCGCACCCGCCGAGACCCCGCCGATGATGGTCCCGACCGCCTGCGCCGCGCCGAGTACGCCGAGGAACGTCGGCTCGCGGTCCAGCCCGGCGGTGACCACGGCCAGCCCGATCGCCTCGAAGAAGCCCAGCACGAGCATGGCCAGTCCACAGGAGACGACGAGCTGGCGCAGCGTCACGGTGCGGCCGATGAAGCGCAGACCGGCGGTGATCTCGGTGCGCCAGGGTTCGCCGGACGGGACCGGCTTCGCCTCGTCCACCTTGATCGCGAGCAGGGCTCCGGCGGCCAGGACGAACAGTGCGGCGTCGATGAGGATGACCGCCTCCGGGCCGAACCAGGCGAACAGACCCGCGCCGACCACCGGTGCGAAGACCCGGATCAGGCCACGGACCGACTGGATGAGTCCGTTGGCGTCGCCCAGCAGGTCCTTCGACACGAGGGAGGGCAGCAGGGCGAGCTGGGCGGGACCGGTCACGCTGCCCAGCGCGCCGTAGGTGAACATCACCACGTAGACGAGCCAGACATGGTGGGCGCCGCCGACCAGGAGCAGCAGCAGGACGACGGCGGCGAGGGCGAGGTTCGCGCCGATGAGCAGGGGGCGTCGGCGTACCCGGTCGGAGAGCAGCCCGGCGGCGGGCAGCAGAAGGCTGCCGGCGGCGAAGGAGAACATCACCAGGGCGGCGGCCGAGGTGCTGCCACTTATCGTCTTGACCCAGATCGTCATGGCGAGGAACAGCGCGAAGTCGCCGAGGTTCGACGCCGTGTCCGCCAATACGAAAAGCCGCATCCGTCGCGTGGCAAGAATCCGTGACATGTCCTTCTCCTTGATAAAGGGCGCGCCGACGCGGGTGCGGCCTAAAGGCTGCCCCCCAAGGGTCACACAAAAGACCTGCTGAAGGGGCGGATCCGTTTCCACTTGGCACAGTTCTGCCAGCGTGCCGCCGGCTGCTTCGTTGGCGGGTGCGCTCCGGAACTAGGCAAAAACGGCCCTAAGATGACGAGGTCCTCGGGGTATCTGACCCAATCTTCCATGGCATGTCCGATTGGTTCCCCCGGTCTCTGGCCGTTGACACCCCGATCCGGTCACTCCTAGCGTGCTGCCTCGTAACCCGGCGGGACCTGATCCAATTGCCGGACACGGACAGTAATTCAAGGATCACTCGTCCAGCACGAATGGGGTGGACGGCGGCGCGATGAATTGCTTTTCTCTGCCCCCGCCGGTATTAGGGAGTGCGCGATGACGCGATCGCTGGTGGCTTCGGGAAACGCCGCTGGGGCGAATGCGTCGGTCAATGTCGAGACGGTGGCGGCCAGTCTGCTGGTGCTCGCGCACGCCGGTGCCGCGCCGACCGTCACCGGTGAGCTGACCGACCCGGCGACCGGGCGGTCGGTGACCGTGTCGGCGCCGTGGCGCGCCCGCCGGTCCGTCCTCGAAGCACTCGTCGAAAAGCAGATCGCGCAGATCGGCAGCGACACCGCGATCCGGGTCGACCACGGCGACGGGCCGCACATCCTGGTCACCGGAGCGGACCTCACACCCTCGGCCGACGCGGCGCTGCTGGCCGGGCGCGTCGACCGGGTCCTCGCCACGGCGGACGACGTACCGGTCGGGGCCATCGACCTCTGCGGCGAGGAGGACCTGCGGATCGTCGCCGCCGCCCACCGTCCGGGCCGCGCCCCCGGCGACAGCGTGCCGGCCCTCGTCCGCGCCCAGGCGCTCGCGCACCCGACGGCCATCGCGATCGAGGACGCCGGCCGCAGCGTCACCTACACCGACCTCGTCGCGGCGGCCGACCGGTACGCGGGCGTCCTGCGTACGGCGGGCGTGGCCCCCGGCGACGTGGTCGCGGTCGGGCTGCCCCGCCGGGCCGAGCTGGTGGTCACCCTGCTGGCCGTCTGGTCGCTGAGGGCCGCGTTCCTGCCGGTCGACCCGAAGCATCCGCAGGCTCGGCTGGACACCCTGCTCGACACCGCGGACGCGCGGTTCGCCGTGCTGGCCGATCCGCAGACGACCCGCCCGGACTGTCGGGTCGTGGCGCCACCGGCCGGTGACCCGCTCCCGGCTGCGGCCCCGCTTCCCGCCGGCGACCCGCCGACCGGCGACGACCTCGCGTACGCGATGTCGACCTCCGGCTCGACCGGTCGGCCCAAGGTGGTCGGGGTGTCGCACGCGGCGCTGGCGCACTGCGTCGTCACCTTCGCCGACCTGCTGGCCCCCGGCACCCCGACGGTGGCCGGCACGACGGCGCTGACCTTCGACATCTCGCTGCTCGAACTCTTCCTGCCGCTGGCGACCGGTGGCCGGCTGCTGCTGGTCGACGACGCGACGCGGCGGGACCCGGCCCGACTGGGCGGGTACCTCTCCGCCGCCCGGCCCGACCTGATCCAGGCCACGCCGTCGGGTTGGCGGCTGATCCTGCCGCACCTCTCGGGCGACCTGGCCGGGCGGACACTCCTCTGCGGCGGCGAGGCGGTCACCGCCGACCTGGCGGCCCGCCTGGTGGACACCGGTGCCACCGTGTGGAACGTCTACGGCCCGACCGAGGCCACCATCTGGTGCACCGCCCACCGGCTCGGCCCTCCGGTGCCCGACCCGGTGCCGATCGGCGCACCGCTGCCGGGCACCGTCGCCGTCGTCCGGGGCCGGGACGGGCGGCCGGTCCCGGTGGGCCAGGTCGGTGAGCTGCACGTCGGCGGTCCGCAGCTCGCCGTCGGGTACCTCGGCGACCCCGAGCGCACCGCCGTGGTGTTCCGGGACGACGAGTACCGCACCGGTGACCTGTGCGCCTGGCGTCCGGACGGCACGTTGTCGTACCACGGGCGCGCCGACAACCAGGTCAAGATCCGGGGACACCGGATCGAGCTCGAAGAGATCGAGACGTACGCCGAGCGCCATCCGGCGGTGATCCAGGCGGCGGCGGTGGTCGTCACCGCGGCCGAGGACGACCAGCGGCTCGTGCTGTACGTGCGGACCGGCGGGGACGGTCCGGCCGTCACCGACACGGCGCTCCGCGAGCACCTGGCGGCGTCGCTGCCCACCGCGTTGCTGCCGCAACGGATCGTCGCGCTACCGGAGCTGCCCCTCACGCCCAGCCAGAAGGTCGACCGGCGGGCGTTGCGGGAGGCGGCGACGGCACACATCCACCGTCGGGCCGGCTCCGAGGAGACGCCATCATGAAGGTTCTGGGCATCAGCGGGCTGCACAACAGCGTCGACTTCAAACGCCGCGAGCTGCCGGACCTCAGTGCCCGCGAGTACCGGGTGGTGCAGGGCCTGGACTCGGCGGCGGCACTCGTGGTGGACGGTGTGGTGCGGGCCGCGGCGGCCGAGGAGCGGTACACCGCCGAGAAGGCGACCGGCAGCTTCCCGGCGCACGCGATCCGCGACGCGCTCCGGCGTACCGGCGTCACCCCCGACGAGATCGACGTCGTCGCGCACGGTTTCGCCCACCGGTCCGCCGACCTGGACCTGTCCGACCCCTACCTGGCCGCCCGGTACGCCGAGGTCTACGACCCCGACGTGCAGCTGACCTGGCTGCGGCGGGAGTTCCCGAGCGTGGACTGGGCCGCCAAGCTGGTGCCGGTCCCGCACCACCTCGCCCACGCCGCGAGCGCCTACTACCCCAGCGGGTACGACGAGGCGCTGGTCCTGGTCGCGGACGGGATGGGGGAGACGGAGAGCCTGACCGTGGCGGCCGGCACCGGCGGCAAGCTGGAGGTCCTGCACCGCATTCCCGCGCTGCACTCGATCGGCACGCTCTACGGCGTCTTCACCATGTACCTCGGCTTCGACATGATGATGGACGAGTACAAGGTGATGGGCCTGGCCGCCTTCGGGGACCGGCGGGTCCACTACGCCGAGATGTCGAAGCTGGTCAAGCTGCTCGACGGCGGCACGTTCACGGTGTCCGCGCTCGCCGCCGACCGGAACCTGCGGGAGCGGGAGACGCACCGGGGCGTGCTGGCCCTGCTCGCCGAGCGCTTCGGCCCGCCCCGCCAGCCGGGTACGCCGATCGAGCAGCGGCACCGGGACGTCGCCGCCGCCCTCCAGGCGGTGGTGGAACTCTGCCTGGTGCACGTGCTGCGGCACTTCCGGCGCGAGACCGGGCTGCGGGACCTGTGCTACGCCGGTGGTGTCGCCCTGAACTGCTCCGCCAACGGGGTGATCGCCCGCAGCCGACTCTTCGAGCGCATCTTCATCCCGCCGGGCGCGGGCGACGACGGCTCGGCTGTCGGCGCGGCCCTCTACGTGCAGGCCCAGCAGGAGCCGTCGACGCGGATCCCGGCGATGTCCATGCCGTACTGGGGCACCTCCTACACCGACGAGGAGATCGGCGCGGCCGTCGGGAGCCGGACCGATGTGGTGGTGCGGCACGTACCGGAGCGGGCGCGGCTGCTCGCCGAGACCGCCGAGGCGCTGGAGGCCGGCGAGGTCGTCTCGTGGTTCCAGGGCGGGATGGAGTTCGGCCCCCGGGCGCTGGGCAACCGCAGCATCCTCGCCGATCCCCGCGAGGCGCGGATGCGCGACCACATCAACGCGTTGATCAAGCGCCGGGAGGACTTCCGTCCGTTCGCGCCGGTGGTCACCGAAGAGGCGGCGTCCACGTACTTCGAGATCGAGCCGGGGGACGAGGAGCGCTTCCGGCACATGCTGTTCACCACCCGCACCAGGTCGGAACACCGGGACTCGCTGGGCGCGGTCACCCACTTCGACGGCACCGCCCGGGTGCAGGTCGTCACCCGCGAGGGCAACCCGCTGCTCTGGGAGCTGCTCACGGCGTTCGCCGACCGCACCGGCATCCCGGTCCTGCTGAACACCTCCTTCAACCTGCGCGGACAGCCCATCGTGCGGACCCCGGAGATCGCCGTCGACACGCTGCTGCGCGGCGGCCTGTCCCGCCTGGTCATCGGGGCGTACACGGTCACGCCGCCGGATGCCGGCGGGGACCGGCCATGACCGTCGAGGTCAGCCGGGACCCGCTGGTGGCCGCGACGCTGGCCGCCGACGACGAGGTGATGCCCGGCCTGTCGTTCCGTCGTGGTGAGGTCACCCGGGCGCTCGCCGTCGGCGAGGCGGACCTGACCGCCCTCGCCGACGACCTCGGCACCACGACGGCGGCGGTGCTGACCGCCGCGACGCAGGCCCTGGTGGCCGGCGACCGGGGCCGGACGGCCGCGACGACGGCGGTGGTCGGCGTGATCGTCGCCGACGCCACCGACGGCGTCTCCCTGCGCGCGGTGCACTGCGCGGTCGAACCGGAGCTGCCGCTGCGGCGGCTGGCCGAGCGCGCCGCCACGGCGCTGCCGGCGGCGCGTCCGGCGGGCGACGGCGAGGTACGGATCGCCGTGGTCCCGCTCGGCGCGCTCGGCGGCGGACTCGACCCCGGTGACGTGGCCGCCCTCGAACACGAGATCGTCTGGTGCGACGCCGTCCTGGAGGTCACCGCCCGCGACGGCGGGCTGGTGGTGCGCTGCGACCACGACGAGGACCGGTACGGCCCGGTGAGCGTCGCCGCCCACCTGGACCGCCTCGACGGGATCCTGAACGGCCTGGTGGCCGGCACCGGACGGCTGCCGGGCGCGGGTGCGGCGGACGCCGTGGCGGCGGCCGTGGAGAGCCTGCCCGCCGGTGAGCCGATCGAGCCCGCCACCCCGACCGAGCGACTGCTCGCCGCCGTCTGGGCCGACGTCCTGCACCTGGACCGGGTCGGCGCCGACGACAACTTCTTCGCCCTCGGCGGGCACTCCCTGCTGGCCGCCAAGGTCGTCGCCCGGACGGCGGCCGAGCGCGGGGTGGCCCTCACCGTGGACCAGCTCTTCGCCCATCCGGTCCTCACCGACTTCGCCGCGCTGGTCGACGCCGGTGAGCCGGCGCCCGCGCTGCCCGCCCTCACCGCGCACGGCGGCGAGCCGGTGGTGTCGTTCGGGCAGGAACGGTTGTGGTATCTGGACCGGCTGCGGGACGGCTCGGCCCTCTACAACGTCCCGGTGCTGGTGCGGCTGACCGGCACGGTCGACCCCGGACGGCTCCACGACGCCGTCCGGGCGGTGGTGGCCGCCCATCCGGCGCTCCGGACGGCGCTGGTGACCGTCGACGGTCGTCCGGTCGCCCGCACCGCCGACCGTACGGAGATCGACTGGACCGTGTCGGACGCCCGCGCCGGAGGTGAGCGGGAGGGGCGACGACTGGCCGCCGCCGGTGTCGCCCGCCCCTTCGACCTGTCACAGGCACCGCTGCTGCGGGGCGGAGTGGTCCGGGTCGCCGACGACGAGTGGCTGCTCTGGCTCTCCGTCCACCACGCCGCCTGCGACGGCTGGTCGCTGGACATCCTGCTCGCCGAGATCCTCACCGGCCGGCCCTCGGGTAAGGAAGGGCCCCCTGCTAACGCCTCGTGTCGTACAGGGGACCCCTCCTTGCTCGCGCCGACGTACGCCGACTTCGCCGCCTGGCAGCGCGAGGTCCTCACCCCGCAGGTGATCGCCGACGAGGTCGCCTGGTGGCGGCAGCGGCTGGCCGGGGCACCGCGCCTGCTGGAACTGCCCGCCGACCGCCGTCGCCCGCCGGTCGCGAGTCACGCCGGTGCGACTCTGCGGCATCGCCTGCACCCCTCGACGGTGTCGGCGCTGCGGGCCGCCGCGAGGACCCACTCGGTCACCGTCTTCGACCTGCTGATGACCGCGTACCTGCTGCTGGTCGGCCGCTGGTCGGGCCGGACCGACGTGGTGGTGGCGACCCCGGCCGCCGGGCGTCCGCTGCCCGAACTCGACGACCTGGTCGGGTTCTTCGTCAACACCGTCGTGCTCCGGGCCGACCTGGGTGGCACGCCCACCTTCGTGGAACTGGTCGAGCGGGTACGCGCCGTCTCGGCCGCCGCCCAGGCCCACCAGCAGATCCCGTTCGCGTCGCTGGTGGACGCGCTCGACCCGGACCGTGACCAGAGCCGGGCCCCGCTCGCACAGGTGGCCTTCGGAATGAACCAGCACGCCCGGGGCCGCTGGGAGTCCGACGGGCTGGTCGCCGAGCTGGACTCGGTGGACACCGGCACCGCGAAGTTCGACCTCACCCTGGCGGTGGTCGACACCGGTGGCCCGGACCTCGGCGTCGAGGTCGAGTACGCGACCGACCTCTTCGACGAGTCGACCGCCGACCGTTTCGCCACCCAGTGGACGGTGCTGCTGGAGCGGCTGCTCGCCGACGTCGACGCCCCGGTCACGTCGGTGTCCGCGCTGCCCACCGAGGAGGAGCGGCGGCTCCTGGACTGGGCCGGGCAGCCCCGCGACTACCCCGCCGGGTCGACCGTGGACGCGCTGGTGGCCGGGTGGGCCCGGACGTCACCGGACGCGGTGGCGGTGGTGGACGGCGAGATGTCGCTGTCGTACGGGTCGCTGGTGGCCCGGGCCGACGCGGTGGCGGCGCGGTTGACCGGACTGGGGGTGGGTCGGAGTTCCCTGGTGGGTCTCTGTTGTCGGCGGTCGGCCGATCTCGTGGTGGGGATGTTGGGGGTGTTGCGGGCCGGTGGCGCGTACGTGCCGTTGGACCCGGACCATCCGCCGCAGCGGTTGGCTTTCATGCTGGCCGACACGGCCGCGCGGGTGGTGGTCGGGCATCGGGATCTGCTCGACCAGCTCCCGCTCGGCGACCGGCACGCCGTCACCCTGCCCGAGGCGACCGGTGCGGTGACCCCGACCGGTGCCGCCCCGGACCGGTCGGCGTGCGGCGGGGACGACGCCGCCTACGTCATCTACACCTCCGGCTCGACCGGCGACCCGAAGGGCGTGGTGGTGCCGCATCGCGGCATCACCCGCCTGGTGGGTGGAGCCGACTACGTCGAGCTGACCCCACGGACGGTCCTCGCCCAGCTCGCCAACGCCAGTTTCGACGCCATCACCTTCGAGGTGTGGGGTGCGCTCGCCAACGGCGGGCAGGTGGTGATCGTGCCCACCGAGACGGTGCTCTCCCCGCCGGGCCTCGCCGCCCTGCTGCGTACCCGGGCGGTGACCACGGTCTTCATCACCACCGCGTTGTTCAACGCCACCGTCAACACGGTGCCCGACGCCTTCGCCGGGGTGGACCAGCTCTACTTCGGCGGCGAGAGCCTCGACCCGGGGACGGTGGGCCGGGTCGTCGAGGGCGGACAGGGTCCGGCGCGGCTGCACAACATCTACGGCCCGACCGAGGTGACCACCTTCGCCACCTACACCCGCCTGACGGCGCGACCCACCAGCACCGGAGCCATCGGTACGGCGATCGCGAACACCTGGGCGTACGTGGTGGACGACGCGGGTCGCCTGGCCGGCGTCGGCATCCCCGGCGAACTGTGGCTGGGCGGCCCGGGAGTGGCCTGGGGGTACTGGGACCGGCCGGGGCTGACCGCCGACCGGTTCGTACCGGACGGCTTCTCCGGCGTGCCGGGTGCCCGGCTGTACCGGACCGGGGACGTGGTGTTCCGCCGGCCGGACGGGTCGCTGGAGTTCGTCGGCCGCGCCGACCACCAGGTGAAGGTCCGGGGTTTCCGGGTCGAGCTGGGCGAGGTCGAGTCGGCGCTGCTGGGGTATCCGGCGGTGGCGTCGGCGGTGGTGGTCGCGGCGCGGTCGGAGGGCGCGCCGGTACGCCTGGTCGGCTACGTGGAGCCGGTGGCGGGTGCCCCGGTCAGCGTGGCGGAGCTGCGGGAGTTCCTGGCCGAACGGCTGCCGGAGCACGCGGTGCCGACGGCGTTCGTGGTGATGGACACGCTCCCGCTGACGCCGAACGGCAAGATCGACCGGGCGGCGCTGCCCGACCCGGACACCGACCAGCGGGCCGACCAGGCCGCCTTCCGGGCGCCGGCCGACCCGCTCGAACAGATCATCGCCGAGGTCTGGGGCGAGGTGCTCGACGTCGCAGGGATCGGTCTCGACGACAACTTCTTCGGCCTCGGCGGGCACTCCCTGCACGCGGTGCAGGTCTGTGGCCGACTGGAACGCACGCTGCGTACCCCGGTCTCCGTGCGCCACCTCGTCGAACAACCCACCGTCGCCGACCTGGCCCGACGCCTGCGCGCCGAGGGACCCGACGCCGGCCGGCTCGACCGGATCGCCGCCGTCGTCATGCAGGTCCGCCGACTCAGCCCCACCGAACGCGCCGCACGACTCGGCACCGCGTCCGCAACGAAGGAGAACACTGGTGACGACCACTGATTCCGCCGGGTCGCTGGGGCCGACCGAGGACGACCTCATCGACCACCTGCTCGCGCAGGCGGGGATCACCGACACCGCCGCCCGTCCGGTCATCGCCGCGATCGGTGCGCCGACGGTGCTGTCGCCGGGCCAGGAACGCCTCTGGTTCCTCGACCGGTGGCGGCCGGGACTGCCGCTCTACAATGTGCCGGTCGCCTTCGCGCTGACCGGCGCGGTGGACCCCGACGCGCTGGGCGCCGCGGTGCAGCTCCTGGTCGACCGGCACGAGTCGCTGCGGACCGCCATCGACACCGAGCAGGGGCGGCCCCGGCTGCTCCGGGCCGAGGCGGGTACGCCGGTGTCGTGGCGCGTCGACGACCTGCGCGCCGCCGGGACGGGAGCCGAGGCGGCGGCGCGGGACGCGGCGCGTGCCGCCGTCGCCGAACCCTTCGACCTGTCGCGGGCACCGCTGCTGCGCGCCGGGCTGATCCGGCACGCCGACGACGGGTGGCTGCTCTGGCTGTCGATCCACCACGTCGCGTGCGACGGGCAGTCGCTGGAGATCCTGCTCGGTGAACTCGCCGAGGCGTACCGGGCGCTGGTCGCCGGCACCCGCCCGCCGGCCCGGGACCGGTCCCTCGGCTACGGCGACTTCGCCGCCTGGCAGCGGGACCAGCTCACCGGTGACCGCCTGTCCGACGGCGTCGAGTGGTGGCGGCAGCAGCTCGACGGCCTGCCGCCGGTGCTGGAACTGCCCGCCGACCGGGTCCGCCGCCCGGTGCAGAGCTACGCCGGGCACACCCGGCACGCCGAGCTGGCGCCCGACGTGGCCGACGCCGTCCGGGCACTGGCCCGGCAGCGCTCCAGCACCGTCTTCGACGTCCTCTTGGCCAGCTTCGCCCTGCTGCTCGGGCGCTGGTCGCGCCGCACCGACGTGGTGGTGGCCACGCCGGTCGCCGGTCGGCCGGTGCCGGAGGTGGACGACCTGGTCGGGTTCTTCGTCAACACCCTCGCGTTGCGGGTGGACACCTCCGGCGCACCGACCTTCGCCGACCTGGTCGGTCGGGTCCGGGCCGCCTCGGCCGACGCCCAGGACCACCAGGACGTGCCGTTCGCGGCCCTGGTGGAGGCGCTCGCGCCGGAACGGGAGCTGGCCTGGTCGCCGCTGGTGCAGGTGCAGTTCGTGCTGCAACGCCAGGACCCCACCGGATGGCGGCTCGGCGACGGCGTGAACGCCGCCCCGGTCGGCATCGACACCGGCACCGCCAAGTTCGACGTCACCCTGCTGGTCTACGACACCGGCGCCGACGGCATGCGGGTGGAGCTGGAGTACGCCACCGACCTCTTCGACGCCTCCACCATGGACCGCTTCGCCGCGCAGTGGTTCACGCTGGTGCAGCGGTTGGTCGCCGACGCGGACCGGTCCGTCGCCGAGGTCTGCGGCCTGCCGGAGCAGGAGCGCGACACGATCGAGGGCTGGTCGGGCATCACCCGGACCTTCCCCGTCGACGCGCCCATCGGCGACCTGGTCGCCCGGCACGCGCAGCAGCGCCCCGACCACGTCGCGGTGCTCGACGGCGAGACCCGCACCACGTACGCGGACCTGCTGGCCGCCGCCGACGCGGTGGCCGCCACCCTGCGCCGGGCCGGTGTCGGTCGGGGCGACATGGTGGGGGTGTGCTGCCGCCGCTCGACCGACCTGGTCGTCGGGATGCTCGGTGCGCTGCGGGCGGGGGCGGCCTACGTGCCGCTGGACCCCAACTACCCGGCCGACCGGCTCGACTTCATCGTGCGCGACAGCGGCCTGCGGGTCGTGGTGGCCCAGAGCGACGCGATCCCGGCCGACCTGACGCTGCCCGAGGACGTCCGCACCGTGGCGATCGAGCAGGCGGTACGCGTCGACACCGCCGACGCCCCGGACCTCGTCCCACCGGCGGTCGACGACCCCGCGTACCTCATCTACACCTCCGGATCGACCGGGCTGCCGAAGGCGGTCATGGTCTCGCACCGCAACGTGCTGCGGCTGTTCGCGGCCACCGAGGAGCAGTTCCACTTCGGCCCGCAGGACGTGTTCAGTCTCTTCCACTCCGCCTCGTTCGACGTGTCCGTCTTCGAGGCGTGGGGGGCGCTGACCCACGGCGCGACGCTGGCGGTGGTGCGCTACTGGGAGAGCCGCGACCCGGAGGCGTTCTACGAGTTGGTGGAGCGCGCCGGAGTCACCGTGCTCAGCCAGACGCCGGGGGCGTTCCGGCAGTTCGAGGCCGTCGACGAGCGGCGTCGGGCGGACCTGGCCGTCCGGGTGGTCATCTTCGCGGGCGAGGCGCTGGACCCCGACGCGGTGCGTCGCTGGTGGACCCGGCACCCGGAGACCAGCCCCGAGATGGTCAACATGTACGGCATCACCGAGACCACGGTGCACACCACGTACTGCCTGCTCACCGCCGATCTGCTGGCCGAGCGGCACAGCCCGATCGGGCGGCAGGTGGCCGACCTGAGCCTGCACGTGCTGGACGAGTACGGCCGTCCCGCCCCGATCGGCGTACCCGGTGAGCTCTATGTCGGCGGTGACGGCGTGGCGCACGGCTACTGGCGTCGGCCGGAGCTGACCGCGCAGCGTTTCGTCGCCGACCCGGTGGTCCCGGGCGGACGGCGCTACCGCAGCGGCGACCTGGCGACCTGGCGTCCCGACGGCACGCTGGAGTACCTGGGCCGCCTCGACCACCAGGTCAAGATCCGGGGCTTCCGGATCGAACCGGCCGAGGTCGAGGCCGCGCTGCTGGCCCACCCCGCGGTGAGCGCCTGCCTGGTGATCGCGCACGGCGAGGCGGGCACCGAACGTCGGCTCGTCGCCTACCTGGTCGCCGACGGGGACCTGACCGTTCCCGAGGTGCACGAGTTCCTCGAACCGACGCTGCCCAGCCACATGATCCCGTCGGTGGTGACGGTGCTCGACGCCTTCCCGCTGACCGCCAACGGCAAGATCGACCGGCGACGGCTGCCGGAGCCCGGCGTCGACCGCCCGGCGCTGGCCCGGGCGTACGTGGCGCCCCGCAACGAGACCGAGCAGGCTCTCGCCGAGATCTGGGCGACCGTGCTGGAACTCGACCAGGTCAGCGTCGAGGACAACTTCTTCCACCTCGGCGGCGACTCGATCCGCAGCGTCCAGGTGATCGGCCTGGCCCGCGCCAAGGGGCTCGACTTCTCGTTGCAGCAACTGTTCCAGCGCACCACCATCGCCGCGCTGGCCGGTGAGGTCACCACCGCGCAGGCGCCCGCCGCCGAGCGGCGGCCCTTCGCGCTGATCTCCGAGGCGGACCGGGAGCGGCTGCCCGAGGACGCGGTGGACGCGTACCCGATGGCGGTGCTCCAGGCCGGGATGATCTTCCACATGGAGGCCGACGAGGGACGTCGGCTGTACCAGAACGTCGACAGCTTCCACGTCCGCGCGCCGTTCGACGAGGCGTTGATCCGGCGGGCCATCGGGCAGATCGTCGACCGGCACGACATCCTGCGGACCTCGTTCCACCTCAGCGAGTACAGCGAGATGCTCCAGGTGGTGCACCGCGAGGCGGACCTGCCGATCGAGGTGTACGACGTCCGCGAGCTGGACGAGCAGGAGCAGGACCGCCGCATCGTCGAGGTGATCGAGGGGCTGCGCGAGGTCCCGTTCGACCTGGCCCGGCCGCCGCTGTGGCGCTTCGTCTTCCACTGGCGCAGCGCGGAGTCCTTCGAGTGGACCCTGGTCGAGCACCACGCCATCCTCGACGGCTGGAGCCTGCACTCCTCGATCACCGAGATCCTCCAGCGCTACATGGAACTGATGCGCGACCCGTCGAGCAGCGCCGATCCGAAGCCCGCCTCGACCTACCGCGAGTTCGTCGAGGCCGAGCGGGAGGCGCTCGCCTCGACGGAGGAGCGGGAGTTCTGGTCGGCGCGGGTCCGGCAGGCCAACCGCCTCCGGCTGCCGCGCTGGCCGCAGGGCGCCGAGGTGGAGCCGCTGCCGGAGCCGGAGCCCGCCGTGGACGAGCAGCCGCTGCTGGAGTGGGAACTGCCGCCGGGACACTCCGACTTCTACCGCTGGCTGGAGACGAAGATCCCGGACGACCTCTGTGCCGGGTTGGAGCGGGTGGCCGCCGGTGTCGGCGTACCGCTGAAGAGCGTGCTGCTCGCCGCGCACATGCGGGTGCTGGCCCACCTGACCGGCAGCCGGGAGGTGTCCACCGGGATGGCCTTCAACGGCCGCCTGGAGGTGCTCGACGGCACCGAGTCGCGGGGCCTGTTCCTCAACTCGTTGCCGGTTACCGCGACCGTGGCCGGTGGCACCTGGGCGGACCTGATCCGGGCGATGCTCGACGAGGAGAACGAGCTGCTGCCGCACCGCCGCTTCCCGATGGCGGAGATCCAGCGCCTGGCCGGCGGGGAGTCGCTCTACGAGTCGCACTTCGTCTACAACCACTTCCACGTCATGCGGGGCCTGGCCGACCGGGACGTCCGGATCGTCGATCCGAAGATCAACTCCTTCACCACCATGCGGGTCGAGCCGACCAACTACCCGTTCGTCTGCGGCTTCCTGCGCGACCCGGGCGCCAGCGGGCTGCTGATGGGGCTCGACTACCACACCACCGAGTTCTCGCCGGAGCAGATCCGGCGCGTACGCGGCTACTACCTGGCCGCGCTGCGCTCCATCGTGGCCGACCCGGACCGCTCGTTGGTCGAGGTGGACCTCACCTCGCCCGCCGAACGTGCCCAGGTCGACGGGTGGAACCGGACCGGGCGGGAGCAGTCCCCGGAGCTGACCGTGGACGCGCTGGTGGCCGGCTGGGCGCAGGCGACGCCGGATGCGGTCGCGGTGGTCGACGGCGAGGTGTCGGTGTCGTACGCGTCGCTGCTGGCCCGCGCGGACGCGCTGGCGGCGCGCTTGACGGAGTCCGGCGTGGGCCGGGGTTCGTTGGTCGGCCTGTGCTGCCGGCGCTCCGCCGACCTCGTGGTGGGGATGCTCGGCGTGCTGCGGGCCGGTGGCGCGTACGTGCCGCTGGACCCGGACTACCCGGCGCAGCGGTTGGAGTTCATGCTGACCGACACCGACGTGCGGGTGGTGGTGGGGCACCGGGACCTGCTCGACCAGCTCCCGCTGACCGGCCGCGAGACCGTCGACATCACCGACGTGCCGCCGCTGCCCGACGGCCGGGGTACGCCGACCGGGGCCGGCACCGTCACCGAGGACGCCGCGTCTCTGATCTACACCTCCGGCTCCACCGGTCGGCCCAAGGGCGCGGTCGTGCCGCACCGTGGCATCGTCCGCCTGGTCCGCGACACCGACCTGATCCGGCCCGAGGAACTGCGTGCCGTCGGCCAGGTCTCCAACGCCTCCTTCGACCCGCTGCTGTTCGAGGTCTGGGGGCCGCTGCTCAACGGCGGCCGGGTGGTGGTGGTCCCCACCGACGTGGCGCTCTCGCCGCCGCGCTTCGTCGAACTGCTGCGCCGGGAGAACGTCAGCGCCGTCGCGATCGTCACCGCGTTGTTCAACTCCACGGTCAACGAGATCCCGGACGCCTTCACCACGCTCCAGCAGGTCTACATCGGCGGTGAGCGGATCAACCTCGGCGCGATCGACGCCGCGGTGCGGGCGGGCGGTGCCCGGATGAACAACATCTACGGCCCGACCGAGGTCACCAGCATCTCGACCTGCAACCCGCTGCCCGAGGTCCCGGCCAGCTCCGGCGCGATCGGTGCGGCGATCACCAACACCACCACGTACGTGGTGGACGAGTGGGGCCGTCCGGTCGGCGTGGGGGTTCCCGGCGAGCTGTGGCTGGGCGGCCCCGGTGTCGCCTGGTGCTACTGGAACCGGCCGGGGCTGACCGCCGACCGGTTCGTGCCGGACGCCTTCTCCGGTGTGCCCGGTGCCCGGCTCTACCGGACCGGGGACGTGGTCTCCTGGCGTGCCGACGGGACGTTGGAGTTCGTCGGCCGCGCCGACCACCAGGTCAAGGTCCGGGGTTTCCGGGTCGAGCTGGGTGAGGTCGAGGCGGTGCTGGTGGCGCACCCGACGGTGGCCTCCGGGGTGGTGCTGGCGCTGCGGTCCGGCACCGGCCCGGTGCGCCTGGTCGGCTACGTCGAGCCGGCGGCCGGCACGTCCGTGGACGTGGCCGGGCTGCGCGCGTTCATGGCCGAGCGCCTGCCGGAGTACGAGGTGCCGTCCGCGTTCGTGGTGATGGGCACGCTGCCGCTCACCCCGAACGGGAAGATCGACCGGGCGGTGCTGCCGGAGCCCGACCCCGAGCGGCCGGAGGCCGCAGGTGCGCACGTGGCCCCGCGCGACGCCCTGGAACGGGAGGTCGCCGCCGTCTGGGCCGACATCCTCGGCGTCGAGCGGGTCGGCATCGGCGACAACTTCTTCGCCCTCGGCGGGCACTCGCTCCAGGCCGTGCAGGTGGCGTTCCGCATCCGCACCACGTTCGGGGTGGACCTGGAACTGCGCCGGATCCTCGAAGCGCCGTACGTCGAGGACCTGGCCAAGGCCATCAACGAGGCGCTCGGCGAACAGGACGACCTCCTCGCCGAGGCGCTGGAGAGCGTCGAGTCGATGTCCGACGAGGACGTCCGGGCGCTCCTGGCGAACTCCTAGCCGGCCACCGACGGCCCAGTTCCGAAGGGACCTCCATGTCTGACACCCTCGCCGAGCGGCTCGCCCAGCTCTCCCCGGAGCGACGCCGGCTGCTGCTGGAGCGGCTCGGCCGCGGCGACGCCCGTCCCACCGGGATTCCGCGTGCCCCGCGCGACGAGGCCCTGCCGCTGTCGTTCGCCCAGGAACGGCTCTACTTCCTGTGGCGGCTGGCGCCGGCCTCGGCGGCGTACCACGCGCCGGTGGCGGTGCGGCTGACGGGGCGGGTGGACGTGGCGGCGCTGGGCACCGCGCTGTCGGCGGTGGTGGCTCGGCACGAGGTGCTGCGGACCCGGTACGTCGACGGGGCGCAGGGCCCGGAGCAGGTGGTCGAGGCGGCGGCCCCGGTGCCGCTGCCGGTGGTGGACGTACCGGCCGGGGCCGGGGCGCAGGCGGCGCTGCGGGAGCTGATCGACGCCGAGACGCTGCGGCCGTTCGACCTGGCCGAGGGGCCGGTGCTGCGGGCCACGCTGTTCCGGCGGTCACCCGAGGAACACGTACTGCTGCTGGTGATGCACCACATCGCCTGCGACGGGTGGTCCCTGCCGATCATGTGGCGGGAACTGTCCACGGTCTACCGGGACGGCGCGGCGGCGGCCCAGCGGCTGCCCGCGCTACCGGTGCAGGTCGCCGACGTCGCCTGGTGGCAGCGACGCCGCCAGGCCGACGGCGGGTACGAGCCCGGCCTGCGGCACTGGCAGGAGCAACTGACCGACGTTCCGGTGCTGGACCTGCCGGTCGCCCGGCCCCGCCCGACCACCCCCACCTTCGCCGGTGACCGGGTGCCGGTCCGGCTGCCCGTTGCGGTCGCCGACGGGCTGCGGGAACTCGGCCGGTCCACCGGCTGCACCCCGTTCGTCGTGCTGCTCGCCGCCTTCCAGGTGCTGCTGTCCCGGCTCTCCGGTCAGCCGGACATCGCCGTCGGCACGCCGGTCGCCGGCCGGGACTCCGACGCCGTCGCCGGGCTGGTCGGCTTCTTCGCCAACACCGTCGTGCTCCGCGGTGACCTCTCCGGCAACCCCACCTTCACCGAGCTGCTCGGCCGCGTCCGGAGCGTCGTGCTCGACGGCCTGGCCCACCAGGACGTGCCGTTCGACCAGGTCGTCGAGCGGATCAACCCGGCCCGGGACGCCAGCGCCACCCCGCTGTTCCAGGTCATGTTCACCACCGACGGCGACGCGGCCGGCGCCAACGACGCCTGGGACCTGGGCGACGTCGACGTCGAGCCGTACTCGGGGGCGGCCCAGGGCGCGCAGGTCGACCTCACGCTCGGCCTGCGGGACGGTCCCGAGGGGCTGACCGGTGAACTCGAGTACAGCGTGGACCTCTTCGACGCCGACGCCGCCGAGCGGATCGTGGAGCACCTGGAACAGTTGCTCACCGGCATCGCCGAGGCACCGGACCGCCCGATCGGCGACTACCGCCTCTCCACCGGCCACGAGCGCCGTCTGGTGCGGGACTGGAACAGCACCCGGCTCAGCTACTCGCCGTCGATCTCCGTGGAGCAGCACTTCGAGGCGTACGCGGACGCCGCCCCGGACGCACCCGCGCTGGTCTGGGACGGGCGGACGCTCGACTACGGCACCGTCGAGGACCGCGCGAACCGGATCGCGAACCTGCTGCGCGGGCTCGGTGTCGGCATCGACGACCGGGTGGCGATCTGTGTCGGACGCGGCCACGACACCGTGGTCGCGCCGCTGGCCGTGCTCAAGGCCGACGCCGCGTTCATGCCGGTGGACCCGGAGCAGCCGGCGGCCCGCATCGCCGTGCTGCTCGACGACGCCGCGCCGACGGTGGTGCTCTGTGACGCCAGCACCGCAGCCGACCTGCCCACCGGTCCGTGGCGGCAGGTCCGGCTCGACGACCCGGCCACGCTCGCCGACGTGTCGGCCGCCCGGCCACCCCGCACCGCGCCGCCGTCCGCCCTCGCGTACGTGATCTACACCTCCGGTTCGACCGGTACGCCGAAGGGCGTGATGGTCACCCGGGGCGGCACGGCGAACCTGCGCGCGGCCTGGACCACCTGGGACCCGGGACCGCTGCGCCGCTGGATGACGATCGCCAGCTCCGCCTTTGACGTCTTCGTCGGTGACGTCGTCCGTAGCCTGGCCTTCGGTAGCTGTCTGGTGCTCGGCCCCCGCTCGCTGGCCCGTGACCCGCAGGCGCTGGTGGGCGAGTTGGCGGCGGAGCGCATCGACGCCTTCGACACGGTGCCCGCCGTGCTGACCGCCGTCACCGCGCACCTGACCGAGAGCGGCCGGCGGCTGCCCGACCTCAAGCTGCTGATGGTCGGCGCGGACAGCTTCGCGATCAGCGACTACGCCGCCGCGCTGGAGGTGCTGCCGCCCGGGGTGCGGATCGTCAACGCCTGGGGTGCCACCGAGACGTCGATCGACAGCACCATGTTCGCGGCCCGGCCCGGGGTGAGCACCGCCTCCGGCATCGTGCCGGTGGGTTCCCCGGTGGCCAACACCGCCGTGCACGTGCTCGACGAGCGGCTGCGTCCGGTCCCGATCGGGGTGGTCGGTGACCTGTACGTCGGCGGCCACGGGGTGACCCGGGGCTACCTCAACCGGCCCGGGCTCACCGCCGACCGGTTCCTGCCCGACCCGTACGGCAGCGACAGCGGCGCTCGGCTCTACCGCACCGGTGACCGGGGCCGGTGGCTCGCCGACGGGGCCGTCGAGTTCATCGGCCGCAGCGACGACCAGGTGCAGATCCGGGGCCACCGGGTCGAGCCGGGCGAGATCGAGGCGGTGCTGCGCGGGCACCACGCGGTCAGCGAGGCGTGCGTGGTGGCGGTCCGGGACGGGGTCTCCCACCACCGGCTGGTGGCGTACGTGGTGGCCGCGACCGGCACCGCGCCCACCGGCGGCGACCTCCGCGCGTACCTGGACGAGCGCCTGCCGGCGCAGTTGCGGGTCTCGGCGTTCGTGCCGATCGACCGGCTGCCCCGCACGCTCAGCGGCAAGGTGGACAAGTCCCGGCTGCCGGCGGTCACGCCGGAGGACGGCACGGTGGACCGGGTCGCCCCGCGCGACGAGACCGAACGGGCCGTGGCGCAGGTGTGGCAGCAGGTGCTGGGCCGGACCGACCCGATCGGCGTGCACGACGACTTCTTCGAGATCGGCGGGCACTCGCTGCTGGCCACCCGGGTCGTCTTCGGCCTGCGTCAGGCGCTCGGGATCGAGCTGCCGGTGCAGGCGGTGTTCGACGCCCCCACGGTCGCCTCGATGGCCGCCCGGCTCGCCACCACCGTGCACATCGCCGGCCCGGCCCCGATACCGGTGCCCCGCCTCTCCGACGGGATGCCGCTGTCGTACGCGCAGGAGCGGCTCTACTTCCTCTGGCAGTACGCGCCGGAGTCACCGGCGTACAACATGCCGGTCGCGGTGCGGCTGCACGGCGCGCTCGACGTGGACGCCCTGGCCGGCGCGCTCGGTGACGTGGTCGCCCGGCACGAGATCCTGCGGACCCACTACGTCGCCACCGACGACGGCCCGGTGCAGGTGGTCGACGCGCCGTACCGGGTCGAGCTGCCCGTGGTCACGGTCACCGGCCTCGCCGACGACCTGATCACCCGGGTCCTGCACGACGAGTGGGCCCGCCCGTTCGACCTGGGCAGCGGCCCGGTGCTGCGCGGCTTCCTGCTGCGGGTCGGCGAGCACGACCACGTGCTGCTGGTGGTGCTGCACCACATCGCCTACGACGGCTGGTCCCACCAGGTCGTGTGGCGCGAGGTGACCGAGTGCTACCGGGCCCGGCGGGCCGGCACCGCGCCCGACCTCGACCCGGTGACCCTGCACTACGCCGACTTCGCCTGGTGGCAGCGGGAGCGGCGGGACAGCGGCCGGTACGAGGAGGCGCTCGACTACTGGCAGGGGCAACTCGCCGACCTGCCGGTGCTGCGTCTGCCGCTGGACCGGCCGCGCCCGGCGACGCCCAGCTTCGCCGCCGACCGGGTCCGGCTGGAGGTGCCGGCCGAGACCGTCCGGCGGCTACGGGACCTCTCCGCGGCACGCGGCGTCACACCGTTCATGGTGCTGTTGGCCGCCTTCCAGGTGCTCCTGGCGCGGGTGAGCGGCCAGCGCGACATCGCCGTCGGCACCCCGGTCACCGGCCGTGACCACCCCGAACTCGCCGACGTGGTCGGCTTCCTGGTCAACAGCGTCGTGGTCCGCACCGAGCTGGGCGACAGCCCGCACGGCCCGACCTTCGCCGAGCTGCTGGAGCGGGTACGCGGCACCGTGCTCGGCGCGCTCAGCCACGCCGAGGTGCCCTTCGACCAGGTGGTGGAGCGGCTCAACCCGGTCCGGGACCAGAGCATGTCGCCGCTGTTCCAGGTGATGTTCACGCTGGCCGGGGCCGAGGACGAGCCCACCGGCCTGGCCGACGTCGAGGTACGGACGCAGGATCTCGCGCTCTCGTCGCTCCAGTTCGACCTGGCGCTGATGATGCACCTGGTCGACGACCGGCTCACCGGTGAGGTCTACTTCGCCACCGACCTGTTCGACCACACCACCGTGGAGCTGCTGGCCGACCGGCTGGTCCGGCTGGTGGGCAACCTGGTGGCGGAGCCGACGGCACCGGTCTGCGCGGTGGAGATCCTGGCGGAGCGGGAACGGCGGGAACTGCTCACCACCTGGGCGGGCACTGCCGGTGCGGTGTCCGCCCTGACCCTGCCGGAACTGTTCGAGGCGCAGGTCGCGGCCACCCCGTCGGCCCCCGCCGTCGAGGCGGACGGGCGCACGCTGCGCTACACCGAACTCAACGAGCGGGCCAACCGCCTGGCCCGTACGCTCGTCGCCCGGGGCGTCGGCCCGGAGCGGACGGTCGCGCTTGCGCTGCCCCGCTCGATCGACCTGATCGTCGCCATCGTCGCGGTCGCCAAGACCGGCGCGGCCTACCTGGCGGTGGACCTCACGTACCCCGCCGAGCGGCTCGCCTTCCTGCTCGACGACAGCGCGCCCACGGTGGTGCTCACCAACCGGGCCGGGCTGGCCGTGCCACCGGTGGCGGCGGCGTCCACCACGGTGGTGCTGGAGGAGATCGACCTGGCGGCGGCCTCCCCGGCGAACCTCTCCGACACCGACCGGATCGGCCCGCTGCGGGTCGCCGACCCGGCGTACCTCATCTACACCTCGGGCTCCACCGGCGTGCCCAAGGGCGTCGAGGTGACCCACGCCGGTCTGGCCGGGCTGTTGGCCAACCAGATCGTCCGGCACGACGCCCGGCCCGGCGCGCGGGTGTCGCAACTGGTGTCGCCGAGCTTCGACGTGATGGTGGCAGAGGTGTCGATGGCGCTGCTGGCCGGCGGCTGCCTCGTGGTGTCGCCGACCACCGTGGCCGGTGAGGAACTCCACGCCTACCTGGCCGAGCACCGGATCAGCCACGCGCACATCCCGCCGTCGGTGCTGGCCACCGTCCCGCAACGGGAGCTGCCGCACCTGAGAGCGATCATCACCGGTGGCGAGGGCTGCCCGCCCGACGTGGCCGCGTACTGGTCGACGGGCCGTCGCATGGTCATCGCGTACGGGCCGACCGAGGCGACCATCGACGTCAGCTCCCGGGTGTACGAGGCCGACGGCCCGCCCGACCCGCAGTCGGTCCGCTCCGACATCGGTCGCCCCATCTCGGGTGCCCGGGTCTACGTGCTGGACGAGGGGCTGCGGCTGGTGGCGCCCGGGGCGGCCGGCGAACTGTACGTGGCCGGTCCCGGGCTGGCCCGTGGCTACCGGGGACGGCCCGGCCTGACCGCCTCGCGGTTCGTCGCCGACCCGTACGGACCGGCCGGATCGCGTATGTACCGCACCGGTGACCTGGTGCGGTGGCGGCCCGACGGCGGGTTGAGCTTCCTCGGCCGCGCCGACGAGCAGGTCAAGGTCCGCGGGTTCCGGGTCGAGCTGGGTGAGATCGAGGCGGTGCTGGCGGCGGGCCCCGGAGTGGGCCAGGTCGCGGTGGTGGTCCGCGAGGACCGCCCCGGCGACCAGCGGCTGGTGGGTTACGTCTGTGCGGCGGACGGTGCCCGGGTCGACGTGGAGGAGCTGCGGACCTCGGCGGCCGAGCGGCTGCCCGGTTTCATGGTGCCGTCGGCGATCGTGAAGCTGTCGGCGCTGCCGCTGACGCCGAACGGCAAGCTGGACCGGGCCGCGTTGCCGGCACCGACCCGTGGCGCCGGTGGCGGCCGCCAGCCGGTCGGTCCCCGCGAGTCGGTGCTGTGCGGGCTCTTCGCCGAGGTGCTCGGCGTCGACCGGGTCGGCGTCGACGACGGCTTCTTCGACCTGGGCGGGCACTCGCTGCTGGCCACCCGCCTGGTCTCCCGGGTGCGGTCGGTGCTGGGGGTGGAGCTGACCATCCGGGCGTTGTTCGAGAACCCGACCGTGGCCGCGCTCGCCAAGGCGATCGACCCCACGGTGACGGCCCGACCGGCGGTCCGCCCGGTGCCGCGCGGCGAGCGGATCCCGCTCTCCTTCGGCCAGCAGCGCCTCTGGTTCCTGGACCGGATGGACGGCACCGACACCGGCGCCCGCAACACGCCGATCGCGTTGCGGCTGGCCGGTTCGCTCGACGCCGACGCGCTCGCCGCCGCCGTCGCCGACCTGGTGGCGCGGCACGAGCCGCTGCGCACCGTGTTCGGCGAGGAGGGCGGGGTGCCGTTCCAGACGGTCCTGCCGCCGACCCGGCCGCCGATGCCGGTGCGGGACATCACCGAGGCGGACCTCGCCGACGCGCTGGCCTCGGCCACCGCGCAGGGCTTCGACCTCGCCGCGCAGATCCCGCTGCGGGCGCAGCTGTTCCGGATCGACCCGGAACTGCACGTGCTGCTGCTGGTCATGCACCACATCGCGGTCGACGGGGCGTCGCTCGCCCCGCTGAGCCGGGATCTGGCCGACGCCTACTCGCTGCGCCGGCAGGGCAGGGCCCCGCAGTGGTCGCCGCTGCCGGTGCAGTACGCCGACTACGCGGTCTGGCAGCGGGAGATCCTCGGCGACGACGGCGACCGGGACAGCGAGGTCAACCGGCAGCTCGACTACTGGCGGGCCAACCTGGCCGGTGCGCCGGAGGAACTGTCGCTGCCCACCGACCGGGCCCGCCCGCCGGTGGCCAGCTACGCGGGGGACACCGTCGCCCTGCGGCTCGACTCCGACCAGCACGACGGGCTGCTGCGCCTGGCCCGCGACCGGCGACTGAGCCTGTTCATGGTGGTGCAGGCCGGGCTCGCCGCGCTGCTGTCCCGGATGGGCGCGGGCACCGACATCCCGATCGGCACCCCGTCGGCGGGCCGGGGTGACCCGGCGCTGGAGGCGATGGTCGGCTACTTCGTCAACACGCTGGTGTTGCGCACCGACGTCGGCGGCGACCCGAGCTTCGCCGAGCTGCTCGACCGGGTACGCGACACCGACCTGGCCGCCTACGACCACCAGGACGTGCCCTTCGAGCGTGTCGTGGAGGCGGTCAGCCCGACCCGTTCGCTGGCCCGGTTCCCGCTGTTCCAGGTGCTGCTGGCCTTCCAGAACAACGCCTCGGCCGCGTTCGACTTCGCCGGGTTGCAGGTCAGCCACGAGGCGGTCCGGCACGGGGTGTCCGAGTACGACCTGACGCTCGACGTGTTCGAGGACTACGGTCCGGACGGCTCTCCGGCGGGCCTGCGCGGCTACCTGGAGTACTCGACCGACCTGTTCGACGAGCCGTCGGTGGCGGCCCTGGCCGAGCGCCTGGTGCGGCTGCTCTCCGCCGCGGCGACCGACCCGCACCTGCCGGTCAGCGAGCTGGAGGTGATGTCGGCGCAGGAACGTCAGGCGCTCACCGTGGACTGGATGGGCCCGAGTCGGCCCGCGCCGCCGGTGCGGCTGATCGACCTGCTCGCCGAGCAGGTGGCCGCCACCGGTGACGAGGTGGCGGTGGTCCACGACGACACCCGGATGACCTTCGCCGAGCTGGACGGGCGGGCCAACCGGCTGGCCCGGTTGCTGGTCGACCGGGGGGTCGGCCCGGAGCGGGTGGTCGCGCTGGCCGTACCGAGGTCGGCGGAGATGGTCGTGGCGCTGTTCGCGGTACTCAAGGCCGGTGGCGCGTACCTGCCGCTGGACCTGGAGCATCCGGCGGACCGGCTGGCGTTCATGCTGGCCGACGCCGCGCCGGTGGTGGTGCTCGGCACCGCCGCCGGGCTCGCGGCGCTGCCCCCGCTGACCACCCCCGTGGTCCGGCTCGACGACGAGGCGGTCCGCACCGAGCTGGCCGCGCTCTCCGACGCGGAGCTGGCCGACCCGGAACGCCTTGCGCCGCTGCGGCCGGAGAACCCCGCGTACGTCATCTACACCTCCGGGTCGACGGGTCGGCCGAAGGCCGTCGTGATCGAACACCGGGGCATGGTCAACCTGTACTGGAGCCACCGCACCACGTTCTTCCGGCCCGAGGTGGCGGCGGCCGGCGGCGGCCGGCTGCGGATCGGCTTCACCGCGCCGCTGACGTTCGACACCTCGTGGGACTCGCTGCTCTGGATGCTCGACGGGCACGAGCTGCACGTCATCAACGACTTCGTGCGCCGCGACGCGGAGGCCTTCGTCGACTACATCGACCGGCAGCGCATCGGGTTCGTGGACCTGACGCCGTCGTTCATGCAGCAGCTCGTCGCGGCCGGCATGTTCGCCGACGGCCGGCACCACCCGACCGTGCTGATGGTCGGCGGCGAGGCCGTCACCGAGACGCTGTGGAACGCGATGCGGGCCACCCCGGACACCGCCAGCTACAACTTCTACGGCCAGACCGAGTGCTCGAACGACACCGCGTCGTACCGGGTCTCCGACGGGGACGTGCCGCTGATCGGCAAGCCGATCCTCAACTCCCGGCTGTACGTGCTGGATGAGGCGCTGCGGATGGTGGCACCCGGCGCCGCCGGTGAGCTGTACGTGGCCGGTGCCGGCCTGGGCCGGGGCTACTGGGGGCGCGCCGGACTCACCGCGACCCGGTTCGTCGCCGACCCGTTCGGCCCGCCCGGATCGCGCATGTACCGCACCGGCGACGTGGTGCGCTGGGGGCTGGACGGCAACCTGAGCTTCGTCGGCCGCGCCGACGACCAGGTGAAGGTCCGCGGGTTCCGGGTGGAGCTCGGCGAGATCGAGGCCGTCCTGGCCGCCGACCCCGCCGTCGGACAGGTCGCCGTGGTGGTACGCGAGGACCGCCCCGGCGACCAGCGACTGGTCGGGTACGTCTGCCCGGTCGCCGGTGGCCAGGTCGACCTGGCCGCCCTGCGGGCGCTGGCCGGCGAACAACTCCCCGGCTTCATGGTGCCCTCGGCGCTGGTGCCGATGGACTCGCTGCCGCTGACTCCCAACGGCAAGCTGGACCGCACGGCGCTGCCCGTCCCGGAGTCGACCGGCGGCGCCGGTGGCCGGGGACCGGTGGGCCCCCGCGAGACGGTGCTCTGCGGCCTGTTCGCCGAGGTGCTGGGCCTGGACACGGTCGGTGTCGACGACGGCTTCTTCGACCTGGGCGGTCACTCGCTGCTGGCGACCCGCCTGGTCTCCCGGGTGCGGGCCGCGCTGGGCGTGGAGCTGACCATCCGGGCGCTGTTCGAGAACCCGACCGTGGCCAGCCTCGCGTCGGCCGTCGAGTCCGGGGTGGCCGCCGACCCGTTCGACGTGCTGATGCCGATGCGCGTGCACGGCGACGGCGCGCCGCTCTTCTGCGTACACCCGGTCGGTGGTCTGAGCTGGTGCTACTCGGGGCTGCTCCGGCAGTCGGGCATCGACCGGCCGATCTACGGGTTGCAGGCGCGCGGCGCGGACGGCGGTGAGGTGCTGGCCGGCAGCGTCGAGGAGATGGCCGCCGACTACCTCGCCGAGATCCGGCGGATCCAGCCGCACGGCCCCTACCACCTGCTCGGCTGGTCCTTCGGTGGTCTGGTCGCGCACGCCATGGCCACCCGCCTGCAGGCCGACGGGGAGCAGGTCGCGGTGCTCACGCTGATCGACAGCTACCCGGCGATGGACGTGGAGGACGTCCGGGTGGAGACCGCGGCCGAGGCCCGGGCGCTGCTCTTCGACGCCCTCGGCCGGCCGGGTGCGGCCACCGACCGGGACGCGACGACCGGGGACCCGGAGGACGGGGAGCGGCCCGATCCGGGCGACGAACTGCTCGACGCGAAGACCGTGGAGGCGCTGACCGGGGTGGTGCTCAACAACGCCCGCCTGATGGACGCGTTCACGCCCGAACGCTTCCACGGCGACGTGCAGTTGTTCGTGGCCACCCGGACCTGGGACGACCGCCTCGACCCGGCCACGGTCTGGCAGGCGTACGTCGACGGCCGCGTCGACGTGCTGCCGGTCGACGACGAGCACGACCGGATGACGCAGGCTCCGGCACTGGACACCATCGGCCCGGCGTTGGCCGACCGGTTGCGGCACGCCCGTGACCACGAGATCCCCACGGCATGAGAGGAACCACCGATGACGCAGCCGGATGACGTCCGTTTCAAGGTCGTGGTCAACCACGAGGAGCAGTACTCGGTGTGGTGGTCGGACCGGCCCAACCCGCCGGGCTGGCAGGACGAGGGCACCGACGGCACCCGTCAGGAGTGCCTCGACCACATCGACCGGGTGTGGAAGGACATGCGGCCGCGCAGCGTGCGGACCGTTCGGGAAGCGATCCAGGGAGCGCAGGCATGATGATCCGCGACGTTGTCATCGTCGGTGGCGGGACCGCCGGCTGGATGACCGCCACCTACCTCAAGACCGCCTTCCAGGACCGGATCTCGGTCACCCTCGTGGAGTCGGCGGCGGTCGGCACGATCGGCGTCGGCGAGGCGACGTTCAGCACCATCCGGCACTTCTTCGACTACCTGGGGCTGGACGAGCGGGAGTGGATGCCGCAGTGCAGCGGCTCCTACAAGCTGGCCATCAAGTACGACAACTGGCGCGGCGACGGCAGCCACTTCTTCCACCCGTTCGAGCGGCTGCGGACCTCCGACGGGTTCACCGCGGCGGAGTGGAACCTGGCCCTCGGCGACCCGACCGAGAGCTTCGACCGGGGCTCGTTCATCACGCCGTACCTCTGCGAGGCGCAGCGCTCCCCGCGCATGCTCGACGGCAGCCTGTTCACCGCGAGCCTCGACGGTGAGCTGGGCCGCTCCACCCTGGACGAGCAGCGGGCGCAGTTCCCGTACGCCTACCACTTCGACGCCGCGCTGATGGCCCGCTACCTGACCAAGCTCGGCGTCGCGCAGGGCGTCCGGCACGTCGTCGACGACGTGGTGGGTGTCGGGCAGGACGAGCGCGGCTGGATCACCCACGTCTCCACCCGCGACCAGGGCGACGTCACCGGTGACCTCTTCGTCGACTGCACCGGCTTCCGGGGCCTGCTGATCAACCAGACGTTGAAGGAGAAGTTCGTCTCCTTCACCGACGTGCTGCCGAACAACCGCGCGGTGGCGCTGCGGGTGCCCCGCGACATGGCGGAGCACGGGATCGCCCCCTACACCAGGGCCACCGCCAAGGACGCCGGCTGGATCTGGACCATCCCGCTGTACGGCCGGATCGGCACCGGCTACGTCTACTCCGACGAGTTCTGCGAGCCGGAGGAGGCGGAGCGCACGCTGCGCGAGTTCGCCGCGCCCGGTCAGGACGACCTGCAGGCCAACCACATCCGGATGCGGATCGGTCGCAACGAGCGGTCCTGGGTGAACAACTGCGTCGCGGTCGGCCTCTCCAGCGGTTTCGTCGAGCCGCTGGAGTCCACCGGCATCTTCTTCATCCAGCACGCCATCGAGCAGTTGGTGAAGCACTTCCCGGACAACACCTGGGACGAGACGCTCATCCGTGGCTACAACGACAAGGTCGCGCGGGTGATCGACGGGGTCAAGGAGTTCCTGGTCCTGCACTACGTCGCCTCGCCCCGGCAGGACACCGACTACTGGCGGGAGACCAAGGTCCGGACGATTCCGGACGGGCTGGCCGAGCGCCTGGAGACCGCGGCCGTGCGGCTGCTCGACGAGAGCACCATCTACCCGTACTACCACGGGTTCGAGGTCTACTCGTGGATCACGATCTGCCTCGGGATGGGTCTCGCCCCGAAGAGTCCCCGGCCGGCGCTGGCGCACATCGACCCCACCCGCGCGTCGGCCGAGCTGGCCGCGATCCGGGCCGACGCGGAGCGGCTGGTGAGCACCCTGCCGAGCGCGTACGAGTACCTGAGCACCATCCAACCGGCGGCGGAGGGGTGATGACGGTCGTACCGATGCGTCCCGGGTCCGAGCCGTCGCTGGCCGACGGCTGCCGGACCTTCATGAGCGGTTTCCCGACCGGCGTGGCGGTGGTGACCAGTGTGGACGGCGAGGGGGCGCCGTGGGGGCTGACCTGCTCGTCGCTGATGAGCGTCACGCTGGAGCCGCCGACGCTGCTGGTCAGCCTCAAGGTGGGCAGCCGCACGCTGGCCGCCATCGAGGACCGGGGGAGGTTCGGGGTCAACCTGCTGCACGCCGGGGGCCAGCGGGCCGCCGAGGTCTTCGCCACCGGTCAGGCGGACCGCTTCCACCAGGTGAGGTGGCAGCCCCGAGGCGACGACCGGTTGCCGTGGCTGGTGGAGGACGCCTGCGGGTTCGCCGCCTGCGCCCTCTCCGACGTCCGGGTCGTCGGTGACCACGCGCTGGTGGTGGGCCAGGTCTCCGACGTCCAGTACACCGCCGACACCCCGCTGCTGTACGGGTTGCGCCAGTACTCGCGCTGGCAGCCCTCGATCGTGGAAGGGTCCACGTGCGCCAGCTAGTCCTCGTCAACATGCCCTTCGCCGACCGGCGTCGACCGTCGTTCGCGCTCAGTCAGCTCTCCGCGTTGGTCCGCCGGGACTTCCCGGACGACTTCGACGTGCGGGTCTGCTACCTCAACCACGACTTCGTCCGCTACTTCGGCGCCCAGGAGTACGACGCCATCGCCGGGGACATGGACTTCCACGTCGCCGGGGTGGGGGACTGGATGTTCCGGCAGCTCGCCTTCCCGGAGCTGCCGGACAACGTGGACGAGTACTTCAGCCGCTACTTCACCGGCCCGGCAAAAGCCGACCTGCGGCGTACCGTGCTGCGCCGCCGCGAGGGTCTCAAGGACTTCCTGCGCGGCATGGTGGAGAAGTACCGCCTCGACGAGGCGGACCTGCTCGGCTTCAGCTCGATGTTCACGCAGAACCTGCCCAGCCTCGCGGCGGCCCGGATGGTCAAGGACCGCAACCCGGCGGTGACCACGCTGATCGGCGGTGCCAACTGCGAGGCGCCGATGGGCGCCGCGTTGGCGCAGAACTGTCCCCAGCTCGACTTCGTCTTCTCCGGGCCGTCGCTGGTCACGTTCCCCGAGTTCCTGCGCAGCGTGCTCGACGACGACCTGGAGCGGGCGCACCAGATCCGTGGGGTCGTCACCCGGCGCAACCAGATGGAGAGCCGCTACCGCAAGGGGATCGGCCCCAACGCCGACATCGACGACTACTTCGACCCCGACTACACCGAGTTCCGCGAGTCGTTCGACCGGATGGTGCAGCTACCGGCCGCCGCGGCCGAGCCGATGCTGTTCTTCGAGACCTCGCGGGGCTGCTGGTGGGGGGAGCGGGCGCACTGCACATTCTGCGGCCTCAACGGTCAGACCATGGCCTACCGGGCGATGCGACCGGAGAACGCGCTCAAGCAGTTCGACTGGCTCTTCTCGCACGCGCCGTGGGCGAAGAAGTACTGCTGCACGGACAACATCATGCCGATGGACTACCTCACCGACGTGTTCCCGAAGCTCGATCCGCCCGAGGGCATCTCGATCTTCTACGAGGTGAAGGTCGGCCTGGACATCGAGGACATGACGGTGCTGGAACGCGCCGGGGTGAACGAGATCCAGCCGGGCATCGAGGCGATGGCGACGCCGACGCTCAAGCTGATGCGCAAGGGCACGTCGTCGTTCCAGAACATCCAGTTCCTGAAGAACTGCCTGCGGCTCGGGATCAGCCCGGTGTGGAACCTGCTGATCGGGTTCCCCGGCGAGGCCGAGGAGACCTACCGGCGCTACGTCGAGGACCTGCCGCTGCTGGCCCATCTGCCGCCGCCGCAGGGCTGCTTCCCGGTGCGGTTCGACCGGTTCAGCCCGTACTTCAACAACGCCGCCGAGTACGGGCTGGACCTGGAACCGGTGGACCACTACCGGCTGACGTACCCGTTCGACCGCGACGGCCTGCGCGACGTGGCCTACTACTTCGCCGACCAGAACGTCTCCGACTACATGATCTCGTCGGCGACCTGGCTGCGTCCGCTGCGCGAGCGGGTCGGGCAGTGGAACTCGGCGTGGGCGGCGGGCAGCGGCCCGGCGCTGACCCTGACCCGGACGGCCGGTGGCACCACGATCCGGGACACCCGCGCGGGTGCGGAGCTGGTCTACCCGATCGACGAGGTCGACACCGAGCTGCTGCTGCACCTCGACAAGCCGGTACGGGTGGACAAGCTGGGCGCCGAGCTGCCGCATCTGGCCGAGGTGCTGGAGGCGCGGCTGGCCGGACTGCGGGAACGCGGGCTGCTCTTCTTCGAGGGACACCGGGTCATGAGCGTCTGCGTCTCCGACAGCGACGTCGACCCGATGCCCCGCCCCCGCCGCACCGTGGTCGGCGGGACGCGGTCGCTGCCGCTGTCGCCGACCCGGCCGCCCCGGGACGTCCGGAACCTGTCCCTTCCGGTGGCCTGACCCAGGAGCGAGGGAGCCAGTCATGCCACTCGTCGTGGCCAACGGCACGAAGATCAGCTATGCCGAGCGCGGCACCGGGGAACCCGTCGTCCTGGTGATGGGGACCGGTAGCCCGGGCAGCGTGTGGCAGCTGCACCAGGTGCCGGCGCTGGTGGCGGCCGGGTACCGGGTCGTCACCTTCGACAACCGTGGCGTCGCGCCGGTGCCGCCGGGCGCGGCGAAGCCGACCGTGGAAGACCTCGTCGGCGACGTCGTCGCCCTGGTCGAGCGAATCTGCGGCGGCCGGGCCCGGCTGGTCGGCACGTCTATGGGCGCGCACGTGGTGCAGGAGGTGATGGTCACCCGGCCGGACCTGGTGCGGCAGGCGGTGCTGATGGCGACGCGGGGCCGGACCGACACGTTCCGGGGCGCGCTCGCCACGGCGGAGGCGGCCATCGCGCTGGGGGAGGCGACGCTGCCGCCGCAGGCGTACGCCGTGTGGCGGCTGATCCAGAGCCTGTCCCCGCACACGCTCAACGACGAGAAGCAGGCCCGCTCCTGGCTGGACCTGATGGAGTTCTTCCCGCCCTCTCTGGAGGTGGCCGAGGCCCAGACCGAACTGGAACGGATGGCGGACCGGCTCGACGCGTACCGGGCCGTCACACCGCCGACGGACGGCACTCTGGTGGTCGGCTTCGCCGACGACCTGGTGACTCCGCCGCATCTCGGTCGGGAGGTCGCCGAGGCGATCCCCGGCGCCCGGTTCACCGAGGTCGCCCGGTGCGGGCACTTCGGTTATCTGGAACGGCCGGACGCCGTCAACGCCCTGCTCGTCGAGTTCTTCCGGTCAACCGTGGCGTGACCGTGTTCCTTCCGCATGTTCGACGCGATGAAAGTGCGTTGTCCGCGCCGCGACCGGTGGCTCGGGCATGGGCGAAAACGGCGTAAGAGAAGCGAATAGGAGGTAACTGTGGAAGCTTCTGTGGTGGATCCCCTCGCGAAACTCGCGGCGCACGAGGTCAGCTCGGAACAGCTGACCGAGGCACGTGAGCACCTCGCGAAGTTCGGTTTCACAAAAGTGTCCTTCGTCGTTCCGGAGGAGTTGAAGGAGACCGTCGCGACCGAGGTGCTGAACCTGGTCGGCGAGGCCGGTGTCCGACGCGACCTGCGGTTCGCCGCGACCGGCAACACCCTGCGCCGGATGCGCAACGTGCGACGGGACGAGGTGGCCGAGCGCAGCACGGTCATCCCGGCGGTGTACCAGTCCGAGGCCCTGCTCGCGCTGCTCTCGAAGGTGGCCGGCGAAGCCGTGCTGCCCTGCCCGTACGAGCCGGAGCAGTACGTGATCACCCGGCTCGAGGAGAGCGGGGACACGCACGGCTGGCACTGGGACGACTACGCCTTCGCGCTGGTCTGGATCATCGAGTGCCCGGCGGTCGAGCACGGCGGCTTCGTGCAGTGCGTGCCGGGGACGACGTGGAACAAGGAGAACCCGGAGATCCACCGGGCCTTCCTGGCCGGCCCGACCTATTCGGCCTCCTTCGTGCCCGGTGACCTCTATCTGATGCGCACCGACACCACCTTGCACAGGGTCTATCCGATCACCGGGGGAGTACGGACGATCATCAATATGGGTTACGCCGCCACCACCGATCTGGAACGGCACATCTCACACGAGACGATGGACGCGTTGTGGGCTGAGTCGTCTCCGGCGGCGCCACAAATCCGCTAAGGAGGAAACAATGACCGACACCATCGTCGAGACTAATTCTGCGGACGCTCCCTCGTACACGGTCGGAGCAGCCGCGAGCCTCTTCTCGTCCTATGTGGTCACCTCGGCGATCTCCGCCAGCCACCAGATCGGCCTGCTCGACCTGTTGCACGCCGAGGGCGGCACGGACGTGGCCACGGCCGCCGGCAACCGCCTCGACCACGGCGTGGTCCGGGGGCTGCTGGACACGCTGGTCTGGGCGAAGGTGGTCGAGGCCGACGGGGACCGGTACCGGACCGGGCCGGGCTTCGCCGACGTCTACGCCGCCCGGGGCTACTTCTACTGGGTGGTCAAGGGGTGCGGCGAACTGTTCTCCATCGCCCCGGACGTCGCCGCACCCGAACAGCGGACGGGCGACTTCTACCACCGCGACATGCGGGCCGTGGCGATCGGCTCCCGGCTGATCGGCGACAGCGAGGTGGAACCGCTCTTCGACGAGATCGTCACCGGGCTCGACTTCGCCGTGATCGCCGACCTCGGCTGCGGCTCCGGGCAGCGCCTGATCCGGATCGCCCAGCGCGACCCGTCGGTGAGCGCGGTCGGCGTCGACATCGCCCGGGGCTCGGTGGAACTGGCCGAGAAGTCGGTGGCCGACGCGGGCCTGGAGGGTCGCGTCCACATCGTCCAGGGTGACGTGCTGGCCCTGGAGCCCACCGAGGTCTTCGCCGACGTGGAGGTGGTGACCTGCGTCTTCATGGGCCACGACTTCTGGCCGATGCAGCGGTGCGTCGACGGGCTGGCCAACCTGCGCCGGGCGTTCCCGAACGTCAAGCGACTGATGCTCTGCGACGTGGTCCGTACCCCGGGTCCGGCCAGCCCGGAGACGACCACCATCTTCACCCTCGGCTTCGAGCTGATCCACGCCCTGATGGGCGTCTACATCCCCAGTCGGGAGGAGTGGTTGGAGGCGTTCGAGGCAGCCGGGTGGGACCTGGTCCGCGAGCGTCACGTCGCCGCGCCTCCGTCCGGGATCCTCTTCGAGCTGGTCCCGTCGGCCCCCAGGAGCGCCTGAGATGTCCAACCCGTTCGACCGGCCGGACGGCACATACCTGGTGCTGGTCAACGCCGAAGCGCAGTACTCCCTGTGGCCCGAGTCGAACCCGGTGCCCGACGGCTGGTCGGTGGCGCACGGCCCGGCCGGGCGCGACGACTGCCTCGCCTTCGTCGAGATCACCTGGGCGGACATGCGGCCGGCGAGCCTCGCCCGGGCGATGGCGGCGGACTCCGGAGCGTCCCGGTGACCACCGACTGGCCCCGATACCAGCTCAGCGACGCCGATCTGACGGCGTTGCGTGCGATCAGCGAGACCGTACGCGCGACGCCCGACGTGGACCCCCGGCAGCCGGACTTCTACGACCGCCACCGGTACGCGGTGCGGCACCTGCCGGCCGGTCTCTGGGAGTTCCTGGACGAGTTCCGGCACGGCGAGCCGGCCGCGGCCTGCTCGGTGCTCGGCTTCCCGGTCGACGACGGGCAGGTCGGGCCGACGCCGACGCACTGGGACGCCGAGCGGCGCGGCAGCCACGTCACCGAGGTCGAGGTGTTCATGGCGCTGTGCGGCATGGCGCTGGGGGATCCGTTCACCTGGACCACCCTCCAGGGCGGGCGGCTCATCCAGAACATCGTGCCGATCGCCGGTGACGAGGTGCGGCAGAACGGTCACGGCAGCGAGGCGTTGCTGGAGTTCCACACCGAGGACGCCTTCCACCCGAGCCGCTGCGACTACCTGCTGCTGTTCGGCGTCCGCAACGAGGACAAGGTGGCCACCACGGTGGCGTCGGTCCGGGAACTGGACCTGGACCCGGCCGACGTCGAGGTGCTGCGGCAGCCGCGCTATCACATCCTTCCCGACGACGAGCACATCCGTCAGCTCACCCTGAGCCAGCCGGACCATCCGGCCCTCAAGCTGGTCGAGCGGATGCGGGACGACCCGGATCCGGTCGCCGTGCTGTTCGGCGATCCGTCCCGGCCGTACCTGCGGATCGACCTGCCGTTCATGCGGTGCGTGGGCGGTGACGACGACGCGGCCGCCCGGCGGGCGCTGGACGCGCTGCACTCGCAGTTGCTCGCCCACCAGCACGACGTGGTGGTGGAGCGCGGCACGCTGCTCATCGTCGACAACTACCAGGCGGTGCACGGCCGCAAGTCGTTCCGGGCCCGGTACGACGGGACCGATCGGTGGCTCAAGAAGTTGACGGTCAGCCGCAACCTGCGGTCGGGCAGCGGGTCGCCGGCGGGCGGCCGGGTGCTGGTCTGACCGGGAACACCGGTGGTGGGGGGGGGCGCCCCCCCCCCCCCCCCCCCCCCCCCCCCCGGGGGGGGGGGGGGGGGGGGGGGGGGGGGGGGGGGGGGGGGGGGGGGGCCGGGGCCGGGGGGGGGGGGGCCCCCCCCCCCCCCCCCCCCACGACCCAACGAGAACTGGGAGAGTTCGATGCGGACGGTAATCATCTCCGGTGCCTCCAGCGGCATCGGCTGGGCCACGGCCCAACGGTTCGCCGCGGGCGGGGACCGGGTGTTCAACCTGGACGTGCAGGCCCCCGCCGATCCGCAGAACCCGGCGGTGCAGTGGATCGAGACCGACGTCGCGGACTGGTCGGCGGTCCGCGACGCGGTCACTCAGGTCGCCGAGACCGCCCCGATCGACGTGGTGATCGCCAATGCCGGCATCAGCGTGCGGCACGGGGTGCTGGACCTGTCCGAGGCCGACGCGCGCCGCGTCATCGACGTCAACCTGCTGGGCGTGCTCGGACTGTGGCAGGCGGCGGCCCGGGTGATGGTGCGGCAGCGGGCCGGCGTCCTGCTGGCCACCGCATCGGTCAACGGCGCGCGCGGATACCCGCTCTACGCCGACTACAACGCGACCAAGGCCGGCATCGTGGCGCTGTGCCGCACGTTCGCCCTGGAGCTGAGCCCGTGGATCCGGGTCGCCTGCGTCAGCCCGGGTGCGGTGCTCACGCCGATGCAGTTGGCCGAGTACACGCCGGCGATGCTCGACGAGGTGAACGCGAAGATCCCTGCCGGACGGCACGCGTCACCGGACGAGATCGCGGCGGCGTTCCACTATCTCGCCTCCCCGGAGGCGAGCTTCCTGACCGGGCAGGAGTTGGTGATCGACGGCGCGGAGACCGCCGGCGCGACCACCGCCGTGTTCGGCGCCGACACGAGCGAACGGAGTGAGCAGATCATCGAGGCAGACGCGCCCGGGGGCGGCACGCAGGGCGGTGCCGGTCGCAGGGAGCAGGGGACGACGCGGAGCGGAGTGCCGGCATGAGGAAGCAGGAGTCGGAACAGACCAGGAAGACGGTGTTGCTGGTGGTGATCGGTGCGGTCGTGTTGCTGGTGCTCGCCGGAGCGGGGTCGGCCGTGTTCCTGACGGCCCGCAGTGGTGGTGTCGCCAAGGACGTGGTGGACGACTACTACCGTGCGTTGGAGGAGCGGCGCTTCGACGACGCGTACGGGTCGCTCTGCGCCGACGTACGCGCCGACCAGTCCCGGGAGGCGTTCACCTCGGCGGCCGAGGCGCGGCTGCCCAGCTTCCACGAGATGACCGGTGAGCTGCGGGTCAACGGCCTGCCGTGGAAGACCACCGGCACGGTCGGGGTCAGCGTCAGCTACGCCGACGGCACCACCCAGGCACGGCTGGTGTCGATGCTCCGCGAGGACGGCGACTGGCTCATCTGCGAACCGTCGGTGTGACCCGCCGCGCCCTCGCCCCGTGGTCCCGCGTCGCGGGACCTCCCGGGGCGGGGCGCGGACCGGATCACAGCCAGCGTTGCCGCACCGCGTTGGCGCCGGCCTGGAAACGGCTCTCCGCGCCCAACCGGGTGGTCAGGTCGGACATCATCCGTTGCACGGTGCGGACCGACAGGCCGAGTTTGCGGGCGGTGGCCTCGTCGGTGTAGCCGTCACCGAGGAGTTGGAGCAACTGCCGCTCGGTCGGTTCCAACCCGTTCTCGTCGGCGTTCGCGGCGGCGCCGAACGGTGTCGCGGTGGACCAGGCGTGGTCGAACAGCGCACTGAGGGCGGCGGTGACGCCCGGATTGTGGATCTCGACGGCGCCCTTGCGGGCGTCGGTGGGGTCGACCGGCAACAGGGCGATCCGACGGTCCACGATGATCATCTGGAACAGCACCACCGGCAGGCAGCGGGTCTCGCCGCCGAGGTTGTTGAACCAGCGGGCGTAGGCCAGCGTGTCCGGGTCGTTCCGGAAACTCTCCTGATAGATCGACTTGATGGTCACGCCCCGCTCCAGGGCCTCCTGGTTGACCGGCTTGCTGGCGGCCATCGCGTCCGGCCGGTGCGCCCCGCCCGGGTTGAACGAGAGGCACTCCACCTGCGTCAGCCGGGCGAGTTGCTGGAGGCGTTGGCGCACCGAGTCGAGCTGCACGATCTGGATCAGTTGGTCCTGCTGGTCGGGCTGGTCGACGTGGTGCGCCTCGGAGAGCGCGTCGATGGCCGCCTGGGTCGCCTCGATCTCGTACTGCTGTTGGGCGATGTCCGCCTTGGCGCGGGCGAGCAGCGCCGCGAGACCGACCTTGGGACTGGTCGGCGTGATCTTGCCGGGGCTGACGGGCGACTCGCGGACCAGAGCGAGTTCGATCAGCTCGTCGAGTGCGTCGTGCACCTGCCGCGCGTCGATGCGTAGGGACTCGGCGATCTCGGCGACCCCCCAGGTCGACTGGCGCAACATGGTCATGTAAACGGCCTCTGCGGTGGTCGATATGCCCAGGGTGCTGAACACGCTGCTCCCTTCCACTAGTACTCCGTGCCTGACCGGTGGCGTGCCGGGAAAGAGATTGTCAGATGGCAAAGACGGCTGGCAAGATCCTGCCACGCTGACGTGAACCCGCCTGGCGCGATCCCGTCACTTCGATCTTGTTGACCGTATCCGGGCGTCGCAAGAGACTGGCTTCGCCGACGCGGTAATCGGGGAAACCGTTAGGCAGGTTGCCTGATTCGGGAAGGAAAGACGCCGTATGTCTCGTCGCATGAAGTTCGCCCTTGCCGCCCTGGCTCTCGTGGTCAGCGCCTCCGCTCCGGTGCTCGGAGACCGGGTTCCCAAAACCGACGGGCCGACCGCCGGGTACTCCTGGGGAATGCCGCTGCGCTAGGTCGCGGATGCCGTTCGCTGAACGTGGGGGTGTGTTGGCGGGGGGATGTCTACGACACATTGGATGGAAACGTGCAGCTGTCAGCCGTAACGCTCATTCCGGTGACGACGGCACGGACGCCGCTGACGCCCGAACGGCTAAGGGACCTGATTCTCGGCTGTCGTGTGGACGGCGATCGGGTCGAACACGTCAAGGTTATAGAACGAGCGGGTTTGATGTGGATAGGGGCCTATGTCGCTATCTGTGACATGAGATCCGCCGAACTGAGTCTGGCTGATCTTTGTGTACGGGCCGCCGAGCGACTCGACGGCTGGGAGGTGATCCGGCAGTGGGAGCTGTGATCATCGTCCGGTCGCGCGGCGTCCGACACCCGCTCTGAATGGGCGGCGGAGGGTCCGACTTTCACTCTCCGTGGTCCGGTGGAAATGCAGCAGGACCGTGCCGGCCGATGGTCGGTCGGTGACGCGTGCCGTTATCGATGGGCATATAAGGTGATATACGATAGCCCAAGCTCAATACCCGTCCGTTCCACCATTACTGATAGAAACCTCGTCCAGCGGGCTGCTTATCAGGATCGGCGCGTACTCAGCGCCGACATCAGCGCCCTGCTGCTCAGCGCCGAGTTGACCGACCTCACCCGGACCGAACTCCTGGTCGTGGCGCCCGTACCCGGTCAGATGCCGCTGCCGGCGGAGGTGTTCGGCGAGCTACGGGCCCGCAACCTGACGGTCCGCCTGCTCTTCACGCCCGGCCGGGAGTCGCCGGCCGAGCCGGTGGCCGCCCTCGCCCGGGACGGGATCGCCCTGCCGGCCCCGGTGGACCTGCCCTACTTCCTCGTGGTGCGGGACCGGGCCGTGGTCTATCTGCCCCACCAGGATCCGGTGAACCCGTGCAACGGCCGGCTCACGCGGATCCGCAGCGTGGTGATGGGTGACTCGATGGCCACGGTGTTCGGCCTGATGTGGGACACCGCGGTGCAGCGCACCCGGGCCGCCCGCACCACGACCGCCCGGGTCGACGAGGGCGAGGAGCTGATCCGCGCGCTCGGCGACGGACTCACCGACGACCAGGCCGCGGCGACGTTGCACATGAGCCGGCGGACCTTTGCCCGGCGGGTGTCCGACATGATGCACCGGCTCGACGCCAACACCCGATTCCAGGCCGGTGTCCATGCCGCGCGGCGCGGCCTGGTCTGATCAGACCGCCAGGTATGGCACCGGCCAGTGCCGCATCCGGAACGGGAGTACGAGCGTGCGGCCGTCGGCTTCGACGGCCAGACCTGCCTCGACCGCGTCAGCGACCAGCTCCGCGTCGTCGGCCTCCGGGCGGCCGTCCGCCGACTCGGCGAGAATTTCGAACCGGTCGGCACCGTCCTCGATCACCATCCGCGAGGCCGGCTGGCCGGGCCGGACGTCCTTGATCGTGACGATCCCGGGCCCCCGGCGGTAGTAGAACGACCCGTAACGGTAGTCCCGCGCCCACGCCACCGTGTGGGTGACGTCGTCCAGCTCCACGCCGAGGCACGGTGGCAACAGGTGCGAGTAGGTGTGCAGCGGGAACGACGGACGACCGCTCAGCGTCCACCGCAGCCGCACCGCGTGGCTGGTGACCGCACGGAGCAGCCGCAGCAGGTCGAGGTCCTGCGCCGGGGACTGCCCGAACCGCAACGGCTCGGGCAGCTCGACCGCGAGCAGGCTGTACGCCGCCGGGTCCGTCCGCAGTGCGTCGAAGGCGATCACCGCGCTCGTCGCCGTCGTCATGGGATCAGCTCACCTTCAACGGTTCGGTGGGGGTGGCCAGGGAGATCCAGTGGCCCTGCTCGGTGAAGAGCAGCCCGTCACCGGCCAGCTTCGCCAACCAGTCCTGCAACTCCTCCGGGGGCAGGCCGTACTCGGCGACCCGGGCGGCCAGGGCCTTCGCGGTCCGCCCGTTCTCCAACTCGCGGTACGCGGCCACGAACCCGGCCCCGGTGATCCGGTGGTCCTGCTCCGGCCAGCCGACCCGCCGGTCCTCGATCACGATCTCCTCGTCGTCGGCGTGCAGGATCCGCAGCGAGCTGGACGGGTACGCGTCGATCCAGATCCCGATGAGCTTGTGCAGCCCCTCGGCGTCGGTCTCGGAGAGCCCGGCCGGATCGGTGTCGAACAGATAGACCATGTCGGTCAGCTGTTCCGGCGCGAGTGCGTAGACGTGGTCGTACATCCTGGCGGGCCGGCGGTTCGGGAACCCCAGCAGCGGGTTCTCGAAGTACGGGCTGAAGCGCTCCAGCAGGATCCGGGCGGCACCGGCCGGTGGTTGCAGGTGCACCAGTGCCGGTAGTTGCCGCAGGACCGCCTCGTAGTCGGCGGTGGACTCGGTCGGGAATCCGTAGAGCCAGCTCCAGGAGACGGTCAGCGAGGCGGCCTCGCAGTCGCGCAGCGTGCGGACGTTGCGTACCCCGGTGACGCCCTTGTCCATCAGCTTGAGGACCGGGCTGACCAGCGACTCGATGCCCGGCTGCACGTGGGTGACGCCGGCCTGCCGCAACACGGTGATCTCGTCCGGGCGCAGGTTCGACTTGACCTCGTAGTGGATGCGCAGGTCCCAGTCGAGCGCGGCCACGCTGGGCAGCAGGTCACGGTAGTAGCGGTTGTCGATGATGTTGTCGACCATGATCGCGTCCAGCGTCTGGTGCCGGCGGACCAGCGAGGTCAGCTCCTCGATGACCGTCTCCGGCGCCTTGGCCCGGAACTGCATGCCGGTGCCGTTCAGGCCGCAGAAGGTGCAGTGGTGCTTCTCGCCCCACCAGCAGCCCCGGGCGCTCTCCAGCACCAGCTTCGGCTCCACGTACTCGCCGACCGGCGACTCGGCGATGAGCGCGAACCAGTCGTCGTAGTCCGGCACCGGCATCAGGGCCGGCGGGATCAGCTTTCCCTGCGGGTTGTCGTGCCGGCCGTCCTGGTCACGCCAGCACAGCCCGGGTACGGCGGCCAGGGCTATCCGGCCGTCCAGCGCGTCGAGCAGGGCGGGGAAGGCGATCTCGCCCTCGCCGCGGACGACGTAGTCGACGAAGGGGAAGTTCTCGTGGATCGCGGCGCCCATCATCCCGTCGCAGTTGCCGCCGCCGAGCACGATGGGCACGTGCGGAGCCAGCTCCTTGATCCGCTTGGCGGTGGCGAGGCTCGGCGCGTTCTGCATGAACGTCGTGGTGAAGCCGACCAGGGTCGGTTCGGTGGCGAGGATCTCGCGGGCCGCGACCTCGACGAAGCCGGCGGCGTACTCGCGCATCCGGGTGACCCGGTCGATGTCGAGGCCACGGTCCTCGGCGTAGCGGCGCAACTCCGGCACACCGAACGCGTCGTCGCCGCGCAACACACCGGCGAACACCCAGTCGCCGAGCCCGTGGAACAGCCCCTCCTCCGCGACCTCGGTGTACTCCGGCGGTCCCAGTTCGCCGCCGGAGGCCTCAAGCAGGTACTCGGCCCACCGGATGCCGCCGTGGTAGCTGAGTGGCTCCGGTCGGCCGGCGGCGACGGTGACGGCCTTCAGTAGTCCGATGGGCAGCGACGGGCAGTCCAGGGACTGCCACGGCATGGCCGCGAGGCAGATGGTCATCGTCTCGTCTCCGGGATCCGGCGCGGGTGGCAGGAACTGGGTGGGCAGCGCGGGCTACCGGTGGTCCGGGCGGGTCACCCCACCCGGACCACCGGATCAGTCACCTGTGTTTCACAGGATGACGGCGTACTTGCAGGAGCCGTGCGTGACCTTCTTGATCGCCACCTTCTTGATCTTCATTTACGTTCACCTCCTTCGAGGTCGAGGAAGGACAGACCGGCGGCCCGCAGTCGGGCCCGGTGCCGCCGGACGAACCAGGACCGCACCTTCTCGGGGTCGCGGCCGGTCAACGTGGCGCACGACGTCGCGATGCTGTTCAGCGCCGTGATGTCGAAGCCGATGTCGTGCCACTCCTGGCCGTGCGCGCGCCAGAGTTCGGCGCCGGCCGGGGTGGCGGAGACCCGGGAGAGATAGTTCAGCCCGATGGCGATGTGCTGCATCTCGTCGGTCCGCACCGCCTCGTACAGGCGAGCGAGCGGGTCACCGGCGAAGATCTCGCTGAAGAGGATGAACTCGTCCGACGCGAGCCCCTCCAGGATCGTGTGGACCAGCGCCCGACCCATGTGCGGCAGGCTCAGCAGCATCTCGTCGAGCGGTTCCATCGTCTCCTGCGCGTCCGGCTCGACGTCGCCGCCGATCGCGCGGGCGTACTGGTAGAAGGCGTCCGCGTGGCGTGCCTCGTCGGCGGTGGCCAGGGCCAGGCTGAAGCGGAACGGCGCGTCCTCGGTGTTCGCCGCCAGCGTGGCGGCGGCGACCAGTCCGGCCTGCTCGGCGTAGTACCCGCGCGAGGCGGCCCGCCAGGCGATCTCGGTGCGGTCCCAGTCCTTGCGGCGCAGTCCGTCGCCGATGATGTCGCTCGCGCGCCAGGCCTTCTTGTCCCGGGTCACACCGAAGACGCGGTACGCGACGGCGTCGCTGTCGAGTTCATCGTGACGAATGAGTGCCATGACCAGCTCCACTACCGACAGGGGAAGGGATCTCGGCCTCACGTCTGGCAGGGCGATCCGGCGGCGAACCCGTGGGTTCGGCTGGGACCGGCCACGCGCCTCATGTCCTGCCTGCGGCCGGTGCTACCAGCCACTTCTCCGCCCGGAGCTTGGCGCCACGGTAACGGCGGTGTGAACCATGGTCAAGGTGCCCGTCGGGCGGTGGCACGGACCTGCCACCCGGGCGGCATACCCTGCGCTGATGACTGCGGGACTGGGGCGGCTACGGCGCCGGGTGGAGGGTCTGGGCCCGCTGGTCGCGGCGCACGGGGCCGGTGTCGTCGGCACCGAGATCACCGCGCTGGCGCTGCCCACGCTGGCGATCCTCCACCTGGGAGCGTCGCCGCTGGTGGCCAGCGCGTTGTTCGCGATCGAGTTCGGCACGCATGCCCTCGCGTCCCCGATGCTCGGGGTGGTGGTCGACCGGACCCGCTCGCCGCGCCGCCTGCTCGTCGGTGGGAGTCTCGGCTACGCGGCCGTGGTGGCCACGGTGCCGGTCGCCGCTCTGCTGGACGTGCTCACCATCCCGATGCTGGCCGTGGCCGCGGTCGTCGCCGGTGGCCTGGGTGCCCTGGTCACCATCGGCCTCCAGGCCTCGATACCCCGCCTGGTGCCGGCGGAGCGGCTGGTCCAGGCGAACTCGGCGATGGCCGGGGCGCGGTCGGTCGGGCAGGTGGCCGGGCCCGCCCTGGCCGGCTGGCTGATCCAGGTGGCCGGCGCCGCCGCCGCGATGGGCGTCGACGCGCTGGCCCGGCTGGTCAGCGTGGTCGCGTACGCCCGGCTGCGGATCGGCCCCCGCACCGACCCCGCCGCCACCTCCGCGGGTGCGAAGGCCGGACTGCTCGACCAACTGCGCGAGGGCGTGGCCGCGATGCGTCAGCGCCCGGTCCTGGTGCGGGTGGCGGTGACGGCGGCGGCCCTCAACTTCGGCGGCTCGGCGCTCGGTGCCCTCTATCTCGTCTACGCCTACCAGCACCTGCACCTGTCACCCGGGCTGATCGGGATCACCTACGTGGTCAGCAGCATGGTGTCCATGCTGGCCGTCACGGTGGCGGGCCGGGTCATCCGCCGGCTGGGCATGACCCGGGTGGTGCCGGTGTTCGCCCCGCTGGCCGGTGCCGCGCTGTTCCTCATCCCGGCCGCCACCGTCGCCCCGCCCTTCGTCACGCTCGTGGTCTACGAGGCGATCTTCTCGTTCTGCGCCACCGTCTGGTTCATCGCGACCACCACCCTCCAGCAGTCGCTGGTGCCCACTCACCAACTCGGCCGGGTGATCGCCCTCGGGCGGGCCGCGACGACCTTCGCGATCCCGGTCGGCGCACTGCTCGGCGGAGCCCTGGCGCAGTGGTGGGGACTGGTGCCCACGCTGATCCTGTTCGCCTCCGCCGCGCTGCTCGGCGGCTGCGTGAGCAGCCTGCGCGGCACCGGTACGGACCTGTCCGGCCCGGAAGATGGCACGATCTCGCCAATCGACGATTCCGACGGCGGCGACCAGGTTGGCAGCATCGCGCCATCCTCGGAGCCAGCCGTTGACGCCGCACCTCGCCGACCCGAAAGTTGAACCGGCATCACGTTTGGCGCACCGCGTTCTGCGATCTCCGCCCGGGACCGCACTCGCTGAGAAGCCAACGACGGGAAGCACCATGGACCTGTTGTCCGCCTACCGTGACATGCTCACCATCCGACTCTTCGAGGAAAGCCTGCTGCGGTGCGCGGAACAGGGCCTGGTGCCCGGCGCGATCCATCCGTACACCGGCCAGGAGGCGGTCGCCGTCGGTGTGCTGGGCGCCCGGGACCCCGCCGAGTGGGTGGTCAGCTTCTACCGCTGCCACGGGCACGCCCTCGCCGCCGGTTGCCCGCCCGACCGGGTGATGCGCGAGGTGCTCGGCCGCAGCGGTGGTCTGTGCGGCGGCAAGTCCGGCTCGATGCACCTCGCCGACCGGGACCACCGTCTGCTCGGCTCGACGTCGATCGTCGCCGCCCAACTCCCGATCGCCGCCGGTGCCGCGATGGCCGCCCGGCTCGACGGTGACGGGCGGGCCGTACTGGTCTTCTGCGGTGACGGCGCGCTCGGTGCCGGCGGCGCGTACGAGACCCTCACCATCGCCGCCGCCCAGCGGCTGCCGCTGCTGGTGGTCTGCGAGGACAACGGCTGGCAGGACCAGACGGCGAGTGCCCTGGTACGCCATCTCAGCCCCGTCGAACTCGTCGCCGGGTTGAAGCTGCCGTACGTCGAGGTCGACGGCAACGACGTCGAGGCGGTGCACGACGCGGCCGACACCGCGTTGGCGGCCTGCCGTGCCGGCACCGGACCGCAGGTCGTCGTGGCGCACACCTACCTGCGCGACTTCCACACCCAACTCGGGCAGCATCCGCCGCCGCAGTACCGGCCCGAGGAGGAACGGCGACGGTGGGCGGAACGCGATCCACTGACCGTCGCCGCCGGACGGCTCACGGCCGACCTGGCCGCCCTGCACGCCGAGGTGGCCGCCGAGGTCGACGCGCTGCTGCAGGCGGCGCTGGACGCCGAGGAGCCGGATCCGGCGACCGCGACCACCGGCGTGACCGTCACCGGGGACCTGATCGGGGCGGGCCGGTGAGCCGCCGGCACCCGATCGGTGAGGCGGTCCGGGAGGCGTTCACCGAGCAGCCGACGCTGAGCCACTTCAGCACCTTCCAGCAGGAGGACCTGGTCGCGCAGTACGGCCCCGAGCGGATGGTCCGGATGCCGATCGCGGAGAACGCGATGCTCGGCATGGCGCTGGGCATGGCCCTGGTGGGTCGGCGGGTGCTGTTCACCGTCCACCGGGCGGCCTTCCTGTTCAGCGCCTTCGACCAACTGGTCAACCAGGTCACCACCTGGCGGTACATGAGCGACGGCCAGTTCTCGGTGCCGCTGGTGATCCGGGGCGTCACCCAGGGCGGCGAGCACCTCGGCGCGCAGCACGAACACGTGCCGTACGGCCTGCTCAGCCAGATCCCCGGCCTGGTCGTCGCCGTACCCGGCTCGCCGAACGCCGTCGGCGGCCTGCTGCGGACCGCGTTGCGGCACCCCGACCCGGTCGTCCTGCTGGAGTCCCCGCGCCTGTTCACCCCCACCTGGACCGACCTGCCCGAGCCCGAGCCGTCGGCGGCCCCGCTGCCGTTCGGCGTCGCCGGGCTGGCCCGGCCCGGTGACGACCTGACGCTGGTCGGGATCGGCAACACGGTCATCGAGAGTCTGCTGGCTGCACGACGGCTGGCGGAGCACGGCGTCCAGGCCCGGGTGGTCGACCTGCGGACGGCGGCGCCCCTGGACCGGGACGGCGTCGCCGCGATGGTGGTGCCCGACCGGCCGGTGATCCTGGTGGACGAACAGCCCCGGGCCGGGTCCGTCCTCACCGATCTGGCCTATCACTTGGTACGCACCGGCGCCGCCCGCCCCGAGCACGTCGAGCTGCTCACCGGCGTCCCGGTGCCCGCGCCGGTGAGCCCGGCGCTGCTCGACGGCCTGCTCCCCGACGCGGACCGCATCGTCCGCGCGGCACTCGACACCCCGGCCCCCCTCACCCCGCGGAGATGACCATGACGAACAGCGAGTACGCGGTCTGGCACGGCCTCACGCCGATGGGCCCCCACCTGCGGGAGAACGGCCCCGACCTGTTCCTGGTCAGCGGCGCCGGCAGCCACCTGGAGGACGCCGCCGGGCGGCGCTACCTGGACGCCCGCTCGTCGATGTGGAACGTCACGCTGGGGTACTCGTGCGAGACGGTGAAGCAGGCGATGACCCGTCAGCTCGACGTGCTGCCCAGCGGCACCGTGATGCGCTACGAGCATCCGCCGCAGGTCACCGTCGACTACGCTGCCGCGCTCGTGGCGCTGCTGCCGCAGCCGCTGCGACACGTACGCTTCGGCAACACCGGCAGCCAGATGACCGAGGCGGCGGCGATGCTGTCCCGGTTCTACCGCCGGATGACCGGTGAGACGGACCGGCACACCGTGATCGCGCTGCACGACGCGTACCACGGGACCGGACCGCTGGCCACGGCGCTGACCGACGAGCCGATCCTGCACGACTACTCCGCCCCGATCGACGGGCACGTGGTGCACGTGTCGACGCCGCCGCCGGTGACCTGCGACCCCGACGCGTGCACCGGCGAGTGCGTACGCCCGGTCCTCGACGCCATCGAGTCGGTCGGCGCGGAGCGGGTGACGGCGGTCATGTTCGAGCCGGTCTCCGGCACCTCGTTCCTGCCCGCGCCGGAGCACTACCTGGAGACGCTCATCGTCGAGTGCCGTCGCCGGGGCATCCACACCATCGCCGACGAGGTGACCACCGGTGCCGGCCGGGTCGCCGCGATGAGCTACGTCGAGCGGCTCGCCGAGGTCCCCGACATGCTGGTCCTCGGCAAGGGCCTGAGCGCCGGCTACTTCCCGCTCGCCGCACTCGTCGTGGCGAGCGACATCTACGAGGCCCTCGCCGACCCGCCCGTGCGGCTCGGCTTCCCCAACGGCTCCACCACCGACGGCCACCCGATCGGCGCGGCGGCCGGCCTGGCGGTGCTCGACATCCTCACCGCCGACGGTTTCCTCCCCGCGGTCCGCCGTCGCGGCGCCGAACTGGTCGAGATGCTGGACGCCGCCTCGCAGGCGGATCCCCGCATCGGCGCGGTCCGTGGCATCGGCATGATGCTCGGCGTGGAGCTGCGGGACGCCGACGGCCAACTCTGGTCGTTGCGCGACGTGCACAACCTGCGCGGGGTGTGCCGCGAGTACGGGCTGCTGACCAGCTACGCGAGCGGCGTGATGCCACTGCTGCCGCACCTGACCGTCTCCACCGACGACTGCCGTGAACTGGTGGAACGGTTCGCCAAGGCGGTGGCCGCGTACCGCTCCTGACGCCGGTCGATCGGGCCGCCCGCCGATCCGGGCCGGAGAGATCGAACTCTCGACGCCTCCGGCCCGTACTGGTGCGTGGGAGGTCCGAAATCATGGCCGTACGTCGAGTTGTCGTCGTCGCGTTGGTCGCCCTCGTCGGGACGACGACCGGTGCGCTGCCCGCCGCCGCGCAGGGTGCCCCGACGTACCCGGTCAGCCGCTCGGCTGGCTGCGCGCCCGGCGGGCCGCACGTGGGCACGTCGGCCTGCCTGGCGGCGGAGAAGGAGGGCGCCGCGCTGCGCGAGTGGGACAACGTCCGGGTGTACGGCGTCGACGGCCGGGACCGGGAGACGATCCCCGACGGGGAGCTGTGCAGCGGCGGCCTGTCCGCGTACCGGGGGCTGGACCTGCCGCGCACCGACTGGCCGGCGACGCCGCTGACCGCCGGCGCGGAGTTCGCCTTCCAGTACCGCGCCACCGCCGCCCAGAAGGGCACCTTCCGGCTCTATCTGACCCGGCCGGGCTACACCCCGTCGAGGGCGTTGACCTGGGCGGACCTGGACAGGCTGCCCTTCCTGCGGATCACCGACCCGCCGCTGCGGGACGGGACGTACCTGATGTCCGGCCGGCTGCCGACGGACCGCAGCGGCCGGCACGTGATCTACACGATCTGGCAGCACTCGGAGACCGCCGACACCTACTACTCCTGCTCGGACGTGGACGTCGTGGCGGTCGACGCGCTCCGCCCCGGTACCACACCGGCCAGCGCGGTCGGCGGCACCCCGGAGACCACGGACGCGCTGCCGGGCGCCGGTGCCGACGCGGGGACCGAGGCCGCCGAGAACGTACCCGTCGCCGCGGTCACCTACCTGGACGGCCGTCGCTGGCCGCTGGTCGCGGGCGGCCTGCTGGTCACGTTGCTGCTCGTGTCGATCGTCCGGTGGCTGCGCGGCTCGCGCGGCGGGCCACCGCCGGGACCCGTCTGCACGGTCCGCAACCACCGGGCCAACCCGCGCCCCTGGTGACCGCCCGGCGCGGCCTCGCCCGCCGGACCGGCGGCCGGGGCACAGCGCGGCGGGTACGGTCGACATCATGCGCTACGTGCAGCTCGACACCCCGAAGCCCCTGTCCAAGATCGGTCTCGGCACCTGGCAGTTCGGTTCGCGGGAGTGGGGTTACGGCCCCGACTACGAACGGTTGGCGGCGGACATCGTCCGGCGTGCCGTCGAGCTGGGAGTGACCGTCTTCGACACCGCCGAGATCTACGGCCTCGGTCGCAGCGAGCGCATCCTCGGCGCCGCGTTGGCCGCCGACCGGGACAAGGTCACCGTGGCTACCAAGATCTTTCCGGTGCTGCCGGTGGCGGCGGTGGTGCAGCAGCGGGCGGTCGCCTCGGCGGCCCGGCTCGGCGTCAGCAGCATCGACCTGTACCAGGTGCACTCGCCCAACCCGCTCGTCGCCGACGGCACCACCATGCGGGGCATGCGCGCGTTGCAGGACGTCGGCCTGGTCGGCGAGGTCGGGGTGAGCAACTACAGCCTGCGCCGCTGGCAGGTGGCCGAGACCGTGCTGGGGCGCCGGGTGCTGAGCAACCAGGTCCGCTACAGCATGGTGGACCGCAAACCGGAGCAGGACCTGTTGCCGTACGCGGCCCAGGCGGGTCGGGTCGTCATCGCGTACAGCCCGCTGGCCCAGGGTTTCCTCTCCGGGCGGTACGACGCATACCACCCACCGGTCGGCGCGATCCGCCGGGCCAACCCGTACTTCCTGCCGGAGAACCTGGCCCGAGGCACCGCCCTGATCGAGACGCTGCGCCAGGTGGCCGCCGCCCACGACGCCACGCCGAGCCAGATCGCCCTGGCGTACGTGCTGCGCCACCCGAACGTGGTGGCCATCCCCGGGGCGTCCAGCGTGGAGCAGATGGAGCGCAACGCCGCCGCCGCCGAGATCGACCTGACCGACGACGAGTACGCCGCCCTGGTCAACGCCGCCCGGGCGTTCCGCCCCCTGACCGGCCTGGCCGCCGTACCACGCATGATCAAGGCCCGCGCCGGCCGCTGACCGGCCCACCGTCCGCCCGGCCCACCGGCGGCCCGGTCCTCGGCCGCTGCCGGTCCTCTGCCGCTCCCGGTGCCCCGCTCCGGGGCGGCCACCGACCTTCCCTCCGTGCCCTTTGCTCTGCTTCAACGGACGCGGCAGTCACCCTCGGTGGTCGGCGGTCCTTCTGCGGTCGGTCCCTGCCCGTGGATCACTCCTGCTCAGCCGCTATTGCGTGGGTTGAAGCAGAGCAAAGGGCCCGGAGTGGTAGAGAGGGGAACTGCCGACGCAGGTACGGAGGGTAGCTGCCCCGTCTGCGGCTCGGATCCTCGCGAGATGCGGCAGGGAGCGGTGCTCGCTCAGGGCAGGTCTCGGGCGTAGCAGACGGAGAGCGCCGCACCGTGGTACGGGCCGAAGTTGTCGATGCGCCGATAGCCCTCGCGTTCGTAGAAGCGCTGCGCGTCGGGCTGGGCGGTGCCGGTCTCCAGCAGCAGGGTGCGCACGCCGGCCTGACGGGCCGCCTCCTCCAGGGCGCGCAGGACGGCGACGGCCACACCGGTGCCCCGGGCGGGCGGGACCACGTACATCCGCTTGATCTCGGCCGAGTCGGGCCCGAGCAGGCGCAGGCCGCCGCAGCCCACGGCGGTGCCGGTGGCGTCGCGGGCGACGAGGAAGACGCTGATCGTCTCGGCGCTCGGCGGCGTCCCCGGCTCGTGGTCGTCGCAGCCGTAGCGGGCGTCGAGTTCGGCCCGTTGCGCGGCGCGCAGGCGGGTCGCGTCGGTCGAGCCCCACGGTTCGTGGTCGATGGAGACCATCGTCGTTCCCTCTCCGGTTTCCGTAACAAGCGTTACCGTAACGTACGCTACGGTAACGGGCCACGGCCAGGGGAGGGACGGATGCCCAGACGGCGGGACCTCGCCGACCAGCGACAGCGCCTCTCGGCGGCCACCTGGTCGGTGCTTGCCGAGCGGGGGCTGCCCGGCCTCACCCTGCGCGCGGTCGCGGCACGGGCCGGCTGCACCACCGGCATGGTGCTGCACACCTTCGCCGACAAGCAGGCGCTGCTGGCGCACGCCCGGGAGCTGTTGCACCGTCGTACCGGCCAGCGCGCCGACGCCGTCGAAGCCGCCGCCGACTCGCCCCGGGCGGCACTGCGGGCCGTGCTGTGGCAGGCCGCCTCGCCGACCGAGGAGAAGCGCGAGGAAGCGCGGGTGTGGGTCGGCTTCCTCGCCGCCGCGCTGGCCGACCCGGTCCTCGCCGACCTGCATCGCGCCTACAACCGGCGGTTCCTGGACCGCATCGGCGGCCTGGTCGCCGAGGTCCGCCCGGACTGGCCGCCGGCCGCCAGCGCGGAGACCGCGATCAGCCTGGTCGCGGTGGTCGAAGGGCTGAACGCGCTGGCAGCGGTCGATCCGCAGACCTACTCCGAGGAGTCGCAGCGGGCCGCCATCGACGCCGCACTCACCCGGCTGAGCCGGGGATCCGACGGGGAGAGCTGAAAGCCACCCGAGCGCGCTAGCGTTGGGCGGGTGACTGCACCGACCTCGATGACCCCGGTCCCACCGGCCGACCTGCCCGGCACGCTCGGTGCGCTGCGCGCCGCCGGCCACCGGTACCGCAGCGTCAAGCAGGAACTGCGGGACAACCTGCTGGCCCGGATGCGCAGCGGCGCGCCACGCTTCCCCGGCATCGTCGGGTACGACGACACGGTGCTGCCGGAGGTGGAGCGGGCGCTGCTGGCCGGGCACGACATGGTGCTGCTCGGCGAGCGGGGCCAGGGCAAGACCCGGCTCATCCGGTCGCTGGTGACGCTGTTGGACGAGTGGACCCCGGTGATCCCCGGGTCGGTGCTGAACGAGCACCCGCTGCACCCGGTCACCCCGGCGTCGCGGACGCTGGTCGCCGAGTCCGGCGACGACCTGCCGATCGGCTGGCTGCACCGCTCGATGCGGTACGGCGAGAAGCTGGCCACCCCGGACACCAGCGTCGGTGACCTGATCGGTGACGTCGACCCGATCCGGCTGGCCCAGGGCCGTACGCTCGGCGACCCCGAGACGATCCACTTCGGGCTGGTGCCGCGCACCAACCGGGGGATCTTCGCCGTCAACGAGCTGCCGGACCTGGCCGAACGCATCCAGGTGGCGATGCTGAACGTGCTGGAGGAGCGGGACATCCAGGTCCGTGGCTACCAGCTCCGGCTCCCGCTGGACCTGCTCCTGGTCGCCAGCGCCAACCCGGAGGACTACACCAACCGGGGGCGGATCATCACCCCGCTCAAGGACCGGTTCGGCGCCGAGGTCCGCACCCACTACCCGACCGACCTGGAGCGGGAACTGGAGCTGATCCGGCAGGAGGCCGACCTGGTCGCCGAGGTGCCGGAACACGTGCTGGAGGTCCTCGCCCGGTTCGCCCGCGCGGTCCGCGAGTCGCCCTCGGTCGACCCGCGCTCCGGCGTCTCCGCCCGGTTCGCCGTCGCCGCCGCCGAGACGGTGGCCGCCGCCGCACTGCGCCGGGCCGGCCTGCTGGCCGCCGAGTCCACCGCGGCGGGCACGTCTGCCGGGCCGGGCGCTGCTGCCGCGTCGGGTGCGTCTGCCGCTCGGGGTGAGGTGTTAGCAGGGGACCCTTCCTCTACCGCAGACGTTAACAAGGTGCCCTTCCTTGCGCTCGACGCGGTAGCGCGGGTGGGTGACGCCGTGTCGGTGACCTCCACCCTGCGCGGCAAGGTCGAGTTCGAGAGCGGCGAGGAGGGCCGCGAGATCGAGATCCTCGGCCACCTGCTGCGCACCGCCACCGCCGACACGTTCCGGGCCCGGCTGGCCGGGCTCGACCTGTCCGGGTTCACGACGCTGGTCGAGGAGGGCGAGACCGTCGAGACCGGGGAACTGGTGTCTGCGGCCGAGCTGCTGCGCCAGGTGGGCACCGTGCCGGGGCTGGCCAAGGTGCTCGACCGGCTCGGCGTCGGTGACGCGCCCAGCCCCGGGCAGGCCGCTGCGGCGGTCGAGTTCGTGCTGGAAGGGCTGCACCTGAGTCGACGGTTGGACAAGGACGTGACCGACTCGGGGCGGACCCGCTACGGCGGCCGGGACTGACCATGGCGGGCAACCGGTTCCGGTACGGGCAGTGGCGGGGTGGCCCCGATCCGCTGGCGCCGCCGTACGACGTGCAGTCGGCGGTGGACCAGGTCGGCCAGGAGGTGCTGGCCGGCGGCAGCCTGCGGGACGCGTTGCGGGAGCTGCTGCGTCGGGGACCGCAGGAACGGGGCGGACTGGACCCGTTGACCGCCCGCGCCCGTCGGCTCCGGCGGGAGGCACTGCGCCGGGGCGACCTGGACGGTGCGGTGACCCGGGCACAGGCCCTGCTGGACCAGGCACTCGCCGCCGAGCGGGACGAGTTGTCCGGGCGCTCGGACGAGGCGGCCCGGTTCGCCGAGGCGATGCTGGACGACCTGCCCCGCTCCACCGCCCAGGCGGTGCGGGAACTCTCCGAGTACCGGTGGGCCAGTGCGGACGCCCGGCAGACCTACCAGCGGATCCTCGACGGGTTGCGGGACGACGTACTCGGCCAGCGTTTCGCCGGGCTGCGCTCCTCGACCCAGATGGCCGCCGACCCGGCCGTGCAGGAGCGGCTGGTCGAGATGATGCGGGACCTGAACGCCCTGCTGGCCCGGCACGCCCGCGCCGAGGACACGACCGACGCGTTCGCCGAGTTCATGCGCCGGCACGGCGACTTCTTCCCGGAACGTCCGGCCGACGTCGACGAGCTGATCGACCTGCTGGCCCGGCGGTCGGCGGCCGGGCAACGGCTGATGAACTCGCTCTCCGACCGGCAGCGGGAGGAACTCGCCGGCCTGATGCGCCAGTCGCTCGGCGACCGGCTGGCCGGCGAACTGGCCGACCTGGAGGGCAACCTGCGGGCGCTCCGCCCCGACCTGCGTTGGGGCCGGGGCGAGCGGATGCGCGGTGAGCAGCCGCTCGGCTACGGCGAGGCGACGGGGGCGCTGGACGAGATCGCCGAGCTGGACGACCTGCTGGACCAGTTGGGGCAGGAGTACCCGGGGGCGACCCTGGACGACATCGACGTCGAGTCGGTGGCCCGTACCCTCGGCCGGGACGCCGCCGACGACGTACGCCGACTCCGGGAACTGGAGCGGGAGCTGCGGCGGCAGGGCTGGGTGACCCGGGACGCCGAGGGCCTGACCCTGAGTCCGAAGGCGCTGCGCCGTCTCGGCGGCACCGCGTTGCGGCAGGTCTTCGCCGAGTTGACCGCCGGGCCCCGGGGAGAGCACGACCTGCGGTCGGCGGGCGCGGCCGGCGAGGTCACCGGCGCGTCCCGACCCTGGGGGTACGGCGACGAGCAGCCCATCGACGTGGTGCGGACGCTGACCCGGGCGGTACGCCGGGCCGGCCCCGGAGTGCCGCTGCACCTGGCCGTCGAGGACTTCGAGGTGGTCGAGACCGAGCGACGGGCCTCGGCGGCGGTGGCGCTCTGCGTGGACCTGTCGTACTCGATGATCTCGCAGGGCCGGTGGGGTCCGATGAAGCAGACCGGCCTCGCGCTGGCCCACCTGATGGCGACCCGGTTCCCGCAGGACGCGCTCCAGATCATCGGGTTCGGTCGGCGGGCGGCGACGCTGACCCAGCAGGAGTTGGCCGCCGCCGAGCCGGACATGACCCAGGGCACCAACCTGCAACACGCCCTGCGGCTCGCCGGCCGGCACCTGCGCCGCCACCCGGACGCCGAACCGGTGGTGCTGGTGGTGACCGACGGCGAGCCGACCGCCCACCTGGACCCGGCCGACGGCGAGGCGGTGTTCCACTGGCCGTCGTTGCCGGAGACCGTCGAGGCGACCATCCGCGAGGTGGACCGGATCGGCCGGTACGGCGCGACGCTGAACCTGTTCATGCTCGGCGACGATCCGGGGCTGCGCCGCTTCGTGGACGCGGTGGCCCGGCGCAGCGGCGGCCGGGTCTTCACCCCGGACACCGAGGACCTCGGCGAGTACGTGGTCAGCGACTACCTGCGGTCACGGCGCGGTCGCCGCTAGGCTCGGCGGGGTGGAGGTCGACGGGTTGCGGCAGGCGTACGACGCGCTGCTGACCGAGATCGACGTGGGCGGGTTCGGGCCGCCGCCGACCGGCCGCTACAGCGCCGAACAGATCGTGGCGCACCTGGTCACCAGCGACGAGCTGATGAGCGAGGCGACCGAGGCGGTGCTCGCCGGCTCCCCGTACGCCTTCTATGAGCTGGACGAGATCCACCGGCCGGAACTGGACGCGTTGGTCGCCGAGGCGGGTGGCCTGGCCGGGCTGGCCGACCGGCTCCGGCGCAGCAGCGATCGCCTGGTCGCCCTGGTGGCCCGGCTCGGCGCGGGGGCCGACACGCCGGTGGAGACGCACCTGCGCGAGGGTTTCGACCTCGTCGTCGACGAGCCGTTGCCCTGGGGTCGCGTCATCGACCTGCACACCCGCGTCCACCTGCCCCGACACCTGACGGAGCTGCGGACACTGCGCCCCTGACGCCCTGCCCTCACGCGCCGCCCGGCACCGCTGTCTTGCGCTCGCTGTCCGGCACCTGTTAGCAGGGGACCCCTGCTATACCGCAGGCGTTAACAAGGGGCCCTTCCTTGCACAAGTGCCGGTTACTGCGGCGACCAGCGCTGCGCCGGGTTGCCGTCGCACGGGGCCTGGACGACGTCGATGCCGGCCTCGCCGCCACCGTCGCGGACCTGGGCGCACTTTCCGCTGTGCACGGCCACCAGCAGCACGGCGCCGTCGTCGGCCGGCTGGAGACGCCACTGCTGGTTGTCCTCGCCGTGGCAGCCGAACTGCTGCAACCGCGCGCCGTCGTCGCCGCTGCGCCCCTCCACGTCGAGGCACTGGTTGTGGGCGGCGTTGGTCAGCGTCACCGTGTCCGGGCCGAACGGGTTGACCACCCACTGCTGCTCCGGCCCACCGGTGCAGCCGGCCAGCTTGGCCACCGCCCGCTCGCCGTCGCCATCCAGCCCGAGGCAGAGGCCGGAGCCGACGCCCCGGAGCACCTTCGGCCCGCTGTTCGGGTCGGCTTCGCTGGGCGTGGGCGACGGGGTGGGCGTCGGCTCGGGGCTCTCCACGGTCGGCGGTGCGACGCTCTCGCTCGGGCTCGGCGCGGCCGGCGTCGGGCTGCCGGCCACCGGGGTCGGCGCCGGGTCGTCGCCGCCGCCGAGCAGGCCGGTGGCGAAGAGCACCCCGGCCAGTACGCCGGCCAGTCCGACCGCACCGGCCGCCAGTAGCACCGGGTCCCGGGGCGGTCCGGAACGGCGGGTGCCGTAGACGGTGCCCGATCCATCGGTTTCCGACATGCCGGCATCCTGGCCCACCCCCGGGCCGGTACGCCATGGCAGGTGCGGTAACTCTCGCGTGGACGGCCCGCCGGGGGCGCCGCCGACGCGTAAAGTGACCACATGCACGCTTTGCGTGATCATGACGTGGCGGTGGCTCAGCTGCGACGGTCGTACGCGGCGGTGCCACCGGGTCGGCCCGTGCGGCTGGCCAAACGGACCTCCAACCTGTTCCGCCCGCGCGCCGCCCCGCGCACGGCGGGTCTGGACGTCAGCGGGCTCGGTGGTGTGCTCAGCGTCGACCCGGTCGCCCGCACCGCCGACGTGCAGGGCATGTGTACCTACGAGCGGCTGGTCGAGGCGACCCTGCCGTACGCCCTGATGCCGCTGGTGGTGCCGCAGCTACGCACCATCACCCTGGGTGGGGCGGTCACCGGGTTGGGCATCGAGTCGACCTCGTTCCGCAACGGCCTGCCGCACGAGTCGGTGACCGAGATGGACGTGTTCACCGGGGCGGGCGAGCTGGTCACCGCCCGGCCGGCGGGCGAACACGCGGACCTCTTCGCCGCCTTCCCCAACTCGCTGGGCAGCCTCGGCTACGCCACCCGGCTGCGCATCGAGCTGCAACCGGTCCGGCGGCACGTGGCGCTGCGCAACGTCCGATTCACCGACCTGACCGCGTTGACCGAGGCGATCGGCGAGATCTCCGCCGGCCGCGCCTGGGCGGGGGAGAGCGTCGACGCGATGGACGGGGTGATGTTCAGCCCCGGCGAGGCGTACCTGGTGCTGGCCCGCTTCACCGACGACCCGGGCCGGGTCTCCGACTACACCGGTCAGGACATCTACTACCGGTCGCTGCGCCGGCTGCCGCACGACACCCTCACCGTCCACGACTACCTGTGGCGCTGGGACACCGACTGGTTCTGGTGCTCGGCGGCGTTCGGGGCGCAACATCCGCTGGTGCGGCGGCTGTGGCCGGCCCGGTGGCGGCGCAGCGACGTCTACCACCGCATCGTGCGGCTGGAACACCGCCACCAGGTGGCCGCCCGGATCGACCGGTGGCGTGGCCAGCCGGCCCGGGAGCGCGTGGTGCAGGACGTCGAGGTCCCGCTGGACCGCACCGCCGACTTCCTGCACTGGTTCGCCCGCCGGGTGGGGATGACCCCGGTGTGGCTGTGCCCGCTGCGGCTGCGGGAGCCGGCGGGCGGTGGAAGCGCCCGGTCCTGGCCGTTGTATCCGCTCCGGCCGGGGCAGGACTACGTCAACATCGGGTTCTGGGGGAGCGTGCCGATCACCGAGGGTGCCGTCGACGGTGCCGTGAACCGGGAGATCGAGCGCGCGGTGTCGGAGGCGGGCGGACACAAGTCGCTCTACTCCGACGCGTACTACGACCGGGATGCGTTCGACCGGCTCTACGGCGGTGACATATGGCGCGCCGTGCGGGACCGGTACGACCCGGAACATCGGCTCACCGGACTGTACGAAAAGGCGGTAACGCGCGCATGAGCGAGCGTAGCGAGCGAATCATCAGGTTCAGTGCGATCGAGCCTCATGGTGGCACGGAGCGAAGCGGAGTGCCGGCATGAGCCTTGTTGATCGAGAGCAGGGGGCGGGTGGTGCTCCCGCCACACCGCCGGACGGGAGCGGCCGACGTGGTCCGCGTGTCGCGGACGTGGTCCGGGCACTCACCGCCGGCCCGCTGCCGGTCCGGGTCACCGGGTACGACGGCAGTCGCCTCGGCCCGGCAGACGCCGGGATCACCCTGTCGATCCGCTCCGAGCGGGGACTGTCGTATCTGCTCACGGCGCCGGGCGACCTGGGTATGGCGCGGGCGTACGTGAGCGGTGACCTGGCGCTGGAGGGGGTGCACCCGGGCGACCCGTACGAGGCGTTGCGGGTGCTCAAGGACGAGTTGCGGGTACGCACACCGACGGTGGCCGAGGGGTTGGCGCTGGTACGCAGGCTGGGCTGGGAACGGTTGTTGCCGCCACCGGCACCGCCGCAGGAGGCGCTGCCCCGCTGGAGGCGGATCGTGAGCGGCCTACGGCACTCCCGGTTCCGGGACAGCAGCGCGATCAGCCACCACTACGACGTCTCCAACGCCTTCTACGAGAAGGTGCTCGGGCCGTCGATGACGTACACCTGCGCGGTTTTCCGCGGCCCCGAGGACACGCTGGAGGAGGCCCAGGCGAGCAAGTACGACCTGGTCGCGGGCAAGCTCGCGCTGCGTCCGGGGATGCGCCTGCTCGACGTGGGCTGCGGCTGGGGCGGCATGGTCCGGCACGCGGCCCGCGAGTACGGCGTCAAGGCCCTCGGGGTGACCCTGTCGCGTGCCCAGGCGCAGTGGGCGCAGGCGGCGATCGCGCGTGAGGGGTTGACCGGGCTGGCCGAGGTGCGGCACATGGACTACCGCGACGCGCCCCGGCGGGAGTTCGACGCGGTCTCCTCGATCGGGCTGACCGAGCACATCGGGGTGCGCAACTACCCGGCGTACTTCGGTTTCCTGCGGGACCGGCTGCGTCCGCAGGGGCGGCTGCTCAACCACTGCATCACCCGGGCCGACAACCGGGCGCCGCACCGGTCGGGCGCCTTCATCGACCGGTACGTCTTCCCCGACGGCGAGCTGGCCGGTCCCGGGCGGGTGATCAGTGGACTGCACGACGTGGGGCTGGAGGTGCACCACGAGGAGAACCTGCGCCAGCACTACGCGCTGACCCTGGCGGCGTGGTGCCGCAACCTGGTGGAGCACTGGGACTTCTGCGTCGCCGAGGTGGGCAGCGGCACGGCCCGGGTGTGGGGGCTCTACATGGCCGGTTCGCGGCTGGCGTTCGAGCGCAACGGCATCCAGTTGCACCAGGTGCTGGCCACGCGCAACGGCCCGGACGCGGTCAACGGCTACCCGCTGCGGCCGGACTGGCTGCCCTGACCCGCTGACCTCGTCGGTACGAAGCCGCGCCGAATCCATCGGCGCGGCGCGTCGATGGGGACGCCTCCGAGATCGCCGTGGCCGGCTACCCGGTCGTCCGGCTGTGAGGAGGGGACCCCTGCTCTACCCGAGGCGTTAGCAGGGTGCCCTTCCTTACACCGACCGGGCGAGGGTGTCGAGCCGGGCGAGCAGGGCGACGGTGGCCGGGTGGTCGGGGACGAGCGCGGTGAGACCTGCGCCGAGGGCCTGCCAGCCGTCCAGGTGGCGGTAGCGCCACAGTGTGCTCAGCAGCCCGATCAGCTCCAACCGGGCCACCGGGCTGCGCGGCAACTGCTCCTGCACCGGCCGGGGCAGAAGCGAGTAGAGCTGCTGCCGGAACGACGGATCGTGGATGTTGGGCAGGTCGAGCAGGAGTCGGACCAGTTCGGCGTACTCGTCACCGGTCGGCTCCACCGCCGGCCCGGCGGCCTGCGGCGTTCCCGTGTCCGGGTCGCGGACGTCCGGGAGTGCCTCGGGGGAGGGTGCGGGATCGTCGAGGGCGAGCAGGGCCCGCCGCAGCACCACATAGGAGCGGTGTTCGTGGGAATCCGGCTGGATGATGGAGAAGTGGTCGCCGGGCAGTACGCCCGCGTCCGGGAAGACGCTGCGAGCCGAGGCGGGCGGGACCACGCCGTCGCTGGCACCGGCGTAGACCTTGACCCGGACGGTCGGCTGCGGCGCGTGGACGATCTGGCGGAGCACCACCCGTTGGGCGTCCAGCACGGCGGCGCGCAACGGGCGCAGGTCCGCCTCCTGTGGGTGCCAGCGCAGCAAGCTCCGGCGCAGCGGCAGGGCCAGGTCCGACCCGGCGTTCGGGCAGGCGTACATGAGCACCAGGCGGAGGCGGTCGAGTTCGCCGGGGTTGTCGGCGAGCATCCGGGCCAGGGCCCGTTGGACCACCAGACCGCCCTGGCTGTGCGAGACGAGCGCGAGCCGGGAGTGGTCGGCCAGGTCCTGGGACAGGTAGGTGCGCAGGTCGTCGGCGATGTCGTCGATGTGCGGTATCCGGCGTAGCGGATTGAGCGAGACCAACGGCGATTCGTACCCGAAGGTGTGCACGTGAAGGCCGGTCAGGGCGTCGTCCTGGGCAACGAGTCGGACGAATTCTCCCCAGGTGTCGGCCGAGGACAAGAATCCGTGTACGAACACGACGGCTGTTCCGGACACGAGATCACGCTAACACCACCGCGCCACCGGTTGGGGACCACGGTCCATTGTGGTGAGCAGCGCATTTCGCGCTCCGCTGCCGAAATCGCCACGACCGGTGAGCGCGCCGTGGACCGGCTGCGGTCGTCCCTCAACCCGTGGCGCGCGCAGGCGACCCGACTGGACCGTCAAGAACCGCTCTGACCTGCGGCGACGATCACAGCGCGGGGGTGTTGGGGGATCGGTTGGCGGTGACATCCCGGGTGCTATCGGTCCATTCACCGACGAATGCGCGTTCTGCCGCGTCCATTGCCGTCATCGGGCGCGGAGTGTGGTAATGGTATGCCGGTGAATCAACCGTTCGCTGTCGAGGTCGACTCGGAACTCGTCGATCTCGCGGATGTGTCTCTTGATCTCCTGGTCGACTATGACCAGGAGATTCTCGGCCCGATCATGCGGCGACTCCTCCGTCGTGTCGACGATCCCGAAAGTATCACCAGTGGCTACAATCCCCAGCGTCTCGACTGACGGGGCCGGCCTTCCTTGGAGAAGTTGTGACCGCTCACCATCTGGCGGCGGAGCAGGTCGGTCGACCCGCGCGCCATCGCCTGGACCCACGCCACTTCGGGGCCCTGGCCACCGGGTCCGCTGACGCCGACACCATCGCCGAACTGCTGGCTGCCGAAAGTAGCTGGCGCAAGATCCAACTGCGGGCGGTCCTGGACGCCGCCGCCGGCGTACCCGACGCCACCGGCCCGCTGCCGCCGGTCGCCGAGGCATGGCGGCTGCTCGTCGCCGCGCAGCGACGCGACCGCGAGGTCGTGGAGAAGCTGATCCTGCATCCGCAGGTCGGCACCTGGGCCGGGTACGCGCTGCGCCGGATGCGGGGCACCACGGTCACCGCCACCGGCCCGCTCTGGGTGGACCTCGGGTACCTGCACGCACTGGCGGTGGCCGCGGCCGTCCGCACCGGATGCGACTTCACCATGCGGGTGCCGGTGCGGGACGGCTTCGTCGTCCTGCCGACGCTCGGCGGTGCCCGGGTCCCCAAGGCCCACGAGTGGGACGAGGCGGAGATCGTCGGCGGGGACGGGCGGGCCACGGTGACCGTGGCCGGCACGGTCGTCGAGTTCGACGCCACCGGCGGTGGCACCGACGGCTGGGTGCCGTTGCCGACCGTACGCTCCACGGCCGGCGGGCACACCCTGGAGGTCACGCTCGACTTCATCGACCCCTACCGCAACCTGCGTACGCCCACCGCGCCGCACCTGGACATCGCCGCCGACGTGCGGCGGTGGCGGGAACTGCTCGACCAGGCGTGGGCACTGCTGGTGCGGGCCTGCCCCGACCTGGCGGTGCCGATCGCCCGGGGCCTGACCTCGGTGGTGCCCCAACCGGCCGCCGAACGGTTCCGGACCATGAGCGCCTCGGCAGGCGACGCCTTCGGCAGCATGATCGTCTCCGAGCCGGAGGACGCTCCCGAGCTGGCGGTCACGCTGGTCCACGAGTTCCAGCACATCAAGCTCGGCGGACTGCTGCACCTGGCCCCACTGATCGAGGGCGAACCGCCGCACCGGCTGTACGCGCCCTGGCGCGACGATCCCCGCCCGCTCGGCGGTCTGATCCAGGGCGTGTACGCCTTCGTCGGGATCGTCGAGTTCTGGCGGGCGTACCGGCAGGTGGCGACCGGCACCGCCGCCGGGCTGGCGCACTTCGAGTTCGCCCGGTGGCGGGAGCAGGTGTGGGCAACCCTGCGGATGATGCGCGACCTGCCGCAGCTCACCGACGTCGGGCGGCACCTGGTCGAGGGACTGACCACCACCGCCGAGGGGTGGCAGGAGGAGCCGGTGCCGGCGGACCCGCTCGCGGCGGCGCGGGCAGCGGTGGCCGACCACCGGGCGCGGTGGCGCACCCACCACCTGAGGCCCGCCCCCGAGGTGGTGTCGGCGGTGGTCGCGGCGTGGATAGCGGGACAGCCCGTGCCCACCGCGCCAGATGTCGCGCCGACCGTCGAGGCGGACGCCGCCGCCCGCCGTCTCGACACCCGCGCGGTGCTGGAGCTGTGGCGGATCACCGACCCGGAGGGCTTCGACCGGCTCCGTACCGACGCGTCGGCGGTCGGCGCGCGGGTCTCTGGCGCCGGGCCGGCCGAACTGGCCCACGTCTGTGGCGAGGTGGCGCAGGCCCAGGCGGGCTACCTGAGGGCACTGTCGACCGAACCGGGTTCGCCGGCCGCCTGGGCCGGTCTCGGCCAGACCGCCGGGGACATCTACCCGGGACCGGCCGCCGACGCGCTTCGCGACCGGCCGGAACTGGTCCGTGCGGTCTACCTCGGGCTGCGTGACCAGGGCACTCCGGTGCCGGAGCCGTTGGAACTGGCCGCCTGGATCGGCGCCGGCAAGCACTGAGAGCCGGATGCCGGGGTGGAGGCCGCCACCCCGGCTCTCCGGAGGTCGCTACAACGGCATCGGGTCCAGGTCGCAGTCGCCCCGGATGGTCAGGTCGGTGCCGGCCACGGTGGCCGGGTGCTCCTCGCCGAGCACCCGGGCGAACTTCTCGCTGATCGCGACGTGCAGGCTGTTCGCCTCCTCCTCCCGATCGAGCGAGACGAGATCCTGAGCGAGATTGCCGAGGCAGATCAGCGTGGTGGGATGGTCCGGCCCGAAGACCTCGGCGCAGCGGTCGGCGGTGCGCCGGTCGAGGTCGTACGCGGCGGCGTGCTCCCCGAGCGCGTAGAGATCGCTGCCGAGGTTGATCATTGCGGCCAGGGTCAGCGGATGGTCCGGCCCGAGCCGCCGGGTCAGCACCGCCGACCCCTTCTCGTTGGTGCTGCGGGCGCGCGCCACGTCGCCGCGCAACCGGTCCACGATCGCGCCGTTGAGCTGAGTCGCCACCGTGTAGGGATGGTCGGAGTCGAAGAGTTCCCGATACCAGCCGACGAGTTCGGCGGTGAGCGTGGCGGCGGCCTCCAGGTCACCCGTGGCACGCAGGTCGACGGCCAGACCGAAGGCGGCCAGCAGGGTGTCCGGGTGGTGCTCGCCGAAGCGGGCCGCGAAGCCGTCGCGTACCTCCTGGGAGAGCGCCAGGGCCGCGCGGTGGTCACCGGCCTTGCGGATCGCGGAGGCCAGTCGCCGTCGCGCGGTCAACGTCTGCGTCTGCGCCGAGCCCCAGACCCGGGGCAGCCGGTCCACGACGTTCTGCATCTCGGCCCGGGCGGGGAGGTATTCGCCGAGTTCCCGGCGGTCGATGATGAGGTTGAGGTGGGATTCCAGCGTCTGCGCGTGGTCCTCGCCGAAGAGCAGCACCCGGTGGTCGTACGTCGCCCGGTCGACCTCGTAGGCGCGCCGGATGTCACCGGTCAGGCGGAGGCTGACCGCCAGGTTGTGCGCCGCGTTGAGCGTGTTCGGGTCGTCCTCGCCGAGCGCCTGGATGTGCCGCTGGTAGAGGTCCTCGTCCATCTCCAGGGCGCGACGGAAGTCCCCGGACGCCCGCAGGTCGGCCGCCACCTGGCCGATGGCCCGCAACAGCTCCTCGGTGTCCTCGACGGTGCTGCGTTGGTAGAGCTCCAGGATGCGGGCGTTGTGCTGGGCCGCCTCGCGGTGCCGGCCCAGGCGATAGAGCATGAAGCCGAGCCAGTGGCCGATGGTGAGCGTCATCGGTGCGTCCTCGCCCAGGCTGCTGCTCCAGGCCCGCCACGCCTGTTCGGCCAGTTCCAGCGACGCGGTGAAGTCGCCCCACCAGTAGAGATACCGCGCCTCGTTGAAGACCAGTTGCTGCACCCACGGCTGGTGGGAGTGCACCGCGTCGGAGGCCATCACGTGCGGGTACAGCTCGGCGTAACTGGCCCAGTTGGCCGGCGAGTCGGGGTCGTTGCGGTCGCCGGAGGCGAGCAGCAGGTGCGCGCTGTTGCGGACGGTCTCCCGGTCCGGCCGGGCCATCCGGTCGATGAGGACGGCCTGGATCAGCCGGTGCATCTGGATCGAGTTGGTCCGGTGGATGACCCGGGCGAGCGCGTACCGGTTGATGTCGCGGATCGCGCGGTTGAGCCGCATCGGGTCGCGCAGCGCGGCGTTCAGTTCCGGGTGGATGTCGTCGTTCTGCGCGCCGCTGAACAGGGTGCGCGGGATGGGCTCCGGGGCGAGGAACGAGCAGACCTGTAGGAGCCGGAAGGCGGCCGGATTGGAGACGACGAGTCGGTCCAGCGAGACGTTCCACGCGGCGGCTACGGGCAGTTGATAGTCCATCGGCGGGGCCTGTTCGAGAAGCTCGATGCGCTTCTCCTCGAACAGTCGCAGGTACTCCTCGGCCGGCATGCCGGTCTCGGCCCGCCAGGCCGCCGCCTGCTCCAACGCGAGCGGCAGGTCACCGAGCGCCTCGGCCAGCCGGTCCGCCTGTTCGATGGTCAGCTCCGGACCCCGGCGGCGCAACAGCTCGATGCTCTCCTCCCGGGGGAAGACGTCGACCTCCAACGTGCGGGCGACGTTGGCCCAGCCCGGGTTCCGGGACGTGATGATGATGTCGCCGGAACCGCCGGTGGGGAGGTACGGCACCAACGCCTCGGGGCTCTCGGCGTTGTCGAAGACGAGGAGCCAGCGAGGGTGCGGCCGACCGAGCCGTAGGGCCTCCTGGACGGCGACGCGGGCGCTGCCGATGTCCGGCCCGGAGGCGAGATTCATCCGCGCCGCGAGCTCCACGATGGAGGCGTTGATCTGGGTGGGCCGCTCGGCCGGGATCCACCAGACCAGGTCGTATTCGCCCTGGTGCTGGTAGACGTACTCGACGGCCAGATGGGACTTGCCGACTCCGCCCATCCCGTGCAGGGCGTGCGGCAGGACTGCCGTGGTGCCGCCGCGCACCTGCCGGTGCAGCAGGGCGAGCGGCTCCTTGCGGCCGGTGAAGTTCGGGTTCCGCGGCGGGATGTTGCCCCAGACGGCCGGGGTGCGGGCTGGGGCGGTGGCGTCTGCGGGAGTGCTGGACGACAAGCCGGCTCCTTCGGTACCTACGCTACGGTCTGCGTCGGCATCAGCGCCGACAGCTATCATCGCATCCCGACCGGCAGGTGCGGGAGTCCTGACGACCGGGTCGGTGCCGCCCTCCTGGTCGACCGCTGCCAGCGCCTCGCCGAGCAGCCGCGCCCGGGGGAGGTACCGCCCGGAGAGCGCCCGCATCACGTCCTGCTCGATCCGGACCAGCGCGACGTCGGCCGGGGCCACCGTCGGAATCTCGACACCCGCCGGGTCGTCGAGCACCCGTCCCCAGTGCGCGATCGCGGGACGGACCCGTCCGAGCCGCGCCGACAGGAGCTGCCAGACCCGCACGGTGTCGGCGCGGCGACCGGCCGCCAGCAACTCGGCCCGTACGCCGGGGAGGAACTCGAAGGTGCGGTCGTCACCGGTGCCGACGGTCCGCACCAGCGGGCTGGTCAGCACCTCGGCCAGGTGCAGGGTGGTGGACCGGGGCAGCAGCGTCCGCTGCACCACCCGGACGGCCGACCGGTCCAGTGGCGCGGCGGCCAGGTGGGTGGCCAGGCGCAGCGCCTCCGGCGAGGCCCACGAGATGAACTCGCGCACCCGTCGGGCGGCGTCGGGCCCGGCGGTGGGCCGGGGCGTCCGGTCCGGGGCCGGTCGGTCGGTGGTGAGCAGGGCGGGCATGTCGATCCAGCGTGGTGCCCGGCAGGCGAGCAGCTCCACCCAGGCCGCCAGCCAGCGCGGGCGCAGCTCCACCACCGGCACCGGCACCGGCCCGCCGGCAGGTCGGGGCTCCTCGGCGAGCAGCGCCTGGAGCGTGTTGTGGTGACGCCACTCCCACCGCGAGTTGGCCGTCGCCGGTGCGGCGGCCCGCAGGCGCAGCCGCAGCGGCTGCACGCCGGTGCGGTGCCACATCTGTTGGGGCAGCAGGTGCACCATCGCCACGGGTTGCCGGCTCGCCCACTCGTGCAGGTGCGGAAGGACCGCACCGGAGTGCCAGGCCGGTCCGGCCCCGTCGCTGAGCACCAGCACCAGGCGGCGGCGGCCGACCGGCGGCAACGCCGTCGACGGACCGGCGACCGGGCCGCCGCGTCGGCCGCGCAGCACCACCCCGGCCGGGTCCGTGGTGTCGGTGACCAGCCGGCAGACGCGTACGTCGTGGAAGGCGACGTGCCGGCGCAGCAGTTTGACGAAGCTGCGGATCCGGCCGGACCAGACGGCCATCGACAGGTGGTCGTCGACGACCACCACGGCGTCCCAGCCGGCGCGGGGCGTGCGCCGCAGGACCGGCCAGGCCACTCCCGCCGCGAGGTGTTCGGCGGTGGCGTCCTCGTCGAACTCGTAGCGTTCGCGACCGGGCACCAACTGCCGGAACGGGTGCAGGACCTCCGACAGCGGCGGGCCGCCGTCCGGGCGGGACGGGTCGGCGGTGAGCGCGGTGCCGGGTGGTCCGGCGAGCCCGGCGCCGGGCCCGAGGCGGGCGGCCAGCCAGATCGAGTCGGCCAGTTCGGCGCGGGTGAGCCCACCGCCGGAACCGGTCACTCGGTGCCGTCCGGCGGCAGCCGACGCCACAGTGCCTCGATCAGCCGCCGCCACTCACCCCGGTCCTGTGGGGTGAAGGCGCCGGAGGTGCGCAGGTGGACGGCGTCGAGCAGTTGGTCCACCGCCGGGGGATCCCACTCGCCACGCCGGGAGAGGTACTCCTGGATGAGTTCGGTGGATCCCTCCGCGCCGTCCGGGAAGTGCGCGGCGACCATCGAGGCGAGCCCCGCCTCGCCTGCCTCGGGCAGGCGCAGTCGCAGGCAGTGCCGCAGGAACGCCGCCGGGAAGTCGCGGTCCTCGCTGCACGTCATCACCACCAGCGGGAACTCGTGGCAGGCCACCCGTCCGCCGCGTACGGTGGCGGTCCGCCCCGGGTCGGCGGTGTGCACCGTCGCCTCCGGCGTGCGACCGGCGACCCGGACCAGCTCCGGGATCTCGAACCCACCGTCCTCGAAGACACTGCGCAACTGCTGCGGCAGGTCGATGTCACTCTGGTCCAGCTCGTCGATGAGCAACACCCGGGGCAGCCCGTACGGCAGCAGCGCGGTCCCGAGCGGTCCGAGGCGGACGTAGTCGCCGACCTGGGGCGGCGGAGCGTCCGGGCCCTGTGCCGCCGCCCGGCCGGTGGCCTGGACCAACCCGACGGCGTCGTAGTCGTACAACCCGTGGCGCAGGCTCACCTGGGTGGTCACCGGCCAGCGCAGCACCCGGCCGAGCCGCAGCTCCCGGGCGATCCGATAGGCCAGGCTGGACCGACCGGTCCCCGGGCGCCCGGTCACCAGCAGGGGCCGCCGCAGGTGCAGCGCGGCGTTGACGACGTCGACCTCGTACTCGTCTGCCGGGTGCGAGACGATCGGCTCGCCCAGCCGGCGGCCCAGCTCCGGGTCCTCCTGGGGCGGTGGTGGCTCGTCCGGACCGCCGTCGAAGGCCCGCCAGCGCGGCGGTGCCGGCCACCGTCGGTCGCGTTCGGCGGCGTCGACGGCGTGTCCGAGGCCGGTGTAGATGCGCCAGCCGATCGGCGCCCTGGTCGGGTCCGTCATCCGGTCACCTCCGGGGTGCCGTGGTGCGTGTCCAGTTCCGGTGTGCGGTACGGGTCGTCCCAGAGGACGACGAGGTGCCGGCCGTGGTGCCGCTCCTGCTCGGGCGGCGGGGCCTGTAACGCCGACAGGCGGGACCGTTTGGCCAGCTCCGGCAGGCGCACCACACCGGCGCGGGCGGTCATCGACCGGATCTCGTCCCAGAAGTCCGTGTCGGTGGGCGCGGTGCGGTGCCAGACGACCACCGGCAGGCCGGCCCGGAGCGCGGTCATGATCTCCTTGACGGTCGCCTCGGCATCGGTCGTGGGCGGTGCGCTGAGCACCACCGTGGCCAGGCTCTGGTCGGAGTTCAGGTCCGCCTCCATCCGGGTCAGGTAGCCGGGGCCGTCCGGCGCGCTGCGATAGAGCCCGCTGTTCCACGGCTCGGCCTGGAGCCGGTCCCAGCGCAGCAGCCACGCCCGACGCCAGGAGGTGGTGCGCAACCGGTCCAGGCTGCGCACCACGACCGGGTAGTCCATCGCCAGCACCTTCTGGTCGAGGTACTGACTGGCGCGCTCCTTGCGCCACCAGGGCACGTCCTCGTTGAGCAGCTCGATGGGGAGCACCAGCTCCACCGCCACCTCGGCCGGGCGGTCCGCCCACTCGACCTCCATCTGGTGGACGATCTGCTCCACGGTGGACTCCAGGTCGTCGTAGCCGACCTCGGGGATGCGTCCGCGCAGCTTCGAGTTCCACTCGCCGCCGCCGTGCCACTGCCGGTAGTGCGACACCGTGTACCGCTCGCTGCCCGGCTCCAGGTCGTTCTCGATCTGGATGACCAGGTACGCGTACCGCGTCGTCGCCTCGCCCCCGGCGTTGACCAGGACCCGGCGTCGGTCCAGCTCCTCGGTGAGGCCGAGTGAGGTGGCCTCCTGCCGGTTGCGCCGACGGATCAGCGTCGCGGTCCCGGAGTCCACCTCGTTCTCGAGCAGGGCGAGGAACAGCATGCCCGGCGGCAGTCCGCGCGGCGGGGCGTTCTGCCCGGTGAGATAGACGAAGACGTCCCACGCGTTGGCGCACCACGGGGGCAGGCTGGCGAGCTTGTGTTCGCTGGCGCGCTGCAACAGCCGCGTCAGCGGAGCCAGCCGGACGGCCAGCAGAGCGGTCCGCAGCTCGGCCCAGTCGCTGTCGGCAAGGACGCCGATCGCGTCCGCCTCGTAGCGCAGCCGTTCCAGGTCGGGCAGCTCGTCGGCGGCGGGATCGAACAACCGCACCAGCTCGACCAGCGTGTCCACCTCGGGCGGCTCGCCGAGGCAGGCGTTCGCGATCTCCAGGCTCTGGCCCCGAGGATTGGCCACGTCGTCGAGCCGGTCGCCGTGGTGCAGTTCCCGGCGCAGACGCTGCACCATTTGCCGGCGACTGTCCGCATGCCCCATCAGCGGCATCGCGGCGAGCATGTCGACCAGCTCCCTCTCGATGCGGCGGCGCTGATTATCGCCCGGCAGTGGAAGATGGGTCATGGACCATCCGGTCTGTCGAACGTTTCCGACGGTTCTGTAAAGGCCAGGTTACCGGCCGAGGCAAGGGCCGAGTTGTCCTTTGTTTTCGGCGTGGAGCCGATAATGCAGGCGATAGATCACCGATGTCCGAAGTGGACCTTATCCCCGCGACTGCTCGGCTGTCTCCTTTCCGACATCGCGCGCTGGACGGGGTTCCGGGACGGCCGCCGACGGATGCGCCGTCGGGGCGGTGGCCTGCGCGATGTCGATCAGCGTACGGGTCAGTAAGGTGGCCAGTGCCAACAGGATGCACCCGCAGACGAGCATCCGCAGCGCCGGGACGTCCGGCAGTGCGCCGGCCAGCACCAGGACTGCGAGGGCGGTGCCGAGCACACTCGTGGTCGCCACGAAACCGGCGTAGAGACCGACTCGGCGTCTGGTCCAGAACCGTACGCCGTGCACCGGGTCCTCACTCCGTGGCCGTCGCGGTTGCGTCTGAATTCGCTCCAGGAATCGGGACTCCCAGAGCAAGGCGAGCATCAATACCGGAAGTACCTGCGCGGAAGTTGCGTACAGATCGGAGAACACGACGTGGGGCTCCTCGGATCGTGACACCTCGATGCCGCACACAGTGTCGCAAACACCACGTAGCGCGATGGTCCCGTGTGGTCGTGGCGGGTCGGCCGGGTCGGTGGGTCCGCGCGGCTATCGTGGCCTGTCGTGACGAGCAGCGAGCAGCGACTGGCCGCGATCCGGGGCGGAATCCCCCCGCGTCGGCACAACGCCCGGACGATCGCCGCGCTGACCGGCAACCCGGGCTGCACCCGCCGGGCGGTGCTGGACGGTGCCGGGGTGGACAAGCCACTGCTGGCCGAGCGGATCGGTTTTCCCGCCCGGTTCGGGCAGTCCCGGTTCGCCATCACCCGGGGCAACGCGTTCGAGGCGCAGGTGAAGGCCGACGACGGTGCCGAGTTGCTGCGGCTGGTCGCCGAGCGGCTGGGCGTACCGGTGCCGGCCTCGGCGCGGTGGACGGCGCTCGGCGTCGGCGACGACATGGCGGCCCGCCAGCGCCGCTCGGCCGCGCTCCTGACCACCGCGCCGGACGGCCCCGACGACTCGGCCGCGTTGTTCGACCACCCGATGCTCGCCCTGGACGTCGCCGGGCAGCGGGTGCACCTGGAGCCGGACCTGGTGGCCGCCCGGCTCGGCGGCCGGTTCCACGTGGTCGAGGTCAAGTCCTTCCCGGTGATCGACGGTCAGGCCGACCCGACAAAGCTGGCCGCCGCCGCGATCCAGTCGGCGGTGTACGTGTTGGCCCTGCGGGACCTGCTCGTCGCCGCCGGCCGACCGCCGGAGTCGGTGTCGCACGAGGTGGTGCTGGTCTGTCCGCGCGACTTCACCAACCAGCCGGTGGCGCACCTGCTCGACGTGCGCAAACAACTGCTGGTGGTACGCCGGCAACTGGGCCGGATGGACCGGCTGGACACGCTGCTCGACGACGTGCCGGTCGACTTCACCGCCGACCCGGGTGCCGACCCGTCGGCGCTGCTCGCCTCGCTGGGCACGGTGCCGGCCCGCTACGCCCCCGACTGCCTGGCGACCTGCGAGCTGGCGTACTTCTGCCGGCACGAGGCGGGCGGGAACACCGGTGCGCTGGGCCGCCCGGTGCGGGAGGCGCTCGGCGGCATCGAGGACGTCGACCGGGTGCTGGCGCTCGCCGGTGGTGAACCCGCCGCCGATCCGGAGCAGGAGCAGGCCGCCGCGCTGCTGCGGACCGCCGCCCGCCTGCGCGCCGACGCCCTGGCCGGGTCGGCGTGAGGCGTCCGGCGGGCGGCCCGACCACGCCCGGCAGAGCACCGGCATGAGTACGCTGCGCGCGCTCGCGGCGGCGCAGGCGGTGGCCGCCGGGATAGCCCAGCCGGTGGCGACCGTCCGGCACGTGCACCTGTCGGCCCGGCCGTTGGTGCTGGTGCCGCTGGCCATGGCGGGTGAGTCGAACGCCCCGCTGGCGGCGATGGTCGGCACCGCGCCGGGCCGGGGCCACCTGCTCGTCGTGCCGCAGCCGCGTAACCGGGACCAGCGGTTCGGGTTCGCCGCCGCGCTCGCCGACATCCTGCTGCCCTACATCGACACGCATCGGCTCGGCTCCGAGACGGTCGCGGTCGACCGGGGCAAGGACGTCCGGCAGCGGTACCTCGACGCCCCGCAACTGGTGGTGCCGAACCCGGCGGGCGTCACGTTCCTGCGGCTGCTGGGCCGTGCCACCCGGTTCCGTCGCATCGACGGCGACTACCCGGTGCCCCCGTCGGTGCCGCTGCTCGGCCGCTGGCTGACCTTCCTGGCCGAACGCGCGGAACATCCGGGCTCGTCGACGCTGCTGGCATTGACCCAGGCCCTGAGCATGCACTGGGCGACCGGGCAGAGCGCGGTGGAGGACCTGCACCTGCCGGCGCTGCTCGGCTGGATCGCCCCGCCGTCCGGGCTGACCGGTGCCGAGGCGGCGGCGCGGGCCGAGGACCCGACCGTGTGCCCGCCCGCCGGACCGGCCACCGATCCCGACTTCGACAACCGGCAGCTCGCCCCGGCGATCGAGGCGTACGCCGGGGCCGACGCGGACGAGGCGGCTCGCGCCGAGGCGTACGCGGAGCTGGAGAGGCTGCTGCGTGACCAGCTCACGCCCACCTGGGACCTGATGTGGCGCGGCCTGGGGTTGCTGCGCGCGCTGCCGCCCGGCGCCCGGGTGGCGGGCCGGTGGACCGGCGACCGGGACGCCTTCACCGCGCACGCCACGCACGTCGACGAGGGCGGCGTGCCGCAGCCCAGCCGCGACGGCGCGGTGGCGGCCGCCACCCGGCTGCACCGTCTGGAGCGGGCCGCCGCGAGCTACGCCGTGCAGCGCGCCTACGACGACCCGCTGGTGATGGCGGAGTACCGGCTGACCGGTGAGGCGTTCGTCGGTGAGGTGGTGCTGGCCGACCCGGCACGGGTGGACGACACCGGACGCCGACCGGTGCTGCGTCCGCGCATCCAACTGGTGACCACCGAACCGGTGCTGGTGCCGGTCGGCGCGAGCTTGTTCAACCCGGCCCGACCGGCGCAGAAGGCCCGGGTGGTCTTCGTGACCCCGACCGCCGACGGCAAGACCGAGGTGGTGCTGGAGCTCTCCGGCGGGATGGGGCGCGGGCTGACCGCGAGCCCCGGCAGCGTGCCCGAGGTGGGGCAGCGGCTCTGCTACACCACGCTCAGCGAGGCGTTCGTGCCCAGCGGGACGTTCCCGACCGTGGCGGAGACCCCGTGGACCCACGGCGGTCCGCCCACGTCCGACCCACCCGCCGAGATGTAAGGAAGGGACCCTTCCTATACACCAGGCGTTAGAAAGGGTCCCTTCCTTACATGCCGCCCCCGGTGTACGTGAAGATGTTTGTGGATGGACGGATGGGCCGTCGGGTTGCCGACTGGCGTCCGGGCGGCTCTGGCGGGGCCCTCGCTCGCGTGGCTAGGCTTTCGGGGTTTGCCGGGACCGGTCCTCGCCGTCGAGGGTGCACGTGCACGTACGAGAGAGGGCCGGAGCGAGCGCTGTGTCGCGAGAGGACGTCGGGCGGGCTGCCGCGCGGTGGCCCGGGCGGGACCGGGTCGGCTGGGCGGGGCTGTCCGCCGCCGGTCTGGTGGTGGTCGTCGAGGCGATCTGGCTGCTGCTGAAACTGCCCGCCGGTGCGCTGGTCAGCGACCTCGGCGCGCTCGTCGTCGCGGGTCTGGCCGGGGCGGCCTGCGTGGGTGCCGCCCGCAGGCAACCGCCGGTGCGGCGGTTCTGGCTGCTGCTGGCGGCGACCATGGCTCTGGCGATGGCCGGCCGAGCACTCTGGACGGTGCTGCGGCTGGTCGGCGAGGACCTGCCGCACACGCTGCCGGTCGGGCTGCTGTTCGTGGCCGGTCTGGTCACCGGCACCACGGCCCTGCTGTCCTCGGTGACCGCCCCGCGGACCACCGTGGGCCGGGTACGCACGCTGCTCGACGGGGTGATCGTCGGGCTGGCGCTGATCCCGGTCGGCTGGATGCTGATCTTCCGCAACGTCGCGATGGCGGATCTCGACGAGCCGCTGCGCACCGCCGGTCTGCTCTATCCCATGTTCGACCTGATGCAGTTGACCATCCTGGTCGCGGTGATCGGTCCGAGCCGACCGGTCTGGCCGGTGCTGACGGTGCTCGGCGCGAGCCTCACCGTCCGCGGGGTGGGCGACGCCGCGTACGTGTCGCTGGTGGCCGCCGGCACCTATCAGCCGGGTCGACTGGTCGACGTGCTCTGGCCGCTGAGCTACCTGTTGATCGCGGCGGCCACCCGGCTCGGGCCACCCCGCTACCGGGCCGATCCCGACGAGGCGGCCGAGTCGCCGTTGCCGCCCTGGTGGCGGGTGGCGCTGCCGTACCTGCCGGTGGGTGGGGCGATCGTGGCGGTGGTGTGGGCCAGCCAGCCCGACGGCTACATCCCGCAACCGATCTTCATCGCGCTGCTGGCACTGCTGGCGACGCTCGCACTGCGGCAGGGACTGGCCGCCAACGAGAACCTGCGACTGGTCGGCCGGCTGCGGCAGCTCGCCTACATGGACCAGCTCACCGGGCTGCCCAACCGGTTGGCGTTCACCCGCCGGCTGCGTGCGGCGCTGCTCGGCACGAACCGGGTCGCCGTGCTCTTGTTGGACCTGGACGGGTTCAAGCAGGTCAACGACAGGTTCGGGCACACCACCGGCGACACGCTGCTGACCGGGCTGTCCCGGCGGATGCGGCGCGCGGTCGGCGACGACGGGATGATCGCCCGGATCGGCGGCGACGAGTTCGCCGTACTGGTCACCGGCAGTCCGCCCGCCGAGCCGGAACGCCTGGCGGAACGGCTGCTGGCCGCGCTGCAGCCCTCGCCCGGCGAGGAGCTGGTCGGGGTGCACCCGTCGGCCAGCATCGGCATCGCCGAGTACGGGCCGCAGCACATCTCCTACACCGATCTGCTGCGCGACGCCGACATCGCGATGTACGCGGCCAAGGCGGCGGGCAAGTCGGCGTACCGGCGGAGCACTCCGGCGTTGCGGGAGTCGGCGGTGAGCCGGGCCGAACTGATCGCCGACCTGCGGCGGGCCGTCGACGAGGAGCAACTGCACCTGGAGTTCCAGCCGATCGTCGACCTGGCCACCGGGGCGGTCCGCAGCGCCGAGGCACTGGTGCGTTGGCGGCACCCGAGACTGGGCATGCTCAGTCCGGCCCGGTTCCTGCCGTTGGCCGAGGAGACCGGGCTGATCCTGCCGATCGACAGGTGGGTCATCAAGGAGGCGTGCCGGGCGGCGGCCACCTGGCAGGGGCGGGTGCCCAGCGCGACGGTGGCGGTGAACATCGCCGCCGCGCACCTGCGCCGCCCGGATCTGATCGCCACGGTCACCGAGGCCACCGCCGGGGCGGGTCTGGCGCCCCGGGCGCTGACCCTGGAGCTGACCGAGTCGGCGCTGATCGAGGGCAGCGACGCGGTGCTCGACCGGCTGGGGCAACTGCGCGAACTCGGCATCCGGATCGCCATCGACGACTTCGGCACCGGGTACTCCTCGCTGAGCTACCTGCACCGCATCCCGGCCACCGAGTTGAAGATCGACCGCTCGTTCGTGTCCCGGATCTCCGACGACGCGCGGGCGTACGCGACCGTGGAGATGGTCACCCGGCTGGCCCACGCCTTCGACCTCAGCGTGGTGGCCGAGGGGGTGGAGACCGAGCGGCAGCACGACGCGGTGGCCGCCATCGGTTGTGTCCAGGGGCAGGGTTACCGCTACGGGCGCCCGGCGGCGCTGGCCGAGTTGCGGACCGTCCTGGCCGGTCCGGTCCGCCCCGTCTGAGCGATGTCGCAGAATCGGACTTGACCCTCACGTAGCGGCAGGCGGGAGCGTGGTTCCCAGGAAGGGAGGGAACCATGGCGTACCGCGTGGGCGAGGTGGCCCGGCTGGCCGGGGTGACGGTCCGGACGTTGCACCACTACGACGAGATCGGGCTGTTGTCGCCCAGCGGGCGCAGCGGCGCGGGCTACCGGAGCTACTCCGATGCCGATCTGGAGCGGTTGCAGGTGATCCGCTACTACCGCGAGCTGGGGTTCCCGTTGGAAGAGATCGCCGCGATCCTCGACGACCCGGCGAGCGACCCGGAGGCACACCTGCGGCGTCAGCACGAGCTGCTGACCGTACGGATCAAGCGCCTGCAGGAGATGGTCGCGGCGATCGAGTTCGCGATGGAGGCGAGTAAGTTGGACATCCGATTGACCCCGCAGGAACGGTTCGAGGTGTTCGGGGACTTCGATCCGGAGGCGCACGCCGAGGAGGCGGAGCAGCGCTGGGGTGGCACTGAGGCGTACCGGGAGTCGAACCGGCGCGTGTCGCGCTACACGAAGGAGGACTGGGCGCGGATCAAGGCCGAGAGCGAGGACTGGGGGCGGCGGACCGTCGCGCTGATGGAGTCCGGTGCACCGGCGGACGGACCGGACGCGCGCGAGTTGGCCGAGGAGCACCGCCGGCAGATCAGCCAGTCGTTCTACGAGTGCTCGTACGAGATGCACACCTGCTTGGCCGACATGTATCTGGCCGACGAGCGGTTCACCGCTCACTACGAGGCGATCGCGCCGGGGCTGACCGCGTACCTGGCCGAGGCCATCCACGCGAACGCGATCAACCGGGCCTGACCCGGGGTGGCGATCGGCGGGCGGGAACCGTCGGACCGGGGGAGTATGACTGACATCGTCGACTCCACGATCTTCCGGAGGTCCCTTTGCTGATCGTCGCCGGCACGCTCTACGTCGATCCGGCCGAGCGGGACGACTACCTTGCCACCTGCGCGGAGATCGTGCGGGCGGCCCGCTCGGCGCCCGGCTGCGTCGACTTCTCGATCAGCCCGGACGTGGTCGAGCCGGGGCGGATCAACGTCTACGAGCGGTGGGAGTCCGACGAGCAGTTGCTGGACTTCCGTGGTGCCGGTCCGGAGCCGGAGCAGCAGGTCGCCATCGTCGGTGCCGAGGTGCACAAGTTCCGTATCAACTCCGTCGAGTCGCCCTGAGCGTGGTGGTGGGCGGGCGGCGGGCGGCGGCACGGAAGGCCGCCACCGCCGCCTGCTCTCCCGCCAGTTCGTCGCGCCGGGCGGGGGCGCGGGCCGCGCGCAGGGGCGCGGCGATCCGGCCGGCCCGGCGCAGGGCGACCGGGTCGCCGTCGAGTAGCCGGTCGACGAGGTGTCGGTCCCGGCGGCGCGGTGGTGCGTGGCTCATCTCGCGGTCCCTGGCGTAGTGCCGGATCTCGGCGTCGCCGCATCGGTCGCGGGCGGGCGTCCGGCACACCCGCTCGATTGATTGGCGTCACCGTCGCCGGTGGCGTCACAGTCATCCGCACGTCGCCGTCCGGCCACGCAGCGAAACCACCATCTTGTCCTTATTAGTCCACCGATCGGGTATTTGACCCACTCTTGGCCGTGTCCATGGCGGTTCCCGAGGTCGTTAACACTGTGACACCCCACTTAGGTGGCCTGCGGTTGGTGGCCTGCGCGGCGAAGGAGTCGGCGTGGCAAGGACTGATTCGACGGGTTCGACATGGCGGTACCGGTGGGCGCGCCGGCAGAACGAGCGCCGGCTGCGGACGTTCCGCAGCGCCGAGGGGGACTGGCGACGACGCGACGACGACCTGCGTCGCCTGCGGACGCTCGCGGAGCAGTGCCAGGGGTCCGCCACGGCGGGGGGCGGCCTCCCGCTCGAACTGCACGCCGACGAGGTGGTGCTGCGGGTGGTGCCCGCCGCCCAACTGGTGGAGGTGCGGCACAACGCCGTCCTGCCCGCTCCGGACCTGACCGTGGCCCCGCCGATCGGCCGGCTGCGCCCGCGCCTCCCCGAAGGGGTACGGGCCACCGACGCCGGAATGGCGGTGATCACCAGCCGTCGACTGGTGCTGCTCGGCGGGCGGGGCCGCCGCGACTGGGCGTACGCGCGGATGACCGGGCTCGCCCACGACCCGCACGCGCCGGTCACGCTGATCCAGGTGCTGGACCGCCGACGCGGCTCCGGCGTGCTGCTGCCTCCCGACGCGGCACCCGATTTCCGGTTCGTGCTCACGCTGGCGTTCGCCGACGCGATCGAGCAGCGTGCCACGGTGATCGCGCAGCTCGACGAGCTGATCGCCGAGCACGCCCGGCTGCGTCCGTCCCGGCCGGGCATCGCCACCCCCGGTCAGGCCCGGTTGTCGGCGCTGATCCCCGGTGGTCGGCGGACCGCCGTGGTCGCCGCCGCGCTGGCCGTGATGGTGCCGGTGGCGCTGGCGAACTCCGGCGCGGACCCGGCCGGCACGGACACGGCGGTCGCGGCCACCCCGGCGCCGGTCGCCGCCACCGGCACGTCCACGGCGACCGGCGCCAGCGGCTCGTCCGCGCCGCGGCGGGACGCGCCGACACCGGAGCGGCGGTGCGGCGCCCCGGTCAACCCGATGGGGTACGACTTCTGCGGCGGCGAGCGGATCCGTGAGCCGGCCCGTGACGTGTGCGAGCACTTCGACTGCGTACCCGGGTTCTGGAACGGTCGGGGTTACCTGGTGCAGTGCGAGGACGGCAAGGTCAGCCTGGCCGGCGGGAGCCCGCGCGCGTGCGGCACGCACGGCGGTGTCCGCCGCACCGTCTGGGGCTGAGACCTCCGGCGGGACGTGGGCGCGGGTCCGCCCACGACTCGCCGGTCTCCCCGGCGGCTCAGCGCTGCTCGGCGGCGAGGTCGGCCAGACGGGACAGGGCCGGCGCGGCGGCGAGCAGTCGTTCCCGTTCGGCGGTGTCGAGCCCGGAGAGCGCTGCGGCGAGCAGGTCACGCCGGTGCTGCTCGTGGACGGCGATCCGTTCCCGCGCCGTGGCGGTCAACGTCAGCCGGACGCTCCGCCGGTCGACCGGATCCCGGTCGCGGCTCAGCAGGCCGGCGGTGGTCAACTCGCCGACCAGGGTGCTCACCGTGTTCGGAGCGGTGCCGAGCCGCTGGGCGGCCTCCCGGACGCTGACCCCCGGCTGTCGCTGCACCAGGCGCAGCACCTCCACCTGCGCGTCCGGCAGGGCGACGCGGCCGGTCCGTTGGGCGGCCGTCCGGCGCAGCACCCGTTGCAGGTCGCCCAGAGCGCCGCTGAGCTGCCCGAGCGTCTCTTCCGTCACAGAACGGCCCTCTCCACGGCGATAACTCTGTAAGCAGAGCTATCGTAGCCCGGCGAACCGACGCCGAGGGGGCCACGATGCCGCAGACCGCCGCCGCGCCGACAGTCGGGCAGCCGGAACGGGCCGTCGCACCCACCGGCCGGGCCGCCATCGGTCTGCTGGTGCTGCTCGGCGCGCTCACCGCAATCGGGCCCCTGTCGCTGGACACCTACCTGCCGGCGTTCCCGGAGATGGCCCGCGACCTGTCCGCCAGCCAGGCGCAGATCCAGCTCTCGCTGACCACCTGCCTGGTCGGTATGGCCATCGGGCAACTCGTCACCGGCCCGCTCAGTGACCGCTGGGGGCGCCGCCTGCCGGTGCTGATCGGGGTCGGCGCGTACGTCCTGATGTCGTTGGCCTGCGCTTTCGCGCCGTCGGCGGAGACTCTCGCCGCGCTCCGCTTCGCCCAGGGCTTCGCCGGAGGCATGGGCACCGTCGTCGCCCGCGCCGTCGTCCGCGACCTCTACAGCGGACGCGCCGCCGCGAAGTACTTCTCCCGACTCGTCCTGATCTTCGGCATCGCCCCGATGGCCGCGCCCGCGCTCGGCAGCCTGGTGCTGGGCTTCGGCGGCTGGGAGACCATCTTCCTGGCCCTGGCCCTGGTCGGCGTGCTGCTCGTCGCCGCCGTCGCGTGGCGGCTGCCGGAGACGCTGCCCGTCGCACGCCGGAACACCGGCGGCCTGTCCGCGACCGCCGCCGCCGGGCGCGCGGTGCTCGCCGACCGCGTCTTCCTCGGGTACGCGTTGACCCAGGGCCTCGCCTTCGCCGGTCTGTTCGCCTACCTCTCCGGCTCCTCGTTCGTCCTCCAGGACGTCTTCGGCCTCTCCGCCGGTGCGTTCAGCCTGCTCTTCGGCGTCAACGCCGTGGCCTTCGTCGCCGTCGGTCAAGTCAACGCCCGGCTGCTGGACCGCCACGACCCCCGACCGCTGCTGATCTGGGGTCTGGGCCTCGGCCTGTTCTCCGCGCTCGGCCTGCTCGTCGGGGCCCTGCTCGGGTCCCTGCCGCTGGTCGTCGTCGCCCTCTTCCTCTTCCTCGGCTCGTTGGGCACGGTGATGCCCAACGGCACCGCCCTCGCCCTCGAACGCCACTCCTCGCACGCCGGTACGGCCGCCGCCCTGCTCGGCAGCCTCCAGGCGGTGATCGCGGCCGGTGCCGCGCCGCTGGTCGGGCTCGGCGGCGAGGGCAGCGCGGTGCCGATGGCCGTGGTGGTCACCGGCGCGGCGGCCGGCTCGCTGCTGGTCGTGCTCACCCTGGCCCGCTCCCGCCGCCCTTCCTGACCCGCCGCTCCCGCCGCCCCGCAGCCCCACCGGTCCCGTCGATCATGGAGTTGTGGTATCACGAAACGCTCTGACAAGGGGCGATTCGCTGACCACAAGCCCATGATCGGAGAGCGGATTCGGAAAGGCGAAGCAAAGGCAGGATTTGCCGCTATATTCATTTGCTTGACCGGTTGAGACGCCCCGGTTACAGTGACGTTACTGAACGTTGTTCCCCCTTCCTCTTTCGTCGGCCGGAGTCGCACTTCGACTCCCGCCGGAAAGGGGATGACGCGTCCTCGCCGCGCTGACGGCGATCCGGGCGCGAGGTGCCGCTCACCCGTTGTTGCCGCAGGTGAGTCCGCATGTCCAGCCACCGGCTCCGGCTCGGGGCGGAGCGAAAGGTGCGGTGATCCCGCCACTCGCGACGTCAATCAGGAATCGGACAGTGGTGAATTCCGGTACGTCTGCAACGGTTCGGAATCTGCATTTCCCACGAGTCGGTGATCGCGAATTCGCGGGGCAATTCTGCCTGCGTCTGTCCGACCCGGCACTCCTCGACGAGCAGGAAGCGGTGACAGCGGTGCACACTGACCTCGAAGGGCCGACACCGAAATCCGTCGGAGCCTTCTACGACCAGGTGAACTCGATCGTCGCCCGGGTCCAGGGCGGCTCCATGCACCACGGCTACTGGACCGGGCCCGACGACGACAGCGACTTCGCCACGGCCAGCGTCCGGTTGACCGACATGATGATCGAACGGGTCGCCGCCCGGCCGGGCGCACGGGTGCTGGACGCCGGCTGCGGGCTGGGCCGCCCCGGCGTACGGCTGGCCAAGATCGCCGGTGCCCGGCTCGTCGGGGTCTCGGTCAGCGAACAGGACGTACGCCTGGCCAACGACCTGGCCCACGCCGAGTCGGTGGCCGACCGGGTGCGCTTCGAGCAGGCCGACATGGCCGAGTTGCCCTTCCCCGACGACTCCTTCGACCACGCGATGGCCTTCGAGTCGATCATGCACGTGCCCGACCGGATGCGGGCACTGCGGGAGATCGCCCGAGTGGTCCGCCCCGGCGGGCGCATCGTGCTGACCGACTTCACGGTCCAGGCGCACGGGCGCGACGACGACACCCTGGTCAAGGTGTACGACTCCTGGCGGGTCGCCGCGACGCCGATCGGCGCGGAGGACTACCCGGAGATCGCCGCCCAGGCCGGCATCGTGCTCGACGAGGTCACCGACAACACCGACCACGTGAAGTACAGCAGCATGTGGACATACCTCGAACTGCGGCGGTACGCCCGGGACAATCCGGTGCCGTCGGAGGTGGATCAGATCCTCGACGTCTTCGCACCGACGCTCAAGGGCACCGCGGACCGGCCGCCGCTCACCGACACCGAGCTCGAACACGGGTGGCGCCAGATGCTGACCGAGGAACAGACACAGGGCATGGTCATCGTGGTGGCCCGAATTCCGGCACCCTGATCGTGCCGTCCTCGGCGATCGGGAAGCCCGGGTTCCAGGCGATCTCCCAGAGGTGGCCGTCCGGGTCGGCGAAGTAGCCGGCGTACCCGCCGTAGGACGTCTCGCGTGCCGGCCGGGTGACGACCGCGCCCGCCTCGGCGGCGACGGCCAGCACCCGGTCCACCTCGTCGCGTTCGCGTACGTTGTGCGCCAACCCGATCCCGCCGAATCCGTCGGCGGCCCGCGCGTCGACACCGGCGTCCTCGGCCAGCGACTCGCGGGCCCAGAGCACCACGGCGATCCCGCCGGCCTGGATGAACACCGTCCGCTCCACCTCCTGACCCCGCCAGCCGAGCCGTTCGTAGAAGGCCCGGGATCGGGCCAGGTCGGTGACGCCGAGGGTGATCAGGCTGAGGCGCTGTTCCATCCGGGCAATCTAACCCGGCACGGGTCGCCTAGCCGCCTGCCGAAGGTCCCACGGAACGCAGAACTCCCGGTGCCGCGACCACGGCACCGGGAGTCCTCGTCAACGGCCGGTCAGCTCAGCGGGGCTCCGCCGGGCTGCACGACCTTGTTCACCGTCAACTGGTACGGCGCGTACTGCGTGACCTGCTCGGTCGGCTCGTCGTAGGCGACGATGGCGACCACCGTGGGGAAGGCGGTGAGCAGCGCCGTCTGCACCACCCCCAGGGTGAAGTTGGTCTTGCCGTCGACCTCGAACTGCACGGCCGTCCGGAGCTTCTCGTCGAAGCCGACGAAGCGGACGTTCCAGTTCGCCACCGGCGTCGGGTAGACCTGTGACGGCGAGTCGAACGCGTCCAGGTTCGACCCGTCGCTGACCAGCGTGCCGCCGACCGTGATGTCGTCGATCAGCAGACCGCCCTCGTTGACCCCACCGTCACTGACGTAGCGGAAGCTGAGCAGGACGTCCTGCCCCGCGTACGCCGACAGGTCGAACGAGTGCGGCTCGAAGCCGTTGGTGGTGCCGTTCAGCGACGGCCCGAGCGGCCCGGCGACGGTCTTGTCGCCCTCGATCGCGGTGTAACTCCTGCCACCGTCGGTCGAGACGCTGACGTAGCCGTAGTCGTAGCCGGTCTCCGCGCCATACTTGGCGAGGAAGGTCAGCGTCGGGTTGCCGGCCGGCACGCTCACCGGCGTCACGGCGGCGGCGTCGGTGCTGTTGCCGTTGCCGGACCAGATCACCGGGTTGCCCGGACGGTCCGGGTCGTCGGTCACCGTCGTCCAGGCCAGCGGCACCGACGGCAGGGTCTTGGCACCCTTGAAGCTGATCGACCGCAGGTCGCCCCGGCCCAACGGCTTGCCGTTCGCCTTGCGCAGCTGCACGTAGTCGGCACCGTTCGGTGCCGCACCCGGCGTCGCGTGCGTGGCCGGGTTGGCCAGGTTCACCGTGGCGTTCAGGCTGGCCGTGGTGACCTTGCGCTTGTCACGGCCGAGCATCACACCCAGCTTCGAGTTGCCGACGATCCGGTCCACCAGGTTCATCGTCTGGTAGTCGTGGATCACGCCGTGGAGGTCGTTCACCCCCTCGGCGGCGAGTGCCGCCTTGATGCTGGCCAGACCCTGCGACTCACCGTCGCGGTGCAGCCGGGAGATGAAGTCCAGGCCGTACCGGTCGTAGAGGAACAACATCAACGAGTACGCGTTGCCGTAGTCGGCGAGTACCGCGTTCGGGTTGCCGCCCTCGTCCCACAGGTTCAGTGAGTTCTCCGGCCCGCCGCAGTCCCGTGGATTCGTGTTGTAGGCCGTCTGGACCGTGCCGAAGCCCTGGAAGCAGTAGATGTGGCTGTCCGCGCCCGGCTGGTCGACCCGGGCCGAGGCGTCGGCATAGCCGCCGAGCGTCTGGGCGAAGTCGGAGAGCCCCTCGTTGATCAGGATGCTCTCGAACGGGTCGGTGTAGTAGTGCGCCAGGTGCTGCCACTCGTGGATGAACGTCGACTCGTACAGGTTGGGACGCGCCGGTCGGCTGGTGCACAGATCGTCGGTCGGCTCGTTCGCCGGGCTGACGCCCGTCCGGTGCGCCCAGTCGAACGCGTCGATCGTCATGATGTTGCGGTCGAGCAGCTCGTTGAAGAGCGAGAAGAAGAACCCGGCAATGTACGTCGGCGCGGCCGGGAAGTCGTAGAAGTTGTCGTCCCGGACGTTGTCGACGAGCGTCACCGTACGGTTGCCGGCACCGGTGTAGTCGCCGTCGATCTGCGCGTTGCTGCCGTCGCGGTCCGGCGGCGTGCTGAACGCGGCCGTCGACTTCGGATACATGTTGTTGTCGAACTCGTCGACCAGGCGCGTCACCTGCGCGTCGGTGACCACCGTCGAGTTCGCGATCTGCCGGCGGCAGTCACCCACGGGGAACTCGGTGTCGTTGGCGACCCAGACCTCGATGTTGTCGCCCACACCCCGCAGCGTGTAGTCCTTGAGGTAGATCACGCCCTGGTAGTCGTCGAGCGCGAGCCACTGCCGCACCGTGCCCACCGCCGGCGTCTCGGCGGCCTGCGCCGACCTGCGCTGCGCCTGCGGCTGGTACTGCCGGGGTACCTCGACGGGCTTGCCGTTGAAGGTGAAGTCCTTCCTGGTGAGGTCGCGGACGTCACTCGCGATCCCGGTTGCCGGAGCCGGAGCGGGCTGGGCCGCCACGGTGCTCGGACTGGCCGCCGCCGACTGGGCGACGACGAAGAACGGTAGGACGATGGCGCAGGCTGCTATCCCCGCAAAGCGGCGTCGAGCCACAGAACCTCCTCATAGCCGACAGACCCACTCAACCCCGCGTGACCAGGGGTGATGGATCTACGCACGCTGATCGAGCGCCCTCGTATCCTTTGCACAAGTGCATCGATCAATCAAGCCTTGACGCGACATACGTCTGTGGATCGCTGCCCGTGCCCCTCGAATCCCGGACGTGGCCGGGTGGCGCGGCGGGATCATGATGTCGCCATGACGAAGATCGCCGGGCGCCGGCAGAAGAAGGGAAACACCTGCAGTGACCCGGGGTGCGGTGCCCTGTCCGCCTGCGACTGTTCCCTGTTCTCGATACTGTTGACGGTCGGCGCGGCAGCCGCGCGGGTGATCCCGGCACCGGTGGCCGACGGCTCCGGACGGGCGGCCATCCTCGGCTACCGCCGCTGGCTGTCCCACCGCTGGCCGGGGAAGTGCCGCTTCACCCCCACCTGTAGCGCGTACGGCCTGGCGGCCGTCGAACGGTACGGCCTGGCGGTCGGTGGCCGGATGGCCGCGGACCGGCTGCGACGCTGCACCGCACACACTCCACCCGGTACCCACGACCCGGTGCCCGTCTCCCCGGGCGCTTCCCGGGCTGCCCGTTCCCGCCCGGTCAGTTCCGGCGGTTGATCACCACGAAGGCGACACCGCCGACGACGATCTCGGCGAAGAGCAGCAGCGCGAACACCATGCTCGGCTCGGCACCGAGAGCGACGGCGACGGCCGCCACCGACGTGAGCGGGAACGCGGCCAGGCCCAGCACGGCCAGAGCACGGGTCAGAACGGCGTCGTCGCGCTCGTCCCCGGTCTGCGACCAGGCCCGCTCGAACGTGGTGGCGCGGTCCGGCCGCTTGCTCAGCCGCCACAGCATCAGCAGGAAGGCGAGCAGGCCGACCGCCGCTCCCTGGAGGAACCCGACACCCATGTTGCCGGGCGCATGCTCCCGCAGCAGCAAACCCACGGCGACGACCAGCGCAGCGACTGCCAGCAGGATGGCGGCGGCCGAGAGTTTCCGCAGGGCACTGCGACCTCCGGTCGTGGGGTGGCCCTCGGTCGTGGGGTGGCCCTCAGGTGTGTGGGGACCCTGGGCCGTGGGGTGGCCCTCGGTGGTGCGGTGGTCCTTTGGGGTGCCGCGGCCCTCAGTCGACATGGAAGATCTCCTCTACGGGGCGGTGGAAGTGACGGGCGATGGCGATCGCCAGGGGTAGGGACGGGTCGTAACGGCCCGTCTCGATCGAGTTGATCGTCTGTCGGGAGACGTTCAGGGCCTCGGCCATCTCCCGCTGGGACAGCCCGGCGGCCTGCCGAAGCTCACGGAGATCGTTCCGCAACCAGCACCTCCGATGTCAAGCAACCTTGTCACGTCAAGGATGCTTGACACTGCTGGCAGATGTCAAGCGTGCTTGTCTGCCGGGCGGCGGGCGGCGGGCGGCGGGCTGGGGCGGTGGGTGGGGCGGCGTGCGGGTGGGGGCGCAGGATCGTGGCAGTGCAGCTGCTGTGCGCGCGGCGTGTCGAGCAGCTGCACTGCCACGCTCTTCGCGGCAGGTGTTCGTGTTGATCAGGCGGTGGCAGGTTGGTGGTCGCCCGCACCTTCGACTTCGGCCCGGTGTGCCGCACTGGAGCCCACGACTCGCCGCCGTGCGCGGCGGCGAGTCGTGCTCGATGCGGCTGAGGGTACGGCGACGAGGGGGTATAAGTTTTATCTAAGGGGGTTGGGTAATGCTTATATCGGAGTCTGTCTGGCGCGCCCTTACTGAAGCGGGTGTTTCGCTCGTGCCGACCGGTGCCGACCGCGCCGAGCTGCGCTACGGAAAAGCCCGTGCCACGCTGACCGTCATCGCGTCCCCGACCCCACTGACCCCGAGCACCGTTGCCGCCTCAATCAGCCGCCATTCGAACCCGTGCCTGGTCATCGTTCCAGCGGCGACGGTAGCGGTGCGGCAAGCAATCGCGGCGGCGGGCTGGTCATGGCTGGTCGATACCGGACAGCAGGTGACAGGTGTGCTGTGCCTCGATGGGGAACGAGTCGCGCTGCGGCCCCCCGTCGAGACGACCAAGCGGTCCACCACGCGCGGTCGAGTGCCATGGGGCACCTTCACCCTGGTCCGCCGGCTGATCCAACATCCATACGTCACTCAGCGGGAGTTGGCCGCCATCGTCGGAATCTCCCAACCCCGGGTCTCCCAGGCGCTGGCTTCGCTGGCCGACCAAGACCTTGTACACCGCTCGTCGCGTGGCTGGATCGTGCGGGACGTTGACGAGGCGATCCGGTGGTGGTTGTCGACCTATCCCGGGCCGGGTGGCATCAGCACCTATTGGTTTGGCTTGGGGCCCGTGGTCGAGCAGGCCCGGACCGTCATCGAGGAGTTTGCCGCGACTGCCGATGCGACTCACGTTGTGGTCTCGGGTGATGTCGCGGCCGACATCATCGCCCCTTGGCATGCCCCGACCCGTGCCATTCTCTATGCGCATACCGGGTTGGAACTGGCGGCCGCAGGCTTCGTTCCTGCCGGCGAGGAAGAGGCGACGCTCGAACTCATCGTGCCGAGAGACCTGGGTCTGTGGCCGCCGTCCGGCAAGACGCCGCCAGGCATTCCGCTCGTCGATCCGCTTCAGATCCTCTGGGACCTAGGAAGATCGCCTGGTCCGGACAGCGACGAGGCCGCTCAACGCGTCTGGGATGTGCTCCGTCGCGGGTACCATGAGCGGAGGTGCGCGGCATGAACGGGCCGGCCCCAGCGGAGCAACGTACCGTCTCGCTTGTCTCCACCAGCCGAGCAGCAGACGCCGGATTCCTTACCCTTGCGGATCTGGCGGACATCACCACGGCCCTGGACCTGGATCACCGCATCGTTGGCGGTCACATGGTCACCCTCCTCGTCGCACTGCATGGCGTCGCTGAGCAGGTGCCCCTGCGTGAGACGGCGGACGCCGACTTCGCCGCCCTGCCGACCGTCATCGCAGACCCCCGCCTACCGGCCGCGCTCGTCGCGCGGGGTTACGCATCGCGGGAGGCGGCTATCCGGTTCGCCCGCGAGGTCGAAGATCCGCAGGGGCTTCTTACGCTGGTGGTCGACATCCTTGCGCCGTCCTATCAGAACTCGTTGGTGCCCAACCAGCGGCACGGCGATCTGGTGGTCGACGAGGTGCCGGGCCTCGTGCTCGCTCTGCATCGACCTGCCGAGTCACTCACGGCCCACGTCCAGCTCACCAACGGTAGGGGTCTGAGCCTGCGTGTCGTGCTCCCGGATGTGACGTCTGCGCTCTGCCTGAAGGCGCTCGCCTACCGTGTACGATTTGCGGCGAAGGACGCCGTTGACCTGTGGCGTCTCATCAACGCTGCTTACGCCGCCGGGCTGCGGGTCGCAGACTGGCCGGGCAGCGTTACCGGGCGCCAAGCCGCCGCTGTCCTTCACCGCTTCTTCGGTGCACCTGGAGCGGCTGGTCTCAAGCAGGCATCTCCCAGGGTGGGGGACCGAACTCGGCTGCGGGCATTGCTGCGAGAGGTGGTGCCCGTCTGGTAGCTACTCGGTCGGCGATAGTGCGGGCGGCGGCGTGGAGCGTGGCAGTGCAGGCGGCGTGGGCGCGGCGTGTCGAACAGTTGCACCGCCATGCTCTTCAGGATCGATCAGGCGGCGATGGTGCGGGCGGCGGCGTACACGTCGGCGGGAAGCGGACGGTCCAGTTGCCACAGGATGCGCATCGGCCGGTCGCCGGTGTGCTGCTGGTAGGTCATCGGCCCGGCGTACAGGTAGGCAGGTGCACCCAGCTCGCGGTCCGGAACCCGGGTCTCCCGCACGAACAGGTGCACCGTGGAGCCGCGTGCGGCGTGGTGGACGTAGCGCTGCCCGGTCGGTGAGGCGGACGAGGTGGTGCTCTGCGACTCCCCCTGGAACAGCGACTCGGTGACGGCCCGGTCGGCGTACATGGTGGTGGGGGAGTAGTGCTGCGCCGACTTGATCAGTGTGACGAAGAAGAGGTCGGCCTGGGCGTCCGGAAGCCACTTCACGCCTTCGCGCAGCGAGCCCGGGTTCGGCATGCCGAACGCGGCGCACGCCTCGTTGCGGCTGTATCGGGCGTGTACCCGCAGCGGTAGCCCGTCGACCGACGCGGTGACCCGGTGGATGCGTTCGCGCAGGACCTCGGCGACCTGGCGTAGCTCGGCGCAGCGCGTCGGCTCGGACCAGAGGCGGGACAGCCGTTCCTCGCGCTCGGTCAGCGGGGCGTTCGGCCCCCAGAGGTCGAAGTGCAGCATGTCCCAGAGCCGTCCGGCCTCGGGTCGCTCACCGGCGGCGACCCGGGCCAACAGGTCGAGCCGGTCCGGATCGTCCAGGTGCAGCATCCGCCCGATCGCCCGGCCCAGCTCGCGGTCGTCCGGCCCGCCCGACGAGGTCTCCAGCCCGGCGAGCCGTCGCAGCCCGGTCCACCCGCCGATGCTCGCCGACCGGTAGACGTCTTCGATTTCCACGCCGGCCTCGTGCAGGAACTCGGCCAAGCACACGTCCCCGAGCTGCCGCAGCTCGGCCAGCAGGCCGGGTTTCGACGTGGGGAGTGCCGAGCGCAGGTTGCGCAGCACGATGTCCTTGGCCACCCGGTCGAGCTGGATGTGGCAGCCGCTCGGCAGAGACGGGAAGTCGTCGCGTACCGCTTCGGTGATGGCGCGGCGGCTGACCCCGGTCAGCGCCCGCCAGCGCAGGTCGAAGCGGAAGTTGGCGTGTTGCCCGCCGATGAAGTCGAGCACGGTCAGGCAGGGCTTGTCGTCGTCCAGCCGCAGCCCACGGCCGAGCTGCTGGAGGAAGATCGTGGCGCTCTCGGTGGGCCGCAGCATCAGGATCGTGTCGACCATCGGCAGGTCGACCCCCTCGTTGAAGAGGTCGACGGTGAACAGCACCCTGACCGCGCCATCCCGCAGGCTCTTGATCAGAGCCTGCCGCTCGGCGGGACTGGTCCGGGAGGTCACCGCCGCCGACGGCACGCCGTGCCGACTGCACCAGTCCGCCATGAACTCGGCGTGCCCGATGCTGACGCAGAACCCCAGCGCCCGCATCCGCGCGACGTCCACGGTGTCGCGTACCGCCCGCAACACCATCCGCGCCCGCGCGTGGTTGCCGGTGTAGACGCCGTCCAACTCCGTCGGGTCGTACCCCTGCCCGCGCTTCCACCCCAACTGCGACAGGTCCACATCGTCGTGCAGGCCGAAATACTGGAACGGCGCCAGCAACTGCCGCTCCAGCGCCTCCCACAGATGCAGCTCCACGGCGGCGCGGCCATCGAACCACCGCCGCACGTCGCCGCCGTCACTGCGGTCGGGCGTCGCCGTCAATCCCAGGAGTACGCGCGGACGCAGCCGCTCCAACAACCGGGCGTACGTCGGCGCCTCCGCGTGATGGAACTCGTCGACGATCACCATGTCGTACGCCTCGGGGTCGATCTCCCGCCGGTGCAGCGACTGGATGGAGGCGAAGACGTACCGCCAGTTCTGCGGCTCCCGCCCCCCGACGAGCGTCTCGCCGAAGCTGCCGTCCCCCATGACCTGCCGGAACGTCGCCACACTCTGTCGCAGGATCTGCTCCTGATGCGCGACGAAGAGCAGCGAGTCGACGGCCTTCTCCCGGTGCAGCCGGCGGTAGTCGAGCGCCGCGACCACAGTCTTGCCCGTGCCGGTGGCCATCACCACCAGGTTCCGCCAGCGACCATGGACCTTGCGCTCGGCGTCCAGGTCGGCCAGGACCTCCGACTGGTACGGGTACGGCCGCACGTCCAGATTGGCGATCTCGGTCGGCGCCTCGTCGCGACGCTCCCCGCGCAGCGCGGTGCGAAGCCGGTCCGCATCCTGGCCCGGGTCGTAGTCCTCGAACGCGGGGTCGTGCCAGTAGTCCTCGAACGTCGCGGTGAACGTGTCGATGACGTACGGCTGCTCGACGTTCGAGATCCGGACGTTCCACTCCACGCCGTCCATCAACGCGGTCCTCGACAGATTCGAGGAGCCGACGTACGCGGTGGTCATGCGGTTGTGGCGACGGAACAGCCACGCCTTCGCATGCAGGCGGGTCGTCCGGGTCTCGTAGGACACCTTGATCTCGGCACCCAGCTCGGCGAGCCGGTCCAGGGCACGCTGGTCGGTCGCGCCGAGATACGTCGTGGTGATCACCCGCAGTCGACCGCCACGGCCGATCAGCTCACGGATCGCCCCCTGCACCTGGAGCAGACCGTGCCACTTGATGAACGCGCAGAGCAGGTCCACCTGCACTGCCGAGGCCATCTCGTGGGTGACCTCGTGGCCGATACGCGGCTGGTGCCGACCGTTGACCAGCAGCGCGCCGGTGGAGAGCGGAGTGGTGGGCCGCTGCGGAAAGGCGGGCGCGGCCGGCGGGGTCGGCGGCGCGGCGATGGCGTGCAGCAGATGCTTCGCGTCGGTGACCTGGTCGTCGACGGTGGCTGCCTGCGGGCTGAGGGTGGCGATGGCGTCCGCGATGCGGTTCGCCAACTCGACCTGCCGGTGAAGCTTGTCGTCACCACCGCCGACGGCGTGCAGGGCGCGGTGCGTCAGGGTGGCGATGTGGCGGGCCAGGGCATCCGGGGCGTCAGCCGGGTCGAGCTTCCCGTGCTGGATCAGTGCAGGATCGACGCGTCGGAGCCGGTCGGCGAGTTCACGGGTGACGACGTGCTCGTAGACGCCCCGCTCAAGGTCAGTCACCCGGTGATCCTGCCAATTCTCGGGGCTGTTGTCTCTCGCTCTCCATCCGGTGTCTCTCGCTCTCCATCCGGCACGAAGAGCACCACTCGCACGTCGGGCAGCTCGGCGAAGGCTCGCTCGATGGCCGGGTGGACCTCGGCCCAGGCAAGTCCGCCGTGGCCGCAGCCCAGCGCGGGCAACGCGATCGAGGTGATCTGCCGTTCGCGCACCACGCGAACGAGGTCAGCGAGGCCCGCGAGGATGTCGGACAGCTTCGAGTCGGCGCGCCAGTGGCCCTTGGTGGGGAAGTTGATCACGTATCTGCGGGGGCCGGGACGGGCCGCATCGTGAACGAACATCCGACCCAGGTGGACCTCGTTCTTCGCGCATGCCGCTCGGTAGGCGGCGTAGTTGGCCGAGTAGGCGCGCTTGAACTGGAGAGCGATGCCCTTGCCCATCACTCCGACCGTGTTCACGGCGTTGACCAGCGCGTCGACGTCGGCGTTCAGCAGGTCCCCACGACTCAAGGTGATCATCAACCCCACCTCCTCCCGCCTCGAACCCGTTGTACCAGCAGGGCCCGACATGAACGTTCGGCCGGAAGCGAGGTCGTGGTGCCCACCGCGTGTCGTTGATCCCGGGCGTCTATTGGACAGACCTGGGCTCTCAACTTCACCGCAAGGTCACGCTCGATCCTGGATCGAGGGGTCATCGTCGCCCTCGGATACCACTCGATCCAGGATCGAGCGTGACCTTTACTATGCCGCACCACCGCCACCACTGGCACGACCTCCCCGGCTCGCTGCGTCGAGAGGTCGAGCGGCATACCGGCGGGACCGTTCAGGCCGAGATCGTGTCGGACGGGGCCTCCTGTGAACTCGCCGTCACGCTCGAGACTCCCTCAGGGCGGGTGTTCTGCAAGGGTGGGCAGGCCGACGGCCGGACTGCGTGGCTCTATCGCAGGGAAGCCCGGATCAACCGATGGCTTCCCGACGTCGTACCCCGCCTCCGCTGGACCGTCGAGCGCGACGGCTGGCTTCTGCTCGGCTTCGAGCACGTGCCCGGCCGCTACCCGAGGCTGGATCCCGGCTCCCCGGATCTGGATGCCGTCGCCGACCTGTTGGCCACCCTCGCTCGCGAGCTGACGCCCTGCCCGCCGGTCGAGGTGCAGCCGTTCACCACACGGTGGCACGGGCTCATCGCCCCGGAACTGGTCGACGGGGACACCCTGCTGCACACCGACATGACACCTCGGAACTTCCTGTTCGGCGATCGGCTCCGGTTGGTCGACTGGTCCGCCCCCTGTCGCGGCGCGGCCTGGATCGACACCGCGTTCATGCTGGTCCGCCTCATCCGTGCCGGGCACAGTCCGGCGAACGCCGAGGCGTGGGCCCGACAGACCCCGGCCTGGGCGCAGGCGTCCGACGACGCTGTCACGAGCTTCGCCAGCGGACTGGTGCGTCTGTGGGAGCAACGGCAGCGCTCACGTTCTGCACCTCATCGCGGCCCGCTGCTCGCTGCGGCACGGGCTTGGTCGGCCTTCCGAGATTAAGGGGTCGGCCAGCGGATGCCGAATAGCCACTCCACTGCCTTGCTATAGCGTGGCATTGAGCATTTCGGTAACTGTTCCCCAGCCCGACTCGGCGTTGAGGGGTGCCGCTGCGACGCCTGCATCACGGAGTAGCTGCAGGTGCCGGTCGTAGCTCGGGTGGGCGGCCAGTTGAGGCTTTACGGTGGGAAAGGCGTGGACGGGGATGCCGGCACCGAGTGCTTCATTGAGAATGCCGAGTGCGAGAGTGTCATTGATGCCTTGAGCCCATTTGTTGATCACGTTGAAGGTAGCAGGTGCGACCGCCACAGCCGTAGCTGGCGGATGCGGCTCCGGCTCGCCGGGCTTTCGCCATTCCGCCCGTACCGGGTAGCCGGTCTGCTCCGCAAGCGCCTCCCGGTCGATCCAGGTCGCAGCGGTCGGTGTAGCGGTAAGGCACACCGTCCAGCCGTCTCCCTGCAACAGGCCAATCAGCTCACCGATTCGCAATACCGGAGGTGCCGCACATACGACCAGTGCCAACACCCTTTGACTGTTCATGCCGCAAGACTCGCCTCGACCGCGACCGGCGGGGATCCGCGGTGCGCGGTCACCGCGGCCCTTGCGCGTCTGCGCTGAACGTGCTGCCAAGCGCCTTGGTAAGCACGATGAACTCTGGCGTTTTCCCAACCAGGTCGCAGCCGGGCCTCCTGCGTCCAGCCCCACGAGTCGTAGCCGCGTCGGGTGATCGCATTGTCAGGACGGACGAGCAAGGTGGCACGCTCCTCGATATGGCTCCCGAGTAACCGGTCATGGAGTGTTTGCGCGACACCCTGACGCCGCGCGTTGGCCCGAACCAGCAGCTCGCTGATCGCGAAGGTCCGTCGGTCGTCCTCGTCGGTGAAACCCTCGCCGGCGTGCACCTCCAGGTAGACCCGCACGAGTGTGTCTGTGAGTTGCTCGGCCCGTCGGTGCCGCAGGTCTGCAGCGTGCAGATTAGCGATCATCGTGTCACCTGTTTGTCATAGGCATGAACTGGCACACGGCTAAGGCCAGCATCATTGTTCGTCCATCCCCACGTCAGCGTGCATTCGTCCCAAGGGAACTGGCCTTTTCATACGCCGCCAAGATGGAGCCAGTGAGTTCCGGTGTGACGGCAAGCGTCGTTGTGGAGGTGATGTCGTGGCGGGCACCATTTCCGTCGATGACGGTGGCTCCCGCCTCTCTGGCGATGATTACCCCGGCCGCCATGTCCCAGGGATGGTTGGACAAGGTCAGAGCGGCGTCGAGCCTGCCCTCGGCGAGCCATGCCAGGTCGAGCGCCGCGCTGCCGGTCATCCGGATGCGCTGCACTTCGGCTGCCAACTGGCCAGTCAAGGCGAGTCGTAATCGATTTCTCGCCTCCGCGTCGGGCCCAACCGCATAGTCCCCAATAGCCACAAGTGCTTGACTCATGCGGCTGGTGCTGCTGACAGTGATCGGCTGTCCGTTGGCGTGCGCCCCGTCTCCCTTGGCGGCGGTGTAGGTCGTACCAAGAAACGGAAGTTCGATGACGCCTATTACTGCTTCGTCGCCGTGCACGAGCGCGAGCGACACCGCGCACAGCGGCAGGCCACGCACGAAGTTCGACGTGCCGTCGATGGGATCGAGAACCCACCGCTTGCTTGTCGAACCGCTAGGTCCTTCCTCTTCGCCGAGGAATCCGATCTCGGGCGTCTCTGCTTTCAGTAAGTCTCGTAGGTCGCGTTCGATCGCATAGTCCAGGTCGGAGACAACATCCCGGTCACCCTTGCTGGCGAGCGCTCCAGGAGTCTGCCGTTGCATCGCATCTGCCGCCCGCCGCGTAGCCTCGACTGCGAGTGGCAAATAGTCAGAATAATCGCTCACAGATCACGCCTGCCCTGCCACTGCAACACGAAGACCTGTTCAAACACGGGGTACAGTCCTGCCCCCGGCTGTCCCTGGCGCATCACGAAGGCGGGGGAGTCGATGCCCCGGTTGCCTCCGAGATAGGGCTGGGCCACGCACACGTCATCCACCAGGATGATGTTGAATCGGAGTGTCTCGTCGTACGTCGCCAGTTCCAGCCTCTCTCGCCGCGTGACGGGAAGGCGGTCGCGGACCCGAAGTAGGGTTTCGATGTTCAGCTTGGTCAGTGCCGAGAGTTGGCCGGGAGGGAATCCTTCCTCCCGTTCACGCGACTGGATCGACGTGCCGTCCGGGTCCAGGAACAGGCAGCGGACGTGCGCGTCCTGCCTCAGAAGTTCCTGCCAACGCCGGTCGGCGTATTCCTGGCAGAGCATGTTGAGCGAGAGGCCGACCGCCCGCACGACCTGTGCACCCTCGAACAGTTGGTCCGCCGGCATGGCCGCCGTCAGGTCACACCGACTTTGATAGACCGCCGTCAGGCCACCCAACTCATCGGTAGTAGCAGAGAATGCCACGCTCCTTTGCTCTCCTCGGGCGGCATTGAGAGCAACGTCGAAACGGTGCCGCACGTCCTCGGCAGAGGTGTCGAGAACAGTGTCGAGCGCTGCCTGCATCTCGGGTCGCGGATGGACCGACTGTCCGGCTTCCCACTTGGACACAGTCCGCTCGGCTACGCCCAGGTAGGCAGAGAAATCCTTGATGCTCAATCGGAGCGCCTGACGTAGTGCTCGTGTCTCCAGCCCGGTCCACCGTTGCACCGTGGTCATCGTGCCGCCTTCTGTTCGCGTCGGCATCAGTTGAAGTGCAGCCTATCGGCAGCAGGTGCATTGCAGTTACCGCCAAGGTGCAGTCCGTAGTCATGTCCGTGTCGAGGTCTTCTGGCCAGGCTGGGCGCAGGGCCCGGGGCGGGTGCTGGGCTCCGGTGGCGTCGACCCGAACGACGCGTACCGACCCCGCCCGCCTCGGTGCCGCACCACATGAGCGAAACGAGCGTGCTGAGGCCGCCGTACGTGACCGCCGAGCAGGAGGTAGCGCAGCGATGATCTACGTGACCGGGGAACGCCTCCAGTCGCACCACGTCCGGGCCGTCGACTTCGGTCGTCGTTGGCGGGGGCTGGATCCGGCCCAGGTGTACGACTACCTCGACCGGGTGGCCGACGAACTGGATCGCCTGCAACGGCAGCTCGTCACGGCGAACACCGAGGCCGAGCGGGTCCGGCAGGCGTTGCGGCAGTGGCAGTCCCGGCAGACCGAGAGCTGGCAAGGCGAGAACTGGCAAAGCGAGAACCGGCAAAGCGGGAGTCGGCGGACCGGGAACCGGCCGGCATGGCACGTACACCCGGTGGGGGAGCGCCGGTGACCGAGGCGGCGGCACGGGCGGCGGTCGCCCGGTGGCTGCGGCTGGTGCAGGCGGATACGGAGCTGTCCGCGTACCTCATCGGGGTCGATCTGGACCGGCTCGCCGCGCACCTGATCCGGCAGCTCGTGGGCGGCGGGCCGGTGTTGGAGGGGTGGCCGGGGCTGCCGGAGGCACCGCGGCGGCGGGCCGGTGACTACCTGGCGGGAGCGCTCGCGACCGGCGGCCCTGCGGTGATGGACGAGGTCGCCGCCGAGTTCCGGGCCAGTCTGGCGGGGCACTGCCCGCTACCGGCATCGGAGCTGGCGCTCGTCGTCGCCGCCCTGGCCCGGCTGGTCGGCGGCGGCGGTGGCCGGGCCGAGCGGTGGGCGCTGCTGGCGGTACTCGGCCGGGTCCACCACCGGCATCGGCTGCGTCCCGAGCACGGTCCGCTGATCGGCGCCGCCCTGGCGACGGTGGCTCCGCGCCTCTCTCCGCCGCCGGTCGACGTCGGCTGGGAGCACCGGTGGCGGCGGGCCTGGGCGCTCGTCGTGCGCGCCGCCGGGCGGATGGGCGACGGGTCGGCGTTCTGGTCGGCCGAGGTGACCGGCCGTGACCTGTCCGCCGAGGGCATCGCCATTCTGACGGTACGCCCGTGGCACCCGCTGCCGTTCCGGCCCGGCCAGGCGGTGCCGCTCTGCCTGCCGCAACACCCGGGCCGGTGGCGCTGGTACTGTCCGGCCAACGCCCCACGCCCCGACGGCACCGTCGAGCTGCACGTCCGCGCGGTGGCCGCCGGGACCGTCTCCCGCAGCCTCGTCCACGAGGTACGCCCCGGCGACCCGCTCCACCTCGGCCCACCCGTCGATGTCGGCCTCAGCCTGCCCACTGTCTCGCCGTCGGTTCCTCGCCGGGACCTGCTGCTGGTGGCCGGTGGCACCGGGCTGGCCCCGCTGCGCGCCCTGGTCGAACAGGTCGCCGCCGCACCGGGCGGCCGGCGGGTGACCCTGATCGTCGGCGTACGTACCGTCGCCGACCTGTATGACGCGATTGCCTTGGACAAGCTTGACCAGGCGCACCCCTGGCTGACCGTCGTGCCGGTCTTCTCCCACGACCCGCCCGCGGTGCCGGAGGAGAACGGTGACGCCCTCACCGTGGCCTTGGGTCACCTCCGTTCCGATCAGGAGGTGTACGTCTGCGGGCCACCCGCGATGCTGGCCGGCTCCCGATTGCAGCTGCTCGCTGCGGCGGTGCCTGCTGAGCGGATCCACCTACCCGGTCTGGTCGGCTAGGACCTCGGGAGGTCGAATGCGGCTGCTGTCGAGCTGAGCCGCGTAGGGCCATCGATGCTTGTCAGCCAGCGGATAGGCGTTCAGCCCACTGCCCTGACGGGTGTCGCCTGTGCTGGTTCCGGCGATCCGTTGACGCCGTCAGCTCGACAGGGCCCGCATCCGACACGGCCGCCCTGGGCCCGCACCGCATCCTGTGCCCGCCGCCTGGCCGGGGCACGACGGGTGAACTGATCCACCAGAATGGTCCGTACTGATGGTCATGCGGACGACGGAGTTGGTGGCCTGCACGCGCAACGCGATCGACTGGCTCGGGCCGGCCGGGGTACGTGGGGTGGTGCACCGCTGGATGCGTCTGGTGGCGGCCGACGCGGAACTGGCGCCGTACCTGCTGGGGATCGACCGGCGGCGGCTCGCCACCCATCTCGCGGCTCAGCTCACTCCGGCCCTGGGTGGTCCGGGTCGGGCGATCGGGTCGGTCGGCGGGGTGTGGCTGCGGCTGGGGTTGACCACGGAGCAGCACTGGCGGGTGCTCGACTACCTGGCGGCGGTGCTGTGGCGACTCGACCTGCCGACGGACGCGATCATCGGTGTGCAACGCGCCGTGCGCGCGGAGCGCGGGTAGGGCGACGCCCTCTCGCTGCAGGTGACGAGAGGGCATCGGGCCAGGTCAGCCGCGCTTGCGCAGGCGTAGGGCCAGCCGGACGGCGACACCGAGGCCGACCACGGCGCAGGGCAGGGCGACGCCGTACGCGGCCCAGAGGTGCCCCTCGTCGGTCCAGTTGAAGAAGGCGGCGATGCCGAGGTGGACGGCGACCAGGGTGGCGACCAGTTCCGCCCAGGTGGTGCGCCAGAAGGGTACGCGTCGCTGCGGCTCGTGCTCGGCGAGGTCGCGGGCGTACTCCTCGACCGGGCCGAACTCGACGGTCGGGGTGCCACCGGTGGCGCTGAGGTGGTCGTGGGCCTCGCGGGCCAGGTCGGCGGCGCGGTCGGGCGGGAGGTCGTAGCGGCCGACCAGCAGGCCCGACAGGCTGCGGTACCAGGCGTCGGGGTCGTCGTCGGGTGCGGTGCGCGGGGTGGGCGGCACGTAGTCGACCGGCTGCTTCGGCGGGGCCGGCCGTCGGGTCATCAGCCAGAGCAGCAGCAGTGCGACCACGACGATGCCGAGCACCGGGATGCGGGCGGCCGGCTCCTCGGGCAGGAGTACGAAGCTCGTCGCGCCCAGCCCGACGAAGAGGCCGACCACCGCGAACGACCAGGTGGCCAGTTGTGGGCGCCCGGCGGCGCGCAGGGCGTTGGGGAGGGCGCAGGCGGTGAAGGCCAGGCAGACCATGATCAGACCGGCCAGCCTGGCGGGTGTGGTGGTGAAGGTGAGGGTGCGTTCCAGGATCGCGTAGAAGATCGTGGCGCTCAGGCCGAAGACGACCAAGGTGAAGACCGAGCCGGTCAGGTAGTCGGCCGAGAGCATGCCGTTGCGGTCCACCTTCTCCCGCAGGTGTGCCGGCTGTTCGGCCGCCGCGGTCAGGGCGAACTCCTCCGGGTCGCCGAAGGCGTCGTACGGGCTCTCGCCGCTGAGCTCGCAGTGGGTACGGACGTCCGCGATGATCGGGTTCGCCAGGTGGTAGCCGACGCCCTGGTCGCTGAGGGCCAGCCGGGTCGGCAACTCCCAACGCTCGAACGGCTCCGTCATCTCGTGTCCTCTCCGGTTGCGGTCAGGAGCCGGTCGAACGCCGACGTGAACTCGCCCCAGCGGGCGCGCTCCTCCGCCAGCCGTTGCCGGCCTGCCGTGGTGATCGAGTAGGCCTTGCGTCCGGGGCCGCGTTCGCCGGGCAGCCAGTCGGAGCGCACCGCCCCGTCGGCCTCCAGCCGGCCCAGCACCGGATAGAGCGCGCCACCGCGTACGGCGCCGAGGCCGTGGTCGGCCAGTCGCTGCGCCAGGGCGTAGCCGTGCCGTTCGCCCTCGGTGAGAACGGCCAGGATGGCCAGCCCCAGGCTCGCGCGGAGCCAACCTGTCGCCGGGTCGACCGTGGCACTCATCGCTCGTAACACCGCCTTCCGACTAGTCGCTTCGGGAGGGTATTCCGTCCGCTCGACTAGTTCTATCTTAGAGTAGTCGCGTCCGGCAAGTAGTCGCGGGATCGGGTGGTGACGAGGAACACCGGTCTGCCGGCCGCTAAACGGGCGGCGGAGTGTCGGCGGCGGGAGCTAATGTGCGCTGCGGGCATCGCCCCCTCCGCACGTCGGGCCGGTCTTCCGCCGGCACCGCGTCGGCCACCACCGCTCGTCCTACGGTCAGATCCGACAACAGGAGACTTCGTGGCACAGCAATCTGTCGCGGCACCGCAACCTGTCCCGACATCGGACAAACTCGACGCTGCGGTGCTCAAGGTGGCCGGCGTCGTCGTGCTCGGTGCGATCATGTCGATCCTCGACGTGACGGTGGTCAGCGTCGCGCTGCCGACCTTCCAGAGTGAGTTCGACGCCTCGTACGCCCGCGTCGCGTGGACGATGACCGGCTACACGCTGGCGTTGGCCACGGTCATCCCGCTCAGCGGGTGGGCGGCCGACCGGTTCGGCACCAAACGCCTCTACATGATCGCGTTGGCGCTGTTCACCATCGGGTCCGGCCTCTGCGCCACGGCCGACACCATCGGGCAGCTGATCGGGTACCGGGTGCTCCAGGGGCTCGGTGGCGGCATGCTCATGCCGATCGGCATGGCGATCATGACGCGGGCGGCCGGCCCGAATCGGATCGGCCGGTTGATGGCCGTGCTCGGTATCCCGATGCTGCTCGGCCCGATCAGCGGCCCGATCCTCGGCGGCTGGCTGATCGACGTGGCGAGCTGGCACTGGATCTTCCTGATCAACCTGCCGATCGGTGTGGTCGCGCTGATCTACGCCCAGATGGCGCTGCCGAAGGACGCCGCGCAGCCCTCGCAGTCGTTCGACTTCGTCGGCATGCTGATGCTCTCGCCGGGTCTGGCCCTGTTCCTCTACGGCGTCTCCACGCTGCCCGAGACCGGCACGTTCGCCGAGCCGGAGGTCTGGGGCCCGATGCTGGTCGGCGCCGTCCTGGTGGTGGCGTTCGTGTTCTACTCCTTCAAGCCCGAACACCCGCTGCTCGACCTGCGGCTGTTCCGCAACCGCCGGTTGACCGTCGCGGCGGTGACCATGTTCGTCTTCATCATCGCGTTCATGGGCGCCGGGCTGCTCTTTCCCAGCTACTTCCTCCAGGTGCGCGGCGAGTCGACGCTGCACGCCGGTCTGCTGATGGCGCCGCAGGGCCTCGGCGCCATGGTCACCATGCCCATCGCCGGCATGCTCGCCGACAAGGTGCCGGTCGGCCGGACGGTGCCGTTCGCGCTGGTGCTGATCCTCGCCGGGTTCTTCACCTTCACCCAGCTCGACGCGGACACCTCGTACGTGCTGCTCTGCGGCTCGCTGTTCGTGATGGGCCTGGGCATGGGCGGCACGATGATGCCGATCATGACCTCGGCGTTGAAGACGCTGACCGGGCACGAGGTCGCCCGAGGGTCGACGCTGGTGAACATCCTCCAGCAGATCGGCGGTTCGGTCGGCGCGGCGGTGATGTCGGTGATCCTCACCAACGAGTTCAACAAGTCCCAGCCGATCCCCGGCCTGACCGGCCCCAACGGCGAGCCGGTCACCGAGGCCGGGTTGGCCGTCGCCGCCCAGCAGCGGCCGGAACTCGCCGAACAATTGCCCGATCCGTCGATCATCGAGCGTGGTCTCGACTTCGCCGCCAACTCCTTCGCGACCACGTTCTGGGTCGCGTTCGCCCTGGTGGCGGCGACGTTCATCCCGGCCGCGTTCCTGCCCCGGCGGCGGGAACGGTCGCACCTGCTGGACGACCAGCCCGGTGAGCAGCCCGGCGAGGCGCCCCGCGCCCCGGTCATCGTGCACTGAACGCACCAGGTCACCGCTGACGATTCGAGACCACTGGCGCGGAGCGCGGCCACCCGATTCGGGATGGCCGCGCTCCGCGTCCGCGCCGCGCTCCGCGTCCGCGCCGCGCTCCGCGTCCGCG
>NZ_JBIANP010000016.1:0-88035 GCF_042874705.1 Micromonospora sp. NPDC003816
TCGACCGCACCAACTACCACGCCACCATCAACATCAACATCCTCGAAACAGCAGCATTGACAACCCGCCCACCGCCCTAACTGAGCGGCATTGCTGCTAACGCCTCGCGCATAGCAGGGGGCCCTTCCTAACGTCCGGCTCACCGCGTGGGTGCGATGGCGGCGGGGGTCAGCCGCCGGAGTCGTCCAGCTCGGCGCCGACCGGGACGGTGTCGTCGTCGCGGCTGGCCAGCCAGCCGTCCGGCAGGAAGACCTTGCCCGGGGAGTTGGTCCGCCCACGCGGCTGACCGAGCGTCTCCACCGGGAACGGCACCGTGGGGTCGAGCTTGCCGAGCAGGTCGTCGAGCTGGGCAAGGCTGTCGATCATCGCGAGTGCACGGCGCACCTCACCGCCGATCGGGAAACCCTTCAGGTACCACGCGACGTGCTTGCGGAAGTCGGTGCAGCCGTCGCGCTCGCCCCTGGCCGGGTTGCGGGCCCCGGCGGTGAACTGCGCGACCAGCAGCTCGGCGTGCCGGCGCATGGTCGTGGCCACCTCGCCGAGGTTCGGCAGTCGCCGCTCGGCACGGCCGTCGAACGCGGCCTCCAGGTCGGCGAAGAGCCACGGCCGACCGAGACAGCCGCGCCCGATCACCACCCCGTCCACGCCTGTGTGCGCGACCATCCGCAGCGCGTCGTCGGCCTCCCAGATGTCGCCGTTGCCGAGCACCGGTACGTCCAGCGCCTGCTTGAGGGTGGCGATGGCGTCCCAGTCCGCGGTGCCCGAGTACCGCTGCGCAGCCGTACGCCCGTGCAGGGCGACCGCGACGACCCCGGCGTCCTGCGCGGCGAGCCCCGCCTCGACGTACGTCAGGTGGGTGTCGTCGATGCCCTTGCGCATCTTGACGGTGACCGGCACCCCGGCGGGTGACGCGGCGTCCACCGCGGCCCGCACCAGGCGGGCGAAGAGTCGGCGGCGCCACGGCAGGGCCGCGCCCCCGCCCCGGCGGGTCACCTTCGGCACCGGGCAGCCGAAGTTGAGGTCGATGTGGTCGGCGAGGTTCTTCTCGACCACGATCCGCACGGCGGCGGCGGTGGTCTCCGGGTCGGTGCCGTAGAGCTGGAGGCTGCGCGGGCTCTCGTCCGCCCCGAAGGCGATCATGCGCATCGTCTTCGGATTGCGCTCGACCACCGCGACCGTGGTGATCATCTCGCAGACGTAGATGCCGCCACCCTGCTCGCGGCAGAGCTGCCGGAAGCCGACGTTGGTGATGCCGGCCATGGGTGCCAGCACGACCGGCGGCCATACCTGGTGCGGCCCGATGGTCAGCGGGCGCAGGACGGGAGCGGTGGTCGGCACGCGCCCAAGTGTAAGGAAGGGCCCCCTGCTAACGCCTCGTGCATAGCAGGGGACCCCTGCTAACGCGACGCATACCACATCCGCACCCGCCCGAGAGGGTTGTCCACAGGCCCGGCGGCTGTCCACAGGTCCGGCCGGGAACCACCCACGGGCCACGATCGCGGTCGATGCTGTGCGGCATGCGCAGCCATCCGCCCCACTTCGCCGACCTGGCCGAACACCAGCAGCAGATCGTCAGCCGCGCTCAACTCCTCGCCGCCGGCTTCGACGACATGTATCTCTACCGGCAGGCCCGACGCGGCCTCTGGCAGCGGGTGCTGCCCGCGACGTACGCCCTGGTCACCGGCGCCCTGACCGACGAGCAGCGGCGGATCTCGGCGGCGCTGTACGCCGGGTCCGACGCGCAGCTGACCGGCCTCGCCGCGCTGACCTGGTACGGCTTCCGGCAGAGCCCGCGCACCGACGCCGTGCAGCTCGTCGTGCCGCATCACGCCCGCCGCACGTCCACCGGCTTCGCGGTGATCTCGCGGGCTCTGACACTGGACGACCGGGCCCGCGCCACGCCGCTCTACCCGGTGTGTTCGCCGGCCCGCGCGGTCGTCGACGCGGCACGCGGCCTGCGGCAGCTCCGTCCGGTGCGGGCCGTCGTCGCCGAGGCCGTGCAGCGGGGGTACGCGGACCTCGCCGCCCTGGACGAGGAGATCCGTCGGGCCCGGCGCAGCCGTACGGCGCTGGTCAGAAAGGCGTTCGCCGAGGTGACGCAGGGCGTGCGGTCGGCGCCGGAGGCCGAGCTGCGGGACTGCCTCGCGGCGAGCACGGTGCTGCCGGAGATCCTGTGGAATCCCCGGCTGCGGGACGCGGGTGGCCGGGCGGTGCCGACGCCCGACGGCTACCTGTCGGAGGCGGCGGTGGCTCTGGAGGTCGACTCGCAGGAGTACCACTTCCGCCCCGGCGACTGGGCGCGCACCCTCGACCGGCACAACGAGCTGAGCCGGTTCGGCGTGCTGGTGCTGCACTTCACGCCAGCACAGATCCGCCGCGAGCCGGACCGGGTACGGCGGTCGGTGGAGGAGGCGTACGAGTCACGGCGCGGGCTCGGTGTCAACATCCGGTTGCGGGTCGACGTGTCGACGCCACCGACTCCGCCGACCGGCGATCCGCGCGGTTGACGGTGTTAGGAAGGGTCCCCTGCTATACGCCAGGCGTTAACAGGGGACCCTTCCTTTCACCTCAGCAGCCGGGGAGGTGGTCGATCAGGTAGCGCTCGACCTGGTCCAGCGGGATCCGCTCCTGGGCCATGGTGTCCCGGTTCCGGACGGTCACCGCGTTGTCGTCGAGCGTGTCGAAGTCGACCGTGACGCAGAACGGGGTGCCGATCTCGTCCTGCCGACGGTAGCGACGCCCGATCGCCTGCGAGTCGTCGAACTCGACCACCCAGCGCTTGCGCAGGTCCGCGGCGAGCTGCTTGGCCTTCGGCGAGAGCGCCTCGTTGCGGGAGAGCGGGAGCACCGCCACCTTCACCGGGGCCAGCCGGGGGTCGAAGCGCATCACGGTGCGCTTGTCCACGCCGCCCTTGGTGTTCGGCGCCTCGTCCTCGTCGTACGCCTCCAGCAGGAAGGCCAGCACCGCGCGGGTGAGGCCGGCGGCCGGCTCGATCACGTACGGGACCCAGCGCTCCTGCTTGGTCTGGTCGAAGTACGACAGGTCGACGCCGGAGTGCTTGCTGTGCGTGGACAGGTCGAAGTCGGTGCGGTTGGCGATGCCCTCCAGCTCGGCGAACTCGGTGCCGCCGAACCGGAACTTGTACTCGATGTCGACGGTGCGCTTCGAGTAGTGCGAGAGCTTCTCCTGCGGGTGCTCGAAGAAGCGCAGGTTCTCCTCGGCCAGACCGAGGTCGATGTACCAGTTCCAGCGCTCCTGCAACCAGTACTCGTGCCACTGCTCGTCGGTGCCGGGCTCGACGAAGAACTCCATCTCCATCTGCTCGAACTCGCGGGTGCGGAAGATGAAGTTGCCCGGGGTGATCTCGTTGCGGAACGACTTGCCGGTCTGCGCGATGCCGAACGGCGGCTTCTTGCGGGCGACGGTCTCGACGTTCTTGTAGTTGACGAAGATGCCCTGGGCGGTCTCCGGCCGCAGGTAGTGCAGACCCTCGTCGCTCTCCACCGGGCCGAGGTAGGTCTTCATCAGGCCGTTGAACATCCGCGGCTCGGTGAAGGTGCCCTTGTTGCCGCAGTTGGGGCAGTTCAGCTCGGTCAGGGCGGCGAGCGGCTTGCCGTGCTTGGCCTCGTACGCCTCTTCCAGGTGGTCGGCGCGGAACCGCTTGTGGCAGGACTGGCACTCGGTCAGCGGGTCGACGAAGGCGTCCAGGTGTCCGGAGGCGGCCCAGACGTCACGCGAGAGGATCACCGCGGAGTCCAGACCCACCACGTCGTCCCGCTGCTGGACCATGGTCTTCCACCACTGCCGGCGGACGTTCTCCTTGAGCTCCACGCCGAGCGGACCGTAGTCCCACGCCGACCGGGTGCCTCCGTAGATCTCGCTGGAGGGGAAGACGAATCCTCGACGCTTGGCGAGGCTGACGACGGCGTCGATACGGTCGGCTGGCATTTTTCCTCCTACGCCGACTGGCGGTCGGCGGGGACAGTGTGGGATGAGTCGAACGGTCCGGGACCACGGTACGACCCCGCCGGTCCTCGGACCCAGCACATTACCTGCGGCCGGTCAGTTGACTCCGCAGACCTCCATGCCACCGGTCTGCTGGTCCTGCTGGAGTACGACCTGTTGGCGCTCCTGGCCGCCACCGCTGAAGGTCACGTCCACCGGCACGGTCAGCGTGGTGGTGTCCACCTGCCCGACCCGGTAGGAGGAGATCTGCGGTTCGGCCGCCGCCCGGCGCTCGAACTCCTGCCGCGACTCGCGGCGCCGAGCGTCCTCGCAGAGCTGGTCGTAGGCCCGGCCGAACTCGCCGTCGGACAGCGCCCGGTAGTAGTCGCCGGAGACGGTGCGTCCCTGCTCGTCGATCGCCTGCACCCCGCTGACCAGCAGGCCGACCACCGCCGTGCCGCCGCCACCGCAGCACAGCACCAGGGCCAGCGCACCGGCGCCGAGGCCGAGCCAGAGCCGGGTACGGCCGCCCTCGGTCGGTGGGGCCGCGAACGGCGGGGCCACGCCGGGCCCGGCGGGCGGTGCCGGTGTGCCGGGGTCCGATCCGCCGACCGGGGTGGGCGGCAGGCCGTGGAAACCGTCAGACGGGGACGGGCCGCCGGGAGCACCGGTGGGCGGGGGCACGCCGGGGTCGCCGGTGGGCGGCGCGCCGGACGGGGCCGGCGGCCAGCCGGGGCCGCCCGGGGCCTGAGGTCCCTGCTGGCCGGGCAGCGGCTGGTGCGGTGGTGGGGCTGCCGGTCCGGGAGCGGTCATGGAAGCCAGCGTAGTGCCCGGCGGCTCACCGGTAAGGACCCGCAGCTCGATCGCTGGCGACCACCACCACGTCCCCGCCGGGTGCCGCGGTCGCCAACGCCTCGTACGCGGACGGCTCGTCGATGCTCTCGGCGAGCAGCGGGACGGCGGTGACCTTGACGTCGAAGCCGCCCAGCGCCCGCCGGTAGGTGCCGACCGACTCCCACTCGGTGACCAGGCACCAGTGGCGCGGGTCGTCCAGTGCCCGGACGACCTGTCCCCGCAGGTAGCCGGGCCGGGCTGCGAGCGCGGCGAGGGCCGCGTGGGCCCGACCGGCGAAGTCCTCGGCGGCGTCTTCCTCGACCACGAACCGGTTGGTCACCAGCACCGGCTCCCCCTCCTCGTAGAGTCTGTGGGATGCAGCGTACGCAGCGCGGGATCCACGAGCGGCTGGCCCGGGCCAACCCCACGACGGTGTTCCTGATCACCCTGTTCCTGATGCTGGCCGCGTTCTTCGTCCCGGGGGTGATCGGCGGGCTGTTGACCTTGACGATCGCCGCCGCGCTGGCCGCACTGCTGGTGACGACCTGGCAGGTGCAGACCCCGCCGACCCGGGCGATCCGGCTCGTCGCGCTCACCCTGTTGGTCACCGTCGGCCTGGTGAAGCTGCTCTGACATGCACTCATGCGTTTTTGACAATCATTGTCGTTGTCGCGGAGAGTCGGTGTCATGACCTACCGCACCGCTCCGCGCGCTCTGGCCACCGCCACGGCCGCCCTGCTCGCCCTGGGTGGCGTCACCGCCTGCTCGACCGAGGACAGCCCGGCCGGCGCCGACCCGAACCGGATCGACGTGGTGGCCGGGTTCTACCCGTTGCAGTTCCTCGCCGAGCAGGTCGGCGGCGACGCGGTGGCGGTGACGAACCTGGCCCGCCCCGGTGCCGAGCCGCACGACCTGGAGCTGAACCCGGGGCAGGTCGGTCAGATCAGCGAGGCGGAGCTGATCATCTTCCTGCACGGCTTCCAGCCCGCAGTGGACGAGGCGATCGACCAGAACGGCGGTGACCGCGCGTTCGACGTGGCGACCGTGGAGCCGTTGCTCGAGGCCGCCGCCGGTGGCCACACCCACAGCCACGGCGACGACGACCACGGTCACGAGGACGACGACCACGGTCACGACCACGACGAGGAGAAGAAGCCGGCGGAGGAGGCGAAGCACGCCGAGGAGACCTCGGACGGCGCCAAGGACCCGCACGTCTGGCTGGACCCGACCCGGCTGGCCACCATCGGCGACAAGCTGGCCGAGCGCCTCGGCGCCGTCGACCCGGACCGGGCCGGCGAGTACACCCGGCGGGCCGCCGCTCTGCGTACCGAGTTGGAGAAGCTGGACACCGAGTTCAGCGAGGGCCTGAAGACCTGCCAGCGGCGGGAGATCGTGGTCAGCCACACCGCGTTCGGGTACCTCGCGCAGAAGTACCAGCTGGAGCAGATCGGCATCACCGGGCTCTCCCCGGAGGACGAGCCGTCGCCGCAACGGCTGGCCGAGGTCACCGAGGAGGCGCGGGAGCACGGCGCCACCACGATCTTCTTCGAGACTCTCGTCAGCCCGAAGGTCGCCGAGACCATCGCCAAGGAGGTCGGCGCCCAGACCGCGGTGCTCGATCCGATCGAAGGCCTGTCCGCCGACAACGGCGGCGACTACCTTTCGGTGATGCGCACCAATCTGCAGACCCTGAGGACGGCGTTGAGCTGCTCGTGACACCTGACGTCATCACCGTGGAGCACGGGGTGGTCGGCTACGACGGCCGCCCCGTGCTCCGCGACGTATCCCTGACCGTGACCACCGGCGAGGTGGTCGCGGTCCTCGGCGCCAACGGCTCCGGCAAGTCCACCCTGATCCGCGCCGTGCTCGGGCTCGTCCCGCTCACCGCCGGCTCGATCACCCTCTTCGGCCAGCGGGTACGCCGGTTCCGACAGTGGCAGCGGCTCGGCTACGTGCCCCAGCGGCTCGGTGCGGGCAGCGGCGTACCGGCCACCGTGGCCGAGGTGGTCGCCTCCGGCCGGCTGGCCCGCCGGGGCATCCTGCGTCCGCCGGGGCGGGTCGACCGGGAGGCGGTGGCGGAGGCGTTGCGCGCCGTGGGCCTGGCCGACCGGGCGAAGGACCCGGTGGCCACGCTCTCCGGCGGGCAGCAGCAACGCACCCTGATCGCCCGGGCGCTGGCCGGACGCCCGGAACTGCTGGTGCTCGACGAACCGACGGCGGGGGTGGACGCGGCCAGCCAGGAGGCGTTCGCCGGGGCGCTGCGCGGCTTCGTCGACGACGGCGGCACCGTCCTGCTCGTCGCGCACGAACTGGGCCCGCTCCGGCCGCTGATCAGCCGCGCGATCGTCGTACACCAGGGGCAGATCGCGCACGACGGCGCGGTCCCGGACCCGGCCGGGCACCACGCGGAGCCCGACCACGACCACGTGCATCCGCACGGCCCCGAGGAGCCCGCCGGCATGTGGAGCACAAGGTGAGTCTCTTCCAGTACGAATTCATGATGCGCGCCCTGATCGGCGCGCTGATCATCGGGCTGGCCGCCCCGGCGCTCGGCATCTACCTGGTGCAGCGACGACTCGCGCTGATCGGCGACGGCATCGGGCACGTGGCGCTCACCGGCGTCGGCGCGGGCCTGCTGTTCCAGACCTCGCCCGTGATCATGGCGGTGATCGCGGCCACCATCGGGGCGATCGCCATCGAGCTGATCCGCGAACGCGGTCGCACCTCCGGCGACCTGGCACTCGCCCTGCTCTTCTACGGCGGCATCGCCGGTGGCGTGGTCCTGGTGGGGCTCTCCGACAGCACCAGCGCCAACCTCAACGCGTACCTCTTCGGTGCGTTGACCACGACCTCCCGCGACGACCTGGTCACCATCGCGGTGCTCGGTGTGGCGGTGCTGGCCGCGATGCTGGCGCTGCGGCCCGCGCTCTTCGCCGTCTGCCACGACGAGGAGTACGCCCGGGTCTCCGGCCTGCCGGTACGCGCGCTGAACCTGCTGCTCGCGATCACCACCGCGATCACCGTCACGATCGCCATGCGGGCCGTCGGCGTCCTGCTGATCAGCGCGTTGATGGTCGTACCGGTGGCCACCGCCCAGCAGGTCACCCGGGGCTTCCGCAGCACCATGACGGCAGCCATGGCACTGGGCCTGTTCGCCGCCGGGGCCGGCATCTGGATGGCGGCGCTCGCCGACACCGCACCGGGCGCGTCGGTGGTGGTCCTGGCCATCGCCTCCTTCGTGGTGGTCACCCTGCTGGCCGCCGCCTGGCGCCGGATCCGCCGCTCCCGGCCGCAACCCACACCCGATCCGGAACCGCACGAGGTGGTGCTCAGCCGGTCCTGATCACGGGTTCCGCTTCGGTATTGGTTACCGTTGCAGGGTGACCAGCGGATCGGGCTATGACGCCTTCGAGGGTGCCAGCGAGCTCCTGCGCGCCCTCTCGGCGCCGATCCGGCTCGCCATCGTCAGCGAACTGGCCGGCGGCGAGCGGTGCGTGCACGAGCTGGTGGATAAACTCGGCGTCGCGCAACCGCTGGTCTCCCAGCACCTGCGGGTGCTGCGCGGGGCCGGCGTGGTCCGCGGCTCGCGGCGGGGCCGGGAGATCGCGTACGCCCTGGTCGACGAGCATGTCGCGCACATCGTCGCCGACGCGGTCAGCCATGCCGGGGAGGAATCATGAGCGAGCGCAGCGAGCGAATCATCAGGTTCAGCACAAATGTCGGCACGCAGCGAAGCGGAGTGACGGCATGAGCGAGCCACGCGAGCGAATCATCAGGCCCAGCACACATGCCGGACCGCAGCGCAGCGGAGGGGTCGGCATGAGCGAGCGCAGCGAGCGAATCATCAGGTTCAGCACAAATGCCGGCACGCAGCGAAGCGGAGGGTCGGCATGAGCGAGAGTGCGGTGGTCCGCAACACCCGCCAGCGGTCGGCGGTGAGCGCGTTGCTGGCCGAGTTGGAGGGCTTCCACAGCGCCCAGGACCTACACGCGATGCTGCGTGAACGCGGCGAGCGGGTCGGGTTGACGACGGTCTACCGGACGTTGCAGGGCCTGGCCGACGCGGGCGAGATCGACGTGATGCGTCCGCCCGGCGGCGAGCACCTCTACCGCAGGTGCAGCGAGGGGCACCACCACCATCTGGTCTGCCGCGCCTGCGGCCGGACGGTGGAGGTGGCCGGGCCGACGGTGGAGAACTGGGCCGACCGGGTGGCCGCCCAGCACGGCTTCACCGACGTCAGCCACACCCTGGAAATTTTCGGCACCTGCCCGGACTGCGCCCGCTGATCCCGCCTGCCGCACGATCGGGCGTCCGTGGGAGTGCTCGCCGCGCCGGGGCGTGGCACGCTGTCCGGCGTGAAGATCTACGCTGATCGTTTCCCGACCGCGCTGCGCCAGTTCCTCACCGATCTGCTCGTCGTCGCCTGGGTGTACGTGGCGATCCGGGGTGCGCTCTGGCTGCACGATCTGGTGCAGAAGCTGGCCGTACCCGGACAGAAGCTGGAGGGGGCCGGCGGCGGACTGGCCGACAACCTGGCCGACGCGGGCGGCAAGGTCGGCCGGGTGCCGTTGGTGGGCGACGAGCTGACCGGCCCGTTCGAGCGGGCGGCCGGCGCGGCCCGTTCGCTCGCCGAGGCCGGGCGGGACCAGCAGGAACTGGTCGACCAGTTGGCGGTGGCGCTGGCCGTCGGGTTGCTGGTGGTCCCGCTGGGGTTGGTGCTGTTCGGCTGGCTGCCACTGCGGGTGCGCTGGATGCGGCGGGCCGCCTCGGCGGCGGCTCTGGCCGCCGCTCCCGCCGGCCGGGACCTGCTGGCCCTGCGCGCCCTGGCCGGTCAACCGCTGCGCAAGCTCACCCGGATCTCCCCGGACGTCGCTGAGGCGTGGCGCCAGGGCGACGACGCCACCGTCAACGCCCTGGCCGCCCTCGAACTCCGCCGCCTGGGCCTCCACGACCCCCACTCCCACCCCCGCCCCTAACCCCCACCCCCTAACCCCGACACCGCGTTGATCAAGAAGTTTTCGCCGTCCGAGCCCATGGGGCATGGCCAAAACTTCTTGATCAACGCGGCCATGGTGGGGGGTGGGGGAAGCGGTCCAGACCCGGCGGGGTCAGCCCGGGGATAGCCCGCTCGGGTCCTCCTCGTCGTCGATGTCGTCGTCCCCCCAGTTACGACGGCTGAACGGCAGGATCACCCAGAACGTGAGGAACCACAGGCCGGTGACCGCACTGAGCAGGAAGGCGATCGGCCGGGCGAGCACGAAATCGGTGATCAGCAGTACCGAGCTGACCATCGCGACCAGCATGAAGGCGAGACCGGCGCTGGCCATCTTGTGGGCGAACTGCACCAGCTCCGGCTTGCGGCCCTGACGGAACAGGGCCCGGTGGAACGCCACCGGCGAGATGATCATCGCGGTGGCGCCGGCCGCCGCGATCAGCGCGACGACGTAGACGTCGCGCTGGAATTCCGTGGTACGCGTGAAACCGTTACTGAACGGCAGGGTGAGCAGGAAGGCGAAGAGAATCTGTACGCCGGTCTGCGCGACCCGTAACTCCTGAAGCAGGTCAGCGAAGTTCCGCTGCCAGCGCTGCTTCTCGGTCTCCTTGGACACCGCGAACCTCCGAGGGAACACGCTCCACCCGGTCGGCACGCCCGACCGGCGGAACGCAGATGCCCCGCCGCGCACGACCCGAAACCGACTCAGGAACCGCGCCGGATCCGCCCTGCGTAACGGGCCTCCAGCGCGTCGTTGTGCGCGTCGCCACCGGCGATGTTGGCCGACAGGTAGACCGGCGGCTGCTCGTCGGCGGCCACCAACCGGGCCACCACCTCGACCACGATCTGCTGGGCCAGCAACGCCGCCGTGATCGAGGAGACCGCGCCCACCGCACCGCCGGACGGCAGTGGCAGCGTCGCGTCCCCGTACGGGGCACCGTTGTCCAGCACCACGTCGGCGAAGTCGGCGAGCTTGCGCCCGGACGGGTGGCGGGACTCCATCCGGGCCGAGTGCGCGGCGGAGGTGATCGCGACCAGCGGATGGCCCCGCGCGACGACCAGCGAGGCGAACTCCACCATCGCCCCGTTCACGCCCGAGTTCGAGGCGAGCACGAAGACGTCACGCGGGCCGATCGGGGCGAGGTCGTAGAGCCGATGCGCGACCGACGGGTCCCGCTCCAGCTTCGGGCCCAGCACGTCGACCGGCTCCCCGCCGTGCAGCACCAGGTCCCGCAGGGCGATCCGGTTGGTCGGCACCAGCCCGCCGGCCCGGCCGGCGATCTCCATCGCCAGGGCCTCCGAGTGGCCGGTACCGAAGGCGTGCACCACCCCGTCGGCCCGGATCGCCTCGGCGATCAGGTCGGCCGCCCGGCCCACCTGCTCCCGCTGGCTGCCCGCCACCCGGGTCATCGTCGCGGTCACCTCGGCCAGGTAGCCCTCGGCACTCAGCGTCATGCTCTCTCCCGCCTCCCTCGGATCGCCGCCGCCCGACGACCCCACCCAGCTTCCCGCACGGCCCGTGCCGCCGTCCGGCCGGTCGGGCGGCCCGTCAGGCGGTCGGGCGGGCGCGGGCCAGGATCGCCTCGGCCAACGGCGTGGGCGCCTCGTCCGGGATCCAGTGGCTGACGCCGGACAGCTCGACGAGACGGTAGTCACCGGTCACGTGTGCGGCGCAGGCGTCGGCGGCGGTCCGTCCGATGGCGACGTCACGGTCGCTCCAGACGAAGGTGGTCGGTACCGACACCGGGCCGACCGCCGCCAACTCGGAGCGGGACATCGCCCGGTACCAGTTCAGCGCCGCGGTGAGCGCGCCCGGCTCGCGCAGCGGGTCGGCGTACGCGGCCACCCGGGCGTCGTCACCGACGTCGCGCAACAGCCGCCGCAACCCGAGCGCGTCGAGCGCCAGCAGCGTCTTCTCGGCCATGCCCTGCTGCCGGAACAGCAGCATGTACGCCGAGCGCGCCTTCTGCTGCGGGTCGTGGGCCAACGCGTGCGCCATGGCGGCCGGGTGCGGCACGGAGACCGCGGTGAGCGTGCGTACCCGGTCGGGGTGGCCGGCGGCGAGCGCCCAGGCGACGACGGCGCCCCAGTCGTGGCCGACCACGTGCGCCCGCGTCACGCCGAGGGCGTCGAGCACCGCCACCGCGTCGGCGACCAACTCTCCCAGCCGGTACGCCGCCACCTCGGTCGGCCGTGCCTGCGGCGAGTAGCCCCGCTGGTCCAGCGCGTACGTGCGCAGGCCCGCGCCGTGCAGGACGGGCGCCAACGCGTCCCACTCGCCCGAGTGCTGGGGGAAGCCGTGCAGCAGTAGCACCGGGTCACCCGAGTCGGGGCCGCCGGGGTGGATCTCGAACCGTAGACCTCGGGCGTCGACCTGCATGTCCGGAACGCTACTCGTACTGGCGCTTGGGCACCGGCACCTGCCGCCACGACTCGATCTCCAGGTACGGGATCTCGGCGTCGTTGACCGGGTCCCGCCCGATCCGGTCGCTGTAGCGGCCGACCACCTCGACCCAACTGTCGTTGGGCAGCCCGACCGGCACGTCACCGGTGAGCCCGAGTTTGATCGGCCGACCGTCGGCGGCGCAGCAGGAGAGCACCATCCGGGCGAGAATCGGCTCGCCACCGGCGCCGGTGGCGAGGAACCCGGTGAGGACCACCCGCCGGTCGCCGATCGAGGTGCCCCGGTCGAACAGTGCCCGGGAGGCGTAGTCGAGCACGCTGACCCGCACCGGGTCGCCCTCCGGCAGGGGTGGGTAGTCGGACTCGCGGGGGGCGTTCAGCGCGGTGCCGGCCTGCCCCGCCGCGTACGACCCGAGGGCCGGCGGGGCGACCAGCAGCAGCCCGAGCACGGGCAGGATGAGCAGCCAGCCGATCCGGGGCTCGTGGTGGCCGTGGTCGTCGTGCTCGTCGGTCTGGCCCGTCGCCACCGGGGCGGGACCGCTCACCGGGCCGGTGGACCCGCCGCCGGTCGGGGCCGTCGCGCGGGGCGCGGAGGGACGCAGTTCGTGCCAGAGGGTCATCACCGCGGCGACCACGAGCAGCAGACCGGCGGCGATCAGGAACGGGCGCAGGCCCTCCTTGACGTACCGCAGATAGAGGTCGGTGACGCTGGCCCGGATCACCGCCCCGCCGAGCAGCAGCAGGATCACCGCTTGCGCCTGTCGGTTCACAGCAGCACCATCCCGACTCCGGTGGCCATCAGCAGGGCGACCGCGAACGTGGCCGGCGCGAACCGGAAGGCGAACCGCCGGCCGAAGACACCGGCCTGCATCGAGATCAGCTTGAGGTCGACCATCGGCCCCACCACCAGGAAGACCAGTCGGGACGTGAGGGAGAACTGCGACAGCGAGGCCGCGACGAAGGCGTCCGCCTCGGAACAGAGCGAGAGCAGGACGGCCAGCAGCGCCAGCGCCAGGATCGACAGCCAGGCGTTGTCCGCGAGGGTCTGGAGCCAGCGTTCCGGCACCAGCACGTTGATGCTGGCGGCGGCCATCGCGCCGAGCACCAGAAAGCCACCGGCGTGGGTGACGTCGTGCCGGACGGCGGCCCAGAAGGCCCGGCTCCGCCGGGGATCGTCCAGCTCCGGGCGACGCGGCATCTTGATCCACTCGGTGCGGCCGAGCCGCAGCCAGAGCCACCCCATGATCATTGCCACGATCAGGCTGGCGACCCCCCGGGCGAGGACCATCTCCGGATTGTTGGGGAAGGCGACCGCCGTGGCGACGAGCACGATCGGGTTGACCGCCGGGGCGGCCAGCAGGAAGGCCAGGGCCGCCGCCGGCGTGACGCCCCGGCGGATCAGCGAGCCCGCGATCGGCACCGACCCGCACTCGCAGCCCGGCAGCACCACACCGGCCGCGCTGGCCGCCGGCACCGCGAGCGCCGGGTGCCGGGGCAACGCCCTGGCCCAGAACGACCGGGGTACGAAGACGGCGATCACGGCGGAGAGGAGGATGCCGAAGACCAGGAACGGCACCGCCTGCACCATGATCGAGACGAACACGGTGGTCCACGTCTGGATGCGGGGATCGTCGAGCGCCCCGGCCAACGGATCACGAAAGATGATCAGCAGGACCAGCAGCGCCGCCAGGATCTCCACCGAACCGATCCGGTCGCCGAGCCAACGTCGGGGCGGCTCGCCGCCGCCCGGCCCGGCCGGACGTTCCTCGGTGGCCACGCCCGTCGGACGACCCTCCGGTTCACCGGCCGGCACGGCATGGTCCGTGTCTGTGCTCACCCTGCCGCCTCTCGGCCCTCGTGGATCGGCGGCCTGAGATTACCGTCCGGAGCCGATGACGTCGATGGATGTCACGAAACCGGGCGGGTTCCCGCGCCCGGTGGGCACCTCCGGAACCAACGGTCGTCGGCAACCGGCATGACCTGCGTAGATCACATTGTCCGTCGATCTTCGAAGGTGTTAGCGTCGGCGGGACAACACCACCTCCGACAGGGGAGCGCACAGCGCTGAGAGTGCGGGTCCGCCCGCAGACCCTCCGTACCTGATCTGGGTAATGCCAGCGCAGGGAGTTCGGTCCACCTCCAGCCCGCCACGCCCGGCCACGCCGGTCGCGGCGTGCGTCTTGCCTGGTTCGACACTGGACTGGGAGCACTCATGAGCCAACCGACCACCACCCGGTGGCGCACCGTCGACATCGTCGTGGCCGCGGTGATCGCCGTCGGCTTCGGTGTCATCTTCTGGGCCTGGGGCCTGCTCTGGCGGGCGGTCGACCCGGCCTTCGCCTTCTTCCCGGCCAGCCAGGCCGTCATGTACGGCGTCTGGCTGGTCCCGGCGGTGCTCGGCGGGCTGGTGATCCGCAAGCCGGGTGCCGCGCTGTTCTGCGAGGCGGTCGCGGCGACGGTCTCCGCGTTGCTGGGCTCCGAGTGGGGCGGTGTCACCATCGTCCAGGGCCTGATCCAGGGCCTCGGGGCGGAGATGGCCTTCGCCGCCTTCCGGTACCGCTCGTTCCGGCTGCCGACGGCGCTGCTCGCCGGCGCGATGACCGGCCTCGGCGCCGCCCTGTTCGACTTCTTCACCTGGAACGCCGCGTACGAGCTGGGCACCTACCGCATCCCGTACGCGCTGCTCACCGTGCTCAGCGCCACCGTGATCGCCGGTGCCGGCGGCTACGCGCTCACCAAGGCGCTCGCCGGCACCGGCGTCCTGGACCGCTTCCCCGCCGGTCGCGAGCGGAACCTGGTCTGACCACGCCCGGTGGAGCCGGCCCGACCGGCTCCACCGGGCCACCGACGGGTCGGGCACGAGAGACGGGGGTGGCGGGTGGGTGAGGTGCGGCTGCGCGGCTTCGGCTGGCGCCACGCCGGGCGGCGCGCCTGGGCGGTGCGCGGCGTGGACCTGCGGGTACGCCGAGGCGAGCGGCTACTGCTGCTCGGGCCCTCCGGCGCCGGCAAGAGCACCCTGCTCGCCGCGCTGGCCGGACTGCTGCCGGAGGACTCCGGCGAACAGGAGGGCAGCATCGAGATCGACGGCCGGCCGCCCGCCGAGATCCGCGAGCGAGTCGGCATCGTCTTCCAGGATCCGCAGTCCCAGCTCGTCATGGCCCGCAGCGGCGACGACGTCGCGTTCGGGCTGGAGAACCGGGGCGTACCCGCCACGCAGATCTGGTCCCGGGTGGACGAGGCGCTGCGCCGGGTCGGCTTCCCGTACCCCCGCGACCGCCCCACCGCCGCGCTCTCCGGCGGCGAACAGCAGCGGCTCGCCCTGGCCGGCGTGCTCGCGCTCCGTCCCCACCTGCTGCTGCTCGACGAACCCACCGCCAACCTCGACCCGGCCGGGGCCGACCTGGTCCGTGCCGCCGTGGGCCGCGCGGTCCACGGCGACACCACCCTGATCCTGGTCGAGCACCGGGTGGCCGACGCCCTGCCGCTGGTCGACCGGGTGGTGGTGCTCGACGCCGGTGGCGGCGTCCGCGTCGACGGCCCGCCGGAGGCCGTGTTCGCCGCCCACGGCGACGCCCTCGCCGCCGACGGCGTCTGGGTGCCCGGCCGCCAGATCCCGCCGCGCCGGGCCACCACCGGCCCCGGCGAGGTGTTGCTCACCGCCGACCGGCTCGGCCACCCGCCCCGGCTGGCCGCCACCGACCTGGCGGTACGCGCCGGAGCGGCACTCGCCGTGCTCGGCCCCAACGGCGCCGGCAAGTCCACCCTCGCGGTGCTGCTCGGCGGGCTGCTCAAGCCGGGCACCGGGCGGCTGGCGGCCGGCGTCGAGCTGGCCGGGGCCGACGCCCGCACCCCACCGCACCGGTGGCGGGCACCCGCGCTGGCCCGCCGGATCGGCTCGGTGTTCCAGGACCCGGAGCACCAGTTCGTCACCGGCACGGTCTTCGACGAACTGGCACTCGGCCCCCGACGGACCGGCGCCACCGAGACGGCGGTCCGCCGACGCGTCGACGAGTTGCTGCAACGGCTGCGGTTGGACCGCCTGGCCGGGGCGAACCCGTACACCCTCTCCGGCGGCGAGGCGCGGCGGCTGAGCGTCGCGACCGCCCTGGCCACCGCGCCCCGGCTGCTGATCTGCGACGAGCCCACCTTCGGCCAGGACCGACGCACCTGGCGGGAGCTGGTGGACCTGTTCGCGGAGCTACGCGACGCCGGTCACGCCCTGGTGACGGTCACCCACGACGCCGAGTTCGTCGCCGCGCTCGCCGACCGGACGCTGACGCTGACGCGCCCACCGGCCGCCGAGGCCCCGTCGTCTCCTCCGGCGGCGGACCGATGATCGACTTCGAACCGGTCGCCCGGCCGGACGCGCCACTGGCCCGGCGCAATCCGGTGGCCAAGCTGGCGGCGGCGCTGCTGTTCGCGTTTCCGCTGCTGGCGACGCTGGACCCGGTCGCACCGGCGATCGCGATCGCAATCGAGTTGGCGGTCCTGCCGCTGTTCGGCGTGCGCTACCGGGTGCTGTTCCGCCGGGTGTGGCCGTTGCTCGCCGCCGCCGTCGGCGTACTGGTGACGCTGGTGCTCTTCGCCGCGGACCGCTCGGGCCGGGTCCTGCTCGACGCCGGACCGGTCGTGGTCACCTCGGCGGTGCTGCTCACCGCGCTCGGCCTGGTGCTGCGGCTGTTCGCGGTGGCACTGCCCGGCGTGATCGTCTTCGCCACCACCGATCCGACCGACCTTGCCGACGCGCTGGTGCAGAACGCCCGCGCACCGGCCCGGTTCGCGATCGGCGCGCTGGCGGCGTTCCGGCTGCTCCCGTTGCTCGGGCAGGAGTGGCAGATGATCGTCATGGCCCGCCGGGCACGTGGTGTCGAGGCGGGACGCAACCCGGTGGCGAAACTGCGGCTCTTCGTCTCCACCGCGTTCACGCTGCTGGTCGGCGCGATCCGCCGGGGCACCCGGCTGGCGGTCGCGATGGACGCGCGCGGCTTCGACGCGGGGGTGCCGCGTACCGTCGCCCGCCGGCAGTATTTCGGCGCGGCCGACTGGCTGCTGATGGTCGTCGCGGCGACGCTGGCCGCCGCCGCGTTGGGCGTCAGCGTCGCGCTCGGCACCTTCCGTCCGCTGATCGGCTGAGCCGCGCGCCGGGGGTGGGTGGATCTGTTGTCGTCGGAGCGACAACAGATCCACCCACCTTTCAGCCACACCGTACGGTGCCCCGGTCGCTCACTTGCGCCGGAAGGCGTACTGCCGGCCCGCTCCGACACGCTGTCCACGGTCGGAACGGACCCCCTTGCCCCGGCCGGAGGCTGTCGGACCGGTGGTCGGCGCGGGCGGTGCGCCCGGCGGCTCCCGGTCTGTGAGGTCCGACCTGGACGTGTCGACCGGAGGCAACGACGCCGCCGGGGACGTGAGCCCGGCGGAGGGCCGTACCAGGGGCGGCAGTCCGAGCGGTGGGGTGACCGCGTCGGTCGACGCGTCGACGTGGGGCGGCGTCACCGTGGACAGCCGGGCGGCACCACGGGACTTCTTCGGTTTACGGCTGGCAGGCATCGGAGCCTCCTCGCTCGGCGGTGTCGGCGCGTACGCCACGCCACCGCCGTCGGTGGGGACCGCCGGACGGCGGTCGGGCGGAATCAGCGGAAGGTCGTTCCGGAGCGGCCACGGAGGACGTCGCGTCAACGGCGACGAGAGGGACGCGCGGACACCCGGAAGCGACGGGTCCACGGCCACAGGGGCGGCGGACCGGCTCGATGAAGCGGGTGTCAGTAGCGCATGCCCGCACGCTATCCCGGCCGGAGAGCGGAACGCATCCGGATTATCGGCAACCCGGTGCCGTGCGCTACGCGACCACCTGATGACCAGCGGTGGGGGGACGGCGCGGTCCGGGGTCCGGCCGCGATACCGTCGCAGCACTACAGGTAGACGGCGGAAGGTGGCGACGAGGATGGCGGATCGGGCTACGGCGCAGATCGGTGTGACCGGGCTGGCGGTGATGGGTCGGAACCTGGCCCGGAACCTGGCCCGCAACGGGTTCACCGTGGCGTTGCACAACCGCTCGCCGGAACGGACCCGGTCGCTGGTGGCCGAGCACGGCGACGAGGGCACCTTCGTGCCGACGGAGTCCCTGGTGGACTTCGTCGCCGCGCTGGAGCGCCCGCGCGCGGTGATCATCATGGTCAAGGCGGGCGGCCCCACCGACGCGGTGATCGACGAGTTGGTGCCGCTGCTCGAAGAGGGCGACATCATCATCGACTGCGGCAACGCGCACTTCGCCGACACCCGTCGCCGGGAGGAGGCGCTGCGGACCAAGGGCCTGCACTTCGTCGGCACCGGCGTCTCCGGCGGCGAGGAGGGCGCCCTCTGGGGGCCGAGCATCATGCCGGGCGGGTCGGCCGAGTCGTACCGCAAGCTCGGGCCGATCTTCGAGAAGATCGCCGCGCAGGTCGAGGGCGAGCCCTGCTGCGAGCACGTGGGGCCGGACGGTGCCGGGCACTTCGTGAAGATGGTCCACAACGGCATCGAGTACGCCGACATGCAGCTCATCGCCGAGGCGTACGACCTGCTGCGCGCCGGACTGGGCGCGACCCCGTCGGAACTCGCGGAGATCTTCCGGGAGTGGAACTCCGGCGAGCTGGAGTCCTTCCTGATCGAGATCACCGCCGACGTGCTGGCGCACACCGACGCCGCCACCGGCGAGGCGTTCGTGGACGTGGTACAGGACCGGGCCGAGCAGAAGGGCACCGGCCGGTGGACCGTCCAGATCGCCCTCGACCTCGGCATCCCGATCACCGGCATCGCCGAGGCGACGTTCGCCCGGTCGCTCTCCGGTCACGTCGACCAGCGTGAGGCCGCCGTGCGGGCGTTCCCGGACTCCGGGGAGAAGTGGCAGGTCGCCGACCGCGAGGCGTTCATCGAGGACGTACGCCGGGCGCTGCTCGCCTCCAAGATCGTGGCGTACGCGCAGGGCTTCGACCAGATCCGGGCCGGCAGCGCCGAGTACGACTGGGACATCGACCTGGGCGGCACGGCGAAGATCTGGCGGGGCGGCTGCATCATCCGGGCCCGCTTCCTGGACCGCATCAAGCAGGCCTACGACGAGCAGCCGGAGCTGCCCACGCTGCTGGTGGCGCCGTGGTTCGCGGACACCGTGCGCGACGGTGTGCCGAGCTGGCGGCGGGTGGTGGCCGAGGCGGCCCGGGTCGGCGTGCCGGCACCCGCGTTCGCCTCGTCGCTGGCCTACTTCGACGCGCTGCGCGCGCAGCGTCTCCCGGCCGCGCTCATCCAAGGCCTGCGGGACAACTTCGGCGCGCACACCTACCGCCGGGTCGACCGCGACGGTTCCTTCCACACCCTCTGGGCCACCCCCGACCGCGCCGAGACCCCGGCCTGACGTCTTCCCACCGGTCTTCCGCGTTAGGAAGGGTCCCCTGCTATGCACCAGGCGTTAGCAGGGGACCCTTCCTTACACGCACACCCGCATATACGACGCCGCCCCTGGCTCCACGTGGAGCCAGGGGCGGCGTCGTGTACGTCAGTCAGAAGAAGCGGCGACGCCGGGCCTTCTGCGGGCGGATCAGGTCCGCTCCCTGCGTGAGCAGGCGACTGGCCCTGGACGGGCCCCGCCGGGATTCCATCGAGTGGCTGAGCCGGCGGGCACCGGCGGCCGCCAACGGAACCGCAACGGCCATCACCGCCCACTGGGCGACACGCTTGCGCATCATGTGGGTTCACCTCCGTCAGTGGCTGCTGACGACACTGATACCCACTCCGGTCCGCCGTTAAGCGTCAGACCGTCGGGGCCACCGGGTTGGGCAGCGCACCGCCGAATCGGCGGTCCCGTTGGGCGTACAGCTCGCAGGCGTACCAGAGGTGGCGGCGGTCGAAGTCGGGCCAGAGCGTGTCCAGGAAGACCAGCTCCGCGTACGCGCTCTGCCAGAGCATGAAGTTCGAGGTGCGCTGCTCGCCGGAGGGCCGCAGGAACAGGTCCACCTCGGGCACCTCGGGGTGGTAGAGATACCGCTCGATGGTCTTCTCGTTGACCTTGCCCGGGTCCAGTCGGCCGGCGGCCACGTCCCGGGCGATCGCGGCGGCGGCGTCGGCGATCTCCGCCTGCCCGCCGTAGTTGACGCAGAACTGGAGCGTCAGCGTCGAGTTCCCCCGGGACATCTCCTCGGCGGTCTGCAACTCGGAGATGACGCTCTTCCACAACCGTCCGGACCGGCCCGACCAGACCACCCGCACCCCGAGGTCGACGAGCTGGTCGCGGCGACGGCGGATGACGTCCCGGTTGAAGCCCATCAGGAAGCGCACCTCGTCCGGCGAGCGTCGCCAGTTCTCGGTGGAGAAGGCGTACGCCGACAGGTAGGGGATGCCCATCTCGATGGCGCCCTCCACGGTGTCGAAGAGGGAGAACTCCCCCGCCTCGTGGCCCTTGGTGCGGGGCAGCCCGCGCTCCTTGGCCCAGCGGCCGTTGCCGTCCATCACCACGGCGACGTGCCGGGGCACCGCCTCCGACGGCAGCGCCGGAGGTCGGGCGCCCGACGGGTGCGGCGTCGGGGGCACCGGCGCGCGCCGGACGGCCCTGGTGGATCGGATCACTCGGCTCTCCCTGCTCGACTCCATCGACGCCCGGTCGGGCGTCAGCCCTCGCCGGCCGGGTCGCGCGGCGGGGCCGCCCCGGCGCGTCCGCCACCGGGTCGGACCGTGCCGGTGGCCGGACCGCCCCGGTCCACCAGCGGCAGCGAGCGTAGCGCGCGCTCCAGGTGCCACTGCAGGTGCGCCGCGACCAGGCCGCTGCACTCCCGGCGTACGCCGGTCTCGGTGGCGTCGGCGACCCGCCAGTCACCGGTTGTCAGGGCGGACATCAGGTCGATCGTGGCCGGGGCGGGATGGGCCGCGCCGGGCGGGCGGCAGTCCGGGCAGACCGCGCCTCCGGCCGGTACGGAGAAGGCCCGGTGCTGCCCGGGAGTACCGCAGACCGCGCAGGCGGTCAGTGCCGGTGCCCAACCGGCCAGCGCCATCCCGCGCAGCAGGTACGCGTCGAGCACCAGCGTCGTCGCGTGGGTGCCCTCGGACAGTGCCTTGAGCGCGCCCAGGGTGAGCTGGAACAGCCGCAGCGACGGCTCCCGCTCCACCGGGGTGAGGCGTTCGGCGGTCTCGGCGATGGCGCTGGCCGCGGTGTAGCGGGGGTAGTCACCGAGGAACCGCTTGCCGTACAGATCGATCCCCTCGACCTGGCTGACGCTGTGCAGCGAGCTGCCCAGCTCGCCCTTGGGGTCACCGGCGAGTTGCAGGTCGACGTGGCCGAAGGGTTCCAGCCGGGCGCCGAACTTCGAGGTGGTGCGGCGTACCCCCCGGGCGACCGCGCGCAGCCGGCCGTGCCGCCGGGTGAGCAGGGTGATGATCCGGTCCGACTCGCCGAGTTTCTGCACACGCAGCACCACCGCGTCGTCGCGGTAGAGCTGTCGGCGGTACCCGGCCATCGCGCCATTCTCCCTCCCCGCCGGAACTCGGGTCTGCCCCCGGGTCGGATCTCAGGGTCCGCTCGGGGTCGGCGGGCCTTCTTACCCCGATGTGCGCCGCCGGCACCGGACGTAGCGTGCTCGGCATGGCTCTGCACCTGACCACCCCGGCGCGCCGGACCGCCACCCCGCGCCCGGCCGCCGCCGCACCCCCGGCCGCCGCCGCACCCCCGGCGGCCACCGCACACCCGGCCGACGCTACCCGCCGGGGCGTCACCACACGTCGCATCACCGGCCGTCGAGCCACCGTGGCGGCGGTCGCGGCCACCGCCCTGATCGTCCTCGCCGGGTGTGACAACCTCTCCTTCGGCCGGCTGGACTTCGACACCACCGAGTCCACCCGGATCACCGCGATCCGGCTCCTGCCCGGCGCCGGTGACGTGGTGGTCCGGGCCGACGGCGGAGTGGACGGCGTCCGTATCAAGCGCGTGGTGCGCTACCAGGGCAACCAGCCGCGTACGTCATACGAGATCACCGGCACCGAACTGGTGCTGGACACCTCCTGCGGCAACCGGTGCAGCGTCTCCTACGAGGTCACCACCGGCGAGGGGGTCAGTGTGCGGGGCGAGACCGGCTCCGGCGAGGTCGACCTGAGCCGGGTCGGCACGGTGGAGGTCACCGTCGGCTCCGGCGACGTCCGGGTGGCCGGCGCCGCCGGCCCGGTCCGGGTGGAGACCGGCTCCGGCAACATCGAGGTGTACGACGTGACCGAGCCGGTGGTGCTCCGCAGCGGGTCCGGCAACATCACCGCGAACCGGCTCGGTGGCGAGGTGGACGCGGAGGCCCGGTCCGGCAACGTCACCGTGGAGCTGAACCGACCCGCCCCCGCCCGCGCGCACGCGTCCAGCGGTCACGTCGAGCTGACCGTGCCGGCCGGCGCGTACCAGGTGATCTCGACGGTCGGCTCGGGCTCGGCCGACCTCGGCGTACCGCACGACCCCACCGCGAAGCTCGTGCTCGACGTCGCGACCGGTAGCGGCGACCTCGCGGTCACGTCCCGCTGACGCCGCCACTGGGCCCACGGGGGCCCGGCACTGACTCCTCCCGCCGCTGGGCGGCCCGACCGGCGGCACGGCCGGCAGCGACCGGTTCCTCCGCGCCGGTCCGGTCGCCATCGGCCGGCGCTTCCCCGCCGGATCCCGGAGGGCCGCCATCCGTCGGTCTGTCCCCACCGGTTCCCGGACGCCCGCGATCGATCCGCAGCATCTCGCCACCGGGTCCCGGACGCCCGTCCGGGGTCGGGTCGCCCACCGGCCGACGCGGTGCGGCCTGCGGGCGGGCCGACGACGGACGCCCACCGGGGATCAGCTCCGGCGGGCGCTGCGCCGCCACGTCCTCGACCCAGCCGAACGCCGCGGTCACCACGCCCACCAGGGCGAAGACCAGGACCACCCGGATGACCTGGCCCAGCAGGTTCTGGTGCGACCAGCCGACCACGTCCACCAGCGGCGTGAGCGCGACCACGAAGGCCATGTGCCAGAGATAGACGGTCAGCGCCCGCCGGTTCAGCACGGTGACCGCGCGCCCGATCAGCTCGTTGCGGTCCACCCAGGCGGCGGCCGACGGCGCTCGGCCGAGCGCCACCAGGATGAACGCGGCCGACCAGAGGGCGTTGCCGAGCGGGATGTCGTTCAGGTCGTAACCACGCGGGCCGGGATTGGCGAGGATCCAGGCGCCGCCGGTCGCCGCAAGCGTCAGGACGACCGGCACCAGCACCCGGTTCGTCATCCGGCGCAGCATGCCCGCCTGGTGGGCGAAGCCCAGCAGCCACGCGCCGAAGTAGAGGCCGAACTCGCGCAGCACGCCGTGCGGGTTCTGATAGATGCCGAACTCGATGCAGATCAGCAGGAAGTAGGGGGCGAGCAGGGTGGGCAGCGGGAACCGCCGGAACAGCCAGATGGCGATCGGCGAGGCGAGCACGAACCAGAGGTAGTCCCGCAGGTACCAGATCGGGCTCAGCGCCAGCGCACCCCAGTAGTTCGCCGGTGGATCGACGACCGGGAACAGCCAGAACAACACCTTGGGGGTCAGCGGCAGCCCGGTGAGCAGCATCGCCGGTACGAAGATGGCGGCGACCACCCAGAGCGACGGAAGCAGTCGCCGCAGCCGCCGCCCCACCGCCGACGGGCCGACCCGGTACAACGTGGCGGCCATCAGCGACCCGGCCATCGCGAACATCACCGACATCGCCGGGAACAGCACGGTCAGCGACGCCCAGCCAGTGACGTGGTAGACGACGACCCGCACGATGGCCAGTGCACGCAACAGGTCAAGGTAACGGTTTCGCATCAGCCTGCATCTATGTCCGGGGGCAGAGGCATACCCTCCCTACCCTCTGATGCGCGTCGCGGAAACGACCAACTACCCAGCGGTATAGTGAAACTTCCCATATGCCTGACCGGTACCGATCAGACGCTGAGGCGCTCGTCGTCCATTTCGTCCGGTACGCGTCGGAGCCGTTCAGAAACCGAGCTTGCGCAACTGCTTCGGATCGCGCTGCCAGTCCTTGGCCACCCGGACATGCAGATCGAGATAGACGCGGCTGCCCAACAGCTCCTCGATCTGCCGCCGGGCCGCAGTGCCCACCGCCTTCAGCCGAGCGCCACGGTGCCCGATCACGATCGCCTTCTGGCTCGACCGCTCGACGTACACGTCGGCGAAGATCTTCATCAGACGGCCCTCGGGGAACATCTCCTCGACCACCACGGCGATGGAGTGCGGCAGCTCGTCGCGTACGCCCTCCAGTGCCGCCTCCCGGATCAGCTCGGCGACCAGCACCTGCTCCGGGTCCTCGGTGAGCATGTCGTCCGGATAGAGCTGAGGAGACTCGGGGAGATACCCCGTCATCACCTCGACCAGGGTGTCCACCTGGTGTCCGGAGACCGCGCTGACCGGCACCACCGCCGCGAACTCGCCCAGCTCGCTGACAGCCAGCAACTGCTCGGCCAGCCGCTTCTTGTCGACCAGGTCGGTCTTGGTGACCACCGCCAGCACGGTCGCCTTCAACTCGGCCAACTCCCCGGTGATGAACCGGTCACCACGACCGACCGGCTCGTCCGCCGGGATGCACAGGCCGATCACGTCGACCTCGCTCCAGGTCTGCCGCACCAGATCGTTGAGCCGCTCCCCCAGCAACGTCCGGGGTCGGTGCAGACCCGGCGTGTCGACCAGCACCAGCTGCGAGTCCGGCCGGTGCAGCACCGCGCGGATGACGTGCCGGGTGGTCTGCGGCTTGTTCGAGGTGATGGCGATCTTCTGGCCGACGATCGCGTTGGTCAACGTGGACTTGCCGGCGTTCGGCCGCCCCACGAAACACGCGAACCCGGCCCGGTAGTCCCGCTCGCCCGGACCGGCGTCCCTCGCGCTCATGCCCGCACTCCGCTCGCTCATGCCGGCACTCCGACGTGGTCGCGGCTCATGCGGTCACCGTGCCGAGGACCGTGCCGTCGGGGGCGGCGAGGTGCACCGGGGCGTCGGCGGCCAGGTCGCGTACGGCCGCGTAGCCGGCGCCGTCCAGGGTGGACGCCTCGGTCACCACCACGGCGGCCTCCAGCCGCGTGGCGCCCGCCGCAGCCGCCGAGGCGACCGCCAACTGGAGCGCGGTGATCGTCAACGAGGGCAGCGACACGCTCGCCGCCGCGTACGTGCGACCGTCCTGGTCCCGGACGGCCGCGCCCTCCACGGCACCCACCCGACCCCGGGCACCCCGGGCGAGGATGACCAGCTTGCCGTCCTCGGCGCTCAGTTCGGCCTCGGCGGGCAGGGCGGTCGGCACGGCGGGTGACTCAGGCATCGGCGGGCAGCCTCTCCTCGGATCGGTCGGTGTCGCCCCGGGAGGCCGTCGCCTCGCCACCCGGGTTCTCCTGCGTGTCGGACGGCTCGACCCGGTGCACCAGCACCGTGTCGATCCGGTTGCGGCGGCCGGTGGTGCCCTCGGCGATCAGCCGGAGGCCGGACACCTCCGCCTCGGCGCCGGGGATCGGCACCCGGCCGAGAGACTGGGCGAGCAGACCGCCCACCGTCTCGACCTCGTCGTGCGGCAGCTCGGTGTCGAACAACTCGCCGAGCGCCTCCACCGGCAGCCGGGCGGTGACCCGCACCGCGCCGTCCGGCAACTGCTCGATCGGCGGGCGCTCGACGTCGTACTCGTCGGTGATCTCCCCGACGATCTCTTCGAGGATGTCCTCGATGGTGACCAGACCACCGGTGCCGCCGTACTCGTCGACCACGATGACCAGGTGGTTGCGGGCGGCCTGCATCTCGGAGAGCAGGTCGTCGACGGGCTTGGACTCCGGCACGAAGGTCGCCGGCCGCATCAGCTCGGCGACCGGAAGCTGCCGGTCCTCGGCGGCCCCGCCCTGGGTACGCCGGATCAGGTCCTTGAGATAGAGGATGCCGAGCACGTCGTCGACGCTCTCGCCGATCACCGGGATCCGGGAGAACCCGGAGCGCAGGAACAACACGAGCGCCTGGGACAGGTTCTTGCCCGACTCGATCCACACCATCTCGGTCCGGGGCACCATAACCTCGCGGGCGATGGTGTCGCCGAGCGCGAAGACCGAGTGGATCATCTGCCGCTCGCCGTGCTCCACCACGCCCCGCTGCTCCGCGAGGTCGACCAGTTCACGCAGCTCGACCTGGGTGGCGAACGGTCCCTCGCGGAAACCGCGCCCGGGCGTCACCGCGTTGCCGATCAGGATCAGCAGCGACGCCAGCGGGTTGAGCACCCGGCCCAGCCAGCGCACCAGCGGCGCGGCCGAGCGACCCACCGCGTACGCGTGCTGCCGGCCGAGGGTACGCGGACCGACACCGACCACCACGAAGCTGACCACGGTCATCGCCCCGGCGGTGACCAGTGCCGCCCGCCAGCCCGCGCCGAAGGTGTCCACCGCGACCAGCGCCACCAGCGTGGTGGCGGTCAGCTCGGCGAGCAGCCGGAGCAGCAGCAGGAGGTTGAGGTGCCGGACCACGTCACCTGCGACCGCCTGGAGCGTACGGGCTCCCCGGGCTCCGTCACGGGCCAGTTCGGCGGCGCGGGCCGGGGAGACCGCGGCCAGGGCGGCCTCGGTCATCGCGATCAGGCCGGCGAGCACCACCAGCCCGGCAGCGAAGACGAGCAGTTGCAGATCGGGTAGGCCGGTGGTGGGCGCGGCCAGCACAGTGTCCATCACCGGGAGCGGGTCGACCGCCAGCTGGACAGCAGCCGGGCCTGGAGCCCGAACATCTCCCGCTCCTCCTCCGGCTCCGCGTGGTCGTAGCCGAGCAGGTGCAGCACGCCGTGCACGGTGAGCAGGTGCAGCTCGTCGGCGGCACCGTGCCCGGCGGTCGCGGCCTGTTTCGCCGCCACCTCCGGGCAGAGCACGATGTCACCGAGCAGGGCCGGCTCGCCACCGGCGGCGGCGTTCTCCCCCGGCCCGTGGTCGACACTGCCCTCGTCCATGGGGAACGCGAGCACGTCGGTCGGACCGTCGCCGCCCATCCAGCGATGGTTCAGCTCGGTCATGTAGTCGATGTCGACCAGCAGCACGGAGAGTTCGGCGAGGGGGTTGACCCCCATCTCGTCGAGCGCGTGCCGGGCGACGGCGAGCACGGCGTCGGTGTCGACCTCGACACCGGACTCGTTGGCGATCTCGATGGACAACTGTCTTCCCTCGGTCTAGCGGCGCCGGCCGGCGCGGTTGCCCTGGGCAGTGCGCCCGGCCACCGCGTGCACGCCCTGGGCCTGCTGGTTCTCGCGCTCGGCGTCCCACCGGGCGTACGCGTCGACGATCTCACCGACCAGTCGGTGTCGCACCACGTCGGCGCTGGAGAGCTGCGCGAAGTGCACGTCCGGCACGCCTTCCAGGATCTCCCGGACCACGCGCAGCCCGCTGGTGGTCCCGCCGGGCAGGTCCACCTGGGTGACGTCACCGGTCACCACGATCTTGGAACCGAACCCGAGCCGGGTGAGGAACATCTTCATCTGCTCGGGCGTGGTGTTCTGCGCCTCGTCGAGAATGATGAACGCGTCGTTGAGCGTGTTGTGGGTGACCAGGAACTCGTCGGTGACGTAGAGCGAGTCCTCCGCTGCCACCTGGATGCACATCGTCTCCTGCACCCCGGCCGGGATGATCGAGTCGATGAACCGCATCGGGCGGCCACCACCGTGCTCCTCGTAGCGCTGACGCTTCCGGGCCAGCCGGAAGGGTGGGACACCCTCGGGTAGACGGATCTCCACCACGTAGGCGTCGGCCCGATGGGCGACCGAGCGGCCGTTCGCCAGGCCGGGTTTCCGACCCTCCGCCGCTCGGACGCCCCACGTGGCGACACCGCCCAACGACTGGACGAGGTAGACGACGTCGTCCCGTAGTCGGGGAGAGGTCGTCGAATACTGCACGCGGCAGGTGCGTCCCGCCTGCGTCGAGGGCCCACCGTCGGTGTCGAGCAGCCCCTGCAGGACGGCCAGGCGGACGTCGACGCTGTTGTGCTTGTAGACGTCCGGCACGAACTTGGTCCGCGACCTGGCCCCGGCCAGACCCAGCTCCCGGAGCGCGACGGTCACCGGGTTGGCCACGATCACCCCGCCGCGGTGCCCGTGCACGTGCCGGAGCACGTAGTCGTACTCGCTCTTGCGAACGAGTTCGATGTCGGTGAGCGTTTCCTCGATCGCGTGGGCGAGCTCCGGGTCCGCGGTGCAGAAACCCGGCGTCGTCCGGCACGAGATGGAGCCGTCCCCGAGCAGCAGACCGAGCACGTACGGATCGAGCGGAACGTCCTGCGGCTCCAGGTGCACGGGCGCGACGACCGGAAGCTCGTAGCGCCGGGTGTGACCCCGCCACTCCTGGCCGACCATCTCCTGGGTCTCGAGGGTGCGCCGAAGGCCGCGCCGTTTGTCCTCCGGCGTGGCGACGGTCCAGAGGTGTTCGCCACAGCACAGGGTGGACGCCCCGTCCTGGGTGGTGACCCGGTAGACCTTCTTGAGCCCCTGCGGGTAGATCCCGATCACCGGCGTGGGCGTCCCGTCCGACCCGATGACCAGATCGCCGATCCGGAGCGATCCGAACGGTTTGAAGCCCTCCGGCGTCAGGACCCGCGCGTCGTACGGCTGTGCCCTACCTCGCATGTATGCCAGCGGGGCGACCTCGATGGTGCCCGCCGCCATCAGCTTCGGAATGGTCTCCGGGTCCAGCATGTCGTGCAGCGCGTCGTAGAGCGGGCGCAGGTAGGGGTCGATCTTCTCGTTGAGCGTGCCGGGCAGGAAGCCCAGCCGCTCCCCCGCCTCGACCGCCGGTCGGGTCAGGATGATCCGGTTGACCTGCTTGGCCTGCAACGCCTGGACCGCCTTCGCCATGGCGAGGTAGGTCTTGCCGGTGCCGGCCGGGCCGATGCCGAAGACGATGGTGTGCGCGTCGATCGCGTCGACGTAGCGCTTCTGCCCGAGCGTCTTGGGGCGGATGGTCCGCCCGCGCCGGGACAGGATGTTGAGCGTCAGGACCTCTGCGGGCCGCTCCGCGCCGCCCTGTTCGAGCATGCCGACGGTACGCCGGACGGCGTCTGTGGTCAGGATCTCGCCTTTCTCGATCAGTTCGAGGAGTTCGCTGAAGATCCGCTCGGCGAGGGCGTTGTCGGCGGGAGCACCGGTGATCGTGATCTCGTTGCCGCGTACGTGCACGTCACTGTTCACGGAGCGCTCGACCAGTCGCAGGATCTCGTCACCCGCGCCGAGGAGGTTGACCATGATCTTCGAGTCGGGGACCGTGATCTTGGTCTGCACCCGGGGCGGGTCGGGAGGTGGGGTGCCGGTCATAGGTCGGGCCGAGGGGCCCTGCGCCACCTGCTCTCGATCTCGGCGCCGGGCCTGCTGCCACGGCGTGCGGACGTTGACTCCATCGTATCGTTTCCCCGCCGGGGACACGCCGCCCATTTACCTCGGGGCGGCCGGTCGCGACCCTCTGGTGCGCCTGCCCACCCCGGCGCGGACCGGTGACCGCAACGGGATCCGACGACTGGCGCACAAGTAGACAAAAGAGTCAGCCGTCGGCCCGGAAGTCGTACCCGTCGAAGGTCTCCTGCCGTCGGGTGAACCGGTAGGTCGCCCAGTGCATCCGGACCACCTCGCCGGCGGAGTCCCGGGTCAGCCGGAGCAGTTCGCCGACCTCCCGGCCGGAGACCGTCCGGAACACGTCCGGCTGCTCCGGCACCGGCGCGAAGACCGCCGGCGGCCTCTCCGTCGGGTCACCGGCGCCCCGCGCTTGCAGGGCACCGTCGTGCCAGCCGAAGACGTACTCGAAACCCTCGCCCCACCAGCGGCCGAGCAGCCCTCGCAGGTGCTCCGGGGCCGGCGTGCCCGGCCGCCACGGCACGATGTCGGCCGGGTCGTGCTCGACCGAGGCGGCGAGCAGCCGGTGCGGCAGTTCCAGCAGGTCCACGGCGGTACCGGAGGAACCCAGCACGGCGGCGCCGAACGCGGCGGGCGCCCCCTCGCCGCCCCGCCGGCCGTACACCCCGGCCAGGAACCCGGGCATCGCCCCGTCGTGCCCGACGTGCACCACCCGCTGTCCCTGCGGCACCAGGATCAGGCCCAGGCCGAAGCCACCCGACCACGTCGTCTCGTCGGTGACCGTCACCGGCCAGCGCATCTCCTCCAGCGTGGCCGGCGCGAGCACCTTGCCGGTCGGGTCCAGCGCCCCCGGGTCGGCCAGGAACGCGGCCCACCGGGCCATGTCACCGGCGGTGCTCCACAACTGCGCGGCCGGCCCGACCGCGCCGAAGTCGGTCGGCGGCTCCGGGCGCGCCTCGTCGGAGTACGCGTCCACCAGGAACCCGGTCGCCGCGCGGGGCCCCGGGTCGGCGGTGGTCGCGGTCAGCCCCAGCGGAGTGAGTACCCGCTCGGTCAGCACCTCGGCCCAGGTCCCGCACCGCACCCGGCCGACCAGCCGGCCCAGCAGCGCCATGCCCAGGTTCGAGTAGTGGTAGCGGCGACCCGGCGGCAGCACCCGCTCCGCCCGGGCCAGCTCGGCGACCAGCCGGTCGGCGTCCGGCGCCCGCAACGTGTCCCAGACGTCGCCGTACGGCTCCCGTTGCAGGCCGGCGGTGTGCGACAGCAACCGGCGCACGGTCAGCTCGCCGTGCGCCGGCAGGTCCAGGTGCCGGTCCAGCGGGTCGTCGAGGTCGAGCAGGCCGTCGTCGCGGCACTGGAGGGTGAGCACGGCGGTGAACGTCTTGGTCACCGACCCGATCCGGAACCGGGTGTCCTCGTCCAGCGCGGTGTCGTTGCCGGTGCCGCCGACCACGCACGTCCACAGCGGGCGGTCCGCCCGGTGCACCGCCGCCGCCACGGCCGGCACCCGTCCCCGCGCCTGGACCTCCCGGACCATCCGGTCGAGTCGACCAGTGGCGGCTGTGGTCACGCCACGCTCCGGGCCAGCATCGGCCCGAGCGGCGCACCACCCAACAGGTGCGCGTGCACGTGGAAGACCTCCTGACCGCCGTACGCCCCGGTGTTGAACATCAGCCGGAAGCCGTCCCCGAGCAGCCCCTCGTCCTCGGCCACCGCGGCGGCCGTGGCCAGCACCTCACCGGCCAGCGCCGGATCGCCGGCGGCCAGGGTGGCCACGTCGGCGTAGTGCTCCTTGGGGATGACGAGGACGTGCACCGGCGCCTTCGGGTCGATGTCGCGGAAGGCGAGCGTGGTGGGGGTCTCGCGGACCACGGTGGCCGGGATCTCCCCGGCGACGATCCGGCAGAACAGGCAGTCAGGAGTACTCACCGGGGCAGTGTAAGGAAGGGCCCCCTACTAACGCCTCGTGTATAGGAAGGGTCCCTTCCTTACATCTGGGCGGGTGCGGCAGGATGGCGCGCATGTCGGGGCGGGCGGTACTGGTCACGGGTGGGTCACGCGGCATCGGACGGGCGGTGGTCACGGCGTTCGCCGCCTCCGGCGACCGGGTGGCGATCCACCACCGCGACTCGGCAGACCTGGCCGAGGCGCTGCGGGCCGCGCTTCCCGGCGACGGCCATCTGGTGGTCCGCGCCGACCTGGCCGACCCCGACGCGGTACGGGCGATGGTGGACGAGGCGGCGGAACGACTCGGCGGGCTCGACGTACTCGTCAACAACGCCGGGGTGTTCGGCCCGGCCGATCCACCGCACCCGGTCTTCGAGAGCAGCTACGAGCAGTGGCAGAGACGGTGGCGCGAGATTCTCGACACCAACCTGCTCGGTGCCGCCAACGCCGCCTGGTGCGCGGCCCAGCACATGCGCTCGGGCGGCGGGCGCATCGTCAACGTCTCGTCGCGCGGCGCGTTCCGAGGCGAGCCTGCCAACCCGGCGTACGGGGCCAGCAAGGCCGGGCTCAACGCGATGGCCCAGTCGCTTGCGGTGGCCCTGGCGCCGTACGGCATCGCGGTCGCCACGGTCGCGCCCGGTTTCGTGGCGACCGACATGACCAACGAGCACCTGAAGTCGCCGCGCGGCGACGCGGTCCGGGCACAGAGCCCGTTCGACCGGGTGGCCCGCCCCGAGGAGATCGCGGCGGCGGTGCACTGGTTGGCCAGCCCCGAGGCGGAGTGGGCCTCCGGCACCATCGTGGACCTCAACGGCGCCTCCTACCTGCGCACCTAGAGATCCCCGGCCGGAGAGCGCCGCGTCCGGCCGCAAACCGTTGCGTCCGTTGAAGCAGAGCAAAGGAGCCGAGGTGCATTACCCCGGCCCGGCCACGACCCGTCGGGCAGGGCGTACCGGCCTCGCCGCGCGGGCGTGGCCGGTGACGGTCACCAGCGCAGCAGTCGGGTGGCGAGCACGGCCAGCGCGGCCACCCCGGCCGTGGAGGTACGCAGCACCGACGGGCCGAGCCGGACCGGACGCGCGCCGGCCTCCTGGAAGGCCGCCAGCTCGGCCGGAGTGATGCCGCCTTCCGGGCCGACCACCAGCACGATCTCGCCCCGGTCGGGCAACTCGACGGTGGTCAGCCGGTCGCTCGCCTCCTCGTGCAGCACATAGCCGGCGGCGGCACCGGCGATCCGGCGGGCCACCGACGTGCCGGACTCGTCCGGGGCACCGGCGACCACCGGCAGCCACGCCCGACGGGCCTGCTTCGCCGCCTCCCGGGCGGTCGCCACCCACTTGGCCCGGGCCCGGACGCCTCGTTCGCCGCGCCACTGCACCACCGAGCGGGACGCCGCCCAGGGGACGATCTCGTCCACGCCCGTCTCGGTCATCGCCTGCACGGCCAGCTCGCCCCGGTCGCCCTTGGCGATGCCCTGCACCACCACCAGTCGCGGGTGCGCCGCGTCGACGTACCCGCGAGCGGTGATGTCCAGGTCGAGGGTGCCCCGGCCGACGGCGGTGACCACCGCCTCGGCGGTGCCGCCCCGACCGTCGGCGAGCAGTAGCTCCTCGCCGACCCGGAGCCGCTGCACGGTGGCCGCGTGGTGGCCCTCAGGCCCGTCGAGCACCGTCGAGTCGGTGGTGGGCAGCGACTCGACCAGGAAGAGCGGAGCGGACACCTCAGGCGTGGCCGTTGAAGGCGTCGCGCATCCGGGAGAAGAACCCGCCCTGCTTGCTGAGCTCGGCGACCTCCTCGCCCCGGGTCACGGCGAACTCCCGCAACATCCGCTCCTGGTCGGCGTCGAGCTTGGTCGGGGTACGCACGTCGAGGTGGACGTAGAGGTCGCCCCGACCGGCACCGCGCAGGTGCGGTACGCCCCGGGCCCGTAGCCGCAGCGTGCTGCCCGGCTGGGTGCCCGGCTTCACGTCGACCGGCTCCTCGCTGTCCAGCGTCTTGATGGTCAGCCGGGTGCCGAGCGCGGCGGCGGTCATCGGCACGGTGACCCGGCAGTGCAGGTCGTCGCCCTTGCGGGAGAAGACGTCGTGCGGCCGCTCGTGGATCTCCACGTAGAGGTCACCGGCGGTGCCGCCACCCGGGCCGACCTCGCCCTGCTGCGCCAGGCGGATCCGCATCCCGTCCTCGACGCCGGCCGGGATCTTCACGGTCAGCGAGCGGCGGGTGCGGACCCGGCCGTCACCGGCGCAGGTGGGGCAGGGGTGCGGGATGGTCGTGCCGTAGCCCTGGCAGACCGTGCACGGCCGGGCGGAGACCACCTGGCCGAGGAAGGTGCGCTGCACCGACTGCACCTCGCCCCGACCACCGCACGCCTCGCAGGTGGCCAGGTGGGTGCCGGCGGCGGTACCGGCCCCGGTGCAGGTGGTGCAGAGCACGGCGGTGTCGACCGTGATCGGTGCCTCGACCCCGAAGGCGGTCTCCTGCAGGTCCAGTTCGAGCCGCAGGATCGCGTCGGCCCCGGGCCGGGTACGCGGTCGCGGGCCACGCCCGGCGCCGGTGGCCCCGCCGAAGAAGGCGTCCATGATGTCCTGGAAGCCGACGAAGGGTCCGGCGCCACCGGGGCCGCCCGGCCCACCGGCACCGCCGCCGCCCGGGGCGAGCGGGTCGCCACCGAGGTCGACGATCTGCCGTTTCCGGTCGTCGGACAACACCTCGTACGCGGCGTTGATGTCCTTGAACTTCTCCTGGGCCTCCGGGTCCGGATTCACGTCCGGGTGGAACTGGCGCGCCAGCTTGCGGTAGGCGCGCTTGATCTCGTCGTCGGAGGCCCCTCGGCTCACGCCGAGAATGCCGTAGTAGTCCCTGGCCACTGGGTTCCGTGTCCTCGTGTTCGTCTCGCGTTACGCCGGTCGGTGGCGGCAGCCTGCCGTCGGCCCTGACTGGTCAGTTCTGGGCCAGCAGCTCGCCCACGTAGCGTGCCACGGCCCTCACCGTGGCGATTGTTCCGGGGTAGTCCATCCGGGTCGGACCCAGCACGCCCATCCCCCCGACGATGGTCGCGCCCGGGCCGTATCCGGTGCTGACCACGGACGCCGCCCGTAGGTTGTCGATCTGGTTCTCGTCGCCGATGCGGACCCGCAGCGTGCTCGGCTCGACCTCGCCGATGAGTTTGAGCAGCACCACCTCCTCCTCGAGCGCTTCGAGGATGGGGCGCAGCGACCCCTGGAAGTCGAGCAGGCCGCCCCGGGCCAGGTTGGCGGTGCCGGCCAGGGCGAGCCGCTCCTCGTGCCGTTCGACGAGGGTCTCCAGCAGGACGGTGGAGAGCGTGGTCATGGCCGCCCGCAGGTGCGGCGCGCACTCGTCGATGAGTGTCTGCACCAGCGGTGGCGTGTCGGACAGGCGGGTGCCGACCAGCTTCTCGTTGACGAGTCGGCGCAGGTCCAGGACGTCGTCGGCGGGGACCGGCGCGGGCAGTTCGACCAGCCGCTGCTCGACCCGGCCGGTGTCGGCGATCATCACCAGCGTCAGCCGGGTGGTGGAGATCGGCACGAGTTCCAGGTGCCGGACGGTGGAGCGGGCCAGGCTCGGGTACTGCACCACGGCGACCTGACGGGTGAGTTGCGCGAGCAGGCGTACGGTGCGGTGCACCACGTCGTCGAGGTCCACCGCGCCGACCAGGAACCGTTCGATCGCCCGCCGTTCGGCGGGGCTGAGCGGCTTGACCCGACTGAGCCGGTCGACGAAGAGGCGGTAGCCACGGTCGGTGGGCACCCGCCCGGCACTCGTGTGCGGCTGGCGGATGTAGCCCTCCTCCTCCAGCACGGCCATGTCGTTGCGGACCGTGGCGGGGGACACACCGAGTTGGTGCCGTTCGACGAGGGCCTTGCTGCCGACCGGCTCCTGGGTGGCGACGTAGTCCTCGACGATCGCCCGGAGCACGGCGAGTTTCCGGTCGTCGAGACCCATCCTCCCCACCTCCTGTCGCAGGTCAGCCCGGAGCGCCCGGAGTGCCAGAGGAACACTCTGGCACTCGACTGTAGCGAGTGCCAGTCTACGTCGGCGTTCCCGTGCCCGCGATGATCAAGACTTCCCGGATGTCCGGAAACCGATCGGCGGGTTGACACTCCCCGGTGTCGCTATGGTGCGCCGTTGCCGCTGGCACCTACCGTGACCACATGACTGAACCACCTCGTCCTCCAGGATCCGGCGACGACCCCACGTCCCCACTGTCGGGCTCGTCGGGCCAGCCCGGCTATCCCCCGCCCGGCGGCTATCCGCCGCCCACCGGCGACCAGCCCCCGTCGCCCGGCGGCTACGGCACTCCGGGTGACTACCCCCCGCCCGGCGGCTACCCGCCGCCCGGCGGTTATCCCCCGCCGGGTGAGTACCCCCCGCCGGGCGGCGCGCCCGGTGTCGGGTACCCGACGGGCGGTTACGGTCCCCCCGGCGGCGGCTACGCCAGCAACGAGGACAAGACCTGGACCCTGATCGCCCACTTCGGCGGCCCGCTCGGGGTGGTCGTGGGCGGCGGTCTGCTGGGCTGGGTCGCGCCGCTGATCGCGATGATGACCCGGGGGCAGCAGAGCCCGGTGGTCCGGGCGCACTCGGTGGCCGCCCTGAACTTCCAGCTCACCTGGGCCATCGCCGGGCTGCTCAGCTGGGTGCTCACCGCGATCACCTGCGGGCTGCTGTTCTTCGTGCCGTTCCTGGTCTGGATCGTGCCGGTGATCTTCGGGATCATCGCCGGGGTCAAGGCCAACGAGGGCGCCCTCTACCGGTACCCGATGACCTACGCCTTCGTGAAGCGCTGATCTCGGCTTCGTGAAGCCCTGACCTCGGGGACGGCGGTCAGGGCAGCAGGTCCCGCACCACGGCGTCGGCGAGCAGCCGGCCGCGCACCGTGAGAACGGCGCGGCCGGCCGCGTGGGCGGGCGCGGCGAGCAGTCCCTGCGCCACCGCCTGCGCGGCAGCGGCCCGACCGGCGTCGTCGAGGACGTCCAGCGGCAGCCCGGACGCGAGCCGCAGCCGGAGCATGACGTCCTCCATGTGCGCCTCGCCGTCGGTGAGCACCTCCCGGGCCGACCCGGGAGACTCACCGGCGGCCAGCCGCCTCGCGTACTCGCGGGGGTGTTTGACGTTCCACCAGCGCACGCCACCGACGTGGCTGTGCGCCCCCGGGCCGAGGCCCCACCAGTCGCCGCCGGTCCAGTACAGCAGGTTGTGCCGACACCGGGCGGCCGGCGTCCGCGCCCAGTTGGACACCTCGTACCAGGAGAAACCGGCCGCGCCGAGGGCGGCCTCGGCGGCCAGGTACCGCTCCGCGGCGACGTCGTCGTCCGGGTACGGCAACTCGCCGCGACGCATCCGCGCGGCCAGCCGGGTGCCGTCCTCGACGATCAGGGCGTACGCGCTGACGTGGTCGACGCCCGCCGCCACCACCTGGGCCAACGACTCGGCGAAGTCCTCCGCCCGCTCCCCCGGCGTCCCGTAGATCAGGTCCAGGTTGACGTGCGCGAAACCGGCGTCACGCGCCTCCAGTGCGGCGGCCGGTGCGCGACCGGCCCGGTGCCGACGGTCGAGCACGGCGAGCACCCCGGGCGTGGCCGACTGCATGCCGAGCGAGATCCGGGTGTAGCCGGCGGCCCGCAGCTCCTTGAGCGAGACGGGGTCGACCGACTCCGGGTTGGCCTCGGTGGTCACCTCGACGTCGGGAGCCAGCCCCCAGGTGCGGTCGATCGCGTCGAGGATGCGGGCCAGGTCGTCGGCGGGCAGCAGGGTGGGGGTACCGCCGCCGACGAAGACCGTCTCCACCCGGCCCGGTGGTGTCCCGTCCAGCACCCGCGCGGCCAGCGCCAGCTCGGCGAGCACCGTGTCGGCGTACCCCTCGCGACTCGCGCCGCCGCCGAGTTCCTCCGCGGTGTACGTGTTGAAGTCGCAGTAGCCGCAGCGGCTGGCGCAGAACGGCACGTGCACGTACACCCCGAAGCCCCGCTGCCCTACGTGGGCGCGGGCGGAGGCGGGCAGCGACCCGTCGACGGGTACGGGTTCGCCTGCTGGAAGGAGGCCGGGCATGGCCACTAGTGTGCCCTCACATGACCTCTCCCGACGCGTTCGTGCGGGTCGCCACGGCCCGCGGGGTGACCACCCTCACCCTGGACAGTCCGCACAACCGCAACGCGCTCTCCACCCCGTTGATGACCGAGCTGCTGGCCGGGCTGGCCGCCGCGGTCGCCGACGACGCGGTCCGGGTGATCGTGCTGGACCACACCGGCCCGGTCTTCTGTTCCGGGGCGGACCTGAAGGAGACGGCGGCGGCGTACGCCAGCGGGACGGTCCCCGCCGGGATGCTGGGTGACGTGCTCGCGGCGGTCCGGGAGTGCCCGAAGCCGGTGCTGGCCCGGGTGGCCGGTCCCGCACGGGCCGGCGGCCTGGGCCTGATCGCCGCGGCCGACCTGGCGGTCTGCGCGGCGGAGGCCACCTTCGCCTTCACCGAGGTACGGATCGGGGTGATCCCGGCGGTGATCTCGGCGACGGTGCTGCCCCGGCTGCTGCCCCGGGCGGCGGCCGAGCTGTACCTCACCGGGGACACCTTCGACGGCCGGCGGGCCGCCGAGATCGGCCTGGTCACCGCTGCGGTGCCCGGCGACGAGCTGGACGCCACGGTGCGGCGCTACCTCGACTCGCTGGTGCGCGGCGCGCCGACGGCGCTGGCCGGCGCGAAGGACCTGCTGCACCGCCCGGCCGGCACCGACCTGCGCGCCGAGCTGGCGGAGCTGTCCGCGCTCTCCACCGGCTACTTCCTCTCCGGCGACGGCATCGAGGGGGTCACCGCGTTCCGGGAGAAGCGCCCACCCCGCTGGGTCGCCGAACTCGACAGGTGAGGACTGGCTGCCCCGGGGAACCTCATAGGGCACCGGCGACGGGGGAAACCGGTCGGAGCGCCCGTTCCGTTCGACGCGGGACGTACGCTTGGCGGACCTTGATACCGGGAGGTGTGGGTGCGGACTCGGGCAGTCGTGACGGGTTTCGTGGTCCTCGTGCTGATCGCCGCGATCGGGATCGTCCTCGGGCTGCGGCAGGTCGGTGAGCAGTTGCGGCTGCCGTTCGCCGGTCGGGCGTGCACGGTGCAGGCCGACGGCGAGGTGACGCTGGACTCGCAGCAGATGGCGAACGCGGCGACGATCGCGGCCATCGGTGCCCAGCGCGAGATGCCGGAGCGGGCGGTGGTGGTGGCGCTGGCCACCGCGTACCAGGAGTCCGGTCTGCGCAACCTGGCCGGCGGCGACCGCGACTCGGTGGGGCTGTTCCAGCAGCGGCCGAGCCAGGGCTGGGGCACGCCGGAGCAGATCGGCGACCCCCGGTACGCGGCCCGGAAGTTCTACGCGGCGCTGAAGAAGGTGCGCGGCTGGGAGGACATGCGGGTCACCGACGCCGCCCAGAAGGTGCAGCGTTCCGCCTTCCCGGAGGCGTACGAGAAGTGGGCCGAAGAGTCGGAGGTGCTGACCCGGGCGCTGCTCGGTGACGCCACCACGGCGGTCACCTGCACGGTCGGGGGCGACCCGGTGCTGCGCGGCGCGGCGGCGATCGCGAAGCTTGCCGAGGGGCTGACGCTCGACTGGGGGGTGAGCGACTTCGTGGAGAGTCCCGCCGGTCTGACGACGTCCGCCGACGGTGAGCGCGCCGGCTGGCGGTACGCGCACTGGATGGTCTCGCACGCCAAGGAGCACGGGGTGAAGCGGGTGACCTTCGACGGCCGGGAGTGGACCGCCAAGCGGGGCACCTGGAAGCAGCTGCCGGAACGGGAGCGCGAAGACTCGCAGGTCTCCGCCGAGGTCCACGCCGACGTCTGAAAGACCCCGATCTCCTTACCCGCAGTCACCGCGAAATCCGGCTATTCGCCCGTAGCGCCCACCCGGTGCGACACATCGTGACCCCTTGTGGTCGATCCGCGCCCCTGGGTCGCGATGACGATGAGATCGCCCCGGGGCACTCCCGGAGGCGTGTCGACGGGAGTTACGATCGGCGGCCTGTGCCAGAAATGGTTTCACCTCTTGGGGAGGGGTACGACGTGGCTTTCGACTACGGCGACCGGACCGGCTACGAACCGATCAGCGACGTCGATCGCAAGGAGTTCCACGAGCAGGGCTTCCTCCTGCTGCGCAACGTCCTGACCGAGGACCACCGGGCCGCTCTCGAGGCCGCGGTCGACCGGGTGTACGAGGAGGAGAAGGCCAAGGGCAAGACCACCAAGGACGGCACCCTGCACCTGCTGGGCTTCCTCGAGCGCGACGAGCTCTTCGGTGACCTGCTCACCCACCCGATCGCCTTCCCGTACATGTGGGGCCTGGCCGGGTGGAACATCTACTCGCACCACAACCACCTCGACGTCACCCCGCCGGCTGCGGAGCCGGAGAAGCCGTACTGGGGGTGGCACCAGGACGGGTACCGGCAGAACTCCGACCCGGAGACGATGGACCCGAACCTGCCCCGGCCGATGTTCTCGCTGAAGGTCGCCTACGTGCTCTCCGACCTCTCGGAGAACGGTCGCGGCGCGACCAAGGTGATCCCGGGCAGCCACCTGTGGAACTCGCTGCCCCGTCCGGCGGACACCACGGTGCACAACCCGGACCCGGAGGGCACCGTCGAGATCACCGCCAAGCCGGGCGACGCGTTCATCTTCGACCGCCGCCAGTGGCACTCGCGGTCGACGAACCTGTCGACGATCACCCGCAAGATGCTCTTCGTGGGCTACACCTACCGGTGGATCCGCCCGCTGGACGAGCTGCACATCGACCAGAACGGCGAGTGGTGGAACAACCGCACGCCGGTGCAGCGCCAGCTCTGCGGTGAGGGCACCCACACCGCGAACTACTGGGGCATCAACTGGGACGGCTACATCGACGACGAGATCCCGCTGCGCAAGGAGCTCAAGGAGCGCGGTCAGCTCAACCGCAACATCCCCTGGCTCCGCTGACCTGATGTGTAAGGAAGGGTCCCCTGCTAACGCCTCGTGCATAGCAGGGGACCCTTCCTAACATCCAGGCAGCGCGCGCGGCGCGTCCGGCGGCGCGCGGCACGCCCGGCAGCGCGCGGCACGCCCGGCAGCGCGCGGCACGCCCGGCAGCGCGCGGCACGCCCGGCAGCGCGCGGCACGCCCGGCGGGGCTCAGCCGGTGGGCGTACGCAGCCGCCGGTGCACCTTGGCGCGGGTCGACTCGGGCAGGTCCTCGGCGTCCAGCAGCCGGGGCAGCAGTGCGGGTTCCAGGCTCAGCGCCCGGAACACCTCACCGATGGTGACCCCGTGCGTCGGCCGGTGCACCACCTCGACCGGATCGCCGGCGCCCACCGTGCCCGCCCGCAGCACCCGCAGGTACGCCCCGGGCGCCGCGCGTACGGTGAACCGCTTGATGAGGTCCGGTTCGCCCCAGAACCCGGCGAACGTCCGGCACGGCGTACGCGGCTTGGTGACCTGCAACAGCGCGGACCCGATCGCCCACTGCTCCCCGATCACCGCGCCGGTCACGTCGACCCCGAGCGTGCTCAGGTTCTCGCCGAAGCGTCCCGGTGGCACGGGCCGGCCCAACTCCGCCTCCCACCACTGCGCGTCGGCCGTGGCGTACGCGTACACCGCCTGGTCGGGACCGCCGTGGTGGGCCCGTTCGGCGATGAAGTCACCGACCACCTCGTCGGCGCGTACGGTCACCCGCCCGGCGGCCGGCCGCTTGTCGATGCCGCTGCGCCCGCTGGCGTCACCGGCCCACTCCGCCTCGGTGATCACCGCGAGGTTCACCGAGATCAGTTTCGCCGTCATACCGGCCAGCGTACGACCGGCTCAGCCCTTGACCGCGCCGGCCACCAGGCCGGAGACCATCCGCCGTTGCACCAGCAGGAAGAAGACGATCACCGGCAGGGTGAACAGGGTGGAGGCGGCCATCACCGGTCCCCAGGCGGTCTCGTCGCGCCCGAAGAAGAAGGTCATCGCCACCGGCAACGTGTAGCGGTCCTGCCGGTTGACGAAGGTCAACGCGAAGATCAGCTCGTTCCAGGCGGTGATGAAGGAGAAGATGCTCGTCGCGACCAGACCCGGCGCCACCAGCGGGAACAGGATCCGGCGGAAGATCTGCGCGCGGTTGGCGCCGTCGATGGCCGCGGCCTCCTCCAGTTCCTTGGGTACGGCCGCGACGAAGCCGCGCAGCATCCAGATCGCGAACGGCAGCGAGAAGCCGAGGTAGGTGAGGATCAGGCTGGGCAGGGTGTTGTAGAGGCCGAGCCGCTGGATCATCAGGAACAGCGGGATGACCAGCGCCTCCAGCGGGATCATCTGCACCACCAGCAGCATGATCAGGAAGCTGGTCCGGAGGGTGAAGCGGAACCGGGCCACGGCGGTGGCGGCGAGCAGTGCCACCAGGCCGCTCAGCAGCACCGTGGTCACCGCGACGAGCAGGCTGTTGAGGAAGAAGTCGGTGTAGCTGACCCCGGGGATCAGGTTTCCGGTGAGGATCTGGCGGTAGTGCGCCAGCGTCGGCTCGGCCGGGAGCGGGCGCGGGGTGCTGGCGAAGATCTCACTGCTCGGCTTGAGCGAGGTGGTGATCATCCAGTAGACCGGGAAGGCGGCGAAGACCGCCACCAGCAGGCCGGCGCCGTTGAGGGCGATCCGTCGGGCGGTACGGCTGCGCCGCCCACCGCCTCGGCTCTGCCGACCGGCAGTGGTGGGACGCGCCTCGGTGCCCTCGGGGGTGCGTCCGGTCCTCGCCGCGTCGGCCGTCACGCCTGCTCCTCCTGCCTGAGCACCATCCGCACGTACACGCCGGTGACGACCAGCAGGATCAGCGTGAGGATCACCGCGACCGCCGCGCCGAGGCCGTACTTGGGCGGGGGTGAGAACGCCTCGGCGTACGAGTAGACGGAGAGCATGAAGGTCGGTCGGTCCTGGGTGCCGCCGGCGAGCACGTAGTACTGGGTGAAGACCTTGAAGTCCCAGATCGTGGAGAGCACCATCAGGATGCCGAAGACCGGCCGCAGCAACGGCACGGTGACCTGCCAGAACACCCGCCACGGCCCGGCACCGTCGACCCGGGCCGCCTCGTGTAGCTCGCTCGGCACGCTCTTGAGGCCGGCCAGCACGCTGACCGCCACGAACGGGAAGGAGTGCCAGACCACCACCAGCGTGAGGATCGCGAAGAACAGCAGCGGGGAGTTGAACCAGCCGTACCCGGTCCAGTCGGTGCGGCCGAAGATCGTCTGCGAGAGCCCGTCCGGCAGGGCGTTGAAGGCCCAGGTGACCAGCCCGCTGGTGTCGTTGAAGATCCACTTCCAGACGATGGTGCCGGTCAGTGCGGGGGTGGCCCAGGCGAGCATCACGCAACCGGCCACGAACGCCGCCATCCGCCGGCCCAACCGGTGGAGCAGCAGCCCGACCAGGGTGCCGAGGACCATCGTCAGCGCCACGTTGGCCGCGGCGAACAGGACCGTGTTGCGCAGCACGGTCCAGAAGAACGGGTCACCGAGGATCTGGGCGTAGTTGCCCAGCCCGACCCAGGGCCAGTCCCGGTCGCCGCGTACCTGGCGGACGTTGTCCAGCCGGTGGAAGGACATCACCACCACCTGGCCGAGCGGCCAGAGCAGCAGGACGCCGATGACCACCAGGCAGGGCAGCAACAGCAGGTACGGCAGGCGGTCCACTCGGCGGCGCCGCCGCACGGGGGTCTCCCGTGCGGCAGCGGCCTCCGGTGTCTCGGTCAGCGTGGTCACTTGGCGTTGAGGATGCTTTCCATCTCCGCGGCCGCGTCGGCGGTGGCCTGTTCGACCGTCTTCTGACCCTTCATGACCGAGCTGTTCATCGCCTGGGTCACCGTCTTGGTCCGGCTGACCTCGACCCACCTGGGGGTGAGCGGCGTGAGCTTGGTGTTCCGCATCGTGGTCGCGAACGCCGCCATGATCTTGTCATTCGCGTACCGGTCGCCGCCCACCAGGTCGGAGTAGACCGGGAAGAAGCCGAGGCTGTCCGCGAACTTTTGGGCGTTCTTCTTGTTCAGCAGGACGGTGAGGTAGTCCCAGGCGAGGTCCTGACGCTGGCTGTCCTGCCAGACCGCCAGGTCGGAACCACCGGCGAAGGCGGGTGCGGGCCGCCCGTCCGGGCCCGGGATGGGGAAGGTACCCCAGACCTTCTCGATCTCCGGGTTGTCCTTGGCGATCGCGCCCTGCTGCCAACTCCCGGCGAACGCCATCGCCGCTTTGCCGGTGGCGAACTGGGTCCGCGCGTCGATCTCGTTCCAGCCGGCGGCGGCCGGTGGGGCGACCTTGTGGACGGTCACCAGGTCGGTCCAGAACCTCACCGCCTGTTGTGCCTGCGGCGAGGTCAGGCCGGAGGTCCAGGCGTCGCCCTGCCGGGTGGCGATCTCGCCGCCGGCGCCCCAGAGGAACGAGTAGAACGGCAGCTCGGAGTTGCCGGGCAGGGCGATGCCGTACGTGCCGGGCTTGACGGCTTGCACCGCCTTCGCCGCCGTCACCAGCTCGTCCCAGGTCGTCGGCGGTTGCACGCCGGCCTCGGCGAACCAGTCGGTGCGGTAGTAGATGCCCCGGACTCCGGCGTACCAGGGCACGCTGTACTGCCGTCCGTCGAGCTGGGCGTTGCGCACCAGGTCAGGCAGGATGTCCTTGCCCTCGGCCCAGCCGTTCATCCGGTCGGTCACGTCGGCGAGGGCCTCCTGCGCCGCCCAGCCCTGCGTCTCGGTGTTGCCCAGCTCGGTGATGTCGGGGCCTTCGCCACCGGCGAGCGCGGCCTGGAACTTCGTGGGCGCCTCCAGCCAGGGGACGTACTGCACGACCACGTCGGTGTCCGGGTGCATGGTGCGGAACTCGGTCTCCACGGCGTCGAGGAACGCGGTCTGCGCCTCGCTACCCTCGCCCATCATCCAGACCGTCAGCCGGCTGGGGTCGGCCGCGTCGTCGCCGGAGCCACCGCAGCCGGCCAGCACCATGGCGGTCGTGGCCACCACGGCGGTGACCGGGACCAGCCGTTTCCACCTGTTCACGCGACACCCCTCCCGCCTGGCATTTACCTTCCGCGTCGCACCCTAATACGAAGAATTCCTTTACAACAGTGGGCGGACCCGCCGGTGTCGCGGGGCAGAGCGGTGAGGGCGCCGTACGCCACCGGCAAACCGGGGCGTACGACAACGAAAGGCGCCCGACCTCGACGGTCGGGCGCCTTTCGTCAGTGAACTGTTACCGGGTGACACCCCGGCGGCCGCGGCCCACCCCTGCGACCAGCGCCACCGCGACGGCGGCCAGCAGGACCTGGAGCATCAGCTCCCGCCAGTCGATACCGGCGGTCTCGGCGAAGCCCGAAGCGCGGGCGATGACCGTGCCGAGCAGAGCCGCACCGACACCGATCAGCATGTGCAGCCAGATCGGCATCGGCTGCCGGCCCGGCACCACCAGGCGCCCCAGCGCGCCGATGATCAGACCGACGATCAGCGCGGTGATGATGCCCCAGACGGTGAACTCCATGGTCGTTCTCCTTCACAAAAGACTTCCCACGGTATTCGTGGTTTTCTGTCGTCGAGAGAGCTAATTCCCGACCCCGCCGAACCCCAAACCGAGTTTCTGCGCCCAGACGGCACGAGATCACCCAGAAGTGCGGTTCACGCAGCTCGGGAAGGGCGATCCGCCGGACGAGATCCGGCACGGCCCGGGGGCCGACCACAGCGGGCGCGGCCGCCGGTGCAAGGAAGGGTCCCCTGCTAACGCCTCGTGTATAGCAGGGGACCCTTCCTTACCTCCGGGAGTCGGGGTGCCGCCGACAGACGCCAGCGGGCGCCCGGCCGGATGGCCGAGCGCCCGCGAGGCGTATGGGGGTGTTACCGGTGGCTGACACCACGGCGACGACCGCCGACCCCGGCCACCACGGCCACGGCGATCGCTGCCACCGCGACCTGCACCAGGAGCTCGCCCCAGTCGATGCCGGCGGTGGACGTCGCGATGCCCGCGGCCCGGGCGAGAACGGTGCCCAGCAGCGCGGCGCCGACGCCGATGACCATGTGCAGCCAGATCGGCATGTCCTGCCGGCCCGGGACCACGAGGCGGCCCAGCGCGCCGATGATCAGACCCACGAACAGTGCGGTGATGATGCCCCAGACGGTGAGCTCCATGGTGGCCCTCCTCAAGCAGAAGATGTCAATCGGCGGGTTTTCTGTCGGGCGACTCAGTTCCCTCGACGCCGAATTCCCAAACCGATCGGAGCACCACCGGACGGCATCCCGGCCATGTCGCCTGTCGATACCGCCACCATTCGCACACGTCGCGGCCGGTGCCGGGCCACCGACCCGGCACCCGGCGCCGACTACTTCTTGCCCGCCTGCTTCCCGTCACCGGAGTCGGAGGAGAGCGCGGCGATGAAGGCTTCCTGGGGGACCTCGACCCGGCCCACCATCTTCATCCGCTTCTTGCCCTCCTTCTGCTTCTCCAGCAGCTTGCGCTTGCGGCTGATGTCACCGCCGTAGCACTTGGCGAGCACGTCCTTGCGGATCGCCCGGATGGTCTCCCGGGCGATCACCCGGCTGCCGATGGCGGCCTGGATCGGCACCTCGAACTGCTGGCGCGGGATCAGGTTGCGCAGCTTCGCGGCGATCGTGGTCCCGTACGCGTACGCCTTGTCCTTGTGCACGATCGCACTGAACGCGTCCACCGGCTCACCGTGCAGCAGGATGTCGACCTTGACCAGGTCGGACGCCTGCTCGTCGGTGGGCTCGTAGTCCAACGAGGCGTAGCCCTTGGTCCGGCTCTTGAGCTGGTCGAAGAAGTCGAAGATGATCTCGGCCAGCGGCAGCGTGTAGCGCAGTTCCACCCGGTCGGCGGAGAGGTACTCCATGCCGAGCAGATTGCCCCGGCGCCCCTGGCAGAGCTCCATCACCGCACCGACGTAGTCGTTCGGGGTGAGCACGCTGGCGCGCACCGTCGGCTCGTACACCTCGGCGATCTTGCCGGTCGGGTACTCGCTCGGGTTGGTGACGACGATCTCCACGCCGTCCTCCTGGATGGCCCGGTAGACCACGTTCGGAGCGGTCGAGATCAGGTCCAGGTTGAACTCCCGCTCCAACCGCTCCCCGATGATCTCCAGGTGCAGCAGGCCGAGGAAGCCGCAGCGGAACCCGAAGCCCAGTGCCCCGGAGGTCTCCGGCTCGTAGGTCAGCGCGGCGTCGTTGAGCTTGAGCTTGTCCAGCGCGTCCCGCAGCGCCGGGTAGTCCGACCCGTCGATCGGGTACAGGCCGGAGTAGACCATCGGCTTCGGGTCCTTGTACCCGCCGAGCGCCTCGGCCGCCGGCCGACCGTTGATGGTGACCGTGTCACCGACCCGGGACTGCCGGACGTCCTTCACACCGGTGATCAGGTAGCCGACCTCGCCGACCCCGAGCGCGTCGGACTTCACCATCTCGGGCGAGATGACGCCGATCTCCAGCAGCTCGTGGACCGCACCGGTGGACATCATCTTGATCCGGTCCCGGGCACTGATCCGCCCGTCCACCACCCGGACGTAGGTGACCACGCCCCGGTAGACGTCGTACACCGAGTCGAAGATCATCGCGCGCGCCGGAGCGTCGGCGTCGCCGACCGGTGGGACGAACTGCCGGACGATCTCGTCGAGCAGGTGCGGCACGCCGACACCGGTCTTGCCGGAGACCTTGATGCAGTCCGCCGGGTCGCCACCGATCAGGTGGGCCAACTCCTCGGCGTACTTCTCCGGCTGCGCGGCAGGCAGGTCGATCTTGTTGAGCACCGGGATGATGTGCAGGTCGTTCTCGAGCGCCAGGTAGAGGTTGGCCAGCGTCTGCGCCTCGATGCCCTGCGCGGCGTCGACCAGCAGGACGGCGCCCTCGCAGGCGGCCAGCGAGCGGGACACCTCGTAGGTGAAGTCCACATGACCCGGGGTGTCGATCATGTTGAGCACGGCCTGCTCACCGGTCCGCTCGCCCTCGCGGATCGTCCACGGCATGCGAACGGCCTGGCTCTTGATGGTGATGCCGCGTTCGCGCTCGATGTCCATCCGGTCGAGGTACTGCGCGCGCATCTGCCGCGGGTCGACCACACCGGTGAGCTGCAACATCCGGTCGGCCAGGGTCGACTTTCCGTGGTCGATGTGGGCGATGATGCAGAAGTTCCTGATCCGCCCCGGGTCGGTGGCACCAGGAGCGTTCGCGCCGGGATCGAGCGTCGGTGGCACAGCGGTCCGTTCTGGTCGGCTGACGTGAGCGGGCCGGCACCGCCGGCCCCCTCTATGCTCCCACGTCCCCGGCGGACGACCGCCGCGCGGGCGAACCCGGACTCACTCCGGCGGCGGCTCGACGAAGAGGGCGGCCAGCCGGGGCAGCCGCCGCTGGGCCTCGTCGGAGTTGTCGAAGTCCCAGAAGTCGTTCAGGTCCGGCGTCCGCGCCGCCTCACGCGCCACCGGCATGTCGGACGCGGTCGCCTTGCGGTACGCGTCCCACGGCACGGCGAGCATGTCCTCGCACTCGAACTCCTCGCCGCTGAGCGAGGCCGCCCGGACCTCCGGCAACTCGGCCAGCGAGTCCGGGTCGGCGACCGCACGGGCGAAGACCTCCCGGCCCCGTGTCATCAGCCAGCCCCGGAAGTACTCGAAGCCGTCGTCCGAGGCACCATAGTTGATCATGTACGCGGCGCCCCACAGGTCGACCCGGTAGGAGGCGGCGAGCACCCGCCGCTGGTGCTCCGCGTACCCGACGATCTCCTCCGGGTCGCGGGCGGCGAGCAGCGCGACGGCGCGGGCCGCGATGGCGTCCGGCTCCCCGCCACCGGCGCGGGCCCGGTCGATCAGCTGCCAGAAGTCCTCGGTCCTCATGACCCGGCAGTCTGACAGAGAGGTCAGACGGCGGCGGGACCCGACGAGTCCGGCGCGCGGAGCACGGCGGCGACGCCGTACCGGGCAGCATGGTCGGGTGAGCAACCCGGCCCCGCCGCCCGTGCCGTACCACGCGACCGCCCAGCGCCCGCCCTGGCACACCCTGCCGGGGGTGGTCCGCGCCGCTCTGTCGGACCGGCTCGGCGCCCCGGTCGTCGCCGCCGAGACCGCCGATGCCGGTTTCACCCGGGGCTTCGCCGCGGTGCTGCGCACCGGCGACGGCGGCAGCGCCTTCGTCAAGGCCGCGTCCCGCGTCGAGCAGCCGCATCTGGTCGACTGGTACGCCCGCGAGGCGGCCATCCTCAGCCGACTGCCCGCCGGCCTCCCCGCCCCCCGCCTGCGCTGGACGTTGTTCGTGGCCGACTGGTACGCGCTCTGCCTGGAACCGGTCCACGGCCGCCTCCCCCGGTTGCCCTGGGATCCCGCCGAACTGGCCGACACCCTCGCCGGGTACGCCGATCTCGCCGCCGCGCTCGCCGACCCACCATCCGACCTGGTCGCCCTCGGGCTGCCCCGGCTCGCCGACCTCGCCCGCGACGACATCCTCTGGTGGGACGAGGTGGCCGCCGGCCGGGAACCGGTGCCGCCGCTGCCCGATCCGCTGCGCGGGCGGATCGCCGACCTGGCCGCGCTGGAGTCCCGGCTTCCCGGGTACGCCGCCGCCGCGACCGGCCTGACCCACGGCGACCTGCGGGCGGACAACGTCCTGATCGACGGCGCGGGCACCGCCTGGTTCTGCGACTGGACCTGGCTCTGCCATGGCCCGGCCTGGTTCGACCTGGTCAACCTGTTGATCACCGGGTACGCCTCCGGCCTCGACGTCGACACCCTCTTCGCCGCCCACCCGACCGTCGCCGACGCACCCGACGACGCGCTCGACGTGACGCTGGCCGCCCTGGCCGGCTATCACCTCACCGCCGCCGCGTCGGCACCCCCGACCGCGTCGGCCCACCTGCCGGCGCACCAGCGGTGGACCGGCGAACAGGCGCTCGGCTGGCTGGCCCGCCGACAGGGCTGGACCTGAGCGAGCCCGGTCACGCGCCGCCTGCCCGCGAGGGCTGTTTTGGCCCGTGCCGACCGACCTGGTAACCTGGCTTTTCGCGCAGCGATGACGCCTGCTCGTCGTCGCGCGCACAAGCTGACCAACCCGAGCTATCAAGACGAGGCTGTCGCGTGGCGAACATCAAGTCCCAGATCAAGCGCAACCGGCAGAACGAGAAGCGCCGGCTGCGGAACAAGTCGGTCAAGTCGTCGCTGAAGACCGCCATCCGCAAGTTCCACGAGGCCGCTGAGGCCGGTGACGTCGAGAAGGCCACCAACCTCATGCAGGACGCCTCGCGCAAGCTGGACAAGGCTGCCAGCAAGGGCGTGATCCACGCCAACCAGGCCGCCAACCGCAAGTCGGCGATCGCCAAGCGCGTCACGTCGCTCGCTGCCTGAGTTCAGCGACCTCAGACCTGACGGAAGCCCCGGGGCACTGCCTCGGGGCTTCCGCACGTCCTCGTCCGACTCGGGCACAGGTGGTTCAGGAGCCGGGTTCGGCGGTGCGGCGACGACGTCCGGGCACCTTCGGCACGTCCGGGGCGGGCACGATGTTCGTGGTGCCGGGGTGGGCCGGCCGCAGGGTGGGTACGGGCGGGCCGGGCCGACGCGTCGGTGACGACGGCTCCACGGCGGGCAGCGGCTCCGATCGGAGCACGACGCCCGGCACGCTGTGCGGCAGCCAGTCGACCCGGGCCCGTCCCACCACAGGTTCCATCTGCCGCCGGAACCGGTCGCGTTCCTGCTCCGGCACGGCCGCCGCGGAACGGACCACCACGGCCGCCACCATGTCGTTGAGCTTGACCATGACGGCCACCGCCGCCGGGAGCACCAGCACCGCCCACCACTTCACCAACTCGGCGAGCACGAGCAGGGCGGCCAGCGCGATCGCCCCCTCGAAGAAGAGGAAACAGAGCACCCCGCCCGGGTTGACCACACGCAACCCGAGCACCCGGGCGTAGAGCGGTCGGTACCGCTCCTCGTCGGCCGGGATCGTGGCCCAGGAGCCACGGAGGGCTCCGCTCATCTGGCGCCGCCCTGCTGCCGCGCGGCGGCCACCGAGAAGACGGCCTTCTCCAGCGCGTACGCCCGGTCGTCGGAGCCGCCCTTCACCGCCGCGTTGCACTCGGCCGCCGCCCGCATGGCGTCCACCAGTGCGTCCGGCGTCCAGCCCCGGGCCTGCCGCTGCGCTCGTTCGACCTTCCACGGCGGCATGCCCAGACTGCTGGCGAGCTGGTACGGGCTGCCCCGGCCGGCCGAGGCGACCCGGGCCACGGTGCGGATCCCGTCGGCGAGGGCGTCGGCGATCGGCACCGGGTCCACCCCGACGTGCAGCGCCCAGCGCAACGCCTCCAGTGCGGCGGGCAGGTCACCGACCATGGTGGCGTCGGCGACGGTGAAGCCGCTCACCTCCACCCGACCCCGGTAGTACCGGGAGACCGTGTCGGCGCCGATCCGGCCGTCGGTGTCGGCGATCAGCTGCGAGCAGGCCGCCGCGAGTTCCCGCAGGTCGTTGCCGACCGCCGCGATCAGCACCTCGGCGGCGTCGTCGGTGCACCGTGCACCGGCCCGGCGGAACTCGTCCCGCACGAAGGCCACCCGGTCGCGGTGTCCCTTGAGCTTGGTGGCCGCCAGCACCTGCGCACCGGCGGCCTTCAGCCCGTCGGCGAACGCCTTGCCCTTGGCCGCGCCGAGATGCTGGACGACGAGTTGCACCTCGGGGTCGGGATTCTTCGCGTACGCCAGCAGAGCGGCGGTCAGATCCTTGCGGGCGTCCTGACCGGACCGCAGCACCAGCACCCGCCGCCCGCCGAACAGCGACGGGCTCAGCATCTCGTCGATCTCGCCCACGGTGAGCTGCCCCGCCTGGTACTCCCGCACGTCCGCGCCCGGGTCGGCGGCGCGGGCGGCGGTGACGGTTTCGGTCACCGCACGCGTGGCGAGCAGCTCCTCGTCGCCGAGGACGAGCACAATGGGAGCGGCACTGGCGGCGGTCACGCCGCCCATACTCGCACGCTCTGCGGCGAGGTCCAGTCTGCTCGTCGGTACTGTGCTGGCAGACCCCGCACTCAGCGCAAATCCAGACATATTTACAATTAGCCTTCTTTCTCCATAAGTCGGATTCGCTCATCTGTTCGCCCTGGTCAGGTCCACTCCCCCTGCCACCACAGCGAGCCCGGACGGACCGACCACCACGGCCACGTCCCCGTCGAGGTCGGTCCGCAGCACCCGCGCCCCACCTCGACTCAGCCGGGCCAGGACCGCCTCGTTGGGGTGCCCGTAGGTGTTGCCCGCGCCCACCGGCACCAACGCGACCGCCGGCGCGATCGCGTCCAGAAAGGCCGGATCCTGGTACGCGCTGCCGTGGTGGGCGACCTTCAACACGTCGGCCCGCAGCCCGTGCGGCGGCAGGTGTTCCCGCAGCGCCTCCTGCTCCTCGGTCTCCGCGTCCCCGGCGAGCAGGATCCGCACCCCGGCCACGGTGGCCCGCAGCACCAGGGAGTTGTTGTTCGGGTCGGACCTGGTCCCCCGCATCGGGTAGGGCGGACCGAGGACCACCAGGTCGACCGCGCCCGCCTGGTACCGCCACCCGGCCGGGGCGGCCACCAGAGGCGTGCCGTTCGCGGCGGCCGTGTCGTGCACCAGGTCCCGCCCCATCTCCGGCTCCGGCCAGCGAGGTGTCACCACCGTGTCCACCCGACGGTCCCGGAAGACCCCGGCCACTCCCCCGGTGTGGTCGACGTGGAAGTGACTGATCACCAGGAGTGGCACCCGCCGTACGCCGAGCCGGCGCAGACAGGCGTCCGCCGCCGCCGGATCGGGTCCGGCGTCGACCACGACGGCGCGCCCCGCCGCCACCGGCAGCAGCACGACGTCGCCCTGACCCACCGCGCAGGCGACGACCACCCACCCCTTCGGGGGCCAGCCCGGCGCCGCCACCCGCACCGGCAGGGTGCCGACCACGACGGCTGCGGTCAGCACCGCCACCAGGCGGCGCACCACCGGCCGCCGCGCCGCCACCAGCAGGGCCACCGTCAGCGCTGCCAGCAGCAGCGCCCCGGACACCCCACCCGGCCAGGGCAGGTTGCCGGCCGGCACGCGGGCCCCGTGCCGGGCCACCAGCACCAGCCACCACGCCGGCCAGTGCGCCAGCCAGGCGACGGCCTGGGCACCGGCGGGCCAGACCGGCGAGATCGTCGCGGCCAGCACCCCGAGCACCGTGGCCGGGGCGATAGCGGGCACGACCAGCAGGTTCGCCGGGACCGCGACCAGACTGACCGTGCCCGACAGCCCGGCGATCACCGGGGAGCAGGCCAGTTGCGCGGCGGCCGGTACCGCCAGCGCCTCGGCCGCCCCCGCCGGTACGCCCCGTCGACGCAACCCGTCGCGCCATCGTGGCGCGAGCAGCAGCAGACCACCGGTGGCCAGAACCGACAGCGCGAAGCCGGCGTCCCCGGCCAGATCGGGGTCGACGAGCACCAGCACCGCCACCCCGGCGGCCAGGGCCGGCACTGCCGCCCGAGGTCGCCCGGTGGCCAACGCGGCGAGTCCGATCGCCCCCATGGTCGCCGCACGCACCACGCTCGGCGAGGGCCGGACCAGGATGACGAAGCCCACCAGGGCGAGCCCGCAGAGGACGACGGCCAGCGTCGGACCGGCGCGGGCCCAGCGCGCCGCCAACAGCACCGCCCCCACGACGATCGCCACGTTGGACCCGGAGACCGCGTTGAGATGCGTCATGCCGGTGGCCCGGAAGTCCTCCTCGACCGTGTCGGGCAGTGCGCTGGTGTCGCCGACGACCAGACCGGGCAGCAGGCCGCCCGGGTCGTCGGGCAGCGGCGCGCAGGCGCGTTGCAGACCGGCCCGCAGCAGCCCGGCAGCCCGTTGCAGCGCCGACGCCGACCCGAGCCGGACGGGCTCGCCCTCGGCCAGCAGCACCGCACCGGTCAGGTCACCGCCACGCGGCTCGGTCAGGCGGCCCTCGGCCGTGATGCGCTGCCCGGGCAGCAACCCGCGCCAGGCGGGTTCGTCGGCGAGCACCAGCACCCGGGCCGGCGCGGTGACCCGTTGCCCCGTCGGGCCGGTGACGCCCACCAGCCGGGCCGGCACCAGCAACGTCGGCGGGCGGCCGACGATGCCGCCGCGTAGCGCCCGGGGATCGTCCCGGACGACCAGCTCCGCGGTGACCTGCCCGCCCTCCTCGACCAGGGCGCGCAACGGACCGGCGTCCCGCACCGCCAGTCGGGCCGAGGTCGCCGCACCGCCGCAGACGATCCCGATCAACGCCGCCACCACGATCCAGCCGTAGCGTCGGCTGACCGCACCCTGCCGCCCGGCGAACCCGAGCAGGTGCACCGCGACCAGCATCGCCACTGCCGCCGCCACCACGGCCACCAGCAACGTCCGCCCCGCGCCGAGGTGCAGTCCGGCCAGGGCGGTGAGCCAGGCCGCCACGGCCAGCCCGGCCAGCCGGAGATCGGGAACCGTCGCCTCGGCGGTCACACCGTCACCAGGTCCTTCAGCTCTTCGTACCGGGCGTCGCCGATGCCGTTGACCTGACGCAGGTCGCTGACGGCGCGAAAGCCGCCGCGCTGGTCGCGGTGCTCGATGATCCGCTGTGCGAGCACCGGTCCCACCCCGGGCAGCGCGTCGAGCTGCGCGAGCGTGGCCGTGTTCAGGTTCACCCGGCCGCCGGGTACGGCACCGGGTACGGCGACACCGGGCGCCGGGGCGGCCGGTGTCGGCGCCGGTACGCCGACCACGATCAACTCACCGTCGGTCACCTTGCGGGCCGGATTCAGCATCGCCACGTCCACCCCGGGCAGCGCTCCACCGGCCGCCTCGACGGCGTCGGCCACCCGAGCCCCGGCCGGAAGCCGCACCAGACCCGGCCGACGCACCTTGCCCGCGACGGCGACGACCACCTCACCGACGGGTACGGCCGACGGGTCGGTCACTTGCTCGTCACCGGCAGGAACGGACGGGTCCCCGGTGTCGGCGACGCCACTGGGACCGGTGACCGTGACGACCGGCTCGACCTGCGGACGGGACCGCCACGCCCAAACGGCGGCGACGACCACGACCAGAATGGCGACGACGGCGAGCACCCGGACCCCGCGCCGCCCGGGGTCGAACGCCCCGGGCCCGGGCAGCCGGGACGGTGCCGGCGTCGCGTCGGCATTCGTCTGCGCCTCGGCACTCGACCGGCCGGTTCGTGCCGCAGCAGGGTACGGATCGGTGACCACCGTGCCGCCAGGTGCCGAGGGAGACGGCTGCGGACCGGTGGCGTAGGTCCCGGTGTCCGACGAGAACTCCGGGGCGACCGGCGTGTGGACGGGCAGCGCGACGGTCGGCCACTCCACCGGCGCGCGCCGCATCGACGACGACACCGGAGGGTAGCCGTAGGTGTGAGGGCCGGTGACGTGCACGGACATCGGGTCGACGTCCTGGCCTGCCGGTGGCGGTCGACCGGCAGGCACGACGGGATCCCGCGATGTCGTGCCGGGCATCAGCCGCCACAGGCGATCCCGGACCGCCGTCTCCTCGTCGTCGTTGGACACGGCGCGAGGCTAGGACGGCGAGCACGACGCGCGCCGCCGTCGATCGCCCCGGCTGTGGATAACCGGTCGTCTGTGGACAACCGCCTGATCACGCATCGTTCGTGCTATGGCCGGACCCGTCGGACCCGGCGGACCCGACGGACCTCACCGGGCCGGGGATGCTTCCGTGCTGCGCTGCCACCGAGGTCGCTGTCGCCTCCACCGCAAGATCACGCTCGATCCCGGATCGAGTGGTCACCGTCGCGCTCGGATGCCACTCGATCCCGGATCGAGCGTGATCTTCCGCTCGGAGGGCGTGCACCGTTCATTGGCTATGAGCGACCGGCGACAGGGCGGTGACGGCGAGACGAATCCTGCCGAGGGCGACAGGGCGGAGGAGGAGAGCAGCCGGTGGACGACGCCTCCCGCCGACGAACCGGGGCTCGCCTCAGCCCCGCCAGTCCTTGCTGGTCGCTCCGCTGCCGTGACCGGCCCAGGTCAGCGGGATTCCGGATCGAGGCCGAGGGCCGCGCGTCCGCCGTCGACCGGCAGGGTGGCGCCGGTGACGAAGCCCGCCGCCGGGGAGAGCAGGAACGCCACCACCTCGGCGACGTCCTGGGGCCGGCCGATCCGGCCCACCGGGTGCAGGCGGTGTAGCTCCGCCTCGACCCGTCCCGCCTGCTCCGGCGTCTGCGCGGCCAGGAACGCCTCGTGCCGCTCGGTGGCCACCGAACCGAGGGCTACCGTGTTCGCCCGGATGCCGCGCGGGCCGTACTCGACCGCGAGCGCGCGGGTCAGCCCCTCGATGGCGGCTTTCGCCGTGGCGTACGGCAGGCAGCCGGGCACTGGTCGCGCGGCCTGGTGGGAGGAGACGTTCACGATCGCGCCGTCGGTGCCGGCGGCCAGGAAACGGCGTACCGCGGTGGCCGCGCCGACCACGGCGGGGCGCAGGTTACGGGTGATCAGGTCGACCACCTCGCCGACCGGGGCGTCGTGTACCGAGGCGTCCCGGAACACCGCCGCGTTGTTCACCCAGCCGGTCAGCGGCCCGGCGCGTTCGGCCAGGTCGGCGGCGCGGCCGGCGACGCCCTCGTCGGCGGCGTCGCCGACCACCGCCGCCAGTCGCCCGCTCTCCGCATGTTGCTCCACCCAGGACACCGTGCCGGCATCACGCTCGACGATCACGACCGCCTCACCCGTGGCGAGCAGCCGCTCCACGATCCCCCGCCCGACGCCTCGCCCACCCCCGGTCACCACACAGGACATCCGCCCCTCCTCCCACCCCCGCCCATCTTCCCGCATCCCCGCACCCACCCCGTCGATCATGAAGTGATGGCACTTTCATAACGGGACAAAACCGCACGGACCCTCGACCACAACTCCATGATCGGCGAGCCTCGCCCGGGACGGCGGCGAACCTCACCCCGGGGCGGGGGGCGAGCCGCACCCGGGGCGGGGAGGACCGCCAGCCGGGGGAGGCAGGACCCTAGGGGTGGCGGTGGGTGACGACGCAGGCGAGGCCGGGGCCGGCGTGGGCCGCGACGGCGGCACCGGCCTCGGAGACGTACGTGTCGTGCAGGCGCGTGCCCAGCCGGGTCGTGAGCGCCCCCAGCAACGTCTCGGCGCGCTCGGGTGCGGCCAGGTGGTGCACGGCCAGGTCGATCTCCGCGTCTCCGGCCGCCTCGACGGCCAGGTCCACCAGGCGGGCCAGACCACGGCTGGCCGTCCGCACCTTGTCGCACAGGACGATGACGCCGTCGGGCATGTACAGGATCGGTTTGACCGAGAGTGCCGTGCCGAGCAGCGCCTCGGCCGCGTTGATCCGTCCACCCCGGCGCAGGAACTCCAGCGTGTCGACGTAGAAGTAGATGGTGGTCCGGTCGATCGCGGCGACGGCCTCGGCGCGTACGCCGGTCAGGTCGGCACCGCGCTGGGCGGCCCGGGCGGCGGCGATCACCGGGAAGCCGAGGCCCATGCCGCAGGAGCGGCTGTCGACCACCGTCACCCGGTCACCGAACTGCGCGGCGGCCAGTTCGGCGGCTTCCACGGTGCCGGAGAGTCCCGCCGACAGGTGCACCGACACGACGCCGTCCGCACCGGCCTCCAGCAACTGCTGATACGTCCGGACGAACTGTTCCGGGGACGGGCGGGACGTGCTCACCGAGACCCGGCGGGCGCTCAGCGCGCGGGTGGCGTCCGCCGGGGAGGTCTGGACCCCTTCCAGTCCCTCGACGCCGTTGAGCACCACGGTCAAGGGCACCACGGTGAGCTGGTACGCGGGCACCAGCTCGGGCGGCAGGTAGGCGGTGGAGTCGGTCACGACCGCGACGGGCATGCCCGGCACGGTAGCCGATCGGTGCGGTGCGGCGTCAGACCGCTTCGGCGGAGCCCGGCCGGGCGGGTGCGACCGGCGGTACGTCGACCGGGCCGACGTTGTGCGTCCGCATCTGCCACCCACGGTCGGCGTCGTGCCGCAGCTCGGTCCAGTGGCAGTTGCGCAGCGAGCCGACGGCACGGAGCACGCTGGGCTCCCAGCCGAGCAGCTGACCGCAGCCCTGCCGGGCGGCACCGCCGTGGGTGGCCACGACGATCGTGCGGCCGGCGAGTTCGTCGGCGAGTTCCTGAAGGGCGGTGCCCATCCGCTTGCCCAACTCGCTCAACGGTTCGATCTCCGCGCCCGGGTCGGGGTCACCGGCCCGCCAGCGGGCGAACTCCGCTGGGAACTGGGCCGTCGCCTCGGTGAGCAGGAGGCCCTGCCAGCGTCCGAAGTGGCGTTCACGCAGTCGGGCGTCGGAGCGTACCGGCAGACCGGTCAGCGCGGACAGCGCACCGGCGGTGCCCGCCGCTCGGCTCAGGTCGCTGGCGACGATGGCGTCCGGTCGCAGCGCGGCCAGTAGCGGCGCGGCCTGGCGCGCCTGCTCGCGGCCGCGGTCGTTGAGGGGTACGTCGGTCTGCCCCTGCACCCGACCGGCGGCGTTCCAGTCGGTGTTGCCGTGCCGCCAGACGATCAGCCGGGTCACTCGCCGGATCCGCTGGCGGCCTCGGCGCTGGCCAGGTCCCGGTCGACGAAGGGGATGGTGGGGCAGTCCTTCCAGAGCCGGTCGAGGGCGTAGAACTCGCGCTCCTCGGTGTGCTGGACGTGGACCACGATGTCGACGTAGTCGAGCAGCACCCACCGGCCGCCGCGCTCGCCCTCGCGCCGCACCGGCTTGGCCTTCTCGGGCAGTTCGAGCAGGGCTTCCTCGATGGCGTCGACGATGGCGAGCACCTGACGCTCGTTCGGGGCCGCGGCGATCAGGAACGCGTCGGTGATGGCGAGCTGGTCACCCACGTCGATGATGACGATGTCCTGAGCCTTCTTGTCGGCCGCGGCCTGGGCGGCGGCCATCGCCAGCTCGTGAGCGCGTTCCGAAACTGTCACCGTTCTCCCTCGATCACCCGTGCGATGCTCTCAAGCCTCTCACACCCTGCGGATTCCCGACTTGGCGGTTTCACGCAGTAATCGGGACGAAACCGGCTAATCACCCTGGTAGAGCCGCCGTTTCGCGATGTATTGCACCACACCGTCCGGCACCAGATACCAGACCGGTACGCCCCGGGAGACCCGCGCCCGACAGTCGGTCGACGAGATGGCCATCGCCGGCACCTGCACCAGACTGACCGTGTCGGCGGGTACGTGCTCGTCGGAGAGCTCGAAGCCCGGCCGGGTCACCCCGATGAAGTGGGCCAGCTCGAAGATCTCGTCCAGGTCCTTCCAGCTCAGGATGCGTTCCAGGGCATCCGCGCCGGTGATGAAGAACAGTTGGGCCTTCGGGCCGTACTCGGCGCGCAGATCCCGCAGCGTGTCGACGGTGTAGGTGGGACCACCCCGGTCGATGTCGACCCGGCTGACCTGGAAGCGGGGGTTCGACGCGGTCGCGATCACCGTCATCAGGTAGCGGTCCTCGGCCGGGCTGACCGGGACGTCCTCCTTCTGCCAGGGCCGCCCGGTGGGCACGAACACCACCTCGTCCAGCCCGAACCGGTCCGCCACCTCGCTCGCCGCGACGAGGTGGCCGTGATGGATCGGGTCGAACGTGCCGCCCATGATCCCGACCCGCCGGATGTCTTCCCGCACACCATGATCCTATGCCGAATCCGGTTCACGCCGGGCCGGGCCGTGACCCACGGCACCGCCCCGGCGACACCAGGTCAGCTGGGCGTGCCGTCGACCGCCGATCGGGCGTGGAGCGCCCGCCGCAGGTCGTCGTCGGCGTCGGTGACCACCCGGCGCAACCCGGGGGTGAGGTCGTCGCGGCCCAGCAGGGCCTCGGCCGCCTCCCGGGTCGATCGCGCCACCGCGTACCGGGGGAACGCCAGCTTGGCCACCCGGTCGGCCACCCAGGGCGTACGCAGCCGCGCGGCGGCCGGCATGTCGTCGAAGTACCGGGGCACGTACTCGGCGGTCAGTTCCGCCTGCTCGGGGCGCCAGAAACCGGCGGCCGTCGCCTCGACCAGCCGGTTGGACAGCTCGGTGTTCGACACGATGATCTCCCACGCGGCCTGCTTGGCGGCCGGGTCGGGCAGGGCGGCCCGGCAGGTGGCGGCCCGCTCCGCGCCGGCGGCGCTCGGGTCGGTGTCCGCCTCGGCGGCGACCTCGACCGCACCGGCGGCCCCCAGCACCACCAGCCGGGCCAGGACGGACCAGCGCAGCTCGGTGTCGACGGCCAACCCGGCCGGTACGCCCCGACCGGCGAGCCAGCCGCCCAGCAGGTCGGCGTCGGTGGTCACGGCGATCAGGCCCCGCGCGGCGGCCAACTGCAACGACTCCCCCGGCGCGGCACCGTCGAGCAACCGGCGGCAGGCGTCGGCGATCCGGGCCAGGGCCGTCTGCCGGGCCGCCGGGTCGAGGTAGCGGTCGACCAGCGACCGGCTCAGCGCCAGCACGTCCTCGGCGATGATCACCTCGGTCTCGGCGGGCAGCGCCGCCTCGATCAGGTCCACCACCGCCGGCACCGGCCGTTCCCCGTCGGTGGCGGCGTCCAGCGCCTCGCCCCAGAGCAGCGCCCGGGCCAGCGGGTCGGCCAGCCGGGGCAGCAGGAGAGGCACGGCGTCGGCCGAGGCCGGGTCCAGACGGATCTTGGCGAACGTCAGGTCACCGTCGTTGGGCAGCAGGACCGCCGCCGCCGGCTCGCCGACCAACCCGGTGAGCACGGTACGACCGTCGTCGGCCTTCGGGTCGAGGTCGACCTCCTGCCGCTCGGCGGTGCCGTCGACGGCGTACCGGCCGACCCCGATGCGGTGCGGACGCAGCACCGGGTGCGACGGCGGGGCGGTCTGCACCACGGCCGCCTCGGCGTACCGGCCGTCGGCGTCCAGCCGCACCTCGGACCGCAGCGTGTTCACCTGCGCCGTACGCAGCCACGGCTCCGCCCAGTCGGTGAGGTCCCGGCCGCTGGCGGCACCGAGACTGTCGAGCAGGTCCGCCAGGGTGGCGTTGCCGAACCGGTGTCGGGCGAAGTGATCGTTCAGACCGGCCAGGAACGCCTCGTCACCGAGCCAGGCGACCAGTTGCCGCAACACGCTGGCGCCCTTGGCGTACGAGATTCCGTCGAAGTTGAGTAGCCCCTGCGCCGCGTCGACCACCTCCTCGGGCGCGACGGGGTGGGTGGAGGGGCGCTGGTCGGCCGCGTACCCCCAGGCCTTGCGTTGCAGCGCGAAGGTCGTCCACGCCTGGTCGAACCGGGTCGCCTCGGCGGTGACCCGGGTGCCGAGGTACTCGGCGAACGACTCGTTCAGCCACAGGTCGTCCCACCAGCGCATGGTGACGAGATCACCGAACCACATGTGCGCCATCTCGTGGGCGATGGTGGTGGCCCGCTCCTCCCGCTCGGAGTCGGTGACCGCCGAGCGGAAGACGTAGTCGTCGCGGAAGGTCACCAGGCCCGGGTTCTCCATCGCCCCGGCGTTGAACTCCGGCACGAACGCCTGGTCGTACTTGCCGAACGGGTACCGCTCGGTGAAGAGCTGGTGGAACCGGTCCAGGCACTGCTTCGTGATGGTGAAGATCTCGTCGGCGTCGGCGTCCAGGTGCTCGGCCAACGACCGGCGGCAGTACACCCCCAGCGGGATGCCGTCGTGGCTGTCCCGCCGGACGTGCCAGGGGCCGGCGATCAGCGTGAAGAAGTACGTGGCGATGGGCAGCGTGGGGGTGAACTCCCAGCGCCCGGGTGCCGGGTTGGCGGCCGGCGCGCCGTTGGCCGCGACCGTCCAGTGCTCCGGTGCGGTGACCGCGAGCGTGACCGGCGCCTTCAGGTCGGGCTGGTCGAAGGCGGCGAAGATGCGTTGCACGTCGTCCAGGAAGGACATCGCGTACAGGTAGGTCTCACCGTCGGCCGGGTCCACGAACCGGTGCAGCCCCTCACCGGTGTTCGTGTACGCCATCTCCGCCTCGACGGTCAGCGTGTTCTCCTCGGCCAGCCCGGTCAGGACGAGCCGGTTGTCGTCCAAGGCGGCCGGGTCGAGGTCACGGTCGTTGAGGCGTACCGCCAGCAGGCTCGCGGGCTTCACCTCGGCGAAGGTCTCGCTGCCGGTGGCCCGGAACCGGATCGTGACCAGCGAGCGGAACCGCTCGTCGCCACCGGTGAGGTCGAGGTCCACGTGGTAGGAAACGACGGAGATCGACGCGCCACGCGCGGTCGACTCTGCACGGCTCAGGCTCGGCATCCGCTTATCCTGCCCGATGAGGCATCGAACGAGCTTCCCCAATTTCCCTGTACTGGAGGACTGACGCAATGACAGCGCACCCCAAGGGTGACTTCGACCTCTCCCGGGCGGTCTGGCAGCGGGCCGAGGGCGACACCTCGGAGGCGGCGGTGGAGGTCGCCTTCGTCGACGACCTCATCGGTATGCGTAACTCCGCCGAGCCGGACGGCCCGGTGCTGGTGTTCACGCAGGCCGAGTGGGACGCCTTCGTCGCGGGGGCCCAGGACGGCGAGTTCGACCTGGACTGAGCCCACCGCCGGTCGCCCCGGTCGGCGGGTTCGTCCCGCCGTGCCGGACCGGGGCACACGGTGCGCAGGGCCCCACCAGAGTCGTCATTTCTCCGGAGTCGCCCCCGACGGCGGCGCACATGCGAGATCGTCGGAGCCGGGGACCCACCCCGCGACGGTCGCGGGCTCACGGAGGTGACGACGATGGCGCACAGGTCGCTGGAGAAGCCGACCCGGCGCAGAACCCGCGCCCAGCTCGCCGCACTGGTGCTGGCGGTGGTCTTCCTCCTGATCGGGGTGCTCGGGTTCGTTCCCGGCATCACCACGAACTACGGCGAGTTGTCCTTCGCCGGCCACCACTCCGAGGCGAAGCTGCTCGGCGTGTTCCAGGTCTCGGTCCTGCACAACCTGGTCCACCTCGCCTTCGGGGTGGCCGGTCTGGCGCTGGCCCGCAGCGTGGCCGGGGCACGTCTGTTCCTGATCGGCGGCGGCGCGGTGTACCTGGTGCTCTGGATCTACGGCCTGGTCGTCGTCGACCAGGCGGGCGCCAACTTCATCCCGGTCAACGGCGCGGACAACTGGCTGCACCTCGGCCTGGCCCTGGGGATGCTGGCCCTCGGTCTGCTGCTCTCCCGCCGCGCGGGCACCGGCGGACGGCTGGACGACCCGCTGGACCGCCCCTGACCGGGCCCGACCACCTCGACGTGACGGTCGCCGGCAGTCGAACCCGTGTCGGCCGGTGGCGCGCTATCCGGCGTCGTCCGGTGCCGGAGCCGCCTCCACCTCGTCCTCCGGCCGCTGCCGGCGCGCCTTGCGGGCCGCCAACCGCTCCGCCGCGTTGGCCCGGTTCGTCTTCTCCTCCAGCCGCTCGTCGCGGCCCCGGGAGCCCGGCACGTAGTCGGCCCCGGCGTAGAGGGTCGGCCGCCAGTCGAACTCCCGGTCCGCGATGCGCACCAGGTCGCCCGGCTGGGCACCGGCCTTCGCCAGGTGCTCCTCCACGCCGAGTCGGGCCAGCCGGTCGGCGAGGTAGCCGACCGCCTCGTCGTTGTCGAAGTTCGTCTGGCGCACCCACCGCTCCGGACGGCCACCGAGCACCGTGTAGGAGCCGTCGTCCTGCACCTCGACGGTGAACCCGGCGTCGTCGACCGCCCTGGGCCGGATCACGATGCGGGTCGGCTCGGCCGGCGGCACCGCGGCCCGCGCCTGCGCCACCAGCTCGGCCATCGCGTAGATGAACTCCTTGAGACCCTCCCGGGTGGCCGCCGACACCTCGAAGACCCGCAGACCGCGCGCTTCCAGGTCGGGCCGGACGATCTCGGCGAGGTCCCGGCCGTCGGGCACGTCGATCTTGTTCAGGGCCACCATGCGCGGCCGGTCTGCCAGACCGCCGTACTCGGCCAGCTCCGCCTCGATGGTGTCGATGTCGGCCAGTGGGTCCCGGCCCGGCTCCAGCGTCGCGGTGTCGATCACGTGCACCAGGACGGCACACCGCTCGACGTGCCGCAGGAACTCCAGCCCCAGGCCCTTGCCGGTGGCGGCACCCGGGATCAGTCCGGGCACGTCGGCGACGGTGAAGGTGTGGTTGTCGACCCGCACCACGCCGAGGTTCGGCACCAGGGTGGTGAACGGGTAGTCGGCGATCTTCGGCTTGGCGGCCGAGATCACCGAGATCAGCGACGACTTGCCGGCCGACGGGAAGCCGACCAGGCCGACGTCGGCGACGCTCTTGAGCTCCAGCACGACGTCCAACTGCTCCCCCGGCTCGCCCAACTCGGCGAAACCGGGTGCCTTCCGGCGGGAGTTGGCCAGCGAGGCGTTGCCCCGGCCACCACGCCCGCCCCGGGCCACCTCGAAGGTGGTGCCGGCACCGACCATGTCGGCCAGCACGGTGCCGTCGGCGGTCTGCACGACCGTGCCGTCCGGCACGGTGAGCACCAGGTCGCCGCCGTTGGCGCCGTCCCGGTTGGAACCCGCGCCGCCGCGACCGTTCTGCGCCTTGACGTGCGGACGGAAGTGGAAGTCGAGCAGCGTGTGCACCTGCGGGTCGACCACCAGCGACACACTGCCGCCGTGGCCGCCGTTACCGCCGTCGGGGCCACCGAACGGCTTGAACTTCTCCCGGTGGATCGACACACAACCGTGCCCGCCGTCGCCGGCCTGCAGGTGCAGAACGACCCGGTCAACGAACGTCGTCACGCCGCAATCCTTCCAGCGGGGCGCTACCCCGCGTGAGAAATGACGAAGCGGGCCGGGACATCAGGTCCACGGCCCGCTTCGCCTCGAAGCTACTGCTGCGGCACGATGCTGACGGTCTTGCGACCGCGCCTGGTGCCGAACTGGACCGCACCGGCGGAGAGTGCGAAGAGCGTGTCGTCGCCTCCACGGCCGACCAGGTCACCGGGGTGGAACTTGGTGCCGCGCTGCCGGACGATGATCTCGCCCGCGCTGACGACCTGACCACCGAAGCGCTTCACGCCGAGCCGCTGGGCCGCGGAGTCACGGCCGTTACGCGAGCTGGACGCACCCTTTTTGTGAGCCATCTGAGAACGACCTACTTCCCGCTGGAGATGCCGGTCACCTTGACCTGGGTCAGCGGCTGGCGGTGACCCTGGCGCTTGTGGTAGCCGGTCTTGTTCTTGAACTTGTGGATCCGGATCTTCGGGCCCTTGGTGTGCGCGGCGATCTCGCCGGACACCTCGACCTCGGCAAGCTTGGCCGCGTCGGTCACCAGGTCGTCACCGTCGACGAGGAGCACCGCGGCGAGCTTCACCGCGTCGCCGGGGGCACCGGCGAGCTTCTCGACCTCGATCACGTCGCCCTCGGCGACCTTGTACTGCTTGCCGCCGGTCTTGACGATCGCGTACATCGGAGGCGGACTCCCTGTCGTTGAGGCTGCTGGCGGTCGTCCCCGCGGCGGCTCGCCGGGTAGCAGAGGCACGGCGGCGCGGGCACACGGGAACTCGGCACACCAAAGTGCGCCGCAGGCTAGCGTACGCCATGGTCGCGGCCGGTCCCAAACCGGGCCACCCCCACCGGAACCCGGGCCACCGCGCGGCCACCACCCGGTCACCGGCCGTGGCGTCACCCGCCCGGCCGCACCCGCGTCACGATACGCCGGAGCCCCGCCCGGCGGACGTCACCGCGGGCGGGGCTCATCGACGTCGGTGCGGTGGACCGGTCAGGTGCACCGCAGCGTGCTCAGGGTCGGGTACGGCGGCGCGCGCCACCACGCCGGGAGCGACGGCGGCCGGTGCCACCCTCGGCACCCTCCTCCTCGTCGCTCTCACCCAGCGCGTCCGGGTCGTCCGGAGCGGCCAGCCGGGCCGACTCGCCCTGCTGACTGTCGGCCACGTCCGGGGCGACCGGCGTGTCCGTCTCGTACCGGGACAGGTCGTAGCCCATCGTGTCGTGGTAGTCCGCGTCCGCCGTGGCGGTGGCGGTCTCCTCGGTCTCAGCGACCTCGACGACGGTCCGCTCGGCGGCGCCCTTGCGGCCCCGACGCCGCGACGAGCCGCTCGTCTGCTCGGCGGCCGGCGTGGCCGTGGCGACCGCCTTCACCTTCTCCGGGCCACCGGACCGTGGCTTCTCCGGCACCGGCTCGGTGTGGATGACCAGGCCGCGACCCTTGCAGCAGTCGCAGGTCTCGCTGAACGCCTCCAGCAGCCCGGCGCCGATCCGCTTGCGGGTCATCTGGACCAGGCCCAGCGAGGTGATCTCGGTGACCTGGTGCTTGGTGCGGTCCCGGCCCAGGCACTCGGTCAACCGGCGCAGCACCAGCTCCCGGTTCGACTCCAGCACCATGTCGATGAAGTCGATCACCACGATGCCGCCGATGTCCCGCAGCCGCAGCTGACGGACGATCTCCTCGGCCGCCTCCAGGTTGTTGCGGGTGACCGTCTCCTCCAGGTTGCCGCCCGCCCCGGTGTACTTGCCGGTGTTGACGTCGACCACGGTCATCGCCTCGGTCCGGTCGATCACCAGGTGGCCGCCGGAGGGGAGGAAGACCTTGCGGTCGAGCCCCTTGAGGATCTGCTCGTCGATGCGGTGCGCGGCGAACACGTCGGTGGTGCCCACGTGCCGGCGCAGCCGGGCGACCAGGTCCGGCGAGACGTGCGACAGGTACGACTCGACCATGTCGTAGGACTGGTCGCCCTCGATCACCAGCTCGCGGAAGTCCTCGTTGAACAGGTCCCGGACCACCCGGATGACCAGGTCCGGCTCCTCGTAGAGCAGCACCGGCGCGCCACCCTCGGTGGACTTGGCCTGGATGTCCTCCCACTGCGCCTGGAGCCGCTTGACGTCACGGGCCAGCTCGTCCTCGCTGGCGCCCTCGGCGGCGGTCCGGACGATCACGCCGGCACCGTCCGGCACCAGCTTCTTCAGCACGTCACGCAGTCGCTTGCGCTCGGTGTCCGGCAGCTTGCGGCTGATCCCGGAGGCGTTGCCGCCGGGCACGTACACCAGGTGCCGACCGGAGAGCGCGACGTGACTGGTCAGCCGCGCGCCCTTGTGCCCGATCGGGTCCTTGGTGACCTGCACCAGCACCGAGTCGCCGGACTTGAGCGCCTGCTCGATCGAGCGGGCCCGCCCCTCCAGGCCGGTGGAGTCCCAGTTGACCTCGCCCGCGTACAGCACGGCGTTGCGGCCCCGGCCGATGTCGACGAACGCCGCCTCCATGCTCGGCAGCACGTTCTGCACCTTGCCGAGATAGACGTTCCCGGCCATGGTGCCCGCCGAGTTGCGGGTGACGTAGTGCTCGACCAGCACGCCGTCCTCCATGACGGCGATCTGGGTGCGGTCACCGCGCTGGCGTACCGCCATCACCCGGTCGACCGCCTCGCGGCGGGCCAGGAACTCCGACTCGCTCAGGATCGGCGGGCGGGTCCGGCGCTGCTCGCGGCCGTCCCGGCGGCGCTGCCGCTTGGCCTCCAACCGGGTCGAACCGGAGACGCCCTGCACCTCGTCGACCGTGCGGCGCGGCTCCCGGATCTTCACCACGGTGGGTACGCCGTCGTCGGCGCCCCCCTCGGTGTCACCGGCCCCCCGGCGGCGGCGCCGACGCCGACGCCGGGTCATCCCGTCGCCGTCGCCCTCGTCGCCGCTCTCGTCGGACTCGGTCTCGGTCTCGTCCGCGTCGCTCTGGACGGCCTCCTCGGCCTCGTTCTCGTCGGTCTCGTCGAAGTCCTCGGCGCCACCCTTGCCCCGGCCCCGACCCCGACGGCCACGTCGACGGCGACGCCGACCCGAGCCGTCCTCGTCCTCGTCGTCGGCCTCGTCGGCCTCCGCCGCGGGCTCCTCCTCGACCTCCGCCTCGACGGCGGGCTCCGGCTCGGGCTCGCGCCGACCCCGGCGACGGCGCCGGGCCGGCTCCGCCGGCTCCTCGGGCGTCTCCTCCTCGACGGGCGGTGCGGCCGCAGCAGCCGCAGCGGCGGCGGCGCGGGCCGTGACCTCCTCCGGCGCCATGAACAACACCGTCGGCGCGCTGAGCGCGGCACGCCGTCGACGGGAGCGGGGTTCCGGCGCGGGCTCGGCCTCCGGCTCCGTCGGGGTCACCGTCTCGGCCGGGTCGCTCTCGGTCTCCTCGACCGGCGCGCCGCCCTCGGGGGGCAGCGCGGCCGCACCGAAGTCGGTACCGGCCGCAGGTGCCGGCTCCTCGACCACCGGCTCCTCGACCACCGCCGGAACCTCGGCCGGCGGCGCGGCGGCCTTCTTGCGACGGGTACGGGTCACCTTCACCGGCGGTACGACGTCCCCGTCGGCGGCCTCGACCTCGGCCACGGCCAGCGGCTCCTCGGCGGTCTTCGACGCGGTGGTGGCCTTGCGGCGTCGCCGGGGCGTCTTCGGCGCCTCGTCAAGGTCACCGGAGACCGGGGCGAAGACCTCCGCCTGCGGCGCCTCCGAGCTGCCCGGCGCCGGGTCGCTGGACGCCTCGACCGGGGCGTCGATCTGCTCCGGCTGCGTGACCGGGGTGGCCCGGCGACGGGTGGCCCGCCTGCGCGGTGGTGCCTCGGCGGCGGACGGACTGCCCAGGTCCGCCGCACCGCTCACGGTGCCGGAGGTCTCCTCCGACGCGTCGGGGGCCACCGGTGAGGCGCTGCCCGCCGTGCCGGTGGTGCTGGTCTCAGCGGTCTCGCCGGCCGGGTTCGCACCGGTCCGTTCGCCGCCCTCGGGCTCGTTCTCGAGCATGGACGTTCTCCAGTTCTGGCTTCCCCGGGCGCGGGTGAGCGCTGCCACGCAGGGTCGCCGCAAAGGTGTTTCCCCGGGCGCACGGGCGTGCGCGACCGGCGAAGTCTGCCTGTCTGAGCACCGACCGTCGGTCAGCGCCCGCCGATGGTTGCCCCGTCGCGGTCCGCGTCAAGCGGATCCACGATCGCACCCTGCGCGGTCAGCGTGCCCTGAGCCAGCCGGGTCACCTTCGGGGCTACCGGCGGCTCCAGGCCGGCCACCACGCGGAAGCCGGAAAGGACGTCATCGGGCCGTACGGACGGGGTGACCTGCCGCACGACCAGTTCGAGTATCGCACACGGTACGGCCGGGGCCACGGAAGGCGTCGCCGACGACGTGATCATATCGATGCGGGTGACGGCGACACGAGCGTCGAAGGTCCGCCGCCCCTGCTTGGTCATCCGTTCCACCAGCACCTCGTCGGCCGCCAGGAACGCGGTCACCGCCTTGGTCAGGATCTCGGGATCCACCTCCGGCAGCTCGATCCGCCAGTGGGACGCCTGGATCCGGTCGGCCAGCCCACTGCCGGTGGCCACCACCGCGTCGAGCACGTCGAGGCCGGGCGAGAGCGCCGTGTCCAGCGCCTCGCGCAACTGCGCCGGGTCCACCTCCTCGCGCAGGCCGATCTCCAGGTACTCCGCCTCGCTGGCGACGCCGGTCGGCGCGGCGCTGGCGTACGAGATCTTGGGGTGCGGGGTGAAGCCCTGGGAGAAGGCCACCGGTACGCCGGCACGACGCAGCGCCCGCTCGAACGCCCGGGCGAAGTCGCGGTGCGAGGTGAACCGCAGCGGGCCACGCTTGGCGTACCGGATCCGGACGCGCTGGACGACCGGCGCCTGGCCGCCCTCGGGCTGAGGTTTCCTACTGATCGTCCTGCTCCTCGGTGTCGGACCCCGCCCGGGGCCCCGGGGTCACTGTTGCGCGCCGGTGGGCAGCTTCAGACCGTTGACCGGGGTCAACGGGAGCAGCTTCCGGCCGGTCGGGCCGATCTGGATCTCGGTGTCCATGGTCGGGCAGACGCCGCAGTCGAAGCAGGGCGTCCAGCGGCAGTCGTCCTGCTCGTACTCGCTGAGGGAGTCCTGCCAGTCCTGCCAGAGCCAGTCCTTGTCCAGGCCGGAGTCCAGGTGGTCCCAGGGCAGGACCTCCAGCTCCTCGCGCTCGCGGGTGGTGTACCAGTCGAGGTCCACCCCGAACCCGGGCAGCACCTCGGTGGCCGCCTCCACCCAGCGCTGGTACGAGAAGTGCTCGCTCCAGCCGTCGAACCGGCCGCCGTTCTCCCACACCCGGCGGATCACCGCGCCGACGCGGCGGTCACCCCGGGACAGCAGTCCCTCGATCAACGAGGGCTCACCGTCGTGGTAGCGGAAACCGATCGCCCGCCCCAGCGAACGATCCGAGTTGATCGCCTGCTTGAGCAGCTTGAGCCGGTGGTCGATGACCTCCGGGCGCTGCATCGACGCCCACTGGAACGGGGTGTGCGGCTTCGGCACGAACCCGCCGATGGACACGGTGCAGCGGATGTCCTTCGAGCCGGTGGCGGCGCGACCGGCCCGGATGACCTCGTGGGCCATGTCGGCGATCTCGAGGACATCCTCGTCGGTCTCGGTGGGCAGGCCGCACATGAAGTAGAGCTTCACCTGCCGCCAGCCGTTGGTGTACGCGGTGACCACGGTGCGGATGAGGTCGTCCTTCGACACCATCTTGTTGATCACCTTGCGGATCCGCTCCGACCCGCCCTCCGGGGCGAAGGTCAGCCCGGTCCGGCGGCCGTTGCGGGACAGCTCCTGGGCGAGATCGATGTTGAACGCGTCCACCCGGGTCGACGGCAGCGACAGCGACACGTTGGTGCCCTGGTACTGCTCGGCGAGGCCGGAGCACATGTCACCGATCTCGGAGTGGTCGGCGGAGGAGAGCGACAGCAGACCCACCTCGTGGAAGCCGGAGAACTCCAGCCCCTGCTGCACCATCTGCCCGACCGTGGTGATGGACCGCTCCCGCACCGGGCGGGTGATCATGCCCGCCTGGCAGAACCGGCAGCCCCGGGTGCAACCCCGGAAGATCTCCACCGCGTACCGCTCGTGCACCGTCTCGGCGAGCGGGACCAGCGGCTTACGCGGGTACGGCCACGCGTCCAGATCCATCGTGGTGCGCTTGTGCACCCGGAACGGCACGTCCGCCCGGTTCGGCACGACCCGCTGGATCCGGCCGTCGGGCAGGTAGTCCACGTCGTAGAAGCGCGGTACGTAGACGCTCTCGGTGCGGGCCAGCCGCAGCAGCAGCTCGTCCCGGCCACCGGGCGAGCCCTCCGCCTTCCACTCCCGGACGATCGCGGTGATCTCCAGGACCGCCTCCTCGCCGTCACCGAGCACGGCGGCGTCGACGAAGTCGGCGATGGGCTCCGGGTTGAACGCGGCGTGCCCGCCGGCCACGATCACCGGGTCGGCGTCGGTACGGTCGACCGCGAGCAGCGGGATGCCGGCCAGGTCGACGGCGGTGAGCAGGTTGGTGTACCCCAGCTCGGTGGCGAACGAGACGCCGAACAGGTCGAAGTCACCGACCGGACGGTGCGCGTCGACGGTGAACTGCGGCACCTCGTGGGTGCGCATCAGCCGCTCCAGGTCCGGCCAGACCGCGTACGTCCGCTCGGCGAGCGTGTCGGGGAGCTCGTTGAGCACCTCGTAGAGAATCTGCACGCCCTGATTGGGTAGGCCCACCTCGTACGCGTCCGGATACATCAGCGCCCAGCGCACGGTCGCGGAGTCCCACTCCTTGACCACCGCACCCAGTTCGCCACCGACGTACTGGATGGGCTTGGTCACCTGGGGCAGCAGCGGCTCCAGGCGGGGCCAGACGGAGTTGGCCGCGACAGGACGCGGAGTGGTGGACGGGACGCTCATGATGCCCAAGGGTACGCGCCCACCCATCGGCCACCACGCCACACCTGGCCGAGAAGGGCACCAGCGGAATCGACCCTCCACCACACCGGCGACCGCCACTGATGTAAGGAAGGGACCCTTCCTAACGCCTGGTGCATAGGAAGGGTCCCTTCCTAACAAGCGGGCATGGGGACCAGCCTGGTTCTGCCCCGGTGGCACACCGGTACTAGCCTCGGGTCGGCGTGAGAGGAGATTGCCGCGATGCCGGAGCCGCAGCCGGGAGCAGACCGGCCGGTCGACGGGAACCGTCCGGACACACACCGGAACGGGGAGTCAGCGGTCACCCAGGAGCAGACCCTCGACCCCGCACCGCCCGCCACCACCTCGGCGGCGGACGAGACCCAGCCGGTCGGCGACGCCGACCCGACCAGTCCCGCAGGACCGACCCACCCCGCCCCACCAGCCGTACCGCTCGACCCGACCCGAGCCGAGATCGACCAGACCCGAGCCGCGAACACGCCCGACCCGAACCGAACCGCGAACGCGCCCGACCAGACACGGGCCGGGACCGATCCGACAACCGACGCACACGAGGCCGACGCGACCCGACGCGTGGACGAGGCCGATCCGACTCGACGTGCGGATGAGGTCGATCCGACCCGGTCCGTGGACGAGGTAGACGCGACCCGTCCGGTCGACGAGGCCGCCGGGCGGAGCGGGTCGACACCGTCCGAGGACGACGCGCGTACCACCGTGGCGCCGCCTCCCGAGGTCGGCCCGCAGGGCACCCGGGTGATGCCCGAGGCGGCGGCCGTGCCCGATGCGACCGCCGTGCCCGATGCGACCGCCGTGCCCGATGCGACCGCCGTGGAGAAGCCCGCGCCGCGCTGGAGCGGGTCGGCCGCCGTACCGCCGCCCCCGCCGCGCCGCCGCATCTGGGGCATGTCCGCCGAGCCCACCCCGCTGCCGCCGGTGGCACCGGCCGACGCGCCGGAGCACCAGACCCCGGTGGACCCGTGGGCCGGCGCCGACACCAGTGGCTGGCACCTGCCCTCGGCGGACATGCCCGCTGTGCCGCCGCCCACGTTGTCCTACCCCGCACCGCCGGCGACCCGGTCCTACACCCCCGTGCCGCCGCCGGTCTCGCCCGCGCCACCGGCACACCAACCGCCCGCGTACCCACCGCCGGTGTCCTCGGCCCCACCGGCACACCAACCCCCCGCGTACCCACCACCGGTCTCCTCGGCCCCACCGGCACACCAACCGGCCGGGTACCCACCACCGGTGTCGTCCGCGCCACCGGCGCACCAGCCGCCCGCGTACCCGCCACCGGCCGCGCGACCCACTCCGCCGGCGCCGGCCGCGCCGATGCGACCGCCGGCCGCGCCGGGGCGTCCGCAACAGGTCGCGCCGCCACCGGTGCGGCACGCCCCGCCACCGGTGCGGCACGCCCCGCCACCGGCACCGCCAGCCGCACCGGCACCGCCGATCCGGGGCTGGCGGGGTCGGAAGACCGGGCCACCCGCACCGCCGCCGGGCTGGCAGGCGCCTCCGGGGTACGCCCGTCCCCGTAAGCGTCGCCGCTGGCCGTGGATGCTGCTGCTGACCATCGCCTGCTGCTGCGGCTGCCCGGCCTACTACGGCGTCCCGATGGCCAGCCAGTACCCGGCGAACGCCTCGCTGCCGACCCAGGTGGCCGATCTGGAACTCCGCCAGGACGACCGCAGTACGCAGGCCGCCCGACGGCTGGAGACGCAGATGCGCCAGGCGCACCTGCTCGCCGACGACACCTTCGCCGGCATCTACACCACCGGAGCCGGCAAGCAGGTCACCGTCTTCGGCGGCACCGGCTTCCGCTTCGCCCCCTCGGCCGACGCCGACGGCGAGATCGAACGCCTCACCCAGCAGTACTCGCTCGGTGAGGCGCAGGTCGTGGAGACCGGCGTGCGGGGGCGGCACGAGCGGTGCGCGGTGGGCAACGTCGACGGCGTCGGGGTGGTGGTCTGCACCTCGGTCGACCACGGCAGCATCACCAGCGCGGTCTTCACCGGGCTCTCGGTGGACGACAGTGCCGAGCTGCTCGCCACCATGCGGCGACAGATCGTCTCGACGAAGGGCGGCTGAACGGGGCCGTCCGCGGCCTGCGCTCAGCCTGCGGTCGGCCCGCCCGGGGTCGACCGACCCGGGGGTCTACTGACCCGGAGCCGACTCCCCCGGCGTCGACTGACCCGGGTGCGACTCGCCCGTGGCAGGCCCACCCGTGGTCGGGCTGCCCGGCGTCGTGCTACCCGGCGTCGGCTCGCCCGGGGCGGGCGGCTTCGCGCGGGGCGGGGCGTAGCGCGGGACGTACTCCTGGCCGGTCAGTTTCTGGATCTCGGCCATCAGCTCGTCGGTCATCTCCCGCAGCGACGTCCGGTCGGCCGAGCGGCCGGTGAAGTCCAGCGGCTTGCCGAACCGCACGGTGATCTTCGCGCCCCCGGGTCGCGGCATCCGGGCGCCGATCGGCTGCACCTTGTCGGTGCCGATCATGCCCACTGGGATGATCGGGACACCGGCGGCCAGCGCCAGCCGGGCGGTGCCGGTGCGTCCCCGGTAGAGCCGGCCGTCCGGCGAACGGGTCCCCTCGGGATAGATGGCGACCAGGTCGCCGCCCTGGAGGGCGGGGATCGCCGCGTCGAAGGCGGTCAACGCCGCCCGCCCGCCGGCCCGCTCGACCGGGATGGCGCCCAGGCCGTTGAGCACGAACCGATGGAACGCGCCCTTCGCCCCGGTACCCTTGTAATAGTCCGACTTGGCCCAGAACGCTAGGTGCCGAGGCACCACCGTGCCGAGGAACAACTCGTCGGCCACGGACAGATGGTTGCCCGCGAAGATCGCGCCGCCGGTCGCCGGGATGTGCTCCAGCCCCTCCACGTTCGGCTGAAAGGCCAGCCGCAGTGCCGGGGCCACGGTGTACCTGCCGATGGTGTAGAGCAGCGGCACTGGTCCTCCGGCGGATCGAGTGAGGTAGGGGCGGTGTCACCGTAGCGGACCGTCGCACTTCGACCGGAGCGAGGTCGGGCAGGTCCGCAGGCTGGGTGCCGGATGTTAGGAAGGGCCCCCGGTACTACCGCAGGCGTTAGTAGGGGGCCCTTCCTTACACATCGACACACGTCAGCTCACACGCGACGCACCGCGACCGTCACCTGCTCGCCCTCGCCGACCTCACCGGCGAAGCCGTCCAGCTCGTCGGCGAAGTCGACGCGGTCCGCCAGCACCTCACGGGCCACGAACTCGGCGTACCCGGACACCGCCGCGCGCACCTCCGCCGAGGCCGACACCGTCACCGCGATCCGGTCCGAGATGTCCAGGTCGGCGTCGCGGCGGGCCTGCTGGACCACCCGGACGACGTCCCGGGCCAGTCCCTCGGCGGCCAGCTCGGGGGTGACCACGGTGTCCAGCACCACCACCCCCTCGCTACCCGGCAGCGGGGCGGAATGCTCGGCGTCGGCCGCGACCAACCGCAGCTCGTACTCGCCCTCGGCCAGCGTGACCCCGGCGGCGACCGGGGCGCCGTCGACCAGCTCCCACTCCCCCGCCTTGACCGCCTTGATCACCTGCTGCACCTGCTTGCCGACCCGGGGTCCGAGCGCCCGGGGCACCACGGTGAGCACCTGCTGGCAGTACGCCGACACCTCGTCGGTGAAGACGACCTCCTTCACGTTGACCTCGTCGGCGACCAGGTCGGCGAAGGGCCGCAGCTGCTCGGCCGCCGGGCTGGCCACGGTCAGCTTCGCCAGCGGCAGCCGGACCCGCAGACCCTTGGCCTTGCGCAGCGACAGCGCCGCCGAGGCGACCGCCCGGGTGGCGTCCATCGCGGCCACCAGCTCGTGGTCGACCGGGAAGTCCTCGGCACGCGGCCAGTCGGTCAGGTGCACCGACCGCTCACCGGTCAGCCCGCGCCAGATCTCCTCGGCGGTCAGCGGTGCCAACGGCGCCACCACCCGGCACAGCGTCTCCAGCACCGTCCAGAGCGTGTCGAACGCCTCGGTGTCACCCGCCCAGAACCGGTCCCGCGAGCGACGCACATACCAGTTGGTCAGCGCGTCCAGGTAGGACCGGACGGTGGCGCAGGCCCCCGAGATGTCGTACGCGTCCATCTGCGCGCCGGCCGTCTCGACCAGCTCGTTGGTCTTGGCCAGCACGTACCGGTCGAGCAGGCTGCCGGCACCGGTCGCCACCGCGTCGGTCTTCCGTTTCGCCTGGTAGCCGTCGGCGTTGGCGTACAGCGAGAAGAAGTACCAGACGTTCCAGAGCGGCAACAGCACCTGCCGCACGGCGTCCCGCACGCTCGACTCGGTGACCGGCATGTCCCCGCCCCGCAGCACCGGCGACGACATCAGCATCCACCGCATCGCGTCCGACCCGTACGAGTCGAAGACGTGGTAGACGTCCGGGTAGTTGCGCAGGCTCTTGGACATCTTGCGCCCGTCGGAGCCGAGCAGGATGCCGTGGCTGAGGCAGTTGCGGAACGCCGGCCGGTCGAACAGCGCGGTGGCCAGCACGTGCATGGTGTAGAACCAGCCCCGGGTCTGCCCGATGTACTCGACGATGAAGTCACCCGGGTAGTGGCTCTCGAACCAGTCGCGGTTCTCGAACGGGTAGTGCACCTGGGCGAAGGGCATCGAGCCGGACTCGAACCAGCAGTCCAGCACCTCCGGCACGCGGCGCATCGTCGACCGGCCCGTCGGGTCGTCCGGGTTGGGGCGGACCAGGTCGTCCACCGCCGGCCGGTGCAGGTCGGTCAGGCGTACGCCGAAGTCGCGCTCGATCTCCTCCAGCGACCCGTACACGTCGACGCGCGGGTGGTTCGGGTCGTCCGAGCGCCACACCGGGATGGGCGAGCCCCAGAACCGGTTCCGGCTGATGGACCAGTCCCGGGCGTTGGCCAGCCACTTGCCGAACGAGCCGTCCTTGATGTGTCCGGGCGTCCAGTTGATCTGCTGGTTCAGCTCGACCATGCGGTCCTTGAACGTCGTCACCGCGACGAACCACGACGACACCGCCTTGTAGACCAGCGGGGTGTCACAGCGCCAGCAGTGCGGATACGAGTGGGTGTAGGTGTCCTGCCGCAGCACCACCCCCCGCTCCTTGAGCTCCCGGATCACCGGCTTGTTGACGTCGAAGACCTGCTCGCCCTCGTAGGGCGGGACCAGCCCGGTGAACCGGGTGTGGTCGTCCACGGTGACGATGGTCGGGATGCCGGCCGCGTTGCAGACGTTCTGGTCGTCCTCGCCGAAGGCCGGGGCGAGGTGCACGATCCCGGTGCCGTCCTCGGTGGTAACGAACTCGGCGCCGAGCACCTGGTACGCCTGCGGTCCGGCCTGCGCGGTGAGGAAGTCGAACAGCGGGGTGTACCGCCGCCCCACCAGGTCGGCGCCGCGTACCGTGCCGACCTGCTCGTACCCCTCCAGTTCCTTGGCGTACGCCCCGAGGCGACCGGCGCCGACGACGTAGCGCTCGCCGTCGCGGTCCAGCACCGCGTACTCGATGTCCGGCCCGACGGCCAGCGCCAGGTTCGACGGCAGCGTCCACGGCGTGGTGGTCCAGACGCCCAGCCGGACCGGCCCCCGGAGCAGTTCCGGCGCGGACTCGTCGGCGGTCAGCCCGAACCACACGGTCAACGTGGGGTCGTGCCGGTCCCGGTAGACGTCGTCCATCCGGGTCTCGGTGTTCGACAGCGGCGTCTCACACCGCCAGCAGTACGCCAGCACCCGGAAACCCTCGTAGATCAGACCCTTGTCGTGCAGGGTCTTGAAGGCCCACATGACGCTTTCCATGTAGTCCAGGTCGAGGGTCTTGTAGTCGTTGGCGAAGTCGACCCAGCGGGCCTGCCGGGTGACGTACCGCTCCCAGTCCTGGGTGAACTCCAGCACGGAGGAGCGGCAGGCGTCGTTGAACCGGGCCACGCCGAGGTCGAGGATCTCCGCCTTGCTGGTGATGCCGAGCTGCTTCTCGGCCACCACCTCGGCGGGCAGGCCGTGGCAGTCCCAGCCGAAGCGCCGCTCCACCCGCCGGCCGCGCATGGTCTGGTAGCGCGGCACCACGTCCTTGACGTACCCGGTGAAGAGGTGACCGTAGTGCGGCAGGCCGTTGGCGAACGGCGGGCCGTCGTAGAAGACGTACTCGTTGTCGGCGTCACCGGCCGAGGCACCGGTCGCCGTCTCCGGCTGCCGGCCGGAGGCGGGACGCTGCTCGACGCTGGCCTCGAAGGTCTTGTCGGCCGTCCAGTGCTCCAGCACCCGGCGCTCGACCGCGGGCAGGTCCGGGCTGGCCGGGACGCCGGTGGCGGTCGGGTCGTGCAACGGATAGCCCATCGGGGGTCGCTCTCCTCGCTGACGCTCACTGTCGTGTGGGTCTGCGAGGACGAGCCGTCACCGGTACGCCGTCACCGGCGCCCCGGGCCGGGCCCGCGGTACCACCCCGCTTGGTGGCCGGAGTACGACCACCCGCTCGTTGACCGGCTGTGACGGGCCGACCCGTCCGGTTCTACTGAGCCGGTCACCCGGCCGTTCTTCCGGAGGCTCACCGGTGATTGCCGGATCATCGCCATACCCACCCATGATACCCATCCCACCCGTCCCCCTCCTCCCGATCACCCCACCCCGCCGATCATGGAGTCCTGGCAGTCGCAAACCGGTCCGCAAGGGGCGAATCACCGACCACGAGTCCATGATCGACGCGCGACCCCACGACGGACGGACCACGACGTGCGCCATGACCGGCGTCACAGGGTGTACCTGTCACGCCCCGTGGGGGCGTGCCCGTCGTGGGGGTGTCGGAGCGATCTAGCGGGAGGGTTGTCATGCAGCGGATGAACGTGGCCAAGGTGGCGCCGGAGGCGTTCGGCGCCGTGATGGGGCTGGAGAAGTACGTCCGGGCGAACGTGGACCACACCGTGCTGGAGCTGGTGAAGCTGCGCGCCTCGATCCTGAACGGCTGCGCGTTCTGCGTCGACATGCACAGCCAGGAGGCGCTCGGCGCGGGTGAGTCGAGCCGGCGGCTGTTCGCGGTGGCCGCCTGGCGCGAGGCGCCCTTCTTCGACCAGCGGGAACGCGCCGCGCTGGCGTTGACCGACGCGGTGACCCGGCTCGGCGAGCACGGGGTACCCGACGACGTGTGGGAGGACGCGGCGAAGGTCTGGCCGGAGAAGGCGCTCGCCGACCTGGTCCTGGCGATTGCCACAATCAACGTGTGGAACCGGATCGCGGTGACCTTCCGCAACGATCTCCCGTCGGACGACTGAACCCGGCGGAGGCGGCGGAGGCGGCCGGTGCGCTCGACGCGCACCGGCCGATGCTGCTCGGTCTGGCGTACCGGCTGCTCGGCAGCCGGCACGACGCCGAGGACGTGCTCCAGGAGACCTACCTGCGCTGGGCCCGCGTCGACCGGAGCCGGGTGGCCGAGCCACGCCGCTACCTGTCCCGGGTGGTGACCCACCTGTCCATGGACCGGCTGCGGGCCCGGCAGGCCACCCGGGAGTCGTACGTCGGGCAGTGGCTGCCGGAGCCGGTACCGACGGCACCGTCACCGTTCGGCCCGTTGGAACGCGCCGAACTGCGCGACTCGCTCTCCACCGCGCTGCTGCACCTGCTGGAGCGGCTCACCCCGCCGGAGCGCGCGGTCTACGTCCTGCACACCGCGTTCGAGCTGCCGTACGCCGAGATCGCCGAGCTGCTCGACCGTTCCGTCGAGGACTGCCGTCAGTTGCACCACCGGGCCGCCGCCCGGATCGGGCGCGAGCAGCGCCGGTTCACCGCCGACCGGGCGGAGCAGGAGCGACTGCTGGAGGCGTTCATCGCCGCCGCCGGCGAGGGTGACCTGCGGAGGCTGACCGAGCTGGTGGCCGCCGACGCGATCGCCTGGAGTGACGGCGGCGGTCGGGTGAGTGCCGCCCGCAACCCGATCACCGGCGCGGACCGGGTGGTCCGGTTCCTGCTGGGCGTCCGCGAGAAGGGCTGGCCGCTCACCGTGCACCGCACCGAACTCAACGGTCAGCCGGCCGCCGTGGTGATCACCGCCGGCGGCTCCCGGTATGCGGTCATGCTCGGCACCGCCGACGGTCGGATCACCGACATCTTCCTGGTCGCCAACCCGGACAAGTTGCCCTGGGCGACCTGAGCCGGCCCGTCGACGGGCCGGCTCGCCGCTGTCGTGAGCCCAACTCGGGGAGGCGGTCGTCAGCCCAGCTCGGGGAACCAGAGCGCCAGCTCGCGCTTGGCGCTGTCCGGGGAGTCGGAGGCGTGCACCAGGTTCTCCCGGTTGGACAGGGCGAGGTCGCCCCGGATGGTGCCGGCGACGGCCTTGCGTCCGTCGGTGGCGCCGATCAGACCCCGCACCACGTCGATCACCTGGTCGCCGGAGAGCACCAGCGCGACCAACGGGCCGCTGGTCATGAACGTCTTCAGCGGCGGGTAGAACGTCTTGTCCACGTGCTCGGCGTAGTGCTCGTCGGCCAGCGCGGCGTCCATCGTCCGGGACGCCATCGCGTCGATCCGCAGCCCCTTCCGCTCGAAGCGGGAGACGATCTCGCCGACCAGGCCGCGGCGGACCGCGTCGGGCTTGATCAGTACGAGCGTGCGCTCGTCCGGGCTGCTGCTGGACACGCTGGGTTCCTCCTGAGGGCGTAAGTCGGTCGGGCTGGGTACGGTCAGCCTAGCGACCCGGTCCCGGCCCCGGCGCGGTGGTCGGTCCTTCCCCCGGCCCCCGATCCGGCCTAGCCTGGCCCTGACCACCCGGGAGGTCCACTGTGGCGAACGGCGGGAACCGACCCATCGCACCGGTACGCAAACTGATCGCGGCGGTGCTCGGCACCGTGGCCAGTTTCGTCGTGCTGTTCGGGCTGGGCATGACGAGCTGGGCCATCGTGGCGCTCGGTGTGGCCCTGCTGGTGCTGGCGATCGCGCTGGCCACCGTACGCGGCGGCGGTCGCACCTGGGTCGTCGGCGCCGGGCACGTGCACAGCGCCTCCGAACCACCCACCCAGTACGCCTTCGGCCGCTGCGAACTCCAGCTCGTGATCGACGCACCCGGGCTGCCGCCCCGGTCCAAGAAGATCATCGAGCCCCGGGTGCCGGTCGCCAAGTGGCCGTCGCTGGGCCAGACACTGCCGATCCGGGTGGCGCTGGACGACCCGCGACACGTCCGGGTGCTCTGGGACGAGGTGCCCACCCACGCCGAGGCCGGCACCGCCGACCTGCCGCCCGAGTTCGCCGACGAGTTCGTCGGGCAGGGCCCGCCGGACGAGGTGCTGATCGGGCAGCAGGCCCCGCCGTGGGCCGACCGGCCGCCGGAGGACGACTTCCACGACCCGCTGGGTGACCCGCTCGGCACCCCGCTCCGCGACGACCCGGTCGAGCCGGTCGAGTCCCGGGACCCGGTCCGGGTACGCCAGCGCCCGGGTGGACCCGTGGTGCTGGAGGGCACCGTGGTCGAGCAGAGCAGCGACGCCCCGTTGCCCCGCCGCGCCACGCCCGCGCCACGTACCCCCGCCGAGGAGCGGTTCGCCGCGACCGCCACCGCCCCGGACGAGACCGACCTCTTCGCCGACCTGCCGCGCGACGACCACCCGGCCGGCGCGCCGGTCACCGGTACGCCGAGCACGGCACCGGCCGCCGGACGACCGGCCGATCCGCCCTCCGCCCCGACGGGCCCCCTCGACCCGCTGGACCTGCCGCTGGACGACCCGTACCCGACGACCGCCGGGCGCACCCGGTCGGCACCGCACGAGGACGAGCCGGTGCACGCGGCGGCGACCGGCCCCCCGGACCCCGACGATCCGCAGGTGGACGACCGGGAACTGGACGAGGCGATCTTCGGTTTCGACCCGGACACCGCCGACCTGGCCGCCCCGATCAGCGGTGTGGGCATCACCCTGCTCGTCACCGAGCTGTCCCGATCGCTGGAGTTCTATCGGGACCGGCTCGGCTTCCGCGAGGTCGACCGGGGCAACGGCAACGCGGTCCTCTCCTCCGGGGCCACCCGGCTGGTGCTGCGCGAGGTGACCGGCGCCCAGCCGATGAACCGGCGGCTGGTGCACGTCAACCTCGACGTCGACGACATCCAGTCGGCCTACGAGCGGATGCGTGACTCGGGCGTCCGGTTCACCTACGCGCCCCGGGTGGTCAACCGGGGCACCAAGCTGGAGGTGTGGGCGGCGGCGTTCCGCGACCCGGACGGGCACGGCATCGCCCTGACCCAGTGGCGGGAACGCGCCGAGGCGTGACCCGCCGACCGGCACGGACGCCGGTCAGCCCAGGATCACCCGACGGACGTGCAACGCGTACGCCCACACCAGCGCGAAGATGACGCCCAGCGCGAACAGCGCCCAGTGCAGCAGACCGGACAGCAGCAGCAGACCCTGCAACACGGTGCCGGCCTGCCACGCCCAGGGTCGGCGCATCAGCCCGGCCAGCAGAGCCGCCAGCACGGCCAGCGTCACCACCGCCGCGAGCGCCGGACCGCCGAGGTCACCGCCGACGACCCGGATCGGTTGGATCGCCAGCAGCAGCACCAGCGCCTCCAGCGCGAGGGTGCCCGCGCCGAGTCCGCGTACCGCCCGCTGCGGATCACGCAGCCCGGACCGGCGCTGTCCCGGCGGGCCGTCACCGTCCGTCCCGGGAACGCCCTCGGGCTGCCCCGGTCCGGCACCGCCACCGGTGATGGTTTCGGGGGTCTCGTCCGGCCGGGCCGCGCCCGTGGGCTCGCTCATCGCTTCAGCAGGCGGCGGGCGTCGGCCACGGTCACCACCGAGCCGGTGATCAGCACACCGACCCCGGCCAGTTCACCCGGTACGTCCTCCTCGGCCAGCGCCACCGCCGCCTCGATCGCGTCCGGCATCTCCTCGGCGACCTCGACCCGGTCCGGCCCGAACACTTCGGCGGCGAGCGCGGCCAACTCCTTGGCCGGCAGCGCCCGGGGCGAGCTGTTACGGGTCACCACCACCTGGTCGACCACCGGTTCCAGCAGCTCCAGCAGGCTCGGCGCGTCCTTGTCGGCCAGTGTGCCCACCACCGCGACCAGCTTGCTGAACGCGAACTCCTCCTGCAGGGCGGTGACCGTGGCGGCCATCCCCTGCGGGTTGTGCGCACCGTCCAGCAGGATCGTGGGGGCGTTCCGGACCCGCTCCAGGCGGCCCGGCGAGCTGGCCGCGGCGAAGCCCTCCCGGACCGCCTCCACGTCCAACTGCCGCCGCGCGCCGGCGCCGAGGAACGCCTCCACGGCGGCGAGCGCCAGCGCCGCGTTCTGCGCCTGGTGCGCGCCGTGCAGCGGGACGAACACCTCTTCGTACACCCCGCCGAGTCCTTGCAGGGTGAGCACCTGCCCGCCGACGGCGACCGCCCGACGCAGCACGCCGAACTCGGCGCCCTCGCGGGCGATGGTCGCGCCCACCTCGGCGCAGCGTTGCAGGATCGGCTCGGCGGCCTCCTCCTCCTGCGCCGCGCAGATCACCGTGGCGCCGGGGTGGATGATGCCGGACTTGGCGACCGCGATGTCCTGGAGCGTGTCCCCGAGCCACTCGGTGTGGTCCAACCCGATCGGCGTGAGTACGCACACCCCGGCCTGGATCACGTTCGTGGCGTCCTCGGCGCCACCGAGACCCACCTCGACCACGGCGATGTCGACGGGAGCGTCGGCGAACGTGGCGAACGCCAGCGCGGTGGTCATGTCGAAGTAGGTCAGCGGCTCCGCCGACCGGTCGTCCACCAGTTCGGCCAGCGGCTTGATCTCCTGATAGACCGCGGCGAACCGGGTCTCGTCCACCGGCTCGCCGTCCAGGCTGATCCGCTCCCGGACGCTCTCCAGGTGCGGGCTGGTGTACCGGCCGGTGTGCAGCCCGAACGCCCGCAACAGCGAGTCGATCATCCGGGCCGTGGAGGTCTTGCCGTTGGTGCCGGTCAGGTGGATCGACGGGTACGCCCGCTGCGGGCTGCCCAGCAGGTCGAGCAGGGACGAGATGCGGTCCAGCTCGAACACCATCCGGGTGAAACCGCGCCCGGCCAGCTCCGCCTCTGCCTGGGCGAAGGCGGCGTGCGCGGCGCGGTCGCCGCGCGGCCGACCACGATCGGTGTTCTCGGTACGGTCGTCGCTCACGAGGGCAGGGCCTCCAGGGCGGCGTCGATCCGGGCCAGGTCGGCCTCGGCGACGGCCAGTCGTTGACGGATCTTGGCGACGACCGGTTCGGGGGCCTTACCGACGAACGCCGGATTGTCCAGCTTCGCCCGGGCCTGCCCGGCCTCCTTCTCGGCCGCCGTCCGGTCCTTGGTCAGTCGCGCCCGCTCGGCGGCCACGTCGATCGAGCCCCGGGTGTCCAGCGCGACGTTGACCTCGCCCGGCATGGCCAGCGTGGCGCTGGCCTGGAAGTCGTCGGCGGGCGCGTCGAGCCGCGCGAGCGACCGGATCAGCGGTTCGTGCGCCGCCACGCCGGCGCCGGCCAGGCCGTCGAGCCGGGCGGCGACCCGCTGGGTCGGGCGCAGGCCCTGGTCCGAGCGGAACCGGCGGACCTCGGTGACCACCCGTTGCAGGGTGGCGACCTCCGCCTCGGCGGCGTCGTCGACGAGCGCCCGGTCGGCAGCCGGCCAGGCCGCGGTGAGCAGCGTCTCGCCGCCGGTCAGCGCGGTCCACAACTCCTCGGTGACGAACGGGATCACCGGGTGCAGCAGCCGCAGGAGGTGGTCCAGCACATGACCGAGGACCCGGCGGGTGACCTCGGCCGACTCGCCCCCGCCGGCCAGCACCGGCTTGCTCAGCTCGACGTACCAGTCACAGACGTCGTCCCAGGCGAAGTGGTAGAGCAGGTCACACACCTTGGCGAACTCGTACGCCTCGAACTGCTCGTCGACCTCGGCGGTGACGTGCGCCAGCCGGGACAGGATCCACCGGTCGACGGTCGACAGCTTGTCGGCGGTCGGCATCGGACCGCCGGTGTGCGCGCCGTTGATCAACGCGAACCGGGTGGCGTTCCAGAGCTTGTTGCAGAAGTTCCGGGAGCCCTGGCACCACTCCTCGCTGACCGGCACGTCGCCGCCCGGGTTGGCGCCCCGGGCCAGCGTGAAGCGGGTCGCGTCGGCACCGTACCGGTCGATCCAGTCCAGCGGGTCGACCACGTTCCCGAACGACTTCGACATCTTCTTGCCGTGCTCGTCACGGACCATGCCGTGCAGGGCGATCACGTCGAACGGCTGCCTGCCGTCCATCGCGTACAGGCCGAACATCATCATCCGGGCCACCCAGAAGAAGAGGATGTCGTAACCGGTCACCAGCACGCTGGTCGGATAGAACTTGGCCAGGTCCGGGGTCTGCTCCGGCCAACCGAGCGTGGAGAACGGCCACAGGCCGCTGGAGAACCAGGTGTCCAGCACGTCCTCGTCCTGGTGCCAGCCCGTCCCGGTCGGCGGCTCCTCGTCGGGTCCGACGCAGACCACCTCGCCGGCCGGGCCGTACCAGACCGGGATCCGGTGGCCCCACCAGAGCTGGCGGGAGATGCACCAGTCGTGCATGTTGTCGACCCAGGCGAAGTAGCGCTTGGCCAGCTCCGCCGGCTCGATCCGGACCCGCCCGTCGCGCACCGCGTCACCGGCCGCCTTCGCCAGCGGCGAGGTGTTGACGAACCACTGCAACGACAGCCGGGGTTCCACCGTGGTGCGGCACCGCGAGCAGTGCCCGACGGCGTGCACGTACGGCCGCTTCTCGGCGACGATGCGGCCCTGCTCGCGCAGCGCCGCGACGATCGCCGGCCGGGCCTCGAACCGGTCCAGCCCCTGGAACGGACCGGGCGCGGTGATCACACCCCGCTCGTCCATCACGGTGAGCGCGGGCAGGTCGTGCCGCTGCCCGATCTCGAAGTCGTTCGGGTCGTGCGCCGGGGTGACCTTCACCATGCCGGTGCCGAAGGACGGGTCGACGTGGGCGTCCCCCACGATCGGGATCCGCCGCCCGGTCAACGGCAGCTCGACCTCGGTGCCGATCAGGTGCCGGTACCGCTCGTCGTCCGGGTGCACCGCCACCGCCGTGTCGCCGAGCATCGTCTCGGCCCGGGTGGTGGCCACCACCACGTCGTCGCTGTACCGGATCGAGACCAGCTCACCGTCGTCATCGGAGTGCTCCACCTCGATGTCGGAGAGGGCGGTCAGACAGCGCGGACACCAGTTGATGATCCGGTTCGCGCGATAGATCAGCCCGTCGTCGTACAGCTTCTTGAACATGGTCTGCACGGCGCGGGACAGGCCCTCGTCCATGGTGAAGCGCTCGCGCTCCCAGTCCACCGAGTCACCGAGGCGGCGCATCTGGCCGAGGATGGTCCCGCCGGACTCCGCCTTCCACTGCCACACCCGCTCGACGAACTTCTCCCGGCCCAAATCGTGGCGGGACAGGCCCTGCGCGGCGAGCTGCCGCTCGACCACGTTCTGGGTGGCGATGCCGGCGTGGTCCATGCCGGGCAGCCAGAGCGCCTCGAAACCCTGCATACGCTTGCGCCGCACCAGGGCGTCCTGCACGGTGTGGTCCAGCGCGTGGCCCATGTGCAGCGAGCCGGTCACGTTCGGCGGCGGGATGACGATGGTGAAGGGCTGCCGCTCGCTCTCCGCCGATGCCCGGAACCGACCGTCGGCTACCCACTGCTCGTACCGTCGCTGCTCTACCTCGCCGGGCAGGTACTGGCCGGCGAGGGTCGGGGCGTCGAGGCGTCGGGCATCCAGGTTCTCGGTCACCCTGGAAGTCTACGGAGCGCTTCGGCGGACCCGACGTGCGCCACCGGTGGTTCGCGTACGGTGTCGGCTATGTCCGACGCGCGCCGCAGCCTCCACCACCTCGACGACGGCACCCCGCTGGTCGACCTGACCGCCGAGCCGATCGAGCTGGACCAGCCCGAGGCGGCGACCGGCCCCGACCGCCGCGCCGTCCGGTCCCGGCGCTGGCGGATCGCGGTGGCGTTGATCGCGGTCCTGGTGTTCGCGGGCGTCGGCACGCTCGGCTCCTGGGGTTGGCGGATCATGCAGCAGAAGGACGCCCGGATCAGCACTCCGGGCGAGGTCGCCGGCCTGCGCCAGGACACCAGCGACCGCGCGGTGAGCACCGCCGACTACCTGCGCAGCGGCCTCGCGGCCGACATCCGGCTGGACAGCAGCTTCGGCGCGGTCTACCAGGATCCGGCCGACACCCGCCGCTCGGTGCTCCTCTTCGGCGGCACGACCCTGCTGTGGCAGCCGGAGCGGGACCTGGAGAGCCTGTTCACGCTGATGGGCGACGAGACCGGCGCGATCAGCGACCTGCGCAACGTCTCCCCGGGCGGTCTCGGCGGGACGATGAAGTGCGGCAGCACCAGCGGCGACGGCGGTGACTTCGCGGTCTGCGGCTGGGCCGACCACGGCAGCGTGGTGCTCGCCATGTTCCCGTCCCGCTCGGTCGACGAGTCCGCCGGGCTGCTGCGACAGATCCGCGAGACCGTGCAGACCCGGCACTGACGAGCGCCGCCGGGTCACCGCCCGCCGACCCGCGCCACCGGCGTGGCGAGCGCCGCGAGCCCGACCAGGACGCACCCACCACCCGCCAGCAGACAGACCAGGGGTACGCCGTACCCCTGCGCGCCCCACGTCACCACGGCAGCCCCGATCGGGCCGAGCGCGTAGTGGGTCGCCCAGAACACCGAGGTGACCCGGCCCAGCAGGTGGTTCGGCGTCACCTCCTGCCGTAGCGACAGGGAGCAGATCGCGCCGACCGCCACCCCGCCGAGGTACACCGCCGCCAGGGCCGCCACCGCCGGCACCGTACCCGCCGACCCGACCGCCGCGACCGCCACGCCGGCCGTCACCACACTGCCCGACCAGGTGGGCCCGAAGCCCATGCGTCGTCGCAGCGGCGCCACCACCAGCGAGCCGAGGACCGTGCCGAGCGCGGCCAGCCCCAACACCACCCCGACGGTACGCTCCGACCCGCCAAGGCCGTGCCCGACGTGATAGATCAGCACGTCGTCAAGCCCGTAGGTGAGGAACAGGAACGCCGACAGCAGCAGTGTCAGGCTCCGCAGCACCGGATGCCGCCAGAGGAACCGGGCCCCGTCCAGCAGCTCGTCACGCAGCCCGGCCGAGGTCGTCGCGGTCCGCTCCCGGCGGGCCTGCCGCAGCCGAACGGCGGTCAGCCCGACCGCCGACACGGCGAAGCTCGCGGCGTTCACCGCCACCGCCGTGGTGCACCCGAAGCGCGCCGCCACCAGACCGGCCAGCAGCGGTCCCCCGATCCCGGCGACCGCGTAGCTCGCCGACAGCTTGCCGTTGGCCTCGGTGATCCGCCCGACGTCGACGAGCCCCGGCACCGCCGCCACGTACGCCACCCGGAACACCATCCCCACGGCGGCACCGGCCGGCAGTACGAGGTAGAGCAGCCAGAGCTGCGGCCCCCAGAGCCACGCCACCGGCACGGCGGCGAAGAGCACGGCCCGCGCGAGGTCACCGCCGATCAGCAGACGTCGCCGGTCCACCCGGTCGGCCAGCACTCCCGCGAAGACGGCCGTGACCACCGACGCCACCCCCGCGACGGCGGTGAGCAGGCCCATCAGCGCCACCGACCCGGTCACCTGGAGCACCAGCAGCGGTACGGCCACCGACGCGAACCCGTCACCGACCACCGACACCGTCTGCGCCGCCCAGAACACGGTGAAATCCCGGCTACGCCACAGCCCCGACCTCGTTCCTCCGGAGCGCGCCGTCTCCTCAGACATCGGCGCTGACTCCGGCACTGGGCCCGGCATCGTCCGGTCGTGTGCTGGTGGCGCGGGGCCATCGGTGGGCGCCGTCACTCGCGTGACGCTAGCGGCCGGAGTGCCGCCGCGCTGCCCCGGTTCAGGCTGCCCCGGTCGGGCTGTAGCGGTCGGCCTACAAATGCGTTTAGGGCCACCCCCGTGGGGGTGGCCCTAAATCGAGAAGATGTCCGGCGGTGTCCTACTCTCCCACACCCTCCCGGGTGCAGTACCA
>NZ_JBIANP010000017.1:0-71268 GCF_042874705.1 Micromonospora sp. NPDC003816
GGCGGGCCCGGCCGCGCGCGGCCCGGCCGCGCCCCCGGCTCGCCCCCCGCCGCCCCCGCCCGATCGGTTGCGGGCGGGCCCGGCCGCGGGGGTGGGGGGGCCCCCCGGCCCGGGCGCGGGGCCCCACCACCGTGTGTGCCGTGGATCAGGACAGGGCCTTGAGGAACGGGCCGTGGGTGCGGCCGAACTCCCACTGGTAGAAGCGGTCCCAGTTGATCGACCACGTCATCAGGCCACGGAAGTTCGGGTTGGTGCCGCTGCGGGGCGTGTAGCCGCCGCAGTTCTGCCCCCGGACCAGGCAGGTGACGGCCGCCTGCACACCGGCCGGGGCGACGTAGCCGTTGCCGGCGCTGACCGACGACGGTGCGCCGAAGGCGACCTGGTCCTCCCGCAGCGCGGGGAAGACGCGGTCCGGGTTGCCGGCCACCGGGAAGCCGGCGAGCAGCATGTCGGTCATCGCGATGTGGAAGTCGGCCCCGCCCATGGTGTGGTACTGGCCGTCCAGTCCGACGATCGGGCCGGAGTTGTAGTTCTGCACGTGCAGCACGGTCAGGTGGTCCCGCAGCGCGTGGATCACCGGCAGGTACGACCCGGCGCGCGGGTCCTGGCCGCCCCACGGTCCCGGCCCGTAGAACTGGTGGCCGAGCTGGACGAAGAACGTCTCCGGGGCCATCGTGAGCAGAAAGCCAGGCCCGTAGCGCTGCGTGAGCGTACGGATCGCCGAGATCAGGTTCACCACGACCGGGGTGGTCGGGTTGCGGAAGTCGGTGTCGCCGGGGTTCAGGTACAGGGAGTGGCCCTCGAAGTCGATGTCCAGCCCGTCGAGGCCGTACCGGTCGACGATCGCCGACACCGAGCGGACGAAGGTGTCCCGGGCGGTGGTCGTGGTGAGCTGGACTTGTCCGTTCTGCCCGCCGATGGAGAGCAGCACCTTCTTGCCCTGCTGCTGCTTGGCGCGGATCGCGGCGGTGAATTCGGCTTCGCTCTCCACCCCCGGGCACTCGGCGACCGGGCAGAGCTGGAACCGGATGTCGCCGGAGGTGACCGTGGTGGGCTCGCCGAAGGCGAGGTTGATGACGTCCCAGTCGGCCGGTACGTCGGCCATCCGCAGGTAGCCGGAGCCGTTGGCGAAGCTGGCGTGCAGGTAGCCGATCAGGGCCCGTCGGGGCAGCCCGCCGGTGGGCGGCGTCGTCGGGGGCGGCGTGGTGGGTGGCACCGTGGTCGGCGGCGGGGTGCTGGGCGGTGTCGTGGTGGGCGGCGGTGTGGTGGGTGGCGGGGTGGTCGGCGGGGTGGTCGGTGTGCCGCCGCCGCAGGAGGCGCCGTTGACCCGGCAGTCGGTGGGGGATCCCGGGCCGGTGGCCAGGAAGCCGAAGGAGGCCGAGGCGCCCGGGGCGAGGGTGCCGTTCCACGACCGGTTGGTGAAGGTGTGCCGCTGGCCGACGCTGCTGGCGGTGGCGTCCCAGAAGGAGCCCAGGGTGGTCCCGGCGGGCAGCGTGAAGGCGACCTGCCAGGAGGTGATCGTGCTGCTGCCGCCGTTGGTGACGGTGTACCTGCCCTCCCAGCCGGTGCCCCAGTCGGCGGTCTTCACGAAGCTGGCGGTGGGACCGGCGGCCTGTGCCGGGGTGGCCGCCACCAGCGTGGTGGCGGCGATGGTGGCCAGGGCCGCGACGGCGGTGAGCAGTAGATGTCGGGTGGGGCGACGCATCCGGACCTCCCGGGGGACGAGGGCCGTCGAACGACGGATGCATAATTATTAAGATTGTTTACTGTAGATGTCCAGGGTTCGGTGGTGGCCCGACGGGCACGGTCCCTGATGGACGGTCGCGGAAAGTGTCGTACCCCGCACGCACCATGTATTCATGGCTGTCCCCGCCCTCACCCCAGGCACCGTCCCGCCGCGCTCGCTGCCGCTGCGCGAGGCGCGCACCCGGCTGAGTCAGCTCGTCGCCATGGCGGAGCTGACCGACACCGTCACCGTGATCACCCGCGACGGCGATCCCCGTCCGGTCGCCGCGATCGTGCCGGCCGGCGCGGTGCGCACCGCCGCCCAGGCCCGCGCCGACGCCGACCGGCTCGCCGAGGTCACCGCCGGCTGGGCCCGTCGGCTGGAGGCCCAACGGGAGCAGAGCGGCCGTCGCCACGCCGCCGAGCTGCGCGCGGTGACGACCGCGCTCGCCGAGGTCTGGGCCGAGCTGGAGCGCCGCGCCCCGGCCGGTGGCGACGCCGCGCTCGCCCGGCTGCGCGCGGCCCACGAGCACCTGCTCGCCGGCTGATCACCGACCGGTCGCACGCCCCTCGGCGTACCGGCCCGTCCGCCCCTTGAGGCGACGGCCCATCTCCCGGGCGATCTCCCGATCGGCGTCCCGGGCGGCCAGCGCCTGCCGCTTGTCGTACGCCTTGCGGCCCTTGGCCAGCGCCAGCTCGACCTTGGCCCAGCCGCCCGAGAAGTACATCGACAGCGGCACGAGGGTGAACCCGCCCTCGCGGATCTGTGCCAGGATGCGTTCGATCTCCACCCGGCGCAGCAGCAGTTTCCGGGTCCGTCGGGGCGCGTGGTTCGTCCACGTGCCGTAGCCGTACTCCGCGATGTGCAGGCCGTAGAGCATGATCTCGCCGTCGAGTTCCTGCGCGAAGGCGTCGACGAGCGAGACCCGCTTCTCCCGCAGTGACTTGACCTCGGTGCCGGCCAGCACGATCCCGGCCTCGTAGGTCTTGAGGATCGTGTAGTTGTGCCGCGCCCTGCGGTTCGACGCGACGACCGTCCGCTCGCTGTCACCGGAGGTGCCCACCCGGCGAAGGATAGTGCCTGGCCGCCCCGGCCGCGCAGGTCGGCCCAGGAGGTCCCTGAGGTGCCGCCTCGCCTCCACCGCCCGATGCCGGTCGCCGTAAGCTGCTCGGCGATGAACTCCGTCGACTCCAGCGATTCCGCTCGCACCGCCGCCCAGATCGTCGCCGCCCGGGGCGCCCTGGCCGACGATCTCGCCGATCTGACCGATGCCCAGTGGGCCACCCGCTCGCTCTGCGGCTCCTGGACCGTCGAGGAGACGCTGGCGCATCTGACCTCGGCCGCGCGGATGACTCCGTTCCGCTGGATCCGCAGCATGGCCGCAGCCGGGTTCCGCCCGGAGGTGCACAACCGGCGACGCCTGCGCGAGCACCTCGGCGCGACGCCCGCCGAGACGCTGGCGACGTTCCGGGCCGCCGTGTCCGCCACCACCGCGCCGTCCGGGCACTCCGCTGCGTGGCTGGGCGAGGTTGTCGTGCACGGCCAGGACATCCGCCGCCCGCTCGGACTGCACGGTGGGCCGTCGGTCGAGGCGGCCACCACGGTCGCCGAGTTCTTCGTGTCCAGGAACTTCGCCGTCAACAGCCGCACCGTGGCGAAGGACCTGCGGTGGGAGGCGACCGACGGACCGTTCTGCAGCGGTGCCGGTCCGGTCGTCCGAGGAACGACGGAAGCGCTGGTGATGGTGCTCGCGGGCCGACGTGCATACCTCGCGGACATCACCGGCGACGGTGTCGAGACCGTGGGCGCCCGCATCTAGGGCATCGGCGCGTTACCGCGCCGACCCGGTGCCGACCCAGGGGGCTGGGCCTCGCCGCCGGTCGCCGCAGCTCCGGCGGCCATGTCGTCGTTCGTCGAGGAAATGGAACCCGCCCGGATCGTGGACAGCTCTTGTATTCCTACTTTCTCGGTAGGAATATAGGTCGGTGGTCACCGATCTGCGACTCACCTCCCGCCGGGTCGTCGACCTGATGCGGGTCGCCTCGGAGCTCTGTACCCGCTCGGGCCGCGCCTGACCGGCGCGAGCCCGACGAGCCCGTCACCCGGCCACCCCGCGCGCCCGTACGCCTCCGCTTCGCCGTGCCCTCTCACCCCCGGAGGAACCTCCATGAGTGCCCCCGCACCCCAGCCCACCCCCACCACGCCGGAGAGCCGGTTCGCCGTCAACGAGGACTGGGCCGCGACCCTCCTCGGTCTGGTCCTGCTCGGGCTGGTCCTGATCGGTGTCATCCCCGCCGGGCTGGTGCCCTGATGACCACCGACGCCAACCGACCCGCGACCGGCACCGACTCCGAGACCGCCACCGGCTCGACGGCCGCTGCGGACGCCTCCACAGTGGGCGCGACCGGTGCGCCCGTACGGACCGAATCGGCACCCGCCGGTCCGGCCGCCCTGCCGCCTGCCGCGACACCGCCGGCCGACCGCTCCTTCTGGGCCTGGACCGCCGTCGGCCTGCTGGTCGTGCTCGTCCTCGCCGTCCTGACCCGCTACCTCGAACAGAACGTGCCCACCTGGGTCGAGGGCACGGCGGTCGAGGACGTCGCGGGCGCGATCGAATACCCGGTGTACGCCATCCTGCTGGGCCTGCTCGGCAACGCGGTGGTGACGCTGACCGGGTGGCGTGACCGCATCGCCGCCGCGTTCCGCACCGAGTTCTTCATCAAGACCGGTCTGGTGCTGCTCGGCGCGTCGATCAACCTGGCGGTCATCGCCAGCGCCGCCGGGCCGGCCATCGCCCAGGCGTTGCTGCTGATCAGCGGCGTGTTCCTGTTCACCTGGTGGCTCGCCGGGCGGCTCGGTCTGGACGACAAGCTGCGCGCCCTGCTCGCCTCCGCCGTCTCCATCTGCGGAGTCAGCGCCGCCATCGCCGCCGCCGGTGCGGTACGCGCCCGCCGGGAACAACTGGCGTACACGGCCAGCCTGGTGATCGTCTTCGCGTTGCCGTCGATCTTCCTGCTGCCCTGGCTGGCCGACGTGCTCGGGTTGGAGTCGGCGGTGGCCGGCGCCTGGATCGGCGGCAACATCGACACCACCGCCGCCGTCACCGCCGCCGGTGCGCTGGCCGGTGACGAGGCGTTGCAGATCGCCAGCATCGTCAAGGTCACCCAGAACGCGCTGATGGGCGTGGTCGCGGTGGCGCTGACCGCGTACTTCGCGCTGCACGTCGAGCGTCGGGCCGGCGCGGCCCGTCCGGGGCTCGGCGAGCTGTGGCGCCGGTTCCCGAAGTTCGTCCTCGGCTTCGTCGCCGCGTCGGTGATCGCCACCTGGTATCTCGACGTCGCCGGAGCGGACGGCAAGGCCACCATCGCGATCGTCAACGACCTCCGGACCTGGTTTTTCATCCTGGCCTTCGTCAGCATCGGTCTGGAGGTGCGGGTGGCGGCGCTGCGGCAGGCCGGGTGGCGGCCGGTGGTGGTCTTCGGCGCCGCCACCGTGTTCAACCTGGTCCTCGCGCTGGGACTCGCCTCGGTGCTGTTCGCCGGCTTCTCGACGAGCTGAGGCGATCGGCCGGGAACCGGACCTCCCCCCGGTTCCCGGCCGTCGGTCTAGGCAGGCCCGGTGGCCGACAGGTAGGCGTGGCCGCGAGCGGAGAGTTCGTACCCGGAGGGCAGGCTGAGGGTCAGGCCATGTGCTTTGAGGGTTCGGAGGCGTCGTTTCAGGGAGTCCTTGTCGATCGACAGCTCGGCGGCGAGCCGCGCGGCGGTGATGCCCGGCTGGCGGCCGATCCGGTCCAGCGCGGCGCGGGCCCAGGGAGTTCGGGCGTCGAGCCGGTCCAGCACGGCGTCGAGATCGGCGATGTCGGCTGGCGAGAGCACCGGGTTCTCCGCGAGCGCGGTGCGGGGATCGGGCCCGGCCCACGACAGGGTGATGCGCCAGAGTGGATCGGCGTCGTCACCGCGCAGGGTCGAGAGCAGGGCCTCCCGTGTGGCGTACCCGGCATCCCGCGCGGCGGTCGTGTCGAGCTGTTCGGGCTCGGCGCGGTCGACGGCCTCGACGCGTACGATTCCGGCCACCGTGTGGAACGTCGAGCCGGGTCGCACCCGTGGCCGGATCCAGCGCCGGTAGGCGACGGTGACCTCCCCGGCGGCGACGCCGTGCGCGATCTCGTGGGTCAGGATCACCGGCGACCTTCGTCGAACTGGGGCAGAGGTCGCTTCCGGGGCCGAGCCTGACGCAGCGCCAGAGTCGAACCCCGGTTGCCCGGCATGAGTCTCCACCCGCTCATGTCCACACGGTACCGGGCATCTTCCTCCTTCCCGGTCCACGAATCGGCAGGCGCGTCGGTGCGGTACGCAGCCCGGCCGGCTGCACGAAGACCGCCCGTCGGGTGACGGCTTCTCCCCGCTTGTTGACCTGATATCCCTCCAACCAGATCCGCCCGTCGTACGTGGTCCAGGTCAACACCCGGATCACGCGGAACAGGATCGGCCGACGAAACTGCACGCTGGCCTGCGGCCCGATCAGGAGCAGATCACCGGCGCGCGGTGCCGTGGTCACGGCAACCACCCGAGGAACCGCCGATGCAGCAGCCCGGCCGGAGCCCACCCCATGTCCTGACTGGCCGCCACCACGCACGCGCCTAGATAGAGCGCCAACGACATCGGAGCCTGCTCGTACTCGGCCCGCAATTCCTGACGACGCGTACGGCAGGGCCAGGGTGCACCACATCCCGCACAGGTCCAGATCGGCACCACCGGCCCGTGCGCTGTCATGACGCCTCTCCCGGCCATGGGCCCCGATTGATCGGCACCCGGTACCGCACTCGACACGGCAGATCCCGGCCGCACCGACACGTCACCCGCCTCAGCACGTGGTTCCACCTCGGCCGATGCCGACGCGCGAACGTGAGAGCCGCAGCGAGCAGGAACTCGTTGTAGGTCATCTGCCGGACCATCTGCCCCTCCTCCGACGAGGGGCGTGGCGGCCGGGCCACGCCCGGTCATCCGACCACCACACCCAGTGACACCGTTTCACGCAACCAAGCAATCCGCAATATGCGGATTCGACATGTGCGATCAATTCTTATGCGAAAGGAAGTCACATCGTTCGTGTGGCACGATGGCCCCATGGCCACCCGTCAAAGTCCCACCGTCCAGCGGCGGCGGCTGGCGCTCACCTTGCGGAAGCTTCGTGAGCGGGCCGGCCACACGTCCGCAGATGCGGCCCAACAGGTGGATCACGACGGAAGCTGGCTCAGCCGCGTCGAGAACGGCGACGTGCGTCCACACCCGAACGACGTGCGGGCACTACTGACGCTGTACGGAGTGGAGGGCGACCAGGCCGAAGCAGTGGTCGCGGTGGCACGTCAAGCGAAGCAGCGTGGGTGGTGGCAGCGGTACAGCGACGTCCTGCCCGACTGGTTCACGGCGTACGTGGGCATGGAGTCCGAGGCATCGGTCATCCGCACGTACGAGTGTCAGATGTTCCCGGGTCTGCTTCAGGGCGAGGAGTATGCCCGCGCGGTTTTCCAGACCGGTCCGATACCCCTGCGCGACGACGAGATCGAGCGGCAGGTGTCACTCCGCATGGAACGCCAGAAGATCCTGGCCAAGGATGACCCGCCGATACTGCGAGTGGTGATCGACGAAGGAGCCGTCCGCCGCGTGGTGGGAGGACCCGAGGTGCTGCACCGGCAGATCAGGCTCCTGGTCGAGCACTCCACTCGGAGCAATGTCCAAGTTCAGCTACTGCCGTACTCCACCGGCCTCGGCTTCGACGGCAGCTTCGTCATCCTCGACTTCCCACCCCTGCCGGCGCCCTATCCGGACGCTGCCGAGGAGAAGATGGTGTACGTCGGCACTCTCACCGGTGCGCTGTATCTGGACAGGCCCGCGGAGATCTCTGCATACGCCACAGCTCATGAACAGCTTCAAGCTGTGGCTCTGGGACCGAAGCCCACTCGGGATAGGCTGCTCGCGTTGGCCGAGGAGTTGGTCAAGTAGGAGGACCCGCATGAACCCGACTCGCGCGACCTGGCGCAAGAGCACCCGGTCGGGGTCGACCGGGAACTGTGTCGAGGTGGCCGACAATCTCCCGGCCGTGGTCGCGGTGCGGGACAGCAAGGACCGGCAGGGGCCGGTGCTGTCGTTCGGCACCGACCAGTGGGCCGGCTTCGTCCGGGGTGTCAAGGGCGGCAGCTTCGTCGCCTGAGCGGCGGCGTTCCGGCATCCGCCTTCCTCAGGTGGGTACGCCGAGTCGGTCGAGCAGGCGGCGGCGTAGCGCGCCGAAGGCCGGGTCGTCGGGAGTCCGGGTCGGGCCGAGGGGCACGTCCAGTTCCTCGGCGATGACGCCGGACTCCAGCAGGAGCAGCCGGTCGGCGAGCAGCAGTGCCTCTTCGACGTCGTGGGTGACCAGCAGCGCGGCGAAGCCGTGTTCGGCGCGTAGCCGGCGCAGCAGTGCCTGCATCCGGAGTCGGGTGAGCGCGTCGAGCGCGCCGAAGGGCTCGTCGAGCAGCAGCACGTCGGGTTCGCGTACCAGGGCTCGGGCGACCGCGACCCGCTGTGCCTGGCCGCCGGAGAGCTCGGCGGGCCAGGCGCGGTGGCGGTCGGCGAGGCCGACCTCCGTCAGCGCCCGGTCGACCCGCTGGGCCACGTCCGGGCCGGAGAGCCCGAGCGCGACGTTGTCGGCGACCCGTTTCCACGGCAGCAGCCGGTGCTCCTGGAAGACGACCGCGGCGGTGCCGCGCAGGGCGGTCTCGCCGGTGGCCTCCTCGTCGAGGCCGGCGAGTACGCGCAGTAGGGTGCTCTTGCCGGAGCCGCTGCCGCCGAGCAGGGCGACCACCTCGCCCGGCGCGATGCTCAGCGAGGCACCGGCCAGCACGGTGGTGGTGCCGAAGTCGCGGCGTACGCCGGTCGCGGTCAGCACCGCCGTCGCGCCGGTCAGGTTGCCCGAAGTCCGCGTCGCCATGACAGCGTCCTCCTTTCCAGGGTGCGGATGGCCACGTCGGAGAGCAGCCCGAGCAGGGCGTAGACGAGCAGGCCGAGGACCACCACGTCGGTCTGGCTGAACTCGCGGGCCTCCATCATCAGGAAGCCGATGCCGGTCTGGGCGTTGACCTGTTCGCCGACCACCAGGCTGAGCCAGGCGGCGCCGATGGCCAGGCGGAGGCCGAGGAACAGGGCGGGCAGCGCGCCGGGCAGCACCACGTGCCGCAGCCGGGCGACGGTGCCGAGGCCACACGTACGGGCCGCCTCGACAAGTCTCTCGTCGATGTCCCGGATGCCGGCGTAGGTGTTGAAGTAGAGCGGGAAGAAGGCGCCGAGGGCGACCAGGCTGATCTTCAGTGACTCGCCGATGCCGACCCAGATGATCAGCAGCGGTACCAGCCCGAGGTGCGGCAGCATCCGGGCCATCTGCACCGGTGGGTCGATCAGGTCGTCTCCGAGCCGCAGCAGCCCGGCGACGGCGCCGAGGATCAGGGCGAGTCCGCCGCCGATGAGGAGTCCGGCACCGGCTCGGCTGAGCGAGTCGAGCAGGTGGGTCAGCAGGGTGCCGTCGCTGGCCAGGCGCCACCCGGTGGCCAGCACGGTGCTCGGCGCGGGCAGCTTCTCCGGCGCGAGCCACCCGACCCGGGCGGCCAGCTCCCAGGCGGCCACCAGCAGCACCGGGCTGGCCAGCCGCCACCAGGCGACCGTCGGGATCGTGGTGCGTCGCCGCCGTTCGGCGGGCCGGGGCGTACCGAGATCTGCGGGGCCCGATGTCGCCGGCGCCTCGGCGGGTGGCGCGGTCGCCCTGGTCACCGGTACACCTCGGTGAAGCGGTCGTCGATGCGGGAGCGGATGTCGACCGGGCCGGGGATGAGTTCCAGGGTGGCGAAGCCGTCGGCGATGGCCTGCAACTCGTCGCCGACCGCGGGGGTGACCGGGGCGAGGGCGCGGGCGCTGCGGTCCAGGGCCCGGCTGGTCACGTCCTCGGGGATCTTCAGCTCGGGGGCGAGCACCGCGGCGCGTTCGGCCGGGTTGGCGATGCCCCAGTCGGTGACCGTCCGGTACGTCCGCAGGAACGACTCGATCTGCGGGGACTTCTCCGCCAACGCGTCCGGGTGTGCCAGCACGTACTCGCGGTTGCTGGCCAGGCCGGTGGCGTCGGCCAGGATCCGGACGCCGGGGCGCTCGGCGAGGGCGAAGTACGGGTCCCAGATCACCCACGCGTCGACCTGCCCGTTGTCGAAGGCCGGTCGCCCCTCGGCGGGCTTGAGGTACTTCACGTTGATGTCCTGCAACGTCAGGTCGTTCGCCTCCAGCAGCCGGACCAGCAGCCAGTGCACGTTGGAGCCCTTGTTCAGGGCGACCGTACGTCCCTTCAGGTCGGCGAAGGTCCGGATCCCGGAGTCCTCCTTGACCAGCACCGCCTCACCCTGCGGGATCGGCTCGGAGGTCCCGATGACGGAGAACGGGATCTTGCCGGCGGCGGCGAAGATCGGCGGTGCCTCCCCGGTCTGTCCGATGTCGATCGAGCCCGCCTTGAGCGCCTCGGTCAGCGCCGGGCCGCTCTCGAACAGCGACCATTCGGCGTCCGGGGCCTCGCCGCGCGCCTTGACCAGGCTCAGCCCGCCGAACCGCTGGTAACCGATGCGCAGTCGGGGAGTGTCGTCGTCGCCACTGGCCGACCCGCCGCACGCGGTGAGGCCGACCGCGGCGACCAGGGCGAGCGCCGTGAGCAGGGCGGTGCGGGCACGACGTGGGGGAGGGGTACGCATGAGGGCTCCTGGACACGGGAAGAGGGGATCGGCGGACATCGACGGAAGTCCGGGACGGCAGCAGCCTACTAAACCGATAGGTTTTATCGGTAGTCTGTCCGCATGGTCGTCCCATCTCTCAGGAGTGGACGGCCGGACCCACCCCTGCGCGCCTGAAGGATCGAGTCATGTCGTTGACGTTCCACTGGTTCCTGCCCACGTACGGTGACAGCCGGGACATCGTCGGCGGCGGGCACGGCATGTCGGCGGGAAGGGCCGGCGGCTCCCGCCCACCCACCATCGGCTACCTCGGCCAGATCGCCCGTACGGCGGAGCAGCTCGGCTTCGTCGGCGCGCTGACCCCGACCGGGGCCTGGTGCGAGGACGCCTGGCTGACCACCGCCATGCTCACCGAGGTCACCGAGCGGCTGAAGTTCCTGGTCGCCTTCCGGCCCGGCCTGCTCTCGCCGACCCTCGCCGCGCAGATGGGCGCCACCTTCCAGCGCCTCTCCGAGGGGCGGCTGCTGGTCAACGTGGTCACCGGTGGCGAGTCGCACGAGCAGCGGGCGTACGGCGACTTCCTGGACAAGGAGGCGCGGTACGCGCGTACCGACGAGTTCCTGCACGTGGTGCGGGCGCTCTGGCGCGGTGAGACGGTCGACCACGCGGGTACGCACGTCCGTGTCGAGCAGGCCCGCCTGGCCCGGCTGCCCGAGCCGGCCCCGCCGGTCTACTTCGGCGGCTCGTCGGCGGCGGCCGGACCGGTCGCCGCCCGGCACAGCGACGTCTACCTCACCTGGGGTGAGCCGCCGGCACAGGTCGCCGCCAAGCTGGACTGGATCCGCAAGTTGGCCGCCGAGGCCGGACGCACGGTCCGGTTCGGCATCCGGCTGCACGTCATCTCCCGGGACACCGGCGACGAGGCGTGGGCGCAGGCGCGACGGCTGCTCGACGGCATCGCCGACGCCGACATCACCGCTGCCCAGGAGGGGCTGCGCCGCAGCGAGTCCGAGGGGCAGCGCCGGATGCTCGACCTGCACGGCGGCTCCCGGGACGGCCTGGAGATCTCGCCCAACCTCTGGGCCGGCGTCGGGCTGGTCCGGGGTGGTGCGGGTACCGCCCTGGTGGGCAGTCACACCGAGGTCGCCGACCGGATCGCCGAGTACCACGCGCTCGGCCTGGACGAGTTCGTGCTCTCCGGGCACCCGCACGTCGAGGAGGCCTACTGGTTCGGCGAGGGGGTGCTGCCGATCCTGCGCGCACGGGGGCTGTGGCACCACCCGGCGGGCGCGCCGACGGTGTCGCAACCCGCCGGCATCCCGTTCGCCACCCCGCCGGTACCCACCGCCCGGCGCTGATCCGCGCGGAGGTGGGTGGCGTCAGCGCCGAGCGGCGAAGAAGTCTGCCAGTACCCGGGTGTGGGTGGAGAACGCCAGCTCGGTCGGCTCGGTCAGCACCAGCCATTCGGTGGCCTCCGCCGTCGGCGTCGACGGCGGAAGCTCCTCGGCCCGGCGGGCTGGCAACTCACCGAAGATCATCATGGTGCCGCCGGCCGGTGCGCTGTGCACCGCGACCAGTCGGGCGTCGGCCGCGTCCGCGCGCAGCCAGGTCTCCTCCCACAACTCCCGGACCAACGCCTCGCGCCAGTCCTCGCCGTACTCGACGAAGCCGCCGGGCAGCGCGAGCAGGCCGCGCGCCGGCTCGATGTCCCGTCGCACGACGACCAGGCCGAGGCCGTCGGCGGTCCGCACCGGCAGCAGCGCCACGGCCACCGGCAGCGGGTTGCGCCAGACCGTCTGGCCGCAGGCCGCGCAGACCCGGGGCCACCCGGCGTCCGCCGGATAGGCGGCACCACAGTACGAGCAGTGCGAGTACGGCAGGCCGGTCATGCCGCTGCACGTTACCCGCCGGACGGCTGCGCACCTGCGCCGCCGCCGATCCCGTCCGCTCAGGGCGCGCCCGTGCGGGCGTTGCCGATCGCGTCCTTGCGACCCCAGCGACCAGGGATGTCGAGCAGCTCGATCCGGCCGAACCGCTGGGGGATCGCCGGATGCACCACCAGGTGCTCACCGTACGGTTCCAGGCCGAGCAGGGTACGCAGCAGCAGGAAGATCGCGCCGGTGGCGGAGGCCTGCGGGCTGTTCGCCGCCGGATACGGCACCGGGAACCGGGTCAGCGCGCGGTCGTAGCCGGCGAACGACTCCGGTACCCGCCCGGCGAAGTGCTGCGCCGCGTCGATGATGCTCTCCGCGATGACGCCCGCCTCGGCCAGGAAGCCGTACCGGCGCAGCCCCATCGCGATCAACGAGTTGTCGAACGGCCACACGGTGCCGACGTGGTAGCCGAGCGGGTTGTAGCTGACCTGTTCGGTGGCGAGCGTGCGTACGCCCCAGCCGGAGAAGAGCCGGGGCCCGAGCAGGTGGTCGGCGACGGCGGCGGCCTTGTCGTCGTCGGCGATGCCGCTCCACAGCAGGTGCCCCATGTTCGACGCCAACGCGTCCACCCGGTCGCCGTCGGGGCCCAGCGCCAGCGCGAAGTACCCGCCGTCGTCGATCCAGAAGTCCCGGTTGAACCGCTGCTTGAGCTCCGCCGCCTGTTGCTCCAGGCGGTCGGCGTACGCCGGGTCGTCCCAGAACTCGCGGGCCAGCCGGGCACCACGCCGTTTCGCGTCGTACGCGTACCCCTGCAACTCGCACGTGGCGCGGGGCAGCCCGGGCAGCCGGCCGTCGCGATAGCAGATCGCCTCCGGGGAGTCCTTCCAGCAGTGGTTCTTCGCCCCGCTGCGGTCGTTGCGCGGCTGGTACCAGATGTACCCGTCGCCGCGTACGTCGCCGTACTCGTCGATCCAGCGCAACGCGGCCCGGGCGGTGTCCTCCAGTTCGCGGACCAGCGCACCGTCACCGGTCCAGCGTTCGTACTCGTCGAGCAGCACGACGAAGAGCGGCGTGACGTCGGCCCCACCGAAGTACGGCGACTGCGGGCGTTCCTCGAAGGCCGCCAGCTCGCCGTACCGGAACTCGTTGAGGATCTTCCCGGGTTCCTCGTCCCGGAAGTCGTCGAGCACCGTGCCCTGGTTGAGCGCGAACAGGCGCAGTGTGGTGGTGGCCAGGCGGGGCACGAAGGGCAGCGTCTGGAAGCAGGTGAAGATGCTGTCCCGGCCGATGAGCGTCGCCGACCAGGGCAGTCCGGCCGCCGGCATCGACTCGTTCGGTGTGGCCAGCGGGGTGTACCGCAGACCCGCCAGGTCCACCAGCCCGCGCCGGTAGGTGGTGGCCATCGGCTCCCAGTCGCAGGTGAGCTGGGGTGCGTCGGCCAGCCACTCGCTCAGGTCGTGGTGTAGCCGCGCCCCCTTCTGGTGCCCGTGGTGGCCGAGCCGGGTCCGGATGTCCTCGCCGTTGGGGCTGGGGACCAGGCCGTCCACCTGGAGCCTCGTGCTCCACCTGCCCTGCCGCTCGACCCGGATCCGGAATGTCAGCCCGCGCTCGTCGATCTCGGCGGGTTCGGAGGAGGAGACGTCGGTGAGCCGGTGGAACCTCTCCCGCCGGTATCCCAGCCGCAGACGGTCGGCGGAGACCTCGCGGTAACCGCGCAACGTCGAGGCACGCGGCCAGACCACGTTGTAGATCGGGGCGAAGTCGCTGTCCACCTCGACGCGCAGGACGTGGTCGACCGGCTCGCCGGTGTGGTTGAGCACGGTCAACTGCTCGACGAAGCCATAGCCCGAGATCCACCGGTCCCGGATCACCGACACCTTGGCGTCCACGTAGTGGGTGGGATGGCCGGGGACCAGGAAGAACCTGATCTCGTAGTAGCTGGGGTCGTGCACGGCCAGCGGGTGCAACTCCTCGCCGTCCAGGCTCAGCCGCCAGGTCGACAGGAACCGGGTGTCGAAGGCGAAGAATCCGCTCGGGTTGGTGGGGCTGAACGCCATGTCGCCGTTGTCCTCGCTGAGCGCGAAGACGTTGCCGTCGAGGATGCGGACCAGCTTCTTCACGTCAGGCCCGATCCCGGGCCGGGCCGCCGCCTCCGGCTACCTCCCGGGGGTGCCGGGCGCCCGGTGGCGGGGCGAAGATCCGCTCAAGCATGATCACGAGCCGGAACTCGCCGTCCGCGGTGAAGTCGTTGCGCAGCCAGGCAGGCAGCGGCTTGACCTCGCCGTGCGCCATCCGCAGGAACAGCGCCTCGTCGGTGCCGATCACCGTGTCCGCGGGGGCCGCCTCGCCCCGGGAGACCGTCACCCGCCCGTGGTCGATGCGGACCAGCCAGTGGTCGACGTGGTCGGGGTAGCGCAGGTCGAAACGGACCGTGCCGCAGACCTGGCGCAGCATGCGACCGCCGTCGCGCGCGAGACCGGCGAAGAAGTGGTGCACCGCCTCGGACATCCCACCTCCTGCGGACCGGCGGCAGCAGACGGCGACCGCCCCACGGCGCGGCGGACGTGCCGGTCAAGCTGCGGTATCTGTCACCTTAGCGGCTTTGGTGCGCATACGGGCGGGTCTGATGCTGGGACCGCCGGCATTTGCCATTGGATTCCGGTGCCACCCCACCTATGGTGGTGCGATGCATCCCACCGCGCTGCTGGACCGCGCCGCCGTCGCCACGGCGGTGCCGCTGGCGGCTGCGCTGGGTCGGTGCGCCGCGACGCGACCGGCGTGGGTGTCCGCGCGGGCCGGTCACGGCCAGCCGCGTCCCGCCGGTCGAGGCCCCCCGGCATCCCGTCGCACAGACACGACGGCCAGGGGCGAAGCGGACAGCTTCGGCCCTTTTCTATTTTCCGAGGAAGGAAGCTCAGCATGAGCGAGCAGGGCGAGCGAATCATCAGGTGCGGTGCGGTGAGGTCTCATGGCGGCACGCAGCGGAGCGGAGTGACGGCATGAGCACGAATACGTACGACCCGCAGTGGCGCACCGAACTCCGAGCGACGTTGACCCACGAGTTCGAGGCGCAGACGGCCCGCCTGACCGAGCTGACGGCCGACACCGGCGACCCGGCGGAGGCGCTCACCAACGGCGCGCTGATCGCCGCCACCCGGCAGAGCCTGGAGCAGATCACCGGAGCGCTGCGCCGTCTCGCCAACGGCAGCTACGGCAGCTGCGAGAAGTGCGGCACCACGATCCCTCAGGAGCGCCTGGAGATCCTGCCGCACGCCCGCTTCTGCGTGCCCTGCCAGCAGAAGCACAAGGGCTGACGCGGGTACCGGCTGCCGCGCCTACCGGCGCGGCAGCCCCTCGCCGCCGCCGGGCGGACCGCCGGGGGGTGGCCCCGGCAGCACGGTCGGCTGGTCGGTCAGGCTGGCGGTGACGGTGGCGGTCATGCCGTCGGGCCGACGGGTGAGGGTCAGCGCTCCGGTGAGCTGGTGGGCCAGCCAGAGGCCCCGTCCACCGGCGGTGGTGGTCGCCGGCAGATGCACCGTCAGGTCGGCGTCGGGTTCGTCCCCGTGGTCGGAGACCTCGCAGACGAGCAGGTCGGCCCGGCGGATCAGGTCCAGACGACCCTGCCCGCCGCCGTGCAGCACGGCGTTGGTGACCAACTCGTGCACGGCCAGGACGAGATCCTCGGCCAGGTCGCCGGTGAGTCCGGCGGCGGCGATCCGCGCGGCGAGCAGGTGCCGCAACGGCGTCACCGTCTGTGCGGTGAACGACTCGGACAACAGGTAGGTCTCCTCGCCGACCCCCGACATCGGGCCGCCGGTGCCACCGGCGTCCGGTTGGGCGAGGTTGCTCATGCAGGCAGGTTACGTCGTCCCCAGGTATCTGCGACTCTTGCCAAGCAGCAAGTATCGCGGTCCGGGTGCTGCTCGGGGCCCGACTAGCATGATCGAATGCCGCAGCTCGCCGCGATCGTCATCCATTGCCGTGATCCTTACCTGATGGCCCCGTTCTGGAGCCAGGTCACCGGCCTTCCGGTGGCGGCCGAGGACCGGATCAAGCTCACCGACCGTACCCTCGGGCCGACCGAGTCGGTGCTGCTGCGCCACCCGGCCGGAAGCGGACCGGACATCTGGATCGCACCCGCCGGGGACCTGCCGCCGGTCGGCCGGATCCACCTGGACCTGGTCGCCGAGGACGACGAACTGGCGGCGGTGGTGGCCGCCGGGGCCACCGTGCGGCACACACTGCCGCGCTGGACCGTGCTGACGGATCCGGAGGGAAACGAGTTCTGCCTGTTCCGCCGGCACTGAACCCTGTCCCGCCGGCACTGATCGCCGTTCCCACGGCACCGAACCTCCGTCCGACGGCACCGCACCGGGCGGGAGCGTCGGCCCGATCAGCCCGCCGGGGCCGAACGGTCGGCCGGGCGGGGCAGCGCACCGGTGGTCTCCAGGATCAGCGTGGCGACCGCCTCGGGATCGTCGCTCATCGGCACGTGACCGCAGCCGGAGAGGGTCTGCACGCGGGCGCCCGGCAGCTCGGCGCGGGCCCGTTCGGCCTGATGGACGCCGAAGATGCGATCTCGGTCACCCCAGCCGATGGTGACCGGTGCCGCGCACGCCCCGAGCGCGCCGCAGTCGACCCGGTAGCCCCGCGCGGCACGGGCGACGGTGCCGAAACCGGCACACCGGCGCAGGGCGAGCGCGTCGGCCAGAGCCCGCTCGGCGTCCAGCGCCGCCGGACGGGCCACCAGCGGGCCGAGACACCACGCGCGCAGGCCCGGCGAACGCAGTGCGGCCCGGATCAGCGGCGTGGGCAGGTGGCTGGTGACCCGCATCCAGCTCAGGGCGCGCAGCGCCCGGCGGCGTTCGGCGTCGGTGAAGAACCCGGCGGGGGAGAGCGCGGTGACCGAGGCGGCCAGCCCGGACACGGCCAGTTCCAGGCCGATCGCGCCGCCGAGGCTGTACCCGGCGACGTGCGGACGGTCCAGCCCCCAGTCGGCGAGGACCGGCCGGATGGTCGTGATGATGGCCGCCATGTCGGTGGGCATCCCGGTCGTCGGCACCGGGGACTCGCCGAAGCCGGGCAGGTCGATCGCGATCACGTCGTGATGCGCGGCGAGCCGGTCGAAGACCGGGTCCCACGCCTGGTGGCGGTGCCCGATGCCGTGCACGAGCAGCAACGGCTCCCCGGTCCCGGCCCGCCGGAAACGCAGCGTCACGAGCCGCCCCCCTCCACCGAGGTGCGCCCGAAGGATCGCCCCAGTAGGCGTACCTCGTCCTCCATCCGCGTGACCATGGTCGTACCCCCGAAGCGGGTGATCACCGCGTCGGCCAGCCGGCTCTGTGCGATCGGCCGCATCGCCTGGACCAGCCCGATCGAGCGCGGCACGTACACCTTGCGGCGGCGGCGCTCGATGCCGCGCAGCAGCTCCTCGGCGCACCGCTCGACGCTCACCACGGTGTTCAGCGGCCAGGGCAGCCGGCGTTGGGCCTCCCGGAACGAGGCGAGATCGTCGCGCAGGTCGCGGACCATGTCGGTGTCGATCCAGATGGGGTGGGCGGTGCCCACGGTGAGGCCGTGTCGACGGTTCTCCAGGCGCAGGACGTTGCCGAACTGTTCCGCGCCCGCCTTCGACGCGCAGTACGCGGCCATCCCGGGCATCGCGCCGAAGGCCGCCGCCGAGGAGACGATCAGCACGTGCCCCCGGGCGGCGAGCACCTGTGGCAGGGCCGCGCTGACGGTACGCACCACGCCGGTGAGGTTGACCTCGATGGTGCGCGCGAGCGCGTCGACCGGACCCAGCGCGACCGTCCCGAGGTTCGCGATGCCGGCGTTGGCCACCACCACGTCGATGCCGCCGAACCGCTCGACGGTGGAGGTGACGGCGTCGTCCAACGCGGACTGGTCGGTCACGTCCGCCTCGTACCAGTGGCCGTCCAGCTCGACGGCGAGCTGCCGCAGCAGCGCCGGCTCCAGACCGACCAGTGCGACGCGGGCGCCCCGGGCGGCGGCGCGCCGGGCCAGCTCCGCGCCGATGCCCCGGGCCGCTCCGGTGATCAGGATCGTCCGGTCGCGAAGGTCGTACCGCATCGGCGTGCTCCCTGTCCCGGTCGGCGCCGCCGGTGGTGGTGGCGCGGTGGGCGACCGGACGGAACCAGACCGTACCGCGACCTGTGGTCGGCAGCGCGGCGGAGGCCGCCGGCCGAGGGGCACGAGCGTGCAGCTCGGCGTCGTCCTGCTGCGGACATCGGGGTCGACATCGGGAAGGATCGGCCCGACGACCACGACGAGCAGGAGACCCCCGCATGGCTGACTTCGTCGGTGCCGTGGACCAGGGCACCACCAGCACCCGCTTCATGATCTTCGACCACGGCGGTAACGAGATCGGCCGTCACCAGCTCGAACACCAGCAGATCCTGCCGCGCGCCGGGTGGGTGGAGCACAATCCGCTGGAGATCTGGGAGCGGACCCGGACCGTCGTGCGTACCGCCCTGAACACGCACGGCATCGCCGCCTCCGACCTCGCGGCGCTCGGCGTCACCAACCAGCGGGAGACGACGGTGGTGTGGAACCCGCGCACCGGCCAGCCGTACCACAACGCCATCGTCTGGCAGGACACCCGCACCGACCGGATCGCCGCGGCGCTGGAGCGCGACGGGCGGGGCGACGTGATCCGCAGGCGGGCGGGCCTGCCCCCGGCGACCTATTTCTCCGCAGGCAAGATCCAGTGGATCCTGGAGAACGTCGACGGGGTGCGGGCCGCCGCCGAACGCGGCGAGGCGGTCTTCGGTAACACCGACACCTGGCTGCTCTGGCACCTCACCGGCGGTCCCGACGGCGGCGTGCACGTCACCGACCCCACCAACGCCAGCCGGACCATGCTGATGGACCTGGAGACGCTGGACTGGGACGACGAGCTGCTGTCGTTCTTCGACATCCCCCGGGTCATGCTGCCCGCCATCCGCCCCTCGTCCGACCCGCACGCCTACGGCAGCACCCGCCCCGACGGTCCCTTCGGCGGGCCGGTGCGGATCACCGGCGACCTGGGGGACCAGCAGGCGGCCACCGTCGGGCAGGTCTGCTTCGCGCCCGGCGAGGCGAAGAACACCTACGGCACGGGCAACTTCATGCTGCTCAACACTGGTACGGAACTGGTCCGGTCAAAGGCCGGCCTGCTCACCACCGTGTGCTACCAGTTCGCCGGGGCGGACCCGGTCTACGCGTTGGAGGGCTCGATCGCGGTCACCGGGTCGGCCGTGCAGTGGCTGCGTGACCAACTCAAGATCATCAACAGTGCGGGGCAGAGCGAGGACCTGGCCCGCCAGGTCTCCGACAACGGCGGGGTGTACTTCGTACCCGCCTTCTCCGGCCTCTTCGCCCCGTACTGGCGGTCCGACGCGCGCGGCGCCATCGTCGGGCTGTCCCGCTACAACACCGACGCCCACATCGCGCGGGCCACGTTGGAGGCCATCTGCTACCAGAGCCGGGACGTGGCCGAGGCGATGGCCCAGGACTCGGGCGTGGCCCTGGAGTGCCTGAAGGTCGACGGCGGCGTCACCGTCAACGACCTGTGCATGCAGTTGCAGGCGGACGTCCTCGGGGTGCCGGTGAGCCGGCCGGTGGTCGCCGAGACCACCGCCCTCGGTGCCGCGTACGCCGCCGGGCTGGCGGTCGGCTTCTGGCGGGACACCGACGAGCTGCGGGCGAACTGGAACGAGAGCCGGCGCTGGCAGCCGACCTGGTCGCCGCGACAGCGGGCGGAGGGCTACGCCGGCTGGCAGAAGGCGGTACGCCGCACGCTCGACTGGGTCGACGTGGACTGACCGTACGGCGGCAGACCAGACGGGTTTCCATCACGTTTCGTGGACACGCCATCACTGCGTGTTGGTGACGCGTTCCCGGGATGTCCGGTCGGTCTGCCTTAGCATCCCGATGTCCGGCAGGTGCCGGTGTGGGACAGGGAGGGGCAAACATGCGGATCACGCGGGCCATCGTGGCGATCGTGGTCGTGTTGTCGGCCGGCGTGCTCGCGGGCACGGCGAACGCGGCGGAGCCGTCACCGTTCACGGTGGTCAACGGGTCGATCAACCCGGCGACCGGCACGCCCGTGCCCCCGTCGGGCACCCACGCCACCCTGTGGCGCAACAGCAGTCACGCCACCACCGTGCTGCAGGGCTCCGGCCAACTGGTGATCGGCGCGATCGGCGACGAGTGCGACGGCTGGCCGGTCGTCCGGGTGAGCGTGGGCGGCCAGCCCGTCGGCGAGGTGACCGTCACCAGTGCCACCGACTACGGCAGCTACCTGGTCGGCGCGCCGCTGGCGTACGGGCGGCACTCCGTCCGCATCGAGCTGGTCAACGACCGCTACACCGCCGCCTGCGACCGCAACGTGCACGTGGCGTACGCCCGGACGGAGGAGGCCGGGCCGGTCGACACCACGTTCGGCTTCGCGGTGGTGCCGGACACCCAGGAGGAGGTGCTGACCTCGGGCGACACCCGGATGCGGCAGCGCATCGACTGGCTGGTGGCCCAACGCACCGCCCTGGACCTGCGCTTCGTCACCCACTCCGGGGACGTGGTCAACTACGACACCCCCGACCACGTGCAGTACGCCCGCGCCAGTGCCGCCCTGCGTCCACTGGAGGCGGTCGGCCTGCCGTACACGCTGGCGGTCGGCAACCACGACACCCAGGTCTTCGGTCCCGACGGCGTGCTGCGCAGCCCGGCCGGGCCGTTGCTGCGCGACACCACCACCTTCAACCGGTACTTCACCGCCGACCGCTTCGGGGTGGTCGGAGGCCGCTTCGAGCCGGGCAAGGTGGACAACGCGTTCGCCGCCTACCGTGCCGGTGGGGTGCAGTGGCTGGTGCTGACCCTGGAACTGTGGCCCCGGAGGGCGGCGGTCGCCTGGGCGCAACAGGTCGTCGCGGCCCACCCCCGGCACAACGTGATCGTGGTGACCCATCACTTCCTGGAGAGCGACGCCACCATCGGCCAGAGCGCCGGCTTCGGGTCGACGAGCCCGCAGTACGTCTTCGACAACCTGATCCGCCGGTACGCCAACATCCGGTTCGTCTTCTCCGGACACACCGGCACCGCGGCGTCACGGGTGGACACCGGGCTGCACGGCAACCGGATCCACTCGTTCCTGCAGACGTTCCACTCGCCACGGACCAACCCGGTCCGACTGGTGGAGATCGACACGGCCGCCAACTCACTGCGCACCTGGATCCATGCGCCGTACACCGACGAGGACTTCCCAGCCCACAACCGCACCTACACCAACCTCAACCTCATCCGCTGACCCTCGCTGCCCCCCGCTGCCCCCCCGCTGACCCCCACTGGCGTGCCCGCCTGCTGTGGTTGATCAAGAAGTTTGGTCGCGACACGCCGACCCCGGTACGACCAAACTTCTTGATCAACGCGGGGGTGTGTGGGGTGCGGGTGGGGTGCGGAGGGGGGTCTCAGAACTGGCTCAGAATAGTCTCAGTATCACTTTGAGATTCGAGATGGCGGTAGACGGTGGCTCGGGACACCCCGAACTCGGCGGCGATCTCGTCGGCCGAGTGGGTGCCCGCCAGGTGCATCCGGCGGGCCGCCGACACCTGGTCGGGGCTCATCGCACGCGGTCGCCCCGGCCGCCGTCGGCCGCCTCGTGGGCGCGGGCCGGCTGCCGGGGCGGTCGAACCGTCCGCGCCGGTGCCGGTGGTCGGCGGAGCGGCCAGCGGGGAGTCCTCCAGCAGTCGGCGGACGCCGTCGAGCATGTCCTCGCGCAGCGCACGCTCGGGTACGTCGGTGAGGAAGAGGACCGGATCGCCGCACATCGCGAGCGCCTGTACCGCCCGGACCCGCTCCCGCACAGCCGGGTTCGGCCCGGCCACGATCTCGCTGGCGCGCATCGCGATCCGCATCAGCCGCTGGTAGTCCGTGCCACGATCGACCAGCGCCAGGTCGTGGTAGAGCATGCCCAGCGAGTGCCGGTGGGCGAGCATGACGTCCACCCAGCCCTCCAGGAGCGACCACCGGGCCTGTCCCGCCGGTAGGGCCTCGGCCCGGTCGAGCAGCTCCTCCAGGTCCCGCACGAACGGCTCGGCGAGGTCGGTGAGCAGGTGTGCCTTGCTGGGGAAGTGATAGAGGATCGCCGCCTTGGTCAGTCGCAGGCGTTCGGCGATCTGGCGCAGCGAGGTGCGTTGGTAGCCCTGCTCGGTGAACATCTGCAACGCCGTGCGCAGGATCCTGCTGCGCGTGTCGTCGACTTCCTCCCAGCTCATGGCGTTCAGCGTAGCGGTCCCTGACCGCTGGACGGGCGCTGCGGGAATCCACTTACCATCGGTCAGTACAGTGAGGGGTGGTCGGTACACCGAGCGACAGGAGGCACCCATGTCCGTGATCTCGATCGAGAACCTCGTCAAGACCTTCGGTGGTGTACGTGCCCTGGACGGACTCGACCTGACGGTGGAACCGGGGGAGGTGCACGGCTTCCTGGGACCCAACGGCGCGGGCAAGTCCACCACCATCCGGATCGTTCTCGGCCTGCTGCGCCGCGACTCCGGACAGGTACGCGTCCTCGACGGCGACCCGTGGCGGGACGCGGTCGCGCTGCACCGGCGGCTGGCGTACGTACCCGGTGACGTCAACCTCTGGCCCAACCTCACCGGCGGGGAGGCGATCGACCTCTTCGGCGCGTTGCGCGGCGGTCTCGACGAACGCCGCCGCGACGAGCTGCTGCGACGCTTCGAGCTGGACCCGACGAAGAAGTGCCGCACCTACTCCAAGGGCAACCGGCAGAAGGTCGCCATCGTCGCCGCCTTCGCCTCCGGCGTGGAGCTGTACGTCCTGGACGAACCCACGTCCGGTCTGGACCCGCTGATGGAGGCGGTGTTCCAGGAGGAGGTCCGCACGCTCACCCGGGCCGGAGCGAGCGTGCTGCTCTCCAGCCACGTGCTCGCCGAGGTGGAGGCGCTCTGCGACCGGGTCAGCATCATCCGGGACGGGCGCACCGTGGAGTCCGGCAGCCTCGCCGAGCTGCGCCACCTGGCGCGTACCACGGTGACCGTCGAGACCGCACGGCCGCTGACCGGGCTGGCGGAGCTGCCCGGCGTCCACGAGGTCCGTCCGGTCGACGGCCGGGTCAAGCTGGAAGTGGAGCCGGCGCACCTGGACACCCTCCTCGGCCACCTGGTCCGGTTCGAGGTCCGTGCCCTGACCAGCACGCCGCCCACGCTGGAGGAGCTGTTCCTGCGGCACTACGGCGGCAGCACCGACGCGGGACGGCAGGCCGGCGACGTCGAGCGGGAGACCACCGCCGGAGGTACCCGATGAGCGCCTTCACCGGCACCGGGCGACTCGCCCGCCTCGCGCTGCGTCGGGACCGGATCCGCCTGGCGGTCTGGGTCCTCGGCACCCCGCTGATCGGCTACGGGCTGGCCGAGAGCGTCGCCGGTCTCTACCCCGACGAGCAGACCCGCCTCGGGTACGCCGAGACCGCCCTGTCCAGTGTGGTCGCCCGCGCCTTCAACGGTCCGATCGCGAGCGCCGACCTCGGCGCGGTGGTGGTCGCCGAGACGTACCTCACCCTCACCCTGCTCGCCACGCTGCTGAGCACGTTCGCCGTGGTCCGGCACACCCGGCAGAACGAGGAGACCGGGCGCGCCGAACTGCTCGGCGCCACCGTCGTCGGCCGGTACGCCCTGCTCACCGCCGCCCTGGTGGTGGTCGTCGGCGCGAACCTGGCCTCCGCCGCGCTGCTCGCCCTGGCCTTCGTCGGGGCCGGGCTGCCGGTCGTCGGTGCGGTGGCCGCCGCCGCCGCGATCGGCGGGGTCGGCGTCGCCTTCACCGGCCTCGCGGCCGTCACCGCCCAGCTCTCGGTCAGTTCCCGGGGCGCCAACGCGCTCGCCGCGGCCACCGTGGGCGTCGCGTTCCTGCTGCGCGCCGCCGGCGACGTGCTGGGCGAGCGCGGCAGCGACGGTACGCGGCTGGACAGCGCCTGGCCGACCTGGCTCTCGCCGTTGGGCTGGGGCACCCAGGTACGCGCCTTCGGCGCCGAACGATGGTGGGTGCTCGCACTGCCGGTGGCCCTGCTGGTGGCCGGTGTCGCGCTGGCCTACCTGCTGGCCGAGCGCCGGGACGTCGGCGCGGGTCTGCTGGCCGCGCGGCGTGGACCGGCCCGAGCGGGCTCGGGGCTGCTCGGACCGGTCGGCCTGACCTGGCGGTTGCAGCGCGGCGCACTGGCCGGCTGGGCGGTGGCGGTGGTGGTGCTCGGCCTCTCCATGGGGGTGGCCGGTCACGAGGTCGACGCGATGATCGCCGAGAACCCGGCGGCGGCCGACGTGATCGCCCAGCTCGGCGGCGGGGCGGAACTCGTCGACGCGTACCTGGCCGCGATCCTCGGCCTGTACGCGCTGACCATCGGCGCGTACGTCGTGCAGGCCCTGCTGCGGACCCGCAACGACGAGTCCGACGGCATCCTGGAGGCGCTGCTGGCCACGGCGGTGAGCCGGACCCGGTGGCTCGGCACGCAGGTGTGCGGCGCGGTGCTCGGCGCGGCGCTGCTGGTGCTGCTGGCCGGTCTCACCACCGGGCTCGGGTACGGCCTGGCGGCCGGTGACGCGGTCGGCTGGACGGTCGAGCTGGGCGGGGCGGCGCTGCTGCGGTTGCCCGCCCTGCTGGTGCTCGTCGGGGTGGTGACCGCCCTGTTCGGCGCGGTGCCCCGCTGGTCGGTGGCGTTGAGCTGGGCGGTGCTGATCGCCTTCCTGCTGCTCGGACAGTTGGGCGCGGTGCTGGAGCTGCCGCAGGCGGCGCTGAACCTGTCGCCCTTCACGCACGTGCCGTCGGTGCCCGCCGCCGACCTCAGGGTGCTGCCCCTGGTGGTGCTCACCGCCGTGGCGGCCGTGCTGCTGGCCGTCGGAGTGGGCGCGTTCCGGCGGCGCGACACCCCGGTCTGAGGTGTAAGGAGGGGACCCCTGCTAACGCCTCGTGCATAGCAGGGGTCCCCTCCTTACATCCGCACCCGCGCTAACCCGCCTCCGTCTGACAACAGCGGTGCCGTCATGTCGCCGGAACCCCAAGGGCGGCAGCGAGCTGGACGATCGTCGTCGGGGCGTGTGGGCTCCGGAGCACCTGGACAAGCAGGTCGCGGGCGGCGGGGCGGTGCCGGACCTCGGCGGGTGCGATGCTCTGGACTTGCCGCAGGGTCCGGGCGGCGTTCGTGGCATCGTGAGCGTGCAGGTGCGCGCGAGCGGCGTCGATCAGGTGTGCGGCGCGATGCTCGACAGGCAGCCACCGCCAGCCGAGGCCTACGGTGGCCCTCTGATGCCAGGCCAGCGCCTCACCCGCATCGCCCAACTCCAGAGCCGCCAGAGTGCGCGCTGCGGCCACGGCGGTGGGTCCGAAGGCGGTGCGATGGTAGTCGTGGCCGTCGCCCACCTGGTCGGCCAGGTCGGCGGCCTCATCGAGCAGGTTGGCGGCACCACGCTCATTGCCGTCGCCGGCCGCCGCCAACGCGCCCTGCACGAGCAGCGTGCCGCACAGGGACAGGTACGCCGACGGGCTGCCGTCGAGGTCCGGCGGGGTGATCCGGTACGCGGTGGTCCGCATGGTCGACACCGCAGCGCCCGCCTGCCCGGTGGCGCGCAAAACCGGCCCGAGCTGCACCGCCGCCGTCGCCACCAGCACCGCATCGCCGGTGGCGAGCGCCATCGCCCGGTCGGCGGCCAGCCAGGCAAGCTCGGTCTCACCGAGCTTCGTCAGCAGTGCCGAGCCGACCCGGTACGCCTCCACCAGCGGTACGCGCCCCGATCCCGGCTCGCAGGCGTAACCGCGCTGCGCCCCGGTGATCAGCCCGGGCAGCAGGTCGATCAACTGGGGGTATTGGGCATGCTGGTAGGTGTTCCAGGCGTAAGCCACGCCACCGGCCAGTTGATCCGCTGCCGGTACCTCACGCTCCGGCACCCGCCGGCCCGCCACGATGTCGTACGCGGACAGTGCCGCCCGGATCCGCTCCACACCGGCCGCCCGCTCGCTTACGGCAGCGGTGTGGACCTGGCGGCCCAGCAGCACCGACTGCTCGACTCGCAACACGGCGGCGATCTCCGCGATCGTGGACACCTTGTCCAGCGACCGCGCACCACGCTCGACCTTGTCGACCCAGCTCTTCGATTTGCCCATCCGGTCGGCGAACACCTGCTGCGACATGCCCCGCCGCCCTCGCCAGTAAGCCACCCGCCGACCGATCGGCAACAACTCGTCACCCACGCCGCCACCGCCGATCCGGTACCGCCCGGGTCGTCTCCTCGACCGGTACGCGCTCCGCCTCGGCCTGGGCGAGCACCCGCCGCTTCGCCGCTTCCCGTTCGTTCGCCTGGATCTGCTCGCCCCTACTTGGCGTGCCGCCATCGTTCTGGCCGCTCATTCCCGACTCCTTCGTCATCAGAGGCGGCAGCGGAAAGGTCCAGACAAGCCCATGCTGTCACCGCTCGATCACGCTAAGGAATCGAGCGTTCGAGTCTGGGTACGTGGTGTACCCGGTGACGGGGCGTACCTAAAGGTCAGCGGCACTCATTCGGCGGGCGAGGTCAACCGCCTCGGCGCGGATCGACGCAGGTGATTCGTGGGACAGCCGGGTGATCAGATCCTGCGCTGCAGGCGAGTAGCGGACCGTCTCCGGTGACGTCGCCTCGGCACGCGTCAGCAGATGAAGGGTCGCTTCCTTCGCGCCCTCCAGATCGGCCGAACGTGCCAGTTCCACGTAATGCCGACCCCGACGCTCTGTCGAGGGGATCGATGCCGGGTCGAGGGCGTGGGCGCGGCGTTGCGCCTCGTCCGGATCGCCGAGGTCTACTGCGCACATGACCGCGTACACGTCGACCAAGGGCCGCGACACGCGGGTCCGCAAGCCTACGAACCCCTCGGGCAGCGCCCGGTCGACGATCGACCGAGCGGTGTCCCAATCCGACCACGCGCCTTGGTCACCGATCCGAGAACGCGTCAGGGCTGCGCAAAGGTGCAGATCGGCGAGGACTTCCGCCCATTCGGGGCCGCCATCCGCTAGGCGTGGTTCGATAAGCCCGCGTGCTTCCCGAAGTCGCTCCAACGCTTCGTCTCCGCGACCGACCGCGCGTAGCAGGTGTGCGGCATACCAGGTCGCCTGTGCGATAGCGAGTGGGTCGTCCGCGTCCAGGGCGGCGTTCATTCCGCGATCAACGGTCAACCAGACCAGTTCACGGTCGCCATGCCACGCCAGATACGCCTGAGCGAGATGGTAAGACTGCGCGAGTAGGGCGAGGCTCGTGCGTCGATCATCGCCCGAATGCAACCGAGCCGCTCGCTGGGTGGCATTCAGCAGGCCGGGCAGGATTTCCCCTGCCGCCGTGCGCTGGTGTCGAGATGTGTGCCAGGTCTGCCATGCGGAATCGACCGCGCCTCGGAGATAGTCGGTGCTCTCCGGTTCGCCGTCGACGGCGAGGTGCCAGGCGGTCAACGCATGGCGGACCTCCGTTACTGCGGGATGGCTGGCCCGACCATCGAGAGACAGTGCCACGGACGGTCCGAAGAGATCACCGAGATCCCGAACCCCGAGGTGTGGTGCCATCTGCTGTGCGGCACGAAGGGTCAACGATCGACGTCCGTTCTCGATGAACTTCACCGTTGTCGCTGATAGTCCGCTCAAGTTGGCAAGGCGTTCACGGGAGAGCCCGGCGGCACGACGTAGCCGCTCGACACGCTGGCCCGGCTTTAGCTGCTGATCACTGATCACGAACCACACCTCATTACATGGGGTACATCGTGTACCTCACGGTACGCGCAGCTTCCGGAGCCGGGAAGAGTTAGGAGTTGATCAGTGCCCATGGATGGCGCGGACGCGCAAGAACCCTCACTTCCCAGTTGGGCGCTGTGTCGATGGTGGTGGAAGGTTGGTGTCGGGTGCCGGCTGACTTCCTCCGGCCATATTGGATAATGCACACCATGGCGTTGATCAAAGTGTCACTGCTCGACGGAAGACCAGGCGAACTGCACTCTCTGTTTGGTTGGCTTCAGCGCGCCGACGAACTCCGCGGCAGGGTGCGGACGCTGTCTCGGCAGCCCGGTCCAGACGAGATGGGTGGCGCCATGGAGATCATCTCCGTTGCGCTCGGCAGTGGTGGAGCGGCTGCGGTGCTGGCAGGTGCGCTCAACACGTGGTTGCAATCGCGGCGTGCTCGGATCAGCGTGGAGTTCGTCGTCGAGGAGACGGGTGAAACTCTCCGTAAGGTCGAGATCGAGGCCGGCAACGCAGGCGCAGTCAAAGAGCTGTACGACACGCTCTCGGCAGACCGGAAGGTGTCATGAACGCGAGGCTTCCGGAGCGAGATGGATCGCGCGCCCTGCTGATCGGGTCGTCCCGCTTCTCGCACGACGGCCTGCATGATCTTCCGGCAACCGTCAACAACGTGCAGTCGTTGGCTGATTCCCTCACCGATCCGGACTTGGGTGGCCTAGATCCGTCAGGCTGCCGGATGTTGATCGACCCGGCGACTCCGCAGGAGGTCGGGGATGCGATTGACGCCGTCGTCAACGAAGCGCTGGACACGATCGTGGTGTACTACTCAGGCCACGGCATGCTGAACCAGCGCGGTGAACTGTTTCTGGCCGTTGAATCCACCGACCCGGATCCGCGTCGGGTCCGCTACTTCGGCGTCCCGATGAGTTGGCTCCGGTCCGCACTGGCCGACAGCCCTGCACGCAACCGGGTCCTGATCCTGGACTGCTGCTTCTCGGGCCACGCTACCGAGGCTATGTCGGGCACCGCCCCGGCGATCAGCGGGAACCTCGACATCCATGGGACCTACACTCTGGCGTCCGCGCCGGCACACGAGACCGCAGTTGCCCCTGTTGGTGCTCAGTTCACTGCTTTCACCGGCGAGTTGTTGCGTACGTTGCGGCAGGGCGTCACGGGTGGCGGCGCACTGCTGACGCTTGGCGACATCTACCTGGCGCTGACTCGGGCGCTGCCGGCGAGGGGCATGCCCCGCCCGCAGCGTCTCGGCACGGGCTTGGCCGACCACATCGCACTGACTCGCAACCCCGCCTATCGGTCAGCAACTCCGCCGGCTGCGGCGCCGCGTCCGGCCCCGGAACCGCGTCTCAGCTCTGCCACGAGTGGCGAACGGGTGGCGAACGAGCGCGATCCGAAGGTGGCCGCCGAGTTCCACGCAGCCATGCTGGATGGTTACCGCAGGGCCAAGAAGGAGTTGAACTACAACGCGGGCTACTTCCTACAGATGGTGCAGCAAGTAGGCGGGCTTGAGGCGGCCCGCCGGCTAATCAGGGCAAATTCGGTCTCCAGCGGCTTCACCACCCTGTGGGAGAAGGGCAGACTCGATCTCGCAGTCGAGGCGGTGGTGCTGCAAGACCGGTTCGCCGGGCTCTTCACCGACGAGGAACTCGACATCGCCCGGAATCGGTTGGCGGAGTACGGGTACTCGCCGGCTCAGACTTCGTAGACCTTCACCACCTCGTCGCCGTAGTGGTTGACCACCTTCACCGCGATCTTCCCTGACTTGGGTCGAGGGAACGGGCGCGAGTGGTGGCCGTAGAGGCTGGACCAGGCGGACTCGTCGATCTGCGCGCGTAGAGCCTTGCGTAGTCGGGAGTACGGGTCCAGCCCGTCCGGCTTGCCTTCGCTCCCGGCGAAGTAGATGTGCCGGACGAAGAACTCTTCCTCGTTGTAGTCGGTGTCGATCATCCACAGTGCGATGTCGCCGACGCCGTTGTCCGGCCGCAGTTCCCCGGTGGTGGGGTTGTAGACATCAACGCCACGGATCTCGACCACGAGCCCATCCGGCACCGGGTCGATGGCGATGTCCGGCTCGCCGAAAACCGTGAAGAGGTTGGCGGTCCCGGTCTTCTTGAGCAGCGTGTCGCCCATGGCCAGATCGGCGTTCATCCGCACGAGCAGGATGGGAAGTCGGCCGAGCTGCCGCTGCTCCGCCACCGTTGCGAAGTCGTCGCCTTCCGGAGCGAACTCGCCGGCTGCCTCGCTGGCCCGCCCGTCGAAGCCGAAGGCACACACCAGCAGCAGGTCAAAACCGACACCCTTGAGTGCCTCCCGAGCCGCGTACTTGACGAAGTCGGCGTCCACTGTGCCGTACTGAGGGCCGACGCTTACCGCGATCCGCGCCGACGTGCCCTCGTCGTCGTTGCGTCGCGCGGCCTCCGCGTGGACGAACTTGCCCGGATACGGATTCAGCGAGGCGAACTCCAGCCGCTCGTTACGCCAGCCGTTCTGTACACCTGCCTTGGTCAGGTTGTCCAGGATCGTCTTGACGTAGGCGTTGACATCGCCCCCTTCGGTCTGCTCCTCGCCGATCGAGAAGTTTGCCGACCGATGCGGTGACAGGCTCTCCTCGGTGAACTTGCCCGCCACCCGGATGCGCTTCTTGTCCTCGTATGGCCGGTCGTAGAGCAGTTCGGTTTCGGCGTGCCGGGCGATCGCCGCGTCGATCTCCTTGCGGCTCATGCCCTCCTTGATGTCCGGGTTGTTGGCGATGGACTTGAGCGTCACGTGCGGGACACGCTCGTACACGAAGCCCTTGCGGATGTCATTGCCGGGCGGTGTAGGGGCCGCCTCGGTGCCGGACAGCTCGCGCTCCTTGGCCCGACCCTCAACAGAATCGGCGAGCAGGTAGGCGGGGTACTTCGCACCGACCAGCCGCTGCCGCGCGAGCGTGATCGCCACCCGCGAGGTGTCAATGGTGATCCACCGTCGACCCCACTGCTCAGCCACGTATGCGGTGGTCCCTGAACCGCAGGTCGGATCCAACACTAGATCCCCCGGATCGGTGCACATCAACATGCATCGCTCGACCACTTTGGTGTTGGTCTGCACGACGTAAACCTTGGGATCACCGAAACCGGATGTAACTGTGTCATCCCAAAGGTTACTAAACGGGAACGCTGCGAAATCGTCGAAGTATCGTACGTATGTTAGCGTGTTGCCGACGGGCATGAGGCGGCTGGCGCTCTTGAGGCGTGCCATGCCAGGCTCATTCGTCTTCCAGCGTGCTTGCATTCCGGGAGTGAAAGTACGCCCCTCTACGCGTACTTCAAACCACGATGACGCACCTTCTCCTTTGGCTCGCCCAGCGCTTTGGCTAGTAAGTTGATCCCGCCTGAACAGGCGTCCAGGCCTTCTACCAAGGAGGGCATCCTGGTCTGCCTGCATCCGGACGCCATCGGGTGTTTCTATCCAACTATATTGGCCTGAGCCTTGGCCGCCGTACTCGCGAGTTTTGAATAGCTGGCGATACTTGACTCTGCTGCGGTCCAAGCAATACCAGAGAATGTAGTCGTTCACCCCACCCAGATGGTCTCCGGTTGAGCTAGTGGTCTTCTTGTAAGTGATTAGCGAAACGAAGTTCTCGGGGCCGAAGACTTCGTCGAGGAGGCAGCGGACGAGGTGGACGTTTTCGTCGCCGATCTGGACGAAGACGCTGCCGGACTCGGTGAGTAGGTCGCGGGCTATGATCAGCCGGTCGCGTAGGTACGCCAGGTAGGAGTTGATGCCCAACTCCCAGGTGTCCCGGAACGCCTTGATCTGCTCAACCTCGCGGGTGACGTCCGCGAGGTTGCCGTCCTTGACGTCCCGCTTGCGGGCTGACATCTGCCAGTTGGAGCCGAACTTGATGCCGTACGGCGGGTCGATGTAGATCATCTGGACCTTGCCGCGCAGCCGCTCCTTCTCGGCAAGCGACGCCATGACGCGCAGCGAGTCGCCGAGGATCATGCGGTTGGACCAGTTGGCCTCGTGCTGGTAATACTCGACCGACTGCCAGTTGTCCAGCCCGTCGAAGTCTGCGTAGTCGTCGGCGAAGAGACCGAGCTGTTCGTTCTCCCGGGGGCGGGACTTCTCGCTGGCCCTGCGCAACTCCTCGACCAGGGTGCGCGGGGCGACCTTCTCCTGGACGTAGATCGGCGGGGCCTCGACCACCAGGTCCTCGGCGTCCTGTTCCTCTTTGCCGATCCAGACGAGCTGCGGGTCCAGACTCGGATCGCGCTCCTTCTTGACCTGCTCGATCCGGGCGGCGTCAGGCGAGACGAACTCCTGGCCGTCCGCCGTCGGCAGATGCACCCGACGGTCCGTCGGGTGCGCGATCGCCTGCACCGGCACGTTGCTGACGGTGGGCTTGCGACTCCTCGGGGGCATCAGACCAACTCCTCGTCGGCGGGTGCGGCGTCGGTGAGCGCCGACGCGCCTTGCAGGGCGAACAGCGCATCGATGGCAGGTCGAAGGTCGCGTTTGGCGGTGGTCGGGTCACGAAGTTCGCAGAAGCTCCAGCGCCCGAACCGGCCGCTGTTGTTGACCGCCTGCACCCAGAGATTGCGGGCGGCCCATGCCTTCTGCGCGGCCTCGGACTGCGACTTGCGACCGCCCGACACCTCCACGATCAGGGTCCGGGTGATCTCATCGCCGGTACTGGCCAGCCTCACCAGGAAGTCCGGGTAGAACTTCCGGCTCCGCCCGGCGTGCTCGTACGGGATGAAGAAGTCGAGGTGGTCGTTGCGGACGTACGCGGCGACCTTGTCCTCCGGCAGCGACTCGATAGCCTGGGCGACGGCCCGCTCCCAGGCGTTTCCGTCCTTACCGTCGAGGGTCACGAGGTTGACCTGGCACCGTCGCGGGTCCGTCGGCCAGACCTCCCTGGTCGTTCGGAAGTCGACGCTCGAAGTGGTGCCGACCGGGTCGGCCGTCCGCAGCACCGGCAGCACCCACCGTTCCCGCCGGCCGCCCTGCCAGGTGATCGACTGCCAGACCTTCTCTACCGCCTCGGCCTCCCGAAGCAGGATCAGACCAACTGCCTGGTCGTCCCGGACGTCGACGCATCGACGGAGCCACTGTTGAGCGATCTCCAGCACCTGCGGGAAATACCACGGCCGCAGGTCGCCGTCTCCGGTGCGCAACTTGCGCCTCAGTACTTCACTGGCTAGTCGGTAGACGACGAACTGTCCACGGAGGCGCTTCAACCGTTCGAGATCGTGCACATCCTCCTCGCCGACCTGTCCCGCCACCATGGTCTTCGTCGGTAGGTCCTGTCGAGACAAGACCATCTTGAGGTCGGGATCTCTGAAATCGCCGACCAGCGGCGCGTCGGGTATCTCCAGGTGGTATCCGACCACCCGCGGGAAGGTGATCTCAAGCTTCGCCGCGTCGCGGTCCGGCTCGGCCCGCACATTGCGGACCGGCTTCATCGGCAGTTCCCGGCTCACCGCCACCGTGGGGATGAACTGGAACGGAACGCCGTAGACATCCGCATACTCGGGAGTGAACATGCCGTTCTCATCGGCGACGTATGAGCGTCGCCGCAGGCCCCGGCCGACCACCTGCTCGCAGAGCAGTTGCGTGCCGAAGGCCCGCACTCCCAGGATGTGGGTGACCGTGTTGGCGTCCCAGCCCTCCGTCAGCATGGAGACGCTGACGACACACCGCACCGGCTCACCGAGCTTTCCCGGTTTGCCGACGGTGTTCATCACCTCCCGCATCAGTTCCGCGTCGCCGATGTCGTCGGCGCTCCGGCCGGGGAAGCGCTCGGCGTACTCCTGTTTGAACTCCGCGATCTCTCGTGCTGCGGTACGGCGGAACTCCGGTGACAGGCTGCCGGACTCGAACTCCGCAGCGTCGACCAGGATCGTTTGTTGCCGGTGCAGCCACTGCCCGTCCGCCACATTGCTGAACAGGGGTAGCTGTCCGGCGGTCGGCAGCAGATGTCCGGCCTGCTCACGGTCGTAGCCGCCAATCCACTCATAGACGGCCTTCGAGATTGTCGTGTTGCTGCAGACGACGATGAAGACGGGTGGCGGTTGCCCGTGGGCGGCAGCCTCCGACTTCTCCCACGCCTCGAACGCTGACACGTAGGAGCCATAGAGACTGTGCAGGGCGGCGGTCAACGCGCCAGGCAGATCCGCTGCGGTGAAGTCCTGGTGGGATCGGCGTCCGCCCTTGGGCAGGGCGTCGCGGATCTCCTGCCAGAGATTCAGGTAGGTCACGCGGTTGGCGACCCGGTCGTCGTCGACCGGTACCCGGGGGATCTTGACGATGCCGGCCTCGATGGCGTCGATCAGCGAGAAGTCGCTGACCACCCAGGGAAAGAGCGTGCCCTCCCGGTAGCCGGATCCGGCCAGGAAGAAGGGGGTCGCAGAGAGGTCGTACACCCTCTTGATGCCGACCTTGGCGCGGACCGCTTCCAGGCCGCTGAACCATATGCGGGCCTCCTCGGCCCGGTCGGCGGCCTCTTTGCGCTCGTCGCCGCGCAGATCCTCGACGGTGTCGGCGTCCGGCTCTGGCTCACCGGCACGTCCCCGGTAGCAGTGGTGTGCCTCGTCGTTGAAGACAACGATCTCCGACGATCCGCCGAGTTCGCGCAGCACCCGGGTGACCATCTGGGCCGGGGTCTCCCGGAACGGGTCGGGTCGACCGGGTGCCACCAGTGCCTTGGTGTTTCCGGTCGCGTTGCGGCCGAAGCGGGTTTCGCGGAGCTGGAAGGCGTGGAAATTGGTGATTACCAGCTTTGCCTGGCCGAGGTCGTCGGCGAACTCGGCCGGCACCAGATCACGCTCGCGGTAGTAGTTGCCCGGATCCTCGGGCAGCAGGACCCGCAGCCGGTCGCGGATGGTGAGGCCGGGGGTCACCACGAGGAACCGTTTCGCGAAGGTCCTGTCGTACGGCGCATGGACCTTGTTGATCGTCTGCCACGCGATCAACATGGCCATCACCACGGTCTTGCCGGTGCCGGTCGCCATCTTGAGGGCGGCTCGTGGCAGACCGTTGTTGTGCTCAGCGTTGTGCGCGTCCAGATCGTTGTTGATCCAACTTCCCTGCCACTTGGTCGCTCCCTCGGCAAGGAAGATCGCCGTCTCGACCGCCTCACGCTGGCAGAACAGGATTTTGTTGTCCCGCTCCGGATCGCTCCAGTACTCCAGCAGGCGGCGGGTCACCGGGGTGACGTTCGGCCAGCCCGCCGTCCGCCACGCGTCGACCCGTTCCCGGACATCATTGACCTGCTTGTTGGGCTTGATGTCGTCTTCGGTGAAGACCTGCAACTCAAGCTGCTGTCCCCGCTTGCGAGGTCGCGGCACCGGGATGAAGAAGCTCGACGGCCGCCGCTGCTCCTCGACCCGGTCGGTGATGCCGTCCCGGTCGAAGGCGAAGTGGCGGGTGGGGCGGCCGTATGGCGAGTTGATGATCGGGTTGTCGATGACCCGGTCGCTCAACGCTGACCTCCCGGTTGAGTTGGATGTTGCAGATTCGAGCGACAGCCTATACCGGCCGTTAGATATCGAGGCTGAGGAGCCTGTTGTGGCGTTCAAAGGGCGGTCGACGCTACGAGTGCGCATGGTCGCGTACCGGAGGGTGATGTTGAGTGCGCTTGCGTTCGCGTCAGAGAACCTGGGACAGGAAGCGGCGTAGGCGCGGGTGCTCGGCCGACTCGAAGATCGCGGCCGGCTCGCCGGCCTCCAGCACCACTCCGGCGTCCATGAACGCGACGGTGTCGGCGACCTCGCGCGCGAAACCCATCTCGTGGGTCACCACCACCATGGTCATGCCCTGCGACGAGAGGTCCGCCATCAGCGACAGCACGCCCTTGACCAACTCCGGGTCGAGCGCCGAGGTGGCCTCGTCGAAGAGCATCACCTGCGGCTGCATGGCCAGCGCCCGGGCGATGGCCACCCGCTGCTGCTGCCCGCCGGACAGATGCGCCGGCCGGGCGTCGGCCTTCGCCGCCAGCCCCACCCGGTCCAGGTGGGTACGCGCCACCGCCACCGCCTCGTCCTCGCCGAGCTTGCGGATGCGCCGTAGCGCGACGGTGATGTTGCGCAGCACGCTCATGTGCGGGAAGAGGTTGAACTGCTGGAACACCATGCCGACCCGCTGCCGCAGGGCGTCCGGGTCGTCGCGCAGCACGCTGCGTCCGTCCAGCAGCACGTCACCCTTGTCCGGTTCGAGGAGCCGGTTGACGGTCCGCAGGAGCGTCGACTTACCGGACCCGGAGGGGCCGATCACGCAGGCGGTCGCGCCGCGTGCGACGTCCAGGTCCACCCCACGCAGCACCTGGTGAGGGCCGAAGGCCAGGTGTACGTCGCGCAGGCTCAGGCTGACCGAGGTGCTCATCGTTGGTTGCCTCCGGCGGCGCCGGGCAGCGCCAGGTCGAGGTCGTCCGGGTCGTCACCGGCCGGTCCGGTCGCCGGGCGGCCGTGCCGCAGCCGCCGGTCGATCCAGTTGACGACGTGCGTCAGCGGCACGGTCAGGGTCAGATAGAAGAGCCCGGCGAGCAGCAGCGCCGACTGGTTGCCGGTGTTGGCCGCGTAGTCCTGCCCGATCCGGAACAGCTCCCGCTGGCTGGCCAGCAGACCGAGGAAGTAGACCAGGCTGGAGTCCTTGATCAGTGCGATGAGCTGGTTGACCCAGGCCGGCAGGACCCGCCGGACACCCTGCGGGATCACCACCACCCGCATCGCCTCCCACCAGGAGAAACCGAGCGCGCGGGCGGCCTCCACCTGGGTGGCCTCCACCGACTGGATGCCGGAGCGGAAGATCTCCCCGATGTACGCCGACGCGATCAGCGACAGCGCCAGGATGCCCAGCGGGTACGGGTTGGGTCCCCACACCTGCATGCCCAACGGCGCCAGACCGACCCCGATCAGCAGGATCGTCGCCGCCGCCGGCAGACCGCGGAACACGTCGGTGTAGACCCGGGCCGGCCACCGCAACCAGCGGGTACGCGAGATGCCCGCGACGGCCAGCACGATGCCCATGGCGGAGCCGAGCAGGGCGGCGGTGACCGCCAGGATCAGCGTGTTCGGCAACCCGACGGTGATCATGTCGGGCAGCGCCTCGCGCATCGACTCCCAGTCGAAGAACGTCTCCCACAGGGTGCGCAACGGATCCACGGTCGACCTCCGCCCTACTCGCTCGTCGTCCTACCTCAGGAGGCGGCCGGCGCCGACACCTCGCCGCTGCCCGGGGTGAAGTCGGCCGGGATCGGCCGGCCCGGGTAGTACTGCTCCTGGAGGCGGGTCCAGGTGCCGTCGGCGATGACCTCGTCCAGGGCCCGGTTCAGCGCCTCGCGCAGCGTGTCGTTGCCCTTGGCGACCGCGTACGCGGTGGGTGCCGGGCTGAGTTCCTTCGCCGCGACCGTGATCCTGCCGCCGCTGTCGGCGGCGGTCTTCTCGCCGATCTCGGCCGGGGCGATCCAGGCGTCGGCGGTGCCCGCCTTGAGCTGGTTGATCGCGCCGTTGTAGTCCGGCACCCGCACCGGGTCGAGGCCACGCCCGGTGGCGTAGTCGTCCTGGACGGTGCCCTGCACGACGACCACCCGCTTGCCCGACAGCTCGTCGAAGCTCGCCAGCGTCGAACCGGCGGGCACGTCGAGGCCGAAGTATCCGAAGTCGTAGCCGTTGCCGAAGTCGACCGTCTTCTTCCGCGCCTCGGTGATCGTGATCGAGGAGCTGCCGACGTCGAACTTGCGGTTGTTGACCTGGGCGAGCAGACCGGAGAAGTCGGTGCCGACGAACTCGACCCGCAGCCCGAGCTTGTCGGCGGCGGCGACCAGCAGGTCGTTGTCGAACCCGGTGAACTCGCCGTCCTTGAGGTACACGTTCGGCGGTGCGTCGGTCAGCGTGCCGGCCCGCAGCACCCCCGGCTGGAGCAGGTTGTACGGGTTCTCGGCGGGGTCACCGTCCGCGCCGCAGGCGGTGAGGGTGACGGCGGCGAGCACGGCGGTGACGCCGACGGCGGCGGCCCGGGTGAGGGCAGGAAGGAATCGCACAGGTGTCTCCTGATGAGCGGCGGCGGGCACGCACGTGCCACACCGACGGTCCGCCGTGGGACGGACCGCGAAGGATGGGAACGAACGGGGTGGTCGTCCGACCGGGTGGGGTCGACGGCCGGGTGGCGACGCGGTCAGCTACACGCGGCGCTGCACACCCGCATCATGTCGACGTGCCGACGCCGGGTCAGGTGCCGGCAGGCAACCGGTCGATCGGGGTACGCCATGGCTCTCCTCGAGGTCGTGATGACCTGGGACACCAGGCCACGCTTGCACCGGAGATCGCTCCGATGCCTGGTCCTCACCCGGGGCACCCCTGCGCGGACGAGGGTTGCCGGCCAGCGAGCCGGGGCTTGACGCTGACGCTCTTGACCTGCCGCCGAGGCTAGCAGCCCGTGACGGGGCAGCGTCCACCCGTTATGACCACGCTCACGCGGGGTGTTGCCCGCTGCCCGCGTGATCCCTTACGGTCTGCTCAGCGGTGGGCGGTGCGGTCCGCATCCGACCCGACACCGCCGGTGGTCCGTCACGCGGACCGGGGAGGTGGAAACCCCGGGCCCCGCGCACGTGGCGGTCGGGACCGGCGGGCGAACCCCGACCGGCGGTCGGCGCGTCGAGGCGCCGGGCCGACGGTGTCCGGGGCGCGGAACCCACCGGGAGCACCCCGTGTATCTCACCCCTCACGAGCAGGACCGCCTGCTCGTCCACGTGGCGGCGGACGTCGCCCGACGCCGCCGCGAGCGCGGCCTGCGTCTCAACTACCCGGAAGCCGTCGCGGTGCTCACCGCCTTCCTCCTCGAAGGTGCCCGCGACGGGGCGTCCGTGGTCGACCTGATGGCCTCCGGCCGCACCGTCCTGAGCCGGGACGACGTGCAGGACGGCATCCCCGAGCTGCTGAGGGAGGTGCAGGTGGAGGCGACGTTCCCGGACGGCACCAAGCTGGTGACGGTGCACCACCCGATCCCGTGATCCCCGGGGAGATCCTGCCGGCGGCGCGGCCGGTGGAGATCAACGCCGGACGTCCGGTGACCACGCTGCTCGTGGTGAACACCGGTGACCGGCCGGTGCAGGTCGGGTCGCACTACCACTTCGCCGAGGCCAACCCGGCCCTGGACTTCGACCGGTCCGCCGCCTGGGGGCAGCGTCTCGCCGTACCGGCCGGCACGTCCGTGCGGTTCGAACCGGGCGTGAGCCGCACCGTGGACCTGGTGCCGCTGCGCGGCGCGCGGATCGTCCCCGGCCTGCGCGGCGAGTGCGCCGGCCCGCTGGACCCGGCCCCGACGACGGCGGTGCCCGACGGCGGCGCGCAGCGGAGCGGAGCGACGGCATGAGCATGGTGGAGCGGGAGCGCTACGTGGCGCTCTACGGGCCGAGTACGGGCGACCGGATCCGGCTGGCCGACACGAACCTGCTGATCGAGGTCGAGCACGACCACTGTGCCGGCGGCGACGAGGCGGTCTTCGGCGGCGGCAAGGTGATCCGCGAGTCGATGGGGCAGTCCCGGGCCACCCGGGCCGAGGGGGCCCTGGACACCGTCATCACCGGCGCGGTGGTCCTCGACCACTGGGGCGTGGTCAAGGCGGACGTGGGGATCCGCGACGGGCGGATCGTCGCGCTGGGCCGGGCGGGCAACCCGGACACCATGGACGGTGTGCACCCGGAGCTGGTGATCGGACCGGCGACCGAGGTGATCGCCGGCAACGGCCGGATCCTCACCGCCGGGGCGGTCGACACCCACGTGCACTTCATCTGCCCGCAGATCGTCACCGAGGCGCTGGCCGGTGGTGTCACCACCCTGGTGGGCGGCGGCACCGGACCGGCCGAGGGGACCCGGGCCACCACCGTCACGCCGAACGCCTGGCACCTGGCCCGGATGCACGAGGCGCTGGACGCGTTCCCGGTCAACGTGCTGCTGCTCGGCAAGGGCAACACGGTCTCCGCCGAGGCGCTCTGGGAACAACTGCGGGCCGGTGCCGGCGGCTTCAAGCTGCACGAGGACTGGGGCACCACCCCGGCGGCGATCGACGCGTGCCTGCGGGTGGCGGACGCCTCGGGCGTGCAGGTCTCCATCCACACCGACACCCTCAACGAGGCCGGGTTCGTCGCGGACACCCTGCGGGCGATCGGCGGCCGGGCGATCCACTCGTACCACACCGAGGGGGCCGGGGGCGGGCACGCGCCGGACATCATCACCGTCGCCGGGGAACCGAACGTGCTGCCCTCGTCGACCAACCCGACCCGTCCGTACACCCGCAACACGCTGGCCGAACACCTCGACATGCTGATGGTCTGCCACCACCTCAACCCGGCGGTGCCGGAGGACCTGGCGTTCGCCGAGAGCCGGATCCGACCGTCCACGATGGCCGCCGAGGACCTGCTGCACGACCTGGGCGCGATCTCGATCATCGGCTCCGACTCGCAGGCGATGGGCCGGGTCGGCGAGGTCGTGCTGCGGACCTGGCAGAGCGCGCACGTGATGAAGGCGCGGGTGGGGGCGTTGCCCGGTGACGGTGCCGCCGACAACCACCGGGCCCGGCGTTACGTGGCGAAGTACACCATCTGCGCGGCCATGGCCAACGGACTCGACCACGAGATCGGCTCGGTCGAGCCGGGCAAGCTCGCCGACCTGGTGCTCTGGGAACCGGCGTTCTTCGGCGTCCGACCGCACCTGGTGATCAAGGGCGGGTTCATCGCGTACGCCCAGATGGGGGACGCGAACGCCTCGATCCCGACGCCGCAGCCGATGCTGCCCCGCCCCATGTTCGGCGCGTACGGCGTGGCGGCCGCCGCCACCAGCCTGGCGTTCGTGGCACCCGCCGCGCTCGACGCCGGGCTGCGCCTGGACGTGCGTCGCCGGGTGGTGCCGGTGGCCGACGTACGGCAGCGCGGCAAGACCGACCTGCCGGAAAACGGTGCGCTGCCGCGCATCGAGGTGGACCCGGACACCTTCACCGTCCGCATCGACGGCGAGGTGGTCGAACCCGACCCGGTGACCGAGTTGCCGATGGCCCAGCGCTACTTCCTGTTCTGATGAGCGCGCCGACCATGCTCCTGCTGCTTGCCGACGGGCGGTTCCCAGCGGGGGCGCACGCCCACTCGTCGGGGCTGGAGGCGGCTGTCGCGGCCGGGCGGGTGACCGACCTGGCCACGTTGGGGGAGTACCTGCGCGGGCGGCTGGCCACCGCCGGGCTGGTCGCGGCGGCGTTCGCGGCGGCGTCCCGTCGGGCCGCCCGGTCGGCCGGACGCCGGGACCTGCTGGCGCGGCTCGACGCCGAACTGGACGCCCGGACCGCGTCGCCGGCCCAACGGGCGGTGTCCCGTCGCCAGGGCCGGGCGCTGCTGCGGGCCGGGCGGGAGATCTGGCCCGGTGACACCTTCGACGACCTGCCCGCCCGGCCGCCCGGCCCGCACCAGCCGCTGGTGCTGGGGTTGGTCGGCGCCGCAGCTGGTCTGGACCCGGCGCAGGTCGCCACGGTCGCCGCCCACGCGACGGTGACCGGTTCGGCAAGCGCCGCCGTACGTCTGCTCGGCCTCGATCCCTACCGGGTGCAGGCCCTGCTGGTGCGGCTCGCGGTCGCCTGCGACGCCACCGCGGCGCGGGCGGCGCGGGCCGCCGAGGAACCACCGGAGCGGCTGCCGGCCGCCGCCGCTCCGCTCGCCGACATCCATGCCGAAGTCCACGCCACCTGGGAGGTGCGTCTCTTTGCGTCCTGAGACCGAGCACGACGAGTCCGTTCCCCACACCCACCCGGAACCCGGAGTCGACCCGCACGCCCCGCTGCCCGCCGCGTCGCGGGCGCTGCGGGTCGGCATCGGCGGTCCGGTCGGCTCCGGCAAGACGGCGCTGGTCGCCGCGCTGTGCCGGGCCTTCGCCGACGAGTTGCGGCTGGCGGTGGTGACCAACGACATCTACACCACCGAGGACGCCGACTTCCTCAAGCGGGCCGGGGTACTCGACCCGGACCGGATCCGGGCCGTGGAGACCGGCTGCTGCCCGCACACCGCCATCCGTGACGACATCGGTGCCAACCTCGACGCGGTCGACGAGTTGGCCGAGGCGCTGGGCCCGCTGGACCTCGTGCTGGTGGAGAGCGGCGGGGACAACCTGACCGCCACCTTCAGCCGAGGTCTGGTGGACCGGCAGATCTTCGTGGTGGACGTGGCCGGCGGGGACAAGGTGCCGCGCAAGGGTGGCCCCGGCGTGACCGCCGCCGACCTCCTGGTGATCAACAAGACGGACCTGGCCCCGATGGTCGGCGCCGACCTGTCGGTGATGGACCGTGACGCGCGGGCCCGCCGGGGCAGCCTGCCGACGGTGTTCCAGTCCATCACCGAGGATCCGCTGGCCACCCGGGTCGCCGGGTGGATCCGGCACGAGTTGGCCCACCACCGGGCCGCGACCGCGCACGCCGACCACCCGGTACCCGCCGGGCAGGCCTGATGCGTGCCACCGCCCGGCTGCTGGCCCGCGCCGACCGGCACGGCCGCACCGTGCTGGCCGAGCTGCGGGGCGAGAGCCCGCTGCTGCTGCGGCAGGTGCCGGCGTCGGACGGTGGCGTCACGGTGTACGTCGTCGGCGGTGCGGCCGGTCCGCTCGCCGGCGACGACCTGCGGCTGGACGTCGAGGTGGGCCCCGGTGCGGTGGTCCGCGTCCGCACCGTGGCCGCCTCGATCGCCCTGCCCGGCCGCCCCGGCGCGGTCTCCCGGATGCTGGTCCGGGTGACCGTCGCCGCCGACGCCACGCTGCACTGGCTGCCGGAGCAACTGGTCGCGGCGGCGGGTTGTGCGCACGTGGCCGACGCCCAGGTGGATGTCGCCGAGGGCGGCACCCTGCACTGGCGGGACGAACTGATCTGCGGTCGGTACCAGGAGGCACCCGGCAACGCCGAGGTCGTCACCCGGGTCGACGTCGGGGGCCGGCCCCTGCTGCGGCAGTCGCTGGCGGTCGGGCCGGACACACCCGGCTGGGCCGGACCGGCGGTGCTCGGCGGCGCACCCGCCACCGGCTCGCTGCTCGTGGTCGACCCGTGCGCACCGTCCGTACCCCCGGCGGTCATGGGCACGGTCGCCCGGTTGCCACTGGCCGGCGGCCCGGCCACCCTCTGGACCGCCACCGCCCCGGACGCGCACACCCTGCGGTGGTACCTCACCCCGACGGCGACGGCGTTCCCGGTCGACGGCGACGAGGCCGTCCGAGTCGGGTGAGCCCCGCCGGCTCGCGGCGACCGATCCGCTCCACTCTGGAGGAGGGGGCGGCGATAGATGGGCGGGTATGGCAGGGTGTGTCCGGTGCCGGTATCCCGCCGGTCGCACGCCGGACCAGAGGAGTGGCAATGGTCGAGCAGATGAGCCGTCGGGCCGCGATCGGGATCGGGGCCGCTGCGGCGGCCCTGGTGGCGACACCGGGCGGCGCTGCCGCCGCGCCCGGTACGTCGGGCGGTGCGGCACCGTCCGGTCACGATGCCGCGCAGGCGCTGATCCGGCGTACCTATCGGCAGCAGAAGGCGCGGGCGGGCGGTGCGTGGCGTTCGCACGTGGCGATGGTGGACGACTCCGGTGCGCTGCGGACCGTGGTGGCCGACGACGTCGACCGGGTGACGCACGGGTACAGCGTGCAGAAGCTGGCCGTCGCGGTGGCGGTGATGGACAAGATCGACCGGGGTGAGCTGGCGCTCGGCCAGCGGCTCGATCTGACCGGCGACATCATCCTCGGTGGCAGCGGCATCTACTTCCTGCACACCGTCTGGGGTGACGAGATCACCGTGGCGAACTTCCTCACCGCCATGCTGCTCGTCTCCGACAACACGTCGGTGCGGATGTGCGGGCGGGTGGTGCCGGCACTGGAGATCAACGAGATCCTCGCCGCCAAGGGCTTCACGCACACCCGGGTCGAGCCGGTGGCCAACCCGAACCGCTTCTTCCTCGGCGTCACCACCCCGCGCGAGACCCACGACCTGCTGTGGCGGCTGGCCACCAAGACCCTGCTGTCGACCCGGTCGTGCGACTTCCTGCTGGGCATCCTGCGCTGGGTGAACGGCTACCACGACGGGATCCGTCGCGACATGTCCTCGGCGGAACGCAGCCGGGTGGCCACCAAGTACGGCGCGGACTACGACGAGAGCGGCGCGGCCCGGCACGAGGCCGGCATCATGTTCGACGCGACCGGCGCGCCGACGCTGACCTACGCCTTCTTCGCCGACTCCCTCGGCGACCTGGACAACTACGGCGGCACCCACCCGGCGGTACGCGCCCACGCGACCCTGGGTCGGGTGATGTTCGACGCCGTCGGGCCGGTCACCAACCGCGCGGCACGAGCCCGGCACTCCGTCAACCGGTTCCGCCCGGTCAACGGCGGCTGACCCGACGTCACCCGGCACCGTGGCCGGCCGGCCACGGTGACCCGCCCGCCGGCCGGTGGCGGCGTCAGACCCGGGTGGGGGCCGGGCGGCGGTCCGGCTCCAGCCGTCCGATCAGGTCGTCCAGGTGCGCGGCCAGGTCCGCGTCACCGGAGGCGGTCAGCCCGGACAGGTCGGTGTGGACCCGCGCGGCGATCCGCTCGTGCTCGCGTCGCCCCCGGTCGGTCAGGTACGCCCGGATGCGTCGCCGGTCGAACGGGTCGACCCGCCGGAACACCAGGTTGCGGTCCACGAGCTGGTCGACCAGCTTGGTCAGGGTGCCCGGGGGCAGGGACGCCTCGGCGGCGACCTCGCTCATCGGGTGCCCCCGACCGTCGGCGAGCAGGCAGAGCACCCGCCACGCCTCGATGGTGAGCGACTCGACGGCGAGCACCCCACCGACCCGGCGGGCGAGCAGACGCTCGGCGCGGGTGAGCAGGGGAAGCAGGTCGGCTGCGGAGCCGGGAAGGTCTGACATGGCACTCCCGCCTGGCGGTTGCCGAGTCATCGTACCGAGACGTCCCGTCTGCTGGGGAGGTCTGGTCATCATCCCCGGCTGCGGCCACGATGTGTTCATGTCCGCGCCGGCACCGGGGTACGGGCGCCCGCAGGCGGGGGAGAGGCTCGCCGCCGGGGCGCCCTGGCTCACCGTCGACCGGGGCGTGGTCAGCATCGCGCTGGTGTACCCGATGCGCGGACCGGCCGGCATGTTCGGCCCGAGCTGCGAGCAGTGTGCCCAGCTCGCGATGGAGGAGGTCAACCAGCGCGGCGGGGTGCTCGGCCGCGAGCTGCGGCTGGTGCCGGTCGACGGCGGTGCGCCACCGGCCGAGGTCGCCGCCGAGGTGGAGGCGTTGGTGTCGACGGGCGCCGTGCAGGGCGTCACCGGCTGGCACATCTCGTCGGTCCGGCAGGCGGTGGCGCCGCGCATCGCGCACCGGGTGCCGTACGTCTACACCGCCCTGTACGAGGGTGGCGAGCGTACCGAGGGGGTCTTCCTGACCAGCGAGACGCCGGACGCGCAGCTGTGGCCGGCGATGCGGGTGCTCGCCGCCGACCTCGGGGTCCGTCGCTGGTTCGTGGTGGGCAACGACTACGTCTGGCCGCGCCGGACCACCCGTGCCGCCTACCGGTACGCGCTGAACAGCGGCGGTCGGGTGGTCGGGCACCACTTCCTGCCGTTGGAGACGCACGACTTCGTCGAGGTGCTACGACGTATCGAGCGCAGCGACGCGGACGCGGTCCTGATGCTGCTGGTCGGTGCCGACGCGGTCCGGTTCAACCGGGCCTTCGCGCGGTCCCGGTTGGACCAGCGCTGCCTGCGGTTGAGCACGCTGATGGACGAGAACATGCTGTTGGCCAGCGGGGCGACGAACACGCGGGGACTGTTCAGCACGGCAGGCTTCTTCGCCGGGCTGGTGACGCCGGAGAATCTGGACTTCCACGGTCAGTTCGCCCGCCGGTTCGGGTTGGAGGCGCCGCCGCTGGGCAGCCTCGGTGAGTCCTGCTACGAGGGTGTGATGCTGCTGTCCGCCCTGATCGCCAAGGCCGGCACGCTGGACGTCCGCGCGGTGGAGGCGTCCGCCGACGTGGTGTCGTACGACGGGCCGCGCGGCGAGCTGCGGTTGCGTCGTCGGCACGTACGCCAGCGGATCTATCTGGCCGAGGCCGACGGCCTGGACTTCACCGTCCTCGCCGAACTCTGAGCCGGCCGACCGTGGCGTGACCCGACCGTGCCTTGACAGGGTCGCGCGCCGGCCACATAAGATACTTCCTGTGTGAAGTATCCGGCCCTCGGTCGGGATGCGACCAACCACCCGCCGATGATCGGTAATTGCCGTCGTCGCGGTTCATATTGTTGTGCCGGTGCCATTCCGTCGATCCTCGCGGCGGGGCTCCGGCATTTTCTGTATCCGCTCCCGTGAACGGCGCCAGTCAGCGGAAACAGTCTATTGAGGATCGGGAAACATCCGCGCAATGAAGCGGATCGAAGCTTTCCCTGCCCGATATCCGAATCGCTGCCCGGGTCGGCGTCCACCCGTCGTTCCAGGCAGCGCGACGCACCTCAACGGACCGCACCGCACCGCACAGATCCGCACTTTACGACCCGGGACCGACGTACGTTCCCGGGCACTGACTCCACGCCCAGGCGCGAAGCAGGGAGCATTGATGACACTGATCCGGGGCCGCCGCATCCTGGCGGGTGCCATGACCCTGGTCGCCGCAGCCGCACTGGCCGCGTGCGGCAGCAAGACCACCGATGGGAACACCTCCGCCGGCGTCAGCGCCGACGTCTCCGGCGACACCGTCAAGGTGGGCCTGCTCAACTCCCTCTCCGGCACCATGGCCATCAGCGAGGTGACCGTCCGCGACGCGATCACGCTGGCGATCGAGGAGATCAACAGCGCCGGTGGCGTGCTCGGCAAGAAGATCCAGCCGGTCGGCGAGGACGGCGCCTCGGACTGGCCGACGTTCGCCGAGAAGGCCGAGAAACTGATCCGTGAGGACCGCGTGGCCGCCGTCTTCGGATGCTGGACCTCGGCCAGCCGCAAGGCCGTCAAGCCGGTGTTCGAGAAGAACAAGGCGCTGCTGTTCTACCCCGTGCAGTACGAGGGACTGGAACAGTCTCCGTACATCTTCTACACCGGTGCCACCACGAACCAGCAGATCGTTCCCGGGCTGGAGTATCTGAAGGCGCAGGGTGCCAAGTCGCTCTATCTGGTCGGCTCCGACTACGTCTTCCCGCGCACCGCGAACAAAATCATCAAGGCGTACGCCGAGGCCAACGGAATGACGGTGCTGGGGGAGGACTACGCCCCGCTCGGGTCCACCGAGTTCGGCACCATCACCAACAAGGTGAAGTCCGCCGGCGCGGACGCCGTCTTCAACACCCTCAACGGCGACAGCAACGTGGCGTTCTTCAAGGAGTACAAGTCCGCCGGGTTGACGGCGGCCACCATGCCGGTGGTCTCGGTCTCCATCGCCGAGGAGGAGGTCAAGAGCATCGGCACCCAGTACCTGGAAGGCCAGCTCACCGCCTGGAACTACTACCAGACCACGCCGGGTGCGGCGAACGAGAAGTTCGTGGCCGCGTACAAGGCCAAGTACGGCGCGGACAAGCCGACCAGTGACCCCATGGAGGCCGCGTACGTCTCGGTCCACCTGTGGAAGGCGATGGTGGAGAAGGCCGGCACGTTCGACGTGGAGAAGGTCCGGGAGGCCGCCGACGGCATCACCTTCGAGGCGCCGGAGGGTCTGGTCACCGTGGACGGTGCGACGCAGCACATCGCCAAGACGGCCCGCGTCGGCAAGGTCGGCGCGGACGGGCTGATCGCCGAGGTCTGGAACTCCGGCCAGCCGATCACCCCGGACCCGTACCTGAAGAGCTACCCCTGGGCCGGCGGCCTGAGCTGACCGACGCCCCGGTCCCACGGCCCGGACGGGAGGAGTCCCGTCCGGGCCGACCCCCACCCGCAGTTCGGAGTACCCACCGTGACAGTTCTCATCGGTCAACTCTTCACCGGCGTCAGCATCGGCGCGGTGCTGCTGCTGATCGCGTTGGGTCTGGCGCTCACGTTCGGCCAGATGGGCGTGATCAACATGGCGCACGGCGAGTTCATCATGGCCGGCGCCTACACCACCTACGTCCTGCAACAGGTGATCACCGCGGCCGGCTGGTCGCTGCTGGTGGCGCTGCCGGTGGCCTTCGTGGTGGCCGGCACGATGGGCGTCCTGCTGGAGGCCCTGCTGATCCGCCGCCTCTACGCCCGGCCGCTGGACACGCTGCTGGTCACCTGGGGCGTGTCGCTGATCCTGCAACAGCTCGCCCGGGACGTCTTCGGCAGCCCGAACGTGCAGACCCGCGCCCCGGAACTGCTCACCGGGAACATCGCCCTGCCCGGCGGGATCACCGTCGCCAACAACCGGCTGTTCATCCTGGCCCTGGCCGGTGGCGCGGTGGTCGCGCTGACCCTCGCGTTGCGCCTCACCCCGCTGGGGCGGCGGATCCGTGCCGTGGTGCAGAACCGCGACCTGGCCGCCGTCTCCGGCATCGCCACCGCCCGGGTGGACCGGACGACCTTCTTCATCGGCTCCGGCCTGGCCGGCATCGCCGGAGTCGCGCTCACCCTGCTCGGCCCGATCGGTCCCACCATGGGCACCAACCTGATCATCGACGCCTTCCTGGTCGTCGTGGTCGGCGGCATCGGCCAGCTCAAGGGAACCGTGATCGTCGCCTTCGCGCTGGGTGTGCTCCAGGCGTCCGGCGAGTACCTGACCACCCTCAGCGTCGCCAAGGTGATGGTGTTCGTCGCCATCGTCGCGTTCCTCCAGTGGCGACCCCAGGGCATGTTCACCCTGCGTACCAGGAGTTTGGCATGACCACCGTCGCCAGAGATCCCGTCACCGACGCCGCACCCGCGCCCCCGCCGGCCACCCCGGCCGCCGGCCCGTCCCGGCACCGGTTCCGGGCCGCCGCCGGGTTCGCGTTCGGCGCGGCCCTGCTCTTCGCCGTCGCCCCGCTGCTGCTCTCCGACTTCCGGCTGTCCCTGCTGGCCAAGTACCTCTGCGTGGCGATGGTCGCGGTCGGCATCGGCCTGGCCTGGGGACGCGGCGGCATGCTCGCCCTCGGCCAGGGCGTCTTCTTCGGCCTCGGCGGCTACGCGATGGCCATGCACCTCAAGCTCGCCGACGCGGGTCCGGGCAACATGCCCGACTTCATGATGCTGTACGGGCAACTCGACGAGTTGCCGCTGTGGTGGCGCCCGTTCGCCAGCCCGTGGTTCGCCCTGCCCGCCACGGTGCTGCTGCCGATGGCGGTCGCCTTCGTCCTCGGGTCGCTGGTGTTCCGCCGCCGGGTCCGGGGCGCCTACTTCGCCATCCTCAGCCAGGCCCTCGCCGCCGCCATGGTGATCCTGCTGATCGGCCAGCAGGGCACCACCGGCGGCACCAACGGCCTCACCGACATCCAGGGCTTCTTCGGCTACGACCTGGACGACCCGGTCAACCAGCGGATGGTCTACTTCATCATCGCCGGTACCCTGTTGGCGTTGCTGGCCCTGACCCGGCACCTGATGCAGAGCCGCTACGGCGAACTGCTCGTCGCGGTCCGCGACGGCGAGGAACGGGTCCGTTTCCTCGGCTACGACCCGGCCACCGTCAAACTGGTCGCGTACGTGGTGGCTGCGGGGATGGCCGGGCTGGCCGGGGCACTGTTCGTCCCGGCGGTCGGCATCATCTCACCGGCGCTGATCGGCATCGTGCCCTCCATCGAGTTCGTCATCGGTGTCGCCATCGGCGGTCGCGCCACCCTGCTCGGGCCGGTCCTCGGCGCGGTCGCGGTGGCATGGGCCCGGACCGCCCTGTCGGAGCGGTTCCCGGGCACCTGGACGTACCTCCAGGGCCTGTTGTTCGTGGTGGTGGTGGCCTTCCTGCCCGGCGGTCTGGCGTCGCTGGTCGGCCTGGTGCGCCGCCGCTCCGACCCACCCGCCGATGGCGGGCCGCGGCCCGGTCCGTTCGGGCGACTACGGCGGCGCAAGGTGGAGGCGGCATCGTGAGCGAGCAGCTATACGGGCTCTACGTGCGTGACCTGCGGGTGAGCTTCGACGGTTTCACCGCCGTGGACGGCGTCAGCCTGGACGTCGCGCCCGGCGACATCCGGTTCCTCATCGGACCCAACGGTGCCGGCAAGACCACCCTGGTCGACGCCGTCACCGGGCTGGTCCGGGCCACCGGCTCGGTCCGCTTCGGCGACCGGGAACTGCTCGGTCGTCCGGTGCACCGGATCAGTCGCCTCGGCGTCGGTCGGACGTTCCAGACCTCGACGGTGTTCGAGGAACTGACCGTGGTGCAGAACCTCGACATCGCGGCCGGGGCCCGCCGGAGCTGGGCGACGCTGCTGCGCCGCCGGCACGGGGTGCCCGACGAGGTGGCCGAGGCGCTCGACGTGATCGGCCTGGCCGACCGGGCCGAGCAGCTCGCCGGCACCCTCGCGCACGGGCAGAAGCAGTGGCTGGAGATCGGCATGCTGCTCGTCCAGGACGCCCGCCTGCTGCTGCTCGACGAACCGGTGGCCGGCATGAGTCACGAGGAACGCGACGCCACCGGCCGCCTGTTGGAGAAGGTCGCCCAGGACCGCACGGTGGTGGTGATCGAGCACGACATGGACTTCCTGCGCCGCTTCGCGCGGACGGTCACCGTGCTGCACGCCGGTCGGGTGCTCAGCGAGGGCACCGTGGCGCAGGTGCAGGCCGACCCGCGCGTGCAGGAGGTCTATCTCGGTCACCCGGTCGACGCCGGGTCGGCCCCGACGGCTACGGAGGCATGATGCTCAGTCTGCGCGGCGTGCACGCCGGCTACGGGCGCAGCCGGGTGCTGCACGGCGTCGACGTCGAGGTGCCCGACGACGGGGTGTCGGCGGTCCTCGGGCACAACGGCGCCGGCAAGTCGACCCTGCTGCGGGTCGCCGCCGGCCTGCTGCGTCCCAGTGCCGGTCGGGTCGAGCTGGACGGGGTGGACATCACCCGGCTGGCCCCGCACGAGCGGGTCGCCCGAGGTGTCGCCTACGTGCCGCAGGGCCAGCAGTGCTTCCCGCACCTGACGGCGGCGGAGAACCTGCGTCTGGTCGCCGACGGTCGGCGTGACGGCGCGGCTGCCACCGACGAGGTGCTGGACCTGTTCCCCGCGCTGCGCGGGCTGCTGCGTCGCCGGGCCGGGCTGCTCTCCGGTGGCCAGCGCCAGCAGTTGGCCATCGCCCGTGCCCTGATCACCCGGCCCCGACTGCTGATGCTCGACGAGCCGACCGAGGGCATCCAGCCGTCGGTGGTGACCGAGATCCAGGAGCGGATCGTGGCGCTGATCGCGCAGCGCGGGTTCAGCGTGCTCCTGGTCGAGCAGCACCTCGGCTTCGCGCTGCGGGTGGCCGACCGCTACCACGTCCTGGAGTCGGGGCGGGTCACCTCGGCCGGCGACGGCGGGGCGAGCGCGGAGCGGACCGTACGCCAGGCGCTCGCGGTCTGAGCCCGCCGAGGCTCCGGGACCCCTGCCCCACCCGCCCCCGGGTGAGGCAGGGGCCGTCCGGTGTCGCGACGCCACCCCGGACGGCCCCGCGCGGCCCGGGCCTGGGTGGGCCGCGTCCTGGTGTCGGCGCCGCTGGGACGTGTCCGGGTCAGGCGAGCCGGATGGCGTCCCCGTCGACGGAGACGTTCGCGGCGGGCAGCGGGGACCCCGCCGGGCCGCTGCGCACCGTACCGTCGGCGATGTCGAACACGCTGTTGTGGCAGGCGCAGACGATGGTGCCGTTGGTCACCGCGGTGACCGTGCAGCCCTGGTGGGTGCAGGTCGACGAGTACGCCTTGATGGTCCCCGGCGTCGGCTGGGTGATCACCACCCCGGCGTCGGCGTAGATCTGTCCACCACCGACCGGGATGTCGGCCAGGGTGGCCAGGGCCGGCGGGCCACCACCGGCGTCCGGCGCGCCCGACGCGGACGGGTCGGCGCTGGGGTTCGCGGCGGGCGGCGGTGGCGGGGGAGCCGACGTCGGCTGGCCGTAGGTGGCGCAGCCGGTCAGCGCGGCCACGCCCGCCGCGCCGGTGCCGGCCAGCATCGCCCGCCGCGACCGGCAGCAGCCGGCCTGCTCGTGGTTCATCCGAGGTGCCTTTCCGTCAGAGCTGGAAACCGAACGTGGTGAAGTACCAGACCGACGAGGTCAGGAAGATGCCGATCAGCGCCACGAACACCACCCCGCCGACCACCGGCAGCACCCAGCCGGCGAGTCCGCGCTTGGGCAGGGTCAGCATCTTGGTGGCGAACGCGCCGAAGAAGAAGCAGCCCAGCAGGGAGTGCATCAGCACCCGGGTGTCGAAGTCGGCGAAGCCGAGCGCGTACAGGCAGTGCACCGCGACCGGGACGGTGAGCAGGAAGGCGATCCGTCCCGACCAGCGGTGCGCGGTGCCGGCCCAGGACGGGGAGAACCCGCCGAGCCGGCCCCACATGGACAGCGCCGAGAGCAGTTGGACGACGGCGAAGAAGGCCGCGCCGGTGCCCAGCCACACCTTCACCGTCAGCGGCGAGGAGAACCCCGCCACGTTGACCGCGATGCCGGTCGGGGTGTGGGTGCGGCCGTACACCCCCAACGCCACCGCGACCCCCGCCCCGACCAGCAGCGGGACCACCATCGACGGCCGTGGCCTCGGCGCGCTCGGCGGCGGCGGGCCGTCGAGGTCGCGCATCACCTCCATCGAGGGCTCCCGGGGGCGGCGGGGCACCGTCCGGACGCTGCTGTGGCGGTGCTGGGACATCACCGTGCTCCGGGGACGACCGGTGCGGCGGTGATGGTGACTCCGTTGACCTTGGTGGTGAAGAAGGCCGGGTCCAGCGGCGGTGCCGGGATGGGCCTGCCGTTCCAGGTGACGATGCCGATCTGGGTGCCGTCCGGCAGCATGATCCAGCCGCCGTCGATGCCGGCCGCGCGGATCTCCTCGGTGGCCCGGTAGATCGCCGGGGCGGTGCCGGAGCCGGACTTGACCACCGGAGCGTCGTCGGTCTTCTCCTCGGGACGGGCGGTGAACTTCCACCGGCGTACGCCGACGACCATCTCGCCGCTGGCGACGTCGCCCCGGATCACGCCGGTGAGCTTGGCGTCCTTGCCGGTGAGTTCGATCTTGCCGTCGCGGACCGTGCCGGAGAGCCACACCTCCATCTCGCGACCGTCGCAGACGTACGCCTCCGCCTTGCCGTTCTTGACGGTGATCGCGATGGTGGCGCCGTTCTCGAGCTGGCCGATCCAGTTCTGCTCCACCGAGTTGACCTCGGTGCCGGCCGACGACGGGTCCCGGTCGGTCGGTGGCGAGGTGACGCCCGGTCGTGCGCCGTCGGTGCCGTCGGGGGCGTCCGGGTCCACCTCCGGCTCGGCGGGGTCGTCCACATCGCCGTCGACGTCTGCCTCGACGTCGTCCTCGATCCCGGGCGACGGTGCCGGCGCGGCGGCCGGCGGTCCGTTCCCGGCGGCGGGCTGGGTTCCCGGCGGGGATGCCTGCGCACTCATCGTGAACAGCACGGCGGCCGTCACCGCCCCCGAGAGGAGGGTGAGCAACGGGGTCATGCGCTTCATGGGCCACTCCCTTCGCCCAAGACGTACGGCCGGCGGCGGTGTATCGGTTCAATCGGCGCGGGAGAACCTTTGCCGCAAGGTCGAGGCGGTGTCCGAGGTGGTCCGTTCGGACAGGTGTCGATCACCCTGAGCGGTCGGTCGGCCCACCGTCGGCGACATTTACGGGCGGGGAAGCTGTCTCGCGAGATCGATAACGACTACCATTACACCGCTCGGGAGGTCCTCAAGGGACCGACGACCGCCGACGAGACGGGGTGGGCGATGGCCGCCGGTACCGACACGGACGCCGGTGGTGGCGGCCGGGAACTGCTCCGATCACTGGTCCGGGCGCAACGGGGCCGACTCGCCTCGGCCGTGCTGCTCGCCGTCGCGGCGGTGGCGTGCCAACTCGTGCCCTACCTGATGGCCTACCGGGTCGCGGTCGAGCTGGTCACCGAGGCGGACCCCGACGGCGGTTCCCTGATCCGGTACGCCGTGGTCGCGCTGGTCGCCATCGTGGCCGGCACCGGGCTGATGGGCGGGGCCCTGGCGATCAGCCACGTCTGCGCGTACTGGCTGCTGCACCGGCTACGCCAGCGCATCGCCGAACGCGTCTCGGTGCTGCCGTTGGGCGAGGTGACCCGGCGCGGCAGCGGCGGGGTCGGCAAACTCGCCATGGAGGACGTCGAACGCGTCGAGGTCTTCGTCGCGCACATGCTGCCCGACGCGGTCGCCGCGATCACCGTGGTCGCGGCCACCACCGTCTGGCTCTTCGTCATCGACTGGCGGCTGGCGCTCGCGGCGGTGGCGGTCGTCCCGCTGGCCATGCTGGCGATGCGGCACGCCACCCGGGGCTCGGGCGCGTGGGTGGCGCAGTGGCACGGCGCCGGGATGGCCATGAACCAGGCGGTCACCGAGTTCCTCCACGGCATCAAGGCCGTCAAGGTGTTCAACCGGCAGACCGACACGGTGGCCCGGGCCACCGACGCGGTCCGCCGGTACGTCGACTCGGAGACCCGCTGGGGGCTGGCCTTCCTGCCCGGCGGGGCCGCGTACTTCACGGTGATGGCGGCCAACGTGGCCGTCGTCGTGCCGGTCGGGCTCTGGCTCTACCGCGACGGCGCGGTCGACCTGCCCACCCTGCTGCTGTTCCTGCTGCTCGCCCTCGGGTACACCGCGCCGCTGACCAAACTCACCGGCTACAGCTCCCAGTTGCGCCAGGTGCGGTTCGGCGCCGACGAGATCGCCGCCCTGCTGAACAGCCCGGCGCTGCCGGACACCGGCCACCGGGTGCCGCTCGGCCCGACCTCGGTCGAGCTGACGGACGTCTCGTTCGGCTACACCCCCGACCGGCTGGCGCTCGACAGGGTGAGCATCCACGCCGAGGCGGGCCGGGTCACCGCCGTCGTGGGCCCCAGCGGCTCGGGCAAGAGCACCGTCGCCCGCCTCGTCTCCCGGTTCTTCGACGTGGACGCCGGCAGCGTCCGGGTGGGCGGTGTCGACGTCCGGGACATGGCCGTCGACCAGCTCATGGACACGGTCGCGGTGGTCTTCCAGGACCCGTTCCTGTTCCACGACACGGTCCGGGCCAACCTGACCCTGGGACGCCCCGACCTCGACGACGAGACCGTGCACCGGGCCGCCCGGGCGGCGCGCTGCCACGACTTCATCCTCTCCCTGCCGCAGGGCTACGACACGGTGGTCGGTGAGCGCGGCGCCACCCTCTCCGGCGGCGAGCGGCAACGCATCTCGATCGCCCGCGCCCTGCTCAAGGACGCGCCGGTGGTCGTGCTGGACGAGGCGACCGCCTCCACCGACCCGGAGAACGAGATCGCCATCCAGCAGGCGGTGGCGAACCTCGCCACCGGACGCACCCTGCTGGTCATCGCGCACCGGCTCAGCACCATCCGCGACGCCGACCGGATCGTGGTGCTGACCGACGGCCGGGTGGCCGAGACCGGCCGCCACGACGACCTGGTGGCCGCCGACGGCACGTACGCGCGGCTCTGGGCCGACGCCACCACCAGCGCCCGATGGAGTCTCGGCGCCAGCGACGAGCGGAGCGGAGCGCGCGGATGAGCACCCTGACCTCACCTCCCGACGGCCGACCGGACGCACGGCCCGTCGGCACGGTGGCCGGACGCACCGTGGCCCTCATCCGCCGGCTGTGGGAGCTGTCCGACCCCCGGCTGCGTCGCCAGCAACTGTGGGGGATCGCCGCCCGGATGGCGGCGGCGGTCTGCATCGCGGTGCCGATCTGGCTGCTCGTCGTGGTGCTGCAACGACTCCGCGAGGCCAACCTCGGCGGGCCGCCGATCAGCCAACGCGAGGTGCTCTGGTGGAGCGTCGCCGTGGTGGCGGCGACCGTCGGCCAGTTCGGCTTCGACCTGCTCGCGCAGCGACAGAGCTGGGTGGCCTCCTTTGAACTCCTCGGCGAGCTGCGCCTGCGGGCGCTGGAGCACCTGCGCCGGCTACCGCTCGGCTACCACACCAAGCGGCAGACCGGCGACCTCACCGCACTGGTCACGCACCATCTCAGCGAACTGGAGCCGGTGGTCTTCGGCGCCGTACCCACCATCATCGGCGCGGCCCTGCTGCCGCTGGTGATCGCGGTGGGCCTGCTGGTCGAGGACTGGCGGATGGGCCTGGCCGCGCTGGCCACCATTCCGCTGGCGATGCTGGTCTACGCCTGGTCGCAGCGGACCTTCGCCCGGCTCGCGGCCGAACGCGCCCAGGCCAGCGGCCAGGCCGCGGCCCGCTTCCAGGAGTACGTCTCGGGCATCGCGGTGGCCCGCGCGCACGGTGCCACGGGTGAGCGCTCCAGCCGTCTCGCACAGGCCCTGGTGCGGCACCGGGAGGCGAGTATCGGGCTGGTCAACAAGCTGGTCGTGCCGCTGGTGCTCTTCCTGACGGTGATCGAGCTGGGGCTGCCGGTGGTCCTGCTGGCCGGTGCCTTCCTGCTGATCGGCGGCGACCTGGCACCGGCCACCTTCCTGGTGTTCGCGGTGCTGTCGCTGCGCATCCACGGGCCGTTGCGGGCGATGGGTGAGCAGACCGAGAGCCTACGGGTCGGTGAGGCGGCCGTGGACCGGCTCGGCGCGCTGCTGGCCGAGCCGGTGCCGGCGGAGGTCCTTGCCGGACCGGTGCCGCAGGGCCACGACGTCGAGTTCGACCGCGTCTCCTACACCTATCCGGGGGCGGCCCGGCCGGCGCTGCGGTCGGTCAGCTTCGAGGCCACCGCCGGCACGGTGACCGCGCTGGTCGGCAGCAGCGGCGCCGGCAAGACCACCTGCCTGCACCTGCTGGCCCAGTTCTTCGCGCCGGACTCCGGGGCGATCCGGATCGGCGGGGTGGACATCCGGGAACTGGACAGCGGGACCCTCTTCGACGCGGTGACCGTCGTCTTCCAGGACAGCTACCTGTTCAGCGAGTCGGTGCGGGACAACATCCGGTTCGGCCGACCGGAGGCCGACGACGACGAGGTGGACCGTGCCGCCGCGCAGGCCCGGGTGGACGAGATCGTGGCGCGGCTGCCGCAGGGCGCGGACACCCTGGTCGGTGAGGGCGGTGCCACGCTGTCCGGTGGTGAACGGCAGCGGTTGTCGCTGGCCCGCGCCATCCTCAAGGACGCGCCCATCGTGCTGCTGGACGAGCCGACCGCCGCGATGGACGCCACCAACGAGCGCCACGTCCAGCAGGCCCTGTCCGGCCTGATCCGGGACCGGACGGTGCTGGTGGTCGCGCACCGGCTCGGCACGGTGCGGCACGCCGACCGGATCGTGGTCCTCGACGCCGGCGAGGTCGTCGAGGTGGGACGGCACGACGAACTCCTGGCCCGCGACGGGCGGTACGCGCGGATGTGGGCCGAGCAGGAGGCGACCCGCTCCTGGCGGCTGTAGTCGCCTGACGGGCGGCCGTCGGCCGCCCGTCAGGCGGGTGACGCTCTCCGGGTGGTCCGGGACAGCCTCAGGCGGCGATCCAGACGTTCTTCGGCCGCAGGAACTCCCGGACGCCGGCCTCGCCGCCGATGCGACCCCAGCCGCTCTGCCGCATCCCGCCGAACGGGGCCGAGGGCAGCACCCCGGGCACCCCGTTGACCCAGACACTGCCCGCCGCCACCGCGCGGCTCACCCGGTGCGCCGTGCGCAGGTCGGTGGTGTGCAGGTACGCCCCGAGTCCGTAGCGGGTGCCGTTGGCCAGCCGGATCGCCTCCTCCTCGGTGTCGAAGGAGGTGAACGCCAGCACCGGCCCGAAGATCTCCTCCTGCGCCAGTTCGCTGTCCGGGTCGACCTCCCCGAACACCGTCGGCGCGATGAAGTACCCGTCGCCGAGGTCGCCGCCGAGGCGCTCGCCGCCGGTCACCAGCCGCCCCTGGCCCTTGTCCCGGGCCCGCTCCACCACACCCAGGATCCGGTGGCACGCCTGCTCGCTGACGACCGGGCCCATCATCGTGCGGTCCTCGGCGGGATCGCCGAGCGGCACCCGGGCCAGCCGGGCGGCGACGGTCCGCAGCACCTCGTCGTAGACGGACGAGTGCACCAGCACCCGGGTGCCGTTGGCGCAGCCCTGGCCGCTGAGCGCGACGACGCCGCTCATCGCCAGCCGGGCCGCCATCCGCACGTCGGCGTCGGCGAAGATGACGTGGGCCGACTTGCCGCCCAGTTCCAGGCCCACCGGCAGGAGCCGCTCGGCGGCGGTGGCGAGGATCCGCCGGGCGGTGGCGCCGCCGCCGGTGAAGTGCACCTTGTCCACGCCCGGGTGGCGGACCAGCGCCTCGCCGCCGGCTGCCCCGCCGGGCACCACGTTGAGCACGCCGGGCGGGAAGCCCGCCTCCAGAGCCAGCTCACCGATGCGCAGCGCGGTGAACGGCGCCAGCTCGGAGGGCTTGAGCACGATCGTGTTGCCGGCCGCGAGCGCCGGGCCGAGCATCTGCGCGACCGACACCAGCGGGCCGTTCCAGGGGATGATCAGGGCCACCACGCCGTACGGCTCGTCCAGCGTGTAGTCGACGGCCCGGATCGGCCACGTCGGGACGACCTCGCCGCCGACCTTGTCCGCCCATCCGGCGTTGTACCGCAGGTGGTCCACGGCGACCCGGGGCATCACCGAGGCGAACTGCCGGGGGCAGCCGTTCTCCAGCGTCTGTAACCCGCCCAGCTCGGTGGCGTGCCGCTCGACCAGGTCGGCCAGGGCGAGCAGCAGATCCCGGCGTACGTTGCCGGGGGTGGCCCGCCAGCCGTCGAGGGCCTCCCCGGCGGCACGGACCGCCGCGTCCATCTCGGCGGCGCCGCCCAGCGGCACGGCTGCGGTCACGCGTCCGTCGGCGGCGTAGACGTGCTCGTGCACGCCGCCGGTGGTGGTGGCCGTGCGGGTGGCGCCGATCAGGGCGGCGGTGTCCGGGATCAGTTCGGTCGGAGCGGCGGTGACGGGCACGTGGTGACACCTCTTCCGGCTCGGCGCGCCATCCGATGGCGACGGTCAGCGGAGTATGTTGGGTCGAATCCTAGTGTAGTTTGTTGCGTTAGATAGCCCCCCGTCCGGACGGTCGGGTGGTGTACCGGATGGTTGGACCGAGGAGGCCGGTCGTGTCAGGACAGCTGTCGTACTTCGAGTTCGGGGTGCCGGACGTCGCGGTGGCCAGCAGCTTCTACGCCGAGTTGTTCGGCTGGAAGGTGCAGGCGCAGGAACACGGTGGGTCGATCGACACCGGGGAAGGGGCGGTGCCGGGCGGCTTCCACCGCGATCCCGGGCCGCCGCAGCACTACCTCTACTTCCGGGTGGACGACATCGACGCCGCCATCAAGCGGGTGCAGGAACTCGGTGGCGAGGTGGAGCCGATGCGTCCGGCCACCGAGGAGTGGGGTGCGTTCGCCGAGTGCCGGGACAACCAGGGACTCGCCTTCGGCCTGCACGTACCGCCCACGCCGAAGGACTGACCGCACGGCACGAGGGCCGGGTACCCGATCGGGTGCCCGGCCCTCGCGCGGGTCGGGGGCGGGTCACCCCTCGTCGGTGAGGAACCGGCCCGGCACGAAGCCGGTCCGGGCCGTGGAGAGCCCGCCGTCGACCGTGACCACCGCACCGGTCACGTACGATCCGGCGCGGCTGCACAGGTAGATGGCGGTGCCGACGATGTCGTCCGGCCGCCCGATGCGCTGCAACGGCGTCACTGCGGCGATCTCCTCGCCCATCGCCTCCAGCACACCGGCCATCATCCGGGACGGGAAGCTGCCCGGTGCGATCACGTTCGCGGTCACCGTCGGCGCGAAGTCGTGGGCCAGCATCCGGGTGATGTGGTGGATCGCCGCCTTGGCGGCGGCGGCCGAATAGGTCGGCATCTCCGGCACCCGCTGGGCGTCGGCGCTGCCGATGTTGACGATGCGCGCCGGGTCCTCGGCGGTGCCGGCCGCCCGCAGCAGTCCGGCCAGTTCCCGCACCAGGAACAGCGGCGCCTTCAGACCCAGGTCGAGCACGCTGTCCCAGGCGTTGGCGGGGAACTGCTCCACCGGCGCGGTCCAGGCGGTGCCGGCGTTGTTCACCAGGATGTGCAGCCCGGACTCCCGCTCGGCGATCTCCCGCGCCAGCCGGACGCACTCGGACTCCTCGGAGAGGTCGGCGGGGATCGCCACGCACGTCCCGCCACCGGCCGAGAGTTCCTGGGCCACGTCCTCGCAGTCGGACTTCGTCCGGGCGGTCAGGTAGACGCGCGCACCGGCGGCGACGAAGCCCTCCGCGATCATCCGGCCGATGCCCTGCGTGCCGCCCGTGACCAGTGCCGTCTTGCCGGCGACCGAGAACAACTCACTCATTGGAACCTCCACAGACGATGTGCTCTCCACGGCGCCGGTCCACGGCCGGCCCCGTGACGACTCGGGTCAGAGCGGCCCGGTGGACGTCTCCTCGTCCACCACGAGCGCGCCCACCGTGGCGTACGAGTCGCGGCCCGCCACGAAGTGCTGGGTGGCGGTACGCATGTCCCGCATCCGCCGTTGCAGGGGCGAGGTGTCGTACACCGCCGTACCACCGGCCAGCGTGTACGCGGCGTCGACGACCTGCGCGCAGAGGCTGGTCACCTGCGCCGCCGCCGCGCGCAGCCGGGCCCGGCCACCGGGTGACCCGCCCTCGGGTGCCGCCGTCGCCTCGGCCGCCTCCGCGTACAGCAGCGCCCGGGCCGCCCGGTGCATGGTCTGCGCCTCGCCCAGCCGGTCGAGGAAGACCGGGGAGTCGGCGAGCCGCCGCGCGCTCAACGCCGGACGTTTGCCGTCGGCGGCCAGACGCACCAGGTCGGTCAGCGCGCCGTCGGCCAGACCGACCGCCACCGCGCCGATGATCAGGCTGGACTGCGCGATGCGGTGTGCGGCGTCACCGTCCTGCGGGGAGACCGCGAGATGCTCCGGCACCCGCGCGTCGTCGACCGTCACGTCGTGGCTGGCGGTGCCGCGCAGCCCCAGCACCTGCCAGGTGTCGAGGACCCGGACGTCCCGGGCCGGCACGAACAGGATGCGGGTGGCCGGTGCGCCGTCCGGGCCGACCGGCACACTGCGCCCGGAGACCAGCACGCAGTTCAGATAGAACCAGGCGGCCCGGGGGCACCCGGTGACGAAGGGCCAACGGCCGGTCACCCGCCACCCGTCGTCGCCGGTGCGGGCCCGGCCCTTGGGCGCCACGGCCCCCGCGACCAGGGTGTCCGCGCCGTCGGCGAAGACCTCGTCGAGCGCGGCGGCCGGACCGCACCGCACGATCAGGTGCGACAGGGCCACCTGGCCCACCGTCCACGAGGTGGCCGCGTCGGCGCGGGCGAGTTCCTCCAGCACGGCGAGCACGTCGGACAGGTCGAGCTGGTCGCCGCCGTGACTGGCGGGGGCGAACATCCGGAAGCAGCCGGCCGCGCGGAGGTCGTCCACGAGGTCGTCGGGGAGGCCGCGTCGCTGCTCGATCTCCTCGGCGTGCTTCGCCACGCGGGACGCCAGCTCGCGTACCCGGGACAGCGTTGGGTTCACGTCGGCCCCCTCCTGTGTTCGGTGTGTCGTGTTCGGACGCTATCTCTCGTCGCCGGGTGCTGTCCATGGCGCGCCCGCGTGGATAGAGTGTGCCGAGAAAACAACACACACGTGTGTCGCCGGAGGGGATACCGATGACGACTCCCATCGACCCGCAGGCCCGGGTCTTCGCGGTCCGGATGTGGACCTCGCTGCTGGCCACCCAGGAACTGCTCGCCACGTACCTCGGTGTCCGACTCGGGCTCTACGACGACCTCGCGGCGAAGGGCCCCGGTACGGTGGGGGAGATCGCCGCGCGCGTCGGGGTCGACCCGAGGTACGCCCGCGAGTGGCTGGAACAGCAGGCGGTCGCCGGGGTGCTGACCGTCGACGACGCGTCGGCCCCGGCCGACGAGCGGGTGTTCACGCTGCCCGCCGCGCACGCCGAGGTGCTGACCGTCTCGGACAGCCCGCTGTCCATGTCGGCGCTTGCCGTGCTGCCGCTGGGCGGTGTGGCGGCGGCGCTGCCGGCGCTGCTCGACGCGTACCGCAGCGGTGCCGGTGTGGCCGACGCGGTCTACGGCGTCGACTGGCGGGAGGGCCACGCCGGGGCGAACCGCGCGATGTTCACCCACCAGATGGCCGGCTGGCTGCGCCGGCACGCTCCGGACATCCACACCCGACTGGTCGGCACGCCGGCCCGGGTCGCGGACGTGGCCTGCGGTGCGGGCTGGGCGGGCATCGGGTTGGCCCGGTCCTTCCCCGGGATCACCGTGGACGGGTACGACATCGACCCCGAGGTGATCGCGGACGCCACCGGGCACGCGGCGGATGCCGGGTTGAGCGACCGGGTCTCCTTCGCCGCCCGGGACGCCGCCGACCCCGACCTGGCCGGCACGTACGACCTGGTCTGCCTCTTCGACGCGCTGCACGAGATCGCGCGCCCGGTGGAGGTGCTGCGGGCCTGCCGGCGGCTGTGTGCCGACGGCGGCAGCGTGCTGGTGCTCGACGCCCGGGTGGCGGAGCGGTTCGCCGCACCGGCCGACGAGATCGAACGCTTCCAGTACGCCACCAGCGTGCTGCACTGCCTGCCGGCGAGCCGCAGTCAGCAGCCCTCCGCCGGCACCGGCACGGTACTGCGCCCGGACGCGGTCCGGGACCTCGCGGCCGAGGCCGGCTTCGTGGCGGTCACCCAGTTGCCCATCGACGACCGCTTCCACCGGCTGTACCGGCTGATCGGCTGAGCCCGCCGGCGTCGTGTGCGGCGGGTCGGACGACGAGAACGGCCGGCCACCCATCGGGGTGGCCGGCCGTTCTCGTCGTCCGAGGGTCAGGCCCCGGCGTCACGCTCGGCGATCCGGCGCAGCACGTGCTCCTGCACCGCACCGAGCGAGGTGATCGACCGGGCCGTCTTCTCGTCGATCGGTTCGAGGTCGAACTCGTCCTCCAGGGCGAAGGCGAGTTCCATCAGGGCCAGCGAGTGGAAGCCGAGGTCCTGGACCAGGGCCGTCTCCTCCCCACGCAGGCCGTCGGGGTTGGGCGCCAGGTCGAGCACGATGGCCTGGACCTGAGCGCGGATATGCTCGTCGGACTGCTTCGGTCCCACGACCGTCGGGGTCTGCTCACTCATGGTCGCTACTTCCTTCCGGATCGCCCGGCTCACCGGAGCTGTGCGGGTTGATGGACGGGAACGGGTTCCGCGGGTCGGTGCGGTCCCACAGACGGGGGCTGGCAACTGCGCAGTACGGCGGCGAGCACCGGCACCGCGGCCGTGGTCCATCCGGCGACCGCCGCGTCGAGGTCGCCGAACTCCTCCTCGAGCACCGCCAGGCCGCGGACCGGCACCACGGCACCCAGCTCCACCAGCAACGGGCGTAGCTGTGCGTCGCAGACGAAGCGGTGCTGCGCCCAGCCGGCGGTCATCACCGGCACCGCGACCGTGCCCGGACGCAGTCCCTCGCGGGGGAGCATGTCGAGGAAGAGCTTCAGCAGGCCGGTGTAGGAACCCTTGAAGGTCGGGCTCACCACCACCAGCAGGCCGGGTCCGCGGACCCGGGCGACCACCCGCTCCAGGGGCGCGTGGGCGGCGGTGCCGGCGATCAGCCGGGACGGCAGGTCCGCGCCGAGTTCGGCCAGGTCGACCAGGTGCGGCTCGCCGAGGTGTACGCCGAGGTCGGCCAGACCGGTCCGCAGCGCGCCGGTCACGTGCCGGGCCACGGTGAGGGTCCGCGAGCCCCGGCGCGGGTTGCCGATCAGGACGGTGGCCGGAACGGAGAGGGGATCCGTCGGAGGGATCATCCGCTCGGGCGCGTGTTGCCGCAGGTCGGTCACCGGTCTCCTTCCGGGTCGGCCAGCAGTCCCCGCCGGCGGAGGATCGGCAGCACACCCTCACCGAAGGTGTACGCCTCCTCCAGGTGCGGCTGGCCGGAGAGGATCAGATGGTCCAGGCCGAGGGCGTGGTACTCCTCGATCCGGTCGGCCACCTCGACGTGGCTGCCGACCAGCGCGGCTCCGGCGCCGGGGCGGACCAGCCCGTAGCCGGCCCACACGTTCGGGTAGACCTCGAGGCTGTCGGTCCGGCCCCGGTGCAGGGCGGCCATCCGGCGTTGCCCCTCGGACTCGGTGCGCGCGAAGCGCCGCTGGGCGGCGGCGATGGTGTCCGGGTGCATCCCGGCCACCAGGCGGCGCGCGACGTCCCACGCCTCCTCGGCGGTGTCCCGGCTGATCACGTGGAACCGGGATCCGTAGGACAGCTCGCGGCCCTGCGCGTCGGCCCGGTCCCGGACCTTCTTCACCAGGGCGGCGAGTTGCTCGGGGGGTTCGCCCCAGGCCAGGTAGACGTCGGCGTGCCGGGCGGCCACGTCGTGCGCGGCGGCCGAGGACCCACCGAGGAAGACCGGCGGGGTGACCGGATGTCCCCGGGTCAGCCGACCGGCCCGTACCCGGTAGTGGGTGCCCTCGAAGTCGTACGTGCCACCGGACCAGGCGCGGCCGAAGACGTCGAGGAACTCCTCGGCGCGGGCGTAACGCTGGTCGTGGTCGAGCCAGTCGCCGTAGCGCAACTGCTCGTCGGGGTCGCCGCCGGTGACCACGTTGAGCAGCAGCCGACCACCGGAGAGGCGTTGCAGGGTGGCGGCCATCTGCGCGGCCACCGTCGGCGCCACCGAGCCGGGGCGTACGGCGACCATGAAGTGCAGCCGACGGGTCCGGTCCGCCAGGGCGGCCGACACCAGCCAGGGGTCCTCGCAGAACAGCCCGGTCGGCACCAGGGCGCCGGTGAAGCCGAAGCGGTCGGCGGCTCCCGCGACCTGCGCCAGGTAGTCGATGTCCGGCGCGCGCCGGACGTTCTCCGCCGGGTCGACGGGCGCGCCCTGCGGGGTCTTCGCCACCTCACGGCCGTCACCGTGGGACGGGAGGAACCAGTGCAGGTGAAGTGGCATGTGGACCTTCCTGTCACAGCAGTTGTCGTGTGAGCGGTCGCGTCCGGCGGGTACAGGCACCCCCGCTCCCTGCGCGCTACCAGGTAGGGCTGGTCGAAGCCTCCCAGCACCCGGATGCGGTGTCAAGAGTGTGTGACGCCAGTGTCGTGTTGTGTGGCGCTTCTGGGCCGGGGCGTCAGCCGCCGCGCCTGGTCCGCAGCGGTGCGGTCGGTTCGGCGGCCAGCCGGGCGGCCAGGTCGGCGTAGCCGGCGAGGAACGCGTGGGCCTCGGCGGGCGGGTACGCGGCGGTGCTGTGGTAGAACACCGCCCGCAGGTCCGCCGGGCCGACCGGGGCCACCGCCAGCTCGAACTGGAACCGGCTGCCCAACCCGGGCGGCACCAGCAGTTCGAACCCGAGGCCCGCCGACACCGTCCGGTGCTGCACCTCGGCCATCACGTTGAACAGCACGTCGTCGGCGCGCCGCCCGCCGGTCTGCACCACGTCCAGCGGCAACATCTGGTACGGCAGGTCCTGGTAGGTGAAGGCGCCGATGGCCGCCGCATGCGCCTGCCCGACCAGGTCGGCGAAGGTCTCGGCCTGCCCGACCCGGGCCCGCAGCAGCACCATGTTGGCCAGCAGGCCGACGGTCTCCCGCAGCTCGGGACGCGACCGGTTGGCGAACATCGAGGCCACCGCCAGGTCGTCCTGGCCGGTGATGCGGTGCAGGTGGTGATAGAAGACCGCCAGCAGCACCGAGAACAGGGTGGTCCGCTGGGTCCGGGCCAGGGCGCGCAGCCGGGCCACCGCCTCCCGGTCCAGGTCGACCGCCACGTCGGAGGTGGTCGGGCCGTCCGAGGGCGGGGGCGCGACGGCGGACGTGCCCACCGCCGGCAGTTCGCTGCCGGTCAGCTGCCGCCGCCAGTACTCCCGGTGCCGGCGCAGCCCGTCGCCGTCGAGCAGTTCCTGCTGCCACCGGACGAAGGCCGCGTACTGCCAGCCGGTGGCGGGCAGCCGGGTCGGTACGCCGCTGGCCTGCGCGTAGAGCATGCCGAGGTCCCGGAAGAGGATTCCGGTGGACCAGGCGTCGGTCACCAGGTGGTGCAGGTTCAGGCAGAGCACGTGCTCGTCCGGCCCGAGCCGCCACAGCGTGCTGCGGGAGGGCCACTCGGTCGGGTCGATCGCGGTGCGCAGCTCGGCGCGTACCGCCTGGTCGACTGCGGCGGCCGGGTCCGGCCGGTCGGACAGGTCCACCCGGCGGGCGGCGGCCGGTGCCGGCGGGTGCACGACCTGGGCCAACCGCGCGCCCCGACCGGTGAAGGTGGTGCGCAGCGACTCGTGCCGGGCGGTGAGGGCGGACAACGCGGCGTCCAGCGCGTCGGCGTCGACCCGACCGGTGAGCCGACACAGCAGCGGGCAGCTCAGCGCACCGAAGTCGGTGCGGTAGTGCTTGATCATCCAGAGGAGGCGTTGGGCCACGGAAGCTGGTGTCTGTTGTGTCTCCACGCACGGACCATAGCCTCACCGCATTGGCATCGGTGAGGTCTCTGGGTACCTTGTGTCGTATGAGCTTTGTTGTGCCGGCCCGCGTCGACACCACACTCACCTGGGACTACGAAGCCTCCGATCCCCGGCTCGTGGCGCTCTATGAACGGGCCAAGGCGGCCCAGTGGAAGGTCACCGACGTGGACTGGTCGGTGCCGGTGCCGTTCGGCGAACCGCTGCCGGACGACTCCGCCTTCGCGATGGCCGCGTTCGCCGCGTCGCCACTGGCACCGCGGGGTCCCCGGGCCTGGGACGCGTTCCGGTGGGAGTTCCAGTCCTGGATGGTCAGTCAGTTCCTGCACGGCGAGCAGGCCGCGATGATCGTCGCGGCCCGGCTGGTGGAGACCGTGCCGGATCTGGACAGCAAGTTCTACGCCGCCACCCAGGCGGTGGACGAGGCCCGGCACGTGGAGGTCTTCTCCCGGTACCTGCGGGAGAAGATCCCCGAGCCGTACCCGGTCTCCGCGCCGCTGCGCGAGCTGCTCACCGACATCCTGTCCGACTCGCGATGGGACGTCACGGCGCTCGGGATGCAGATCATGGTGGAGGCGATCGCGATGGCCTCGTTCCGGCTCTCCAACAGCAGTTTCCACGACCCGCTGATCAAGGAGCTGACCCATCTCGTGGCCCGGGACGAGGCCCGGCACGTCACCTTCGGTGTGCTCTCCCTCTCCGGGCTCTACGACCAGCTCACCTCGGCCGAGCGGGCCGAGCGGGAGGAACTGGTCCTGGACGCCGCGGCCCTGATCCGTCGGCGGTTCCTGCTCGACGACATCTGGGAGCGGCTGGAGGTCGACCGCGCCGAGGGCGTCGCCTTCGCCACCAACCACGACCTGATGATCAAGTATCGACAGGCGGTCTTCTCCCGGGTCGCGGTGGCGCTCGGGCAGATCGGCCTGATGACCGAGCCGGTCCGCACCGGACTGGACAAACTGGGCCTGCTGCAGTTCGCCGGTGAGCGACTGCGCATCCGAAGGGGGAAACTCGCATGACGGCCGCCCGACGCAGTCTCGACCTGACCGCCGTGGTCCGGCTCGGCGAGTTGGGTGACCAGATCACCCCGTTCGCCCTGCGGGCCGCCTGCGACCTGCGCATCGCCGACCTGCTGGTGGACGGTCCACGACCGGTGTCGGAGCTGGCCGCCTCGGCCGGCGCGCATGCCGGGGCGCTGCTGCGCCTGCTGCGGGCGCTGGCCGCCCGGGGCGTGTTCAGCGAGGTCGCCGACGCCACCTTCGCGCTCACGCCGCTGGCCGAGCCGTTGCGCGGCGACCATCCGATGTCGCTGCGCGACAGCTTCACGCTGCTCGACTCCGACGTACGGGCCTGGGCCGCGATCGGGCACACGCTGCGCACCGGGGAACCGGCCTTCGGGCACGTGCACGGCCAGGACTACTGGAGCTACCTCGCCGACCACCCGCAGGAGAGCGCCCGGGTCGACGACTGGATGCGCAGCGTGAACCACCTGCACCTGCGGACCGTGCTCGGGGCGTACCCGTGGCGGCGGTTCGGCACGCTGGTGGACGTCGGCGGCGGGACCGGTGGTTTCCTGGCCGGCCTGCTCACCCGCTTCCCCGGGGTGCGAGGGGTGCTGTTCGACCTGCCGCACGTGGTGGCGGGCGCGCCGAAGGTGCTGGCCGAGGCCGGTGTGGCCGACCGCTGCGAGGTGGTGCCCGGCGACGCCTTCGGCACGGTGCCCGCAGGCGGCGACGGCTACCTGCTCAAGACGGTGCTGCCGGGCTTCGACGACGACGACGCGACCCGCATCCTCGCCACCGTGCGCACCGCGATGCGGCCCGACTCGCGGCTGGTCCTGCTGGAGGCGGTGCTCCCGCCCGGCGACGCCTTCGACATGGCGAAGCTCTTCGACGTGCACGCCATGGTGCTCACCGGCGGCGCGCACCGCAGCGCGGAGGAGACCGGTCGGTTGCTGGAGCGGGCCGGGCTGCGGCTGACCCAGGTCATCGGCACTCCCACGCTGACCGCGATCGAGGCCCTGCCGGCCGACTGAGCCGTCCGGCAGGGGACCTCGGACGCACCGGCCCGCTCCGGCGGGCCGGTCAGCCGAGCCGGATCGGCACCGAGGCGTACGCGCGGAACGGGGTGTCGCGTTCGCGTACGGTCGGGCCGTCCGGTTCGAGCACGGCGAGGCGGGCCAGCCGGTCGAACACCACGGCCCCCTCCATCCGGGCCAGGAAGGCACCGAGGCAGAGGTGGGCGCCGCCGCCGAAGGCGAGGTGCGGGTTGTCGGTGCGGCCCACGTCCAGCCGGTCCGGCCGGGTGAACCGGCGCTCGTCGTGGTTCGCCGAGCCGATCATGAGCACCAGGACCCGCCCTCTGCGTACCGTGCGCCCGCCGATCTCGATGGGCTCGTGCACATAGCGGGCCGTGCCCTGGATCGGGGCGTCCCAGCGCAGGAACTCGTCGACCGCGGTGGTCGCCAGGGCCGGGTCGGCCCGTAGCCGGTCGAGCTGGTCCGGGTGGGCCAGCAGCGCGGCGGTACCGGTGGTGATCATGTGCACGGTGGTCTCGAAACCGGCGAAGAACGAGAAGACGGTGTTGTCCACGATCTCGTCGTGGCTCAGGCTGTCGCCGGACTCCTCCACGTCGAGCAGCCGGGAGAGCAGGTCGTCGCCCCGACGGGAGCGGCGCTGGTCGAGCAGGTCGCCGATGTGCTCGCGCAGCCAGCGTACGGCCACGTCGGCGTCGGCGCGGGCGTGCTCGGGGACCACGGCGGTGAAGGCGCGACCGAGGTTCATCGCGTGCCGGCGGACGTCGTCGGTGGACTCCGGCGGGATGCCCATCAGTCGGCAGACCACCCGGACCGGCAGCGGGTAGGCCAGTTCGGGGACCAGGTCCATCCGGCCCGCCGCCACGGCCGGGACGAGCATCTCGTCGACCAGTTCCTCGACGTAGGACCGCAGTTGGCGGACGACCGCGGGACTGAACGCGCGGCTCATCAGCCGACGCAGCCGGACGTGGTCGGGCGGATCGCGATAGAGCATGATGCGCTGGAAGAAGGCACTGGCGGGGCCGTCGCCCACGGACACCTCGTGGTAGCCGGCGGGGAACTCGCTGCCCAGCCGGGGGTCGTGTTGCAGGGCCACCACGTCGGCGAAGCGGGTGACACCCCAACTGCCCGGCCCGATCCGGCACAGCGGGCCGGCGGCGCGCAGCCGGGCGTACTCGGGATAGGGGTCCTCGACGACGTTCGGGTCCAGGGCGTCGAACCGGGGTGCGAGGGTCGGTGCGCTCATCCGCCTAGTGTCTGTCGTTTTACCGCCGTCCGGCAAGACCGATGACGACACACCACACACTCCGTCGGTCCGGTCAGGACGTCCGATCCGTGCGGGTCATGGGCTCCGTCGACTTTTGTCGGATGTTCGGCCGACGGTCCGGGACCGATCACGTCCGGTGACCGGGGCGCCCGGACGGGTGTCGGGGGGTGCCGCCCGTCGGCCTGCCGCGCGTGCGGTACGGGCGGCCGGGGTCCCGCATCGTCGACGCTGCTCACCGTCGAGACGACGGTCCGGCGGCCGGGACCGGGGCGGGACGGCCGGAGAACTTCCTGTCTAAGCACGGAAAGTAACGTGCATTGTGGTCCATCAGAATCACCAGCCGTAGATAGCACGCGGATGTCCCAGTATTGAAGCCGATCGGTTATTCCCATGCCGCGCGAGTGCGTTCTATGGTGTGAGATCAGCAGGAGGGGGGAATTGTGTTGCCTATGGTCAAGGCCCGGAGGGTGAGCAGAACTGCCGTAGCGATTTCCGTCAGCGGCAGCGTGGACCGGAGCACGGCGGGGTACGTCACCCGCGTCGCCGAGTACATGTTGGACCATGGTGACCTGCTGCCCGACCAGGTGGAACTGGACCTGACCGACGTCACCGGGGTGGACGAGGTGGGCTTCACCTCGTTGGTCGACGTCGCGGCAGGTGCGAGCGCGGCGGGGGCCGCGGTGGTCGTGCGCTGCGGGGCGGAGCGGGCCATGCTGGAGGGGCGACGGAGCGGACGCGGTGTGGCGTCCGAGCAGATCGGCCGCATGCTGCGGCTGCACCTGCAGTTCCTGGTGCGTCGGCGCAGGTCACGTCCGGCGGTTGCCGAGGCGCGGGTGGTGCGCGGGTGCCCCGGTCCACTGGCCGGACGGAATCGGGGCTGACCGGATCTGCGGGGGTGCGGGTCGGTCGGTCCGAAAATTAATGTGTGCCGTTTCGGTCCGATTCAGAAAGACTTAACCGGATTATCCGCGCGGCGAGTTCTGCAATTTGCATTTGCGGTCGGTGCGGGCACGTCGAGTGGGAATAGCTCGATTCGTGCGATGTCGATAATTGCAGGTTCAATCAATTGCGCTGTCGGGTGTCGCCTGTGCGATCGGCCGGGCGAGACCGCTACCCGACGCCATCCCCGCCCGGATGTGCCGCGTCGCACGCGGCGACCAGGCGTCGGGGTGCCCGCCGCCGCCATGCCTCGGTGAGCAGCTCGGACCGCTGTCCGGGCGTGACCCGGTCCCGCCGGGCGCTGGTCCAGCCCTGGCGTGCCCAGTGGTTGTCCGGCGCGCTGAAGGCGGCCGGTCCTCGGCCCGCTCCGGGTCGTGGGGGGGGGGCGGCGGGGGGGGGGGGGGGCGCCCCCCCCGGGCCCCCCCCCCCGGGGGGGGGGGCGGGGCGGGGGGGGCCCCCCCCCGCCCCCCCCGGCCCCGCGCAAAGCGGCCCCCGGG
>NZ_JBIANP010000018.1:0-61685 GCF_042874705.1 Micromonospora sp. NPDC003816
CCGGGCCGCCGACCTCAAGTCGGCCGCAGGAGCCTGACCGGCACGAGGAGTGACGACCGGCGACCCGCCGACGGGTCGCCGGTCGCTCGCGTCTGTGTCGACGTACCGCTGCCGCACCTGGATCGGCTCTTCGACTACCTGGTCCCGTCGGACCTCGCCGACGACGCGGTCCCCGGCGCGCGGGTGAAGGTCCGCTTCGCCGGTCAACTCGTCGACGGTTGGGTGCTGGAACGGGCCGACCGCTCCGACCACCCGAAGCCGGTGTACCTGACCAAGGTGGTCTCGCCGGTGCCGGTGCTGGCACCCGAGGTGGCACGGCTGGCCCGGGCCGTCGCCGACCGGTACGCCGGCAGCCTCGCCGACGTGCTGCGCCTCGCCGTGCCGCCCCGGCACGCCCGCGTCGAGAAGGAGATCCTCACCCCGCCCTCCGACCAGGCGCCGTCGGTCACCGAAGCCACCCCCACCCCGGAGACGCCCCCCACCCCCGAGACACCCGATCCGGGTGGGTGGCGGGACTACCCGGCCGGACCGGCGCTGCTGCGCGCCCTGACCGAGGGGCGGTCGCCCCGGGCCGTGTGGTCGGCGTTGCCGGGGGAGGACTGGGCGGCCCGCTACGCCACCGCCGTCGCCGCCACCGTGGCCTCCGGCCGGGGTGCGCTCGTGGTGGTCGCCGACGGCCGGGACCTGGACCGGCTCGACGCCGCGCTCACCGCCACGCTGGGCGCCGGGCGGCACGTCTGCCTCTCCGCCGCGTCGGGACCGGCCCGTCGCTACCGGGCCTTCCTGACCGCCCGCCGCTCCACCGCCCCGGTGGTGATCGGCACCCGGGCGGCCATGTTCGCTCCGGTGGCCCGGCTCGGTCTGGTGGCCGTCTGGGACGACGGTGACGACCTGCACGCCGAGTTGCGGGCCCCGTACCCGCACGCCCGCGAGGTGCTGCTCACCCGGGCCCAGCTCGACGACGCGGCGGCGCTGGTGGGCGGTTACGCCCGTACCGCCGAGGCGCAACTGCTGGTGGAGACCGGCTGGGCCCGCGAGGTGGTCGCGGACCGGGCGGTGCTGCGGGCGCGTACCCCGGCGGTCGCTCCGACCGGCGACGACCCGCAGCTGGCCCGCGATCCGGGCGCGGCGACCGCGCGGCTGCCGAGCCTGGCCTGGACGGCGGCCCGGGAGGCGTTGCGGGCGGATCTGCCGGTGCTGGTGCAGGTACCCCGTCGGGGTTACATGCCCTCGGTGGCCTGCCAGGACTGCCGGACCCCGGCCCGCTGCCCGCACTGTGCCGGGCCGCTGGCGTTGTCCTCCGCCGGACGGCCGCCGGCCTGCCGCTGGTGCGGCCGGGTCGCCGCCGCGTACGCCTGCCCGCACTGCGGGGGACGGCGGCTGCGTGCCTCGGTCACCGGTGCCCGGCGTACCGCCGAGGAGTTGGGCCGGGCCTTCCCCGGGGTGGCGGTCCGGACCTCCGGGCGGGAGGAGGTGTTGGCCGACGTGCCCGGCGGCGCCGGACTGGTGATCGCCACGCCAGGTGCCGAACCGGTCGCCGAAGGTGGGTACGGCGCGGTGCTGCTGCTGGACACCTGGGCCATGCTCACCCGGGCCGACCTGCGGGCGGGGGAGGAGGCGCTGCGCCGCTGGGCGGCGGCTGCCGCGCTGGCCCGGCCGGCGGCGGCGGGCGGCCGGGTGGTGGTGGTCGCCGACGGCGCGTTGGCCCCGGTGCAGGCGTTGCTGCGGTGGGATCCGGGCTGGTTCGCCGCCCGGGAGTTGGCCGAGCGGCGTGAGTTGGGCTTCCCGCCCGCGATGCGGATGGCCAGCGTGACCGGGCTGCCGGTGGCGGTGGCCGACCTGCTGGCGCAGGCGCGGCTGCCGGAGGAGGCGGAACTGCTCGGCCCGGTGCCGGCCGACGGCGACCGGGAACGGATGCTGGTCCGGGTGCCCCGGGCGCGGGCGGCGGCCATGGCCGAGGCGTTGCACGCGGCGGCGGGGTCGCGCACCGCCCGCAAGGCCGCCGAACCGGTACGCCTCCAGGTCGACCCGCTTACGCTGTTCTGACGCCGAACGGTGACGCTGAGTGACTGCCGGTCGCCGGATGTGACCTGATCCTCGCGTGTGGTGTCGACGCGCCGCTCCCGAGTTGCGCGCGCGGGAGTCCCGTGGTCAAGGTGGTAGCATCGCCCGTCATGCCGGGGCGCACGACGAGTCCAGGTCGTGACGCGGCGTCAGGCACGTGGAGCCGGAGTTGTCGCGGGTCGGCGTGGTGACGGCGGGACCGGGTCGGTCCGGCGCGATATCGATGACGATCCAGTACAGCCGGTGATCAGGGGTGGACCAGTCGTGACCGTTCGTCAGTCGATCGTCTTCAACGGTGACCTCGGCAGCGGCAAGAGCACCGTGTCGGTGGTGATCGCCGAGCGGCTCGGCCTGCGCCGGGTCAGCGTCGGTGACCTGTACCGGCAGATGGCCCAGGAGCGTCAGATGACCGCGCTCCAGCTCAACCTGCACGCCGAACTCGACCAGGCGGTCGACGGCTACGTCGACCAGCTCCAGCGCGACATCGCCGCCTCCGGCGAGAGCCTGGTGATGGACTCGCGGCTGGCCTGGCACTTCTTCACCGACGCGCTCAAGGTGCACATGATCACCGAGCCGGGTGAGGCGGCCCGCCGGGTGCTGCTGCGGCCCTCCGGCCCGGCGGAGAGCTACACCTCGATGGAGGAGGCAAAGGCCAAGCTGCGGGAACGCAGCGAGAGCGAGCGCAACCGCTTCGTGGTCCGGTACGGCGTGGACAAGGCCCGGCTGCGCAACTACGACCTGGTCTGCGACACCACCCGGGCGCCCGCCGGCGAGGTGATCGAGCGGATCGTCGACGCGTACGAGGGCCGGCTCGCCCCGGAGGTGCTGCGCGCCGCGCCGCCGCTGCTGCTGCTCGACCCGGCCCGGGTCTACCCGACCGAGGACGTGACGGAACTGCGCGGGCTCTGGGACTCCAGCGTCGTCGACGAGGTCGTCGCCGCCGGTGAGACCGCCCTAAAGCCGTTGGAGATCGGCTACACCGGCGAGTACTTCTTCGTGGTGGACGGGCACCGTCGCCTCAGCGCCGCGCTGCGCGGCGGGTTCCGGCTGGTGCCCGGCCGGCTGGTGGCCGAGGTCGACGAGCCCGTGGTGGGGGGGATGAGCGCGGTCGACTACTTCGCCGCGCAGGCCCGGCCCAGCCTGATCCACGACTGGGAGGCGGCCCACGACATCCGCCTGCCGCTGCCGGAGCACGCGCTGCTCGGCGGGGACGCGGTGCTGGCGGGGGAGTCCGGCACCGCGGGGTGAACCGCCGCCGTGCGGCGCGGGCATGATGGAACCTCCCGACCCGCAGGAGGCCGCCATGGACGCCGCCGGCACGCTCGCGCTACTCATGTCGCCCACCGGGCGGGTCGATCCCTATCCGGCGTACGAGCGGATGCGTGCTTTCGGGCACGTCGTCCCGGCCGGTCCCGGCTTGTTCGTGGTGACCGGGTACGCCGAGGCCGACGAACTGCTCCGGGACCCGAGTTTCCAGGTGCTCGACGGCGAGTTGCGGGACCAGGTCCTGCCGCAGTGGCGGGAGAGCCCGGCGCTGTCGTCGATCGCCCGGTCGATGCTGCGGACCAACCCGCCGGACCACAGCCGGATGCGGCGCCTGGCGGCGGGCGCGTTCACCCCGCGCCGGATCGCGGGTATGCGGGACGTGGTGTCCGCCCAGGCCGACGAGCTGATCACGGCGATGGCGGCGGCCGGCCGCGACGGCGTACCCGTCGACTTCATGGCCGAGTTCGCCTACCCGCTGCCGGTCGCGGTGATCTGCGAGCTGCTCGGTGTACCGTCCGCCGACCGTCCGCTGTTCCGGCGGTGGGCGGCCGACCTGACCGGGGTCCTGGAACCCGAGATCACCCCGGCCGAGCTGGCCGTGGCCGACGCCGGTGCCACCGAGCTGCGCGACTACTTCACCGAGCTGGTGGCGGCCCGCCGCCGACAGCCGGCCGACGACCTGACCACCGCGCTCGTGCAGGCGCACGACGCCGGTGACCGGCTCTCCGGCGAGGAGCTGCTGGCCAACCTGGTGGTGCTGCTCGTGGCGGGCTTCGAGACCACCACCAACCTGCTCGGCAACGGCCTGGCGGTGCTGCTGGCGCACGCGCAGGAGGCCGACGTGCTGCGCCGCCACCCGGAGCACGCCCCGGCGTACGTCGACGAGCTTCTCCGCTTCGACTCGCCGGTGCAGTTGACCACCCGGACCAGCACCGCGACCGTCCGCCTCGGCGGTGTCGAGGTGCCCGCCGGCAGCTGGATGTTGGTGCTGCTCGGCGCGGCCAACCGCGACCCCCGGCGGTACCCTGAGCCGGCGCGGTTCGACCCGTGGCGGGCCCAGCTCGGCCCGCTCTCCTTCGGTGCCGGCCCGCACTACTGCCTCGGTGCGGGGCTGGCCCGGCTGGAGGCGCAGGTGGCGTTCCCGGCCGTGCTGCGGCGACTGCCCGGGCTGGCTTCGGCGGGCACCCCCCGCCACCGCACCCGGTTGACCCTGCGCGGGTACGACACGCTGCCGGTCACCGTCGGCGAGCTGGCGCCGCACGCCGATCGTGGTGCGCCGACCGGCACCTCCGCGGGCACTCCGTAGACTGGTACGGCACTCCCGTCCCACCGTTAAGGAGCCGACCCGCGTGACCGTTCAGCCCATCCGTCTGTTCGGGGACCCGGTGCTGCGCACGCCGGCCGATCCGGTGGTCGACTTCGACGTCGAGCTGCGTTCGCTCGTCGCCGACCTGACCGACACCATGCGTGAGCGCAACGGCGCCGGCCTCGCCGCGCCGCAGCTCGGGGTGGGCCTGCGGGTGTTCACCTTCGACGTCGACGACGTGCTCGGTCACCTGGTCAACCCGGTGCTGGAGTTCCCCGACGAGGAGGAGCAGGACGGCCCGGAGGGCTGCCTGTCCATCCCCGGGCTGTACTTCGACACCAAGCGACGGCAGAACGTGATCGCCAAGGGCTTCAACGGCTACGGCGACCCGATGCAGATCGTCGGCACCGGCCTGATGGCGCGCTGCGTGCAGCACGAGACCGACCACCTGGACGGGGTGCTCTTCATCGACCGGCTGGACCAGGCCGGCCGCAAGGAGGCGATGAAGGCGATCCGGCAGGCCGAGTGGTACGACGTCGCCGCGCCGCCCACGGTGAAGCTGAGCCCGCACGGCAGCGGCAGCCCCTTCGGTCTGGGGCGGTGAGTCGATGCGCGTGATCTTCGCCGGTACGCCGGCCGTCGCCGTCCCCGCCCTCGCCGCCGTGGCCGCCTCGCGGCACGAGCTGGTGGCCGTCGTCACCCGGCCGGACGCCCCGGCCGGACGCGGTCGTGGCCTGCAACGCTCACCGGTCGGCGCCTGGGCCGACGAGCACGGCGTCGAGGTGCTGACCCCGGCCCGTCCCCGGGAGCCGGAGTTCCTGGAGCGGCTGCGCGAGCTGGCACCGGACTGCGTGCCGGTGGTCGCCTACGGCGCGCTGGTGCCCCCGGTGGCGCTGGAGATCCCCCGGCACGGCTGGGTGAACCTGCACTTCTCGCTGCTGCCGGCCTGGCGGGGTGCCGCACCCGTGCAGCACGCCGTGCTGCACGGCGACGAGCTGACCGGGGCCAGCGTCTTCCAGTTGGAGGAGGGGCTGGACACCGGGCCGGTGTACGGCACCCTGACCGACGAGATCCGACCCGCCGACACCTCCGGCGACCTGCTGGAGCGGCTGGCCGACAGCGGTTCAGGGCTGTTGGTGGCGGTGCTGGACGCGCTGGAGGACGGCACCGCCCGCGCCGAACCGCAGCCCGCCGACGGGGTCTCGCTGGCCCCGAAGCTGACCGTCGAGGATGCCCGGGTGCGCTGGGCCGACCCGGCGTTCGCGGTGGACCGCCGGATCCGCGCCTGCACCCCGGCGCCCGGCCCGTGGACGACCTTCCGGGACGAGCGGGTGAAGCTCGGCCCGGTCACCCCGGCACCCGACGGCCCCGATCTCAAGCCCGGTGAGCTGCTGGTCGAGAAGGCGCGGGTGCTGGCCGGCACGGCCACCGTCCCGGTCCGCCTCGGCGAGGTGCGGGCGGCGGGCAAGCGGGTCATGCCGGCGACCGACTGGGCACGCGGTGTCCGGGTCGCCACCGGGGAGGAGTTCGCGTGAGGGAGACCACCGCTCGTCGAGGGCCCGAGCGCCGTGGCCCCCGGAGCGGGCGCAACGCCGCGGACCGGCCACGTCACGCCGCGTACGAGGCGGTCGCGGCGGTGCATCGGGACGACGCGTACGCCAACCTGGTGCTGCCGGCGATCCTGCGCGACGAGGGACTGATCGGCCGGGACGCCGCCTTCGCCACCGAGCTGACCTACGGCACGCTGCGCCACGTCGGCACGCTCGACGCGATCCTCACCGCCGCCGCCGGTCGGGACGTGCAGCGGATCGATCCGCCGGTCCGTGACGCGTTGCGGATCGGCGCGTACCAACTCCTGCACACCCGGGTGCCCGCCCACGCGGCGGTGTCGTCCACCGTCGACCTGGTGCGGGTGGTGGGCCCGGGGGCCACCGGCTTCGCCAACGCGGTGCTGCGCGAGGTCGCCGAGCGCGACAACGAGGCATGGGTGGCCCGGCTGGCACCGCCGCTGGAGACCGACCCGATCGGTCACCTCGCCCTCGCCTACAGCCATCCACAGTGGATCGTCCGGGCGTTCTCCGAGGCGCTCGGCGGGGACCTCGGCGAGACCACCCGACTGCTGATCGAGGACAACGAGCGCCCGCCGGTGCACCTGTGCGCGCGGCCGGGCCGGGCCGACCCGGTCGAACTCGCTGACGAGGTCCATGGCGCTCCGGGCGCCTTCTCGCCGTACGCGGTCTATCTCGGCGGCGGTGCCCCCGGCGACCTGGCGGCGGTGGTCGACGGCCGGGCGCACGTGCAGGACGAGGGGTCCCAGTTGGTGGCCGACGCCCTCGCCGCCGCGCCGCTGGACGGGCCGGACGGCCGCTGGCTCGACCTCTGCGCCGGTCCCGGCGGCAAGTCGGGGCTGCTCGGCGCGATCGCCGCGCAGCGGGACGCGCGGTTGACCGCGGTGGAGGTGGCCGAGCACCGGGCCCGACTGGTCGAGAACGCGACCCGGGGGCTGCCGGTGACCGTGCTGCACACCGACGGCCGGCTGGTCGGCGGCGAGCCGAAGCTGCCGGAGGAACACTTCGACCGGGTGCTGGTCGACGCGCCCTGCACCGGCCTGGGCTCGCTGCGTCGCCGGCCGGAGTCGCGCTGGCGGCGCCAGCCCTCGGACCTGCCCGCCCTGACCCGGTTGCAGCGTGAGCTGCTCACCGCCGGGCTGCGGGCGGTACGCCCCGGCGGGGTGGTGGCGTACGTGACCTGCTCGCCGCACGTGGTCGAGACGCACGTGACGGTCACCGAGGCGGCCCGCCGCTGCGGCGCGCCGGTGGACTTCGTGGACGCCCGGCCGTTGCTGCCGGCCGGCATGCCCGGGCTCGGCGACGGGCCGACCGTGCAGTTGTGGCCGCACCGGCACGGCACCGACGCGATGTTCCTGGCTCTGCTGCGCCGCACCTGAGCCTCGCCGCACCGCGTTGCCGGGCATGGGCGACGCGCCCCGGGCCCGCCGGTCAGGTGATCGGCAGGGCCCGGGTGCCGCCGCCCTTGAGTGACCGGGTCAGGGTGCGCTCGTTCAGCCACAGGAAGCACTGCACCCCACGGTCGCCGCTGCGCCAGTCCGGCTCGGAGGGGTGGTAATAGATCGTGCCGACGCGGTATTGCAGGTTGCCGTCGTCGGGTACGCCGGCGTACTTCGCGATCAGACTGCGGCAGGCGCGGTGCGCCCGCGCGCTGTCCTTGAGGAACGCCGAGTAGCTGGTGGCCGGGGCCTTCCACACCCCGACGAACTCGGCCCGGTGCCGGGCGCTGCACTTCACGGCCACCATCTCGGTGACGTCGTCACCCTTGGTCTCGGCCTCGAAGCAGCCGTGCCGCAACGGCGACGACCCCTCCAGCGTGCCCGCCAGGCTGGCGGTGCGGCGGACCGGGTTGGGGGTGTCCAGCCCGCGCATCTCGTGGGCGTCGCAGCGGAACCAGCGGGCCCCGCCGATCCAGGCCCGGGGCGACGGGAAGACGACGGTCAGCCCGATCCGGGCGGTCCGCCAGTCGCCGCCCAGCACGCCCCGGACGGCCCGGTCGCACTCGCCGTACGCGGTGCGCATCGCCCGGCTGCCGGCCTCGGGCGGAGCCGTCCCGCCCGCCCCGGTCAGCCGCCCGACGTGCAGCGTCTCGGCCCGGTGCGGCTGCGCGCAGTCCACCGGCGCGTACCCGCTGAGGTATCCGACGTCCTGCGGTTGGGTGTGGCAGGTCTGCGCCGCCGGGGTGAACACCTCCGGCGCGGCCATCACCGGCCAGTCGTCGACCAGGTCACCGTCGATGCCGGCCGGTCTGGTGCTGCACGCGGCCAGCGCCAGCGTCACCGCGCCCAGCGCGACCCCGATCCACCACCGTCGCATCCCCCGTCGACCTCCTGCCGCGCGTGGCCGTGACCGCGGACACGGCACGCCACGGTGCGGCAGCATACGGCACCGTGGTCAGGTGACGGGTAGTCCCTGCGGGCCGACACCGCGCATGGAGCCGGTCAGCTTGCGGTCGTCGCTCCACAGGAAACACCGCACTCCCCGGTCGCCCTCCTCCCACTCGCGCTGCGACGGCGGATAGAAGATCGAGCCGGCACGGTACGGCAGGTCGGCGTTGTTCGGTACGTCGGCGAAGGAGGCGATCAGCTCCATGCACCGCTGGTGCGCCCGGGCGGAGGAGTCGACGAACTCCTTCCAGCTCATGTCCCGCTCGACGTAGACCCCGACGAATTCGGCGCGGTGCGGTTCGGTGCAGAGCACCGGTGCCATGTAGTTGAGGTTGTCGCCGATCAGCTTCGGGTCGAAACAGCGGTGCACCAGCGGCGAGTCGCCGATGAGGGCGCCGCGCAGGCTGCCGGTGCGGTTGACCGGGCGGGTGTTGTCGATGCTGTCGGTCTCGCTCAGGTCGCAGCGGAACCACCGGGCGCCGCCGTTCCAGGCGGAGACCGAGGGCAGCGCGATGTTCATCGTCAGTCGTGCGGTGTGCCAGTCGCCGCCGAGCACCAGGCGGGCCCGCTGGTCGCACTCGGCCCGCGCGGTCCGCAGCGCCGCCGAGCCCGGTTCCGGTCGCCGTCCCCGCGCGTCCGACCCGGTGAACGTGCCCACGTGGACCGCCTCGGCGAGGTGGTTGCGGGCGCAGTCCACCGTCTCGTATGTGCCCGCCTGCACGATCGGGGTGATCCGGGGCAGGCAGGCACCGGTGGCCGGGACGAACATCGTCGGCGCCCGCAGGGCGGGCCAACCGTTGGTGATGTCGCCGTCCGTCCCGCCCGGCCGTACGCAGCCACTGAGCACCATCGCCGCCGCGCCGGCCAGCGCCAGCGTCGCGAGCCACCGTCGCATCGTCCGCCCTTTCCGGGAACCGTCGCCCGGCTGTCGGCTCCCGTGCCCACCGGCCTGCACGTTACCGTCACCGTCCCCGATGGAGTGTTGCCGCGATTCGGACCATTGGCCAGTCAAGTCCCCGCTTCGTCCGGTTCCACTGGTCCGAAGGGGGTCATTCTGCACCAATGGTCACGCCCGAGTCACCGGGCGTCCCCGTTGGTGGCGTGCTGCCGCGACCGTCGGGCGCGTTCGTACACTGGCCCAGTGACCGTACCGCCGCCGATCGTCGCGCCCAGTATCCTCGCCGCCGATTTCGCCCGTCTCGCCGAAGAGGTCCGTGCCGTCGAGGACGCCGCGGACTGGCTGCACGTCGACGTGATGGACAACCACTTCGTGCCCAACCTGACCATCGGGCTGCCCGTCGTGCAGAGCCTGCGGGCCGCCACCCGGCTGCCCTTCGACGTGCACCTGATGATCGAGGACCCGCAGCGCTGGGCGCCCGGCTACGCCGACGCCGGCGCGTACAACGTGACCTTCCACGCCGAGGCGTGTGACGACCCGGCGGCCCTGGCCAAGGACCTGCGGGCGGCCGGCGCCAAGGCCGGCCTGGCGATCGACCGGGACACCCCGATCGAGCCGTACCTGGACCTGCTGCCGAGCTTCGACACGCTGCTGGTGATGACCATCAAGGCCGGCTTCGGCGGGCAGCGGTTCATGCCGCAGTTGCTGGAGAAGGTCCGCCTCGCCCGGCGGCACGTGGACGCCGGCCATCTCGAACTGCGGATCGAGGTGGACGGGGGGATCGCCGCCGACACCATCGAGCAGGCCGCGTCAGCCGGTGCCGACGCCTTCGTCGCCGGCACTGCGGTCTACGGCGCGGACGACCCGGCCGAGGCCGTACGCCGACTGCGTGCGCTGGCGGAGCGCGCGGCGCCCGGAGCCTGAGGTGGAGCCGGCCGGGGAACACAAGGACGTGATCCTGGTCGTCGACGACGACCGGGACATCGCCCGTTTCGTCGAGGTGAACCTGCGACTGCACGGCTTCGAGGTGGTGCTCGCCGGGGACGGTCAGGAGGCGCTCGAACTGATCGAGCGGCAGCGTCCGGACCTGGCCGTGGTGGACCTGATGATGCCCCGGGTGGACGGCCTGGAACTGACCCGGCGGCTGCGCGCCGACCCGATGACCGCCGCGCTGCCGGTGATCATGCTGACCGCCAAGGGGATGACCGTGGACAAGGTCCACGGGCTCAGCGCCGGTGCCGACGACTACCTGGTCAAGCCCTTCGACACCGCCGAGCTGGTCGCCCGGGTCAGCTCCACGCTGCGGCGCAACAAGGAGTTCCGCGAGGTCTCCCCGCTGACCGGGCTGCCCGGCAACAGCCGGATCCGGCGGGAGATCGCCGACCGGATCCGGGTCGGCTCGGACTACGCCGTCGGCTACATCGACGTCGACCGGTTCAAGAGCGTCAACGACCGGTACGGCTTCTCCCGGGGTGACGGCTTCATCTCGGCGCTGGCCCGCAGCCTGCACCGGGCGGTGGTCTCGGTCGCGTTGCCCCCGGCCTTCCTCGGGCACGTCGGCGGCGACGACTTCGTCTTCGTCTGCACCCCGGAGCAGGTCCTGCCGCTCACCTCCCGGGTCTCGGCGGACTTCGAGACGGCCGCCGACGCGCTCTACGACCCGACCGACCGGGAACGCGGCTACGTGGAGCTGAAGGACCGGCGGGGGAACGTCCGCCGGGCCGCGCTGGTCACGCTCTCCATCGGGGTCTCCGTCTCGGACCGGGACAAACGCCTCACCGACCCCCTGGAGGCGATGACGATCGCCTCGGAGATGAAGACCGTGGCCAAGAGCCAACCGGGCTCGTACGTGGCGGTGGACCGCCGTCGGGGTGTCGCCGACCCCGGTCACCGACATGTGAAGTAGCTCGCCGGGGTGGCGCAGAACCCTGCGAAGCGTGTAAGACTTCCCTCAGTACCCACCACGCGCTGGCGGGACTCGGTGTAATTCCGAACCGGCGGTGATCCACGGTCCGACCGTGGTAAGCCCGCGACCCGGGAGCGGTTCGTCCGCCCGGTGGACCTGGTGAGAATCCGGGGCCGACGGTTGGGGGCGGCTGGTCCGCACCCAGACAGTCCGGATGGGAGACAGCGCGCGGGACGGCACGGGCGTGTGGTTCGCCGGACTCTCGGCGTGCCCACCGTCTGCCGGGGGCGGCTGTGCCGTACCCGGATCTGCGCCGCCTGCTCGCGAGTCGATCTTCCTGCCCGCGCGAGCAGAGCGAGAGGGCAGGGCCAGGTGATGGCGAGCGTCTCCGTCGACGAGGCGATGCGTCGCGCGATCGAGCTCGCGGCGCGCGGACTCGGCACGACCAGTCCGAATCCCGTGGTCGGCTGCGTCCTACTCGACGCCGACGGCGAGGTGGTCGGCGAGGGCTTCCACGCGTACGCCGGCGGACCGCACGCCGAGATCGTCGCGCTGGCCCAGGCCGGGCGGCGCGCCAAGGGCGGCACCGCAGTCGTCACCCTGGAACCCTGCGACCACACCGGCCGCACCGGCCCCTGTAGCGCCGCCCTGGTCCAGGCCGGGGTCGCCCGCGTGGTGATCGCCGTACCGGACCCGAACCCGGTCGCCACCGGCGGCGCGGCGACCTTGCGGGCCGCCGGGGTCCGGGTCGACCTGGGGGTACGCGGCACCGAGGCGGAGAGCGGCAACATCGCCTGGCTGACCGCCATGCGCCGGGGCCTGCCCTTCGTCATCTGGAAGTACGCCGCGACGCTCGACGGTCGTTCGGCGGCGGCCGACGGCACCAGCATGTGGATCACCTCCGAGGCGGCCCGGATGGACGTGCACGCGCTGCGCGCCACCGTCGACGCGGTGGTCGTCGGCGTCGGCACCGTGCTCGCCGACGACCCCCGGCTCACCGTCCGCAACCTGCGCGACGGCAGCCTCGCCATCCAGCAGCCGCTGCGGGTGGTGGTCGACTCGGCGGGGCGTACCCCGGCCGACGCCGCGGTCCGCGACGGTGCGGCCCGGACCTGGATCGCCACCGCCGCCGAGGTGGGCACCGGCCCGGACGGCGGCGTGGACCTCTTCGCGCTGATGGCCGCGCTGCACGGGCGCGGGGTACGCGCCGTGCTGCTGGAGGGCGGCCCGCGCCTGGCCGGGGCGTTCCTCGCCGCCGGCCTGGTCGACCGCGTCGTCGGCTATCTCGCTCCCCGGCTGCTCGGCGCCGGACCCGCCGCTCTGGTCGACGCGGGTGTGAGCACCATCGCCGAGGCCATCGACCTGGAACTCACCGACGTTACGCAGATCGGTCCCGACCTGCGGATCACCGCGCTGCCCCGAAAGAGGGAGGGCTAGGCATGTTCACCGGCATCGTCGAGGAACTGGGCGAGGTCGTCGGGATCACCCCGACGGCACAGGATTCGGCCACGGTCGCCGTACGCGGCCCACTGGTCACCTCCGACGCCCGACACGGCGACTCGATCGCGGTCAACGGCGTCTGCCTGACCGTGGTGGAGGTCGACGGCGGAGTGTTCACCGCCGACGTGATGGGCGAGACGCTCCGGCGTACGGCGCTGGGCGCGCTGCGCGCCGGCGACCCGGTCAACCTGGAACGCGCCGCCGCACTGAACAGCCGCCTCGGCGGTCACCTGGTGCAGGGGCACGTCGACGGGGTGGGCGAGGTGATCTCCCGGGAACCGGCGCCGCGCTGGGAGACGGTCCGGTTCCGGCTGCCCGCCGCACTCTCCAAGTACGTGGTGGAGAAGGGGTCGATCACCGTGGACGGGGTGTCGTTGACGGTGGCCGAGGTCGGTGACGACTGGTTCTCCGTGGGCCTGATCCCCACCACGCTCTCGCTGACCACGCTCGGCGGCCGGACCGTCGGCGACCCGGTCAACCTGGAGACCGACGTCCTGGCCAAGTACGTCGAGCGCCTGCTCACCGCGCGCTCCACCGGAAGCGGAGTGCCGGCATGAGCGAGCGTCAGCGAGCGAATCATCGGTGCAGTAAGGCGCTGCCTCATGGCGGCACGGAGCGAAGCGGAGTGCCGGCATGACCTTCGACAGGGTGGAAGACGCGCTGGCGGAGATCGCCGCCGGTCGACCGGTCATCGTCACCGACGACGCGGACCGGGAGAACGAGGGCGACCTGATCTTCGCCGCCGAGCTGGCCACCCCGGAACTGCTCGCGTTCACCGTGCGGCACACCTCCGGCTTCATCTGCGTACCGCTCACCGAGGACGAGTGCGACCGGCTCGACCTGCCGCCCATGCACCACACGAACCAGGACCGGCGGCAGACCGCGTACACGGTGACCGTGGACGCCCGCGAGGGCGTGAGCACCGGTATCTCCGCCGCCGACCGGGCGCACACCATCCGGCTGCTCGCCGACCCGGCCACCGGCCCGGCCGACCTGGCCCGACCCGGTCACGTGGTGCCGCTGCGGGCCCGCACCGGCGGGGTGCTGCGTCGGCCGGGGCACACCGAGGCGGCCGTGGACCTGACCCGGTTGGCCGGGCTGCGTCCGGCTGGCGTGCTCTGCGAGCTGGTCAACGACGACGGCACCATGATGCGGTTGCCGGACCTGGAGAAGTTCCGGGCCGAACACTCGCTGACCCTGATCTCCATCGCCGACCTGATCGCCTACCGACGGCGCACCGAGAAGCAGGTGGAGCTGGTCGCCGACGCGCGGATGCCCACCGAGCACGGGGTGTTCCGGGCGTTGGGCTACCGCAGCGAGTACGACACGGCCGAGCACGTGGCGCTGGTGATCGGCGATATCGGTGACGGGCGCGACGTGCTGGTGCGGGTGCACTCCGAGTGCCTGACCGGCGACGTCTTCGCCTCGGTGCGCTGCGACTGCGGGCCGCAGCTCAACGCCGCGCTGGAGCGGGTGGCCCGGGAGGGGCGGGGCGTGGTCCTCTACGTCCGAGGTCACGAGGGACGCGGCATCGGCCTGTTGCACAAGCTCCAGGCGTACCAGTTGCAGGACCAGGGCCGGGACACCGTCGACGCGAACCTGGACCTGGGCCTGCCGGCCGACGCCCGGGACTACGGCACCGGCGCGCAGATCCTCTACGACCTCGGGGTCCGCACGATGCGGCTGCTGACCAACAACCCGGCCAAGCGGGCCGGGCTGGAGGGCTACGGGCTCACCGTGACCGGCCGCGAGGGCCTGCCGGTGCGCCCGCACCCGGAGAACGTGCGCTACCTGCGCACCAAGCGGGACCGGATGGGGCACCTGCTCGACCTGGACGAGGTGTCGGAGGCCCCGATGGGCCGTCCGGTCGCCGGCAAAGAGATCGGAGCGTAGGCGAGATGGCGGGTTTCGGCGAGCCGGGGACGACCCCGGTCGACGCGTCCGGGATGACCGTGGGAGTGGTCGCCGCGCGCTGGCACGGTGAGCTGACCGACCACATGCTGGAGCGGGCGGTCGCCGCCGCGCAGGCGTGCGGCGCGCGGGCCGTGACGGCCCGGGTGGCCGGCTCGGTGGAGCTGCCGGTGGTCGCGCAGGCGTTGGCCCGCCGCTGCGACGTGGTGGTCGCGCTCGGCGTCGTGATCCGTGGCGCGACCGCGCACTTCGACTACGTCTGCCGCTCGGTCACCGACGGGCTGACCCGCATCGCGCTGGACGAGGGCAAGCCGGTGGCACACGGCGTGCTCACCGTCGACACCATCGAGCAGGCCCGCGACCGGGCCGGGCTGCCCGGCTCCGCCGAGGACAAGGGCTGGGCCGCCACCGTCGCCGCACTCGACGCGGCGCTGGCCGTCCGGCAGGTCGCCACCGCCGGCAACCAACGCGTCGGCTTCGGCGCCTGACCCGCCCGGCACCCCGCCGGCGACGGAGGGGTGTGCGGGGCGCACTGGCTGACCGCTGGAACCAGGGCATGTCCGGCGACGCTACGGCTCCGGCCAGGGTTCCCTCGACTGACGGCCGAGGACGGCGGCAACGGCGGCCCGGGTGCCGGGATGCGGGGTACGCCCGTCGGCCACCCAACGCCCCGCCGTCTTCGGGTCGACGCCGACCTTCCGGCCAGCGACCGAGCGGTCTCGCCCTTGTCCGCCATCGCGACCGGCAGTGTCTCCGTTCTTCCACGTCGACGGCACGGACATCACTGGCCGCCCCCGAGCGGACCCCGGTCACCGCCTTGCGAATGTGAACCTTGGACAGTTTCCGTTAGCAGCTAACGGAAACTGTCCAAGATCTTGAGCTGGTCCGACAGCTGGGCAACGCGTGCTGAGGCATCGGGTTTCTGAACGCTGCTTGCGGCAGCTCTGACGCTTGCGCGTCGGCATCGGCCGAGGTGGAACCACGTGCTGAGGCGGGTGATGTGTCGGTGTGGTCGGGATCTGCCGTGTCGGGTGCGGTACCGGGTGCCGATCAATCGGGGCCACTGGCCGGGGGAGGGGTCGTGACGGCGCACGGGCCGGTGGTGCCGGTTTGGACGTGCGCGGGGTGTGGTGCGCCCTGGCCGTGTCGGACGCGTCGTCAGGAGTTGCGGGCTGAGTACGACCGGGCTCCGGTGTCCCTCGCGCTCTACATGGGTTCGTGCCTGTTGGTGGCGAGTCGGGACATGGGATGGGCCCCGGCGGGGCTGCTGCATCGGAGGGTCCTCGGATGGCTGACCTGAGCAGACTCCGGGCCGGTGGCCTGGACCGGGTCTGGCGGAACAGTCGGTCGGTGTCGCTGATTTCCGCAGGCGCGACGAGCCGCCCGTTGCCGGGGACCGCGTCCGGGTCCCCGGCGACGGCGGCTCAGGCCTCGTCCTCGTCCGGGTCGAACTGCTCGCGGACGGCCTGCTCGACCGTCCGCGCGCCCAGCGTGGTGACCACCTGGTTGCGGACCGTGCAGCCGGCCCAGTAGGCGCCGGTGGGCTGCGAGCCCGTGATGCTCATGTAGTCGCCGTCCCACTTCGCGACGTCCTTGTTGACGGATTCGAGGTCGGCATCGCTCTTGAGGACGTGCGGGATGCCGTTCTTGCTGATGTACATGAAGTCCGTCGGCATGTAGATCGTCACGTCGTTCACCCCGGCGGCGGCCAGCAGCGTGCCCAGCGTGGTGACGTCGTGTCCGGTGTGGCAGACGAGGAACCAGAGCGTACGGCCGCTGATGCCGGCCGGGGTGAACTTCGCCGTGACGTCCTGCACGAACTCGTCCAGCCAGCGCCCGCCGACCCAGGGCCGGTCCTCGTTGTGCCGGTCGTCGAGCGCGTAGCCGGAGTGGGCGAGGACGAGCACCGGCTCGCCGGGGTCGAGCGGGGGTGCGAGCCGGGTCTGCATCTCGGCGATCTTGCTGTTCAGCACGGACCGGGCGACGTGCGCCGCGACCGCCTCGTTGGCCTGTAGGCGCGTGAGGTCGGCCGCGAACACGCGGCTCAGCTTGCTCTTGCTCTCGATGATCCAGATCACCAGGAGGTCTCCCGTCGGTGAGGCGTGTCGCCCCAGGATGGGGTACCGCTGGTGATCACCCTGTCCGCGATCCGTTACCGATCAGTCGGGAACCGGTCGTGAGCGGCCATCGCCTCCTGCCGGTCGCCCTCCTCCCGCAGGATGGCGCAGTGCAGCCACGCCTCCGGGATGGCGAAGCCGTCCACCAGGGTGCGCATCTGCGGGCGCAGCTCCTTGAGCAGGCTGTTCACCACTGCGGTGATCGCCTTGGCGCGGGCCGGGGTGAGCCGGCCGTGCTCCAGGAACCATCCCTTGTGGGCCTCGATGACGCTGAGGGCGTACAGGTCGCAGACGCGGGAGAGCAGGGCCGCGACGGCCGGGTCGGCGGTGCGTTCGATGCCGGCGACGAACGCCTCCAGCGTCACCCGGTCGATGTGCGCGGAGGCGACGGTGAGGACGTGGTCCTGCACGTCGTTGAAGATGTCGAAGGGCCGGTCCCGCTTGCTGTTCGCGCCGTTGCGCAGCCGCCGGACGGCGCCGTCGAGGAGGTGCTTCTCGCGGTCCTCGAAGACGGAGAGCTGCCAACCCCGGTCGGTGACGGCGACCTCCTCGTCCCGGCCCGGCACGGCGCTGACGAGCCGCTCGATGAGTGCCCGCGCGGCGGTACGCTCCAGCACCATCTCGCGGACCTGCTCGGCGACGAAGGACGCCCGCCCCCAGCCGTCCAGCGAACCGAACTCGTCCTTGTAACCGGTGAGCAGTCCCTTGGCCACCAGTTGCAGCAGGACCGTGTTGTCGCCCTCGAACGTGGTGAAGACGTCGGTGTCGGCCTTGAGTCCGGGCAGGCGGTTCTCGGCCAGGTAGCCGGCGCCGCCGCACGCCTCGCGGCACATCTGGATGGTCCGGGTGGCGTGCCAGGTCTGGGCGGCCTTGAGGCCGGCGGCCCGCGACTCCAGCTCCCGCTGCCGGTGCTCGTCGACCGGCTCGTCGCTGCCCTGCACCTCGTGGACGGCGGCCACCAGTTCGGCCTGGGCGAAGTGCAGCGCGTACGTGGTGGCCAGCGCGGGCAGCAGCTTGCGCTGGTGGGCCAGGTAGTCGTTGAGCAGCACCTCGCGGTCGGCGTCGGGCGTGCCGAACTGACGGCGGAGGTCGCCGTAGCGGACCGCGATGGTCAGCGCCGACTTGGTCGCCGCCGCCGCCGCGCCACCCACGCTGACCCGGCCCCGGACCAGGGTGCCGAGCATGGTGAAGAAGCGTCGGGAGTCGTCGGCGATCGGGCTGGCGTAGGTGCCGTCCGCCGCGACCTGGCCGTAGCGGTCCAGCAGCATGTCGCGCGGCACGCGCACGTGGTCGAAGCTGAGCCGTCCGTTGTCCACGCCGAGCAGCCCGGCCTTGGGGCCGGCGTCGCCGATGGTCACGCCGGGCATCGGCATGCCGTCGGCGTCGCGGATCGGCACCAACCAGGCGTGTACGCCGTGCCGCTGCCCGCCAGTGATCAACTGCGCGAAGACCACCGCCATCCGCCCGTCCCGGGCGGCGTTGCCGATGTAGTCCTTGCGGGCGGCCTGGTGCGGCGTGTGCAGGTCGAAGGTCTGCGTCTCCGGGTCGTACGTGCAGGTGGTGCGCAGTTGCTGGACGTCCGAGCCGTGACCGGTCTCGGTCATCGCGAAGCAGCCGAGGAGGTCGCCCGCGACGATGTCCCGGAGGTGGGCGTCGTGGTGCCGGCGGGTGCCGAGCGCCAGCACCGCCCCGCCGAACAGCCCCCACTGCACGCCCGCCTTGACCATCAGCGAGAGGTCGACCTGCGCCAGCATCTCGCTGGCCACGATCGAGGCGCCGATGTCGCCACGGCCGCCGTACTCGGTGGGGAAGGCCGTCGCCATACCCATCTCGGCGGGTAGCTCGGGAAGCAGCCGGCTGATCCGATCCCGGGCCTGCTCGCTGCTCTCCCCATAGACCGGGAGGAAGCGGTCGTCGAGCTTGTTCCGGTGTGCGTCGCGGACCTCGGCCCACGGCCCGTCGAGGACCTTCCGCAGGTGGGCGACGTCGACGGGGTCGGAAGCGGAACGGGTCACGGCTACCTCTACAGACGTCGTCATGGTCGGTTTGTACCCAATCAAGGGTACAAACCTGCCGGTCGGCGCAGGTGACCGTCGTCACGATGCCCGATACGCGACGCCGCTCAGCCCGGCAGCCGACCCGCCTCGATGATCCGGGCCAGGAACTGCCGGGTACGCGGCTGCGTCGGCGCCCCGAACACCTGGGCCGGCGGGCCGGACTCGACCACCCGGCCGCCGTCGAGGAAGCAGACCTGGTCGGCCACGTCCCGGGCGAAGCTCATCTCGTGCGTGGCCAGCACCATGGTCATGCCGTCGGTCTTGAGGTCGCGGATCATCGTGAGCACCTCGCCGACCAGCTCCGGGTCGAGCGCCGAGGTGACCTCGTCGAGCAGCAGCAGCCGGGGCGAGTTGGCCAGCGCCCGCACGATCGCCACCCGCTGCTGCTGGCCGCCGGAGAGCCGATCCGGGTACGCGTCGGCCCGGTCCCCGAGCCCCACCCGCTCCAGCAGCTCCCGGGCGTGCGCCTCGGCGTCGGCCCGGGACCGCCCGTGCACCCGGCGCGGGGCCAGCGTCACGTTGTCCAGCACGCTCAGATGCGGGAAGAGGTTGTACGACTGGAAGACCATGCCGATGCGGCGGCGTACCCGGTCCGGGTCCACGCCCGGGGCGGTGATCTCCTCGCCGTCCAGCTCGATCGTCCCGTCGTGCAGTTCCTCCAGCAGGTTGACGCAGCGCAGCAGCGTCGACTTGCCGGAGCCGGAGGCCCCGATCAACGCCACCACCCGGTGCTCGGCCACGGTCAGGTCCAGCGAGTCCAGCACCACCCGCCCACCGAACTCCTTGCGCAGCCCCCGACACCGCAACACGTCCACGGTCAGCCTCCGGACTGGCGTCGGGCCGCCCGCAACGTCACCTGGTCGGTGACCGCGATCAGCGGGATGGCGAGCAGGACGAAGAGCACCCCGGCCACGATGTACGGCGTGTAGTTGAACGTCTGGGCGGTGGCGATCTGCGCGGCCCGTACCGCGTCGATCGGCCCGGCCAGGGACACCAGCCCGACGTCCTTCTGCAACGCCACCACGTCGTTGAGCAGCGGCGGCGCCACCCGCCGGACCGCCTGCGGCAGCACCACGTGCCGCATCGTCTGCCGATAGGTGAGCCCCAGCGAGCGGGCCGCCGCGAGCTGGCTGGAGTGCACCGACTCGATGCCGGCGCGGAACACCTCGGCCAGGTACCCGCCGTAGGTGAGCACCAGCGCCAACCCGCCCAGCACCAGCACCGGCGGCATGCCCTGCAACCGCAGTCCCGGCACGCCGAGGGTGAGCACGTACAGCACGATGATCAGCGGCAGGCCGCGGAACGTGTACGTGTAGCCCGCCGCGAGCGCCCGGATCGGGAAGAACACCGGCCCGCGCAACGTCCGCAGGACGGCGATCAGCAGCCCGAGCAGCAGTGCGCCGATCGCGCAGCAGACCAGCAGGCGGACGTTGAGCCAGAGCCCGGTGAGCACCCGGGGCAGCGCGTCCCGGGCGATCTCCGGATCGAGGAACGACTCGCGTACCCGGTCCCAGCCCGGTGCCCCGGTCACCGCGACCGCCAGCAGCGTGCCGATCGCCGCCGTGGAGGCGGCGGCGACCAGCACGCTCAGCACGGTCTGCCGGCGGCGGTACGCGTCCCGGGCCCGCTGCGCGGGCGACGGATCGTGGGTGAGGGTGCTCACGTGAGTTCGGGTGCCCCCGCCACCTGGGCGAGCCACTGCTGCTCCAACTGCTTCAGCACACCGTCACCGGAGAGCTGACCGATCGCACCGCTGACGCAGCCGGTCAGCGGGGAGTCCTTGTCCAGCAGCAGCCCGAACGCCTCCGGCGAGCCCACCTGGGGGAACTGCCCGACGATCACCGCGTCGTCGATCTCGGCCGAGGTGATGAAGAACGCGGTGGGCAGATCCACCACCAGCCCGTCGATCTGCCCGTTCTGCAGGGCCTTCTTGGCGTCGTCGTTGCTGTTGTAGACCTGCGGTTCGACGGTCGGCTTCACCAGGTCGGTGATCGCCTGGTAGCTGGTCGTGCCGACCTGGGCGCCGAGCTTGGCGTCGCGCAGGTCGGCCAGGGACTTCTTGCCCGCGATCGGGGACGACTTCAGCGCGATGACCGACTGCCGCACCAGGTAGTACGGCGCGGAGAAGTCCACCGCCCGCTTGCGCTCGTCGGTGATGGAGAACTGGTTGATGTCGAAGTCGAACTCCTTCGGCCCGGGAGCGACGGCGGTCTCGAACTTGACCCGGGTCCAGACCACGTCCGCGCGGGAGTACCCGAGCTTCTCGGCCACCGCGTACGCCACGGCGGACTCGAAACCCTCGCCGTTGTCGGGTTTGTCGTCGACGAACCACGGCTGGTAGGCGGGCTCGTCCGTGGCGATGGTGAGCTTGCCCGGCGTGCGGGTGACCAGGCTCTCCTTGTCGCACGCGGCGGACGCGGTGGGTTGGGGGGCGGGTGCGGATTCGGGCGCGCAGGCGCTGACCGCGAGCAGGACCGAGCCGGCGGCCGCGAGCGCGAGGAGGCGAGGAGTGCTGACCATGGCGCACAGCGTACGACCCGCATCGGCGGACGTCGAAGGGGTGTCCCACCATGTCGGTAGGGAATTCGGGTCCCGCCCAGCGGTCGGCACCGGACCCGTGGTCACGGCGACCGAGGGCGACTGGGAGAATCCGATTCCGTGAAGACGTTCGAGGAGTTGTTCGCCGAGCTGCAGGCCAAGGCCGCCGCCGGCACCCCGGGCTCCGGCACGGTCGCCGCCCTGGAGAAGGGTGTGCACTTCATCGGCAAGAAGGTCGTCGAGGAGGCGGCCGAGTCGTGGATGGCCGCCGAGCACGAGGGGCCCGAGCGCACCGCCGAGGAGATCTCCCAGCTGCTCTACCAGGTCCAGGTCCTGATGCTGGCCAGCGGTCTCGACCTGAAGGACGTCTACCGACATCTGTGAGTGCCCCGCCGTCGACCTCAACCCGATCGAAGGAGCACTCCGTCATGCTGCGTGTCGCCGTACCCAACAAGGGCGCCCTGGCCGAGTCGGCCGCCAAGATGCTGCGCGAGGCGGGCTACCGCCAGCGCACCGACCCCAAGGACCTCGTCTGCCGGGACGAACCCAACGACATCGAGTTCTTCTACCTGCGGCCGAAGGACATCGCCACCTACGTCGGCTCCGGTGACCTGGACGTCGGCATCACCGGCCGGGACCTGCTGATCGACTCCGGCGCGCCGGCCGAGGAGATCGTCGACCTCAACTTCGGGCGGGCCACCTTCCGCTTCGCCGCCCGCCCCGACGACGTCGACGACGTCCGGGAACTCGGCGGCCACCGGATCGCCACCGCGTACCCGGGCCTGGTCGAGCGGCACCTGGCCGAGCTGGGCGTGAAGGCCGAGGTGACCCGGCTCGACGGGGCGGTGGAGAACGCCATCCGGCTCGGCGTCGCCGACGTGGTCGCCGACGTGGTCGAGACCGGCGCCACCCTGCGCCAGGCCGGGCTGGTGGTCTTCGGCGAGCCGCTGCTGCGCTCGTCGGCGGTCCTGGTCCGTCGCGCCGGCGCCACCTCCCACCCGCAGGCCGAGCAGTTGCTGCGCCGGCTGCACGGGGTGCTGGTGGCCCGCCGCTACGTGATGCTCGCCTACGACGTACCAGCCGGTCTGCTGGACCGGGCCAGCTCGCTGACCCCCGGCATCGAGTCGCCGACCGTCTCCCCGCTGCACCGGGAGGGCTGGGTGGCGGTGCAGGCCATGGTGCTCCGCGACGACGTACACCAGATCATGGACGAGCTCTACGACCTAGGCGCCCGAGCGATCCTGGTCACCAACATCCACGCCTGCCGGCTGTGAGACCGCGCCCGGCGGCGCTGGCGCTCGCCCTGGTCACCCTCGGCGGCGTCGCGTCGGCGGCGCAGGGCGCGGTCAACGCCGAGTTGGGGCAGCGGACCGGCAACGCCACCCTGGGCGCGGTCGTCAACAACCTCGGCGGCTGCCTGCTGGTGCTGGTCGGGCTGCTGGTGCTGCCGTCCATGCGGACCGGGCTCGTCGCGCTGCGGCGGGCCCGGATGCCCTGGTGGTCGTACCTCGGCGGGCTGGGCGGCGCGGCCATCGTGGTGCTCGCCGCCTACGCCGTTCCGGTGCTCGGCGTCGCGGTCTTCACCATCGCCCAGGTCGCCGGCAGCAGCATCGGTGGGCTGGCCTCGGACCGGACCGGCCTGGCCCCGGTGGGCCGGCTGCCGCTCACCCCGCCCCGGGTCGCCGGGGCGCTGCTCGGGGTGGCCGCGGTGGCGCTGGCCCAGACCGGTCGACCCGTCGGTGACCTGGCCGTCGGCGTGCTCCTGCTCGCCGTGCTCGGCGGTGTCGCCGTCGCGTTGCAGGCCGCGCTCAACGGCCGGATCTCCGCCGCCGGTTCGGCCGCCGCCGGGGTCGCGGTCAACTTCGTCGTGAGTACGCCGGCGGTGCTGCTCGTCGCCGCACTGGCCGGCGCCTTCACCGGCCCGTCCGTGAGTTGGCCGAGCGGTTGGCACCTCTACACCGGCGGCCTGCTCGGCGTCGGCATCGTCGCCGCCCTGGTGATCGGCGTCCGCGCGGCCGGCGTCCTGCGTACCGGCCTGGCCCTGGTCGGCGGCCAACTCGTCGGCGCCCTGCTCCTGGACGTGCTGCTGCCGCAGGGCCCCGGCGCCCGGCTACCGGTCCTGGCCGGTGCCGTGCTCACGCTGCTCGCCGTCCTGGTCGCCGGCCGAGGCCCCCGCGCCGCCACCGCCCCCGCCACCGGCACCCCGCCTCCGCCCCCGGCTCCACGTGCCTTCCCGGTCGCCGACGTCGGGACCGGTGGGGACGACGGTGTGGTCCGTGTGGCGCCGGACGACGTGCCGGGCCGGATGGCAAACTGGGGACATGAGTGAGCGGCGGGACGCGACGCAGGTCAGTGCCGGCACGAGCGAACGCGAGCCGGCGGACGGCACCGAGCGGATCCGCCTGCGACCGCGCCGCATCCGGCTGGTCTGTTGGATCTCGGCAGCCGTACTCGTCGTCGTCTTCGCGCTGATCGCCACCACGCTGACCGGCCCGACCGGCAACGGCTACGGCAGCTTCCAGCGCGGCGACCAGTTCGCCATGATCGGGCTCGGCGTCCTCTTCGCCCTCGGCACACTGCTGTTCACCCGCCCCCGGGTCGAGGCGGACGCCCACCGCATCCGGGTCCGCAACATCATCGGCTCGTACGAGCTGCCCTGGGAGGTCGTCCGCGGCGTACGCTTCGACCGCGGCGCACCGTGGGCCGCCCTGGAGCTCTACGACGACGACCTGCTGCCCGTGGTCGCCCTCCAGGCCGCCGACAAGCAACTCGCCGTCGACGGAGTCCGTGCCCTGCGTCGCCTGCACCAGGCGCACCTGACCGCCGTCGCCGACCGCGCCACCCGCTGACCCGCCCCCACCTCCGTCCCGACCGGTCCCCGGCCAGCCCCAGCCCAACGTCGACCGGACCGCAACGCCGCCGGTCGCTGTCGAGCTGAGGGCGTCGACGGATCGCCTCGTCTTCGGTTCATGGGTGATGGCGTCGACGGTTCAGGTCGATAGGGCGGGGTCCGAGTGACTGTTCGTCGTGCCCTTTGGAGCTGAGGGCGTCAACGGGTCGCTGCGTCCTCGGTTCTTGGCGATGGCGTCGACGGTTCAGCTCGACAGGGCGCGAACTCGGGTTCCTGACCGTGGCGCCGGCGGGGGAGTGCACCAGTCCCGGCACGGGAGGAGCCAGCGCACGGGCAAGCCGGCACAGGGGCGGGTCGGTTTGGGGGCCCGGTTACCCGGGGTGTAGTGTGGTCGAGTCGACCAGGCTGTCCGCGTTGCGCGGGCGGCCATGAAAGTGGGGCGCCTGCTCCCACCCGAGTCGCCGACTACGGCGGCCGGGTCCGGTCTCCGGTTCCGGGCATGTCCCGGGCCGGGATGCGCGATCCTGTGATCGTGCCGACCGGTCGAGCGGGCCCTGGCATGTGCCGGGGCCTTCTGCTTTCCGGGTCGGCTCCCAACCGGGAGCCGCAGGGTCGGACACGCATGAAGAACCGACTCGAGGAGGCCCCATCAGCGTCGAACCACGCGTGAACGAGCAGATCCGGGCACGTGAGGTCCGACTGGTCGGCCCCGAGGGTGAGCAGGTGGGCATCGTCCCGCTGGAGCGCGCCCTTCAGCTGGCCGCGGACGTCGATCTGGACCTGGTCGAGGTTGCGCCCATGGCGCGCCCGCCGGTGTGCAAGCTCATGGACTTCGGCAAGTTCAAGTACGAGAGCGCACTCAAGGCGCGCGAAGCGCGGCGTAACCAGCAGCAGACCGTCATCAAGGAGATGAAGCTCCGGCCGAAGATCGATCCGCACGACTACGAGACCAAGAAGGGTCACGTGGTGCGGTTCCTCAAGGCCGGCGACAAGGTCAAGGTGACGATCATGTTCCGCGGTCGCGAGCAGAGCCGCCCGGAGCTGGGTTACCGGCTCCTGCGCCGGCTCGAGAGCGAGATCTCGGAGCTGGGGTACGTCGAGGCCGCTCCCAAGCAGGACGGTCGAAACATGATCATGGTGCTCGCGCCGCACCGCGCCACCAAGGCCGCCGCGGTCGCCGCGGTCGCCTCCCGGGGCGGGGCGCCCCGGGACCGGGCAGCGGATGAGTCCGCCGCGCCGGAGGCCGGCGAGACCGCAGCAGCCGGTGACACCGGCACCGTCGCCGACAACAGCGGCGAGTAACAGGGGAGAAGACGTTCCACATGCCGAAGATGAAGAGCCACACGGGGACGGGCAAGCGGGTTCGCGTGACCGCCAAGGGCAAGATCATGAAGCAGCAGGCCGGTCTGCGTCACAACCTGGAGAAGAAGCCCTCCACCCGTACCCGGCGGCTGACGGGCCTGGTCGAGGTCGCCAAGTCCGACGTCAAGCGCCTCAAGAAGCTGCTCGGCCGCTGACGCGCGCCAACCTGAGTCCAAGAAGGAGTTGAGATGGCACGCGTCAAGCGGGCTGTGAATGCCCAGAAGAAGCGTCGTACCCTGCTGGAGACCGCGAGCGGTTACCGCGGTCAGCGCTCCCGGCTGTACCGCAAGGCCAAGGAGCAGGTGCTGCACTCGATGCAGTACGCCTACCGGGACCGCCGCGACCGCAAGGGCGACTTCCGGCAGCTGTGGATCCAGCGGATCAACGCGGGTGCCCGTGCCAACGGGATGACCTACAACCGCCTGATCCAGGGCCTCCGCCTGGCCGGCATCGAGGTCGACCGCAAGATCCTGGCCGACATGGCGGTCCACGACGCTTCGTCGTTCGCGGCGATCGTCGAGCTGGCCCGGGCCGCGGTCAAGGCCGAGGGCACCGGCGGCGCGCCGGCTCAGGCCGCCTGATCCCCGCACAACGCAGTGAGGCGTCCCCACGACCGGGGGCGCCTCGCGCGTGTGTGGTGAGGACGAGATGACCTTCACGCCGCGTACCCCCAGGGTGGTCGCCGCCCGCCGACTTCAGCGCCGCCGGGACCGCGAGGCCACCGGCCGGTTCCTGGCCGAGGGGCCGCAGGCGGTCCGCGAGGCACTCGCCCGCCCGCGTACGGTCCGCGAGCTGTTCGGCACGCCGACCGCTCTCGACCGGTACGCCGACCTCGCGGCAGCCGCGGCCCGCGACGACGTACCCGTCTCCGAGGTGACCGAGGAGGCGCTCGCCGCGCTCGCCGAGACCGTCGCGCCGCAGGGCCTGGTCGCCGTCTGCGAGCACGTCGACGTACCCCTGGAGACCGCTCTGGCCGGACGGCCGCGCCTGGTCGCGGTCCTCGCCGGTATCCGTGACCCGGGCAACGCCGGCACCGTGCTGCGGACCGCCGACGCGGCCGGGGCCGCCGTGGTGGTCTTCGCCGGGGAGGCGGTCGACCCGTACAACGGCAAGTGTGTCCGCTCCTCGGCCGGCAGCCTGTTCCACGTCGACGTGGTCCGCGAACGCGACCCCGCCGAGGTGGTCGACGCGGTGCGGTCCGCCGGGCTGACCGTGCTCGCCGCCACCGGGCACGGCGCCGACGACCTCGACGACCTGGCCGACGCCGGTCGGCTCGCCGCGCCCACGGCCTGGCTGTTCGGCTCCGAGGCGCACGGCCTCCCCGCCGAGCTGGCCGGGGCCGCCGACGCCCGGGTCCGGGTGCCGCTGCACGGGCGGGCGGAGAGCCTCAACCTGGCTGCGGCGGCGGCCGTCTGCCTGTACGCTTCGGCGAGAGCACAGCGCTGACCTCCGGTCAGGCGCACCGCACGAGACGGCACCGCACGAGACATGCCGTGCGACCAGACTCAGCACGAGGAGAGCGGCCCCCATGGTGAACGCGACCGGGCGTTCCTTTAGCCAGCCCGCCGGTGTCGGCGGGCGGCGGGCCTGACCTGCTCCCCACGCGACTCCCACCGGCGGGCTGCGGCGTAGCCGCGCGTCCGTAGACTCGCTTCGCCGCCCGTGAGGGCCGGCACCGCCGTGAGGGAGTGCCCGTACGCCATGAGCTACCGCAACGATCCGTACGACCCGAAGCAGGTCGCCCTGCTCGACCCGGCCGCCCTGGCCGAGGCCGTGTCCGAGGCCGAGAAGGCGTTCGCCGCCGCCGGTGACCCCGACGCGCTGGCCGTGGTGCGCCCGGCGCACCTCGGTGACCGCGCCCCGGTCTCGCTGGCCCGCCGGGAGATCGGCGCCCTGCCGCCGGCCGCCAAGTCCGACGCCGGCAAACGGGTCAACGAGGCCCGCCGCGCCATCGAGCAGGCCCACGCCGCCCGCGCCGAGGTGCTGGAGCGCGAACAGGCCGAGCGGGTGCTGGTGGAGGAGCGCGTCGACGTGACGTTGCCCCACGACCGGCGGCCGCGCGGCTCCCGACACCCGGTCAGCCTGGTGACCGAGCAGATCAGCGATCTGTTCGTCGGGATGGGCTACGAGGTGGCCGAGGGCCCCGAGGTCGAGTTGGAGTGGACCAACTTCGACGCGTTGAACATCGGGCCGGACCACCCGGCGCGCGGTCTGATGGACACCTTCCACATCGCACCCGCCACGGAGTCCGGGCTGGTCCTGCGGACCCACACCTCGCCGGTGCAGGCGCGGACCATGCTGACCCGCAAGCCGCCGATCTATGTGGTCGTGCCCGGCCGGGTCTATCGCACCGACGAGTTGGACGCCACCCACGCGCCCGTCTTCCACCAGGTCGAGGGCCTGGTGGTGGACAAGGGCATCACCATGGCCCACCTGCGCGGCACCCTGGACCACTTCGCCCAGGCGATGTTCGGCGCGGGGGCGCGGACCCGCTTCCGGCCGCACTACTTCCCGTTCACCGAGCCGTCGGCCGAGTTCGACGTCTGGTTCCCGGAGCACCGCGACGGCCCCCGGTGGGTGGAGTGGGGCGGCTGCGGCATGGTCAACCCCCGGGTGTTGCGCGCCTGCGGCATCGACCCGGAGGTCTACTCGGGGTTCGCCTTCGGCATGGGCATCGACCGCACGGTGATGTTCCGGCACGGGGTCAGCGACATGCGGGACATGGCCGAAGGCGACGTGCGGTTCACCCGCGCGTTCGGGGCCGGTGTGTAGGGCGACGGGTACGAGTCACGGAGACGGTGGTCACAAGTCATGCGAGTTTCTGTCAGTTGGCTGCGGGAGTACGTCGATCTCCCGGCCGACCTGCCCGCCGCCGACCTGGAGCGGGCCCTGGTCGACCTCGGTATCGAGGTCGAGTCGATCGTGGACCTGGCCGACACGGTCCAGGGGGCGCTGGTGGTCGGTGAGGTCCTCGATATCGAGGAGCTGACCGGCTTCAAGAAGCCGATCCGGTTCTGCCGGGTCGACGTCGGGGCCGCCAACGGCACCGGCGAGCCGCAGGAGATCGTCTGCGGGGCGCGCAACTTCGCCCCCGGCGACCGGGTGGTGGTGATCCTGCCCGGCGGCGTCCTGCCGGGTGGCTTCGCGATCGGCGCCCGCAAGACGTACGGGCGCAACTCCAACGGCATGATCTGCTCGGAGCGTGAGCTGGGCCTCGGCGACGACCACGACGGCATCGTGGTGCTGCCCGAGGGCACCGCCGGCAAGCCCGGCGACGACGCCCGCCCGATGGTCGGCCTCGACGACGTCGTGGTCGAGGTGGAGATCACCCCGGACCGGGGCTACCAGATGTCGCTGCGGGGGCTGGCCCGTGAGTTGGCGCTCGCCCTCGGGGTGAACTTCCGGGATCCCGGTCTGGTGCCCGCGCCGGCCGGCACCGCCGACCCGGCGTACCCGGTCGAGGTCCGGGACACGGTCGGCTGCGACCGGTTCGCGGCCCGGCTGGTGCGCGGCGTGGACCCGACCGCACCGAGCCCCGAGTGGATGCAGCGGCGGCTCACCCTCGCCGGCATCCGCACCATCTCCCTGCCGGTCGACATCACCAACTACGTGATGTTGGAAACCGGCCAGCCGATGCACGCCTTCGACGCGGACCGGATCACCGGTGCGCTGGTGGTTCGACGGGCCGAGGCGGGCGAGAAGCTGACCACGCTCGACGGGGTGACCCGGGTCCTCGCGCCGGAGGACATGGTCATCTGCGACACCGGGGCGCCGAACCCGCTCGCCGGCGAGGGCGTGCCGATCTCGCTCGCCGCCGTGATGGGCGGCGAGACCAGCGAGGTGGTGCCCGGCACCGTCAACGTGCTGTTCGAGGCCGCGCACTGGGACCCGGTGATGGTCGGGCGCACCGCCCGCCGGCACAAGCTGTTCAGCGAGGCCGCCAAGCGGTGGGAGCGGGGCGTCGACCCGGCCCTGCCGCTGGTCGCGCTGGACCGCGCGGTGCGGCTGCTCACCGAGTACGCGGGCGGCACCGTCGCCGACGAGGTGCTGGACATCGACCACGTCGCACCGCGTACGCCGGTGGTGCTGCCGGTCGACCTGCCCACCCGGCGGGTCGGCGTGGAGTACCCGCCGGCCCGGGTGGTGGCCCTGCTGGAGCAGGTCGGGTGCACCGTCGCCCGGGGTGCCGACCGGCTCGCCGAGGACGCGGGCGAGGTGGGTGCCGTCGGCGGTGTCGAGGCGCTCAGCGTCACCCCGCCCACCTGGCGGCCCGACCTGACCGATCCGGCCGACCTGGTCGAGGAGGTGGCCCGCCTCGACGGGTACGACAAGGTGCCGTCGGTGTTGCCGACCGCGCCGCCCGGGCGGGGGTTGACCGCGCGGCAGCGCCGTCACCGCGCGGTGTGCCGCTCGCTTGCCGAACGCGGCTTCGTCGAGGTGCTGGCGCACCCGTTCGTGGCGACCGAGCTGGCCGACCAGCTCGGGCTGCCCGCCGACGACCCGCGTCGCCAGGCGGTCCGGTTGGCCAACCCGCTCTCCGAGGAGGAGCCGCTGCTGCGGACCACGCTGCTCGGCCCGCTGCTCGGCATCGTCCGCCGCAACCTCGGTCGTGGTCTGCGTGACCTGGCGCTCTACGAGACCGGCGCGGTCTTCCGCGCGCGTCCGGGTGCCGGCCGACCGCCGGTCATGGGCGTCGACCGGCGGCCCACCGACGAGGAGTTCGCCGCCGCCGACGCGGTCGTCCCGGACCAGCCCCGGCACGTCGCGGTCGTGTTGACCGGTGACGTCGAGCCGGCCGGCTGGTGGGGTGCGGGTCGGGCGGCCGGCTGGGCGGACGCCGTGGAGGCGGGTCGGGCGGTGCTGGCCGCCGCCGGGGTGCCGCAGGACAGCATCGAGGTGCGGGCCGCCGAGTACGCCCCCTGGCACCCCGGCCGGTGCGCCGCGTTGCTGGTGGACGGCACGGTGGTCGGCCACGCCGGTGAACTGCACCCGACGGTGCTCGCCACGCTGGAGTTGCCCCGCCGGACCAGCGCCATGGAGCTGGACCTGGACGCGCTGCCGGAGGCGCCGGTGGCGCTCGCGCCGACGGTGTCCGGCTTCCCGCCGGCGCTGATCGACGTGGCGTTGGTGGTGGACGAGTCGGTCCCGGCGGAGGCGGTGCGGCAGGCTCTCACCGAGGGCGCCGGCACCCTGCTGGAATCGGTGCGGCTGTTCGACGTGTACGCCTCCGAGCAGGTGGGCGCGGGCCGCAAGTCGTTGGCCTACAAGCTGACCTTCCGCGCACCGGACCGGACGCTGACCGTCGAGGAGGCGGTGGCCGCAAGGGACGCCGCGGTGGCCCGCGCCGCCGAGCGTTACCACGCCACCCTGCGCGGCGCCTGACGCGCATGTAAGGAGGGGTCCCCTGCTAACGCCTCGTGCATAGCAGGGGACCCCTCCTAACATCCGGGGTGTGCTCCGGTCAGTTCTCGTCGTCGAGGCGACCGAGGGCGCGCAGCCCGTCCAGGTCGCGGACGGTCATCCGCCGATAGTCCGTGTCCACCAGGCCCTCGTTGCGCAACTCGCGGAGACTCTTCTGGATCGAGGTCTCGGAGGCGCCGCAGATGGTGGCCAGCTCCGACTGGGTCAGCCGGACGTCGATGACGACCCCGCCGGCCGCCTGCCGACCGTGGGTGCGGGACAGCTCCGCCACCACCCTGGCCACCCGGATGGTCACCGGGTAGGAGGTGAAGTCGATCCGCCGCCGGTTCGACCACCGCAGCCGGTCGGAGACCATCGCGGCGAGTTCGAGCGCGGCGTCGGGATGGCCCTTCAGGAACGTACGGAACCGGTCGGACGGGATCACGCAGTACCGGGCGGGCCCGCAGGCGGTGACGGTCGCCGAGCGTGGCTGGTCGTTGAGCGCCGACATCTCCCCGATCAGGTCGCCCCCGACCCGCAGGGACAGCAGCGCGGTTCGTCCGTCGGCCAGCGCAGCGGTGACCTTCGTCAGGCCCTCCTCGATGAGGATCAGGTGGGACTCCCGCAGGCCTTCGTGGATCAGGATCTGGCCGGCCGGCACCCGGCGACGGACCCCGAGTTCGAGAAGGGCGGCGCGTACGGGAGGACCCAGTCGTTGAAGAAAGGTGCCGTGAGGCCACTCCGGAATCTGGGGTGGATCTCGCCGCATCAAGGCTCCCAATCTGCTTAGCCAACGACAGCGGTCGAAGCGTAGCCGGTCGCCTACAATCTTCGGCGCCCACCGGAACAGAGCCGCTGTGAGCAGGTATCCGACCAGCAGACCGAGGGTAGGCAGCAACTCCAGATCCAGCCCCAGGAACAGGTCGATCGGAACTGTCCACATACGGCGAGTACACCGCCCGGAGCTGGCCGGAATGCCCGCTCAGGACGGAATGACGGTTGGTCGACAACCCCTGTGATGCCGTACTTCTACGGGGTCTGCGCCCGTCGCCACGGCTTGGATGTCCCCTGGTGCCAGGACCGGCAGGGTGTGGTGACGAAGGGGTGACGACATGAGACATCCAGAACGGCGGATGCTGATCTGCGTGGACATGGAGCGCTACAGCGGGCGCGGTAACGTCCAGCAGTACGAGGCGCAGCAGGACTTCCACCGACTGCTGCGGGAAACGGCCGAGGAGGTGGGCCTGCGACGGGAAGACTGGAGGACGCAGCAGTCCGGTGACGGAGAACTGGCGATCCTGCCCCGCGAGCTTCCCGAGGCACACCTGATCGGTCGGTTCGTGCCGGAGCTGAACCGTCGACTGCGTCGCTACAACGCCAGTCGCCTCCCGGCGGCCCGCATCCGGCTGCGGATCGCGGTGCACCAGGGCATGGTGCACCTGGACGGCGCCAACGGCTTTCCCGGTCAGGCGGTCGTACTGGTGAGCAGGCTCTGCGACGCCGCACCGGTACGCCGTGCGCTGGCCGCGTTCCCGGACGCCGGGATCGCGCTGGTGGTCTCCTCGGACATCTATCGCGACGTGGTCACCGAGTATCCCGAGCAGATCCGCCCGGACCGCTTCAAGCGGATCGACGTGCGCATCCCGGACAAGCAGTTCCAGGCTCAGGGGTGGCTCTGCGTCGTGGATGAGGACGTCGCCTCGTGGGTGGGGGACGAGTCGCCGGAGGTGTCCGGTGGGGTGAGCGAGCCCAGGCTGGAAGAGGAGAGGCGGGGCGGCTACCCCGCGTACCGTGCCCCGGATCCGGTGGCCGGCGGAATCCGTACCGGTGACATCCGTGTCGACGGCCAGAACGCGGTGGGACACGGCGCCATGGCGATCGGTTCGGTGGGCCGGGACGTCCATCTCCGTCCTGGTACGGACCGATGACCGACCCGAACCCGCAGTCGGCTCCGCACGACTCCGTGACCGGCACCGTCCCGGACACGCCGCAGTCCGCGCCGCCGAGTGGTGAGACACCAGCGCCCCACGACGGACCGGCACCGGAGGCCGGTGCGGGCACGTCGGGGCCGGCCGAGCCGGCCGGGCCGGAGGAGCCGGAGGACGTCGAGGAGCCACTGGATCCCGGCGATGTGCTGCGCCGACTCGCGGGTCTGCTCGGCGGCGTCGCCGGCGTCGAGGTGGGCGACGTCCTCGTCCGGGGACAGAACGCCACCGGACACGGTGCGATGGCGATCGGCACGGTCAACGTCACCGCGACGGCAGCGCAGGCGGGCCGGGTCTGGTCCGAGACGCTCAGCGCGACAATCGTCCGGGACGTGGTCCACGGCTACGCCCCGGCCGTCACTGACCAGCAGCTCGACCGGGTACTGAAGCAACGCCACGTGGTGTGCTTGTCCGGCCCTGCCGGCAGTGGGCGTTTCACCTCGGCGCTGGTCGGAGCCGCCCGCCGGCACGGTCTCGACCGGGTCGGCGTACTCGGTGTCGCGCAGCCCGCCGACCTGCTCGGTGGTGCGACGGGCCCCCGGTCGGGGTGCGGGTACGTGCTGCGGCTCACCGACGAGGCGGTGCGCGGCGTCGACGGTTACACGTTGGTCCAGTTGGCGTCGCGGGCCGAGTCCGAGGGGGTGACGCTGCTGCTGGTCGGTGACTTCTCCCGACGTGCCCGGGACCTTGGCGGGCACGTCATCGAGCATCGACCGGCGCCGGCCGGGGACGTGTTCCGCGCTCGGCTGCGACGGGAGTTGGCCGGACGCTGCGTCGGTTTCTGCGCCGACCGCTGCGACGGGGAGTGCCTGGAGCGTTACGTGGACGAGGAGTGCGCCCGCCATCCGCTGCTCGCCACCTATCTCGCCGCCGAGCCTCGGTCGCGCGAGGTGGTGCCGGTGGTCGAGGCGATCGCCCGGACGCTGCCCCGTGCCGGCCAGCTCACCGAGCGGCTGGCGCAGCTGCTTCCCCAGCAGCTCCGGGAGCGCGCCGCGCGCATCCTGGATCCGCAGGACGGTGCCGGCATCCCGGTGGGCTGGTCCGGCGAACAGGTACGTGCGTTCCGACTCTCCTGTGTGGTGTTGGCGGGGCTGTCGACAGCGGAGATCCGGTTCGCCGCCGGCCGGCTGGTGGCGGCCGACGCGCCGGAGCGTCCGCCGGGGGCTCCCGTGCCGGAGCGGTCACCGGCGACGGCGGTACGGCTGCGGGGCACCGCGCTCGACGATCTGCTCGGGGCCACCCTGCGTGCCGCCGTGGTGGTGGAGCCGGCCGACGGATGGGCCGTCGGTGGGGTACGGGTGCAGTTCGCGACGGGCAGCGAGGATCTGCGGTCGGCCGTGCTCGACGTCGCGTGGGCCGAGTGGTGGCCGCCGGAGGTCCTGCTCGGCTGGCTCGCGGACATGGTCCGTACCGACCTGCCGGAGGTGCGGCAGGCCGCGGCGGGGGCGATCGGTTGGTCTGCCGGCCGGGACGTCCGGGCGGCTCTGGACGCCGTGCGGGACCTGGCCCGGGACCGGCGAGCCGGGGTTCGGCAGGCCGCCGCGATCATCCTGGTCGCGATGGCACTGCAGCCTCGCCTGCGTCAGCGGGTACGGGTCGAGTTGGACGGCTGGGCCGCCGGAACGGCCGCGCACCTGCGGGACACCGTGGCCCGAGCCCACGAACTGGGGTTGGCCCGTCTCTGGCCGGACGCGGCCCTGGTCCAACTGCGGATGGTCGCGTCGGCGCGGATGCAGCGGTGGAACAACTCGGTGTCACGCGGGCTGGTCGAGGTGTACCAGGGCGGGAACGCCGCCGCGCTCGTCCCCGACCTGGCCGGATGGACCCGTTCGAGCGATCGGGAGGTGCGGCTGCACGCCGCGAGGACCCTCCGGGTGCTGGCGGAACGGTGGGCGCCGGCACCCCGGGAGCAGTGGCCGGAACTGCTGGACCTGGCCCGGGCGGAGATCGTGTCCCCGCATGACCTGGCCGAGCTCTGGGCGACGGCGTTGAGCCTCCCGGAGACGGCGTACCGCGCCTGGCGGACGCTCGGTTTCTGGCTGGACCGGGCCGACGGGCAGCCGGAGGTCGCCGGCCACGTACTGGCGCTGCTGCGGCTCGTGGTGGCCGGACGGCCTCCGCTGCGCCGCCGGCTCGACCACCAGTTGCGTCATGTGTGGCGTCCCGTCATGCCGCGCAAGCCGCTACTCGACGATGTCGAACGACTGATTCGTGAGGACAGCCGATGACCACTGCATCCCCGGGGAACACGCCCACGCACCATGCCGTACCGCGTCAGCCGGAGCGCTCGTGGTGGCAGCGCATCTTCTCGCCGATGCCCGTTGCGCCAGTGCCTGTGCCGAGGCCCGCGCCGGTGCGGGTGACCTTCCGGCAGGACGTACCGAGACCGATGCTGGTGCCGGCCAAGGGGGACGCCTTCGACTTCTGCCTGTACGTGGCCTACCTGTGGACGGCGTCGAACATGCCCTTCGAGGAGCTGCAGATGCGTGCCGAGGGTCTGCTGCCGTGGGCGCGGAGCATCGTCCGGGAGCGCGTGATCGACCTTGCCCGCGAGTACGAGCCGCACCGGGCCCACGATCTGGAGCGGGCGCTGAACAACGTGTTGATGCACCAGCGGTGGCCGCAGGAGCAGGGCCAGCTGCCGCAGTTCGGGGTGCGTATCCGGGTCAGCCCGGAGGATCGGGTGCGCGAAAGACTCCGTCCGTACTGGGAGGAGCGGATCAGGCTGGAGTGCGACCACGAACTGCAGAAGATCCGGGCTCGCCAGGCCGACGAGTTGACTCGCCGGTGGGGCACGGTGCTGCGTGACCTCGAGGACGACCCGGTCACCGCCCACGCGGCGGCCCTGGCCGGGGAACAGTTCGCCGATATCTTCCGGCGCTACGTCGAGGAGCGTCGGGGCAGCGTGCCGGACCTGGTGCGGCTGCTCCGCGAGGCGGTCAAGGGGCACAGCGACCTTGCTCTCGGGCCGTCCGAGTACACGCAGGCGTGGGATCTGGCACTGCGCACGTATGAGCGGCAGCACGGGTTGTCCGAGCAGGTCAACTGAAGCGTCAGGGCGCTCGTAGAGATGTTAGGAAGGGTCCCCTCCTATGCATGAGGCGTTAGGAGGGGACCCTTCCTTGCATCCGGTCCTTGCATCCGGGCAGAGATCGGCCGAAAGGCTGGCATCGATAGCTGTTTGGTTACCCGCGAGTCACGTGCGAGCGGTTAGCCTGCTTGGACCCCGCGCACCGCCGCCGATCAGACCCGCCACCCCACGGGAGCCCCCTCATGTCCGACGAGCCACCCCCTGCGGTCGACGTCTGCATAGTCGGTGGTTGTGGCCGGGTCGGCCTGCCACTGGGCATCGCCTTCGCCACCCGCGGACTCTCCGTCGTGCTGTACGACCTCAACGCCGACGCGGTGGACACCGTCAACGCCGCCACGTTGCCGTTCGCCGAGGCGGGTGCCGCCGCACCGCTGGCCGAGGCGGTGGCCGCCGGTCGTCTGCGGGCCACCACCGACCCGGCGGCCGTCGGCCTCTCCGCGCATCTGGTGGTCGTGGTGGGTACGCCGGTCGACGAGCACCTCAACCCGGATCTCGGTGCCGTGCCCCGGGCCCTGGAACGCTGCGCGGAGCACCTGCGGGACGGTCAGCTCGTCGTGCTGCGCAGCACCGTCTATCCGGGAGTGACCGCGCTGACCGAGAAGCTGCTGGCCGCCAAGGGTGTGCACGCCGACGTCGCCTTCTGTCCGGAGCGTATCGCCGAGGGCCACGCGATGACCGAGTTGTTCGCGCTGCCGCAGATCGTGGCCGCGCGGACGCCGGAGGCGCAGGCCCGGGCGGAGCGGCTGTTCCGGCACCTCACCGAGCAGATCGTGCCGTTGCAGCCGGAGGAGGCGGAGCTGGCGAAGCTGTTCACCAACACGTGGCGTTACATCAAGTTCGCCACCGCCAACCAGTTCTGGATGATGGCCAACGACGTCGGGCTCGACTTCGCCCGGATCCGGCACGCCGTGGCGTTCGACTATCCGCGCGCGGCGGACCTGCCGATGCCGGGCTTCGCCGCCGGACCGTGCCTGTTCAAGGACACCATGCAGTTGGCCGCCTTCAACCGGAACAATTTCGTGCTCGGTCACTCGGCCATGCTGATCAACGAAGGGCTGCCGCTGTATCTGGTGTCCCGGTTGGAGGACCGCTTCGACCTGGCCACGTCGACCGTTGGCATCCTCGGCATGGCGTTCAAGGGCGGCAGCGACGACCCTCGGGAGAGCCTGGCGTACAAGCTGCGCAAGATCCTGGCGTTGAAGGCCCGCGAGACGCTGTGCACCGACCCGTACGTGGTCGACGAGCGGCTCCTCGACCTGGACGAGGTGGTGCGCCGGTCGGATCTGCTGGTCATCGCGGCCCCGCACGAGCAGTACGCCCGCCTCGACACCGACCGGCCGGTGATCGACATGTGGGGCCTGACCGGGCAGGGGGTGCGGGTGTGAACCCGCGCGTCTCGGTGATCGTGCCGGTCTACGACGAGGGCGAGGCGATCGTCCGTTGCCTGGAACGGATGCTGCGGGAGTTGATGCTCCCCGCCGAGGTGCTCATCGTGCACGACCAGCCCGAGGACACCACGGTGCCGTACGTGGAGCAGATCGCGCGGACCGATCCTCGGGTGCGGGCGGTGCTGAACACCTACGGGCGGGGCCCGGCCAACGCGATCCGGTTCGGCATCGACGCGGCCCGGGCGCCGGTCGTGGTGGTGACGATGGCCGACGGCTGTGACGACCCCCGGCAGATCGACGAGCTGGCCCGGCTGGTGGACCGGGGTGTGGTGGTCGCGGCGGCGTCCCGGTACATGCCGGGCGGCCAGCAGGTCGGCGGACCACGGCTGAAGCGGATCATGTCCCGGTGGGCGGGCCGGAGCCTGTACACCTTCGCCCGGGTCGGCACCCGGGACGCCACCAACAGCTTCAAGGCGTACGACACCGCGTTCGTGCGGGAGGTCGGTATCGAGTCGCGGACCGGCTTCGAGATCGGGCTGGAGCTGACCGCCAAGGCGACCCGGCTGCGGCTGCCGGTGGCGGAGATCCCGACGATCTGGCTGGACCGACCGCTCGGCGAGTCCCACTTCGACCTGGGGCGTTTCCTGCCGGGCTACCTGCGTTGGTACGTCTTCTCCTACGGTCGGCGGCTGAGCCGGGAGAAGATGGCCGCCCGGCGCGGGCCGGCGGTCGTGGCGGTCCCGCGCGGCGCCGGGTACGAACAGCGCGGCACCGAGTACGAGAAGACGGCTTAGGAGCGTACGTGGCGAAGGTCCTGGTTACCGGTTCGGCCGGCTTCATCGGCGGCTATCTGGTCTCCGAGTTGCTCGATCGCGGGCACGAGGTGGTCGGGATCGACGACTTCTCGAAGTACGGGCCGGTCACCCACAGCTACGACACGCACCCGCGTTTCCGGTTCGTCGAGGGTGACGCCCGCGACGTCGGCCTGCTCACCGACCTGCTCGACGGCTGCGACCACCTGGTCGCCGGTGCGGCGATGATCGGCGGGATCTCCTACTTCCACGCGTACGCCTACGACCTGCTCGCCACCAACGAACGGATCATGGCGGCCACCTGTGACGCGGCGATCCGGGCCCATCGGGAGGGTCGGCTCGCCAAGGTCACCTATCTGTCCTCCTCGATGGTGTACGAGTCGACGACGCACTGGCCGAGCCGGGAGGGCGACGAGCGGCGGATCCCGCCTCCGCTCTCCTCGTACGGCTTCCAGAAGCTGGCCGTGGAGTACTACGCCCGGGCGGCCTGGGAGCAGTACCGGCTGCCGTACACGATCGTGCGGCCGTTCAACTGCGTGGGCGTGGGGGAGGGGCGGGCCCTGGGCCAGGCCGAGGTGCTCTCCGGCAACGTCAAGCTGGCCATGTCGCACGTGGTGCCCGACCTGGTGCAGAAGATCGTCAAGGGGCAGGACCCGCTGCACATCCTCGGCGAGGGCGACCAGGTGCGGCACTACACCTACGGCGGTGACCTGGCACGGGGCATCGCGCTCGCCGTCGAGCACCCGGCCGCGTGGAACGAGGACTTCAACCTCTCCACCGCGCGGTCGACCACCGTACTGGAGCTGGCCGAGGTGATCTGGCGCAAGATCAAGGGGCCGGACGTGCCGTTCCGTCACGTCAGTGACGACCCTTTCGAGTACGACGTGCGCAGGCGCGTGCCGGACACCACCAAGGCCGCCGAGGTGCTCGGTTTCACGGCCGCCACCTCGCTGGACGAGATGCTCGACGAGGTCGTCCCGTGGGTGACCCGGGCGGTGGCCGAGGGGCGGCTCTGACCGTCCCGTCCGCACCCGGTGACATCACCATGCAGCGGTATGCATGACCTTGCGGTCAGTCATCGGCCACTGCTAACCTCTTCTGCATAGTCATGCGGAGGTAGGTATGGGAATTCGGGTCGCAGTCGCCGGGGCGAGCGGATACGCCGGAGGTGAACTGCTGCGCCTGTTGGCCGGGCACCCCGAGTTCGACCTGGTCGCCGCCACCGCGCACCGCCAGGCGGGGCAGCCGCTGGACAGCGTGCACCCGCAGCTCACCGGCATGGACCTGACGTTCGCGGCGACCACCCCGGACGTCCTGGCCGATGCCGACCTGGTCTTCCTCGCCCTGCCGCACGGTGAGTCGGCGGCGCTCGCGTCCCGGCTGCCCGCGCAGGTGCGGGTGGTGGACCTCGGCGCCGACCACCGCCTGGTCGACGGGGACGCCTGGACCCGCTACTACGGCGGCGCCCACGCCGGCGCGTGGACCTACGGGCTGCCCGAACTGCCCGGTCAGCGGGAGCGCGTCGCCGCCTCCACGCGGGTGGCCAACACCGGCTGTTACGCGGCCACCATCGTGCTGGCGCTGGCACCACTGATCGCCGCCGGAGCCGCCGACCCGGCCGACGTGGTGGTCGTCGCCGCCAGCGGCACCTCGGGCGCGGGCCGGGCCGCCAAGACCCACCTGCTGGCCAGCGAGGTGGCGGGCGACCTGTCGCCCTACAAGGTCGGCGCCCACCAGCACGTACCCGAGATCAAGCAGGCCACCGGCGCGACCGGGCTGTCGTTCACACCGGTGCTGGCGCCGATGCCGCGCGGCATCCTGGCCACGGTCACCGCGCGGCCGACCGGCGAGGTGGACCCCCGCGCGGTGCTGGCGCAGGCGTACGCGGACGCGCCCTTCGTGCACCTGCTCCCCGAGGGCCGGTGGCCGCACACCGCCGCCACCCTCGGTGGCAACTCCTGCCACCTCCAGGCCACCGTAGACGTCGACTCCGGTCGGCTGATCGTGGTCGCCGCACTGGACAACCTCGGCAAGGGCGCCGCCGGCCAGGCGGTGCAGAACGCCAACCTGATGTTCGGTCTGCCCGAGACCACGGGCCTGTCCTGCTTCGGAGTCGCGCCATGACCGTCACCACCCCCGGGGGGTTCCGGGCGGCCGGGGTCGCCGCCGGCCTCAAGACCAGCGGCGCCTCCGACGTGGCCCTGGTGGTCAACGACGGCCCGGACGCCGGGGTCGCCGCGGTCTTCACCAGCAACCGGGTCAAGGCCGCCCCGGTGGTCTGGACCCAGCAGGTGGTCCACGGCGGCCTGGTCCGGGCGGTGGTGCTCAACTCCGGCGGCGCGAACGCCTGCACCGGCCCGGCCGGCTTCCAGGACACCCACGCCACCGCCGAGCACACCGCCGCCGAACTGAGCGCGGTCAGCGGCCGGGAGTACGGCGCCGGTGAGGTGGCCGTCTGCTCCACCGGTCTGATCGGCGAGCGGCTGCCCATGGAGAAGCTCCTGCCGGGAGTGGCCTCGGCGGTGCGGGCCCTGGCCGGTGACGGCGGTGACGCCGCCGCCGAGGCGATCATGACCACCGACAGCCGACCGAAGACCGCCGTGACGCGCGGTGACGGCTGGACCGTCGGTGGCATGGCCAAGGGCGCCGGCATGCTGGCTCCCGGCATGGCCACCATGCTCTGCGTACTCACCACCGACGCGGTGGCCCCGCCGGAGACGCTCGGTGCGGCGCTGCGGGCCGCCACCCGGGTCACCTTCGACCGGGTCGACTCCGACGGCTGCATGTCGACGAACGACACCGTGCTGCTGCTGTCCAGCGGTGCCTCCGGGGTCACGCCGAGCGAGGCGGAGCTGACCGGCGCGGTCACCGCCGCCTGCCACGACCTGGCGAGGCAGTTGCTGGCCGACGCCGAGGGTGCCACGAAGGAGGTCGCCATCGAGGTGGTCGGCGCGGCGAACGAGGACGAGGCGGTCGAGGTGGGCCGGTCGGTGGCCCGCAACAACCTGGTGAAGACCGCACTGTTCGGCAACGACCCGAACTGGGGGCGGATCCTCGCCGCCGTCGGCACGACCGCCGCCACGTTCGAGCCGGACGAGATCGACGTCGCGGTCAACGGGATCTGGATCTGCCGCTCCGGCGCCGCCGCCGAGGACCGGTCCCGCGTCGACCTGACCGGACGCGACGTCACCATCCGCATCGACCTGCACGCCGGCGCCGCCGAGGCGACGGTGTGGACCAACGACCTGTCGCACGGGTACGTGCACGAGAACTCGGCGTACTCGACGTGAGCGCGAGGAACGCAGCGAAGCGGAGTCCCGCAGTCGCGAACAGAAGGTCAGCGACGTGAGCGCGAGGAATGCAGCGAAGCGGAGTCCCGCAGTCGCGAACAGAAGGTCAGCGACGTGATCTATTACGGAAGGCCGGTCCGGTGACCCTGACCTCGGATCTGACCCGCGCCCAGGAGAAGGCCGCCACCCTGATCGAGGCCCTGCCCTGGCTGGCCCGTTTCTCCGGCTCCACGGTGGTGGTCAAGTACGGCGGCAACGCCATGGTCGACCCCGAGTTGCAGCGGGCCTTCGCCGCCGACATGGTGTTCCTGCGCTACGTCGGGCTCAAGCCGGTGGTGGTGCACGGCGGTGGACCGCAGATCTCGGCGATGCTCGGTCGGCTCGGCATCGACAGCGAGTTCCGGGGCGGCCTGCGGGTGACCACCCCGGAGGCGATGGACGTGGTCCGGATGGTGCTGGTCGGGCAGGTCGGCCGGGAACTGGTCGGACTGATCAACGCGCACGGCCCGTTCGCGGTCGGGCTCTCCGGCGAGGACGCCGGGCTGTTCACGGCGGTACGTCGGCACGCGTACGTGGACGGCGAGGCGGTCGACGTGGGTCAGGTCGGCGACGTCGAGTCGGTGGACGTGTCGGCGGTGGACGACCTGATCGGAGCGGGCCGGATTCCGGTGATCTCCACCGTGGCGCCGGACGTGGACGGGGTGCTGCACAACCTCAACGCCGACACCGCCGCCGCCGCGCTGGCGGTCGCGCTGCGCGCCCGCAAGCTGGTCGTGCTCACCGACGTGCCCGGCCTGTACGCCGACTGGCCGGACACCTCCAGCCTGGTCAGCGAGATCGGCACCACCGAGCTGGCCGCACTGCTGCCGTCGCTGGAGTCGGGCATGGTGCCCAAGATGGAGGCCTGCCTGCGCGCGGTCAGCGGGGGCGTACCCGCGGCCCACGTGGTCGACGGTCGGGTCGCGCACTCCACCCTGTTGGAAGTTTTCACCTCGGAAGGCTTCGGGACGATGGTGATCCCCTCATGAGCGGGCGGAGTGCCGGCATGACGCTGGTCGAGCGGTGGCGGCAGTCGATGATGGACAACTACGGCACGCCGCCGCTGGCCCTGGTGTCCGGTTCCGGCGCCGTGGTCACGGACGAGGCCGGTCGGGAGTACGTGGACCTGCTCGGCGGCATCGCCGTCAACTCCCTCGGGCACGCGCACCCGGCCGTGGTGGCCGCCGTGTCGAAGCAGGTCGCCACGCTCGGGCACGTCTCCAACCTGTACGTCGCCGAACCCCCGGTGGCCCTGGCGGAGCTGCTGCTGGCCCTGGCCGGACGCCCGGGTCGGGTGTTCTTCGCCAACTCCGGCGCCGAGGCCAACGAGGCGGCGTTCAAGCTGTCCCGGCGTACCGGCCGCACCCACGTGGTCGCCACCGTCGGTGGTTTCCACGGCCGGACCATGGGTGCCCTGGCGTTGACCGGTCAGCCGGCCAAGGCCGACCCGTTCCGTCCGCTTCCCGGCGAGGTCGACCACGTCCTGTACGGTGACGTCGCCGCCCTTGAGGCGACGGTGACCGACGCGACCGCGATGGTGATCCTGGAGCCGATCCAGGGCGAGAGCGGTGTGGTGGTCCCACCGGCCGGCTACCTCGCCGCCGCCCGGCGGATCACCGCCCGGCACGGCGCGCTGCTGGTGGTCGACGAGGTGCAGACCGGTGTCGGCCGCACCGGACACTGGTACGCGCACCAGGCCGAGGGTGTCGAGCCGGACGTGGTGACCCTGGCCAAGGGGCTCGGCGGCGGGTTGCCGATCGGTGCCACCCTGGCCTTCGGCCCGGCTGCGGACCTGCTGGTCGCCGGGTCGCACGGCAGCACGTTCGGCGGCAACCCGGTGAGCTGCGCCGCCGCGCTCGCGGTGATCTCCACGATCGCCCACGAGGGGCTGCTCGACCACGTCAAGCGGATCGGGGAGCGGCTGCGCCGGGGCATCGAGGGGCTCGGGCATCCGCTGGTCGGCGGGGTGCGGGGCGCCGGGCTGCTGCTCGGCGTGACCCTGACCGCGCCGGTGTCGGCCGCCGCCGCCGAGGCGCTGCGCGGCGCCGGTTTCCTGGTGAACCCGATCCAGCCGGACGTGCTCCGGCTGGCCCCGCCGCTGATCCTCACCGCCGACCAGGCCGACGCGTTCCTGGCCGCGCTGCCCCTCGCCCTCGACGCGGTGACGCCCACCCCCGGCCCGGCCGGTGACCTCGACCCGACGGAGGCCAAGGCATGACCCGGCACTTCCTGCGTGACGACAACCTGTCGCCCGCCGAGCAAGCCGCCGTGCTCGACCTGGCGGCCCGGATGAAGGCCGACCGGTTCGCGTACGCGCCGCTCGCCGGTCCCCGGTCGGTGGCGGTGCTCTTCGACAAGCAGAGCCTGCGGACCCGGATCTCGTTCGACGCCGGCATCGCCGAACTCGGCGGGCACCCGCTGGTGGTGGACACCCAGGTCACCCACTTCGGGCGGGGGGAGACGCTGGCCGACGCGGGGCGGGTGCTGTCCCGCTACGTGGCCGCGATCGTCCTGCGGACGCATGGTGACGACCGGATCGCCGAGGTCGCCGAGGGGGCCACCGTGCCGGTGGTCAACGCGCTGACCGACGGCTTCCACCCCTGCCAACTCCTGGCCGACCTGCTGACCGTGCGGGAACGCTTCGGCGACACCGCCGGGCGCACCCTGGCGTACGTCGGCGACGCGGCGAACAACATGTCCCACTCGTACCTGCTGGCCGGCGCGACCGCCGGGATGCACGTCCGGGTCGCCGGTCCGGAGGGCTTCGCGCCCGACGCCGACGTGGTGGCCCGCGCCGAGGCGATCGCCGCCGACACCGGCGGCAGCGTCCGGGTGCTCGTCGACCCGGTCGACGCGGTCCGGGACGCCGACGTGGTCGCCACCGACACCTGGGTCTCGATGGGGCAGGAGGGCGACGGGCTGGACCGCGCCACCCCGTTCCTGCCGTACCAGGTCAACGAGGAACTGCTCGGGCACGCCGCACCGACGGTGATCGTGTTGCACTGCCTGCCGGCGCACCGGGGCGAGGAGATCACCGGCGAGGTGCTGGACGGCCCGCGCAGTGCCGTCTTCGACCAGGCGGAGAATCGGCTGCACGCCCAGAAGGCGTTGCTGGCGTTCCTCCTGGAGGAGAAGACATGAGTGCACCCCTCACCCGTGCCGCCCGGCACGCCCGCATCGTCGAGCTGATCCGTGACCGGGCCGTCCGTTCACAGACCGAGCTGGCCGAGTTCCTCGGCGACGAGGGCGTCCAGGTCACCCAGGCCACGCTCTCGCGGGACCTGAAGGAACTGGGGGCGGTCACCGCCCGGGGCGGCGACGGCCGGGCCGTGTACGTCATCCCGGAGGACGGCCACCGGCCGTTGCGCGACGCCGAGGCGGCGCCGGCCCGGCTGGTACGGCTGCTGCGGGAACTGCTCAACGAGGTCGACTCCAGCGGCAACATCGCCGTGCTGCGGACGCCGCCGGGGGCCGCACAGTATCTGGCCAGCGCGTTGGACCGGGCGGGACTGCCGGAGGTGGTCGGCACCATCGCCGGCGACGACACCATCCTCGTGGTGGCCCGCGAATCCGACGGCGGGGCTGCGCTCGGCGAACGGCTCGCCGGCTGGGCCCGTCGCGACGAGTACACCGAAGGGAACACAGCACCATGACCGAGCGGGACTTCGGGCGGGACGCCCGGTGCGGAGCGTCGCGGTGGTGACCGCCAGAATGGGCCAGGTGGACGACAAGAGCCTGACCGAGAACAGCGCGCCCGCCAACCGTACGAGCCTGTGGGGTGGCCGGTTCGCCGGTGGCCCGTCGGAGGCGCTGGCCCGCTTGTCGGTGAGCGTCCAGTTCGACTGGCGGCTGGCCCCGTACGACATCGCCGGTTCGCGGGCCCACGCCCGGGTGCTGGCCGGCGCCGGCCTGCTCGACCCGGACGAACTGGGCCGCATCCTCGCCGCCCTGGACGACCTGGAGGCGGCCTGCGCCTCCGGCGCGTTCCGGCCCACCGTCGACGACGAGGACGTGCACACCGCCCTGGAACGCGGGTTGCTGGAGCGGCTCGGCAGCCTCGGCGGCAAGCTGCGCGCCGGCCGGTCCCGCAACGACCAGGTCGCCACCGACCTGCGGCTCTATCTGCGCGACCACGCCCGGGGGGTGGCGTCGCGGCTGGTCGAGCTGGCCGAGGCGCTGGTGGAGCAGGCCGAGCGGCACGTGGACACCGCCGCGCCCGGGATGACGCACCTGCAGCACGCCCAGCCGGTCACCTTCGGCCACTGGCTGCTCGCCCACGTGCAGCCGCTGCTGCGGGACCTGGAGCGGCTGCGCGACTGGGACCACCGCGCCGCCGTGAGCCCGCTCGGCGCGGGCGCGCTGGCCGGGTCGGGGCTGCCGCTGGACCCGGTGGCGGTCTCCAAGGAGTTGGGTTTCCGGACCTCGTTCGCCAACTCGATGGACGCGGTCGCGGACCGGGACTTCGTCGCCGAGTTCCTCTTCATCACCGCGCTGGTCGGCGTGCACCTGTCCCGCCTCGGCGAGGAGGTGGTGCTCTGGACGTCGCACGAGTTCGGCTGGGTGGAGCTGGACGACGCCTTCGCCACCGGCTCCTCGATCATGCCGCAGAAGAAGAACGCGGACATCGCCGAGCTGGCCCGGGGCAAGTCGGGACGGCTGGTCGGTGGGCTGGTCGCGGTGCTGACCATGCTCAAGGGCCTGCCCATGACGTACGACCGGGACATGCAGGAGGACAAGGAGCCGGCCTTCGACGCGGTCGACACCCTGGAACTGCTGCTGCCGGCCCTGGCCGGGATGATCTCCACCATGACGGTACGCGTCGACCGCCTGGTCGCCGCCGCGCCGGTGGGCTTCTCGCTGGCGACCGAGGTGGCCGACTGGCTGGTCCGCAAGGGTGTGCCGTTCCGCGACGCGCACGAGATCACCGGCAAGCTGGTGGCGCTCTGCGCGGTCCGGGACTGTGCCCTCGACGAGGTCTCCGACGACGACCTGGCCACGGTCAGCGAGCACCTGGACCCGAGCGTGCGCGACGTGCTGTCGGTCCGCTCGGCGTTGGCCGCCCGGATCACGCCCGGCTCGACCGGCCCCGGCCCGGTCGCCGACCAGCTCGCCACCGCCGCCGACCGGTTGGCCGGTTGGCGGGAGTGGGCGGCGGAGCAGGTCGTACCCCGCTGAGGCGGACGGCCCGGCCCGGTCTACACCGGCCGGGCCGTACGCTCGCTTCACCCCTTTACGTCGGCTTCGGAGGGCCGGCTCGTCGCTCCGGGTACTTGTGGTTGGTGTCCTTTCGAGCTGAACCGTTCGTGCTGTCGGGCCTGGGGCCCGCCGGTGGTGGCGACCTCCGGGGCGGGGTGCTGCGACCCTGGCGCAGCACCCGACTCAGTCGGCGGCCTGGTCCGGTCGGGTGCGGGCGGCCAGCCGGTCGTAGCGCTGGCGGGCGGCCTGGGCGCTGCCCAGGCCGAGTCCGTGCCCGATCGCCTGCCAGGTCAGCCCACGGCTGCGCGCGAGGTCCAGCAGTCCCGCCTCCATGGTGTCGATCTCCGCCCGCAGGTGCGGGAAGAGGGTGAGCGCGGCGAGCAGGTCTCCCTCGTCGACCGGTTCCTCACCGTTCGTAGCTTCGGCGGCCCCGGCGGCCAGGGCCAACACCACGGCGATCGCCTCGTACGGATCGGCCGCCTACGGGTTGGTGTGCCGGCGGCGCTGCGCCTCGGTGGCGGCGTGCCGCTCGGTGAGCCGGTGCAGGGCCGCGTAGGTGCGGTGGGCCGGATCCTGGGCTGCCTGTGCTGAGGTGCGGGCGGAGGCGGTCATGCCCCCAGTCCACTACTTCAATGAAGCGTTGTCAACAAGGTGTTGAACCCTCGAGGTCGGAGGGGCGTCGATCGGCGGGCGCCGGTGGGGCGTCGCTTGTCCATCGAGGCGCCTGTCGAGCTGACCGCAGCAGCGGATCGGGCATAGCCGTCCACACCTGGGGGCGGGCGATAGCGCCGACGGTTCAGCTCGAAAGGCGGCCAGGAGGAGCACCCCAGGCCCGATTCGTCGAGGGTGCGCTCCCGCCGAGGGGTGGGATCGACATGCCGACCGTCTCAGCCGAGCGCGATGTCGTCCCGGACATGTTCGGCCGCGACCTGGACTCCCAGGTCATACCCGGGACGGACCATGCTGGGCTCTCCGAGGCGTCGGCGCGTGGTTGCCGATCGAACCCCGGTCGCGGTTACCTGGACGGGTGGACCACTCCTGGCTGAACGCGCCCGCCGCCGAGATCGCCGAGACCGCCCGCACGCTGCTGGGCTGGGAGGTCTCGGCCGGCGGCGTTCGGATCAGGCTGACCGAGGTCGAGGCGTACGCCGGGACGGGCGAGGACCCGGCCTCGCACGCCCATCGCGGGCCGACACCGCGTACGAAGGTCATGTTCGGCCCGGCGGGCCATGCCTACACGTACTTCGTCTTCGGGATGCACTGGTGCCTCAACGTGGTCTGCGGGCGCGAGGGGGAGGCGGCGGCGGTCCTGCTGCGGGCCGGTGCGGTGGTCGACGGGGTGGATCTCGCCCGCACGCGTCGCGGCGAGGTGCCCGACCGGGACCTGGCGCGCGGCCCGGCCCGGTTGGTGGTGGCGCTGGGGCTCGACGCGACGGCTAACGGCACCAACCTCGTCGACGGCAGCGGGCCGTTGCTGCTGACTCCGCCGACGCGTCCGGTCGCGCCGTCCGAGGTCTCCGCCGGCCCGCGCGTCGGCGTGGCCGCCGCCCACGACGTCCCCTGGCGCTTCTGGATCACCGGTGACCCGACGGTCAGCACCTACCGTCGCCACGTGCCCCGGCGACGGCACTGACTCGGGTCTGCCAGGCTGCTCTATCCGACTGCGGTGCGGACACCGAGACCGACCAGGAGCGCGCCGGTCAGCCGGTCCAGTGCCCGGCGGACCCGGAGGGTGCGCAGCAGCCGGGCCGCCGCACCCGAGACGACGGTCCAGCCGGCGAGCCAGCAGGTGTGCAGCGCCGCGTGCGCCGATGCCAGCACCAGCATCGGCACCAGCACGGAGCGGTGCGAGCCGAGGAACTGTGGGGCGAGGGTCAGGTAGACGGCGGCGGCCTTGGGATTGAGCACGGTGCCGAGCAGCCCCTGCGCGTACGGATGGTGCCCGCGCCACGGCAGCCGCCGGGCTCGGCGGACGGTGGCCGGGCCGTCGGACAGCGCAGGGCCGTCGGGCGGGGCAGAACCGGCCGGGTGTCGGCGACGGATCGTCGACCACAGCAGCCACAGCCCGAACCCGACCAGATAGGCGGCGCCGAGCAGCTTCACCGTCCAGAACGCCTGCGACGAGCGCAGCACCAGAGCGGCGAGGCCGATGGCCGCGAGCGCGCCGTGCACGTAGATCCCGGTGACCGTACCCAGGATCACCCACCAGCCCTGCCGGGGCCCGCCGGCGGCGACCCGCGAGACGACCAGCGTGAGGCTGGTTCCCGGGGTCAGGGTTATCGGCGCGACGGCGACCAGGAAGCCGAGCACGGCGACCCTGTTCAACCTCAGACCACCACGCGGTAGTGGGTGCTCAGCAGTCCCGCGTCGTCGTACACGTGGAACGCCACCCCGGGTGGCTGGCGCAGGTCGACCAGCGGTCCGTCACCCTCCCAGGGCAGTCGGAGCGTGGAGACGACGCCGGGCGCGATCCGCAGGGGTCGGCCGGCGAAGGTGCTCGCGGCGGCGGTGTGGAAGTGGCCGGTGAGCACGGCGACGACCTGTGGGTGGGCGGCCAGCAGGTCGGCCAGCGGCGCGGTGGGGGAGAGCCGCATCGAGTCGACGACGGGGTGGTGCAGGGCGACCGGCGGGTGGTGGAAGGAGACGAAGACCGGAGTCCCGGCCGGCACCGAGCCGAGTTGTCCGGCGAGCCACTCCATCGTCTCCTCGTCGAGGTGACCGTCGTTCTCGCCCGGAATCGACGAGTCCGCGAGCAGGAAGACCGCGCCGGCGACGTCGTGCCGGGTGTTGATCGGGCCGTCGCCGCCGCCCGCGTCGCCGAGCAGACCCTTGCGGTACGCGTCGCGCACGTCGTGGTTGCCGGGGCAGACCATCACCGGCAGTGGCGACGCGAAGAGTTCCGCGGCGAGCCGGTACTCGGCCACCTCGCCGTGGTCGGCGATGTCCCCGCTGATCAGGATCGCGTCGACCGGTCGGGGCAGGGCGTGCAGGTGGTCCATCACCCGGGCGGTCCGCTCGGCCGAGCGGGGATGACTGTCGAGGTGCGTGTCGCTGAGGTGGGCGATGACGAGCACAGCAGTCCCCTAATGGTTGTAGCGTCCGCAAGCATTAGGGAAACTACACTCGATCGCACGGGGCGCGTCAAGCAGGACCTGAGGAGGCCCGATGTCGCAGCAGCTCGTGCTCGCCCTGGCGAGCACCATCCGGCACGACGGCAACGGGGGCGTGGCCGACGACCTCGCGGACGTGGCCGGGCTGGCGGCCTGGCTGCGGGAGCAGGCCGAACCGCTGCGGGAGTACGCCGCCGAGCCCTTCGCCGGTACGCCGGACGAGCACCTGCGGCGCGACGTGGTGGCCGTACGGCGTGCCGTCCGCGCCCTCTTCGCGCACGCGGTCCGTCCGGGGCCGCCCAGCCGGGCCGACTCCTCGACGTTGATGCCCGTGCCGGACGCCGTCGAGCGACTCAACGAGGCCGCCGGCCGGCTGCCCGTGCGGCCGGTGCTGAGCTGGCCGGACGGGTCGACACCGGCGGTCGCCTGGCGGGGTGCCACGACCGACGCCCGGCGGTGGCTCGTCGCGGTGCTGGCCCGGGCGGCGATCGAGTTCCTCACCGGCCCGGCTCGCACTCAGTTGCTCGCCTGCCCGGCGCCGCGCTGCGTGCGCTACTTCGTGAAGGACCATCCGCGCCAGGCGTGGTGCAAGCCGTCCTGCGGCAACCGTGCCCGGGTGTCCCGGCACTACCAGCGCCACGCGGCGAGCCCGACGGTTCCGTAGTGTTTCGGCGGCGTCCTCGGCTTCCCGGCGGCGTCCTCGGCCGGGCGGATGAGCGCGGCGTGACGGGGGACACTGGTGGGGGCCGGGGTTACGGAATAGTTGACGAGTCAAATATGTTGTCCGCGACGCCGGGTACGAACCGCCCGGGTCGGACGACACGAGGAGCTGTCATGCAGTTCGGAGTCTTCACCGTCGGCGACGTCACGGTCGACCCGACCACCGGTCGTGAGCCGACCGAGGCGGAGCGGATCAAGGCGATGGTGGCCATCGCGCTCAAGGCCGAGGAGGTCGGTCTCGACGTCTTCGCCACCGGCGAGCACCACAACCCGCCGTTCGTGCCCTCGTCGCCCACCACCATGCTCGGCTACATCGCCGCCCGCACGGAGCGGCTGCTGCTGTCCACCGCGACCACGCTGATCACCACCAACGACCCGGTGAAGATCGCCGAGGACTACGCGATGCTCCAGCACCTGGCCGACGGCCGGGTCGACCTGATGATGGGGCGCGGCAACACCGGCCCGGTCTACCCCTGGTTCGGGCAGGACATCCGCAACGGCATCCCGCTCGCCATCGAGAACTACGACCTGCTGCGCCGGCTCTGGCGGGAGGACGTGGTCGACTGGTCGGGCAAGTTCCGTACCCCGTTGCAGTCGTTCACCTCGACGCCGCGACCGCTCGACGGCGTGCCGCCCTTCGTCTGGCACGGCTCGATCCGCAGCCCCGAGATCGCCGAGCAGGCCGCGTACTACGGCGACGGGTACTTCGCCAACCACATCTTCTGGCCGGCCGAGCACACCCGCCGGATGGTGGGCCTCTACCGGCAGCGTTTCGCGCACTACGGCCACGGCTCCGCCGACCAGGCCATCGTCGGCCTCGGCGGGCAGGTGTTCATGCGCCGCAACTCCCAGGACGCGGTCCGCGAGTTCCGGCCGTACTTCGACAACGCGCCGGTCTACGGGCACGGCCCCTCGCTGGAGGAGTTCACCTCGCAGACGCCGCTGACCGTGGGCAGCCCGCAGCAGGTGATCGACCGGACCCTCGGGTTCCGGGAGTACGTGGGCGACTACCAGCGTCAGCTCTTCCTGGTCGACCACGCCGGCCTGCCGCTGAAGACGGTGCTGGAGCAGCTCGACCTGCTCGGCGAGGAGGTCGTGCCGGTGCTGCGCAAGGAGTTCGAGTCGCTGCGGCCCGCCCACGTACCTGCGGCACCGACGCACGCCTCGCTGCGCGCCGCCGCCGAGCGGGCCGCCTCGGGCGGCGACGCGCTGGCCGGCGCCGCGTCGGCGGAGGGGGAGCGGTGACCGTACGCGCGATCGCCGTCGTCTCGGCGGGCCTCAGCCAGCCGTCGTCGACCCGGTTGCTCGCCGACCAGCTCGCCACGGCCACCCGTGACGAGCTGGTCGGGCGCGGCGAGCAGGTCGAGCTGCACCACGTCGAGTTGCGCGAGTACGCCCACGACATCGTCAACCACCTGCTCACCGGGTTCGCCCCGGAGGCCCTGCGACAGGTGCTCGACCAGGTCACCGGCGCGGACGGGCTGATCGCCGTGACGCCGATCTTCAACGCCTCGTACAGCGGCCTGTTCAAGTCGTTCTTCGACCTGCTCGACGCCGACGCGCTGGGCGGACGGCCGGTGCTGATCGGGGCCACCGGTGGCACCGCCCGGCACTCCCTCGCGCTGGAGCACGCGCTCCGCCCGATGTTCGCCTACCTGCGGTCGGTGGTGACGCCGACGGCGGTGTTCGCCGCCTCCGAGGACTGGTCCGGCGGTACGGCCGAGGGCGCGCTGCGGTCCCGGATCACCCGTGCCGCCGGTGAACTCGCCGAGCAGGTGCACCGTGCCGCTCCGTCGAGCGGGCCGGCCGACCCGTTCGCGCTCGGCACTGACTTCGAGCGGCTGCTGCGCGGCGGCAATTCCTGACCGTACGACGCGGACGCCCTCGCCGTGACCACGGCGAGGGCGTCGGCGACTCAGACCTCCGGTCCGTGCGGGTGGGCGACCAGCACCGGGCAGCGGGCGTGCTGCACCAGCGCCTGGCTGACCGAGCCGAGCAGCAGGCCGGCGAAGCCGCCCCGACCACGGGAGCCCGCCACCACCAGGGCCGCGTCGGACGTCGCCTCGATCAGCGCCTGGTCCGGCTTCGCCGCGGTGATCAACCGCTCCGCCACGGTCAGCCCCGGGTGGCTGCCCCGGGCCGAGGCCGCCGCCGTGGCCAGCAGTGCCGCCGCCTCCCCGCCGTCGTCCGTGTGTCGCTCGTCGGCGACGTGCGCCAGCACCAGCGTGCCGCCGCGCCGGACCGCCTCCTCGGCGCCGTACCCGAGGGCCAGTTCGGCCGACTCGGAGCCGTCCACCCCGACCAGCACCGGCCCCTCCGTCGGCAGGGGACGGTCCGGCGGCCGGACCACCAGCACCGGACAGTGACCGTGCGCGGCGACCTGGGTGCCGACCGAACCGAGCAGCAGCCCCGCGAAGCCGCCGAGACCCCGGCTGCCCACCACGACCAGTTCCGCCCGCCGGGACTCCTCGACAAGCGTCGCGCCTGGGCCTCCGGCCACCTGGCGTACCTCGACGGTGAGCCCCGGCCACCGGTCGGCCAGCTCGGCGGAGGTCTGTTCGAGCATCTTCCGGCCGTCCTCGGTCGGTGCCGGCACCCCCACCTCGTACGGGTTGATCGGCACCCCGTAGCCGAGCGGGTGCAGGTAACCGTGCACCAGGTGCAGCGGGCGGGACCGCCAGACCGCGGCCTGTGCCGCGTGTTCCGCGGCGACCAGGCTCGGCGGTGATCCGTCCACCCCCACCACGACAGGTCGGTTCATCGGCCCTCCAGATTCGCCTCTGCCCAATTGTCGGGGCCGTCCCTGGCCGGGACCGGCCCCGACACACCATGCCCGCTCGCTACCAGCCTGACCCACCCGGCGCGGCCACGGTCCGTGGACCACGGTTCCGATCCGGGTGGCCGGGTCGGCCGGCGGACTCCGCGAGATCACCGACCGCGACCAGCCCCAGCGGACGCAACCCGACCGGGTGGGCGGTGTCGACCGGTGCCGTCCCCACCAGGGCCGCCGCCAGCGCCAGCACCCGCAGCCCGGTGTCGGCCATCCGCTGCGCGGCGGCGGTCAGGGTGGTCACGTCCCCGTCGACGGCGTCGAGCAGCGGCATGCGCAGCACCCCCTCCGGCGTACCCGTGCAGACCACCAGGTACCGGCGGTCGCAGCAGCGGTGCACCGTGGTCGTCCGGCGCAACCGGCGGTCGAAGGGGCGGGCGGCGATCCGTGGCCAGGCCGTCCGGGTGGAGACCGGGTCCAGCCCGCAACGGGCCGCGAAGGTCACCAGCGCCGCCTCCACCGGATCGCCGACGGCGTACCAGTCCGGTCGGTCGGCGTCCGGCGGGGCCACCGAGGCGTCGGCGCAGAGCAGCCCGGCCCGCGCCAGGCGGCGCAGCTCGTCCGGCACGGCCACCGGTGTGCCGTCGCGGTGCACGCCGCCGAACGGGGCGTACCCGGTGCCGGTCACGTCGAAGCGGTCGCCGTCCGGGGCGACCACGTGCCGTACCGCCCACCGCCTCTCGGTGCGGGCGCCGTGCGCCCCCTCCACGACCACGCCGGTGCGCGCCGTCGTCGTCCCGCCGGTGACCTGGACCTGTCCGGCCAACGTCCGCTCCGCCCTGTGCCGGGGCCGTCCCGCTGACGGCTCTCCCGGTGCCAGCCTGGTCCGGTCCGACGCCGGGCGGCAGGGGCGATCCGCCCGCGTGGCCCGGGACCAACGGCCCTGCCCGACCGAAGGAGTCACTGCGTATCGTCTGAGGAATGACCGACGACCTGCGACTGCGGCCCGTCGGCGAGGACGACCTGCCGGAGTTCTACGCCCACCAGCTCGACCTCGAGGCCAACCGGATGGCCGCCTTCGGTCCGGCGGACCCCGCAGACCCGCGGGTGTTCGCCGCGCGCTGGGTCCGGATCCTGACCGACCCGGACATCGTGTCCCGCACCGCGACCGTCGGGGACACCGTGGTCGGTTACGTGCTGGCCTTTCCCGTCGGGGACCGCACCGAGGTCAGCTACTGGATCGATCCGGCCCGGTGGGGCCGGGGCCACGCCACGCGGGCACTCGGCGCGCTGCTGGAGGAGGTGACCCGACGGCCGCTGCACGCGCGCGCGGCGGTCGACAACGCCGGCTCGCTGACCGTGCTGCGTCGCTGCGGGTTCGTCGTGCGCGGCACCGACCGGGGGTACGCCCCGGCCCGCGACCAGGAGGTCGACGAGTACGTCCTGGAACTGCCCGCCTGAGCGTCCGCCCCGCCTGACCGTCCGCCCCGCCGGGGCGTTGACCTGGGCGGCGACTACCCTCGCGGGGTGAACTGGCTGGATCTCGTCGGCTGGGCCGGCTCCGCGTTGCTGGTCTGGTCGCTGCTGCAGACGCGCATCCTGCGGCTGCGCGCCCTCAACCTGGTCGGCTGTTTCGTGCTGATCGGCTACAACGCCGCCGTGCAGGTGTGGCCCATGGTCGGGCTGAACGTCGTGCTGGCCGTGATCAACGTGTGGTACCTGCGCGGGCTGCTCACCACCCGGCACGACGAGCAGACCTACCAGGTGGTCGAGGTCGGTGCCGACGACGCCTTCCTGGCCCACACGCTGCGGGTACACGCCGCCGACATCGCCCGGTTCAACCCCGGTTTCCACCCGGGGCGGGTGGCCGGCCGCACGGCCTTCCTGGTGGTACGCGCCGACGAGGTGGTCGGCGTGGTGCTGGCCCGGGACGTCGGCGACGGCGTCGCCCAGATCGACCTCGACTACGTCACCCCGCCGTTTCGCGACTTCACCCCGGGCGAGTTCGTCTACCGGCGCAGCAGCCTCTTCACCGAGCGTGGTTTCCGCCGTGTGGTCAGCCCACCGGGCATGGTCGGCGCGTACTACCACCGGCTCGGCTTCCGCCGGGAGGGCGACTCGTTCGTACTGGACCTGCCGGCACCGACGGTGCCGTCGAGCTGACCTTCCGCGTCGGTGCCGCGCCCGGGCGGAAGCCTCCTTCCGATACCAGGATTCGGCGTCGGGACGACGGGGAATTGGCACCGCTACGCCGCGGGGCCTCCGCCGGCGACGCCACCCGGCGTGGTCCAGTGAGGGAGAGAACCGGGCGTGCAGAGCTACTGGAGCCAGCTGGCCCTGGTCGGAGTCCTGATCGTGATCAACGCGATCTTCGCCGGTAGTGAGCTGGCACTGGTGTCGCTGCGGGACAGCCAGGTCCAGCGGCTGGAGCGCACCGGCCGGGCCGGACAGGTGCTGGCCCGGCTCGCCCGGGACCCGAACCGCTTCCTGGCCACCATCCAGATCGGCATCACCCTGGCCGGCTTCCTCGCCTCGGCCGCCGCCGCCGTGTCGCTGGCCCGGCCGCTGGTGCCACTGCTGGACGACGTCTTCGGCCGGGCCGCCGAGATGGTCGCGATCGTCCTGGTCACGCTGGTGCTGACCTTCGTCACCCTGGTCTTCGGCGAACTGGCCCCGAAGCGGATCGCGATGCAGGTGCCGGAGCGCTGGGCGCTGCTGGTCGCCCGCCCCCTCGATCTGCTCGCCGCCCTCACCCGGCCGGTGGTGTGGGTGCTCGGTGCCACCAGCGACCTGGTGGTGAAGCTGTTCGGGCTCGACCCGAAGCCGGAACCGGACGAGATCAGCCCCGACGAGCTGCGGGACATCGTCTCCGGCCACCACGGCTTCACCAAGGAACAGCAGACCATCATCGCCGGGGCGGTGGAGATCGCCGACCGCCGGCTGCGCGCCGTGCTGGTGCCCCGGCTGCGGGTCTTCTGTCTGGACAGCGGCACCACCGCCGAGGACGCCCGGCTGGTGCTCGCCGCGTCCGGGCACTCCCGGGCGCCGGTGGTCCGGCACGGCGGGCTGGACGAGGCGGTCGGCGTCATCCACCTGCGCGACCTGGTCGGCGTCCGCGACGACCGGCCCGTCGACGAGTACGTCCGCCCGCCCATGCTGCTGCCCGACTCGGTGCCGGTGGTCGACGCGCTGCGCCAGTTCAAGGCCGAACGGCAGCACATGGCGCTGGTCGTGGACGAGCGGGGCGCCGTGGACGGCATCGTCACGCTGGAGGACATCCTGGAGGAGATCGTCGGCGAGATCTACGACGAGACCGACCGGGACGTGCGCTCGGTGCGCACCGAGCCGGACGGTGCGCTGCTGCTGCCCGGCACCTTCCCGGTGCACGACCTGCCGGACATCTCCGTGGAGCTGCCCAGCCGCCCGGAGGGCGACTACACCACCATCGCCGGCCTGGTGCTGGCCGCCCTGGGCCGCATCCCCACCCAGGGCGAGCACGTGACCGTCGACGGCTGGCTGTTGGAGGTCACCGAGGTCGACACCCGGGCCATCCACGGGTTGCGGCTGTGCCGGCCCGGCGACCCGGACACTCCGACCGACTCCGCCGAGCGGTCCTCGACCGACCCGTCGGAGCACCCGCCGGCCGACGCGGAGGTCCCGCCCCCGGCCGACCCGCCGAGGGCATGGACGGACCCGACGGGTCCGTCTGCGGCCGGTCGCGCGGGCCAGGCGCGGACGGAGACGCCGGAGCCGACGCCGGACGAGCGGACCGTGCTGGACGGGACCCGACCCTAGGGCCCGTCCGGCGGCACCCCGTCGCCGGGCGGTTCCGGCAGCGGGGGATCCAGCCGGACCCGGTGCAGCGGCACCTGCACGGTGCTGCGGCCGAGTCGCCGGGCCACCGCGCGGAGCGCCCACGGGGCGGACGGATGCCGCTCCGGCCCGATCAGACGCCCGCTCACCCGGCCGTACCAGTGCCGGGTCACCACCAGGTCGGTCAACCGCAGCGGCCCGGCCGGACCACCCCGCACCACCAGGTCGACCACCCGACCCAGCCGCCGGCCGTGCTCGTCGTACACGGTCCGGCCGAGCAGCTCACCCGCTCGCACGGCCGGACCCCGGGATGCGGCCGATCAACCTGCGACGCAGCCATTCCTCCACCGGTGAGGGCGTCAGCTCCTCGGCCGGTACCCGCAGCCGCACCGCGCTGTCGACCCGGTCGACCAGGTCGTACGGGATGCGCAGCGGCGCTACCGGGCGGTCCGTGACGAAGCGTTCGGCGGTGAGCACCAGCATCCGTCCGAGCCGTCCGCCGACCCGTGCGCCGAGCGCGCCGGGCCCGCTGAGCAGCGTGCACAGGTACGGCACGCCGTTCGCGTCGAACGCGAACTCCACGTCGTCCACCTTGCCGACCAGCCGACCCGCCACGTCGACGAGTTGGCGGTCCAGCAGTTGTCGGCTCACCCCGATCCTCACTGTCCCATCCTCGTGCCCACGGCCAGCGGAACGGCGGCGATCGCCGCCGCGACGATGACCAGCAGGATCACCGCGCCGAGCAGGTTGAGTGCCCGCCCGTTGACCCGGTCGCCGAGGTACGTGCGGTCGTTGGCGACCACCAGGATCGGCAGGTACGTCAGCGGCAACGCCACCGCGCTGATGATCAGCATGTACTCGGTGAGCGTCACCGGGTCGATGGTGGTGAGCAGCAGCAGGACCCCGAGCAGCACACTGACCAGCAGCACGGTGTGGAACCGTGCCGCCTCGCGCGGGCTGACCCGCTTGCCCCACTGCCACCCGAAGTACTGCGCGGCGGCGTACGCGGCGGAGAGCCCGGTCTCCAACGCGGCGCCGAACGTGACGGCGAAGAACGCCAACGCCGCCACCGCCAGTCCGACCGTGCCGAAGGCCAGCACGACCGGGTGGGCGACCTCGTCCAGGCTGCTCACCGTCAACCCGGCCGGCCGCAGCACCACGGCGGCGGTGGCGATCAGCGACAACGCGAGGAACCCGCCGATCGGGAACCCGACCAGCACGCTGAACCGGGCGTCGGCCAGGTCGGCCGTACTCCAGCGTTCCTCCACCCCGCCGGAGGAGAAGAAGAACACCTCGTACGGGCTGACCGTGGAGGCGAACAACGCCACCGCCACGAACCAGTACGCGCCCCAGCCCTGCCCGGAGTCGCTCGGCGAGATCGCGCTGCGGCCGAGCTCCGCCCAATCGGTGGGCAGCCAGAACAGCGCCACCGCGAAGACCACCAGGGTCAACCCGGCGAGTCCGAACACCCGCTCCATCAGCGGGAAGCGCATCCGCCACAGCACCAGCCAGACGGCCGCGCTGGCGATCGGCACCCACACCAGGTACGGCACTCCGGTGGCCAGCCGTAGCGCCAGCGCCACCCCGCCCAGTTCGGCGGCCAGCGTGATCACCGTGACCAGGTACGACGCCGCCAGGTTGACCAGGGCCACCCGCGCGCCGAGCCGTTCCCGGACGAGGTCGAAGACCGCCCGGCCGGTCACCGCCGCGATCCGTCCGGCCATCTCGGCGTACGCGCAGATGGCGACCACCCCGAGCAGCAGCACCCAGGTGTGCGCCATGCCGAATCGCGCGCCGGCCTGCCCGGCGGCGACCAGGTCGCCGATGTCCACGAAGCCGCCGACCGCGGACAGGATGCCGAGCGTGGCGGCGAGCAGCTTCCTCACGTCGGCGGCGGGGCGGGCGCGGTCATCGACGCGACCATATCGCCGTTAACGCGTCAATTTTCCATAAAACCGGCATCCGCTGCCGGGCTCAGCCGTGGTCAGGTGCGCGCACCACCGAGCCGCGCCTCGGCGTCGGACGTCCGGTCGGGGTCAGGCGTTCGGGTAGAGGTTCTGCAGGCGTACCTGGCCGCGGGCCACCAGCCGGCCATCCGCGTCGGTGATCTCCACCTGCCAGAGCTGCTGGCTGCGTCCCCGGTGCACCGGGGTGCCCACCGCGGTCAACTCGCCGTCGCGCACCGCCCGCAGGAAGTCCGTCTGGTTGGACACGCCGACGACCTGCCCCCGCTCACCCAGCCAGACACCGCCGCCCACACTGGCCGCCGTCTCCACCACCGCGCAGTAGACCCCGCCGTGCTGGAGCCCGTACGGCTGGTGCAACTCCGGGCGTACCCGCCAGCGAATCGTCACCCGGTCACCGCTGATCTCGGTGAACTCCAGCCCGAGCAGTCCGGCGAAGCCGCTCGACACGTCCGGGAACTCCACGGCAGCCTCCTCGATCTTGGCGTCGTCAGCGTAACCGGAGCGTCGGCACGGGCTGACCCGGTAGGGCCGAACCCGGCCGATGGGGGAGAATCGGTGACCGTGACCGAGAGCAGCCCCCCGCCGCCCCGGCGGGACTCCCTGACCGATGACCTGCGGTGGCGCGGCCTGATCCAGGACTCCACCGACCCCGACGAGCTGCGCGGGCTGCTCGACGGCAGCGGGGCCGCGTTCTATGTCGGCTTCGACCCGACCGCGCCGAGCCTGCACGCCGGCCACCTCATGCAGGTCACCACCGCCCGCCGTCTCCAGCTCGCCGGGCACCGACCGCTCCTGCTGGTCGGCGGCGCGACCGGGCAGATCGGTGACCCGAAGGAGAGCGCGGAGCGGACGCTCAACGCCCCCGAGGTGGTGGCCGGATGGGTGGGCCGCATCCGCGACCAGCTCGCCCCGTTCGTCTCGTACTCCGGGGACAACGCCGCCGAACTGGTCAACAACCTGGACTGGACCGGCGAGATGTCGGTGGTCGAGTTCCTCCGCGACGTCGGCAAGCACTTCCCGGTCAACAAGATGCTGGCCAGGGAGGTGGTGCGGGCCCGGCTGGAGAGCGGGATCAGCTTCACCGAGTTCAGCTACCAACTCCTGCAGGCCAACGACTTCTTCGAGCTGCACCGCCGGCACGGCTGCCAGCTCCAGTTCGGCGGCTCGGACCAGTGGGGCAACATCACCGCGGGCGTGGACTACGTACGCCGTCGCGGGCTCGGCCCGGTCCAGGCCTTCACCACTCCACTGGTCACCAGGTCGGACGGCACGAAGTTCGGCAAGACCGAGGGCGGCGCGGTCTGGCTCGACCCGGAGATGACCAGCCCGTACGCCTTCTACCAGTTCTGGATCAACGTCGACGACCGGGACATCGGCCGTTACCTGCGCTACTTCAGCTTCCGCTCCCGGGAGGAGCTGGAGGCGTTGGAGAAGGAGAGTGCGGAGCGCCCTGCGGGTCGGGCGGCACAACGGGCCCTGGCCGAGGAGTTGACCACCCTGGTCCACGGCGAACGCGAGATGGCGCAGGTGGTCGCCGCCAGCCAGGCGTTGTTCGGGCGGGGCTCGCTGGCCGACCTGACGCCGGTGACGCTGCGCGCCGCGCTCGCCGAGGCCGGCCTGGTACGCCTCGACCAGCTACCGGACGTGGCCACCCTGCTCAAGGAGTCCGGCCTGGTGCCGAGCATGAAGGAGGCCCGTCGGGTGATCACCGAGGGTGGTGCCTACCTCAACAACGAGCGGGTGACCGAGGTCGACGCCGTACCCACGGCGCAGGACCTGTTGCACGGGCGGTACCTGGTGCTGCGACGGGGCAAGCGCTCGTTCGCCGGCGTCGAAGTGGCGAGCTGAGCGCGGTGTGACGCGGGACGCGTCCGGCGGATTTGACGATCAATCCGTCGGGCGCGTAACTTTCTCTCTGTCAGCGCGGAACGGACGAAACGGTCGAAAGACCTAAGGCCGGGGTGCTGGTCAACCCCTCGAGTGCGGTGGATACACTCATCGAAACCGAGGCCGGGTGGTGCACCCCGATTCGCCGCGAGGCGGATTTGGCGAGGCGGAACCGACCGGGTAGGGTTGACGACCGGCAGGGAACCGGGCGAGCTAGCGGGAAACCGCAAGCGGCCGGCCTGCCAAAGCCACGAGACGAGCGGCGATAGCCGAACGTATCTGTGGTGCCCGACAAAAGGGTGGAAGCGTGACAAACCAGCGGAAGCGGGTTTGACACGGTTGAAACCAGCGGGTAACGTAGTAAAAGTGCCCGCCGCGAGGTGGGTGCGGGTGATGCCCCGGAGGGGTGCCTGCTGGTGTGGGTGTTCTGATGGTGTGTGGTTGTTCTTTGAGAACTCAACAGGGTGCTTGATAAGCCAGTGCCAA
>NZ_JBIANP010000019.1:0-58343 GCF_042874705.1 Micromonospora sp. NPDC003816
AAGCGTGCCGGCTGTGCGGCGTGAGCCCACGCCGGGCCGCGCTGGCGCAGGCGCTGACGGCAGGCGCGAGGGATCATGGCGGCGTCTCCAGCCGGGGCTGACGGTGTCGGCGCGGGTAGGTGGGGAGATTTGTTGTCGCTGGAGCGACAACAAATCTCCCCACCTCCCCCAGCACGTCGCAACGCTTCGCCGAGGTTCGGCAGCGGGCCGCGTTGGCACGACTCCCGGCGACGGGCACGGCCACACGACGCGGACCCGGCCCCACACAGCAGGCACGACCGCACGGTGGCGGGCACGGCCACACGACAGCAGGCACGACCACACGACAGCGAGCCACGGCAGCACGATGGCGGGCACGGCAGCACGATGGCGGGCACGGCAGCACGATGGCGGGCACGCCCACACGACAGCGGGCTCGGCCACACGACGCGGACCCGGCCGCACCCAGCAGGCACGACCGCACGGTGGCGGGCACGACCGCACGACAGCAGGCACGGGCAGCACGACGGCGGGCACGGCAGCACGACGGCGGGCACGCCCACACGACAAGCGGGCACGGCAGCACGGCAGCGAGCGGCGCCGCGTGGTGGCGGTTTCGGGCGTTGACCAGCGGGTATGCGGACCGCCCACCCGACTCGGCGGCACGTCGCGGCGCACCACCACTACCTGCCACCGAAGACAGGAGTCGTCACCGGTGCCGGCATCACCCGCAGGAATCAGGACCCACTGACGTGTGCGGAATCGGCGGGGAGGCACGGTTCGACGGCGCGAGGCCGGACACCGACGCGGTGGACCGGATGAGTACGGCGATGCGGTCCCGTGGGCCGGACGGCGAAGGGCTGTGGAGCGACGACTGGGTGGCTCTCGGGCATCGGCGGCTCACCATCATCGACCTCTCCGAGGCCGGTGCCCAGCCGATGGTCCGTGAGGATCTGGGGCTCGCCCTGGTCTTCAACGGCTGTGTCTACAACTATCCGGAGTTGCGCGAGGAGCTGCGCGCCGCGGGGCACCACTTCACCTCGACCAGCGACACCGAGGTCATCCTCGTCGCGTACGCGCACTGGGGTGAGGCGTTCGTCGACCACCTGGTCGGCATGTTCGCCATCGGGCTGGTCGACCGGACGCGTCGACGGCTGGTCCTGGCCCGCGACCGCCTCGGCATCAAGCCGCTCTATCTCACCGAGACCCCGGGACGGCTGCGGTTCGCCTCGACCCTGCCCGCGCTGCTGCGCGGCGGCGACGTCGACACCACCATCGACCCGGTGGCCCTGCACCACTATCTCTCCTGGCACTCCATCGTCCCGGCGCCCCGCACGGTGCTGCGCGGTGTGCGCAAGCTGCCACCGGCGACGCTGCGGGTCGTCGAGGCGGACGGGCGCAGCCGCGAACGCGTCTACTGGAGACCCGAGTACGCCCGCGACCCCGCCCACTCCGGCATGGACGCCCGGGACTGGCAGGCGGCGCTCGGCGGCGCACTGCGCACCGCCGTACGCCGACGGCTGGTGGCCGACGTGCCGGTCGGGGTGTTGCTCTCCGGTGGACTGGACTCCAGCCTCATCGTGGCGCTGCTCGCCGAGGCCGGGCAGGAGCAGTTGCGCACCTTCAGCATCGGATTCGACAGCCGTGGCGGCGAGGCCGGCGACGAGTTCGGTTTCTCCGACCTGGTCGCCCGCACCTTCGACACCGACCATCAGCGGATCCGGCTCGCCGACGACGACCTGGTCCCGGCGGTACGCGCCACGGTGGCCGCGATGACCGAGCCGATGGGCAGCCACGACGTGGTCGCCTTCCACCTGCTGTCCGAGCAGGTGGCCCGGCACGTCAAGGTGGCCCAGTCGGGGCAGGGCGCCGACGAGGTGTTCGCCGGGTACGGCTACCACCAGCCGCTCGCCGAGGTGCCGCGCGACGGGGCGGTGGAGACCTTCGCGTCGGCGTTCTTCGACCGTGATCATGCCGAACTGTGCCGGGTGGTCTCCCCCGCGTACGCCTGCGACCACGATGCCAGCCGCGAGCTGCTCCTCGCCGAGTTGGCCGCGCCCGGCGCGCAGACCGCGTTGGACGCGGTCCTGCGGCTGGACACCCACCGGATGCTTCCCGACGACCCGGTCAAGCGGGTCGACAGCATGAGCATGGCCTGGGGGCTGGAGGTCCGCACCCCGTTCCTGGACCAGGATCTGGTGACGTTGGCGTCGGCCTGCCCGCCGGAGCACAAGGTGGCCCAGGGCGGCAAGGGCGTACTCAAGGAGGTCGCGCGGGAGGTGCTGCCCGCCGACGTCATCGACCGGCCCAAGGGCTATTTCCCGGTTCCCGCGTTGCGCAACGTGGACGGCGCGGTACGGGACATGGTCGTCGACGCTCTCCGGGCCCCGGCCGCCCGGCAGCGGGGCCTGTTCCGGCCGGAGTACGTCGCGCACCTGCTCGACGACCCCGACGCGGCGCAGGCGGCGGCCGGCAGCAACAAGCTCTGGCAGCTCGGTCTGCTCGAACTCTGGCTCCAGACCCACGACATCCGCTGACCGACCGCCCCCTGGGTGGCGGGGCACCCCACCCGCTCCGGCGAACGGGCGGGCCGGTTGGTCACCGTGCACGCGTCCGAGCACGGCAGCCGTGAGCGCCGGAACGGGTCAGCCGGTGGTGGTTTGGACGGCGAGGTGGTGCAGCAGCGTGGGAATGTCGCCGCCGGTGTCGCCGAGCAGGAGCCGCTGCCGGGCGGCGCCCGTGCCGGTGCGGCGGAGCCGGTCGAGCTGCTGCCGCACGTAGTCGAGGTCGCCGTGCACGCTCAATGCCGGGCTGACCACGGTCAGCAGGTCGGCGACCAGGTCCCAGGCCGGTCGGGGCCGGGTGGTCCGCAGGTCGATGAGGTCACCGTCGAGGCCGTGGTGGGCGGCCCGCCAGTGGGCGGCGGCGACCAGGCAACTGCGCAGCCGGGGTGCGGGGGTGCCACGCCGGATGTCGTCGACCATGGTGGTGACCAGGGCACGGACCAGCGCCGCGTGCAGCACGGTGTCGTCGACGCTCGGGCAGACGTCACCGACCCGGATCTCGATCGTGGGGTAGTTCGCCGAGGGACGGGCATACCAGTAGACCATCGTGGGATCGAGCATGATCCCGGCTTCCACGAGGTCGGCGACGGTGGCGTCGTACTCGGCGGCGGAGGCGAAGTAGGGGGTCGGTCCGATGCTCGGCCAGCGTTCCAGTTGCATGGAACGCCAGCTCGCGTGCCCGGTGTCGGACCCGTCGTGCAGGGGCGAGTTCACCGTGATGGCGTGGATGACCGGAAGCCACCCCCGTAGGTGGTTGCCGACCTGGACGGCCAGTTCCCGGTCGGGCAGGCCCACGTGCACGTGACAGCCGCAGACGGCGGGATCGTGCGCGACCGGGCCGAATCGGCGGGACATCGCGTGGTAGCGCGGTTCCTCCGGTACGGACCGGTGTTCCTCCCGCACCGGGGTGGCCCCGAGGGCGACCAGGCTCGCTCCGGCGGCGTGGGCGGCGTCGGCGGCGGCGCGGCGCAGCGTCAGCAGGTGTTCCCGCAGTTCGCTCAGTTCGGTGCAGACCGGGGTGACCATCTCGACCATGCTGTGCCGGAACTCCTGCCGGCTCTGTCGACGGGCGTCGGCGGGCAGGGCCGCCCGCACCTGCCCGGCCACCGGCAGGCTCTCCCCGGTCGCCGGGTCCAGCAGCAGGAACTCCTCCTCGACCCCCAGGGTCAGGGGTGGGGTCACCTCGAACTCCGGCGCCGACACCCCGTGATCACCCATCCTCGACGTCCCATCCGCCAGTGGCGACGATGCTCGCCGCCGGAGACCCCGCTTTCCCGAGCACGGCACCGGCAAACGACGTCCCCGCCACCACCACGCCCATCACACGCCCCCGTCCGGCCGCAGATCAGGCCGCGCAGCACGACACCGGCGCGACGTCCGGCGCGACCGTGACCACCGCGAGGTAGGCACCGAAGATCCAGAGCGGGATGCTGACCAGGTCGAACGCGTCGTCGTTGCCGACCGATGCGTGGCCGGTGCCGTTCTCGACGCGGCGGCGACGGGCCAGCCACAGCACCACACCGCCGTACAGGCCGGTCACGCACATGCTGATCATCGCAGCCCTCGCCGACACGTCGGCCTGCTGCGCCTCCAGCGTGCCGGTCACGACCGCAAACCCGAGCCCCGCCACGTTGTTGACCACGTGCAGTGCGATGGCGGCCTCCAGCCCACCGGTGCGGATCGTCACGACCGCCGTCACCGCGCCGAAGAAGACCAGGTCGGCCATGCCCCAGCCGGTTCCCCAGCCGTGGGCCAGGCCGAACAGCACCGACGACACCGCGATCCCCGGCCACGGCGACCGGATCCAGGACCCGAACGCCTGGATCAGCCAGCCCCGGAACAGGTACTCCTCACCGGCCGCCTGCAACGGCACCAGCAGCACCACGACGGCCAGACCGGCCGCGACCCGCTCCCACCCCGCCCAGTCGCTCTCCTGGCCGCCACCGGGCAGCAGACTCAGCACCCCGAGATGCAGCACCAACGCCGGTACGGCGACCAGGAGGCACGTCGCCAGCCACCGCCACCGCAACCGGCCCACCACCGACGACACCGTCCCGGCCGGGCGACGCTGGACCCAGCGGGCGGCCAGCAACGTCAACGGAATCAGCAGTCCCAGCGTGACCATGGTGACGGCCAGCTCGGCCTCCGGGCTGCCGCCCAGGAAATCCTCCGGCCCGTCCAGCAACCACACCACGGCGCTGGCGGCCCCGAACCCGCCGATCAGCACCACCGGCAACCCCACCATGATCAGCAGGGTGCCGAGCAGGGGCCGCCACCAGCGGTGCCGGTCGGTACGAGCGAGCCGGTGATACGGGACCGGAGCGGGCGCCGGAGTGGGGCTCTCCGACTCGGGAAGCGTGATCGTCATGCGCTACAGCCTGTCCGGACGCGCCCGCCGGATCGTCTGTCGTCTGCATGAACCCCGGCTACGACTATCGTAGGAATTCGCGCCGCTGCCCCGTCCCCGCAGCCACCGGCACGGGCTGCGGGTACGGTCGCCGCTCACGCCCTCAGCACGTGCTCCCACAAGGCCGGTCGCACGCGCCGAGGACCGGCTACCGGGACCACTCCTGCGCCGGGGTCAACGGGACGGGTGCGGGGCGTGCCACCGTCGTCGTCAACTCGACCCGTCGGCCCTCGGCGGCCGACCGGAGCAGGGCGGTCATGATGTCGAGGACGTGCAGCGCCACCTCGCCGCTGGCCCGGGGCGGACGCGCCTCGTCGGCCCCGACGAGATCGATCAGGCCGACCCCTCGGGTGGCGGCGACGTAGCCGGCCCCCGGTTCGAGGACCCGCCACCCGGGGCCGTCGAGCGCGACATGACGGACCTCGCCGTCGAAGGTGTTCGGATCGGGTACGGCGAGGGTGCCGCTCTCCCCCTGCACCTCGATGGGCGCGGCCGTCGTGGTGACACCGTCGAAACTGGTGGTGAGGGTGGACAGGGCGCCGTCCGCGTGTTCCAGCACGCCGCTGACGTGGGTCGGCACCTCGACCGGGATCCGCTGCCCGAGTCGGGGGCCCGAGCCGACGGTCCGGGTATCCCGCAGCCGGCTCGCCGCCCCGATCACCGCACGCACCGGCCCGAGCAGGTGGACCAGCGACGAGACGTAGTACGGCCCCATGTCCAGCAGCGGGCCTCCACCCGGGGCGTAGTAGAAGTCGGGGTCGGGGTGCCACCGCTCGTGGCCCGGAGTGACCATGACGGCCGACGCGGAGAGTGGGCGGCCGATCAGTCCACCGTCGATCGCCGCCCGGGCGGTCTGCGTACCGGTGCCCAGGACGGTGTCCGGCGCGCATCCGACCCGGACGCCCGCCGACGAGGCCCGGTCGATGAGCGACCGGGCCTCCGGGAACGTGACGGTGAGCGGCTTCTCGACGTAGACGTTCCGTCCGGCGTCGATCGCCGCGCCCGAGATCTCAGCGTGCGCCGCCGGGATCGTCAGGTTCAGCACCGTCGCCACCTCGGGGTGGCGGAGCAGCCGCTCGACACTCACCGCCTCGGCGCCGGGAATGGTCGCGGCGGCAGCGGAAGCCCGGGCCGCGTCCAGGTCGGCCACCGCGACGACGCGGACCCGGGGGTGGTGGGCGAGCGTGCTCAGGTACGCGCGGGAGATGACCCCGAGACCGACGATGCCGACGCCGTGCGGGTCGCCCACAGCATTCCCCTCTCGATGACGGTACGGACGGCCGTGTGTTCCAGCACGTCGAGGCTGTGTCCCGGAGTCGTCACGACGATCCGCCCGGCTCCCCAGGTGCGGGTCCAGATCGCCGGCGAGGTGACCGGCCGGTGCCACGGGTGCCACGCTTGAGTCGGGTGGGTGGTGGTGGCCAGGACGTCGATCAAGTCGTCGTGCAGCACCCAGTACTGCTCGGTGACCAGGTCGAAGTCCTCGATCCCGGCGGTGATCGGATGGTTCCGGCCGAGGTCGGTGATCGTGACCGAGTGGGGCAGGAAGCTGTCCTGCTCTCCGCCGCCACGGGCACACGGCTCGACGCCGGGGTGGACGGCGAACTGGCCGCCCACCAGGTGCAGGTAGTCCGAGGAGGCCCGGAACGAGTCGACGATGCCGCCGTGCCAGCCGGTGAAACCCGTCCCGGCGACGACCGCCGCCGCCAGGCCCGCCACCTGCTCCCCGGTGATCTGCGACATCGTCATGCACTGCACGATCAGGTCGGTGGCGGCCAGTTCGGCGGCGTCGGCGTAGACCTCCGTCGACTCCTCCACCCGTACCTCGTATCCGTTGCGTTCGAGGAACGGGATGAACAGGTCCGTCGCCTCGACCGGCCGGTGACCCGCCCATCCGCCTCGGACCACGAGGGCTCTGCGCCGCACCACACCCGCTCCTTCCCGACCCGTCGCCCCAGGACGCTTCCGTCCGGGCCGACGCCCACGCCATGACGACCGTCGATAACCGTACCGGGCTTCGCGGTCACGAGTCGCGTGGGCGTCTGCCGTCGACCGGTGTGCCGTCGCGCAGGTGCACGTCGGCGATGAGGACGGCGAGGTCCGCGTCCACGTGTTCGTACCAGGTGTCGTCGGGATGCACGACGACGAGCGGCCCGAGGTTGCAGGGGAACAGACAACCGGTCGAGGTGACCAGGACGTCGTCGTCGCCGAGGCCGTTCGCCTTCAGGCGGTCGCCGAGGGTGGCGGCGACCTGGTTGGCGCCGTACGCGGTGCAGCGCGGCCCACGGCACACCAGCACGTGTCGGCGGTGTCGGGTGATCTGCGACCAGGCGGGGCTGCGGAACGGTCCGGGGTTGCCGTCGAGCGTGGTGTGGTCGCCGGTGACGGCGTCGCTGACTGCTGTGACCAGCGCGGGCTGTGTCGCCAACGGCGGGGCGAGCAGCACGCGTACCTGCCGGTCCCGGGTGGTACGCCAGTGGGCCACCGCGCGGCGGAGCCAGGTGTCGAGGTACCGGTCGGGCGGCAGGTGCACGGCCACGAGCAGGACCTCGTCATGCTCCGGTACGGCGTCGAGGGCGGCGTGCAGGGAGGGCTCGGCGCCGTCGAGGAAACAGGCCCGCACCGGTACGCCCACGGCCTCGGCGACCGCTGCGGCGAGGCGGTGGATCGCGTCGTGGCCGCCGTGGTGGGCCGCCCCGCGCGAGACGAGCAGGACGTTCATACTGCCGGGGCCCGGTAGGTGATGACCGGTCGTCCATCATGGACCGTCACGTCGGCGTCCACGGCGTACACGTCGGCGAGCAGCGCGGGCGTCAGCACGTCGGCAGGCGTTCCGGTGGCGACGACCCGACCGTGGTGCAGCACCACCACGAGGTCGCAGAACATCGCGGCCAGGTTGAGGTCGTGCAGGGCGGCGAGAGTGGTGACGGCGCTGCGACGGACCAGGCCCAGCAGTTGGAGCTGGTGGCCGATGTCGAGGTGGTTGGTGGGCTCGTCGAGCAGGAGCAGTTGCGGTTCCTGGGCCAGGGCCCGGGCGAGTTGGACCCGTTGGCGTTCCCCGCCGGAGAGCGTCTGCCAGCGGCGGTGGGCGTACCCGGTCATGTCGACGCGGTCGAGCGCGTCGGCGGCGGCGGCCCGGTCGGTGTCGGTGTCCGACCAGCGGGAGCGGCGGTGCGGGGTGCGGCCGAGCAGCACCACGTCGAGCGCGGTCAGGTCGAGGTCGGTCTCGGCGTACTGGGCGAGCAGGGCCATCCGCCGTGCCGCGCTGGCACGCGGCAGCCCGGCCACGTCGTCGCCCGCGACGGTCACGGTCCCGGATCGGGGGGCGATCAACCCGGCGACGACCCGCAATAGGGTGGTCTTGCCGGACCCGTTGGGGCCGAGCAGTCCGACCAGGGTGCCGCGCGGCGCCGCGCACGTCACGCCGTCGAGGAGTCGCGCGGCCGGCACCGACCACGAGACGTCGCGGATCTCCAGCATCAGGTGTTCCGGTCCCCTCGGCGCAGCAGTAGCACGAACGCGGGCACCCCGAGCAGGGCGGTCAGCACGCCCACCGGCAGTTCGCGGGGGTCGAACAGGGTCCTGGCCGCAGTGTCCACCCAGATGAGGAAGATCGCTCCGGCGAGGACGACGACCGGCAGCAGCCGCCGGTGGTCGGGGCCGGTGAACCGCCGCACGGCGTGCGGCAGGATCAGGCCGACGAACCCGATCGCGCCGCTTATCGAGACCAGCACGGCGGTCAGCAGCGCCGTGGTGACCAGCAGCAGCCACCGGACACGCCGGACGTCCACGCCGAGGGCGGCGGCGGCCTCCTCGCCGAACGCGAACGCGTTGAGCGCACGGGCGAACCGGAGGATCACGGCGAACCCCACCGCGAGCAGCGGCGTCGCCCACGCCAGTGCGGTCCAGTCGACGCGGGCGAGCGAGCCGGACAGCCAGAAGGTGATGCTCTGGGTGGCATGCGGATGGGCCACCCAGATGATCACGAACGTCGTCAGCGCGGCGCAGAGCTGCGCGACGGCGACGCCGGCCAGCACCACCCGGGTCGGTCGCAGGACCGCGCGCCGGCCGGCGGCGGCGACCACGACGGCGAACGCGGCGAGCGCCCCCACGAACGCGCCCCCGGTGAGCGCCACGGCACCCGCGCCGAGTCCCAGGACCAGGACGGCCACGGCACCCAGCGACGCCCCCGAGGAGACACCCAGGAGGTACGGGTCGGCGAGCGGATTGCGGGTGACGGTCTGCATGACCGCCCCGCAGGCCGCGAGGCCGGCCCCGACCACGGCGGCGCCCAGCACCCTCGGCAGCCGCAGTTCCCACACGATGTGGTCCCGCAGCAGCGGCACGTCGGCGCTCGTCAGGCCGAGATGATCGGTGATCACCAGCCACACGGTGCCCAGCGACAGGTCTGCGGGCCCCACCGTCACGGCCGCGGCCACCGACAACACCAGGCCACCCGCGAGTACGACCACCACGGCCACCATGCGCACCGCTCGGACCGGCTTCGCCGGAGTAGTCTGCGCCGGCCGGGTGGTGACGGTGGTCAGCTGCTCACCCCGCCGACGCCCCGGGCCAGCGCCTCCACGGCGAGCACGTTCCGCACCCCGGCCGCGGTGGAGGAGAAGGCCAGGGTGACGTACCGCTTGCCCTTGACGGCCGGCAGGTCCCTGAGCGCCGCGTGCTTCTCGAGGAACGCCTGCTTGTCGGCGGCGGTGTCCCAGCTCGCGTCGACGAGCACGATGACGTCGGGGTTGCGCTCGACGACGGCCTCCCAGTTGGTGTCGGCCCAACTGCCGGTCAGGTCGTCGAAGATGTTGGTGACCCCGGCCGCAGACATGATCATCGCCGGGCCGCCACAGCAGGCGCCGGCACTGGGCGCGTCGTTGCCGCCGTCCCACCAGAGCACCCGCGTGCCCTTCGCGCCCGCCGACACGTTCGCGATGCGCTGCTTCTGGTCGGCGATCAGCGTCTCGGCCCGCTCCACGACGCCGAAGATCGTGGCGATCTCCCGGATCTCGGTGAACACGTCGTCGATCGCCAGCTTCGCCGGTCGCGTCTCCTTCGGACATCCGGCGGTGGAGACGTACGTGCCCACGCCGAGTTTCTGCCAGTCGGCGCGGTCACCGGCCCCCTCGTCGCCGAACGCGCTCGCGAAGGAGGCGTAGACGAAGTCGGGCTCCAGTTCGAGCAACTTCTCCTTCGACGGGTACTCCTTGGCCAACACCGGCACCTTCGCGTACGCGGCGGCGTACTCCGGTAGCACCTCGTCGTCGAGGTAGGCGGTGCCGGCCATGCGGTCCTCCAGGCCGAGCGCCAGCATGATCTCGGTGGCAGGCTGGTTCATCGTCACCACCCGCGCCGGAGGGCTCGGGACCGTGACCGGTGTGCCGCAGTTGGTCACCGAGACCGGCCCGGCGGCGGGGGCCGTGGCAGTCGGCTCACTGTGGCCGGTCGCGGAGCATCCGCCGACCAGGGCGAGCATGACGGAGAGCGGCGCAGCAACGCGCCAGGACGCAGGGAACCGCATAGCGGGACCACCTTCCAGCACCTCGTGGACGGGTCGTACAGGTGCCGTGGCCGGTCTCCTGGCTGACGGGTGGTGCGCCGGTGGCCGGCCTTCCCAGGCATACGCCCAGTGACCTTGCGGTGGCCTCCAGCATCCCGATCACAGTGGCGAGGGCCGCACCGGTTTCACACCGGCTTCCCGAGCACCACGGCGAGGTCACCCTAACCAACGCAGGCAGCACCGTCAGTGGCCTAGATCATGGCGGGAGTCCACGTCGGCTCCGCCTGCCCCGGGACGGCCATTGCGGGATCGTTGAACGGGTGTTTAATCTGGTGTCGTGGCGTCGGACGACGTGATGTCGGCAGGGCGCGGTGGCGAGTTCGCCACCGCGAGCCGTATCCGTGACGCCGCCATCTCCCGCTTCGCTCGGGAGGGATTCGGTGCCGGGCTGCGCGCCATCGCCGCCGACGCCGGTGTCGCCGCCGGTCTGATCGTTCATCACTTCGGCTCGAAGGACGGCCTGCGTCGCGCCTGCGACGAACAGGTGCTCGCCGTGATGCGCGAGCAGAAGGCGAAGACACTGACCGACGGCACCGGCACGACCCTGTTGGCGCAACTGGCGGAGGTCGAGCAGTACGCGCCGATCGTGCGATACCTGCTGCGCAGCATGCAGGCCGGTGGTGAGCTGGCGGCCACACTCATCGAGCACATGATCGCCGACGCGGAGGAATACCTCTCCACGTCCGAGTCCGCCGGTGTGATCAAGCCCAGCCGGGAGCCCGCCGCCCGTGCGCGGTATCTGGCCTACCAGGCCACCGGCAGCATGGTGCTCTGGTTCACCCTGCACGGAGCCGGTGCCGCCCCGGACCAGTTCGCGGCCCTGTTCCGCCGCTACATCGACGATCTCACGTTGCCGGCCCTGGAATTGTTCACCGAAGGGCTGCTCGTCGACCGGTCGATGCTCGACGAGTACCTGATGTACGTCCCGGATCCGCCTGCCGCCCCCGGCGCGGACACCGCTGCACCGTAGTCACCACATTGCCCTCTGGGCGTGGCCCCTCCTTCCACCGCCGGTCCCACCGGTCGGCGGCATCCGTTCCGGCCCGGTGTGCCGGGCCTTCCTCGAACGAGGTCTCCCGCGATGACTGCTGCCATCGACATCCGACACGTCACCAAGTCCTTCGGCCGCATCCGCGCGTTGGACGGGCTGGACCTGCACGTCGCCGCCGGCACCGTGCACGGCTTCCTCGGCCCCAACGGCGCCGGCAAGTCCACCACCATCCGGATCCTGCTGGGCCTGCTGCGCGCCGACGAAGGCCAGGCCCGGCTGCTCGGCGGTGACCCGTGGGCGGACGCGGTGTCCCTGCACCGTCGGCTCGCCTACGTCCCCGGCGACGTGGAACTGTGGCCGAACCTCACCGGCGGCGAGGCGATCGACCTGTTCGCCCGGCTGCGCGGCGGTGCCGACCCGGTCCGCCGCGACGAACTGTGCCAACGCTTCGAGCTGGACCCGAGCAAGAAGGGCCGCACCTACTCCAAGGGCAACCGGCAGAAGGTGGCGCTGATCTCCGCGCTCGCCAGCGACGTGGAACTGCTGCTGCTCGACGAGCCCACCGCGGGGCTTGACCCACTCATGGAGGCGGTGTTCCAGGAGTGCATCCGCGAGGCCAAGGAGGCCGGCCGGTCGGTGCTGTTGTCCAGTCACATCCTCGCGCAGGTCGAGGTGCTCGCCGACCAGATCTCGATCATCCGGCAGGGCCGCATCGTCGAGACCGGCTCGCTGACCGAGCTACGCCACCTGACCCGTACGTCGGTCGACGTGGTCACCGACCAGCCCGCCGACGCGGTGGCCGGTATGGCCGGTGTGCACGGACTGCGGGCCGAGGACGGCCACCTCCGCTTCGAGGTCGACGGCGAGCACCTCGCCGCCGTGGTGCGCCGGCTCGGCGACCTGGAGGTGCAAGGACTGACCGTCCGCCCGCCGACCTTGGAGCAGTTGCTGCTGCGTCACTACGGCGACCAGCCCGCGCACGCCTCGGCCACGGAGGTGGCGTGATGACCACGACGACGCCGCGCGGCCCGGTACGCACCGGTTCCTCCGCGACCGGGACCGGCACCCTGCTCAGGTTCATGCTGCGCCGGGACCGGCTGCGGTTCCCGGCGTGGACGCTGGGCCTGCCACTGCTGATGGCGTACTTCACCACCGCGCTGGAGGCCGTCGCCCAGACCCCGCAGGACCTGGCGGGTCTGACCGCCTTCACCTCCAGCCCCGCCGGAGCACTGTTCGGCGGACCCGGCTTCGGCTTCGACGACCTGACCGTCGAGCGATTTCTCGCCGGGCAGTACGGGCTCTATGTGATCATCGGTGCCGGCCTCATGGGGATGCTGACCGTCGTGCGGCACACCCGCGCCGAGGAACGCTCGGGCCGTGCCGAACTGATCCGGGCCAACGTCGTCGGCCGGCACGCTCCGCTCACCGCCGCACTGATCCTCACCGCCGCGATGGCGGTGCTGGTAGCCGTGCTGACCGGCGCGATGATGGCCGCCCGCGGCTACCACCCGACCGGCTCGCTGCTGTTCGGCGCGTCCATCGGGGCGGCGGCGCTGGTCTTCGGCGGCATCGCCGCGCTCACGGTCCAACTGTCGGAGTACCCGAGGGCGGCCTCCGGCGCTGCCGGTGCCACGCTCGGCGCCGCGTTCGTCCTGCGTGGGCTGGGCGACATGGCAACGGTGCAGGGCAGCGGAGCGACCTGGTTGTCCTGGCTGTCGCCGATCGGCTGGTCCCAGCAGACCGCGCCGTAAGTCTACGACCGCTGGTGGCCTCTGGTGATATCACTGCTGGCCGCGTCGGCGACCGCCGCGCTGGGTTACGTCCTGTCGACGCGCCGGGACTTCGGTGCCGGCTTGGTACCGCCCCGGCCGGGATCGCCCCGGGCCGCCGCGTGGCTGGACGGACCGTCGGCGCTCGCGTTCCGCCTACAGCGGGCCGGCCTGATCGGTTGGAGCGTCGCCCTGCTCGTGGCCGGTGTCGCCTACGGGTCGTTCACCCAACCGCTGGTCGACGGCTTCGCCGACGCCCCACCGGACCTGGTGGAGATCATGGGCGGCTCGGCGAACATGCTCGACGGCTACCTCGGCATGATGGGCGTGACCATGGCGCTGGCCGTCGGGGTCTACGCGGTGCTGGCGATGCACACGCTGCGCGCCGAGGAGACCGACGGACGGGCCGAGCCGGTGCTGGCCACCGCGGTGAGCCGGGCCGGCTGGCTCGGCGGCGACGTGGCAGTCACCGCCGTCGGCGTGCTCTGGTTGCTGCTGGTCGCCGGGCTCGGCATGGGCGTCGGTGCTGCGGTGAGCACCGGCGACACCGGGTTGATCGCCACCCTGCTGCTCGGTCATGTCGCGCACACCCCGGCGGTCTGGCTCGTACTGTCCATCGCCGCCGTGCTGTACGCGACCGCACCCCGGGCACTGCCGGTGATCTGGGTGCCGCTCGGATACGGGCTGATCGCCGCCTACTTCGCCCCGGTCCTGGACATCCCCGACGGGCTGCTCCGGCTGTCGCCGTTCGCGCACGTCGGCGAGTACCCGCGCGAGAACGTCAGCGTGGTCGCGGTCGCGGTGCTGATCCTGCTCTCCGGTGCCCTGCTCCGGGCGGCCGTGACCGCCTTCGGTCGACGGGACCTGACCGGCGGCGCCTGAGCCCCGGCTCGTCGTGGCTGGTCGGTGACGCAGGTGGGAGCCGCCTCATACGCACGACCCGCCGGCCCCGGCCGGCGGGTCGTGCGTAACATGGCCGCCGGTGTGCCGGGAAGTCTGGTCGGCCGACGTTCGGACACGGGCGTCGCGAGGCTAGTGAGAGGCGACCGCCGGTGTCGGTTCGGGCCGAGAGCAGTGCGAGGAGACGACCTCGCCGTACGCTGCTGACACGCCGCGTACCGTCTGGGGGCGATTGTCCGGTCTCGGGTCGCCGCAGTGGTGCCCGGCGAGGTCGTTCCGATCCTCATCATCGACACCACACGTCGCCTGGTGTGGCCGGATGAGGCGTTGGATCCGCCCGCCGCAGGTCATCGTCTTCGCGTACGCGGTGTCGGTGGTGCTGGGTACCGGGGCGTTGATGCTGCCCGCCGCGCACCCCGGGCCGGGGCGGGCCACTTTCGTCGAGGCGCTGTTCACCGCCGTGTCGGCGGTCTGCATCACCGGCCTGGTGGTGGTCGACACGCCGACCTACTGGACGCCGCTGGGACACGTGGTGATCCTCGTACTGATCCAGATCGGCGGGATCGGTGTCATGACGTTCGCCTCGTTGCTGGGCTTGAGCGTGATGCGTCGGATCGGTCTGCGGTCGCGGCTGTCGATGGCGCAGGAGGTCAAGACCGTCGACATCGGCAGCGTCGGCGCGCTGGTCACCGGCATCGTGAAGACCACGCTGGCCATCGAGGCGGTGGTCGCGCTGGTGGTGTTCGTACGGTTGCTCGCCGGCTACGAGTCCGCACCGGGCCGTGCCGCGTGGCTGGCGGTGTTCCACACGGTCTCCGCGTTCAACAACGGCGGGTTCGCGCTGCACAGCGACAGTCTGGTGCGCTACGTCGCGGACCCGTGGGTGTGTCTGCCGCTGTGCGCGGCGGTCATCCTCGGCGGGATGGGTTATCCGGTGCTGCTGCAACTGCGCAGAGAGTGGGGTAGCCCCCTGCACTGGACGATGAACACCCGGATCGTCCTGCTGATGTCCGGCACACTGCTCCTGCTGGGTAGCATCTTCGTGACCGTGAGCGAGTGGTCGAACCGGGGCACGTTCGGGCCGCTGGGCGTGCCCGCCAAGCTCCTCGCCGGGTTCACCCACTCGACGATGGCGCGCTCGGCGGGGTTCAACAGCGTGGACACCTCAGCGATGGAACCGGTCACCTGGCTGGGCACCAGCGTCCTGATGTTCATCGGCGGCGGGCCGGCCGGGACCGCCGGAGGGATCAAGGTCACGACCTTCGCGGTGCTGCTGTTCGTGATCATCACCGAGATCCGGGGTGAACGAGCCGTCAACATCCTCGGCAAGCGGCTACCGCGTTCCACCCACCGCCAGGCGATCAGCATCGCGCTGCTGGCGGTGGCCGTCGTGGTGTCCTCGACCATCGCGTTGATGGCCGCCACCGACTTCGGTCTGGACCGGACCCTGTTCGAGGTCGTCTCGGCCTTCGCCACGGTCGGCCTGTCCACCGGCATCACCGCCGATCTGCCGGCAGCAGCACAGGTCTTGCTGGTGGTGCTGATGTTCGTCGGCCGCCTGGGGCCGATCACCCTGGCCACGGCGTTGGTGTTCCGCCACCGCACCCGCCTGTACGAACTACCCAAGGAGCGGCCGATCATTGGCTAAGTCGAACCCCTTCTCCTTCCGACGGCCCGGCCGTTCTCTCGGCGCAGACGCGGTCGTCGTGATCGGCCTGGGACGCTTCGGTAGCGCGTTGGCGCTGGAGCTGATGGCCACCGGCACCGATGTCCTGGGCATCGACGCCGACGAAGAGACGGTCCAGTCGCTCAACGGCCGACTCACTCACGTGGTGCGCGCCGACTCGACGAAGGAGACGACGTTACGGCAGTTGTCGGTGCACCAGTTCGACCGCGCGGTGGTCGGGATCGGCAGCGACCTGCAGTCGAGCATCCTCACGACCTCGCTGTTGTTGCGCTTCGGCGCGGCGACGGTGTGGGCCAAAGCCACCAGCGACGCCCACGGAGAGATCCTCAAGCAGCTCGGCACCCACCACGTGGTGTACCCGGAGCACGACATGGGACGCCGCGAGGCGCATCTGGTCCGCAGCGACATCCTTGACTTCATCGAGATCGAGGACGGGTTCGCCATGGTCAAGACGCGTCCGCCCGCCCATGTCGTCGGTCGACCACTGGGGACCACCGACGTCCGGGCCACCCACGGCATCACCGTGGTCGCGGTCAAGCCCCGCACCGGCACCTGGGGCTACGCGACGGCGGACACGGTTCTCGGCAGCGACGACACCATCATCGTGGCGGGCGAAACGGCCAGGGCCGAGGCGTTCGGCAGGTTGCGCTGACGATACGGCTCTCGCCCGCCGACCGCTCCCGGCACCGTCGACGGCGGGGTTCGGACAGGTCGATGAGGCATTGACCTCGCCCTGCTGGGTTCGCTCAGCAGGGAAGACGTGTACTAGGCTGCGTGGCAGGTGTGCCGGGAAGCCTGGTCGGCGATAGTCGAGCCGACCCCGAAAGAGACCCCGTGCACCTTGTCACCCCCACGCTGAGATCACGCGTATCCATCGCCCGGACCAGGGCCGTGCCATGTCCCTGACCCTGGCTCTGCTCGTCGTCGCGGTATCCGTGCCGCTGGTCCCCGTCCTCACCCGCCTGTTCGGCCGACAGGCCGGCTGGGCCCTGGGCGGCGGGTTGCTGCTGGCCGTCGGCGTACTGATCCAGGCCGGCGCGGGTACACGGACCGTGTCCGAGACCGTGTCGTGGATGCCGACGGTCGACGTGGCGCTGCGACTGCGGCTCGACGGGCTCTCGATGCTCTTCGCGGTGCTGGTCCTCGGGATCGGCGCCGTGATCATGGTCTATTCGACGTCGTACCTCACCGATCGGCGGCCGACCGGCTTCTACACCCTGATGACCGGATTCGCCGCGGCGATGCTGCTGCTGGTGCTGGCCGACGACCTCGTCGTGCTCTGGGTGGCCTGGGAGCTGACCACCGTCTGCTCGTACCTGCTGATCGCCCGGTCCGGCCCCACCGCCGGACCACCGGCGACCCGCACGTTGCTGGTGACGGTGGCTGGCGGGCTGTCGCTGCTGGGTGCCGTGGCGCTCGTCGCGGCCCGCACGGGCACCACCGACCTGACCGCCGCCCTCGCGCATCCGGCGTGGGCCGCCGACGCGGCTTTCGGCACCACGGTGGCGGTGCTGGTCGCGGTGGCGGCGATGACCAAGGCCGCCCAGTTCCCGTTCCACGCGTGGCTGGCCGACGCGATGGTCGCACCCGCACCGGTCAGCGCCTACCTGCACGCCGCCGCGATGGTCAAGGCGGGCATCTACCTGCTGATGCTCTTCGCCGGTGCGGCATCGCACGCGCCGGTCTGGCCGGTCCTGCTGGTCACCGTCGGCCTGCTCACCGCCGTGATGGGCGCGCTGTTCGCGCTGCAACGGCACGACATGAAGGAACTGCTGGCGTACTCGACGGTCAGCCAACTCGGGTTGCTGGTCGCGGTGATCGGCATCGGCACCACCGAGGCGATGCTGGCCGCCAGCGTGCACATCGCCGCGCACGCGTTGTTCAAGTCGGCGGCGTTCATGCACGTCGGGCTGATGGAACGGCGGACCGGCACCCGCGACCTGCGCCGCCTCCGTGGCCTGGCCCGGTCCATGCCGTGGGCCGCCGCGATGATCACACTCGCCGTGGCCAGCATGGCCGGAATCGTGCCGACCCTCGGGTTCATCAGCAAGGAAATGATCTTCGAGGCCATGCTCGACGCACCCGCCGCACCGGCGATCGGCTGGCTGGTGGCGCTGGTCGCCGCCGCCGGTGCGGTGCTGACCGTCGCCTACAGCGCCCGGGTGTTCCTCACCCTTCTCCCCGGCCCCGCCCCGGAGGTCCGGCCCTGGCGTCCGACCGCGTCGATGTCCGCCGCGATCAGCCTCACCGCACTCGCCGGCACCGTCTTCGGCGTCGCCGGCTGGCTGCTCGCCGATCTCGTGCGCGGCGCGGCGGCGGCGACCGTCGGCACCACACTCTCCGAGATCGGCGGCGTCTACCTGTGGCACGGCTTCGGCGGGCCGCTGATGCTGTCGGTGCTCGCGATCGCGGCCGGGGTGCTCCTGACGGTGTGGCGCGGCCACACCGACCGGCTCCTGGACCGGGCGCTGTTCCCCGGCTCAGGGGTACGGGCGGTCCAGGCCCTGCACGACAACACCATCGCGTTCGGTCGCCGGGTCGGTGCGCTGACCCGCAACGACGCCCCCGCCGCCCACATGGCGGCGCCGGTCGTACTGCTCGGACTGGCCGGCCTCGGGGTGGTCGCCGGGTGGCCGGGAGCACCGCCCACCCTGCGCCCGCACGCGATCGACGTGGGACTGCTGGTGGTCATGATGGTCGGGATCGTCACGGTGGTCCGCGCCCGGGTGCGCCTGACCGCGGTCATCGCCACCGGCGTCGTGGGGTTCTCCGTCGCCATGTGGTTCTTCGTGCTCGGCGCCTCCGACGTGGCGTTGACGCAACTGCTGGTCGAGATCCTCACCGTCGTGATCATGGTGTTGGTGCTCCGTCGTATGCGGCCCCGCTTCGCTGCCGTCGGCACCAGGCGCTCGGTGCTGGCCGCCGCAGCCGCCCTCGCCGCCGGGACCACCGCCACCCTGGCGACGCTGGCGTTCACCGGACACCGCTCGCTCTCCCCGGCCGGGGAACACTTCATCCGCGAGGCGCAGACCCTCACCGGCGGCACCAACATCGTCAACACCATCCTGGTGGACTTCCGCGCCCTGGACACCTTCGGTGAACTCGTCGTCGTCGCCGTCGCGGCGATGGCGGTGAGCGCCCTGCTCACCGCCCACCCGGCCGTCGGGGGCACGTCGGAGCCGCAGGTCGACAACCCGTTGTCCGATCCGCAGCGCAACGCCGTGTTCCTGACCGTGCTCGACCGTTTCCTGGTCCCGCTGATGCTGCTCGGCTCGCTCTACGCGCTCCTGCGGGGCCACACCGCACCAGGCGGCGGGTTCATCGCCGCCCTGCTGGGGACCTGCGCGCTGGCGCTGGCGTACCTGTCGGCGTCGTCGGCCCGTACCCGCATGCTCCAACGGCCCTTCCTGGCCATCGCCGGCGCCGGCATCCTGGTGGCGGTCGGCACCGGCGCACTGGGCCTGGTCGACGACTCGTTCCTGCGGCCGTTGCACGCCGAGGTTCTCGGCGTGAAGCTGACCACCGCCCTCGTCTTCGACGTCGGCGTGTACCTGGCGGTGTTCGGGGTGATCCTGGCGGCGCTACGCCTGCTCGGCGCCGCCTCGACCGACACACCCGGCCGACGACCGCCGACGCCACCGCACCAGCCCCACACCGACACGCGGGCCGACGCCCGCCAGACCGAGGGGGCCACGCCGTGATTCTCGCGCTGACCGTCGGAGCGCTCGTCACCGCAGCGGTCTACCTCTTGCTGCAACGCGACTTCCTCCGCGTCGTGCTGGGCTTCGTCCTGCTCAGCCACGCCGTCAACCTGCTGCTGTTCAGCGCCGGGGGCATCAACCGGCGCGGTGAGCCGCTCGGGCCGGACCCGGATCCGGCGACCACGGCAGATCCGCTGCCGCAGGCGTTCGTGCTGACCGCCATCGTGATCGCCTTCGCGATCACGATCTACCTGCTCGTCCTGGCCGTCACCGGTCGGCCCCGACCGTCGGGTGACCAGTCGACCGAGGCGCTACAACCCGACGATCCCGAGAGGCCGACCGGAGCGGCGACCACGAGCACCGGGTCCGACCGCACCGGCGAGCCCCGCGACCGGCAGGAGGTGACGTCGTGACCGGTACGCTGCTGACGCTTCTCGTCGCGGTCCCGCTCGCCGGGACCGGAATCACCGCCTTCGCGCGTGCCGACACCCGGTGGCCGATCCGGCTGCTGGTCACCGTGCTCGCCGCCAACCTGGCGGCCGGTGTCGCCCTGGTCACCACGACCCGTGACGGCACCGTTCTCGCCCACGGCGTGGGCGGCTGGACGTCCGGCATCGCGATCCCGTTCGTCGCCGACACCCTCGCGGCGCTCATGGTGACCGTCACCGGGCTCCTCACCCTGGTGTGTGTCCTGTTCGCGCTCGCCAGCGGCACCGGACGGCTGCGCCTGTTCGCACCACTCGTGCTGGCCCTGACCGCCGGCGTCAACGGCGCGCTGCTCACCGCCGACGTGTTCAACCTCTTCGTCTTCATCGAGGTCATGCTGCTGCCGTCGTACGGGCTGTTCATCCTCGCCCGGCGGCAGCAGGGCCACCCGGCGGCGGTGGGCGGCTCCCGGTTGTACGTCACGTTCAACCTCTTCGTCTCCACCGTCCTCCTCGCCGGGATCGCGCTGCTCTACGGCACGGCCGGCACCGTCAACCTCGCCGAACTCGCCGGCGCCGCCGCCGACTCACCGCTGGTGGCGGCCGCGACCGCGATCTGCCTGTTCGCGCTGGCGATGAAGGCGGCGGTGGTGCCGACCTACGGCTGGTTGGGCCGCGCCTACCCCTCGACCTCCCCGGCGGTGACCGCCCTCTTCTCCGGCCTGCACACCAAGGTGGCGATCTACGCGATCTACCGCATCTACGCCGTGGTGTTCGACGGGGACCAGCGCTACCTGTGGATCGGACTGGTCGTGTTCAGCGCGACGATGCTCGTCGGCGTACTGGCCGCGGTCGGCGCGGACACCATGCGCTCGATCCTCGCCTTCCACATGGTCAGCCAGATCGGCTACATCCTGCTCGGGGTGGCCCTGTTCACGCCCGCCGGACTGACCGCCGGGATCTTCTACCTGCTGCACCACATGATCGTCAAAGCCTCGCTGTTCCTGTCCACCGGCGCGATAGAGACCCACTACGGCACCGGCCGACTCGACCGGCTCCGGGGAATCGTCCGCCGCGAACCCGTGCTGGCGGTCAGCTTCGGTCTCGCCGCGCTGTCGTTGGCCGGCCTGCCACCGCTGTCGGGGTTCGTGGCCAAACTGACCCTCATCATGGCCGCCGCCGACGCGGGCCACCTGGCGGTGGTCGCGATCACGCTCGCGGTCAGCCTGATCACGCTGCTGTCCATGTTGAAGATCTGGAACGCGGTGTTCGCCGCGTCTCCCCCACCGGACAGTCCCGACGACCCGGCCGCCGGCACCGGACAACTGCTCACCGCCGAGCGCACCACGGTGAAGACCAGCCTGGTCGTACCGGCCGCGATCCTGGCGGCCGTCACCGTCTGCCTCGGCCTCGGCGGGGAGTTCCTGCTCGGCCTGGCCTCCACCGCCGCCGACGGCCTGCTCGACACCTCCTCCTACCTCGAGGCGGTGCGGCGATGACACGCGTACTCACCCTTCCGATCCGGCTCGTGCTGTTCACGCTCTGGTTCGCCGGCCAGATCGTCCAGTCCTCCTGGACGGTCCTGGTCGACATCCTGACGCCGGGCCTGACCACCACCCCCCGCGTGGTGCTCATGCCGCTGGACTCCCGCACCGACCTGCACGTGGCGCTCATCGGGGTGCTCATCACCCTCACGCCCGGAACTCTCACCCTCGGCGTGGTCGCCCACGACCAGGACGGTCAGGCGCTGCTCGTGCACTCCATGTACCACCAGGACACCGAGAGCGCCCTGGCCGACCTTCGCGACATGGAACGACGCATGCTGCTCGCCTTGAGCCTCGGAGACCGACCATGATCCTTCTGGACATCGCCATCGCCGGCTGCGGATTCGCCTTCCTCGTGTCGGCCTACCGCATCGCCCGCGGACCCACCCCCGCCGATCGGGCCATCGCCGCCGACCTGCTCACCTTCGCCGTCATCGGTCTCATCGCACTGATCGGCGTACGCGCCCACCGCCACGGCACCTTCGACCTGGTCCTGGTCGCCACCCTGGTGGCGTTCCTCGCCGCCGTCTCGTTGGCCCGCGCGATCGCGAACGGACGCCGATGATCCTGGAGATCGTGGGACAGGTCCTCGCACTCCTCGGCGCGGCCATCTTCGTCGCCGCGGCCATCGGACTGCACCGCCTGCCCGACCCCTACACCCGCACCTCGGCAGTGGCCACCGCCGCCGGGCTCGGCGTCACGTTCATCGTCGCCGGAGCGGCTTTCCTCGACCCCCACCTGTCGAACACGGTCAAGGCGATCATCGCCATCGTGCTGCAACTGGCCACCTCGGCCGTCGGCGGCATGGTGATCGCCCGGTCCGCCGTGCTGTCCGGTCACCGATTCAGCAGCAACACCGACCCTGGCGAGATCACGGATCAGCCGGAAAGGAACGGGTGACAGTGTTGCCCTCCCGATGGAGCCAATGGTGTGACGCCAACGGCGGCATCCTCGTCCTCGCCGGTGCCGTGCTGTTCGTGGCCCTCATGGCGTTGCTGATGCGACTTCTGGTCGGCCAGTAGCACGACCCGCGGCGGGTCCGTGCGTGCGGGGCCGGCGCTGTGCTCATCGGCTCCCGAAGCCTGGGCCGGGTTCCTCCTCGGCGGGATCGCGGATCGGACGGGTGTCGCTGTCGACGACACCGTCCCTGTTCATGTCCCGCTCCCGCGCCCTACGGGCGTCCCACCGCAGGGTGAGCGCGGCGAGGAAGGCGGCGAGCAGCGTACCGGCCAGCACGCCGACCGTCGCACCGTCGGTGTGCACGGCATCGGGGAACGACAGCTCCGAGATGAGCAACGAGACGGTGAACCCGATGCCGGTGAGGAACCCGATCGGCAACAGGTCACGTACCCCGATCGCATCCGGCAACCGCAGACCGGTGAACCGCGTGACCAACGCCGTGACCCCGAGCACGCCGAGGAGTTTGCCGACCACCAGGGCGAGCACGATCGCCAGGAGCACCGGCTGGGCGAACAGGACCCCGATGCCCTCGCCGTCGACGAGCGGGACGCCTGCGGCGAAGAACGCGAACACCGGCAACGCGAAGCCGGACGAGACGGGACGCACGGCCTGCTCGAACCGGTGGGCCCGACCCTCGGGCTCGCCGAAGACCGGCCGGACCGTCACGCAGAGCCCGAGCAGCACCCCGGCAATGGTCGCGTGCACCCCCGACGCGTGCATGAAACCCCACGCCAGCGCCGCCGCCGGCAGCAACAGCCACCAGCTCGGTCGTCTCGACCGGGCAACCACCGCGAACAGTGCCACCGCGGCGAACGAGAGCACGAGAGCGAGCCCGTCGAGATCGCCGCTGTAGAACACGGCGATCACGATGATCGCCAACAGGTCGTCGACCACCGCCAGGGTCAGCAGGAACGTGCGGAGCGCGACGGGTAGACCCCGACCGAAGATCGCCAGGACGGCCAACGCGAACGCGATGTCCGTGGCGGTCGGAATCGCCCAGCCGCGTAACGCCGCCGGGTCGCCCCGCGCCACGACCACCACCACGAAGACCACGGCCGGAGCCAGCATCCCGCCGACCGCAGCGAGCACCGGCACCGCCGCCTCGCCGAGCCGGCGCAGACTCCCGGCGACGATCTCCTGCTTGAGCTCCACACCCACCACGAAGAAGAAGATCGCGAGCAGCCCGTCGGCCGCCCACGCCGACACGGACAGATCCAGATGCAGGTCGGACGGCCCGATCCTCGCTGCGGAGAGGCTGGCGTAGGCCCCGCGCCACGGCGAGTTCGCCACCACCAGCGCCGCGACGGCCGCCACGAGGAGCAGCGCCCCACTCGTGGTCTCCAACGACACCCATCGCCGGAACCTGCCATACCGGGGCGAAGGAGAGTCTCGATGCACTTCCGCCATGAACCGGGCCTCCGTCACGCGTGATGCCTGTCGGGGCCGATCGCCGACAGACACGCCCGCCCCGGCTTCCCCGCGCCACCATGATCACTCCACCCGCCGTTGCGGTTCGGATGCCTGGACTCGCGGAATGTTAGTGACTAACATTCGACGGGTGAGGCAACCACCCCTGCACGGCAAACGGGCCGACACCCGTCACCGCCTGGTCAGCCACGCCCTGGACCTGTTCGAACTACAGGGATTCGAGGGCACCACCGTCGCCCAGATCGCCGCCCGCGCCCAGGTCTCGGAGATGACGTTCTTCCGCTACTTCACCAGCAAGGAGATGGTCGTCCTCGACGACCCGTACGACCCCCTGATCGCCGAGGCAGTGGCCGGGCAACCGGACACACTGCCACCGCTGCACCGGGTCACGCGCGGTCTGCGCGCAGCGCTGACGCGCCTGGACGACCTGGCGGACGAGACCACACGACGCCGCGTCCGGATCGTGGCCCACTCCCCGACCCTGCGCGCCGGCATGACCCGCACCACTGCGGCCACCGAGACGGCCATCGCCGACCGACTCATCACCGACGGCGTCCCGACGTTACCCGCCCGGGTCGCCGCCGCCGTCGCTCTCGCGGCACTGACCTGCGCCCTCCTGGAATGGGCGATGGCTACGCCGCCCACCAGCCTCACCGACGCCATCAGCGTCGCCCTGGACACCGTCGAGGGCACCCGCCATGACTGAACGACTCACGACCACCGCCCTGGCCCACGACTTCGGCGACGGCGCGGGCGTGTTCGGCATCGACCTCACCGTGCACCCCGGCGAGATCCACGCCCTCGTCGGTCTCAACGGCGCCGGCAAGACGACCCTCATGCGTCTGATTCTCGGCATGCTGCACCCCACCACCGGCACCTGCCAGATCAACGGCCGTCACCTGACCCAGCTCACCGCCGACGACTGGGCCCGGGTCGGCCATCTCGTCGAACACCCCTTCGCCTACCCCGAACTCGACGTCCGGACCAACCTGCGGCTCGCCGCACGCCTCCGCCGCCGACCCGCCGCAGAAGCCGCCAGCCTGGCCGAACACGCCATGACCGAACTCGACCTGACCCGGTACGCCACCATCACCACCCGACGACTGTCGCAGGGCAACCGACAGCGCCTCGGTCTCGCCGCCGCGACACAGCACCACCCTGACCTGATCGTCCTCGACGAACCCACCAACGCCCTCGACCCGGCCGGCGTGATCCGGCTGCGCACCGTCCTGTCCCGACGGGCCGAAGCCGGTGCCGGGATCCTGGTCTCCAGCCACCACCTCGACGAGGTGGCCCGCATCGCGAACCGCATCTCCGTCGTCAACCGCGGACGACTCATCGGCACCCTCGAACCCGACACCACCGACCTGGAACGCACCTTCTTCGCCCTCGTCTACCAGCACGAACAGGACCACCCGCGATGACTGGCGCCCTGACCGCCGCACTCGACGTCGAACTCCACAAACTGGCGGCCTCAAGGGTCATCCGCACCACCACCGTCCTGCTCGTCGCCGGCATCACCATCCTGACCAGCGCGCTCACCTACGCGGCCCGCAGCGGAAACGACCAGGTCATCGCGCAGCTCGGTCCGCTGGCCGACGCCACCGGATGGGCCCTGCTGACCGGCGTCGCCGCGCAGATCACCGCCGCCGGCGGTCTGCTCGCCTTCGGCGTCGCCCTGAGCTGGCTCGTCGGCCGCGAATTCAGCGACGCCACCGTCACCGGCCTGTTCGCCCAGCCCGTCTCCCGACCGGTCCTCGTCGCGGCCAAGCTGCTGTCGCACCTGTTCTGGGCGGCACTGGTGGCCATCGCGTTGACCGCCGCGATCGCGCTGACCGGGACGCTTCTCGGCCTGGGCGCCTGGAACACCGACGTCAGCGCGGCTCTCGGGCGACAACTCGTACTCACCGTCTCGTCGGCCCTCGTCGCCACCCCGGCCGCGTGGGCGGCGACACTCGGACGAGGACTGCTGCCCGGCATCGCCACCACCATCGGGCTGATCGTCACCGCCCAGGTCACCGCCATCGCCGGTGCCGGAGCATGGTTCCCCATCGCCGCACCCGCCCTGTGGGCGCTACGACCCGACGCCGTGAGCCCCGCACAACTCGCCCTGGTCACGGTCGTACCGGCAATCTTCGCCGCACTGACCATCACCGCCTGGGCCCGGCTCCAACTCGATCGCTGACCCGGGCCGTGGACCGGGCGGCTGAGGTCGGGTGCGCCGATCGTTCGTGGGTGCTCACCGGTCGCCGGCCCCCACCTGTGTGGGGGCCGGCGACCGGTGCGGTGCCGATGTGGATGATTCAGGTCAGGGCGTTCCGGTGACGTTGCCGGCAGCCACGGGGCGACGCTCGGACGGGTAGCGGATGTTCTCCACCATCTCCGCGATCTCGTCCCGTGGCGGCGCCGTCATCTTCGACACCACGATCGTCACGATGAAGTTGACGACGGCACCGATGGTGCCGATGCCCTCCGGGCTGATGTCGAGGATGTGCGGGTTGGCCGCGGTGCCGAACACCGGCAACGTATAGATCATGTAGGTGGCGGTGAACACCATGCCGGTGATCATGCCGGCTGCCGCACCCGCCGAGTTGCATCTCTTCCAGAAGATGCCGAGCACGATGACCGGGAAGAAGCTCGCCGCCGCCAGGCCGAACGCGAACGCCACCACCTGGGCCACGAAGGCAGGCGGGTTGATACCGGCGTAGATCGAGATCAGCACCGCCAGACCCATTGCGATCCGACCGGCCAGCAGCCGCTGCTTGTCGGTCGAGTCCCGCTTGACCCGGCGGAAGTACAGGTCGTGCGAGAACGACGAGGAGATGACCAGCAGCAGTCCGGCAGCGGTGGACATCGCGGCGGCCAGGCCACCAGCGGCGACCAGACCCACGATCGGGGCCGGCAGGCCGGCGATCTCCGGGCTGGCCAACACCAGGATGTCGTTGTTGACGATCAGGTCCGCGCCGGAGGCGGGATTGTTGCTGACCGATCCGATCGTCGTCACGCCATCCCCGATGGTGACCAGGCCGGTCGCCGCCCAGTTGTCCACCCAGGCGGGCAACGCGTCGGCCGACACGCCGTTGACGCCCTGCAACAGGTTCAACTTGGTGAACGCGCCGACGGCCGGAGCCGTGGTGTAGAGCAGGGCGATGAACAGCAGCGCCCAGAACGCCGAGTAGCGGGCTCCGCGCACGCTCTTCGTGGTGTAGAAGCGAACGATCACGTGCGGCAGGCCGGCGGTGCCGATCATCAGCGACATGGTCACCAGGAACACGTCGATCTGCGGCCGCGCCGCGAACGCGTCGGTGAACTGGGCCATCCCCAGCTCCAGGCTGATCGCGTTGAGCTCGTCGAGGATCTGCCCGAAGGACACCTGCGGGATCGGGATGCCGGTCATCTGCTGGGCCACCGCCACCGCAGGGATCAGATAGGCGACGATCAGCACCGAGTACTGGGCCACCTGGGTCCAGGTGATGCCCTTCATGCCGCCGAGCACCGCGTACAGGCCGATGATCACAGCGGCGACGATGACACCACCGGTGACGTCGAGGCCGAGGAATCGGCTGAACACGATGCCGCCACCGCGCATCTGCCCGACCACATAGGTGAACGAGATGATGATGGCGGCTACGGCGGCGACGGTGCGGACCAGCTCCGAGTAGCGGTCACCGACGAACTCGGGAACGGTGAACTTGCCCCACTTGCGCAGGTAGGGCGCAATCAGCAGGGCCAGCAGCACATAACCGCCGGTCCAGCCCATCAGATAGATGGAACCGTCCGAGCCGAGGAAGGCGATCAGGCCGGCCATCGAGATGAACGAGGCCGCGGACATCCAGTCGGCCGCGACAGCGGCACCGTTGGCGATGGTGGGGATCCCCTGACCGGCCACATAGAAGCCGGCGGTCTCCTTCACCCGGCTGCGCCAGGCGATGTAGAGGTACACGGCGAACGAGGCGCCGATGAAGATGAGGGTCCAGAGTTGGATCTGGCTCACGACGCCGCCCCCTCGGTCTCCTGCTCGTCGACACCGAACTGGCGGTCGAGACGGTCCATCATCTTCGCGTACACGAAGATCAGGACCACGAAGACATAGATCGATCCTTGTTGGGCGAACCAGAAGCCGAGCGGGAAGCCGGCGATGACGATCTCGTTCAACGGTTCGACCAGCAGAACGCCGAACCCGAACGAGACGATGAACCAGATGGCCAACAGGATCACCATGAGCCGGAGGTTCCGGCTCCAATATTCTCTGCGCCAGCCGTTGTCCGGCGATGCCGGAGGTGGCGACGGTGGTGGCTCACCGCCACCACCCGTCTGGTCTGGGGTTACCTCGGTCATGTGTGGTGCCCTCCTAGTCGGTACGGAACCGGCTCCAGCGAGTGGCTGCGGCACGCCGACCGCGAGGCCGCGGTGGGTGGTGCCGCGGCCCGATCCACACCCCGGTAGCAATCCCAGCCACGGGATGTGCGGTCGATCACACCCTCAGGTTTGGGAAAGCGAACGCGACCCGCGCGCGTCGGGCAATAGGTGATCTGCGGGGTGGACCCTCGGGGCGGTGAACGGTCCCTGACAGGCGACGAGCGGTCGAACGGTACGCGTGAGCATCGATCGCCGCCCGGTTTGCTCCTGTTCGTGCTGCCCGGCGGACCGTCCACCGACGCGCTCCGGCCGTTCACCGATCAGCCGCTCGGTGAACGAACACTGAGCACCTACCATCCGGTGATGGCAGACACCGCATCCCCCGCCGCTCCGGTCCGCCGCCGCATCCTCCACGCCGGCAGCCTCGGCATGCTCGTCGGTGGCCTGCTCGTGCTCGTCGGCTCGGTGCTGCCCTGGGTCATCACGCCGTTCGGTTCGATCAACGGCGCGGCAGGTCCAGGTCTGTGGACGCTGAGCGTGGGATTCCTCGCCATCGCCGGCGCCCTGTTGCCGTACCGCAAGGTGGCCATAGCGCACAGCCTGATCCCCGGGGTGACCGTGGCCCTCATCGTCGGCTGGCAGGCTGCCCGCCTCATCAGTCTCAGCGCCAGCACCGGCGCCTGGGGTCAACTGATGCCCGGCATCGGCATGGTCATGGCTGCCGGCGGCACGGTCGTCCTGATCCGTACCGGAATGCGGCTCCTCGCGCTGCGCTGATCGCCGCCGCAGGGCAGCGGAAGCTCGCACCGCCCACGTTAGACGGCGGCCAGATCAACGACCTGCGCGCGTGGCACTGACGGGTGCGACAGACGGGTCGGAGGCAAGAGTGGTGACGTGCCAACGCTCAGCGCTTTGACGAGCGGTCAAGGAGCGCTGCCGGGTGACCCACTTGACCGGCGTGGTCCCCAGAACGCCGGAAGGGCCGACCCGATTTCCGGATCAGCCCTCTGACCTGCGTCGGGACGGCCGGATTCGAACCGACGACCCCTTGACCCCCAGTCAAGTGCGCTACCAAACTGCGCCACGTCCCGATGCTTTCGCGTCATCCTGCCCGCGACAGCCGGTTCAGCTTAGCGCAGCTTCTCCTCTGCGCCGCACAGCCCCCTCCCCACGATCGTGACCACCCCCACCACCCCTAGAGCGTCCTAGGAGGGTGGGGTGTGGGTCAGCCGTGGGCCTTGCCTCGGCCGCCGGGGCCGAGCTTCTTGCGGGGGCGTACCGAGATCTCGATGGGGCTGCCCTCGAAGCCGAACTCCTCGCGGAGCTTGCGTTCCACGAAGCGCTGGTAGCCGGCGTCCAGCGGGCCGGTGGTGAAGAGCACGAAGCGCGGCGGGGCGACCCCGGCCTGGGTGGCGAACAGGATGCGGGGGGCCCGTCCCCCGCGTACCGGGTGCGGGGTGGCCTGCACCAGGGCGGTGAGCCACGCGTTGAGCTGCGCGGTGGGGATCCGGGTCTCCCAGCTCGCCAGGGCCCGGTGCAGGGAGGCGGCGAGCTTGTCGACGGCCCGTCCGGTCTGTGCCGACAGGTTCAGCCGGATCGCCCACGGGATGCGGCGCAGTTCCCGGTCGATCTCCTTGTCCAGGTAGTACCGACGGTCGGCGTCGACCAGGTCCCACTTGTTGAAGGCGATGACGAGTGCCCGCCCGGCCTCGGTGACCATGGTCAGGATGCGCTGGTCCTGCTCGCTGATCGGCTCGCTGGAGTCGAGCAGCACCACCGCCACCTCGGCCGCCTCGATCGCCGAGGCGGTCCGCAGGCTGGCGTAGTACTCGGTGCCGCTGGCCTTGCCGACCCGCTTGCGCAGGCCGGCGGTGTCCACCAGGTGCCAGGTGTCGCCACCGATGGTGACCAGGCTGTCGACCGGGTCGACGGTGGTGCCGGCGACCGCGTCGACCACGGCGCGTTCCTCGCCGGAGAAGCGGTTCAGCAGGCTGGACTTGCCGACGTTGGGCCGACCGACCAGCGCGACCCGGCGCGGGCCACGCGGGCGGTTCTCCACGATCTTCGGCGCCTCGGGCAGCGCCTCCAGGATCTTGTCGAGCAGGTCACCGGAGCCTCGACCGTGCAGGGCCGAGATCGGGTGCGGCTCGCCCAGGCCGAGCGACCACAGCGAGGTGGCCTCCAGCTCGATGTTGGTGTTGTCGGCCTTGTTGGCCACCAGGATGACCGGCTTGGCACTGCGGCGCAGCATCTTGACCGCCGCCTCGTCGACGTCGGTGGAGCCCACCGTCGCGTCGACCACGAAGATCACCACGTCGGCGGTGAACACGGCCGTCTCGGCCTGCGCGGCGATGGCCGCCGCCCGGTCCTTCGCGTCCGGTTCCCAGCCGCCGGTGTCCACCACGGTGAAGGTCCGACCGGACCACTGCGCGTCGTACGGGACCCGGTCCCGGGTCACGCCGGGCACGTCCTCGACGACCGCCTGGCGACGCCCGATGATCCGGTTGACCAGAGTGGACTTGCCGACGTTGGGGCGGCCGACCACGGCCACCACCGGCTGCGGACCGGCCGGCTCCTCGATGTCGAGGTCCGGTTCCCGCAGCTCCACCCAACCGTCGTTGTCAGTCACGCCCACGCCTCGTTTCGTTGGCCGGTGGCGGGCAACGCCCGCGCCACCGCGCCGGATGGTCCGATCGCCGGCAGACCCGGCAGGTTGTCGCGCCCGGTCACGCCACGTTCCGCTCGGCGAGCAGCACCCGCAGCTTCGCCACGACCTCGTCGATGCCCAACTCGGTGGTGTCCAGCACCACGGCGTCGGGGGCCTGGGCGAGCGGGTCGGCCTTGCGGGTCGAGTCGATCTTGTCTCGCCGGGCCAGGTCGGCGGCGGTCGCCGCCACGTCGGAGGCGTCCTCGGCGCTGCGGCGCGCGGCGCGGGCCGCCGCCGAGGCGGTGAGGTAGACCTTGAGGTCGGCGTCGGGGGCGACCACGGACCCGATGTCGCGGCCCTCGACCACGATCCGGCCCGCCTTGGCGATCATGTCGCGCTGCCGGGCCACCAGCAGCGCCCGGACCGCCGGCACGGAGGCCACTGCGGACACGGCGGCGGTCACCTCGGGACCCCGGATCTCGGCCTCGACGCCCACGCCGTCGGCGGTCACGCCGTACCCGGTGGGGTCGGTGCCGATCCGCAGGTCGACCTCGGCGGCGACCTTGCCGACCGCCTCGGCGTCGGTCAGGTCGACGCCGGAGCGCAGCACCGCCCAGGTGATCGCCCGGTACATCGCGCCGGTGTCGAGGTAGCGGGCGGTGAGGCTCGCCGCCAGCCGCCGGGAGACGGTGGACTTACCCGAACCGGACGGCCCGTCCACAGCCACCACACAGCGCCCAGCCGGTACGTTTTCCTCCACCGTTGTCCTCCTCAGCCCGTACCCCGCGATCCGCCTCATCGGCGGACGCGAGCGGTTGCCCACACAGCTTCCATCATGCCCGGCGCCGTGGCGCACGGCCCGCCGGCCCTGCCCCGGGCCGCCAGGAGCCTACCGTCAGCGGTACCCGCCAGCGCGGGGTCAGTCACTCACGGCCTTGAACAGGGCGGCGACCTCCGCGTTGGTCAGCCGCCGCGTGCGCCCGGGACGCAGGTCGCCGAGCCGGATCGGCCCGATGGAGGTACGCACCAGCCGGCTCACCGGGTGTCCGACCTCGTCGAGCAGACGCCGGACGATGTGTTTGCGGCCTTCGTGCAGGGTCAGTTCGACCTGGGCGGTACGTCCCAGACTGCCCACCACCCGGAACGAGTCCACCGTGACCGGGCCGTCCTCCAGCTCGATGCCGGCGGCCAGGCGCTTGCCGAGGTTGCGCGGGATCGGCCCGGCCACCTCACACAGGTACGTCTTGGCCACCCCGTAGGAGGGGTGCATCAGCCGGTGGGCCAGGGTCCCGTCATTGGTGAGCAGCAGCAGGCCCTCGCTGTCCGCGTCGAGCCGCCCGACGTGGTAGACACGCTGCTCGACCCGGTTGCCGACGAAGTCGGCGAGCGCGGTGCGCCCCTTCTCGTCGGCCATCGTGGAGACCACGCCACGGGGCTTGTTCAACGCCAGGTACACCAGTCGGGTGTCGGCCACCAGCCGCTCGCCGTCGACGTGGATGACGGATGTGGTCGGGTCGACCTTGTCGCCGAGCTGGGCCACCCGCCCGTCGACCGTCACCCGCCGACGGAAGATCAGGTCTTCGCAGGCACGCCGGGACCCGACCCCCGCCGCGGCGAGCACCTTCTGGAGGCGTTCCGGGCCGGTGTAGACGGGGGCGTCGGGGCGGGGGGTGCGGTCATCGCGCGGCATCGGCAAGCTCTTCTACGTCGTCGGGGAGGAACGGGGCCAGGGGCGGCAGGTCGTCGAGGCTGTTCAGGCCGAGCTTCTCCAGGAACATCGTGCTCGTCCGGTACAGATAGGCCCCACTGTCCGACTCGGTGCCGCACTCCTCGATCAGCCCACGGGTCACCAGGGTACGGATCACCCCGTCGCAGTTGACGCCCCGGATGGCCGATATCCGCGACCGGGTCACCGGCTGCCGGTACGCCACCACCGCGAGGGTCTCCAGCGCGGCCTGGGTCAGCCGGACCGACTGCCCGTCGAGGACGAACCGTTCCACGTAGGTGGCGTATTCCGGCCGGGTGTAGAGCCGCCACCCGCCGGCCGCCCGGCGCAGCTCGAACCCGTGTCCGGCGGCGGTGTAGCCTGCGGCGATCTCGTCCAGGATCGGGCCGACCCGCTCGGCGGGCTGTTCGAGGATCTGGGCCAGCGTCAGCTCGCTGACGGGTTCGTCCACCACCAGCAGGATTGCCTCCAGCGCCCCGCGGAGTTCGGCGTCGTCGAGGACCGGCGGCGGCTCCGGCACCACCCGCGTCCGCCCACCCCGCTGCCTCCGCCCCGCCCCCTCCTCCGCGATCTTGGCACCCGGCGACCCCTCCAGGGGCACCTCCGCACCGAGATCCCCGGCAGCCCCGAGTTCGGGGGCGGGATCCGCAGGTTCGGCCGATTCGACGGCGGCGGGTGCGGTGAGCTGGGCGGATTCCGGGGCAGCAGGTTCGGGCTCCGCGCGATCGGGCTCGACGGGCTCAGCCTCGACGGGATCAGGGGCCGGGTCCGGGGCGACGGACTCGGGGGCGGAGCGCTGCCAGGGCGGGACCCAGGCGGCGGCCTGGTCGGCCAGCGAGTCCCGGCGTTCCTCGTTACTCATCCGGCGCGCTCCTCCGTCGTTGCCGCCTCGTCCGTCGACACACCGGACGCCGTCGACGCCGCACCGGACGCGGTCGTCGGCGCACCGGACCCGGGGGCCGCCTCGTCCGGGTTGCCGGCGTACTCGTCGATGGTGAGGGCCGGACTGCCGTCGGCGGGACCGGTCCAGCGTACGGTCAGCTCCTCCAGCGCCTGCTCCTGCACGAAGGCCACCACACCCTGCCGGTACAGCTCCAGCAGCGCCAGGAACCGGGCGACCACCTCCAGGGTGGCCTCGCAGTCGGCGCAGAGCAGCGAGAAGGTGGCGGTGCCGGCGCGGCGAAGCCGTTCACTGATGATCGCGGCGTGTTCCCGGACGCTGACCCGCACCATGTGCACGTGGGCGATGGAGACCTCGGGCACCGGCTTCGGGGTCATCGCCCGGACGGCGAGCTTGAGCAGTCGCTGCGGGCCGATGCCGAGCACCAGGTCGGGCAGGGCATCGGCGTAGCGGGCCTCCAGGGTGACCGCACGCGGATAACGGCGTCCGCCGACCTCCTCCAGCACCGCGATGTGCGCCGCCGCCTCCTTGTACGCCTTGTACTGCAACAGTCGGGCGAAGAGCAGGTCCCGCGCCTCCAACAGCGCCAGGTCCTCCTCGTTCTCCACCTCGGCCGAGGGCAGCAGCCGGGCGGCCTTGAGGTCGAGCAGGGTGGCGGCGATCAGCAGGAACTCGCTCGCCTCGTCCAGGTCCCAGTCGTCGCCCATGGCCCGGATGTACGCGATGAACTCGTCGGTCACCTGGTGCAGCGCGACCTCGGTGACGTCGAGTTTGTGCTTGCCGATCAGTTGCAGCAGCAGGTCGAACGGGCCGGTGAAGTTGTCCAGCCGGACCGTGAACCTGCCGGTGTCCGCAGCGTCGTCCGCAACGACGACCGGGGTCTCCTCCGGCGCGCCGGATTCCGTCACCGCGAGCGGATGCTCCGGCGCGGTGGTCGGGTCGGCTGGCGGCGCGCTCACGCCGACGACCGTAGTCCACGGCCTGGACACCGATGGTTACCGGCCTACCGCTCCGCCTGCGCGGCGATCACCTCGCGGGCCAACTGACGGTAGTTACGGGCCCCCGAGGAGGCCGGGTCGAGCGTGGTGATCGGGGCACCCGCGACGGTCGACTCGGGGAACTTCACCGTCTTGGTGATCACCGTCTGGTAGACCTTGTCGCCGAACGCCTCCACCACCCGCTGGAGCACCTGCCGGCAGTGCGTGGTGCGGCTGTCGTACATGGTGGCGAGGATGCCTTCCAACTCCAGGTCGAAGTTGAGCCGCTCGCGCACCTTGTCGATGGTGTCCAGCAGCAGGGCGACACCGCGCAGGCTGAAGAACTCGCACTCCAGCGGGATGAGGACGCCGTGCGCCACGGTCAACGCGTTGATCGCCAGCAGGCCGAGCGAGGGCTGGCAGTCGATGAGGATGTAGTCGTACTCCTTGCGGACGCTCCTGAGCACGCGGGCCAGAGCCATCTCGCGGGCGACCTCGTTGACCAGCTGTATCTCGGCGGCGGAGAGGTCGATGTTGGCCGGCAGCAGGTGCAGCCCGGCCACGTCGGTCTTGATCAGGACGTCCTCGGCGGTCACGTCGTCCTGCATGAGCAGGTTGTAGACCGACAGGTCGAGGTTGTGCGGGTTGACGCCCAGCCCGACCGAGAGGGCGCCCTGCGGGTCGAAGTCGACCAGGAGCACCTTGCGGCCGTACTCGGCGAGCGCGGCGCCGAGGTTGATGGTGGTCGTGGTCTTGCCGACGCCACCCTTCTGGTTGGCCATCGCGATGATCCGCGCCGGGCCGTGCCGGTCCGTGGGCATCGGCTCGGGGATGGGCTTGCGCATCGTGTAGGCGGCCGGGTCGGCCGGACCCAGGTCCGAGCCGAGCGCGTTCTGCTGTTCGCGGAGCTCCGACGTCCAGGTCTCGGCACGGTCACCGTTGCCAGCCATGTCCTCGTTGCCCCCTCCCGACGACCATCTGGCGTCGGAGCCGCCCGACGTCCTTCGCGGCGCCGCTGCGCACCCCGGTCATCCCGCCGCCAGGCCGCGCCGATCCCGACTGTACGCCACCGACGAGCAGGGCGTTCACTACCCGCTCGGCGTGTCGGGCGGTGGTACCGACCGGTGCCGTCCCGCCCCACCTCCACCGGCCAGGCCGGCGGCGTTTCCCGCGCCTCGGGTCAGTGCAGGGCACGCGGGTGCGCGGTGGCGTAGACCTCACGCAGCCGGTCCACGGTCACCAGCGTGTAGACCTGCGTGGTGGTGACCGAGGCGTGGCCGAGCAACTCCTGCACCACCCGGACGTCGGCGCCGCCGTCGAGAAGGTGGGTCGCGTACGAGTGTCGCAGGGTGTGCGGGGAGACCGCCTCGGACCCCTCCACCGGCAGGCCGGCCCGGGCAGCGGCGCGACGCAGCACGGTCCAGGCGCCCTGCCGGGTCAGCGGGCCGCCCCGGGCGTTCAGGAACACCCTCGGGGTGCCCCGGCCGGCGGTGACCAGTCCGGGCCGGGCGCGGACCAGGTAGGCGCCGAGCGCCCGCAGCGCGTGCCCGCCGACCGGCACCAGTCGGCTGCGCCCGCCCTTGCCGTGCAGCAGCACCACCCCGTCGTCGAGGTCCACGTCGTCCACGGCCGCGCCGATGGCCTCGGAGATGCGGGCGCCGGTGCCGTACAGGAACTCCAGCAGCGCCCGGTCGCGCAGCGCCAGCGGCGCCTGCTCCCCCGCCGCGTCCACCGGGCCGGCGGTCTCCAGCAGCCGGACCACCGCGTCGACGGGCAGCGCGCGGGGCAGTCGGCGCGGTGGGGTGGGCGGGCGTACGTCACGGCTCGGGTCGGCGCCGACCAGGCCCTCACGCAGCGCGAAGCGGTGCAGCCCACGCACGGCGCTGGCGGCGCGGGCGGCCGAGGAGACGGCCAGCGGCGGGCGGCCGTCGTCACCGGTGCGCAGTCGGGCCAGGTGCCGTTCGATCTCGCCGGCCGAGACCCCGGCGAGGTCGTCCACCCCGGCGGCGGCCAGCGAGTCGAGGTAGCGGTCCAGGTCGCGGCGGTACGAGGTGAGGGTGTTCACCGCCAGTCCACGTTCGACGGTGAGGTGGTCGAGGTAGCCGCGCAGCGCACGACGCAGGGCCGGCGCCGGTTCGGGGCCGGCCCGTTCGTCGGTCGCCGTGCTCAGCGCTTCCCCCTCAGCCCAGCGCCTCGGTGAGCGCGAGGGTGGGCAGGCCGTGCGCCTCGGCCACCGGGCCGTAGACGACCTGGCCGGCGTGGGTGTTCAGGCCCAGGGCCAGTGCCGGGTCGCGCCGCGACGCCTCCCGCCAGCCGTGGTTGGCCAGTTCGAGGGCGTACGGCAGGGTGACGTTGGTGAGCGCGTAGGTGCTGGTGTTCGGCACCGCGCCGGGCATGTTCGCCACGCAGTAGAAGATCGACTCGTGCACCCGGTAGACCGGTTCGTCGTGCGTGGTCGGCCGCGAGTCCTCGAAGCAGCCACCCTGGTCGATGGCGATGTCGACGAGCACGCTGCCGGGCTTCATCCGGGACACCAGCTCGTTGGAGATCAGCTTCGGTGCCTTGGCGCCGGGCACCAGCACCGCGCCGATGACCAGGTCCGCGTCGAGCACGGCCCGTTCGATCTCGTACGCGTTGGAGGCGACGGTCTGCAGGTGTCCCCGGTAGATGGCGTCGGCCTGCCGCAACCGGCCGACGTTCTTGTCCAGCAGCAGCACCTCGGACTGCAGGCCCAGCGCGATCGCGGCGGCGTTCATGCCGGAGACCCCGGCACCGATGACCACGGTCTTCGCCGCGTACACGCCCGAGACGCCACCGGGCAGCACGCCCCGGCCGCCTCCGGTACGCATCAGATGGAAGGCGCCGACCTGCGGGGCGAGTCGGCCGGCCACCTCGGACATCGGGGCGAGCAGCGGCAGGGAGCGGTCCGGCAGCTCGACCGTCTCGTACGCGATGCCGGTGACCCTGCGGTCGAGCAGCGCCTGGGTGCAGTCGCGCGAGGCGGCCAGGTGCAGGTAGGTGAAGAGGACCTGACCCTCGCGCATCCGGTGGTACTCCTCGGCGACCGGCTCCTTGACCTTGAGCACCATGTCGGCGGCGTCCCACACCTCGTCGGCGGTGTCCAGGATCTTGGCGCCGGCGGCGGTGAACTCCTCGTCGGTGATGCTGGAGCCGACCCCGGCACCGGCCTCGACGAAGACCTGGTGACCGCCGCGGGTGAACTCGTTGACGCCCGCGGGCGTGATCGCCACCCGGTACTCGTGGTTCTTGACCTCGCGGGGGATGCCGACCTTCACGATGCAGACACCTCTCTCCGGGGACGGCTCCCCCGACTGGGCGGTGCCGCGGCGGCCCCTTTGCCGCGACGGTCGACCGGTCCCGTGGGCGGCAGTTTAGGCGTACCGGCGCGTCGCGGGAGCGTGCACCATGACATCCGGTGGCCGCGAACCCTGACGATGTGTCAGGTGTACGGGCAGCCCACCGGCCGGGTCCACCTCAGCCGACAGGACAGTATTGGTCGACATCGTCCCACGTGGTGCCTACCGGTGCGGACAGCGTCGGTGTGGATCACTATCGTGTCGCCTCATGACTATTCCCCCCTATCAGCCCGGGTACCCCCAGGGCGTTTCCGACAAGAGCAAGGTCATCGCCGGTGTCCTGCAGATCCTGCTGGGCGGCTTCGGCGTCGGCCGGTTCTACATGGGTGACACCAAGACCGGCGTCATCCAGCTCGTCGTCACGCTGGTGACCTGCGGTATCGGCAGCCTCTGGGGTCTGATCGACGGCATCCTGATCCTGGTCAACGGTGGCGTCGACGGACAGGGTCGCCCGCTGCGCGACTGATCCGGCATGCGAACAGGGGCCGCGCGGTGATCCGCGCGGCCCCTGTCGTCGTGCTCCCGCTCAGCCCGGCAGCGGGGTGTCCGCCCGGCGCAGCACCGACCAACCGGCGTCGCGGGCGCGGGCGGCGGCCAGCAGCCCGGCCACGCACGGGCCGTTGGTGACCTCACCGGCCAGCACCATGCCGACCGCCTCGTCCAGGTCGATCCGGACGATCTGCAGGTCGGCCTCCTCGTCGTGCCGGTCGTGCCGCTGCTCCGCCGGCACCTCGCCGAGGTCCCGGGCCAGGAAGACCCGGACCAGCTCGTCGGTGAACCCGGGTGAGCTGTGCACGTCGACCAGCACGTCGAGCCGACCGGCGGTCAGGTCGACCTCCTCGGCCAGCTCCCGCGCCGCGGTCACCGCCGGGTCCTCGCCGGTGACGTCGGTCAGCCCGGCCGGCAGCTCCCAGAGGCGCCGGCCGACCGGCTGGCGGTACTGCCGGATCAGCACCACCTGGCCGGCGTCGTCCAACGCCACCACGGCCACCGCACCGACGTGCCGGACCAGGTCACGCGGGGCCGTCCCGCCGCCGGGCATGCTCACCTGCTCGGTGACCACGTCGAAGATCCGACCGCGGTACTGCACCTCGCGGGAGAGCACCTCGTAGCGGTGCTCGACCGCCCTGCCGGCGTCGCTCACGACGCCGAGGGGACGGTCGTGGCGGTGCCGTTGCGCGCGGCCCGCTCGGCACCGTCCAGGTCGACCGGAAGCTGGTCGGCCTGCGAGTACGCCACCGCCGCCTGAACGAACGCGGCGAACAGCGGGTGCGGTCGGGTGGGGCGGCTCTTCAGCTCCGGGTGGGCCTGGGTGGCCACGAAGAACGGGTGCAGCTCGCGGTCCAGCTCGACGAACTCGACCAGCCGCCCGTCCGGCGAGGTACCCGAGATCCGCAGCCCGGCCTTGGCGAGCTGGTCGCGGTAGGCGTTGTTCACCTCGTACCGGTGCCGGTGCCGTTCGCTGGCCTCGGTGCTGCCGTACGCCTCGGCGACGATCGACCCCTCGGCGAGCGCCGCCGGGTACGCGCCGAGCCGCATGGTGCCGCCCAGGTCGCCCTTGCCGGCCACGATGTCCTCCTGGTCGGCCATGGTGGCGATGACCGGGTGCACGGCCTCGGCGTCGAACTCCACGGAGTTGGCGCCGTCCAGCCCGGCCAGGTGCCGGGCCACCTCGATGGTCATGCACTGCAGGCCGAGGCAGAGCCCGAGCAGCGGGATGCCGTTCTCCCGCGCGTACCGGGCGGTGCCGATCTTGCCCTCGATGCCCCGCACGCCGAACCCGCCGGGGATGACGATGCCGTCGACACCGGCCAGGGCCGCCGCCGCGCCCGCCGGGGTGACGCAGTCGTCGCTGGGCACCCAACGCAACTGCACCCGGGCCCGGTTGCCGAAGCCGGCCGCCCGGATCGCCTCGCTGACCGACAGGTACGCGTCCGGCAGGTCGACGTACTTGCCGACCAGCGCCACGGTGACCGTGCGCCGGGGCTGGTGCACCCGCTCCAGCAGGTCGTCCCAGCCCTCCCAGTCCACGTCCCGGAAGGAGAGCCCGAGACGGCGCACCACGTACGCGTCGAGCCCCTCCCGGTGCAGGACCTTCGGGATGTCGTAGATGCTGGGCGCGTCCGGGGCGGCGATGACCGCCTCGGCGTCGACATCGCAGTAGAGCGACAGCTTGTGCTTGAGCTTGTCCGGGATCTCCCGGTCCGAGCGGCAGACGATGGCGTCGGGCTGGATACCGATGTTGCGCAGCTGCGCCACCGAGTGCTGGGTCGGCTTGGTCTTCAGCTCCCCCGAGGGCGCCAGGTACGGCACCAGCGAGACGTGCAGATAGAAGCAGTTGTCCCGGCCCAGGTCGTGACGGACCTGCCGGATCGCCTCCAGGAACGGCAGCGACTCGATGTCGCCGACCGTGCCGCCCACCTCGGTGATCACCACGTCCGGCGTACGGCCGTCGTCGTCCGGATCGCCCATCGCCAGGATCCGCGACTTGATCTCGTTGGTGATGTGCGGGATCACCTGGACGGTGTCGCCCAGGTACTCCCCGCGCCGTTCCTTGGCGATCACCTCCGAGTAGATCTGGCCGGTGGTGACGTTCGCCTTGCCGGACAGCGCCCGGTCCAGGAAACGCTCGTAGTGACCGACGTCCAGGTCGGTCTCGGCGCCGTCCTCGGTCACGAAAACCTCGCCGTGCTGGAACGGGTTCATGGTGCCGGGGTCCACGTTGAGGTACGGGTCGAGCTTCTGCATCACCACACGAAGTCCCCGCGCGGTGAGCAGATTGCCGAGGCTGGAGGCGGTGAGCCCCTTACCCAGCGAGGAGGCGACTCCCCCGGTGACGAAAATGTGCCTGGTCGTCCGTGCTGAAGGGGCCAAGGCCTGCTCCCGTGTCGTCCGTCGCGGTCGTGCAGACCGCCGAGCCAATCAGCGAAGTGATCACGCGATCCACGGGATTCCACGGTAACACCTCGCCTGAGGCACTCCCGGGCCGCACCCGAGGTACCGCTCCCGGGGTCACCCGGTCGCGACCTCGGCCGACGACCGTACCGCCCGGCCACGCCCGCGTTCACCCTCGGTACCGGCCCCGGCGGCGTCCTCGACCGGCGCACCGGCGCACGCCGTGTCCTCGGCACCCGGGGTGGCCGCGTCGCCCGCCCGGGTGTCGGACCGGATGGTGTCCGACGGCCGGTCGGTGCCGGGCCGGGTGCGGTCCGCCGAGTGGTCGAGCACCCGCAACGCCGACAGCGCCGCCATCGGCACCACCACGGCCGCCGCCGCTCCCGCCACGTCCAGCGCCGCCGCGCTCAGCACCCCGCCGATGCCGACGGCCACACCGGTGCCCGCCATCGCCGCTCGGATCGCCGGATAGATGCCGAACAGCCGCATCAGCCCGCCCCACGGCTGGAGCAGGGCGAACCACACCAGCAACGCACCGGCCAACGCCAGCACGGTCAACGGGCTGTTCATCAGGGTGTCGATGTTCGAGGCGCTGGACCGCTGCACGGTCAACCCACCGGTGCCGTCGCCCAGTGCCGCGAGGAACCGGCCCAGGCTGCCGCGATCGGCCGGTGGGCGGCCGAGGTCCACGACCGCGAACCCGACCATCACCGCCAGTCCGGCCATGGTCGCCCACGCCAACCGGGTCAACGTCAGCCACCCGCCCGCGCTGATCGCCGCCGCGACGCTCACCCCGGCGGTCACCGCGATCGCGCCGATCGAGTCGGCACCCAGGTACGCACTGCCGACCACCACCACGGCGGCACCGCCCACCAGCACCATCACCATCGGTCGCCACGTCCGGTGCACCTGCTGGGCGAGCCAGCCGCCGGTCAGCAGCGCGCCGGCCACGAAGACGCCGAGCCCCACGGTGCCGAGCCCGGCATACCGGCCGCCCTCCAACGCGGAGTACCCGATCACACCGTTGAGCTGGAGACGGGCCCCGGTGACCACGTCCAGGCCGACGGCCAACGTGGTGAGACCGGCCACCGCGCCGAGCGGTCCCAACGTGGTGCCGTATCCCGGCGTCAACCGCACCAGCAACGTCGCGGCGGCCAGCAGCACCATGGTCAGCCCGGCGAAGGAAGCGGCCGGGTGGACGTTGCGCCACCACGGCACGGCCTCGGCGAGCAGGGCCGCCGGGATGGCCAGCGCCGCCGCCACCAGCAGCAGCTCCACCACCGCCACCACCCGCCGGGACACCGGCTTCGGCCCGTACGGTCCGGCGTGCCGGCGGGCGCGGCGCAGCAGCGGCAACACCGCCAGGGCCAGCGCTACCTGCACGGCGGCCAGCACCGTGAAGAATCCGCCCGCCACCTGCCGCTGCGCGGCGGCCTCCCGGTCCGCGTCGGCGGGCTCGGCGATCGCGGCGGCCAGGTCGGCCGGCCGCCCACCGACCGACTCGGCGGGCCGGCCGAGGAACGGCCGGTCCGGCATCGGACGGCCCAACGCCGCCAGCGCGGTCGGCGCGAGGTCGATCAGTTGCAGGTAGCCCTGCCGACCGGTGCTGGGCGAGGTCAGCCAGCCCTCCTCCCAGCCGGGGCCGTCGGCGACGGCCACGTGCAGCCGGGACGGCCGCTCGGTGTCGGAGACCCCGGCGACGATCACCAGGGACCGCGGCGGCCGACCCGCCAGCACCCGGGCCAGCTGGGCGTCGGCCGCTTGCGCCGACGCCGACCGCGACGCCTCGTCCTCACCCTCGACGGTGCCGGCGTCGACGATGCTGAGCACGCAGGATCCGAGCAGCTCGGCCGGATCCTCCGGCAGCGTCGGCGCGTACCGGTCGACCCGACCGAACGGCCGCGCGGCGGCCACCGCCGCACCCGGGCCGACCGCCACCGAGCAGCGCACCGACTCCGACAGCGCGCCGGGCACCGTGCCCCACGGCAGCCGCTCCTGGTTGCGCAGCACGACGCTCTCCTGCTGCGGCAGGTTCGCGCCGATGCCGTCGGGCTGCTCCACCGTCACGTCGGCGGGCGGACACTGCCCGTCGGTCGGGCTGCCGGCCCAGGCGGCGAAGCCCCCCGCGCCGAGCGTGAGCCAGCCGTCCACCGGGCAGGTGGGTCGGTACACCGACCGCACCGACAACGAACCGATCGAGCCCTCCTGCGCCATCCGCCACAACGTCGGCGTACGCTGCGCGTCCACGTCCTCCCACCGCAGCCCGGCCACCCCGACCAGCACCACGTAGTCGGCGCTCTGCCGGGGCGGCGGGCTCTCCGGACGGGCCGCCAGCACGGTGACGCCGAGCGCCACCACGACCAGGGTCAACAGGATCGGTGCGATTCGGCGCAACATCACCGGCGTCCCGTCGACGGCGTGTCGGCACCGGGCGTCGGCCCGGCCCGGCCCGAGGTCAACTCGGCGTAGAGCGCGACCAGCTGGGCCACGGTCTGCGCCTCGGTGGGCCAGGTCGCGGCCCGCGCGACACCCTGACGGCCCAGCTCGGCGCGGCGCGTCGCGTCGTCGAGCAGGTCACCGACCGCCGCGTCGACCGCGTCGACGTCGCCCGGCGGCACCAGCACCGCGGCGTCCCCCACCAGGTCCGGCAGGCCACCCACCTCGGTCGCCACCAGCGGTACCCCGACCCGCAGCGCCTCCTGCGCGAACAGTTGTCGGGCCTCCCAGTCGCTGGTCACCACCGCCAGGTCCGCCCCGGCCAGCAGATCGGCCACGTCGGTGCGGTGCCCGAGCAGGGTCACCGGCGCCCGCGCGGCACTGATCCGGGCAGCCAACGGCAGGTACGCCGGACCGCTCCCGGCGATCACCACGGCCGGCGGCGGCACCCGTTCCCGCCACCGGGCGGCGGCGTCCACCAGCACGTCGTACCGCTTCTGCGGGTGCAGCCGACCGACCGAGAGGATCAACGGCTGGTCGGCGGCCACCCCGAACTCGGCCCGTACGGCGGCCCGGCCCCGGCGCGGCGCGGGCAGCTCGGGAGCGGCCACCGGGGCGAGCCGGGCATCCCCGGCCCCGAGCCCGACGGCCCGGGCCACCAGGTCGGCGGAGGCCCCCAGCGTCACCCGGGCGCCCCGGGCCACCATCTTCTCGGCCCACCGCGACAGGCTGCCCCGCAGCCCACCGGCGAGCACCGCGTTGTGCCAGGTGACCACCAGCGGGGCGGCCGGTCGGGCGAGCACCGCGACCAAGCCGGCGCGCAGCCCGTGCGCGTGCACCACACCCACCTGTTCACCGGCCAGCACCCGGCGCAGCGTGGTGATCGCACGGACGTCACCCGGCGTCGGGCTGGCCGGGATCTCCACCGGCGCGAACCGTGCCCCGGTCGCCACGAAGTCGAACTGGTCCTGGGTCGCCGCCGGCCCGCAGACCAGCACCGACTCACCGGCCGCCGTCAATCCACGGGCCACCGCCCGGACATGCTGCCCGACACCACCGGTGCTGGAGGCCAGCAACAACACCACCGTGCCCCACCGGGCATCCGCACCCCTCGCGCTCACCGGTCACGCCCTCCGTTCGCGACTGCGGGGCTCGCAAGCTCACTCCTCGCGCTCACCGAGCCGACCTTCCGTTCGCGACTGCGGGGCTCGCAAGCTCACTCCTCGCGCTCACCCGGATCGACCCTCCGTTTCGGCGCTTGCCTTCCCGTCCCCTCGCCCGCCTCCGCTCCGGGTCCGGCGTAGGCGTCGACGCAACCCGGTCAGCAGTGGCCGCACGTCCCGCCGGTCGACCAACCAGACCACGCCGAGGAAGACGACGACGACCAGGACTCCGGACAGCATGCCCTGCACGAGCGCCGCCGACCGCGTCGGGGTCCCGCCCCACCAACCGAGCAGCAGCAGCGCCGCGAGGGCGGCGCTCGCACCCGCCAGCACCCCGGCGGCACCGGCCCGCACGGCACCGGCCAGCGCCGCCGGACCGGCCGCGCGCCGCACGGCCACCAGCAGCAGCCCGCCGAGCAGCAGCATTCCCGCCGAGTTGGCCAGCGCCACGGCGAGCACCCGGTCGGACGTCGGGAGCAGTGCCGCCAACGGCAGCGTACCGAGCGTGACCGCCAGCCAACCGGCACTGATGGCGACGGTGGCCTCCCGGGTCGCGCCCCGGGCGTACAGGGCGCGGGAGAGGACCGCGAACAGCCCGTACCCGAGCAGCCCCGGGGCGAAGCCGGCGACGGCCGTGGCGGTGGCGGAGGCGTCCAGCGGGAAGAACCGGCCGATCGGGCCGGCCACCCCGACCAGTGCCGCCGCGCCCAGGCAACTGGACAGCAGCACCGCGCGCAACGTCCCGGACAGGGTGTCGCGGTAGCCGGCCTCGTCGCCGCCGGCCGCCGTCTCGGCCAACGCCGGGTACGCGGCCGTGGCCAGCGGCACCGCCAGCACCGCCCAGGGCAGCAGATAGAACGTCTGGGCCAGGTTGAACACCTGCGGGGCCTCGGTCCGACCACCGGAGATCTGATAGAGGATCACCAGCGTGGCCACCTGCTGGGCGGTGACGGTGACCACACCGGCGGTGACCAGACCACCCACCCGCGCCCGCGCGTCGGCCGGGAAGCCGTATCCGGGGCGCAGTCGCAGGCGGAGCCGCCGCAACGGGATCAGCAGCGACAGCGAGAGCACCACCACACCGAGCGTGGTGCCGCCGGACAGGATCAGTTCCGCGCCCCGGCCCGCCTGCGCCACGCTCGCCCCCGGACCGGCCACGGCCACGAAGACGAGGTACGCCACGATCACCGTCAGGCTGGACAGCAGCGGCGCGATCACCGGCCAGGCGAAGCGGCGGTGGGCCTGGAGCACACCGGTCAGCACGATCCCGATGCCGTAGAGCGGCACCTGCGGCGCGAAGACCCGCAGCATCCGGGCCCCGGCCGCCAGCTCCTCCGGGCTGCGGCTGTGGAAGACCGACACGATCTGCTCGGCGCCCAGGGCCACCAGCACCGCCAACGGCACCAGCAGCGTCACCGTCCAGGTCAGCAGCGCGCTCGTGGTCGCCGCCACGGCCCGCCGGTCGCCGGCCGCGACCGCACCGGCGAGCAGCGGTACGACCAGGCTGGCCAGCGCCCCGCCGGCCACGATCTCGAAGATGATGTTGGGGACGGTGTTCGCGATCACGTACATCGCGCCCAGGTCGCTGTCCTGCACCACCCAGGTGAAGACGGCGGTACGGCCGAACCCGGCCAGCCGGCTGACCACGGTGAGCACGGCGATCAGCGCGGCGGCCCCGGCCACCCGGCCGGCGCCGGCGAGGGGTGTCGGTCTGGTCACGTCAGTCGTCGCGACGGCCCAGCGCGTCGAGTTCACGCAGGCCCGGGGTGCGCGCGATGACGGCGGTGAAGCTGACCTTCTCGCTGGCCGCCGTCAGGCCGGCGAGCACCGCCAGGATCCCGGCCCGACCGATCGGGCCGGTGCGTGCGGCCAGCGCCACGCCGAGCACGGCGCCGAGCGCGTTCGCGCCGCTGTCGCCGAGCATCACGTCCTCGTCGAGGTCGGCGGGAAGCAGCCCGGCGGCGGCGCCCACCGCACCGGCGGCGATCCCACCGGTCGCGCCACCGACCAGCGGCGCGCCGAGCAGCAGGCCCGACTTCAGCGCCCGCCCGGGTCGCAGGTCGAGCAGGTTGAGCAGGTTGGCGGTGCCGGCCACCACACCGGCGCCGAGCAGCACGTCCACGGTCCGGCCCAGCCCGCCCTGGCGACGCCGACCACGGTGCCCGGCCACCCGGGGGTCGGCGGCGAGCAGCGCGGCGGCACCCAGACCGGCCGCGCCCACTCCGACGATCTTGACCAGGCCGGTGCTGACCCGCCCCTGCCGCAGCGCGGCGAGGTGTCCCGCGAAGCCCTTGTCCGCCTTCTGCTCCGGCCGGGCGCCGACCACGTCGTCGTAGAGCCCGACGGCACCGGCGCCGAGCCCCGCCACCAGGACCGCCGCTCCTCCCGGCACGCTGGGCGCGCCACCGGCCGCCGCCCCGGAGGCGCTCACCGCCAGCGCCGGCCCGGCCGCCAGCGTCACCGTACGGCCACGGAAGTTCGTTCGCGCCAGTGTCGGACCGGCCGGGGAGGTACGGATCTCACGGAGCGCGTACCGGGCGGCAGCCGCACCGACCCCCGCCGCCAGCAGTCGACCGAGTACGCCCACGCCCCAGCTCACCTCGCTCGCTCACGCCGTCTGCGCCGCCGGTCGGCGGACGACATCGTCGAACCGGACACCCGGGGTGTCCCGTCGACTCACTGGGGCAGTCTAGGCACCAGCTCGACGTTGTCACCCACGCCGTACTGGCCGGCCTTGCGCTCGTTGAGCTGTTGCACGACGGCCAGCGAGGTGACGAGCTGCCCCTGGACGGTGTTGGCGTTGTCGACGGTGGAGATGGTCTGCGCCAGCACCGCGTCGCCCCGGACGAAGGAGACCAGGTTGCCGCCGGTGGAGCCGTTGCCGGCGACCACGATGCCGCCGGTGCGGTCGAACTGCTCGGCGATCTTCACCACCGACTCGTCCTTCTTGGCGGAGTCCTTGTCCACGTACGGCTGGCCGCTGATCACCACGACCGCCTCGGCGGCGTCGGTGATCCGGTCCGCGGTGGTCAGGTAGTTCGCGTTGCCGTACGCGGTCACCACCGCCCGCCGGTCGGCCTCGGTGACCGGCTCGGCCCCGGCGGGCTGATCCAGCAGCACGGTGGCCAGCAGCGCGCTGGAGGTCTCCACGCCGTGCCCGTTGCCGGGCAGTCCGCTGGTCGGCGCGCTGGTGGGCCGGGCCGCGGTGACCGCCAGTTCCAGCAGGTTGTTGTTGTTCTCCGGGTTGATGAACTTGTCCTGCAGGTCGACCCGCCCGGTGATCACGGCACCCGCCAGCTCCAGCATCTTGACCACGCCCTCGGTGTGGTCCCGGCCGGTGGGCAGGCTGAGCACCAGCACCCGCTTGCCGGTCAGCTTGCCCGGCAGGATCACCTGGGCCATCTCGGCCGCGAACTCCTCCTCCAGCTCCAGCTCGCGCTGCATGTTCTGGACCGTCTGGCGCATCTGCTGGTTGTCCTTGCGCAGCGAGTTGACGGTCTCCTTGAGCGAGTCCGCGACCGGGCCGTTGAGGGCGGCTGTACCGACGACCAGGCCGATCGCCAACGCGAGGAAGACCGCGGTCAGGGACACCACGTGGTACCGGAAGTTGATCACGCTTGCAGCCTCTTGATCGGTCGGGAGCTAGAAGAGCTGGCCGAGCTGGAACACAAAATTGTCCCACCACTCGGAGACCACGCCCAAATACGCCTTGCCGACGGTGGACACCGCCACCGCCGAGGCCATCGCCGCCACCGCCGAGAGCACCAGCAGCAACAACGAGGAACCCGAGATGCTCTGCCGGTAGAGCCGGCTCACACCCTTGGCGTCGACCAGCTTGCCACCGACCTTGAGCCGGGTGAGGAACGTCGACGCCATGCCGCCGCGCCCCTTGTCCAGGAACTCGACCAGGGTGGCGTGGGTGCCCACCGCGACGATCAGCGAAGCGCCCTTCTCGTCGGCCAGCAGCATCGCGAGGTCCTCGCTGGTGGCGGCGGCGGGGAAGGTCACCGCCGGCACCCCCAGGCCGTTGACCCGGGGCAGACCGGGAGCCCGGCCGTCCGGGTACGCGTGCACGATCACCTCGGCGCCGCAGCGCAGCACGTCGTCGGTGACCGAGTCCATGTCACCGATGATCATGTCCGGCGTGTAGCCCGCCTCGACCAGCGCGTCGGCCCCGCCGTCGACGCCGATCAGCACCGGCTTGAACTCCCGGATGTACGGGCGCAGCACGTCCAGGTCGGCCTTGTAGTCGTACCCCCGCACCACGATCAGGCAGTGCCGGCCCTGGATCTCGGTCGCGATGTCCGGTACGCCGACACCGTCGAGCAGCAGGTCACGTTCCTGCTTGAGGTAGTCCATGGTGTTGGCGGCGAACGCCTCCAACTGCACCGACAGGCCCTCGCGGGCGTCGCTCATCGCCTTGGCCACGCTCTCGGCGTCCTGCAGGCTGCCGTGCGCCAGCGGCTCGTCGCCGAGATAGACGGTGTTGCCCTCGATCCGCACGGTGTCGCCCTCGCGGATCCGCTCGAAGACGCCCTCACCGAGGTCGTCCAGGAGTGGGATGCCCGCCGCGACGAGCACCTCCGGACCGAGGTTGGGATAGCGGCCGGAGACCGACGGCTTGGCGTTGAGGACCGCGCCGACGCCCACGGCGACCAGCGAGTCGGCGGCGACCCGGTCCAGGTCGACATGGTCGATCACGGCGATGTCACCGGGGCGGAGCCGACCGACCAGGCGTTTCGTCCGGCGGTCGAGGCGGGCGGTGCCGAGGATTCGTCCCGGTTCCGCGTTCCGGGTCCGGCGCAACGTGGGTAGACGCATCGTGACCATCCTGGCATGTGAGGCAGGCGAATCTGTCGCGACATGCCTGAGCAGGGCCGCCTACCCAGGGAAGCACAGATGGGCGAAGGCCGGTGTGCCTCCGCTCACAATGACGGTTCTCACGACCGCCGTTCTCGGGCCGCGACGGCCAGCAACTCCTCCGCGTGGGCGATACCCAGATCCGAGTCCGGCAAACCCGCGAGCATCCGGGCCAGTTCCCGGGCCCGCTCGGTGTCCTCCACCACCCGCACCCCGCTGGTGGTCACCGCGCCACCGGTGTCCTTCGCCACCACCAGGTGGCGGTCGGCGAACGCGGCCACCTGCGGCAGGTGGGTCACCACCAGCACCTGGTGGCTGCGGGCCAACCGGGCCAGCCGACGGCCGATCTCCACCGCCGCCTGACCGCCGACCCCCGCGTCGACCTCGTCGAAGACCAGCGTGGGCGGACCGCCCGAACCGGCGAAGACGACCTCGATGGCGAGCATCACCCGGGACAGCTCACCGCCGGACGCGCCGCGCTGCAACGGCAACGACGGCGCACCGGGATGGGCCAGCAGCCGCAACTCGACCTCGTCGCCGCCGTCCGGCCCGACACCGACCTCCACCCCGTTGACCGGCAACGTGGGCTCGGTCCGCCCGGCCGGCCGGGGCAGCACCGCCACCTCGACGCGGGCGTGCGGCATGGCTAGCCCGGCCAACTCGACGGTCACCTGCTCGGCGAAGCGCACCGCCGCCTCCTGGCGGGACGCCGACAACCGGCCGGCCAACTCGGCCACCTCACCGGCCAGCCGGGACGCCTCCCGGTCCAGTTCCTCAAGGACCTCGTCGGAGATGTCCAGGTCGGACAGTCGGGTCCGGGCCCGTTCCGCCCAGGCGATCACCCCGTCGACGTCGTCGGCGTACTTGCGGGTCAACGCCCGCAGCGCGGCCCGGCGCTCGTAGATGCTCTGCAGCCGGGCCGGGTCGGCGTCCAGCCCGGTGAGGTACGTCGACAGTTCCACCGACACGTCGGCGACCAGGGTCGCCGCCTCCTCCAACCGCGCCGCCAGCTCACCCAGGGCCGGATCGGTGCCGGCCTGGGCCTCCAACGTCCGCCGGGCGGTGCCGAGCAGCGCCGAGGCGTCCGTGGTGTCGTCGGTGGCCTCCAACCCGCCGGCCACGCACTGGTGGGCGACCTGCGCCGCGGTACGCAGTCCCTCGGCGTGTTCCAGCCGCTGCGCCTCGGTCTTGAGCTCGTCGTCCTCACCGGCCTGCGGATCGACCCGGGTGATCTCGTCGAGCCCGAGCCGCAGCAGATCCGCCTCCTGGTGGCGCTCCCGCGCGTTGCGCCGCCGGTCCGCCAGGTCGTCGACCACCCGACGCCACTGCGTGTACGCCTCGCGCGTCGCCTCCAGCAGCTTCTCGTGCTCCGGCCCGGCGAAGCGGTCCAGGGCGGCCCGCTGCTCGGCGGGACGCAGCAGGCGCAACTGGTCGGACTGGCCGTGTACGGCCACCACCTGTTCGCCCACCTCGCCGAGCGTCGACACCGGCATGCTCCGCCCGCCCAGATGCGCCCGCGAGCGACCCTCCACGGTGACCGTCCGGCTCAGCAGCATCGCGCCGTCGTCGTCGGGCTCGCCCCCGGCGTCCGTGATCCGGGCGTGCACCGATTCGGCGACCCGACCGCTGAGACGCAGGCGCCCCTCGACGACGGCCCGACCGGGCTGGGCACGCACCCGCCCCGCGTCGGCACGACCCCCGAAGAGCAGGCCAAGGCCGGTGACCACCATCGTCTTACCGGCACCGGTCTCGCCGGTGATGACATTCATGCCACCGGCGAGCGGCAGCGTGGTGTCCTCGATGACGCCCAGTCCGGTGATCCGTAGCTCCTCCAGCACAGCACCCGACAGTAGACGCGTGGCCCGACACTTGACCAGCCGGCGCGGCGACCCGGGTCAGCGGCGGTTGCCCCGCCAGCCGTGCACCGGCAGGTCGAACTTGGCCACCAGGCGGTCGGTGAACGACCGGTCGCGCAGCCGCACGATCCGCACCGGCAGGACACCGCGACGCACCGTGACCCGGGCGCCCGGCGGCAGGTCGTAGACCCGCCGCCCGTCGCAGGAGAGCACCGCCAGCGTGGTGAACGGGTCCACGGTGATCGAGAAGGTCGAGGTGGGCGCGGTCACCAGCGGCCGGCTGAACAGGGCGTGCGCGCTGATCGGCACCAGCAGCAGCGCCTCCACCTCGGGCCAGACCACGGGCCCGCCGCCGGAGAAGGCGTACGCCGTCGAGCCGGTCGGCGTGGCGCAGACCACCCCGTCGCACCCGTACCGCGACAGGGGGCGACCGTCCACATCGACCAGCAGCTCCAGCATCTGGGCCCGTTCGCCCTTCTCGACGCTGATCTCGTTGAGCGCCCACGACTCGATCGTCGGCCCGCCGTCGAACTCGGCGGTGACGTCCAGGGTGAGCCGCTCGTTGACGCTGTAGTTGCGGCCCACCACGTCGCGTACGGCGAGATCCAGATCGTCGATCTCCGCCTCGGCCAGGAAGCCGACCTTGCCCAGGTTGATGCCGAGCAGCGGCACCTTCGCCGGGCGGGCCAGCTCGGCGGCACGCAGGAAGGTGCCGTCACCACCGAGCGCGAAGACGATCTCGGCACCCTCGGCCGCCTCCGGCCCGGTCACCGGCACCGCACCCGGCAGATCGAGATCCTCGGCCTCCTCGGCCACCACCCGGACCTCGAAGCCGGCGGCGATCAGGTCGGCCGCGACCGTACGCGCGTGTTCCGTGCTGCGTCGGCGACCCGTGTGGGTCACCAGCAGGGCGGTACGGGTCACCGGAAGGCCCGCCCGCCGTGGGTCGGCCGTCGCGTCGAACCACCCGGACCTACCCCCGCCGTGGCGGAGTTGCCCTCACTCACCCGGCCACCTCCTTCGTCACCTCGTCACGCGCGTCACCGGCGGCCGCCGGCGCACCGGGCCCGGCCGCCACCACGGCCCGTACCCGTTCCGGGTCGGCCGCTGGCGCGTCCCGGCGTAACCATACGAAGAACTCGACGTTGCCGCTCGGGCCGGGCAGCGGGCTGGCCGCCAGCTCCGCCAGCCCCAGTCCGAGCGTCGCGGCGGACGCGGCGACGTCGAGCACCGCCTCGGCCCGCAGCGCCGGGTCCCGCACCACGCCACCCGCACCGACCCGTTCCCGGCCCACCTCGAACTGGGGCTTGACCATCAACGCCAGGTCGCCGTCGACGGCCGTGCAGGCGGCCAAGGCCGGCAGCACCAGCCGCAGCGAGATGAACGACAGGTCGGCCACCGTCAGGTCGACCTGTCCTTCGATCGCCTCGGCGGTCAGCGTCCGGACGTTCGTCCGTTCCAGGACCCGGACCCGCTCGTCGGTCCGCAGCGACCAGGCGAGCTGTCCGTAGCCGACGTCGACCGCCACCACCTCGGCCGCGCCCGCCCGCAGCAGCACGTCGGTGAAGCCGCCGGTGGACGCCCCGGCGTCCAGGCACCGCCGGCCGGTCACGGCCAGCCCACCGGGGGCGAAGGCGGCCAGCGCACCGGCCAGTTTGTGTCCGCCCCGGGAGACGTACTCGGAGGCGGGGTCGGCGCCGGTGACCACCAGCGGGTCGGCGGGGTCGACCATCGCGGCGGCCTTGCGGGCCACCACCCCCCGAAGCCGTACCCGACCGGCCTCCACCAGGTCGGCGGCCTGCTCCCGGGAGCGGGCCAGGCCACGACGGACGAGTTCGGCGTCCAACCGGTTACGACGTGCCATGGGCGGAGGGTCTCCTCAGGCCTGGTCGATGGTGGCGAGCGTTTCCCGCAACGTCTGGTACGCGGCCTCGTACTGCGCGATCTGGTCGGCCGGCGCGAGGTTCGCGGCGTTCGCCATCGCCTGCACGGCGGCGTCCACCGCCGGGTGTCCCCCGTCGTCGGCGCCGTCCTCGCTCCACGACTGCGGCGGTGGACCCGGGCGCGGCCCCGGTGGTGGCCCGGGCCGTGGCGACACGCTCACCGCCGCGCTCCGGCCCGCGTCGCAGCACCCGATCCGACGTCTCGCCGCCCCACGGCCGACCGCGTCGGCCCGGGGCGCCGCGAGCGACGGCCGGTCACGGCGTGGTGTCCGGGCGGCTGGCGGGTCGGGCCGGGGCGTCACCGTCGGCGGGACGTGCCACCGAACCCGGCGTCTTCTTCGCCACCGCCTTCTTCGCGACCTTCGCCACGGCCTTCTTCGCCGCTGGCTGATCCTCCGGCGGCGGCACGGCACCCGCCTTCTTCGCGACCGCCTTCTTCGCCACGGCCTTCTTGGCGACCGGGTTCTTCGCCGCCGCGTGCCCGGTCGGCGGGGCCGCCGCCGCGGTCTCGGCGGCCTCGGCCGCCAGGTCGGCGGGCGTGCCGACCTCCGGACCTCCGGAGACCGGCGACGGTACGGCGGTGGTGTCGGCCGCCGCGCGCAGCCAGCGTTCCAGCTCGCGTACCCGCCGCTCCAACTCCTCGACCTCGTCGGCGGTGGCCAGCCCCACGGCGCCGAGCGCGCGTTCGACCTCGAACCGCACCAGCTTGGTCAGCGCCTCCCGGTTCTCCGCGCCGGTCGAGCGCAGTTCCTCGGCCAACGTCTGGAGCTGTGCGGCGGTCGCGCCGGTCGAACCGGCCAACCGGCGTACCGCGTCCTGCGCCTTCTTCCGGGGCGCCTCCGTCAGGCCCATGGCCAGTTCGAGGTAGGCGCGCCACGCGTCCTGCATGCCTGAGTCCTTTCACCCGCGGTTCCGGCAGGTGTCACGCTACCGGGCCGCGGTCGGGATCCCGTGCGGTACGGTGCCCGGAGTACGACGTGGTGTGAGGCGAGGAGGCGACGGTGGCCACCGTGGACGAGTGTCGGCAGGCGTTGCGGGATCTGGCCGCGCGGCTGGACCGCAACGCGGAGACCGTCCGCGAGCACGTCGACCTGGACCGCACCCTGGCCTGCCGGATCAGCGACCTGGAGACCGCCTTCCACGGTCGACTCACCGGTGGACGGCTGCTCGGGCTGACCGACGGCGACGATCCTAAGGCGAAGATCGCCATGACCACCACCAGCGACGACCTGATCGCCCTGGTCCGTGGTGACCTCGACGTGACCCGCGCGGTGGCCAGCCGACGCGTCTCGATCAAGGCCAACCCGTTCGACCTGATGAAACTGCGCAAGTTGCTCTGAGTGCCGGCACGCTCACCGCACCGGACAGGAGCGGTGGCACTTCTCGGCACGCGTGGCTCAGCCGGTCAGGCCGAGTGCCTCCAGCGCCGTCGCCGCCTCCGGCGAACCCGGGCGCGGCACACCCTCCGACCGACGCTCCCACGCCACGGCGCAGAGCGCCGCGAGCGCGTCCAGCGGTCGACCCGCGCCGGTCAGCTCCCAGCCGTCCGGCCCGGTCGTGACGCGCCAACCACCGTGCTCCGCATCGGCCGCCGGTACCCGCACCATCGCGGTCGGCTCGAAGAGCCCCGCCAGGTCCCAGGCCACCGCCGTGGGCCGGCGGTCCGGCGGCGCGGCGAGCAACTCGGGTACGTCACTGACGCCGGTGAGCACCAACAGGCTGTCCAGTCCCGCCCGGTTGGCACCCTCGATGTCGGTGTCCAGTCGGTCACCGACCACCAGGGACCGGCCCTCGCCCGCCCGTCGCGCGGCGGTGGCGAACAGTTCCGGCGACGGTTTGCCCACCACCTCGTCGGGCTGCCGGTTCAGCGCGGTCGCCAGCGCGGCGACCAACGAACCGTTGCCCGGCAGCGGGCCCCGCCCGCTGGGCAGCGTCCGGTCCGTGTTGGTGGCGATCCACGCGGCCCCGCCGCGTACCGCCACCGCTGCCTCGGCCAGGTCGGCCCAGCCGACCTGCGGGCCGTACCCCTGGATCACCGCGACCGGCGACTCGTCGGCACCGGAGACCGGCGTCAGACCCGCCTCGCGGATCTCCGCCCGCAGCGCCTCGGCACCCACCACCAGCACCGGGGCGCCGGCCGGCAGCCGCTCCCCCAACAGCTGAGCGGCGGCGGCCGCGCTGGTCAGCACCTCGTCCGGCCGCGCCGGTACGCCCATCCCGGTGAGCAGGTCGGCCACGTCGGCCGGCCGGCGCGAGGCGTTGTTCGTCGCGTACGCCACCGCCCGACCCTCGCCGTGCAGCCGGGCGACCGCCTCGACCGCGCCGGGGATCGGCCGGTCGATCAGATAGATCACCCCGTCCAGGTCGAAGACGACCAGGGCGTACCCGTCGACCAGCCGCTCCCCGTCACCGCTCATCGCCGCTCGGTCTCCGAATCCCCGGACCGCTCGCCGTCCGCCGGGGACGACTCGCCGACACCACTCGCCGCCGGCACGTCGAACGCCGTCACGACACCACTCGTCGCCGCAACGTCGGACGCCGTCACGGCATCCGACGGGACGATCTCGTCACCACGAGACTCCGCCTCGACGGCCACGACCCGGTCGTCCCCGACCTCGTCCTCGTCCTCGACCGCGTCGTTGGCGGCACGATCGTCGCTGACCGCGTCGACGTCGTCCTCGACCCCAGCAACGTCGTCGACCGCGTCCTCGGCCGTATCGACGTCGTCGGGGCGCCCGTCCTCGGTCAGCTCGCTGTCCGGCCGGGCCGGTACCGCACCCGGAGTGCCGGGGCCCGCGACCAGTTCCTCGGTGGCCTCGTCCTCGTCGTCGCTCTCGATGACCACGCCGTCGAGTTCGAGCAGCCGCTCCGCCGCGTCGGTCTCCGCCTCGGCGTCGACCTCGGCCGCACGGGAGAACCACTCCCGGGCCTCGGCCCGGCGGTCCACCGCGAGCAGCGCGTCCGCGTACGCGTACCGCAGCCGGGCCGTCCACGGCTGGGCCGTGTCGGTGGTCAGCTCGGGCACCTGGAGCATGGCCACGGCCGCGTCCCGCTGACCCAGGTCGCCTCGCGCACCGGCGGCCACGATCAGCAGCTCGATGGCGACGGCGGCCTCCAGCTTCTCCTGCTCGGCTCCACGGAACAGGTCGATGGCCCGCTCGGGCCGCCCCAGCGCCCGCTCACAGTCCGCGAGGACCGCGAGGTGACTCTGCACACCGCTCATCCGGTGGTACGTCCGCAGTTCCGCGATCGCCGTCTGCCACTCGCCCGCGTGGTACGCGGCCAGACCGACCGCCTCACGCACGGCGGCGATCCGGGACGCCAGCCGACGGGCGGCCATCGCGTGGGCCAGTGCCTCGGCGGGGTCCTCGTCGATCAGCTGCCCGGTCGCCACGAGGTGCCGGGCCACGCTGTCCGCGACCCCCTTCGACAGCGACAGCAGCTCCGCGCGTACGTCCTTGTCGAGATCGGTCGCGACGATCTCGTCCGGCAGCACCGGGGCCGGCGTACGCCCACCCTCGGCCTGGTCCGACCCGTCACGTCGGTCCCGGTCGTCGCGGAAGCCACCGTCCCGACGCTCACCGTCCCGGAAGCCCGAGCCGCTCGACGCGCGGTCGCGGAAGCCACCCTCACGACGGTCACCGCCCCGGAAACCACCTTCCGAGCGCTCACCGCCCCGGAAGCCGCCGTCACGACGGTCGCCGTCCCGACGGTCCGGCCGGAAGCCACCCTCGCGGCGATCGTTGCCCCGGAAACCGCCCTCACGACGGTCACCGTCGCGTGCGCTGCCTTCCCGGCGGGCACCGCCGAAGCCGCCCTCGGTACGCCGGTAGCCACCGCCGTCGCCCTGACGGCGGTCGTCGCCACCCCGGCGAGAGCCTTCGTCCCGTCGATCCGGCCGGTACCCGCCCTCACGACGGTCACCCGAGCCGAAGTCACGTGCGGAACCGCGCGAGGCACCGTCCCGGTCCCGCGAACCGCCGTCCCGGAAACCTCCCTCGCGACGCTCACCACGGAAACCGCCCTCACGACGGTCACCATCGCGACGGTCGCTGCGGAAACCACCCCGGTCCTGGGAGCCCCGGTCCTGGGAGCCCCTGCTGAAACCGCCCTCACGACGCTCACCGTCGCGGCGCTCGCCACGGAAGCCGCCGTCGCGGCGGTCGCCACCACGGAAACCGCCCTCACGACTGTCGCTGCCCCGGAAGCCGCCCTCACGACGGTCGCCACCACGGAAGCCACTCTCGCGACTGTCGCCGCCACGGAAGCCGCCCTCACGACGGTCACCACCGTCACGACGCTCCGGCCGGAAGCCACCTTCACGACGGTCACCGCCCCGGAAGCCACCTTCACGACGGTCACCGCCCCGGAAACCGCCCTCACGACGCTCGCCGCCCCGGAAACCGCCCTCACGGCGGTCGCCACCACCGTCACGACGGTCGGGGCGGAAGCCGCTGTCCCGACTGTCGCCGTCCCGGCGGTCGCTGCGGAAACCACCCTCGCGACGGTCACCACCATCGCGACGCTCCGGCCGGAAGCCACCCTCACGACGGTCGCCACCACGGAAACCACTCTCGCGACGGTCACCGCCCCGGAAACCGCCCTCACGACGGTCACCGCCCCGGAAACCACCCTCGCGACGGTCACCGCCCCGAAAGCCACCGGTAGGCCGGTCGCCTCGGGCGCCGGTGCCGCGCTGGTCGTTGTCGCGGCGGAAACCCGGTCGGTCATCGCCCTGGCGACGCTCGCCGAAACCGCCCTCACGCCGCTCACCACGGAAGCCGCCGGTGCCGCGATCGCCGCGGGAGCCTTCCCGGTCGCCACCGGAGCCACGTCGGTCGCCACCGAAGCCGCCGCCGGTGCCCCGGTCGCTACCTCGGTAGCCGCCCTCACGACGGTCGCCGTCCCGACGGAAGCCACCGGACCGGGAACGGTCAGCACCGTAACCGCCGGCGCCACGTCCACCGTCGCGGGAGTCACGCTCCCGACCGCGATCGTCGCGGTACGACGGACGGTCGCCACGGCGGTTGTCGCCATCGCGGTCGCCGGGCCGTCCCTCGTAGCCCCGGGGACGGTCGTCGCCCTGAGGTCCAGAACTCACTGGTACATCCTTCCTGAATACGTCGTTCCACGACGCAACGCAGTCGAGGGCCGTCCCGATTCCGGGCGGCCCTCGACTGTAACGTGTGTCCGGCGGTGTCCTACTCTCCCACACCCTCCCGGGTGCAGTACCATCGGCGCTGGAGGGCTTAGCTTCCGGGTTCGGAATGTAACCGGGCGTT
>NZ_JBIANP010000020.1:0-36041 GCF_042874705.1 Micromonospora sp. NPDC003816
TTCCGTGTACTTCGATGGACGCCCCAACGGGGACACCCCTTCCTCTGGACCAACATCCAGTCTCAGGGTGTCCACATCTCAGGGGGAAGCCCACTGAGCCAGCCCCAGACACGCTGACATCGGCCAGTTCGGGACGTCGGTTGGACCGAAGTCCAGCCACACAGCGTGAGGCAGTGGCCGGCAGGCAGCACGCCCGCTCGCGGCAGAAGCGGACGTGGGCGGGCACGCTCGCCGTCAGTGTGTCCTGCATGATGGTTGTCGCCGACGTATCCCCCCGGCCGCATGGACGACAGTCGTACCTCAGCGGATGCGGCGATGCTACGGAATGCTCTCCTTTCGCATGGGCTCCACGCTGGCGGCCGGCACCGTCGCAATCATGTAACCCTCGGTCAGGTCTGGCTGCACGTCGACCATCGCGTTCCTACCGACGTAGCGGACGACGAACCTGGTCTCGCGCAGCCACGTCTCGTCATAGTCGGCAAGACTCTCCGACGCTTCACCCACGAATCGCACTTCGTCACCCGGCTTGACCGCAGCATCCGCCGGAGCCTCATCGCGTTGGATGGCCGTGATCGCCTGGATGAGAGTCTTCAGCGGTTCGGTGTCCGCGCCGTAGTGAACCAGATGGCCTGCCTGGCCGAAGATGACATCGGCCTGGGCTCTGCTCAAGTCGGCGAGCGCCTCGGCCGCACCGGCCGCCAGAGCCGGTCCCCCCGACGTGTCGAGTTGCGCCGCCAACGCTAGGAGCAGGCGATCGATGACACGTTCCGTAGTCTCCTCGTCCGTCACCCGGCAAGCCTATGACCCAGCCGACGGCACCGTTGTCGGCCAGCGCATGCAGGGCAGATCCGGTGTCATGCAGACGGCCAGTCCGTCGGCATCCGCTCATCGGCTCGTCCGGGACGTCGGCGACCGGCACCGGCGTCATCTTCGATGACGCACACTTGGTGCGGCAGATGAGGATGCCGCGAGCCTGCGCCGTCAATCTCCACTGCTGTCTACGGGGTAGAGCGCCGGGTTGATCGCAGCAAGGGTGCCCGATAGACGAGCGGCTCCTTGACGAATGCCTGGATCAGGATCTTCGAGCAACGCGTCGCACATCCGCACCGCAGCGTCACGTTCGCTGGCGTAGATCATGTACACGTCCTGAACTGCGGTAAAGATCCAGTCTGCACAGTTGTCATCGGCGTCCGCCAGCGCTCCCGCGACCAGCGCCAGACCGGCCGGGTCTTTCCTACGAAGCAGCGCATCCGCGGTCACGAGGGTCACGAACGTGTCGTCAGCATCAAGCAGAAGCCGTCGCAGCGGCTGTGCCGACTCCGGCATCTCCGCAAAACTCGCCAGGGCCCGGCCGGCATCCGCCCGGTCCTGGTAGGCGCCGCTGCCCGCCAGCCCCAGCAGCGCCACAACCACGGCACGTCGAGCTTCCACGTCCATGCCCGTCACCATCGAGGACCTCCGTTCGCGTTCCCGCCCCGACTCCGACCTACCAGCCACACGGAACCGACTACCGATGTCCGATGGCGAGCACACAGCGGCATGACAGTGCGGGCATCGAGCGCTGTAGGGAACGAGCTGCATCTATGCGGGTTGCGGTTGGCCCCTGTCCCACCCTCGCCGTCGCGGATCTGCACCCGGTAGTGTGCTGTGCCCTGTGCGCCGTCACCTGTGTGCTGTGCTGGGCCTGCGTTGTGTGCTGGGGAGTCGAACCCCTGCGCCTGCCCTCGGCGCGCCAGGAGTGAACCGGAATACCCGCCGGCTCTCGGGTTCGTGCACGCCTCCACGTCGGCTACCTGCTCCGCAACTCCTCAGTCCAGCAGGTCGACCTCCCAGTTCGTCCGCTGGATCACGGTGTCGACCTCACGAAGCTGCCGGGCGAGATCGTCGGCCTGGCTACGCAGCTGCGCTACCGGCAACGCCGGGATCATCTTCAGCTCCGACCGCAACTGCCGAAACCCTCGCTGACCCTCCCCAGCAGCGGCGTCCGCGGCAGAGGTGACCACGCTGTGCCGCAGGCGCAGCACGTCGCGGCGGGCAAGCGCGTCGGTGAGTGTGCCACCCTGAACCAGGGTGGCGGCGTTCGTGCGGTTGATCCGCCGAATCAGCGACTCCAGTTCCCCGAGCACCTCGCCCGCCTCCACCAGAAGTGCCGCAGCGTCCTCAGCAGGCGTCTCACCCTCCTGGTGTCGAGCGCTGGCGACGATGCGGGCGCGGAGTTGTTCGGCGCGACGCGCCGCATCCGCGCGCAGCGCAAGAGCCTCAGCAAGCTTCATGAACACCAGTATGGCCAGCGAAGATCAGTGCCACCTTCCAATTTCGGACCACGGCACGACGGAGCAGCAAGGACGGCGCGCCGGTTGCGGCAGAAGCGGATGCAGGGCAAGACGCAGACTTGGCGCACTCCGCGTGGCGTTGATGACGGACACGACCTCGACGAGCGCCGGCACGTGGCCGGCCTAACCCTGGGCGATACGGCAGGCCGCCCAATCATGACGACGTCGGGGCGCCACCAACCGGGCAGCCCACCTCACCTCCTGCTACAAGTGCTCGGCGGAAGAGTGTGGCCTTGGTAGACGGGTTCCCTGCCTGCGAGCCGAAGCGGGACGATGTATGGATGACCAGACCGAACGAAGAGACGCAGGCCGAGGTCGGTTGGTTCTGCGTTCGCTGCGTCTTTCGGGTGGGTGGCGACTCGGCGAGCCAGGTGTACGAGGAACGGCTGACGCTGTGGCGCGCCGAGGCTTTCGACGAGGCGATCGCGCTGGCCGAGGACGAGGCGCTCGGGTATGCGGCCGAGCAGTCCGACATGGAATTTGTGGGACTTGCCCAGGCATACCGGCTGTTTAGTGAGCCCGGGAATGGGGCGGAGGTCTTCTCTCTGGTTCGGGCCAGCGCTCTGGATCCGCCGGCCTACCTGACGAGGTTCTTCGACACCGGCGAGGAGCGACAGGCCGACACTGATCCCGGCACCTGACCGGGCACACCCGTGTTTCCAGCGATCTCGCAACCGACCTGCGGCAGATCAGGGCGGCTTGCCGACGACGCAAGGCACAATGTGCCATGGATGATCACCGGCTTTGCCGCCTATTCCGTCAGCGACGGCGAGGTGGAGCTGGCTGGCCCGCCTGCTGCCCTGCGTGCCCTCGCCCGGCTGTTACGTGCACCTGCCGAGCCCGTCGAGGCGACGATCACGGGCGGAGTCGTCGTTCAAACGGAAACCATCGGCCCGCTGCTCGTCAGCCTGGACGATGCCCCCCTGCACTTTTCCGGTGGTCGTGAGTGTCTCGACATCGTCTGGGATGCACTCGATGGCGTCGCTGAGCAGGCCGAGACCGCCGACGACCGAGCAGTCCACCGGCATCAGCACATCGAGTACCTTCCTGGAGACGACTACCCGGCACCGGAGTGCATCCCGCTGGTCATCGTGGCCGACTGGCCAGAAGAGGGCAACACGCTCGTCTCAGCTTAAGCGCGCGCTCAGCGGCATTTCCGGGCGTCGCGGGACAGCATGGGCAACACAGAGCGTGACGGCCCTGCAGGCGCGCGATTAGCTCACCGAAGAGTTACGGACTTCCGCACAGCGGTCGCAGTTGTCGGTGCCGACTGTCGGCCCCAGTGGCCCGCACGGCGGGCGCAGGATCCGCCGACCGAAGCGGGTTACGGTGGACAATTAACAATCCGACGATGAGGCTGCAAATGATCAATGTCCAGGAGTTCGCGCGACGGCTGAGCACTCTCGGAGCTGATGCGTTCACCAGCGACGACGTCGTGGACCTGGCGACCGCGGCCGATGTTCGCATCAGCGCAGACGTCGAGATCGACGCCACCCTGGCGCAGCGCTTACTCGACCAGATCTCGCCCACCCTGCCGGTCACCGGAGCCCAGATCGCGGCGTCGCAATGGCCGCCACCGAAGTCTTCCCGTCCTGCAGCGCCTTCGGTGTCGTTCTCCAGCCCCGGTGCCGTCGACGGACCGGCTGATCAGCCGACCCGACCCCGCAGTTCTGGGTCTACGGGTAGCGGTCGGCGACCCGCCTCCCGACGAACTGGCAGGTGAAACTGCAGTCCCAGCTCTTTAAGCAACCGCCAGACTGCTCACCACAGCCGTCGACTACGACGCGAGCTGCGAACCCAAATCTCGCCGCCATCATCGGCTGAACTTCGTCCTCCTGTCCGGCTCTGTACGCCCGGGCAGGCTCGACGCACGATGATCCCCGGTAAAGCATGCGGATCGCGGCATGAGCGTGCACGCGATCTTGCGACGAGCGCCGCCAGAATTGCGGCGGATGGATTTCGGCCCAATGGCGGCCCTGCCATGGCACCTCGCCTTGCCGCGTCGTGCGTGAGGTCCGGGTGACGGCTGCCAGACTGATCGGATGCTCCGCGAGTACGAGCCTCCGACGCCGGAGATCCTGCGGTGGGTGGCACACCACGTTCATCGACGCGCCCGGGTGAGATCGGTCGCGCCCCTGCCGGGCGGGATCACCGCCGACATGGACCGAGTCAGCGTCGATTCCCCCGGCGGGCTCATGGACGTGGTGCTGCGTCGTTGGCCGGGTGACGACTGGGCGGAGGGCTTGGTGACACGCGAGGCCGCCGCGCTCGCGGCCGTCCGTGGCTGCGGGGTGCCCGCGCCCCAACTCATCGCGATGGACGAAAACGGGGCCGAGACCGGGGTGCGGTGCACGCTCACGACCGCGCTCGCCGGGCAACCGGACCTGACCCCGGCTGACATGCAGTCCTGGCTGGGTCAGCTCGCGACCGTACAGGCCGCGATCCACGCCGTACCCGAGCATCCGCACATCCGGTGGGATGGCTGGTATGACGACAGCGCACCACTGGACTGGCTGGTCGACCGTGGCCTGCGTGATGCCGCCCGTGAAGCTGCCTCAGGGCCGCTCGTTGCGGAGAAGGTCCTTGTCCACGGCGACTACCAGCACTTCAACGTACTGTGGTGCGACGGTCGCTTCAGCGGCATCGTTGACTGGCCGAACGCGGCCACTGGCAACCGGGGCAGCGACGTCGGCCACTGCAGGCTCAACTTGGCGGTGTTGTTCGACACCAGGACGGCTGGGGACTATCTGGTGACGTACGAGCGCGCCGCGGGAGTCCGGGTGGACCGGCGAGCCGACCTACGCGCGCTGCTCTGCTTCGACCTCGGATGGCAACGCTTCATACCCCGTCAGGTCGGCGGGCGGGCTCCACTCGACCTGGCCGGGATGCCTGATCGAGTCGCCGCCGCGATCCGCGACGCGTTGGACACAATCGACTAGCCCGCCGTGGACACGACCCACTGGCCAGCCGGGAAACCTCTAGCCACCGCTGTGACCACCACCTCAAGGGCAAAAGGCAACCCCACGTATGACCGCTCACCAGTACGCCTGGACGCCGGCACCGGCGGGAATCCGACCTTCGGTCACGAGCGCTTCGCGGCAGATCCGGATGCGGACTTGGCAGATCCGTCAACGGGTGTCGTGCAGACTGGGCCGATGGCAAGTGTTGGTTCAGTACGCACCTTCGACGCCGAAGAGGGTTGGGGCGTCATCGACGGCCCGGATGTGCCGGGCGGGTGCTGGGTCCACTTCTCGGTCATTGCGATGGACGGGTGCCGAGAGTTGGCCCGCGGGCAGCACGTTTCGTTCCGCGCCGAGGTGGCGCGCCAGGACGGTTTCGCCTATCGAGCCGTGAAGGTCTGGACGGGTGACGTCGAGCCGGCCGATCAGCCGCGAACCCAGCGCCGCTCCGTCGCCTACCACAGCTCGTTGACCTTGACATTCGATCCGCCCCGCTCCAACGACGTGGTCGTACCGCAGGCGTAAGTGGCGCCACGCCGCGCACTGTGCGGCAGATCCGGATGGCTGTACAAGCGGCGGACGCTGTTTCGTCATGGGTCTCAGATCCATGTCCAAGGACGGATCGCTTTCCGCACGCGTCCGCGCCAGCGTGCACGTTGCGGGTGGAGGAAAACCTCTATGTCCTCCAGGGCGTTGGCGGCGGTACCGCTGAGGTGTGGAACCGACCGGGCTCGGTGCAGCGCAGCGACTACTCGGCCTTCGTCCAACTGACGATAGACCCTCGCCAGATGTCCCAGACATGTTGCGGCAAGGGCGCTGACTTGGCGGTCGTCGTGCCTGAGCAGCTGGAGATGCAGTTCCTGCAACTCTTCCCAGTCTCCGTCGCTGTACAGCGCGGTGCCGACCATGGCATCCAGGGCGCCAGAGAGGTCACCGCGATCGAGCGCTACGCGTACCTCGGCCGGCGTCGCTGACGGCGGGTTGTGGAAGACATGATGCTCGTGGCGCACAGTTACATCCTTGCTCACGCACGGACCGGTCAGGTACCCCTGGTCGCGGCATGAGCGGGCACGTGATCACGCGTGCCATGTCCGCCAGGCTCTGTCGGCCACGGCGTGACTGAACAGCCTTTGAAGATCGATATCCGCGACTATACTACGGGCGTGACGGACTACCTCGCATCGATCTATGCCCCGGCCTGAGAGGCCGCTTCGCGCAGATGACGGTCCGATTGCCGAGTTCGCGCAGAAACTGAGAGCCTTGCGGGAGAAGGCGGGGTCACCGAAGTACCTGCTGATGGCGCGGCGGACGGGCCGGTCGCGCACAGCGTTGGCCGAGGCTGCAGGCGGTGACCATCTGCCCAGCTGGGACACCGTCAAGGCGTATGTCGAGGCATGCGGTGCCGATCCACTGGAGTGGTTGCCGAGGTGGGAACGCGCGCGAGAGACGATCCGCGAGCATCGAGCAAGCCCTGTTGCCGCGCCGGCCGAACCGCAGCCGCCCACGCCACCACAGGAGTCCGCCGACGACGTGGCTATTCTGCTGCGGCTTTGGCAGGAGCAACGGGATCAGGCGCGCCAGAGTGAGAACCATCGCGCGATCCTCAGCATCACGATCGCACTGATCTGTGCCGTCACGGGTTTCGCCAGCGCCGGCGTGGGACCCGTACCGGTGCAGGTGTCGCTCGCCCTTGTCGTTGTGACGCTCGCGTTCGTCGGAGCGATGAGTAGCCACAAGTACTACGAGCGGCATCAGATGCATATGAACGAGGCACGCCGGCTCCGCCAGCAGCTCGACCAGCTGCGTCCACACCTGCGCATCGAAACCACATGGATCAGTTCCCGCACCGAGCATGCGGCCCGTTATCCGCGGGTGTACCGGCTGCGGCTACATCATCTCTGGGTGATCGTTCACCTGGTGCTTGCCCTCGTGGGTGCCGTGCTACTGGCTCGCGTCGTCCTGCTGAGGCAGCCATGACGGACCCCGATTCGCTGTTCGATCCGCTGCTGACCGTTGACATCTCGCGGTTCGAGGTGCAACCGCTGTTCCTCGGTGTGTTCTTTGGTGCGTTCGGCATCGACACCCGCGCCAAGCTTGGGGTCATCTCGGCGACGTTCGATGTGGGCCGCGACCTGCTCGCTCCGCTGATGGTCAAGGCCGCCATCGACATCCTGCCCTACCTGCAGGACACCGTAAATCGGGATCCGCGAACCCGAATCATATTCGCCGGGCGAGACTCGTTCAGTCTCGGCTATGTCGTCAGCGCGATCGACCCGCACTTCAGCGCCGCCCATTGTCGCAGCCTGTACCTTACCCGGGCAATCGTGGACGATGCGCTGGCCGACCTGGAGCGGCAGGGTCAATCGTTCGCGGAGATCGAGACATTCCGCAAGCGCCGACCGGGCACACCCAGCAGCAGAGCGTGGCAGCGCCTGCAGGGGTATCTGCAAGACAGCGACTTGCAGGTGGAGTCGGCTCCCGGGCCGGTCGTCATCGTGGACACCGGCTACAAGGGCAGCATCCAGGAAATGCTGGCCGCACTGCACCCGGGCGTGCGATTCACCGGCCACTACGTCTTCTACTCAGCGGCCCTGGACGATCCGCACCCGGGGACCAAACGTGGTCACGTCTTCGACGCAGGCACGGGACCGGCCCGCGGTGGCCACGCCCTGCGGGGCGACCTACCGCTGGATCCGTCCCTGACGTTCGCCCATCACGAAGCGATCGTCGCCGTGGAGGAGCTCCTGCAGGGTAGCCAGCTCAGCCCTACTGCCATGGACCCCACAGGGCGTCCACGACTGCGTCGGGCCAGACGGACCAGCAGCCCGTACGAAGGGCTGAACCCGGCGCTGATCGGCGAGGAGTTCACTGATCCAGTCTTCCGCGAGGGTGTGCTCGCGTTCAACGTCTTTGCGGTCAGCCGCCTGGCCCGCCGGATTGCCAGCCACGTCGACCTATCCGCGAAGGGGTGGTATCAAACCGCCAGCGCCAGTGCCTGGTATCACGAACTGGCGGTCCAAGTGGAACGGCTCCGCGACAACCTGCGGCTGTGGATCTCCCGTGATCCGGGCGGAACGATGGACCCAGTCCTACGCCGCATGCTCGATGGCTTCGTCCACCGCTCCGACCGGCATCTGATCCGTAAGCTCGACGAGCAGATCTGTGAGATGCCTCCCGAGCGGCAGGCACAGATCTGGGCCGCCTTCGACCGCTGTTCCACCATCGAAGCCAAGAGCCGCTTCGCTGTTGACGACGCCGGGGACGAGCACATCGAGCTACCGCCAGTCCTGCTCCAACGAGATCGTGCGGTCACCACGCTACAGGCGGGCGCTCCAGGATTGACGACTGGTGAAGCACATCGGATCGCCATTGCGCTGGCCGACGACGCCAACGCCGTCGAGCTTGCCGGCGCGACGCTCGCAAAGGCCTCGTTGTCAGTGGACGCTTACCTCGACGCGTACCACGCTCGTGCCGACGAGGTCCTTGACTCCGACATCCGCGTCGTGAGTCGGCTCGCCCTGATCGTCGCGCGAGACCTCGCCGGACGCTTCGGTCTGTGACGATCGCGTGGTGGCCGCACTGGAACCGCGCGGCCACCACGCACCGATCAGCGAGCCTCGATGATGATGTTGGTGACGTGACTCCAGCCCGGGCAGGATGAGTACTGGGTGTGCGTCCCGCTCGGCCAGCTCCACCAACCCGAGTTGGTCGAGCCCGTGGCCCAGCACCAGGTCACGACGCGCCAGTCGCCGCTGCCGGTGCAGGTACCCCACGCCGTGTTCGCGTTGTTGTAGCCCTTGGTGCACTGCGTGGGGTCGACCGCGAGGGCCGGGGCGGCGAGGCCTACGGCGCCGATAGCCGTGCCAAGGGCTGCGGCGACGAGCATCGAGCCGACCCGCCGCACAGGCCGCCTCGTGCGGCCGGCTGGCTTGATCTTGACGTTCATAGTGTCTCCTCGGCTTCGGAGGCGCAGCGCGCCTGCTACAGCCGGTTCTACCGACACTGCCAACCGCCGCCGGCTGGCGACGGTTTACTCCGCCAAGCGGCGTTCTACAAGGTCACAAGCGGTCCACGCTCGCCCTCCTCACAGGCGGCCATCACCGTCGGCAAAGCCGCCGTAACACACCGATCGGCTGGATTCACCATCATTAACGCCCCGACGCATCCAAGATCAGATGCACGCTCATCGGCAGATCCGGATGCCCCCAGGGCTCGACGAGATCATCGTCATTGGTGGCGCCTCGCGCCACAAGGCAAAGCGCACGGGTCCAACTCGACGGCAAGATGCGGAACCACGCCCTCACCCCACCCCGCCCTCCACGCATTCGATCAGTATTCGTGAATTGATTGAGGAAGGGTGAAAGTTCGGCATCGTCAAGCTCGCACGGACCCGACCGGACGCCCCCGGACAGTCCGACACGCAGGGGATGCTCGTCGCACGAGCAGCCACCGAGCAGCCAACCGTCCCTCGTGGACAGAAACAGACAAGGCCCTGACCGCCGTTATGGCAGGTCAGGGCCTTGTCGATCTTGTGCGCCCGAAGGGACTCGAACCCCTAACCTTCTGATCCGTAGTCAGATGCTCTATCCGTTGAGCTACGGGCGCTGGTGCTCGGCCAGTCTACACACCCGGCCTTCGCGCGGAGACTCCGGGATTCGAACCCGGGAGGGGCTTTAAGACCCCAACCGCATTAGCAGTGCGGCGCCATAGACCAGACTAGGCGAAGTCTCCCTGGTGGCCCGCAGACCACCGCGCCCGAGGATACAGGCCCCGCCCGTCCGGGGGCAAAGCGACTACCGGAACCCGCCGCCCCGCAGACCGGCGAGGGGATTCTTGCGCTGTGCGTCGCCGTGATCGCGACTACGCTCCATCGACATGCAGGAGGAGTCGCCACGCGAGCATGACCACCCGGAACCTGCTCGGGAAGCGCGCCGCCGCTTGCCGAAGGCGACGTTCACAGCGCCTCCGGCTCCGGCGCCCCCGAGCGACGCGGAGCCGGAGGAGGGCGAGGGCGGGCGTCGACCTCGTCAGGCGAAGCCCGCGCCGGGTCTGATCTTCCAGCCGCCGCCCGTTGCCGAACAGCCGGCGCCCCGTCAGACTCGTCCCGCTTCGTCCAGGACACCGTTCACCCCCACGCCTCCGGCCACTCCGGCACCCCCCGCCGATGCTGGACCGGCACCCGCGGCCGGTCCGGCATCGGCGGGAAGCCAACCGGCCCAAAGGGGAGCCGACGGTCCGGACGGCGCGTCTTCGGACACCCCTGCGCCGTCGCGTCGGAGGGCCGCCGCTAAGAAGGCACCTCGATCGAGACCTGAGCCGACCGGGCCGGAATCGGGCGCCACCGGTCCCGCCGATTCCTCTGCCGCTGGGGCAGCGACCGCCGGGCCGTCGACCGGTAGCGGGCAGCACGACGCGACCGGAACGCCGTCGAGCAGCGATGGGCAGAACGACGCGACTGCGACTGCGGCGACGCAGCCGGCTCCGGCCCGGAAGACGGCCAGAAAGGCCACGCCGAGAAAGGCCACGCTGGCTGCGGCTGCTTCCGCCGAGGCCACCCCGGTGAAGAAGACGGCGAGGAAGGCGGCGGCGAAGGCCGCACCCGGCCGGAAGTCCGCGACGAAGGCGACCGGGGTCACCGCCGCCGGTGGGATCACAGCTGCCGCCGTGGTCGGAGCGGACGACGCCGTGCCCCAGGCCGAGGAGACCGCCTCGGCCCGCACCGACACCTCCCCAGCAGAGCAGGCCACTGAGCCGACCCCGGCCGAGGCAACCCCCACACCGACCCTGGCCGGGCCTACCCCCACACCGAACGCCGCGGAGCCGACCCCAGTCGGGCCGACCCCCACACCGAACGCCGCCGAGCCGACCCTGCCACCGAACGCCGCAGCACAGACCGGCGCCGACGTGAGCGATCCGACCGAGTCGGATCCGACCCGACCGGGCTCCGTCGAGACGACCCGGCCCGAGCCGGCCCCGGGCAAGCCGACCCCGACCGCACCAGAACCAGCACCGCTCGACGCGATCGAAGCGGGGCTCGTCGGGCGTACGCCGGATCTGCGGATGCTCGTGTCGCGGTTGCTGGAGCACCCGGGCTACGCACCGGAGCTGCTCGCCCTGACGGCCGTCGAGGCGCTCGGGCCGGGGGCGGCGGCGTGGGCGCGGCGGCTGCGGCAGAGGTACCCGGAGGCGGACGGCGACGGTCTGGCCCGGCTGGCCGACCGACGGTTCGTCCGGCAGGCGGGGGTCGGCGGGGCGACCGCCGCGCTGGCGGGTGTGTTCGCGCCGGTGGTGGAGTTGGTGGCGGTGCTCTGGACGCAGGCGAGCCTGGTGCTGCACCTGGCTGCGGCGTACGGCCGTGATCCGGCGGATCCGGAGCGGGCGGTGGAGCTGCTGGTGTTGGCGCAGGTGCATCCGGACGAGGCGAGTGCGCGGTCGGCGCTGGCGGCGGCGCGGACGGCGGACGGGCCGGGCGAGCAGCCGGGGCCACGGGCCGCCGAGGCGGCCTGGCGGCTGGCGGCGCCGCTGGCCGCGCAGGCGGGCGGCTGGTTGGCGTTGCGGTGGGCGTCCAGGTTGCTGCCCGGCGCGGCGGTGGTGACGGCGGCGGTCGGTGACTCGGCGGCGGCGCAGCGGCTGTCCTCCCGCGCGGTCGCCGCCTATCGCCCGACGCGACGTCGCTGACCACGGCCTGCCGGACCCCCGCTGACCACGGCTTGCCGGGCCCAACGGCCGCCCGCGTCCCCGACCGAGGCCAGCCCCACCATCCGGGAGCGCGACCGCCACCGGGCCAGGGACCTGCGCGGTCAGAGCCAGTCGAACCATTCTCGGGGCAGCAGGCTGTAGCCGACGAAAGCGAAGATGTCGAGCAGGGCGTGCGCCACGATCAACGGCATCACCCGGCGGGTACGCAGGTAGAAGAGGCTGAACACGACGCCCATGACCGCGTTGCCGATGAACGCGCCGAAGCCCTGGTAGAGGTGGTAGGAGGCACGGAGAAGGGCGCTGGTGGCGATGATCGCGCCGACTCGCCACTGGAGCTGCCGTAGCCGGGTCATCAGGTAGCCGACCACGATCACCTCTTCCAGGATCGAGTTCTGGAAGGCGGCGAGGATCAGCACCGGCACGGTCCACCAGAGGTCGGGCAGCGCGGCCGGCACCACGGTGGCGTTGATGCCGAGTTGGGCTGCCGCCCAGAACAGCACCAGGCCGGGGAGCCCGATCAGTGCCGCCAGCCCGGCTCCCTGGGCGATGTCGGCCCAGGGTCGTCGGGCGTCCAGGCCGAGGGTGCGTACCGGGTCGCCGGGGTCGCGGGTGAGCAGGTGTACGGCGAGCAGCACCGGCAGCAGCGCGAAGACGATGCCGAGCAACTGGTACGTGAGGTCGAGGTACGGCCGGGCCGACGCGGAGGTGTTCAGCGCGGCGGTCTGCCGGGAGAGTCCGCCCTCGGCGGTCAGCTTCGCGATGATCGAGACGGTGGCGTAGACGGCCGACTGGCCGAGCGAGAGGCCGAGCACGAGCATCGTCTCGGTGCCGAGTGTCCGACGGGACGTCGGGCTGGTCAGCTCTGCGGTCACCGCACCACTGTGCCCGACCGTCTGCCCTGGTGGCATCCGGGTGTCACTGAGCGCGCCTCACGTCGGATCGCACATTCTGTGCGACCCACATGCACGCTCCGTGGACATTCTATCGGTGTTCCCGATCCCCGCCGGCAGAAGAAGGAGCGCTCCCAGGTGGACAACTTCGCGCGGCTGCTGAAGGAGAGCTGGGCCCTGGTCGAGGAGGATCGGGCCCGGTTGACGGACCACTTCTACGCGCGGGTCTTTCTCCTCGACCCGGAGCTGCGCAAGCTGTTCCCGGTGCAGATGTCCGGGCAGGGTGACCGGCTCCTCGAAGCGATCATCGCGGCGATCCACACCGTGGACGACCCGGAGGGGTTCGACGAGTTCCTGCGGGCGCTGGGCAGGGACCACCGCAAGTACCACGTCGACGCGGCGCACTACGACACGATGGGTGTCGCGTTGTTGGACGCGTTGCGTAGCACCGCCGGGGACGGCTGGAACCTGGAGTACGACCAGGCGTGGCGGGACGCGTACGCGGCGATCGCCGAGAAGATGCTGGCCGGGGCGGCGGCGGACGACAACCCGCCGTTCTGGCACGCGGAGGTGCTGACCCACCGGCGGTACGGCTCGGACACCGCCGTCTTCACCTGCCGCGCGTTGCAACATCCGCTGTCCTGGAAGGCCGGCCAGTACGTCAGCGTGGAGGCGCCCCGGCACCATCCCCGGGTGTGGCGGACGTACTCGGTGGCGAACGCTCCGAACGACGACAACGTGCTGGAGTTCCACGTGCGTACGCCGCCGGAGGCGGCCGGCTGGGTCTCGGGTGCGCTGGTCCGCCGGATCAAGCCGGGTGACCTGCTGCGGGTGGCCGCGCCGATGGGGTCGATGACGTTGGACCGCGCGTCGGAGCGGGACATCCTCTGTGTCGCCGGTGGGGTCGGGCTGGCGCCGGTGAAGGCCCTGGTGGAGGAGTTGGCCGGCTACAACCGGGCACGCTGGGTGCACGTCTTCTACGGTGCCCGTACCGAGGCGGACCTGTACGGTCTCGACCAGTTGCGGGAGCTGGTGGCGGCACATCCGTGGCTGTCGGTGACGCCGGCGTGCAGCGACGACCCTGACTTCGACGGCGAGCAGGGTGACATCTCCGAGGTGGTGGCCCGCTACGGGCCGTGGACCGCGCACGACTGCTACGTCTCCGGTTCCGCCTCGATGGTCCGGTCGACGTTGCGGGTGCTCGCCGCCGACGACGTCCCGCCTCAGCAGACCAGGTACGACACCTTCGGCAACCTGTAGAGCTTTTCTCCCCCCGAGCCGGGGCGCGTGCCCCTGCCCCCTGGGGCACGCGCCCCGGCCCTCCCTGATCGGGCGGACCGGCACCGCCCGCGCCACCGCGCCCGTCCGGCCGTCGTTCCCACCCGGGCGGGCGCGGTGGCGCCTCCCGCGAGCCCGTGACCGACGGATCATGAGTCCGCCGTTCACACCTTGGCGCGGGGCGCCACCCGCGCAGGCGGCAGGGGTCAGTAGCGCCAGGGGTTCCCGGTCTCCCGGTACTCCTCGATCGGCACCAGCGGCACGCCGGGCGCCATCCGGTCGACGTAGAGCCGCCCCTCCAGGTGGTCGATCTCGTGCGCGACCAGGCGGGCCATGCCGAACTCGAACGAGGTGATCACCCGTCCGCCGTCGAAATGCGCGTGCTCCACGTCGATCCGCAGCGCTCGGGGCACCAGCCCACGGTGGTCGAAGAAGGAGAGGCAGCCCTCGTACTGTTCGTCGGTGTCCGGCGCGGCCTCGACCACCCGGGGGTTGAGCAGGACGACGGGCTCGGCGGTGCGGTCGGGCGGGCGGACCACGGCCGCCGCGCGACCGATGTCGAGCTGTGGCGCGGCGACGCCCACGCCCTTGGTGAAGGGGTGGATCTCGTCCAGCCGGGCCATCGCGGTGACCAGCCGGTCGACGATCTCGCGGGCGGCGTGTTCCTCGCGGGGCAGGTCGAACGGTCGGGCGGGCTGCCGCAGCAGGTCCGCGCCGCGCTGCACGACACCGAGTCCGCGCATCCGGTCGGACGGCCGGACCCGGCCGGCTTCCGGCTCGGTCTCCGGTTCGGCGCGGAAGCGCCACTGCATCCGGTAGCGGGCGTTCAGCGGCGGCTCGTCGGTCGCCCAGTCGAAGATCGCCCGGTCGTCCTCGTCCCGCCGGGTCACCGCCGTGCGCAGCGGCCCCTCCTCCGCCGAGAGCGAGGTCTCCGCGCCCCAGACCTGCGGGTCCAGCGCCGCCGGCAGATCCAGGCGTACGGCGAGGTACCGGGTGGGTACGCGGACCGCCCGCTGGAACCAGGGGCCCCACTTGTCCCGTCCGACGGTGTACGCGTACTCGATGGTGGCGCGGCGACCCGGGTAGAGCGGGAAGCGGCGGTCGGCGTTCTCGAAGAGCAGCCAGATCTCCTTGAAGGCGTCCCGGTCGTGCTTGGCCCGCCAGTGCATGGCCTCCCGCTCGCCGGACTCCTCGCGGAGTGCGCTCAGTTGCAGTTCGGCGAAGGTGAGCGGGTGTTCCCGGTGGTGCCGGTTGGAGCGGCCCGGGTCGTTCGGGTAGCGGTCGACGGCGATCCGGACCAGGTAGCGCGTGACCGGTTCGGTGCCGGCGTTGTACAGCTCCCGGCGGATGACGCAGTGGTAGGAGTCGTCGGTGTGGGTGAGTGTGGCGGTCTCGCGTTCGACGATGAGTCCGGTGCCCGGCGGCATCCACTGGCCGGGGAGGACGGGTTCCCGGTGGTGGCGCTCGACTCGGGCGTGGCGCAGGTCGTCGTACTCCCGGAACCGCTGCCAGATGGCGCCGCTGGCCTCCAGGACGGCCTCGGCGCGCCGGGCGAAGTCCTCGGTGGGTCGGTGCCGCCGCCCTTCCACGTGGCTGACGTACGACGGGTCGAAACCCATCAGGGTGGCGAGTTGTTTCTTGGACAGCCCCCGCTCCGTCCGGTGCCGTGCGAGTTCGGCGGCGAACGAGTCGGCAGCCCGATCGAGCGGTGAGGTCGTCATCAGCTTCCTCGTGGCCGGGTGCATCAAGTTTCACGTTGCGTCGCCGATCACGCACACATCTGGCATGTTCTCGACAGGACCCTTGACCGGTGAGCGATTTCTACCGATACTGCCCCGAGTCTCCGGTGCGACACTCTGCGTGACCGCTGCCCGTCGAGTGATCCGAACCTCTCGCTTTTCCTTCTTCCCGGGTTCCCCGGATACCGGAAGTGTGGTTAGGCTAGCCTTAGTTTGGCCAGTGGGGTCTCGGACGGGGGTGGATCAGGTGACAGCCGTGCTGCCCGTCCACGCCGCCTCGGCCGCACCGCTGGCCCCGGTCACCACGGCACTGCGGGCCATGTTCGGCACCGACGCGCTGCCCGGTCTGGCCGCCGGGCTGGTCGTGCCGGACGAGGCGGGTTGGGCCCCGGCGACGACGCTGACCAGCGGCGCCCAGGTGCCGGAGCTGCTCAGCTCGGCCGTCCGCCTCTGGGGTGGTACGCCACACGCCTCCGCCGCGGTCGCCTGGAAGGCGTACAGCTACTGGGCGGCACTGCCGGTGGTGCTCGGTTGGGCCGTCGCCCGACGGGTGCCGCTGCTCGACGCCGACGCGGCTCTCGTGCACTTCGCCGACCCGCGCACCCTGATCACGCTGGGCCTGCGTCGGTCCACCCCGATCGCGGTCCTGCCCAACGACCCGCTGGCCCTGTCCGGGCTGCCCCAGGTCCGGGTGCTCGCCGACGAGCAGGCCCTGTTGACCGCGCTGCGCGGCACGCTGCTGGACGCCCACCTGTCGCCGGTGATCGCCGCCATCCAGGGCGAGGTCCGGATCGGTACGCGGACGCTGCTCGGCTCGGTGGCCTCCGGCATCGCGCACGGGGTACTGCGGGCCGCCGACAGCCTGCCCGGCTCGGCGGTCGAGGCGGTCGACACGCTGCTCGGCGCGCTCGACCTGGCCGACCTGGTGGAGCTGGTGCCGGGCCGCAACGGCGAGCCGACCGTGCAGCGCCGCACCTGCTGCCTGGCCTTCACCCTGCCCGCGCCGAAGGTCTGCCAGGGCTGCTGCATCCGCAGCTCCTGAGCGTCACTCTCCGATCAGCGGCCGAACGTCCCACAACCACACCCCGCCGGTGTAGGTGGGTTCCACGCCGGTCAGTTCGGTCATCCCGGTCCGCAGCGCCTCGGCCTGCTCGTGCGGGCCGAGGACCACCGCCCCGGCCCGCCAGTACCGCAGGTCCTCGACCGCTTCCCGCCGGTCCTGGTCGGTGATCGGCGGCACCTCGCCGGTCCGCCGGATCGTTGCGAAGAAGGTGCTGGTGGGGCGCGGCGGCGCGGTGAACAGGGCGACCCGGTCCCGGCCCGGCCGGGTGTCGGGGCCGAGGAAGTAGCCACGGGCGATCGGCATCCGCAACCGGGTCTGCGCCGACCAGCGCAGTGGCTCGGCGTAGTCGGTGTCGGGAAGCGGCAGGGTCACCAGGCTGCGCCCGCCGGCCAGGTAGGGACGCCAGGCCCCCGAGGTGACGAACTCCGGGGTCGGTTCGAGGCGCTTGGTCGGCAGCGGGGTGGGCAGTACCGGCACCAGGGCCATCGCCAGCACGGTCGCCGTGCCGAACCGGATCTGGGTACGCCGGTCCGGGTGCCGGGCGGCGACCTGCCGGATCCGTTCGGCACCGTAGGCGAGCAGCAGCCCGACGATCGGCGTGATCGCCAGCGACCAGCGGGTGGGCACCACCGAGTGCAGCACCGGCAGGTCCTCCAGTGCGGCCCAGGGGCCCGGTATCCCGGTGCCCCGGCCCTCGAAGCGGATCTCCCGCCCGAGCGAGAGCACCGCGAAGACCAGCCCCAGTCCGGCCAGCGCGACCACCACCGGGTTGCGCCGCAGCCACCACACGATCGCCGCCACCAGGATCACCAGCGGCCAGCCGAAGAAGGCGTTCTCCTCCGTGGGGTTCTTGACCAGCCGGGCCGCGCTGAGCGCCTCGCCGCCCACCGACTCCCGGGCGTAGGTGAAGAACGAGGCCAGGTCGGTGGAGTAGCCCCGGATCAGCCAGGACAGGCCGTTGTAGGCGCCGGGCCCGAAGAACTGGACGTAGAGCGGGTACGCCAGCAGCACGAGTGCGATCCCGGCGGCGACGCCGAGCCCGGCGAGGAAGGTGCGGGTCCGTCGACGCAGGTCGGGTCGGGCGATCGCCAGCGCCACCACGACCACACCGAGACCGATCGCGGTCATCAGCAGGATCTCCAGGTTCAGGAACGCCTGCCAGACGATCACCAGGGCGAGCAGGACGCCGTTGCGCAGCCAGCGGCCGGGCTCGGCGAGCCGGAGGGTACGCCAGACGATCAGCGGCACCACGAACTGCGACACGATGTTCGGGTGCGCGTTGGCGTGCGAGACCATCGCCGGGGCGTACGCGCAGAAGGCGGCGCCCAGCCAGGCGGGGCCGCGCGAGCCGACGAGGACGCGGGAGAGCACGAAGTACCAGGCGGTGGCCGTGGCGATCATCCCGAGCGTCAGGAAGAGCAGGAACGACGTACGGGTGCCGAACAGCAGGGTCACCGGCGTCATCGGCAATGAAACGGATAAAACGGAGGTATTCGCCATCAGATTGACGGATTCCGGCACGTTCATCCGATCCGAGGAGAACGGGTACGCGAATTCCGTCACCACCCGCGCACCGTGCGCCATCATCCACTGAAATTGGGCCATATCCGTCTGATTGTCGCGAATTCCGTCGGCCGGGTTGAGCCACATCCGCGCGGTGACCCAGAAGCCGAGCACCGTGAAGCTCACCACGGCGGCGACGTCCCTCCACCGCGCTGAACTGGGACGATGGCCGCCTTCCGGTGGCCCGACCGGCACCCCTGGCGCCTCGGACTCGTCGGCGGAGCGGCCCGATTCAGGAGTAGTCATGGTAATTCGGAGCGTAGTCGGCGTATCGGGCCATCGTGCGGCCTTCCGACCACTGGCGTAACATCTTCCGAGTTCGCTGACCACCACCGATCGTGCAGCCACCCGACCGTAATTCGGCCACCGCGGGCCCCGATATTCCCGCCCTCCAGGCGGATGGTTCACTCAGTCGGTCCTGGCGCGGGGTCGAGTCATATCGTGAGGAATCGACGCATGGCAGAAATCACTGGGGATCAGCGCGTGCAGTCCGAGGTTCTGGAGGGCCTCGCCACCGCGGTCAACCACCGACGTTGGTTCGTCGAGCTGGCCGTTCCCTACCTGGGCGACAACCCGATCGAGATCGGCAGCGGGCTCGGCGACTACGCACTGGAGTGGGCCGAGCACTTCCCCCGCTTCACCGCCACCGAGGCCGACCCGGACCGGCTGGTCGCGCTCAAGGAGCGCCTGGCCGACCAGCCGTCCATCGAGGTACGCCAGATGCTGCTGCCCAACACGGAGCGGGGCGACTACAGCGCTGCGGTGTCGTACAACGTGCTGGAGCACATCGAGGACCACGTGTCGGCGCTGCGCACCATGGGCCAGTTGGTCCGCCCGGGCGGCGCGGTCGTCATCATCGTCCCGGCGTTCCAGTTCGCGATGAGCCCGGCCGACGTCGCCACCGGCCACGTGCGCCGCTACACGAAGAAGACGCTCTCCGCCGCGATGACCGAGGCCGGTCTGCGGGTAGAGAAGATCCACTACGCGAACGCGCTCGGCCTGATCGGCTACTTCATGGCGACCAAGGTCTTCCGGCTGATGCCGAAGGAGGGCCCGATGGTGAAGGTCTACGACACCCTCGTCCTCCCCGCCACCAAGGCCGCCGAGCAGGTCGCCCGCCCGCCCTTCGGCCAGTCCGTCTTCGCCGTAGCCCGCACCCCCGCCTAACCCCCCCTGCGCCTCCCCCCTCCCCCACCCCCGGGCGGGTTCACCGCGTTGATCAAGAAGTTTGTGCCACGCCCGGTCGGGATCGGTGGCCAAAACCTCTTGATCAACGCGGCCATGTCGGCGGGGTGGGGTCAGGTGGTGATCTGGTAGGTCGGGCGGATGGTGGCTCGGGCGAGGGTGTGGAAGGCCAGGTTGAAGCCGACGTATGCCGGTGAGGCGTCCGGCGTGAGGTCCAGGCGCTCCACGTCGAGGGCGTGCACCGCGAAGACGTACCGGTGCGGCCGGTCACCGGCCGGCGGCGCCGCACCGCCGAACCCCTGCACGCTGTAGTCGTTCCGGACGCTGAACGCCCCCCGCAGGTCGCCCTCGGCGACACCACGCGGCAACTCGGTCACGTCGGCCGGGAGGTTGACCAGCACCCAGTGCCAGAACCCGCTGCCGGTCGGTGCGTCCGGGTCGAAACAGGTCACCACGAAGCCCTTGGTCTCCGCCGGGAAACCCGACCAGGCCAGGTGCGGCGACACGTTCTCCCCACCGGTGCTGTCGTGGGCGTGCGCCGCGTCCATCGGCTCACCGTTGCGCACGTCGTCGCTGGTCAGCGTGAACGATGCGACGGTCGGCAGCAGTTCGTACGGGTCCGGGGCGATGGGTCGTTCCAGGGTCATCGACACAGGTCCTTCCGGTGGAAGTGGTGTTCTGCGTCCCCCTTCATACCCTGTCGCGCGGCGCCAACCAGGAAAACGCGAGGTGTCCGCCGTAACCGAAGGCCGCTCACGCGGGTTGTCAGCCTGGCACCCATCGAGCGAGGGAGATCCGTGGCCGGCATCTGGCGCGACTTCGTCACCGCGGCCGTAGACGCCGTGCGTGACCGCGACGACGAGCAGCCTCGACCCGACGAACGCCGCCGGGCCGTGGACCGGCTCGCCACCGAGAAGATCCGCGAGAACCAGCAGGTACGCCCACCAAAGCGCTGAGCGCCGACGAGCCACGCCACCCACCCCACCCCACCCGCCACACCTCACCCGCCCCGCCGATCATGGACTTGTGGCAGGGACAAAGAAGGGCATTCAGAAGCTTTTCGCGTGCCACATGTCCATGATCGCGGCGGGCAGGCCCGTGACGCGGCAGGTGGCGGGGCGCGTGGACGGGTGCGGGCGCGTGGACGGGTGCGGGTCCGAATGAGCGCGCGGGTGGAGGGTGAGCGGAGGGTGTGGGATTCGAACCCACGAAGACATCGCTGCCTTACCGGTTTTCAAGACCGACCGCCGCAAGCCCTTGAGCTGGCAGAACTTGGGACCGCGGGCGTTCCTTGCCGGGTATTTACCGCCGCCCACGATCCAAGCGCGCCACGGGCTCCATTACCGCCGTGCTCGCGCCACTGGCCGCCGTCGGCCTGCAACAGCCGCTGAACCATCGCGCGTGGTTCGTCCTCGGTCGCAAACTCCCACCGGAGCACCCTGCCCGTCTCGGCGTCGCCAGACCGAGCTACGACATGCCAGCGCACCTCTCGGGGACAGCCAGACGTCACGCCGCGTGAGTCGCCCCCACGGGCCGTTCCACCCCCGCGACACCTGCTCACGCACCCCGGGATCGTACATACGTATGAGAGAGCGGGGCGACTGACGCGTAAACCCGTCAAGTTGCGGTTGACTTCTCTTGACGCATGCTTGCATGCCACCGCGAGCACCCACCCGCAGCCCGCCACCCACCCCTAGATCAACGAAGGAGAAGCCGGCATTTAGCGTAAAGCGGTCACTACGCGGTACAACGAATATGCGGGCTGAAGCACTATCATTCCAAGGACGGCCCTCCAAGATGGAGGGTGGACCGGTCCTTGTGAGGTGTACGCGGTGACAGACGGATACCCCGGCAAGTTTAATCCCTTGTCCAAAGGACCATCCGACGCAAGACTGCGCTTAGCATATGAGCAGAGCCAAGTCAGAAGTGTGATTGACAGCTATCATGGCAGGCTCGACGCATTTGCTGAAGGCATCCAGAATTCGATTGACGCAATTGAACGTCGTTGGGGACCTCAGGAGCTTGACGCCCAGAGTGAAGGCGTCGACGCACTGCCCCGCTTGCGCATCAAACTCAACTTCGATGAGAACGCCATCGAGATCCTAGATAATGGCATCGGCATAAGGCCAGAGCAACTTGAGGACCTCCTCGAGCCGTTCGTGACCGATAAACGCCTCTCTAGCGATCCAACGCGCGGGCATAAAGGCGTCGGCACAACGTTCCTATCTTACGGCCACCCTCTGTTTGAGATTCATACTAAAACCGCAGATATGGACAGCGCGGTCGGTTATCGAATCAGCGGTGGCCACAGTTGGGCGCTCGGCAAGAAGTTAGTGGAGCCACCCGACTACCTTCGGGTCGAAGCTACACACCCCGGCCTTACCACGTACGAGAGCGGAACCTACGTCAAGATTGGGCTGGACGCGCGGACTAACCTCAAGAGTCTGAATCGCGTCTTGCATAACTCCTCCCAAATGTGGGCTCAAGTCTTGAGGTCTACTACTGCGGTGGGGAATGTGACCGTGGGGCAGAGAAATCGTGAGCTCCCATCCTGGATGAAGGCGCTTCATATCTCCGTTGAGCATCCAGATGGGATGCACCCGGCTGAGTTTAGGTTTCCGCTGCCCCACATGCCGCTAGACCCCGAGGAAACGAACGAACTGCAGTGGCTCCAGAGCCACCCCTCCGGCAAAAGGGAGTACTCGCTAATATATGTCGAGCGCTCGCACGAAGCCCTTAGGGACCTCCTGAAGGATGAGATTGAAGCACTCGAAAACGACGAGGACGGCGACTCTCAAGCGATTGTCGAGGCATTCAATACTTACGGCGTATCGGTCTATGCCGCCCTCTCCTATAAGAACACCTTCTACGAGGAGCAGTTTCGGGAGCTCATCGGCAAGCCCAACGCCGAACGACTGAGCCTGGGGCCCGGGGTAAGCGGGGGGGTGATGGTTGCCTCAGTTGGTATGCCGATGGCTACTCTGCAATCCCACCTCTCTGAGACCATGCAACCCCAGGAACGGCGCCGTTACTTTCTGCTCGTTCACTTCAACGACAACTATTCTCCCGATATTGGCCGAAAGACTATTCCACAAGCCGTAGAACCGCTGGTGAAATGGCTTGAATGGGAGCTTCTTAGGCTTCTACGAACCCAGTCCGGTCGACTACTGCGCGACCGGGAAACTGGCACTCGTCCGGGCGGCGCAACTCTTGCAACTGCCACCGAAGAGGTCAACAAGCTAGCGAAACGAGTAAGCGACCTCGAATCATTAGACGACGAACTCCTCTTTGGCGAACTCGTGTTCCAACGTTCCCCGGCCTGGGAGGACGAGGTGGTAGCTATCTTCGTCTCGTTGCTCGCACAGCGAAAGCTTCCGGGCTATAAGCTCCGAGCCATTCCAGGAAATGAGGGGCGATACGACGCCTTCTTCGACTATCGGCTAACTCCAGGAGATCAGGACGACGTCCCGCTCGAACTGCGCGTGACTCCCCATCAATTGCCCGGCGGCAGTCTGTCCTTGTCTGGACTGTGGATGGAATTCAAGCAAGACATAAACTCGTTCGTCGACGACCTCGAGAACGAAGCCGGCTCCCCATCGAAGAAGTATTACACGCACGTTGCATTATTGGTGACGTGGCTGGCGTCAGGCATCACAAGTGAGCGTTACGGCCTCGAGCCCATCACAAAGGCAAACGCAAGAGAGCGCACTTTCGTCGGCGCCACACATTTCTTGGTTCTCGAGAACAGTGAGCACCGAGTCGAGGTGATGTCACTACGCCACGTCCTGGCCAGCCTGTTCGGTCAGCGGAACTAGGGGACAGTGAATGGGCGACGCCGCAAATAACCCGTTGATGCTTACCCGTTACCGAGCATGGCTTTCATCTGGCCAGGACTCGGCGGTTAAAAGCGCGCACAGGCCGTTCTTCACCAAGGGGCTTGTCGTTCTCGATGCAAATGTGCTGCTGGACCTATACCGATACACCCAGGAGCCGCGCAACCAGGTCCTCGCCGCTCTCCGGATGGTTGCTCAACAACAACGGCTCTGGCTGCCTCATCAGGTGGGCCTAGAGTTCGTCCGGAATCGAGAGAAGGCGGTGCAGGGACGCCTAAGTAACTTGAGCGCAGTGAGAAGAATCGTAGAAGATCGATTCGCGTCGGCAACGAGAACGGTTATAGAAGCCCGCAACGAGGTGGCCTACCTATTGCGGGAAATGGCGCACGACGACCAGACCGCAGACAGCCTCGTTGCCGAGATCAGTGAAGCTGCCGTGCAATCGGCGCTCAAGGAGTGGCGAGAGTCGCTTACCAATCAGCTCTCTGCGCTCCGGAACGCGGAAAACGTCACCCTGCAGCATGTCCGAGCGAAGGACCCCTTGCTTCCGCAGATCGCCGAATTGTTTGAAAACCGGATTGGCGATCCACCTGTCGAGGAAGAGACACGACAACTGGTTCACCATGCCGTGACCTACCGATACCCCAACCGCATTCCACCCGGCTTTGCGGACCAGGGCAAGGGAACTGATCTCGCAAAGGCGGGGGATTTTTTGCTATGGGAGGAGATCATTCGCCATGCCGCGACGCTGCCCCAGCCGCGCCGCGTACTTCTTGTCTCCCGAGATACGAAAGAAGACTGGTACGAGCAAGACGATAAGGGGCAACCGGTTCGCCCATGGCCGGCACTACACGATGAACTGCAGGCTCGATCAAACGCCGAACTTTTGATCCTCAAACCGAAGGACTTCCTTCACGGCGCACAGACTTTCCTCGGTGCTCAGTTTGGGGAGGGCACATACGAGGAGGTAGACCGAGTTTCTGAGGAAGTCGACCAGCGGCCGCCCTTGCCCAGACAGCCGCTAGACGCGGACGTATTGCTGGCCAGCCTCTCTGAGGCTCAGCCATATACCTTCGAAAACGCCGCCAGGGCTCCCAGTTCGCCTGGAGTTCACGTGGTGCTCGATGAAGACACCGTCGTTTACGTCGGATCGACAGGCCACCTACGGCGTCGGCTCCGCCAGCACCTGGCCGGTCATCGCGGCTCGTCCGTGTTGCACGACCGGGTCGGCCAACTCCTCGACACGGCCGAAAACGCAGCCACGGCCGCCGAGGTTGCGGACTGGTTGGGCCGGTGCGCGATCCGTTGGTACGAGACGGACGATCCTGAGAGTGCGAAGGAAGCCCTCGTTGCGGCGCTGAGGCCACGCTTCAACAGGTAGTTACGTTACCCTGCCCGATGCCTGGCCGTTCAAGCTCCGAATGCAGCAGCTGGCCGCGGAGCCCGCCGGGCAACTGGTGCGGCATCTGATCGAAGCTCTCTATGAATTTCCGGCCCGCATGCTTCGGTCGCGTCCGGTGCGTCCACCGAAGTAGTGCGCTCTGTTTTCGACGTCTTGCGTGCGCTCGCTACCCTGCGAACGACGAACTCCACGGCGCTGAGGAAGCATGAAGGCACTAGAAGAACTGCTGCGAGCCTGGATCTCCGGGAACGACACATCAAGGATCAACATTCTTGGGCTGTCTATGGTTTGGTGGGGTCGAATTGGCAAAATTCTTCAGTTCCTCGGCGGACTCACCGTCGTTTTCGATCTGCTAGGGCCTGAGCGGCTCCGCCGGTGGGGAGACCGCCTCAGGGAACCCGACGCCGAACGCCTTGAACGGGTGGGCAAACTCGTTAGAGTACTGCACAAACTACCATTCGCATTCGCGCTCTACCTGGCACAGATTGAGGGATACAGAAAAGATGCCCTGCTCGCGAAACCGAGGGACCACGAGCGAGCGCAGCAAGAACGAGCCCTCAAGACGGAACGAGCGTGGGAACGCTTTGACGCCAAGTATCCGATTGACCGCTGGACTATGGTCGCGTTGGGTGCCCTCGCACTTCTAGCGCCTCCAGCCCTGCTGCTCTATGCCATCGCTACCGGGAACTACTCCGGGCCAAACCCGGAACAAGGCAGCAATGACGGGTTCCACATTTATCAGATACCACTTTTCCTAGTCGGCATTATCGTAGCTTGGCTCTTACCTGGGGTTCTTATTGCGTCACTTCAAGCCGCTTCTATTGCCGCACGCGCCGCTTTCGATGTCGGGATAGTGCGCCCCTTGGCTGCAGCTCTAGCGGCAACGCGGCCGGCACTTGGAATACGCTGGAGTGCCGTAGCGATCGTCATTACGGGATTCGGTTTGGATCTACTTGCCTCTTAAGTTGAAGCCGAATCTGCGGCTGCCTGCCGCGCGAACCATGCAGAACCGTGCTGGGTAGAGAAGACCAGGCACTTAGCCTGATGCTTCAGGCTCGACGGCCGGAGCGCCTAAGTTCAGCTACATTCAGCCACCAGGGCGCTCCATCAGGAGACTAGCGATCTCGCCCATGCTCGTGATTACTGCATCTGCTCCGACGGCCCAGAACTGCTCAACCTTGGGCAGACGATTCGCGTAGCCAATCACCCGTACCCCCGCTGCCCGCGCTCCGTCGATGTCCGACAGAGAGTCGCCAATGAGCACGCACCGACTCGCCGCCTCGCCAAGGGCGCGCACGGCTTGCAGGATCGGTTCCGGGTTGGGCTTCATGCGGTCCGGATCGGCGTACGCCCGGCCGACCACCGGCGAGACGTAGGCGGCGAGCCGGTTTGCCGTCAGGTAGGCGCTCACCGCGCCGGCCGAGTTGTTGCTGACCGCCGCCACCGGCATCCCGGCTTGCTGGGCAGCCACGATGACCTCCCGGCCGTACGGTGTTGGCTCAGCAGTCTCGACGGCCCGGCGCTCGGCCGCGCAGAGCGCATCCTCCACCGCCCGGGTGATGTCGTGGTTGCCGGTCGCGCCGGTGCGGCGCAGCACCTCAAGCGGGTCGGGCTCGCTGGCAAGGTCCGGCGGCACGTCGACACCGCGCCGCCTAAGCACGTCGACCAACTCGGCGGCGACCTGCGGGGCCGGGTAGCCAGCGAAAATGCTGCACACCGGCCCGTCGAAGTCGAGCAGCACCGCGCCGACCTCGCCGAGCAGTCGGCCCAGGTCGGGGCTCATCCGTCGTACCGGTAAGCGATGGTCGACCACACCGAGTCGAACCACTGGCGGGATGCCTCCACGAACTGCGTCCCGTGCGAGGTGTCGTCGTCGGTCACCGCGTAGTGGAACAGCGGCACGTCCTTGCCCATGAGGTCGTAGATCGCCATTGGCTCGCCCTTGATCGAGACGGTGCGCTCAACGACCGGGTAGAAGCCGTAGAAGACCTCTTCGCCATTCAGGATATAGAGCTTGAACAGCGGAGATGCCCGATGCATCCGCACATCAACGGTGGCTGACCGGATGAGGCCGAGGTCGCCCAACTCGGCGACCTGATCGATGATGCCGTCTGCCACCCGCCGGGTGATCCGTTCCGCGCGTTCGCGTACTGCTGGGTCGTCTGCCTGCGTCTCGGCCCGCGACGGCAGCGCCATCGGTGCGGCCATGTCGGAGATTAGGACCCGCACAGCGATCGTGTCCGGCGCGAGCCTGCCGACGCGCACCTTGTCGAGTGCTTCGGCGAGCGCGTCGCGCAGCGTCTCCCCGGAGAATCCAGCGAAGTCGATGGTGACGTGAGGTCGGTCAAATGACGCTTCAATGTGCGGACGCAGCTCAACCGCCCGCTGTGTCTGCGCGCGGACGAACGCGCCGCTGCCCTGCCGGGACACGATCAGCCGCTCTGCCCGGAGCAGGTCCAAGGCTCGCTTGACCGTCTCTCGTGCCACGCCGTAGCGGGTGGCTAGTTCGGGCTGCGACGGCAGCTTGTCGCCGGGCGCGAGTCGACGCGTGAGGATGGCCGCCCGCAGCTTGTTCGCGATCTGCTGCGAGGCCTGTTTGGGGTCGTCGGGATCCAGCTCGCCGAGGAAGTCAAGGTTCTCGCTCACCCGCTCACGGTAGCGCTGACTAGCCAAGTTAGGAAAGTTCGCCACGCTCTTTTGACCTGACTAGCCAAGCCGGCCTACGTTCATCTCGTTGGACCTGGCTAGCCAGGCACAACAAGCCGAGCGGAAGCCGGAGAAGGTAGCGCATTGCGCTGCGCGCTCACGGACCGGTCGCGTGGTCGTTCGTTGAGAACTTCACAGCAGAAGCGCCGCGTAGATCCGTCTGCGGCATTCCCGCCTTGAGCCACACGGTGGCCGACCTCGGTAGATCCCGAGCGAGCGGGGCGAGCGGGCCGGATCTGGCGCGCGGCATGGACTTCTGCCTCTCGATTTCTGTTCGCCAGGGGTGCGGCCGATCTGGTCGCACCCCCGGGCTTTCCCCCACTTCATCGACTCACCGGAGGTTCCCCCGTGCGCACGCACCTCGCCCCCGTCACCGCCGAACCGACCACCGCCGACCTCGCCGCGATCGAGGCGGAGTGGCCGCTGATCGCGGCCGAGCTGGACCTGTTGGACGCCGAGATCACGCTGCTCTACGCCGAGGACCACGGCGGCCCGACCGAGCTGGACTGGCGTCGGGTGCGCCGGGCCGAGGCCCGCGTCACCCGCGCCGCCACCGACACCGCCACCCGCACCGACCCGCGCCGCGCGGCCTGATGGCCCGCATCCGCGCCGCCTACTTCGATCCGGACGGAGCGCGGTACGGCATCCCCACCTACTGGTGGAAGGGTGCCCCGCCCGGCTACGCCACCCGCCGTCAACTGACCGCCGCCGGCCTGCGCCCCGGCGGGCAGCCGATCGCCGCTCAAGTGCTCTGGCGCGGCGTCGGCGGCACCCGCACCGCCTACCTGTACCGGGTCGACCTGGCCGCGCCGAAGCGCACCGCGACCCCCGCGCAGCGCGCCGCGATCGGCAAAGCGCTCACGGCCCGCCGCACCTGCCGCACCTGCCACACGGTGCGGCCGTACTTCATCCCGCGCTCGCTGGGCGAATGCCTCGCGTGCGCCTTCCCCCAGGAGGACGCAGCATGACCGCCCCGACCATCAACGGCACCCGCTACCCCCAACCGATCGAGGACCTGCTTCCGGCGGCCCGTGCGCTGGACCTGCCGGACGGCGAGGTGTTCCCGTCGCGGAACCGGCTCATGCGGGAGTTCCGCATCGGCGCACCGAAGGCCGGGGAACTGCTGGCGCTGCTCAAGGCCACGCCCGCCGCGCCGCCGGCCGACACCGCCGAGGCGGCCACCCCGGACCCGGCACCCGCGCCGGCCGCACCCGAGCCCGCGCCGCCGGTCGTACCGGACCCGACGCCCGCGCCGGAGATCACGCCGACGCCGCCGGCCGAGGTCGCGCCGGTCAGTCGCCCGGACACGCCCGCCCCGCCCGCGCCGGTCCGGTCGGCGGTGGTGTGGCCGGTGGTGCTGCTGGCCCTGCCCGCGTTCGTCGCGATCTGGTCCGGCTGGGTCGGGCTGGGCGGACTCACCGGGTTCGGCATCGTGCACCCGCTGCCGGGCATCTGGGACAGCTTCTCCATCAACTCGGCGATCACGCTGCCGATCGGGGTGGAGACGTACGGCGCGTACGCCCTGTACGTGTGGCTGTCCGGTCGGGTGCCCGAGCGAGCGCGCCGGTTTGCCAAGTGGTCCGCTCTCGGTTCTCTCGCGATCGGCGCGCTCGGGCAGGTCGCCTACCACCTGTTGGAGGCCGCCGGGGTCACCTCGGCCCCGTGGTGGATCACCACCGCCGTGGCCTGCCTCCCGGTAGCGGTGCTCGGCATGGGTGCCGCGCTCGCGCACCTCGTTCGTACTCACGACTAGTTCCGCCCGGCGGCGCGGCCCCTGGCTTCCCAACCTGCGCCGCGCCGCCGGTCCCCTACCGATCTCCCGACCGTTGGAGGAACCCCCATCATGACTGCCCCTGATGACCGTTTCGACTGGCAGGCCGCAGAGAACGACCTGACCGACCCCACCACCGCCGGTCCGGATGCCGAGGTGGTCGACCTGGACGATGCCCGCGCCCGCCGGGTGCCGCGCCCCCGCCCGCCGGCCGAGGCGGACGACACCGCCGAGGACGACACCGGCGAGGATGCCGAGACGGTCGACGACGGGCCGGAGCGCCTCGGCGGGTTGGTCGACGCGGCCGAGGACATTCCGCCGGAGGTGTTGGCCCGGCAGCGGGAGCGCCGGCCGATCCTGGCCGAGTGGGCGCGTTCGTGGCGCGGCCTGCGCGCGGCGGCGCGGCACCAGAGCAAGGACGCCGGCTACGTCACCGCGTACCACGCGGTGCGGCTGCCGAAGTACGCGGCGAAAACCCTTGTGTGGGCACCGGTTGGGCTGTTCCGCGGCCTCGGTCGGGCGGTGCACTGGGCCACCGCCGAGGAAGGCAACTGGCACCTGCGGCAGGCCGCCGCGACCCGTGGTGAGGCGGACGTGTGGCTCAAGCTGGACGCCCGCCGGCAGCGCCAGAGCGTGTGGCGGTGGTGGGTGCTCGCCGCTGGTGCCGGCGTGACCATCGCCGGGGCGATCGTCCTGGCCATGGGTCCGCCGTGGTGGCGGTGGGTCGCGCTCGCCGTGGTGGTGCCGCTGCTGGCCACGCTCGGTCGACCGGCGGACAAGCCGCTCACCGACCGGGTTACCGAGGGCACCCGCTACCGCAAGCTGACCGCCGAGCTGGTCCGCCGGGCGTTGACCTCGTTGCAGATGGCCGCGATCAACAGCGCGGTTGCCAAGGACCCGAAGGCGATCAGCTTCCCGGTCGACATCCACCGCGACGGCCCCGGGCACCTCGCGGTGGTCGACCTGCCGTACGGGGTGGAGGCCGCCGAGGTGGTCGCCCGGCGCGGCCGGCTGGCCTCGGCGATGCGGCTACCCCTCGACCAGGTGTGGCCCGAACCGGCACCGGGCCACACGGGCCGGCTGGCGTTGTGGGTCGGCTATGAGCCGGCGTCGCAGATGAAGCAACCCGCGTGGCCGCTGCTGTCGGAGTCGGCGAAGGTGGACGTGTTCAAGGCGTTCCCGTTCGCCACCACGCCCCGCCTGGACACGGTTGCGGTGGACCTGATGTTCCGCAACTTCCTGTTCGGCGGGCAGCCCGGTTCCGGCAAGACGTTCGCGCTGCGGGATCTGATCCTGGCCGCCGCCCTCGACGCCCGCACCGAGATCCGAGGCTACGAGCTGAAGGGCGTTGGCGACTTCGCGGTGTTGGAGCCGGTCATGGCCGAGTACGGCAACGGCTTCGATGACGACACCCTCGCCCGCTGCTTCGCCTTCATCGAGTGGCTGTACGAAGAGTGCCGCCGCCGGTCCAAGCGCATCGAGCACTACGCGAGGTTGGGCAAGGCACCCGAGAACAAGGTCACGCCGGAACTGGCCAGCCTCAAGGGGTCGGGCCTTCACCCGCTGGTCGCGTGGTTCGATGAGCTGCAAGAGCTGATGACCAGCAAGTACGGCAAGGAAGCCGGCGAGATTCTGGAAAAGGTCATCAAGCTCGGTCGGGCGTTGGGCGTGATCATCCTGATCGGTACGCAGATCCCGGACAAGGACAGCTTGCCGACCGGGATCACCCGCAACGTCAACTCCCGATTCTGCCTGTCGGTGGCTGACCAGACGGCCAACGACATGATCCTTGGCACCTCGGCCTATAAGCAGGGCTACCGGGCGACGGTCTTCCAGCCGAACGTTGAGGCCGGGTGGGGCATCCTGCGCGGCTTCGGGGCGAAGGCGTCGGCGGTGCGGTCGTTCTACGTCGACACCACCGCCGCCGCCCGCATCGTGGCCCGCGCGGTGGCGCTGCGGACCACGGCGGGAACGCTGCCGAAGCTGGACGAGCAGACCCGCGACGTGGCCCCGGTCGCGGACGTCCTCGGCGACCTGGCGCGCGTGTGGCCGGGCGACGAGAAGGCGGTGTGGAACGAGACGCTGTGCGCGCTGCTGGCCGAGCTGCGGCCCGACGTGTACGGCGGGTGGGAGGCGGCGCAGCTCACCACCGCGCTCAAGCCGCACCCGCTGGTGAAGGTCGGCGACGTGGGCCGGCGCATCGACGGTAAGGCCACCACCCGGCGCGGCATCAAGCACCCCGACGTGCTCGCCGCGATTGCGGAGCGTGACCGGAAGCGGTCCGCCGGCTAACCACTGTGAGGGTGCTAGCGCTAGCGGCCTGTCCTGCTAGCGCTAGCACCCTCGCTAGCACCCGATCCGAATCATGAGCTGCGGCCTAGCAGATAGCAGCTCACGGCCCCGTGCACCCAAAAATCGGCCCAGGAGGCACCTGTGGACCCCCCGCTATCACCCTCGCCGCGATCCCCGCCCTGATAACCCTCGGTTACGCCGGGCTGTGCTGGATTAAGCCCGTCAAAACCTGCCAGCGGTGCGCCGGCACCGGCCGAATCACCACCCGCGTCCTGCGCCGGCCGCGTGCCTGCCGACGCTGCGACCGAGGCCACCGGCTCCGCACCGGCCGACGCGTCTACAACCACTTCCACCGGCTGCGCGCCGAGGCGAACCGATGAACCGCCGCACCCGCGACGGGCACACCGAGTGGTGCGGCAAGGACCACCGCTGCAACCTCGGCGAGCACCGATCCGACGAAATCGTGGTCGACGTCGCCGGCCGCTCCCGCGCCGTCCTGGTCAGGGTGCGCACCGCCGCCGGCCGCGAACACGCCGAGGTCCGCGTCAGGGTCGCGCTCGCGCCGTCCGAGTTGGCCGCCCGCCGGCAACTGGTCGGGTTGCTCGGCGACCTGCGGCAAGCGGTGACTCGGGCAGCGATCACTGCGCGGCCCCGCCCGAGGCGGTGACCCGGTGGCCGCCCGGTGGCTGGTCGCTAGCACGGTGCTCGGCCGGCCGGTGACCGACGCCGAGGCATACCCGCACATCTGCAACCGGCTGCTCGCCGCCGACAACGCGAGCAGCGGCCGGCCCGTCCTGCTACGCCGCCGCGACTGCGCCGCCTGTGCCCAGGGCCGACACGAACGCACACACGGCCGGCCGCAAGCCGCTCGCCTCGCCACCTCACCCGCAGCACCGGAGAGGACCCGCACCATGCCCGATAACCCGCTGCTCACCGCCGCGCTCGCGCACGCCGCACGCGGCTGGCACGTCTTCCCGCTACGCCCCGACGACAAGCGACCCGCCTTCCCCGACCACGCTGGCGACGACTGCACCGGCCGCGACCCGCGCTGCCGCACCGCCGGCCACCACCTCGGGTGGGAACCCCGCGCCACCTGGGACCCCGACCGCATCCGCCGAGCGTGGTCGGCCCGCCCGTACGGCATCGGCCTCGCCTGCGGCCCGTCGCGGCTGGTCGTGGTCGACCTCGACACCCCGAAGGACGGCACGACCGGCCCGACCGGGCTGGACACCCTCGCTGAGCTGGCCGCCGCGCACGGAACCGTCATCGAACCGACGTACACGGTGACCACCGGGCGGGGCGGTACCCACCTCTACTACCGCCACCCGGACGACGGGCCGGCGCTGCGCAACACGGCCGGCACTCTCGGCCCGCTGGTCGACACCCGGGCGCATGGCGGTTACGTGGTCGCGGCCGGCAGCACCGTGGCCGGACGGCCCTACCGGGTCGACCTGGATACCGACCCCGCGCCGCTGCCCGGGTGGCTGGCCGCCCGGTTGATTCCGGCGCCGCTTCCGCCGCAGCGGCCGGTGGTGGTGTCGCTGCCGACCGACCGCAGCGGCGCGTACGTCCGGGCCGCGATCACCCGGGAAGCCGACCGGGTAACCACCGCGCCGGCAGGGGAGCGCAATCGCTGCCTCTACGTCGCCGCCGTGGCCCTCGGGCAACTCACCGCCGGTGGGTCGCTCACCGCCGAGGACGCCGAAAGCGTGCTGGAACAAGCCGCAGCACGGGCCGGGCTGGGCCACGTCGAGACGGCCCGCACCATCCGATCCGGGCTGGCCGCCGGCAGCAAGCGACCCCGGCAGGTGGCCGCGTGACCCGGCCCGGCGACAACCGCAGTTGTCACCGCGCGCCCCAGCTCCACCCCGCAGCCGCTCACGTCGCCGACCACGCCGCCGCGCTCGCTGCCGCCCGCACGCCATCGGACATCCTCGCCGCGTTGGCCGCAGTGGAGGCCGCGTGCCGGGAAGCCCGAGAGTGGATCGCGGTCGACCTCGTGCTCAACGACGGATGGTCGTACGCCGAGGTCGGCCGGGCGATGGGCACCACCCGGCAGGCGGCCAGCAAGGCATACGCCGACGCGGTGAACGCCCGGATGCGCCGCAGCGTGATGGGCCGCGACGACGCGGTGGTGATCGTGCCGTGCGGTGGGGCGAAGCTCGACCGGCCCGCGCCGGCCGGGCGCATGTACACCGGCAGCTACCACCGCGCCTGCCGCCGCGCCGCCGACCGCCTCGGCGGGCGGCTGGTCATCCTGTCCGCCCGCTACGGGCTGCTCACCCCCGACACCGTGATCGAGCCATACGAGCTGCGCATGGGCCAACCCGGTGCCGTCACCGCACCGACCCTGTACGCGCAAGCACGCCGCCTCGGCATCGACATGGCGGGCACCGTGACCGTGCTCGCCGGCCGCGACTACGCCGACCCGGTGATGACGGAGGTGTGGCCGCACGCCCGCCGGCCGCTCGACGGCACGCGCGGGATGCCCGAACAGATGGCCGTGCTCGCCGAGCTGGCGCGCACGGCGACAACCCCGGTTGTCACCGATCCCCGTTGCACCGCACCGATACCGGAAGGACGTGCCGCATGACGCCCGCCCGCCTTCACCTCGTCACCGACGATCCGGAAGCCACCGACGCACCGGCCTCGGGTGGGCCGCTGTGGGATGTTCCAGTGCCCCTGACCGGGCCGTCCGCCGTGCCGCCGCCGTTCCCGGTCGACGTGTTCCCCGCGTGGCTGGGCGACATGGTGACCGGCGTCGCCCGGTTCACGCAGACCGATCCGGCGATGGCCGGCACTCTGGCCGTGGCCGTGCTGTCCGCGTGCGCGGGTGGCCGCCTGGAGGTGGAGCCGGTCGGCGGGTGGCGAGAGCCCGTGAATGTGTTTGCCGCCGTCATCGCCGGCCCCGGGGAGCGGAAGTCACCTGTTCACCGGGCGATGACCGCTCCGCTGTTCGCCGCTCAGTCGACGTTGGGTGAGGCGATGCGACCTCGGATCGCGGAAGCGGCGGCGCTGCGGGATATCGCCGACCGGCAGGCCGAACAGGCCAAGGCGCAAGCAGCGAAGGCCAGCGACCCGGGCAAGCGCGATGAGGCCGCCGCCGAGGCGGTAGCCGCTGCGATCGCGGCCGAGGCGATCACCGTTCCCGGCCTCCCGAGGCTGATCGTGGACGACGCCACCCCGGAAGCCCTCATCGGGCTGATGGCCGCCAACGGCGGACGGATGGCGATCATCAGCGATGAAGGCGGGATCTTCGACACCCTCGCCGGCAGGTACTCCGGTGCCCCGAACCTCGACCCCTACCTGAAAGGCCACGCGGGACAGCCGATGAGCAACGAACGGCAGACCCGCGAGGGAGCCTCGGTCGACAAGCCGGCGCTGACCGTGTGCGTCATGGCGCAACCGACCGTGCTGCGCAAGTTCGGCGGGAACGCCGACCTCGCCGGGCGCGGCCTGCCTGCCCGGTTCTTGTTCGCGCTGCCCCGCTCGCTGGCCGGGTATCGGCTGGTCGACACGGAGCCGGTGCCCGAGGCGGTGACGGCCGGCTACCGGCACCCGGTGCACGACCTGGCCGCCACCCTCGCCGAGTGGGAAGACCCAGCCGTCGTCACCCTCACCCCGGAAGCGGGACGGGTGCGGCTGGCCGCCGCTCAGGAGGTGGAGGCGCAGCTACGCCCCGGCGGCACGCTGCACGACATGCGGGAGTGGGGCAACAAGCTCTCCGGAGCAACGCTGCGGCTGGCCGGGTTGTTGCACGTCGCGCACCACCCCGCCGACGCTTGGCGACGCCCCATCGACGCCGACCGGATGACCGACGCCGTGAGGCTGGCAGAGTTCTTCGCCGCGCACTACCGGGCCGCGCTCACCACCATCGGCAGCGATGCGGCGATGGAGAACACCCGGTACGTGCTCGGGGTGCTCACCACCAAGGGCATGACCACCTTCACCCGCCGGGAGCTACACCGCCGCGTGTCGCGCCGGCTCCCGAAGTCCGACGAGGTGTCGGCGGTGCTCGCCGAACTGGCCGCCCTCGGGTGGGTCCGCAACGGGCCGGACGGGCGGTACGAGCTGCACCCGCGCGCCGTGGCTGAGGTGCCCGAAGGCGTTGACACGTTGACAATCGTCCCCGACGCCGACGTTTCCGCAGCTCAGAGCACCCGCGAGGGTGTCAACGGGGGGCGTTGACAGCCGTTGACAGGCGTTGACAACCCGCCGCCGGTCGACCCGGTTGGGCTTCCCCCTGAGATGTGGACACCCTGAGACTGGATGTTGGTCCAGAGGAAGGGGTGTCCCCGTTGGGGCGTCCATCGAAGTACACGGAAGA
>NZ_JBIANP010000021.1:0-30669 GCF_042874705.1 Micromonospora sp. NPDC003816
ATCTCAGCCCTGCCGACTACGAACAGACACTCGCACCGACTACGCTGCACCAGATCGCGGCATAACCCGGTGTCCACATCCCGGGGGGAACCTCACGCGCCCGGTCCCGTACCGGCTTGACCCAATCACCGGCACGCAGCACCAGGAACGGCATCACCTCCGGGCACGGCCGACCGACCATCGCCGCGACCGCGCGTTCCCGGATCCGCCCGTCCCCATGCATGCTCGCCAGCGCCATCGCGACAGGCCCCGACGACGCGACCGACAAACGCGCCCCGACCCGCCACAACGCGGACTCCTGGTACGGGCCATACCACGGCGCCCGCCGCGCGTGCCGGTCCAACCGGACCACCAACCCCGCAGCGCCAGCCACCAACATCAACGCCGACCCCGCCACCACCTCATCGCCGGCAGCATCGACCTCGAACAGAACCTCGACCAGATAGTCCAACGCCTCCCACCGGCCCGCGCCGGCAGCGTCGTCGACCGCGACTCGCACCCTCCCGAGAGGCCCGTCCTCTCCCACCGTCGACCGCTGAACCCCGCTGCCCCGTCTCCCCCAGATCACCCCGACATCCTGCCCGAGCCAACAGATCCGATTGAACTCGATTCGGCCCAGTCGGAATGTCACTCCCGCTGAAGTACGGGTCATCCGACCTGCAGGGATTGTCGCCGAGGCTGCTCATCCGGGCTCACCCGCCAGGTTCATCCGGCTCGGCATCTCGCGGCTGCCCCGGCGGCGCCGTCGGCCCCGCCGAGAACACCCTGTTTCCCGCGCCAACCGCGACCACAGCGGCTTGAATAGCGGTGTGCAATTGAGCAAGGACGGGCGGAAGTGGCGGATCGGCGCCGCCGCCGAGGTGGAGTGGATCGCCGGTCACACCACCGCCGGCACCTCGATCACCACCGCCATCCCGCCGATCTTTGACGCCTACGCCACCACCCACCAGCCCGACGGCGTCACCGTCGCCGCCTATGAACACGCCCTGGTCCAGGACCTCACCGCACAGACCCCCGAGCAGCCCTGGTGGCTGGCCTACCTCGACACCGGCCCCCACGACATCGTCTTTCCCCGCGGCCCCAGGGTGTCGCTCTACTGGAACTGGCCTTACGTGCTGGTCGAGGCCGGACCCGAGCAGGCACTCACCTGGCGCACCGGCCACATGCGCCACGGTGACGGATCGCTACCCGACCTGTTCTTCCCCGCCGATCGCTCATGGCTGGTCTCCGCACTCTGGGACGACACCTGGACCTGCCTCGGCGGCCCGGAACCGCTGATCAACACCCTCCAACAGAACCCTCTGGCCAACGCCCGCCGAGTCCGACCCGACGAAGACGCGCTACCACCGGGACTCACCCGCGAGTGACACCCAACAACTGCATTACCCAGATGGAAACCGCTGAGCGAAGGGTCTGTCAAAGCGGCACCGCTTCCGGCCGAAGCCGTCACACCGGCAGAAGGCCGTGAACCGAGCCCACGCGACAATCCCCGCCCGGGACGAACGCGCGATCGCCACCCTCATGACCTGGAAGATCCTGGCCAAGCTGCGCTGCTGCCCACAACGAACGACCTCGATCGTGCAGGCCATCCTCGCGCTGCACCACATCGAAGCCAACCCTACGCAGGATGAAAATGGCTGTGACTTGGCCGCTACACCGTCGAGGGCTGACCCAAGGTTCGGGTAAGCCCTCGACCTGGTCGGGACGTCAGGATTCGGGGCGACGGCGCAGTGAGCGCAGCGCGGGAACCGCGTCGGTGGCGGCGAGCGCCCAGAGCACGAGCAGCGGCTGGAAGAGCAGGCGGACCGCCCGTGCCGCGTCGGTGTCCAGGCCGAATCCGTCACGCCCTTCACTGAACTGAGCGATGTTGCCCGGGAACACCGCGACGAAGAAAGCCGCTACGACCACTCCGGTCAGGCCACGCACGGGCTGTCTCCACGCGGCGAGTAGAGCCAGCCCCAGACAGATCTCCACCACTCCGGAAACAACGACGACGAGATCAGCATCGAGCGGCAGCCAGGAGGGCACCTGCGCCAGGAACTCCTCGCGCGCGACGGTCAGGTGGGCGGCGCCAGCAACGAGCAGCATCACGCCCAACACGACCTGACCGACCGCGCCCGTCAACCGTCGGACAGACGTGGATGTCATGGTGTCTCTCCCACGGCGCGAACGAGGAACCGACAGCCGGCCCGCTGCGGGCGCGGCTCCCACCACCCTACGAACAGACGAGGCGGTACGGCTCCAGGCCCCGTACCGCCTCTTCTGGCGGCTGAGCTGTGGGAGTCTCCGTCGAGGTGACCGACCCTGCCACCGGCTATGGTCAGTTCTAAAGATCCACGGACCGCCGCGACACGTAGATGCACCCGGCTCATGATCATTCACCAAGTGAACTCGTGTAGCGATGGCAGCCGGTCCAGGCTCGACTGGGCGCTCGCGGTGTATGGGTGCGCTGCGCCCAGCACGCGTATGTAGTCGGCCAGTACGTCCGTTAGGACGCTTCTTGCCCGATGGTGCTGGCCTCTTATCGCGAGTGCGAGTCCCAGATTGCGGCGCGCGTTCAGCGATGCGGTGTGGTCGGCGCCCAGTATCCGCTCTCGGTCCTGTGCCACCCGCTGTCCGCACCTTCGCCTGCGGTTACATCGCACGTCTGACCAATTACGGGTGTCTTGCCGGCATGTTAAGGGACTGATATGTTAGCGCTCACATCGAAACCTGCGGATGGGTTTCTGGACGCCGCACAGGCGACCGATCGCCGTCAGCTCTCTGGCCACAGGCACTAACCACCGCGAGAAAGGCCACCACCATGCCCTTGAATCGACGACAGTTCACCCTGGGCGCGCTCGCCACTGGCGCGCTCACTGCGACCGGACTGACGGTCAGCCCGGGATCTGCCCTGGCGGCACCCAACACGGCATACCTCAACGCCTATTTCACCGAGACGCCGAACCAGTCGGGGTCAAGCTACGGCCTGCATCTCGCGGTCAGCCGGGACGGTCTCAACTGGATCCCGCTGAACCAGAACAACCCCGTCGTCACGCCGACCGCCGGTGACCTCGGCCTGCGCGACCCTTACATCCACCGCAAGCAGGACGGCACCTTCGTGGTGGTCGCCACCGACCTGAGGGGGCTCAACTTCGGGCGCAACAGCCAGTACCTGCACGTCTGGGACTCGACGGACCTGACCAGCTTCACCGGGTACCGCCTGCTCAGGATGCACACCTACAGCAACGTCCATACCTGGGCGCCGACGGTGTTCTGGGACGCGTCACGCGGCCAGTACGGCATCGTCTACTCCGCCAACACCACCACGGACCTGTTCCTGGTCAACTACACCAGCGACTTCCGCACGGTCAGTGTCCCGCAGACCTACTTCAGCCCCGGCTTCCCGGTGCTCGACGCCGACATCCGGGTCAGCGGCGGCGTGACGTACATGTTCTACAAGAACCTCGCCAACGGAAACCTGTACGGTGCCCGCTCCAGTACCGGCGCCCCGAACAGCTTCACCACCTTCACCAGCGGGCTACGCCAGGGTACCGCCATCGAGGGCGCACACTTGGTCCCGCGCAACGACGGCGGCGCCTGGTGGTTGTGGGGCGACTCGTTCGGCCCGATCAACAACGACATGTACCTCTGGTCAACGAGCAACGTCGGCGGCAACTCGTGGGCGGTGGCGAACCAACGTGACTACACGCCGCCGCTGAACTCCAAGCACGGCTCGATCGTCGGCATCACCGACGTCGAATACCAGAACGCCGTCAACCGCTGGGGGCTGCCGAACTGGGTCCGCCTGAAGTCGTCGAACCTTCCTGACTACTTCGTCCGGCACAGCAACGGCGCCATCCGGCTCGACCCATACCCGTTCGACCCTCACCAGGACCAGCTCTGGCGGATGGTCCCTGGCCTGGCCGACTCCACCGGCGTCTCGTTCGAGTCGATCAACCGGCCGGGCAACTACCTCCGGCACAGCGGCTACGTCGCGCGGCTCGCCGCCAACGACGGCAGCTCGACCTTCCGCGCCGACGCCACCTTCTACCGCACCGCCGGCCTGGCCGACAGTTCCTGGTCGTCGTTCCGGTCGTACAACTTCCCCACGTACTACCTGCGGCACGCCGGCTACCTGCTGCGCATCGATCCGCTCAGCGCAGGATCAGCCGCCGCCGACCGCCAGGACGCCACCTTCCGCGTCACCTCGTAGCCACCGCGACCTGACCCCGTAACGACAAGGTGAGGACAACAATCATGGGCAGCTCCCTTGCGAGTCGCCGCACAACCAGCGTCCTGATCGCCCTGCTGCTGGGCGTCTGCGCCGCCGTCACGGCGGTGCTACCGGGGACGAGCGCCAAGGCCGACAACCCGATCGTGCAGCACGTCTACACCGCCGACCCGGCTCCGCTGGTGCACAACGGCCGGTTGTACGTCTACACCGGACGCGACGAGGACGGCTCGACGTACTTCACGATGCGCGAGTGGCGGGTCTTCTCCTCCGCCGACATGGTGAACTGGACCGACCACGGCGTGCCGATGAACCTGGCCACGTTCAGCTGGGCCAGCGCCGACGCCTGGGCCGGTCACGTCATCGAACGCAACGGTCAGTTCTACTGGTATGTGCCGGTGAAGAACCGTGCCACCGGCCGGATGGCCATCGGTGTCGGCGTGTCCAGCAGCCCCACCGGCCCATTCCGCGACGCCCTGGGGCGACCGCTACTCGAGAACGCCGAGATCGATCCGCACGCCTTCATCGACGACAACGGCCAGGCGTACCTGTACTGGGGCAACCCCAACCTGTGGTACGTCCGGCTCAACAGCGACATGATCTCGTACTCCGGCGGCCTGACCCAGATCCCGCTGACCACAGCCGGCTTCGGCACCCGCACCGGCAACCCCACTCGACCCACCCTCTACGAAGAGGGACCGTGGGTCTACAAGCGCAACGGCACCTACTACATGATCTGGGCCGCCGAGTGCTGCGGCGAATACATCGCCTACTCCACCGCCCCCGGGCCCACCGGCCCGTGGACCTTCCGCGGCACGGTCATGCCCCGGCAGGGCGCCAGCTTCACCAACCATCCAGGCATCATCGACTTCGCCGGTGGGTCGTACTTCTTCTATCACAACGGCGCGCTTCCCGGCGGCGGCGGATTCACCCGCTCGGTCGCGGTGGAGAAGTTCACCTACCGGGCCGACGGCACGATCCCGTCGATGAACATGACCACCGCCGGTGTCCCGCAGGTCGGCACCCTCAACCCGTTCGTCCGGCAGGAGGCTGAGACCATCGCCTGGGGTTCCGGCATCGAGACCGAACGCGCCAGCAGCGGCAGCATGAACGTCGCATCGATCGAGAACGGCGACTGGATCAAGGTCAAGGGCGTCGCGTTCGGCACCGGCGCGACCACCTTCACCGCCCGGGTGGCCTCTGCCACCGCCGGTGGCACCATCGAGGTACGCCTCGACAGCGCGACCGGTCCGCTGGTCGGCACCTGCCGGGTCTCCGGCACCGGCGGCTGGCAGAACTGGGTCGACACCTCCTGCGCGACCAGCGGGGCGACCGGCACCCGTGACCTCTACCTGCGGTTCACCGGCGGCTCCGGTTTCCTGTTCAACGTCGACTGGTGGCAGTTCACCAGCGGCGGCACGCCCACGCCCTCGGCGTACCGAATCACCAACCGCAACAGCGGGCAGGTTATCGACGTCCAGTCACCCAACCTGAACGACCTGGCCGTGATCGGCCAGTGGACCAGCAACGGCAACACCTGGCAACAGTGGCGCTTCCTCGACGCCGGCAACGGCAACGTCCGCCTACAGAGCGTCAACAGCGGCAAGTGCGTCGACATCAACGACTTTTCCACCGCCGACGGGGCCCAGGTCATCCAATACACCTGCCACAGCGGCCTCAACCAGGTCTTCAACTGGCGCCCGACCGGCGACGGCTACCACCACCTGGTCAACATCAACAGCAGCAAGTGCCTGAACGTGGTCGGCGGCTCCACCACCGCCGGCGCAGCCCTGGAACAGCGGACCTGCGGCACCGCGACCAGCATGCAGTGGTCGCGGAGCTGAGCCCGCCCTGATCGAAGGAGTGGATCCATGAAGGTCACGGAAGAGGCTCGTCCCGCCTCTCCACCCGGACGTCGCTGGCCCGCAGCGCTTGCCACCGCGGTCGCGGCGGTCCTCGCCGCCGCCGGGCTGGCCGTCGTGGCACCGTCGCCGGCCTCGGCGGCGACCGTGGACACGAACGCGTGGTACGTACTGGTGAACCGCAACAGCGGTAAGGCGTTGGACGTCTACAACCTGGCCACCAACGACGGCGCGCGGATCACCCAGTGGTCGCGGAACAACGGCAACCAGCAGCAGTGGCAGTTCGTCGACTCCGGCGGCGGCTACTACCGGGTGAAGTCCCGGCTGTCCGGCAAGGTGCTGGACGTGCACAACTTCTCCACGGCCAACGGCGCGGCCGTCGTGCAGTGGGCCGACCACAACGGCACCAACCAGCAGTTCCGGCTCGCCGACTCCGACGGCGGTCACGTGCGATTGATCAACCGGAACAGCAACAAGGCGCTGGAGGTGCAGGGCGCGTCGACCGCCGACGGCGGCAACATCGTCCAGTACGACGACTGGAACGGCACCAACCAGCAGTGGCAACTCGTCCGCGTCGACGGCGGGACCAACCCCACCCCAGGGCCGACCACCCCGTCCCCGCCGGGCGGCACCTCCGGCTGCGGCAAGGCACCGGGCATCACCAGCGGCACGCACACCATCAGCAGCAACGGCGCGAACCGGAGCTTCATCCTGCGGATCCCGGCCAACTACAACCAGAACAACCCGTACCGCCTGGTCTTCGGTTTGCATTGGTGGGGCGGCACCGCGGTCGACGTGGACACAGGCCAGACCGTGGACCGCAACACCTGGTCCTACTACGGCCTCCAGCGGCTGGCGAACAACAGCACGATCTTCGTCGCCCCGCAGGGCATCGGCAACGGCTGGGCCAACACCGGCGGTGAGGACGTCACCTTCATCGACAACGTCCGCATCCGGATCGAGTCGGCGCTCTGCGTCAACACCCGACAGCGGTTCTCCATCGGGTTCAGCTACGGCGGTGCGATGAGCTACGCCCTCGCCTGCGCCCGGCCGGACGTCTTCCGGGCCGTCGTGGTCCAGTCCGCGCCCCGGGAACTGAGCGGATGCAGTGGCGGCACCCAGCCCGTCGCCTACCTGGGGGTACACGGCATCGGTGACAACCCGGCCAGCGCACGGGCGATGCGGGACCGGTTCGTCCGCAACAACGGCTGCACCGCGCAGAGCCCCCGCGAACCGGCTGCCGGCAGCCTGACGCACGTCGTCACCACCTACTCCGGCTGCCGGACGGGATACCCGGTGGCTTGGGCCGCCTTCGACGGCGGCCACATCGCCGCACCCCAAGACGGTGCTCCCGGTGACAGCGGACCCCGGACCTGGGTCCCGGCGCTGGCCTGGAACTTCTTCTCCCAGTTCCAGTAGAGGCCCTGACCGGGCCGCTGACCCACACGGGTGCCAACTCCGCGTGGGTCAGCGGTGGCCGCCATGCGAGTTTCGTCCACCCGGAGACCTCGATACTGTGGATCAGGGCTGGGACGCCACGGTGAGCTTGGCGATGTCTGGGGCGTAGACGGTCATCCAGTGCGGATGCAACCGGTAGTAGACCACGTCGTTGTCCCAGTCGAAGAGGTCGTCGCCGTAGAAGTCCTTCAAGTACGCGAGTACGTCCGGCCAGTCCGTGGCCTGGTCGCCGTTGCGGGGGTTGAGGATCTCCACCGTGCCGTGCGTGAAGACGCCGAGGTCCTCACCGCGCATGTGCGCGGCGCTGGCGGCGGGTCGCGCCGCGAGATGGCGCGCCTTGGCGGCGTCGGGCGCCGTGCCGAAGTACCACTTGCCCCGCAGGAAGTGCCCGTCCACCCCGCTGATCCGTGGCTCGCCTTTCGCCGTCACGCTCGACAGAGCGAGGGTGCACATGCCGGTGAGGACCTGGGTGAGCTGCTCCGCGTTCAGTGTGCGGGCGGTGTTGATGATCGAGCGGAGGTGGGCGGTAGAGCTGGCGAGGGAGGCGTCAAGGAGGGCCTGGAGGTCTTCGAGATCTTCTGGGGTTTCGCGCATGGAAGTCCTAGTCTCTCCGTATCTATGCGTGCCTGGTCCGCGCCCATCACCGGCGCCGACCGATGAACCCATGCTCACCCCAGAACCTGACACCTTGTGTCATATTTCTTCGACTGGTTTGCGGACGCCAGCGGGCCGCACGGCATCCGGCGCGACGTGACTGGCTCCCGGCTGGCGACGCGCACGCTCTGCGGCAGAAGCGGACGTTCGGCCAACAACCTGACCGGCGCTGCAAGGGGCACGAAGACAAGGACGGCAGCACCAGGTGCGGTGGCGGCGGCCTTGTCGCTGTACCCGCTGGAGAGCGTCCCTGGCCTGGGACTCGTTGGCGCGAAGGTGGATGTCACCGCGTGTCGAGCACGACGAGGCGGGTGTGTTCGGAGAACAGCCTGCTCGCGGTCAGTCCGAACATGGCGTGGAAGCTGTCGCTGAAGTGTCCCGGCGAGGCGAACCCGGCCTCGGTGGACGCCCGGGTCAGGTCCGCACCTTCGCCGACCGCGAGTGCGACGTGCAGCATCCGTGCCCACAACCGGTACCGGCGGAAGCTGGTGTGGGCGTTCGCCGAGAACAGGTGCAGAAATCGTGACGTCGACAGGTGTACCTCGGCAGCGAGCTGCGGCGCGCTCATCTTCTGGTCAGGGTGAGCACGCATGATGCCGATCGCGGTGCGGATCCGCTCGTCCATCGCGTCAGGGTTCGGAGGGTCGACGAATTCCCGCAGTCGGGCCGGATCGGGGAACGAGGTTTCCTGTACGTGACTGATCAGCGACGACTCGTGCTGATAGTCGAGCCCGACCGAAGGGGTGCGTTCGGTCATTCGAGCGCGGACACCCTCCGCTAGGCCCGAGCCTGGGTCGAGGTAGAAGAACAGCATCCGACCGTCGTCTGCGATGACCCGGTGTCGTGTTCGCGCCGGTATGAGGGCGCTGCGGGTGCGCCGTTCGCCGATGTCGTCGGCTTGTAGCGTGAACGGTGCGTCGACGCCCAATGCGAAGCAGTGCACGGAACCGGAGTGCGCATTCAGCCTCATCGAGGGCCCCAGATAGGCCGCCTGTCCGAGCCAGATCCAGATCCTCGTCGGGTCAGCCCGACACGTTTCTGGAAGCGGGACATCGACCACGTGGCCGATGATCGCACACGTGCTGATGACCGCAGAGGAACGACCAACGCGCACGCTACGCCCGCCAGGACGGATCAGGCGGAGACTGGGGCAAGGGCTCCTCGTGGCGGCCGGATTGCTCAACGTGCTGCCCGGCGCTGGTGCCGTGTCGCCGGCCTGGGCCCGTACGGCCTACGGCGTGGACGTCACGGGCGCGGACCTGGAGACACTCATGCGGCATCGGGCGTTCCTGCTCGCTCTGGTCGGCGTCACCATCATCGTTTCGGCGTTCCGCCCGCACCTGCGCCCCGCCGCGGTGGCCATCAACGCGGCCAGCTTCGGCACCTTCCTGCTTCTCGTACTGACCACCCCATCGCTGCACCAGCAGGTGGTCCGGGTGGCGCAGGTCGACGCCGTCGCGTTGCTCGTCCTGTCGGCGGGGACGGCACTGCTCGCGTCCAGCCCCTGCGGTCGCCGCACGACGCCGGTTCGAGAGCGCGCATGACGACCACGGTCATCATCATCGTCGGGACGTTCTTCCTCGGCATGGGCGTCTACGCGCTGGCCGCGCCTGCGGCACTTGCCCGCCCCTTCCGCATCGTCATCGAATCAGCAGAAAGCCGATCGGAGATCCGGGCGGTCTACGGCGGGTTCGGCCTGGCGATCGCCGCCGTACTGGCTGCGGCGGCGCTCGATGTCGGCGATGTCCGGACCGGCGCGGTCATCACCGTCGCAGCGGCCCTTGCCGGGATGGCACTGGGCCGGTTGTTCTCCCGCATCGGCGACAGGGCAACGGGGTTCTATCCGATCTGGTGGTATTTCTGGATCGAGGCCATCGGTTCCGCCCTGCTGTTCGGCGTCGCCTGACCCTGATCGTGGCGAGTCGTAGGCGGGTAGGAACGCACCGAAGATGGCGTGGTGCGGCGGCGGTGCGTTCTGGGTCATCGGTCGATCGGATGGCTGACGGCGATGATCGGCTATTTTCATGGGCGACGGACCCGCTGCGACGTTTAGGAAGGAGGCATGACCAACGAGCGGACCGTTCCCCTGCTGCCGTGTGCCTCCATCGACGACATCGAGACCTTCTACGGAGTTCTCGGTTTCCGCACCACGTACAAGCAGCGCAAGCCCCACCCGTGTGTGGCGGTGCAGCGGGAAGACCTGCATCTACAGTTCTTCGAGATCCCCGGATTCGACCCGGAGCAGTCCTACGGCTCGTGTCTCGTACTCACCACGGACATCGAGGGGCTGCACCGGGCATTCGCCGCCGGCATGCGCGCCGCGTACGGCAAGGTGCTGGTGTCCGGAACGCCACGGATGACCCGGCCGAGAGCGCGGAAGAACGCCGACGGGGTGGGCGGATTCAGCGTCATCGACCCGGGCGGCAACTGGATCCGCGTCTTCCGCGACGCCCCCACCGCGCCCATGCCGGCCGCCACGCCTGCCGGGCGGCTGGCCAAGGCGCTGGCGAATGCTGTCGTGCAGGCCGACTCCCGGGGAAACGTCGGACAGGCCGTTCGGATCCTCGACAGCGCGTTGGCCCGGCCACAGGCCGACGACGACCCGGTCGAGCAGGTAGAGGTCCTGGTCTACCGCGCCGAACTCGCGATAGTGCTGCACGATCCGAAGACCGCAGCCGAGATGCTGGCCCGCGCCCAGTCCGTCACGCTCACCAAAGACGAAACCGAACGGGCGGCACCCACGTTCGACAACGCCACCGACCTCGCCGCAGCACTGCGATGACTCACTCAACGAACTCCGCCCCCACCACACGTCGGGGACTTCGGCCCTACCCACCGTCCGGCCACACACAGCGTGCCGGTGGCAGCCGGCAGGCAGCGCGTCCGCTCGGCGGCGAATGCGCGCCCTACGTGTTCGTGGAGCCGGTCTTGCGGACCAGCATGTACCCGTACGGGGGCTCCGTCCCTTCCGGTGGCGTGCTGCCCTGGAAGACCGAGGCGAACCCCGCGGCGGTGAAGCGATCCTCCATCTCCCGGGCCGAGAGCCAGTACCGATCGAAGTCGACGCCAAGACTCCCGACGGGGCTACCGGGACCGTTTCGATGCCCTGACCCGTCGCCGTGCTTGAACGCCGCCACCACATAGCCGCCCGGCCGCACGACCCGGGCCAGCTCGGCAAACGCCCGTACCCGGGCGTCCGGTGCCAGGAAGATCAACGAAAACCAGCACACCACCCCCGCCATCGACGCGTTCCCGAACGGCAACTCCCGCAGATCGGCGACCTCGTAGCCGAAACCCGGATGCTCCCGCCGCGCCACCTCCACCATCCCCGGCGACAGATCCACCCCGCACGGCGACAGACCCCGACCCGCGAGGTACGGAAGAAGCCGCCCAGTGCCGCAGCCCACGTCCGCGACCTCTACACCCACGGTCAAGGTCAACTCGGCGAACAGATCGAGCATGGCGCGCTCGACCGGCATGCTTTCCAACACTCCGACCAGGTTCTCCGCATACCACTCCGACAGCACGTTGTGCGCGTCCCGCAACTCCTCGGTACTGGCGTCCATCCCCCGCTGGCCCTCCCCATCCTCGGCCGTCGCGGCAGCGAATCTACCGCAGGACGCCGGGCTGGACACCGAGTGGAACATCCGACTTCACCCACCGCGACGTTGCAGGGCGTCACGACCGGATGCGGCAGATCCGCGTATCCAGCCGTGTCCAACTCATGCCGCGGGACGTGCGATGAGGATCTCCGCGTGCGGGATGACATCGTTCTGCGGCTCGACCGCGCAACCGCGGAAGATCCGTACGCCGCGTTCTACGAGGCCGGAGCGCACACCGCTGCTGGCGCGGCCATCACCCCGCCCACGATCGAGGAAGCCGCGCGGCTGGGCAATCCTCTGCGGGACCTGGGCCACGCCCTTGGCCGTCGATGCTCTCCGTACGGGGATCACGCGCAGCGGTGAAGGGTCGTGTGTGCTCAACAGCAGGGGTGGATGCCGCGCAGGGCCCGGAAATGCTCTCGCACACGGACGGCAGGATGGGCTTCATGGGGATCACCGACCCGTGCGTGACCGTCTCCGAAGCAACCTTCGTGCCACGGTTCTTTCTCGATCCTCACGAGTCGTTCACGCCCAGCGCCGCGAAACCGCTCGGGTCTGTCGGGCCCCAGTGCCAGGCTCGTACCGAAGGGTCGGATGCGGCCAACGCGCTGCTCAGCAACCATCCTGCGCCGGCAGCTGTCTGCAGCAGGTCGTGGCGAGACGCATCATCGCGGATCACCAGGTCGGCGGGAAGGTAGGCGGAGTCGGGCCGGGCAGCGAGTTGTCCGGCGTACGCGAGAAGGTCATGCGCGACATGGGCGGCGGTTTCCCAGCAGTTCCCGTCGAGCGTGCCGGCCGGGCGCCGCCAGTCCTCGGACTGGTGCGGTGCGAGTACCCGTACCATCTCGGCCACGGCCTGGTCGACATCACGACTGTCCATCAGGCGCATGACGAGGAGCCTGCCAAATCTCACACCGCCTCGCTGAACACGTACCCATCGTCAGTCCGAGTCTGCATCGACGCCGGCACCGGCCCCGTAGGCGAGGAGGGTTCGCGGCAGATGAGTGTGCTGTCGGTGGGCCTGGTGGCGACTTCGGCACGATCCTGGAAGGCTTCACCGTCGGGTCATGTCTCGTAGGTGAGCGCCTTCTGTAGGTGGAAGTGCGCGACGTCGAGCATCCACTCCCGGTTCGGGAAGTCGCCCTCGGCGATACGCAGCGGGCCGCCGACCAGATCCAGATGCATGACGTACTGGTAGTACCTGACCCGCAGTGGGTCGAGGTCCGGGTTTCGGAGCGTCGCGTAGTGCGGGCCGAAGCGCATCCGCATCCAGCAGTGCTCCACTTCGATGTCGGTGTACATCAGGCCCTCGATGTCGATGATGACGGGCTCCCCGTCCGGTCCGACGAGCGTGTGTTCCGCGCAGAGTTCGCCGTGGACCACGCCGTGCTCTGCCCGTGGGTCGAGTGCGGCGTGCAGAGTGCGGAGTTTCTCCTCCAGCATCGCCTCGGCTTCGGCCGCACGGGCGTCGCGAGACACGGCGGTGGCGATGTTCACCAGCGCGCGTTCCAGGTAGGCCTGCTCGCAGGTCGTGTCCGGCGGTGCGCCTCCGCTGTCGATCCACGCGACACGCCCGAACGCCGGTGCGCGGTAGGTGTGCATGCGCCGCAGCATGTCCGCCAGGTGGGCGAGCGTGTGCCGGCCGGCGTCCGGGTCGCGTTCCAGCAGCGCTTCCAGCGTTCCGCCGCGGACGTCCTCCGCGACGGCGATGTCGGCCGGGTACAGGTCCTTGCTACGGTCGGCGAGCAACAGCCGCGGCGAACGGACGCCGATCGAAGCCAGTCGACGGGTGGCAGCCTCGAAGTAGTCGATGCCGGAGGCGTGGGCGAAGATGTTCGACGGGTCGTCGTGGCCATCCGGTAGCAGCCCGTGCCAGTAGTCCTCGTCGGCGTTCCAGACATAGACCACCACGCTCGTGGCGTCGTCCAGCATGATGCGGTAGACGCCCTTCTTGGTGCCGTTGAGCAGGCGGTCGACGGCGGTGATGAAGCGGTCGGTGCCGAAGACCTCCCGTATCACCGGGGTCAGGGTTTCAACGTCGGCGAAATTTCGTTCAGCGGTCATTCCCAGTCCCCGTCTGTCGCGCCTACGTCGATCATCTGCCAGTGGACTGGCCTCCGCAGATTCACCCGCCGGTCAAGCCCGAGAACACCGACATCGATGCTGGCGCGGTACGGCATCTGTGCGGCTGGAAAAGCCCGCACCAACCAGGAAATGGACATCGCCAAAGTCCCGGCAGAGCTGCGGTGACGCCTCAGCATCGACGTCGAAGTCCATCGCGCGGAGTTTGCGGTACGCGCGGTCGCGTACGGCCTCGTCGAACAGTTCTTCATACCAGGGGAGCAAGACCCACATCTCGACGCTCATGTCGAGCTTGCCCATCTGCTTGAGGCGCCACAGCCCGTCGGAAGCATTGTCGCTGAGGACCAGTTTGCGGGCTGTCTCCACGCCCTGGTACTCACGCAGCATGAGCTGGAACCGTCTTGCTGGATAGCCCAGCGCGGCCAGGGTGTCGACGCCTTCGTGCAGCTCCGCGGTGAACCTTCGTGCCAGCTCTTCCCGGTCGGTGCTCACGTGGCGGTCCCTTGGCTCGGCGACTGGAGGGGTAGGCAGGGGCAGCCTCGGTCTTTGCCCACCGGCCGTGCTTTGACTATGGACCGCCATCTGGTTGCTCTGCTACCTGTAGCCGCACGCGCGGTGAGGACCGATCGCGCCGGTGGTGGGCAGCTGGTGTCGCATGGGCGACGTAGAGTCACCGCTATCTGGTCCCGTTGAGCCCGAGGATGTCGTACAGGTAGACCCGCGGGGGCAGCGCCGGAAGTCGCTAGCGACCAAAGATCGCTAGGTGGAGCCGCGCCCGAGAAGACTTCGAGCGCAAGCTGTACCGCAAGCGTGCCAAGATCTCGGTCAAGTTCGTGGAACTTCCCGACACCATCCCCGTCCAAGGGCCCGAGACCGAGGTCGAGGACCACCTGGTCTTTGCCGACTTCATCCCATCCATCGGACCACACTGATGGCTTGGCCCGGTGAATAGCTCTCCGGGGATGCGGATGCAAAACAAGGTCCTCTCAGTGGTGACCACGTTGTCGCCGTACAGGTCCGAGTACAGAGATAGGTACGGCTGCAAGCAAGTGCACACCGCGTCGATCTCGATCTACGCACGGCGACTGGCCCCTCGCCTGCCGACAGTCCAGTTCGATGACGTTGCGTGGCGGGTGTTGTTGAGCCAGCCGTCCCTCGACGTGCGGATCTGGATCCGATCAGCGGACGCCGTATCGGATGATCGACTGTGACGCCCCGCACCTCCGAAGCACCAGAAATCAGCAGCTCAAAAACATGATCGAGTTTAAGCTACGGGGCATTGCGCCAAGCCCGGCGGTGACTGCTCTTCGACCCCGGGCTGTGCGACGGCCGCTGCGTCCGGATGGCTGAGGCCAAGCTCGTCGCCCTTGCGCGCGCCAGGCGGGTTGCTGCAAATTCGCGAAGGAGCCCAACGAGCCACCGGTTCAGCCCGGGAGGTCGTGTTTGGCGCCGTGCGGCCAAATCAGCCGTGTGTGGCAGACACTTCCGTGGTCGATGGCATTTTGCAACAGCCCACAGGGGCAACGACCTACTTCCATTGTATCCTGCTCGTCACCGAAAGTGGCCGTTCGTGGTCACGCCGGTTCGACGGGAGACAGCATGCCCAGCAGTCCGGCACACGGCGACGGGTCGAGCATCAGCGCGGCGGACACGATCGCGACCCGCCAGCAGTTCGCTGAGACCCTGACCCAACTGCGGGAACGCGCCGGCCTGACCGTTCGGGACGTGGCGAAGGCGGCCAGCATTCCCTACAGCACCGTGGGTGGCTACATGTCCGGCCGCCATCTACCACCGGTGTCCGAAGCCCATGCACTGACGGCCATCCTTCGAGCCTGCGGCGTGGTCGACGGTGCCGAGGTGGAACGGTGGCGGCTGGCGCTGTCGCGGGTTCGACGCCTGCCGGGACCACGACCGGCGGACGCCCCAGCGCCATACAAGGGTCTATCCAGCTACGAGCCCGGCGACAGCGAGTGGTTCTTCGGTCGTGAGAAGCTCACCGCAACAGTGGTCGACGTTTTGGCGGGGCGATGGGCCACGGGTAGCGGCCCTGTCGCAGTCCTCGGTCCGTCGGGTTGCGGCAAGTCTTCTCTGCTTCGCGCCGGAGTAACCCCGATTCTGCGTGCCGGCGGCCTTCACGCCGCAGCAGCTCAGCACGAGAGCAAGCCCAGTGCTGGAACCACCCAACCATGGAACGTGCTCCTGTTCACGCCCGGCAAGCACCCCGTGGATGCGTTCGCGACCGCGCTGGCAGCCGTAACAGATCCAAACGCCGAGGAGATCGGAGCCCGGCTGCGCCGCGATGCACGCGGATACTTCGAGTTATTGCACGACGCTGTCGGTGCCTGTCCCGACGGAGGCCCTGCGGGCCTCGCCGTGGTGGTAGACCAGTTCGAGGAAGTGTTCACCGAATGCGGTGACGACGGAGAGCGTCGGGCGTTCTTCGCCGCCCTGCATGCCTGCGCCACAACCGCGTCCGCGCAAAGCCAGCGGAACGCAGCGCAGCTCCGCCCTGCGGCGGCCGTGCTCATCGGATTGCGCGCTGACTTCTACCATCGGGCGCTGCTCGAGCCACAGCTGGTGCCGGTCCTGCAGCAAGCTCAAGTGCCGGTCGGGCCGATGAGCGAGGCCGAGCTACGGCAGGCGATCCTCGGTCCGGCGCACAAGGCCGGGCTAGAGATCGAAGACGGGCTGGTCGAGCTGCTACTGCGCGACTTGGCCCCGCCCGCGGGTGCGGTAGCCCGGGACGGCGCGCACGAAGCCGGTGCACTGCCCGTGCTGTCGCACACATTGCGGGCCATGTGGGAGCTGGCCACACGTCGGCGCATGACGGTGGCCGACTACCAAGCAGTTGGCGGCGCCCGAGGAGCGGTGGCCCGCACCGCCGACGACCTGCTCAACTCGCTGTCCGATCCAGACCGTCGACTCGCAAAGCGGCTATTCGTTCGGCTGGTACGCGTGCAAGAGGACGGCCCGAACACCCGGCGTCGCCTAACCCTGGCCGAACTCGACCGCATGGCCGAGCCCGCGCAGCGTGATGACCTACGCGCCGTGATGGACCGTTTCGTAACGCAGCGACTGATAGCGCTCGACGCGGATGCGGTCCAGCTCGCGCACGAGGCGCTGGTCGTCGCGTGGCCCCGGCTCCGGATGTGGATCGAGGCCAACCGGCGGGGGCTGCTGATCCGCCAGCAGATCGGCGATTCCGCGCAGCAGTGGCACCGAGAGGGCCGCGACCCGTCCTTGCTCTACCGCGGAAGCCGCTTGTCAGCGGCTCACGAGCTAATCGATGCCCGTGACGACGCGGGTCTGGACGACCTCGCGCGAGAGTTCCTCCGGGAGAGCGCGCGCCGAGAGCGCCAACGTGTCCGAACGCTGTACCAGACGGTGGCAGCGCTCGCCACGCTGCTCCTGGTCGCGCTCGGCGGCGGCACAGTCGCGATCGTACAAAGCAGCGAAGCGCTGCGGCAGCGGGCTCTGGCGACCGACGAACGTAACGCCGCACTGTCACGGCTGATGGCCATTCGCGCCGATCGCCTCCGCGACACAGATCCGGCGCTGGCCGGGCAGCTGGCCCTGGCCGCGTACCAGATCATGCCAACCACTGAGGCACGGTCGAGCCTGCTCGACTCGTCGGCGATCCCGGCCGTCACCCGGATGCTCGGCGCCGGCAGCCCTCTACAGGCGATCGCGGTCGCGCCCGATCGCGGCCTGCTCGCTGGCGCTGGCACCGATGGCCGGTTTCGGCTGTGGAACCTCACCGACCCGAACCACCCGGCGGCCATCACCGACGGTCTGCCCAGCACCGTGGGCGCCATCAACACGATGGCATTCCATCCGCAGCAGCGGCTGCTGCTCGCCGGCGGTAGCGAGGGAGTGCAGTTTTACGACACCTCGGTGCCTGCCGAGCCGATCGCCCTCGATGCGAGGCTCGAGGGCGGCGTCACCACGCTCTCCTTCGGCGCAGGCGGCGCACTGCTGGCGGCCACCACTACCGATGGCGCCATCCGCCTGTGGAATTTGAGCGAACCGACCCACCCGATCGGACTCGGCACGCAAATCGCAGGGCCGGCAGATGGCTTCTCCGCGGCGGCTCTCAGCCCCGACGGCAGCGTCCTCGCAGCCGCAGGAGCTGATCGGCGCGTCTACCTGTGGGACATTCGCGAGCCCGCCGCGCCGGCACGGCTAGGCAAGCCGCTCGCCGGACCTGACCTGTCCATATTCGGGATTGCCTTCAGCCCGGACGGCCGCACGTTCGCCGCCGCCAGCGCCGACCGGCATGTGTACCTGTGGGACCTCACCAAGCCCTCGCGGCCGAGCCAGTTTGCCCAGCCACTGTCCGGACCCACCAACTGGGTACACACCGTTACCTTCAGCCCTGACGGCCGGACGGTCGCAGCCGGCAGCTCCGACGGACACGCATGGCTTTGGCAGCTCGACACCGGTGCCGTGATCGCGACCCTGCCACACCCGGCCCCCGTGACCGAGCTGGCCTTTGACCGGGACGGCCTTAGCCTGTACTCCGGTGCCAGCGATGGCGTGGTACGCCGTTGGGCGCTGCCCGGTCCCGTCCTGTCGGCTGCCACAAACACCGTGCACGACCTGGCCTGGTCCGGCGACCTGCTCGTGGCCGCGAGCGGAGACCGAGCCGTCTACCTTTGGGAAACTGGCGATCCACAGCGGACCGTACTTGTCACCGACCCGCTCACCAGCCCTCGCGCGGACAGTTTCCTCGTCGGCACGATCGCCATTAGCCCGAACGGACGGGTGCTCGTCGCATCCGGCTTCGACGGCACCGTATGGGGCTGGGACATCAGTACTCCCAGCCGGCCGTCCCCACTGGTCTCTCCACTAACCGGACTCTCCCGGTTCGCCGAGTCGCTCGCGTTCAGCCCCGATGGCCGCCTGCTCGCCGCTGGCGGTAGCGACGGCACCATCGCCCTCTGGGACATGACCGACCCCCAACAACCCACCCTGCTAGCCACACTCGATGACGCCACCGGCAACGTCTACTCGGTCGCATTCAGCCCCGACGGCCGCTGGCTCGCCGCCGGCGGTTTCGACACCGTCGTGCGGCTATGGGATATCAGCAGCCCGGCGGATCCTGTGCGCATTGGCGAATCCCCGACCGGGGCGAAGAACTTCGTCTACTCCATCGCGTTTCACCCCGCTGGCCGCGCCCTCGCCGTCAGCAGCGCCGACGGGACAGTCCGGCAGTTCAGCCTTGCCAACCCCACCCGACCCGCACCCGGCCCGACACTCATCGGACCCAACGGATACGTAATCGGCATCGCGTTCAGCCCGGACGGAACCCGGCTCGCCGCCAGCAGCACCGACCACACGGTTTGGCTTTGGGACACCAGCGACCTCACTAACCCGACCATCCACGCGATCCTGACCAGCCCCGAAGGGCCAGTCCAAGACGTCGCCTTTCACCGCGACGGTCGCAGCATGGCTGCTAGTAGCCAGGACACCAAAGTCCGCATCTGGCAAACAACGCCTGAGGATATTGCCGAACGTGCTTGTTCAGTCGTCGGCGATCCGGTCACGGCTGAGGAATGGCAGCAACATGTACCTGACCTGCCATATCGCCAGCCATGCCTTGGGCCACAGCCAGTAAATTGACTCTCTGAATTTTACTCATGCCCGCATGGTCAGCACCTGCCATCAGGCCACAACGGCACCTTGACACCCTGTACACGATAGCGTCCTCGGTACGTGTGGACCTTGGCCTCGACGATGTTCTATTGCCGAATGTTACCACCGAGGTTCGTTGGCGCCGTTGTGACCGAGTGTTCTGTCTCAGCTTGTTTAGCTGCTCACCGGCCATCGATTCGCCTACGTCGAACCTTGGCCATGATCGAATCGGCTGTGGCGGTCACACGAACGGCCTCGAGTCGTCCTTGCGTACGCGCAAATCTCCTCGATAGCAGCGATGAGGTCGTCAACGCTGCGGAACCCACCGCAAGCGGATCATCTTTCGGTGAGCTCAGCGAACCAGGGGGTCGACTGGGACTGTCAATTTGGCTATGGAGGGCACAGCTCAGCGGCCCCAAGCCATGTCCGAACGACGAAACACTTGCTGGCTATGCGGGCGCATCTCGGATCGTTAAAGATCCACCGACCGCTGAGCGTCATGCCGCACACGGCTGACTTGGCTGCACGGCGCCAAACACGACCTCGTCGGGCTGAATCGGTGGGCCAGTGAGCCGCTTCCCGCAAAGCCGCACCTAAGCCCGGCGACCCATCCGTCCAGCAAGTCTCCGATGGCAGTAAACGTGTGCGGGGTTGTACGAACATTCGGCCGCCGCTGTACTTGCCGGCACCTGCTTGATTCCAATGGACGGTGCGGCCACGCACTCAAACCGTCGCAACGGCACCCGCGACGGATCGAGCGGAACAATCGGGGAGAGGAGCGAAGTACAGGTCAGAGCTGCTCGGTAGCCAATGCGGATGTGTGCGGGTCCATATTCAAGGCTCGCCGGCGGCTCCCGCTTCACGGGCACCCGTTCGGCGCTGCCGATTCCAATCGCTTCCTCTAACACGGCTAGCCAAAGGTGGCGCGCAAGAATCGTTAGAAGGAAAGCAGGTGGCGGCAGCACGTGATGCCGCAAGGTTGGCCTCAGCCGATTGTATGAATGTTCGCCATGGGGGCAACAAGAATGGTCGATATATCGGCCACGATCGTCCGAGTTTCGACGAGATAAGGAGCACTGGATGATACCCACCGAACAAGGCGCGCTACTGCACACCGTTGAAGAGGCTAGCAGTCCGAGACCGCGGCGGTTCCGGAAGCTCTGGCGAGGACTCGCGGTCTTCGCCGTCGCAGTGGCCGTGTTCCTTGCTCTAACCCCGCGCGCTGCCCTCGCGGCCAGCACCTACGTATGGAGGAACAACGGACCGGACGTCCCGGTGTCGTGCGTGACCGGCAGTGGCTGTCCCGCCGACCGTGTTGTGTGGCTGGCAAATGGATATCCGGTCTCGATGCACTGCTGGTTCGATGCCTCGTCATCATCGACTGGGAACTACGCCAGTCGTCGATGGTTCCAGATCACGGCGGTCCCGTTGGCCGGGCGCTGGCACGTGCATTCGTCCTACGTCTACAACCAGACCTCGGTCGGCCACTGTTGACGCAACTGGCAGGTCACCGATCAGCCTGACGGGGTGGGGAAGATCCCACCGGCTCACCCCCGTGGGACCTTGCCGCCTCCTGAATCGCAATCTCGGACCGCGTTCACAAGCCGCGTGTGCTTGATGATCGTCGGCCCCTTGCGTCGGCAGTGATTACACCGAGGGAACAGCAAAGCCGAGTCAAGAGGGGAACTCCACATGATGTTGCAAGAGGCTAAGCGCACCGGCCGCCACGTGACCGGCAAGCGCACGCTCGCAGCAACTGCGGCGATCGCCGCCACAATCCTTGGGAGCCTGCTGATCCAACCACCGGCGGCGCTCGCCGCGCCTTGCTCCACCACCTCCTGTGTCTACAACTACAGCGCCAGCACGGCGTCGATGACCTGCGTGGGCGGGACCGGGTGCACCAGCGGATCGAGAATGTTCGTCACCAACGGCACACAGGTCCACATGCAGTGCTGGATCGACTCGCCACCGCCCTACACCGGCAACTACAGCAGCAGCCGCTGGTTCCAGGTCATCAACGTTCCCTACGCCGGCGGATGGATGGTGCATTCGTCCTACGTCTACAACCAGCGCAGCGTTCCCCGCTGTTGACCCATCTCACCGCCGTCGCATCGTTGCTACCTGTTGGCTGACGCTAGCAGGGTCGTATGGCAAATCAGTCTCACACGAATGCGGGTCGAGTGCGCTAAAACGCGGCGGAGAGCGTACGGGGTTGTGCGGACTCCAGCGGCATCCTGTACCTGCGCACGAGTCCGATTGACGGAGGGACGATCCATTGCCTCAGTCGTCTCGACGGCAGCCGACCGGACCGCAGTCCATATGAGAAAAAAATTACATATCGGTTCCTGCTACCAATATCGTCTCCCTCTTTAGCTTAAGCGAGGTTTCATGGTCAAGATCATCCTCGGCCGTCGTACCAAGGGCGCTGCAGTCGTTGTCGCGCTAACGGCAGTGCTCGCCGGTTTGCTCGTGGCAGGAGTTTCCCCTGCCCAGGCAGTGCCGGCAAGTAGCGTTCCGACCGTCATTGTCCAGCCACCCGGCAGCGGGTACTGGAACCGGTTCAACTCGGTCAACCCGGCGACGCACCACATCATCTGGACGGCCGACTGGGCCACAGATTTTTACATGGGAGCCGGGATGACCGTCCGCACGCGGGCGTATCCGGAATCCCAGGTGGGCGCGGTGCAGTATCGCATCGCGAGCGTCACGAACACTTGCAAGGCGCCCAACAACGCTGGCAAGACGGTCCAGGTTGAGTTCTGGTACAACGGTGTACTCGCCGGATGGGCGTACTACGCGCATCTCGACGCCGTGCCAGTGTCGGCTGGTCAGTGGGTCGCCCACGCGGCGATCCTCGGCTACACCAAGCGATGGACGAAGTCGTCGTGCTACGACGTCACGACTGACGAAGGTGTGCACGTTCACTTCGAGCTGTTCACGAAGGGCGACGGGCACTACGCCTGCTGGTACGCGCGTCCGGCTGGCACGTGGGTCGACTACTGGGGTGTGATCGGGCGCATCGGGTACAACACCCCGACGAGCAAGCGCTCATGTCCATGATCGTTCCACCAAACGTGATCACTCGTTGATTATGTAGCAAACGCTCTGCCGGGTGTGGGCCCTCGATCTCTTTGAATGGGAGGCCCGCACCCGTCAGGTCTTGCACATTCTGAAGTCACTCGAACGGCACGGCCTACTCCGCCAGGCTTTTTGGCGGGCCGCGGGCTGTCGGTGCCCACCCACCAGTCGCTAACGCAGCAGCCGGGCTCGACGAAGGGGCTGGGACGTGAGTCCCCAGCCCGTTCACGAGGTACTACACGCGATGACCCAGCCGGTCACCGCACGCCTGGAAACCAGTTGACTCTCCATCACAGCCCCGGGCTTTGACACCGGCCCAGAGGTGGCACCCCCAACTGTTGGGTGGCTGTTGGCCGCTGTTGGGTTCCAGACCCCCGCAGATCTCGGCCAACAGCGGCTTTTTGCGGTCACAAGACCGATCCACCCCGACACGCCAGCCGGGTTTGCGGGCGGTCTTGGGCGCCGCCCGGTGTGGGTGGTGACTCGGCCCGGCGTCGGCCCGTGCTCACCACGATTCCGAACCTGGTGTGGAAGGAGAGTGCTTCCACGGTCTCCGCCCGTACGGGCGGCGCCTCCCATCCGCTGTCGCGCATGCCCCGCCGCCCGGCGGGGTGGGAGGTGAAGACCAGATGCGCCGTGTCCTGTCCCGCCTGTTCCTGTCCATCATGATCGTCGCCGTCGCCGTCGCCGTCGCCGTCGCCGTCGCCGTCGCCGGCACGGCCGGTGCGGCTCAGGCTGGGCCGCCAGAACTGCTGGCGGTCAACAGCCTGAACACCGTCATCAACAACCTCATCGCCTGGATCGTCGGGATCCTCGTCGGCGTCGCCACCTTGTTCCTCACCTACGGCGGTGCCCTGTATCTGATGGCCGGCGGCGACCCCGGCCAGGTGGAGAAGGCCAAGGGGGCGCTGAAGGGCGCCGCAACCGGCTACGGCTTGGCGGTGCTCGCGCCGGTGCTGATGAGCATCCTGCGCGGCATCTTGGGGACGAACTGATGTTCTGGAACCCCTTCACCATCGCGGGCGTGCTGGACGAGATCCTGGAATGGATCGCGGCACGCGTCGCGGACGTCATCGACGCCCTGTGGAAGTTGCTGTCCTGGGCGTTCCTCGTCGTGCCGGACGTGACCGCCCTGCCACAGGTCCAGGCCATCAGCACCCGCGCGTTGTTCATCGCCAACACCTGCTACGTGGTGGCGATCGCCGCCTGCGGTGTGGTGGTCATGGGCCGCGACAGCGTCCAGGCCCGCTACGGCGTGGCGGAACTCGCGCCGCGCCTGCTGATCGGCATCATCGGCGCGAACTTCGCCCTGCCGATGTGCCGGGAACTCATCGCCTTGGGCAACGCGCTGATCCAGACGCTCATCGGCGGGCCGATCACCACCGACGGCTCACTGGACCAGTTGCGTCGCACAATCGTCGACGCGCTGACCAACCCGGCCAACGCCCTGCTCACGCTCGTCATCGGCGTGGTCATCGCCGTGCTTGCCGCCATGATCATGGTCGGTTGGGTGCTGCGGCTGGGTCTGCTGGTGATCCTCGTTGGCGTCTCATCGGCGGCGCTGGCCTGCCATGGCACGCCGTGGACCGAGCCGGCGGCGAAGTTGTGGTGGCGGGCTTTCCTCGGCGTGTTCGCCACTGTCGGGGGCCAGGGCATCGCGCTGCACGCCGGGTTGACGGTGTTCGTCAGCCCCACGGCGAACCTGCCCGCCCTGGGCCTGCCGAACGATCCGACGGGCACGCTCAACCTGTTCATCGTCTGCTGCCTGCTCCTCGCGGTGACGCGAATCCCGGCGCTGGTGCGCCGGTACGTCACGGGCGGGCAGTCCCGCAACGTGGTCGGCGCGTTCGTCCGGGTCGCCCCAGCTGGCCGGGTCGCCGAAGATGAACTCGCCGCCATGGCGGGGCGGGCGGCCGGTGGTGCCGGGCAGCCGGGGTGGCGCGGGTCGGCGCAGCACCCGGTCCGAGCGCATCCGCACCAGAACCTGAACGGGCAGGTCGGCCAGCAGGAACGCCAGCCGGGGCCCATCGTAGCCGGCGTCCGCGACGATCCACATGTCCGGATCACCGGGCTGCCACTGCCCGGCATCGATCAGTCGTTGCACCACGTCCCGCAACTGGCCGGCGGTGACCGTGGCAGCGTCGTCGCCGGGCACCAGCCGCCGGGCGTCCAACGGCGCGGTCCACGAGGTGCGCCCGGTCTCCACGGCGGTGACGAACGAGTACGGCCAGCCCGGAACCCCGACGTGGGTGTCCTTGCCGCGCCCGTAGGTGTGGCACAACACCCGCTGCGGGCAGGTATGCGCCTCCGGCCGCAGCCAACACGTCACATCCACCGCCAGAACGATCCGCCCGTCCGCGGCCCGCGGCACCGGCACCGCCGCCACCGCCGTCCGCAGCCGCTCGACGTCGACCCGGCCACGGTTCAACGCCGCATACAACGAGCCGTGACCCCGCCGATGCTCACCCACCAGCGACAACTCCACCAAGGACCGCACCGGCGCATCACCACACAACAACGCGTCGGCCAGCTCGAACAACGCATCCCCGCGAACGGTCAAACAACGGTGGAACTCACGCCGAAACGCGGACAACCGCCCTACCTCGTCGATCGACCCGCCATCGTGCACACTGATCACCAGACAGCCCTTGATTCTTGATCTTCTTCCCTAGACAAGAGGAATGATCAGTCAAGGGCTGTCCGCATGATCAGCCGGGGTCGATACCACCGCCCAGCGAGTTAAAACTCAAGTTAAAGCCTCGTCCAATCCTCGATCTCGTGCAGCTCCGGCAGGAGATCCGGACGGGTGCTCGCCACCGTCTCCCGCGTCTTGGCAATCACGCCGCATTGCCAGCCGCCGTATGACATTTCCGAACGCCCTCAACGGAGCTCCGCCACTAGACCGCATGATCAGATGTCAACCTCTGGCAAGATTGAGATGGCCGTCCAGCTCCGTCGTCACTATCCGCATGATGACCCGGCCACGGAGGCGTCGCTGGTTCACGATCGCACATGCGCCCGCCACGCCGATGCTGATCATCTCGCCAGATCTTGATAACCCGTGACCCTGAGTCCGGCGCGTAACAGTAATCGAGAGTTCATTAGGAAGATCACATGATTCCAAGACGCTCATCTTTCCGGTAGCCTCAGCGCGTGTCTGCAGATGACCTGTTTGAGCGCGCCCTAGGGCGCGCAAGAGAAGATGTACGTCGGAGTCGAGACGCCGCTCGCGCGGCGAATGACGAGCGCATCCATCGAGAGGCAGTCGGTGAGGCTATACGGCAGCAGCGCATTCAGGAGGTTCGGAACTTCCTGAAGCAGTATGTGCGCCGACTACAGGAAGCGCGTCAGGTGCCGTTGCTATTTCATGAATCTCTGATTCGTGAAATAGATTCTCTACAGTTATCTGGTTATCCTATTGGATTCAAGGACAGCAAGACAATTGGCCATGGCGCGGACGACTCACTTCGCACCATCGAATGCATGAATCGAGTATTACTTACGCCGGACGGCCGCGCATGGACGATGCCGTTTCCCGCAGTTAGAGTGAGGCGTCTTTTCAGGAAGCATGTACTAGCCGCCAAACCCGAGAAGATATTCATATTTCGCTATTATGGCCAACTCGACCGCCTGGCGAACGTTCTCGCCGTCGATTTTGTGCTGCGGACAACTGACCAACAGTACATGAAGCACCTCAACGAGGAGCCGGAAGCAGATTTGATCGAGTGGATTTGGGGCTGACCAGCACTGGCTCCTACAAACCCTATGGCCGCGACCAGTTCTCCGCGAGGATGGTGATCTGCACCCCGCATTCCTGTTCTGCGCTGCGGCCAGGTGGAGGGGACATGGTGCAGTCACGGCCTCGTCCTGCCGTCCACGGCCCGGGGGTGGGTGATCCGAGCCCCCACGCGCGCGAGAACACGATTCCGCCTGGGGTTACAGAGTGACGGCCTTGATGGTACGGGCTTCTTTGCGACCGTGGCCGGTCTCACGGCTGCACTCTCCGACCGGGACCTACTCCCAGAGCGCGGCCCTGAGCTAAGCGTGCAGGGTCGCTGATTGCCCTTGGCCTGCACCAGTAGGTGCGCTCCGCGGGCGTGTAATCTGCTGCGCGTGATCGGTCTAGGTATCAAGTGCGTCGGCGACGAACAGAACCCCGGGCAGCCTACCCAGGACCTTCTCGACGGCGTCGAGCAGAGGTGTGAACGGCCGGAATCCGTTGCTCTTCGCGTTGACCGCGACCTGGGCCAGTACGATACGTGTGCCGTACGCCACCGTAAAAACTCGACTCCTGACCAAACACCCCCGTGCCCGGCCAGCAGCATCGTTCCTTCGCATTGCCTGGACCTCGTAACCCACTCGCAACCCGAGCCGCCCGAGAGCGCACCTTCAATGGTCACCTTTGTCCCATCGGATTCCTGACACCGAGCAACTCGCACGAGGGCGACGCCCTGCATCATGAACAGCAGCTTTCCGCACTCGACGTCATCGATAAGCGGTCCGAGACCTTAGGTAGACGAACAGGCGATGACGATCTCCGATCGGACGATTTCAGCCCTTTCCTGGAACTGCTAGGCTCTGGACTCTGCCTCGAAGAGAGATGGTGAGCGAATGTCATACGAAAAGACGTGCGGTATTTGCGGGTTCGACGGTCGAGGGAACGGAAATCCTCCAGCCAAATGCCCTTCGTGCGGAAATACGTGGTTCGCCTCCGCGCTGCTGGAGCAGCTCACCGCTCGTCACCTGAGGCGCTAGCCGCATGTCAGAATTGTTGCGCAGGCTGTTCGGCGGGCCACGATCCACGCCTATTGTTCCCCCGGAACCGCCAGCTCTTTGGAGTGACGATGATGCAGATCGGTGTCGCGCCGAGATCGACCTGCTGACGAGGTCATTTTTGACCGAATGCAGGAACCGCGGGCGGGTCGGCAGAGTCTCTTTACGTAACCGGCGCACGGCGATCATGGGCTATGGCTCCTATATGACGAGCGGGCACCTGCATATCGCTGACGACGGTTGGGTTCACGAAGACCGAGGGTTTTCAACATTCGCGCTAGGAAACAACGGCGTGTGGTGTTACGCGGGCTACTACGGCGTCAAACAGCAGGGCAAGATCGCGATCGAGGTCTGGACGGCGAGCAGTGGAACCGGGTGGCACAGAATAGATCAGAGGGAGTTTTCATTCTTCACTGATCGTGGCACCGCCAGTCCCAATGACGCGCTCAGAGCGGGGCAGGCAGCGGTAAAGGCTTGGAGTTCGCCTGCAACCAGACGGCGCAACCTGGGAGCCGACCGGAGGTGATCTACCAGCCGCCCTGGCGACCCGAAATCGTGAGCGACGAGGCCCTCTACGTCCGACTTCTACGTTTGAATGAAGGCTTTCCTCGTGACTTTGGCGCCGACGACTACGACCAACGACGTGATGCCTGGGAAGCTCAGATTTTCGCGATCACGAACGAAATCCAGCGTCAAGGAGCTGAGCCGCCGACCTGGTGGGGCACCGCAAACGGATTCCCCAATTCACCCCGGCACCGCTATCGCCGGCTGACGGTGACGCTTGCGTTCATGGTCTACGCTGGAGCCTGCGCCTTGGCTATCGCACTGTTCGGCGGCCCAGCTATCGCAATCACCTTCTGGGGAACCGTACTCGGTGGAGGCGCAGCATTGTTCATCGCAACTCGAGTGGCGGACCGTCGAGCCACTCGCCGACGGTGACAAGTACTTTAAATTTGCATGGACTACGCATTTCATTCGCCGCCGCGCGACTACGCAACCACCTTGAGGTTATTGTACGGTCAGAGCGCATCTCGTCCGTCATAGCCAGGGCTCAGAGGCTCCTTCGCCGTCCTGCGGGCAGCGCTGCAGCGCTGCCCGCAGCAATCGCGTGACCCGCTACACAGCCCGCGCGGCGGGGCACGTTCTGTGCAACCCAACAACCCTGCGCCGTCACTGACGGGAATTCAACGCCACCTCGCCGTGATCCAACGGCCAAGGCTTGTTGGCCAACAGCCGATCTGAGGCGGCCAACAAGACTGGCCGAACAGCTGCCACGGCGTCCCTCAGTATGGCCAACAGTCCTGTTCAGACCATGGTTGGCCGGGCCAGAACATGATCGCGTTCCGTTGGGTGGGCGGGTTACGGTGAGGGCTCATTTTTGAGTTCTCCATCGTGCACCACCCCGGGTCTCGGCCGTCACGGCAGGAGCCGCACCCGCCCACCCGCCTCATCGGCCGGTCGGCAGCGACACCTCCTCCCGTGACGCCCCGCCCACCCGCACCACCGGAATCACCCCACGCTCTCCACGCCGTCCCTTCTTCCAACGCTGTTGCCCACCCATGGGTTTATCCGGCCAACAGCCTCGACGGCGGCGCGCTTCGCCGATCGCAATCTCTCTTCGAATGGAGGCCGGCCGCTCTGCCTGCCAGGTCGAGAGCCGGATCATGCGTTTGACTGTGTCGGGGATGCTGTCGAATGCATACCGGGTTGTCTCGATGGTCTGGACGGGGGGCGATGTCCTGCCGACTCCCGTCGCCCGCCCGTTACCTTTTTGATCGTCCCCAGCTGGGGACCCTCGGTCGCTCGGCCCGGTATGACTTCCTGCCCCTGTCGTGTGCATGATCCGGGGGGTGTTGTCGCCGGGTCGGGTGGCGTCGGCGGACCGCTGATAGGGACACGGCTGCCCCTTTGTGGGTTGGTCTCTTCGTAACGTGGCTGCCGGCAGTCCGACGCTCAGACCAGCGGCCGGGGCCACGAGGCGATGCGTGGAGGCGGGTGTGATGCACGACGGATACGGCGTCTACCTCGGCTTGGACGTCGGCAAGGGTGATCACCACGCGGTCGGCCTGACGCCGGACGGCAGACGGCTGCATGACGCGGCGTTGCCGAACACCGAGGCCCGGCTGCGGCAACTGTTCGACAAACTCGCCCGTCACGGTGCGGTTCTGGTGGTGGTCGACCAGCCGGCCTCGATCGGTGCCTTGCCGGTCGCGGTGGCTCGGGCGTGTGGGCATCAGGTGGCCTACCTGCCCGGCCTGGCGATGCGGCGGATCGCTGATCTGCACCCCGGCGCGGCGAAGACCGACGCCCGCGACGCCTACGTCATCGCTGACGCGGCCCGCACTCTGCCCCACACGCTGCGGCGGGTCGACACCGGCGACGAGGCCTTGGCCGAGCTGGAAGTCCTCGTCGGCTTCGACGACGACCTCGCCGGCGAAGCCACCCGCGTGTCCAACCGCATCCGGGGACTGCTCACCCAGATCCACCCCGCTCTGGAACGCGTCCTCGGCCCGAAAGTCCACCACAAGGCTGTGCTGGAGCTGCTGTCCCGGTGCGGCGGCCCGGTCGGGCTGCGCAAGGCCGGCCGCCGCAAACTCCTGTCGATCGCCGCCGTCCACGCACCCCGCATGGGCGAACGCCTCGTCGCCCAGATCATGACCGCACTCGACGAGCAGACCGTCACCGTTCCCGGCACCCAGGCGGCGGAGACGATCCTGCCCCGCCTCGCCGACAGCCTCCGCAACACCCTGCGGCAACGCGACCAGGTCGCCACTCAGGTCGAGAGGATGCTTGATGCGCACCCTCTTGCCCCGGTCCTGACCTCGATGCCCGGCATCGGCGTCAGGACCGCAGCCCGCATCCTGCTCGAAGTCGGCGACGGCAGCACCTTCGCCACCCCAGGACACCTGGCCGCCTACGCCGGACTGGCGCCGGTCACCCGACGATCCGGCAGCAGCATCCGCGGCGAGCACCCACCACGCGGCGGCAACAAGAACCTCAAACGCGCGTTCTTCCTCGCCGCGTTCGCATCCCTGGCCGACCCCGTCAGCCGCGCCTACTACGACCGCAAACGCGCCGAAGGCAAACGCCACAACGCCGCCCTCATCTGCCTCGCCCGACGCCGCTGCGACGTCCTCCACGCCATGCTCCGCAACAAGACCCCCTACCACCCCCGCCCGACCAGCCCCGTCACCGCTTGACGAAACCCATAGGGACACCCCGTTACCTTTTTGATCGTCCCCAGCCGGGGACCCTCGGTCGCCCGGCCCGGTATGACTTCCTGCCCCTGTCGTACGCATGATCCGGGGGGTGT
>NZ_JBIANP010000022.1:0-27691 GCF_042874705.1 Micromonospora sp. NPDC003816
CAACCTGTCCGAGCGGATCCTGTTCAACGAGCTGACCCCCGGTCAGATCGTGGTGGTCGACTGCGAGGGCGACCCGAACGACATCGACAAGTCCACACTCGTCTTCCGAGCAGGCAAGCCGGTGTCGACGGCTCAGCAGTAGGCCCGCCGACCCACCGCCACCAGATGATCACGCGTCGCGTCGTCACAGAGCGCCCCGGCCACCCCGGCGGCGTACGCCCGCTCAGGCCCGAGCCCGAGACGCGCCGCCAACTCGTGCTCACGGCCCAGATCGGTACCGAACATGGCCGGGTCGTCGGTGCCGACCGAGCAGCGCAGGCCTGCGGCGACGAGGCGGGGCAACGGATGCGTCGCCTCGGACTCCACCACCCGGGTCCGCAGGTTCGATGTAGGGCACACGTCCAACACCACACCCCGGTCCCGCAGCTCGGCGAGCAGGTCGTCGTCCTCGCCGGCCCGGATGCCGTGCCGGATCCGGGCCGGCGCCAGCTCCAGAAGGTCGCGTACCGAATCCGGGCCGCCCGCCTCGCCGCCGTGCGGGACGAACGCCAGACCGCCGTCGCGCGCGATCGCCACCGCCCGGGCGAACGTCTTCGCCGGCGCGGCCAGCTCCGGCCCGCCCAGACCGAACCCGACCACGCCCCGGTCCCGGAACCGCACGGCCTGGCGGGCACACTCCTCCGCGTCGGCCGGCGCCAGCTCACGATCCACGTCGGGCGTCAACAACACCCGTACGCCGTGCCGCTCGTACGCCTCGACAGCGCCGTCGGCGTACCCCTCGAAGATGTCCGCCCAGCCGACGCCCCGGCGCACCCGCTCGGCCGGCGAGAAGATGCCCTCCAGGTAGACAGCGCCGTGCGTGGCCGCCTCGGCTGCGTACGCCACCACGACGCGCCGGAAGTCGTCGGCCGTACGCAGGCAGTTGGTGGTCAACACCCAGGTCCGGACAAAGTGGTCGAAGTCGGTGAACTCGTAGAGCTGACGCAGACCCTCGACCGTCTTCGCAGGCAGCCGCTCACCGTTGCGCCGGGCGATGACCAGAAGCGTCTCCGGCCGTACCGTGCCTTCGAAGTGGACGTGCAGCTCGATCTTCGGGGCCGGCCCGGCCCCCGGCGCGGCCATCAGGCGGTTCGGAGCGAACGCCGCTCGGCCGTCACCGGCGTCCGGCCCCGCCAGCCGGCCTGCGACACGCCCAGCAGCCAGCGCAACGGCGTGGCCGAGAGCAACGGCGGATCGGTGACCCGCACCTGCCGCACCGGCACCGTGAGCGTGGACCGCGCGGCGGGCAGGGTGGGCTGGGCGCCGCCCGCCTCGGCCGGTATCCGCAGATCCGCGTCACCGATCAGGAAACTGTCCGGCGTGCCGTCGACGAGCGCCGAGGTGGTGTCCCGGTCCGGGCGCAGCAGCAGCACCCGGGCGCAGTGCTCGCCCGGCGGCACGGTGGCGGGCAACGCGGCCGGCAGTGGGCGCGGCGCGGCCGTCCACCATTCGTTGCGTCCCCCGCCGTGGGGTGCCACCACGGCGAGCAGCAGTCCCGGCAGGTCCACGGTGTCGAGGTGCATCAGCGCCCGGGGCCCCTGGCCGGCGACAATCGCGCGGCTCCGAATCACCGGCAGCAGCGCCGCCACCGGCACGCCCGCCAACTGCCGGGCGAGCTGGCGGAACCGCTCCGGGGGCAGGCTCACCCAGCGCCGGAACTGGGTGGTGAACGTGCCGACGCTGGAGTATCCGACCTGGGCGCTGATCGCCGTGACGGTGAGCGAGGAACGCAGCAGCAGCCGGCGCGCCTCAGCCATCCGCAGTGCCGCCAGGAAACGTGCCGGTGTCATCGAGGTAGCCTGCTTGAACACGCGATGGAAATAGAATGGGCTAAACGGGGCGAGGCGCGCCAGTGTTTCCAGCGGCAACGGCCTGCTGAGCTCTCTATTCATGTGCTCAATCACTCGGACAATGGCGGCATTCCGGCCGTCATGTTCCTTGCAGTCGGCACCTGAAAACTGCCCCATGACCCCTCCATCGCTACCCGGAAACCGTGACCAATAGTGCTGTGTGGCTCTTGAGCGAGTCTTGATTTGCGGCCCACTGGCTGCTCCGGTACCCCTGGCGAGGGTCGATGCGCGTTGGCCGGAGCCGGCACGGGACCAGCTTCCCGGCCTGCACGCGACCGGCTTCACGCGTCCGCCGGGCAGGCATGAGCGGCCCCCTGAGGCAACACAGCAACCTGCGAGAAGACAGTTGCCGAGGCGTTCCGCGAGTATTGGAAGAGCGGACCCACCAATCGAAGAGCTTCTTTGCAGGCGAGCAGGATCCGCGTGCGTACACCCACGGCGAATTGGACTTGCCATGGCCCGAACATTGTTGGCTCTGCGACAACGAATCCTGACTCCTGATGAGCGCGAGGCGTTGTTCGATATACGCGGCTTCCATATCAAGAACGACGCCACGCGGCAGGCCCTGGAAAGCGCCGGGCAGAGTTTCATAGGCGGTTTCGGTGACGCCGCCGGGGCCCCCTCGCCCGGGGCCGCCGAGGAACTGCTGGAACGCCGGGTGGCGCCGCTGCGCGGCTTCGCCTACGAGGGCGCCGCGATGGCGTACGCCCTGATGGACGGTCTGCGACCGGGCGGCGGCCGGGGTCTGGCCCGCTTCCTGGCCGGGCGCGGCGCCGCGCACGTCTACATGGCCCACGTGGGCGTCGGCTGGGCCATGGCCCGGCTGCCCCGCTGGCGCCGGCCGGCGATCCTTCCGCCCGACCCGCTGCTGCGTTGGCTCGCCCTCGACGGCTACGGCTTCCACCAGGCCTACTTCCACACCGGCCGGTACGTCCACGAACAGCACCGCGACCCGGCGCACATCTGGCCGGCGGAGCTGCGGCACTACGCGCCGCACGCGATGGACCAGGGCATCGGCCGGGCTCTGTGGTTCGGCGCCGGCGCCGACCCGGCCGAACTGGTCCGACTGCTTCACAGGTTCCCCGCCGACCGGCACTCCGACCTGTGGAGCGGGGTCGGCCTGGCCGCCAGCTACGCCGGCGGCGCCGATCTGACGGAACTGCGAACGCTGCGGGAGGCGGCCGGCGAGCACCGGGCGGCGCTCGGCCAGGGCGCCGCGTTCGCGGCCAAGGCCCGGATGCGGGCCGGACACGTGCCGACACACACCGCTGTCGCGGTCGGCGCGTTCTGCGTGACCAGCATCGAGCAGGCCGCCGCGATCACCGATGCCGCCCTGACCGATCTGACCGACTCGGCGTCGCTGCCCGCCTTCGCGGTGTGGCGTCAGCGGATCGCCGACCATCTCGTTCTGCTGGGGAGGTGCTGACCGGGTGTCCATGATCCTGGGTTGGGGCCGACGTCATCTCGCCGGGCTGACCGCCCTGCTGCTGATCGTCGGCCTGTTCCTGATCGCCAAGCCGGCCACTGCTACCGACGAGGAACGGCGACGGGTGGCAGCGGGCTACCGGTTCACGCCGCTGTCCATCGCGATCCCGGGTGGCCTGCCGCAGCAGAGCATCCGCCGGGTCAACAAGGAGTACACGCACATCGACGCGTGGATCTCCTCGGTGGGCGCCGGGGTCGCCATGAACGACATCGACGGCGACGGCCTGGCCAACGATCTCTGCGTCACCGACCCACGGATCGACCGGGTGGTGGTCACCCCGACGCCCGGGGAGCGCCAGGAGCGGTACCAACCGTTCGTGCTCGACCCGGCGCCGCTGCCGATGGGGCCGCACATGGCGCCGATGGGCTGCGCGCCCGGCGACTTCAACGAGGACGGCCGCACCGACCTGCTGGTCTACTGGTGGGGCCGGACGCCGGTGATCTTCCTGGCCCGCCCGGACGCCACCGGCCTGTCCGCGGCAGCGTTCCAGCCGGTCGAGATGGTTCCCCGGCCCGCCGCCGCCGACGGCGGGTACACCGGGCCGCTATGGAACACCAACACGGTGAGCGTGGCGGACTTCGACGGCGACGGTCACGAGGACGTGTTCGTCGGCAACTACTTTCCCGACGGCCCGGTGCTCGACCACACGGTCAGCGGCGGCGTGGCGATGAACCGGTCCATGTCGGCCGCATACAACGGCGGGCGCGACCACATCCTGCGCTGGACCGGCGCGACCGCCGGCACCGTCACCTTCGCCGACGTGCCGGACCTGTTCGACGACGACGTCTCCCGCGGCTGGGCCCTCGCGTCGACCGCCACCGACCTCGACGGCGACCTGCTGCCCGAGCTGTACGTGGCGAACGACTTCGGCCCCGACCGGCTGCTGCACAACCGCTCCACGCCGGGCCGGGTACGGCTGGCCCTCGTCGAGGGCGAGGGCAGCCGGCTCACGGTGCCCAAGTCGAAGATCCTCGGACACGACTCCTTCAAGGGCATGGGCGTGGACGTCGGCGACCTGGACGGCGACGGCCTCTACGACATGTACGTCGGCAACATCACCACCTCGTTCGGCATCCAGGAGAGCAACTTCGCCTTCGTCAACCAGGCCCGCGACACCGACGACCTGCGGCAGCGACTCGCCGACGGGCGGGCGCCGTTCGTCGACCGCAGCGCCCCGCTCAACCTCGCCTGGAGCGGCTGGAGCTGGGACGTCAAGATCGCCGACCTGACCAACAGCGGCCGGCCCGACATCGTGCAGACCAGCGGCTTCGTCAAGGGCGAGGTGAACCGGTGGGCGCAGCTCCAGGAGCTGGCCACCGCCAACGACACACTGCTGGAGCACCCCTGGACGTGGCCACGGGTCCGGGAGGGCGACGACCTCGCCGGCAGCCAGCCGCTGCGCCTGCACGCGCGGATGCCCGGCGGCGCCTACGCCGACATCGCCGGCCAGCTCGGCCTGGCGGTGCCGATCCCGACCCGGGGCATCGCGCTCGGCGACGCCGACGGCGACGGCCGTCTGGACATGGCGGTGGCCCGGCAGTGGGACGCGCCGGTGTTCTACCGCAACGACAGCCCCGGCACCGGATCGCAACTGTCCCTGAAGCTGAACCGGCCGCCGGCCGGCGACGCCGTCACGGGTTCCCCGGTGATCGGCGCGGACGTCACCGTCCGCACTGAAGACGGCCGTGTACTGCGCGGCCGGGTCGACGGCGGCAGCGGCCACTCCGGCCGGCGCGGCTTCGAGGTGCACATCGGCCTCGGCGACGTCACCGGGCCGGTCCAGGTCGACCTGGCCTGGCGGGACCGCACCGGCGCGCCCCGCGCGCAGACGGTGACGCTCACCCCCGGCCGGCACGCGCTCACCCTCGGCACCCAGGCACAGGAGGCGAGTTCATGACGAAGCCACGCGACCCCCGAGTGACAGCGCTGCGCCGATTCGCGATCTCGATCAGCGTCCTCAACGTCCTCGGCTACACGGTCCTCGGCTTCGAGCAGCCCGCGCTCTGGCCGGTGTACGCCGTGCTCACCGCGTACGCCGCCGAGCTGCTGCTGGAGGCGGTGGGTGCCCGGGGTGAGGGCCGCGCCCCCCGGTACGCCGGCGGCGTGCGCAACCTGGTCGAGTTCCTCTTCCCCGCGCACATCACCGCGCTGGCGGTGAACATGCTGCTCTACACCAACGATCGGCTGCTGGTGATGCTCTTCGCCGTGCTGGTGGCGATCAGCGGCAAGTGGCTGCTGCGGGCACCGGTCAACGGGCGGCTGCGGCACTTCATGAACCCGTCGAACTTCGGCATCGCGATCGTGCTGCTGCTGTTCCCGTGGGTTTCCATCGCGCCGCCGTACCACTTCACCGAGAATCTCTCCGGCCCCGCCGACTGGGCGATCGTGGCCGTGATCCTCGTCCTGGGCACGATGCTCAACGCGAAGCTCACCCGCAGGATGTGGCTGATCGCCGGCTGGCTGTCGATCTTCGTGGTGCAGTCGGTGGTCCGCGGTCTGGTGCTGGACACGTCGATCGCGGCCGCGCTGGCCACCATGACCGGCACCGCGTTCGTCCTGTTCACCAACTACATGATCACCGATCCGGGCACCACACCGAGCCGGCCCGCCGCCCAGTTCGCGTTCGGTGGCGGCGTGGCGCTGGTGTACGGCGTGCTGACCGGCGCCTCGGTGACGTACGGACTCTTCTTCGCCACCGCGATCGTCTGCCTGGTCCGCGGCAGTTTCCTCTGGTCGCTGCACGCCTCGCGCCGCGAGCAGTGGCGCCGCGAGCGGGACCACCCCGTCTCGCTCGCAACGCCCGGGACACCGGCCACCGCCGGTCCCGTTCCCGCGGACAACGGCAAGCGGCCCGTGCCCGCCTGATCCGCGAATCGCACAACCCCAGGAGTGACGACATGAGCAGAATCGCGGTCGTCGGCATGAGCTGCCGCTACCCGGAAGCCGACTCGGTGGCCGACCTGTGGCGCAACGCCCTCAGCGGACGCCGCGCATTCCGCCGGCTGCCGCCGGAGCGGATGAGCCTGGAGGACTACTGGGACGCCGACCCGGCCACCCCGGACCGGTTCTACAACCGGCACGCCGCCGTCATCGAGGGGTACACGTTCGACCGGATCCGGCACCGGATCGCCGGCAGCACCTACCGTTCCACCGACCTCACCCACTGGCTGGCGCTGGACGTGGCCGGCGAGGCGCTCGCCGACGCCGGCTGGCCGGACGGCGCCGGGCTGCCCCGGGACCGTACCGCCGTGGTGGTCGGCAACACCCTCACCGGCGAGTTCTCCCGCGCTAACGTGCTGCGGCTGCGCTGGCCGTACGTGCGCCGGGTGCTGGCCGCCGGGCTGCGGGAGCAGGGGTGGCCCGACCGGCGGATCGCGGAGTTCCTGGCGGTGACCGAGGAGCGGTACAAGAGCCCGTTCCCGCCGATCGACGAGGACACGCTCGCCGGTGGCCTCTCGAACACCATCGCCGGGCGGATCTGCAACCACTTCGACCTCGGCGGTGGCGGCTGGACAGTGGACGCCGCCTGCGCCTCCAGCCTGCTGTCTGTGGTCACCGCCGCGCGAGCCCTGGCCGACGGCGAGCTCGACGTGGCGGTAGCGGGCGGGGTGGACCTGTCCATCGACCCGTTCGAGATGGTCGGCTTCGCCAAGGCCGGCGCGCTGGCCCGCGACGAGATGCGGGTGTACGACGAGCGGTCGCAGGGCTTCTGGCCGGGCGAGGGCTGCGGCATGGTCGTGCTGATGCGCCACGACGACGCGGTGGCGCAGGGGCGCGTCGTGCACGCGACGATCGCCGGCTGGGGCGTCTCCTCGGACGGGCGCGGCGGCATGACCCGGCCCGAGGCGCAGGGCTACCGGCTGGCGCTGGACCGGGCATACCACCGGGCCGGCTTCGGCATCGGCACGGTCCCCCTCTTCGAGGGGCACGGTACCGGCACCGCCGTCGGCGACGCCACCGAGCTGCGGGCCCTCTCCGCCGCCCGGCGCGACGCCGGGGCCACCGCTCCGGCCGCCATCGGCTCGATCAAGGCGCTCATCGGGCACACCAAGGCCGCCGCCGGGGTGGCCGGGCTGATCAAGGCGACGATGGCGTTGCGGCACGCCATCGTCCCGCCCACCGCCGGGTGCGCCCGTCCCCGCCCGGAGCTGACCGCCGCGGACCGTACACTGCGCGCTGCGCCGGTGGCCGAGCCGTGGCCGGACGGTGCGCCGCTGCGCGCCGGGATCACCGCGATGGGCTTCGGCGGGATCAACACCCACCTGGTGCTGGAGGCCGGCCCGTCCGCCGTGCCGGAACGTGTCCGGCGGAAGCAGCTGCGGCTGGCCCGGCACACCCAGGACGCCGAGCTGCTGCTGCTCGACGCGGCCGACCCGGTGGCGCTACGGGAACGGGTGGCCGCGCTGCTGGATCCGCTGGCCCGGCTGTCGTACGGCGAGCTGACCGACCTGGCCGGTGCCCTGGCCAGTGAGGTATGCGGCCGGCCGATGCGGCTGGCGGTGGTCGCCGCCTCCCCCGCCGAGGCCGTGGACCGGTTCGAGCGTGCCCTGGCGGCGCTCGACCGGGGCGAGGAGGAGTTGTTCGCCGACGGGCTGGCGTTACGGCGCACGTTGCGGCCGGCCCGGCTCGGGTTCCTCTTCCCCGGTCAGGGCTCCGGCCGCAGCGTCGACGGCGGCGCGCTGGCTCGGCGCTTCCCGGCCGCCGCCGAGGTGCATCGCCTGGCGGCACTGCCCGCCGACGCGGACCCCGTGGCCACCGAGGTGGCCCAGCCGCGCATCGCCGCGGGTTCCCTGGCCGGTCTGCGGGTGCTCACCGAACTGGGAGTCGAGGCACGAGTGGCGGTCGGGCACAGCCTCGGCGAGATCACCGCGCTGCACTGGGCCGGCACCGTCGACGCGGAGGCGCTGCTGCGGATCGCCGCGGCGCGCGGCGCGGTCATGGCCGGCTGCCGGGAACCGGGGACCATGGCCGGCATCGCCGCCGACGACACCGTCACCGCCCGGCTAATCGGCGCCGAACCGGTGGTCGTGGCCGGCTACAACGGGCCCCGGCAGACGGTGGTCGCCGGCCCGTCCGACGCGGTCCGGCGGGTGTGCGAGCGGGCCACCGAGGCCGGTGCGCACGGGGCACACCTGGCCGTCTCGCACGCGTTCCACTCCCCGCTGATGGCGTCGGCCGCCCGCGAGTTCGGCGACTGGCTGGAAGGGGTCCGCCTGGCCCCGCCGCGCCTGCCGGTGGTCTCCACGGTCACCGGCGCGGAGCTGACCTCCGGCACCGACCTGGCGGCGCTGCTGCGCCGGCAGATCACCGAGCCGGTGCGCTTCGCCGCGGCGGTCACCGAAGCCGGCCGACGGGTGGACGCGCTGGTCGAGGTCGGTCCCGGCCAGGTGCTCACCCGAATGGCCCGGGAACTGGTCGACGTGCCGGTGTTCGCCACCGGCACGGACGCGCCGACGCTCGCCGGGTTCCTCGGCGCTGTCGGCGCGCTCTGGACGCTGGGCGCGCCCGTCGACCACGCCGCCCTGGTCAGTGACCGTCCGATCCGTCCGCTCGACCTGGCCGTGCGGCGGCGCTTCTTCGCCAACCCGTGCGAGGCCGCGCCCGCTGTGGTGGTGGCGTCCCCCGCCGGAGCCTCCCCGGAGGCTGCGGGCCGACCGGCGCCCGGTGACGCCGGGCGACAGGCGACCGGCGACGAGGCGGCCCCGGCGGGCGGCGGACCGGCGGCCGATCCGCTGGCCGTGCTGCGCCGGCTGGCCGCGTCCCGCGCGGAGCTGCCGGCCGAGAGCGTCGGCGCGGACACCCGGCTGCTCGACGGCCTGCACCTCAGCTCGATCGCGGTGGGGCAGCTGGTGAACGAGGCCGCCCGGGAACTGGGCCTGCCGGCGGTACAGGCGCCGACGAACTTCGCCACCGCGACGCTGCGGGAGATCGCCGACGCGCTGCGCGAGTTGGACCCGGCCGCCCCGCCGGCCGAGCACCGGGTGGACGGCGTCGCCCCGTGGGTGCGCGGCTTCACCGTCGAGCTGGTCGAGGAACCGGTGGAGCGGGTCGCCGCCGGTCCTGGCGGCCCGGGTGGCTGGCGGCTGTACGCGCCGGCCGGGCACCCGTACGCGGAGGCGCTGCGCGACGCGCTCACCGGTGCGGGCGTCGGCGGCGGCGTGCTGCTCTGCCCGGGCGAGGAGGTGGACCTGGACCTCGCGTTGCGCGCCATCCAGGCGGCGGTGGCGCAACCGCCGGGCAGCCGCCTGGTGGTAGTCCAGCACGGCCGGGGCGTAGCCGGGCTGGCCCGAACCGCCCGACTGGAGGGCGCGGGCCTGCACGTGACGCTGGTCGAGGCGGCCCCCGACGGCGACCTGGTGGACCGGGTGGTGCGCGAGGTGGCGGCCACCGACGGGTACGCCGAGTCGCACCTCGGCCCGGACGGCGGGCGACGGGTTCCCCTGTTGCGGCCGCTGCCGCCGCCCGGCCCGGCGCGCCAGGGTCCGGCCGATCCGCCGCTGCGGCCGGACGACGTCCTGCTGGTGACCGGCGGCGGGAAGGGCATCACCGCCGAGTGCGCGCTCGCCCTGGCCCGGGATACCGGGGCGCGGCTGGCCCTGCTCGGCCGGGCCGACCCGGCCGCGGACCCGGAGCTGGCCGCGAACCTGACCCGGATGCGGGAGGCCGGGGTACGCCTACGGTACGTACGCGCCGACGTCACCGACCCGGAGGCGGTACGCGCCGCCGTGGCGTACGTGCGCGAGCACCTGGGTCCGGTCGCCGGGGTCCTGCACGGCGCCGGGGTCAACCGGCCGGCCGCCCTCGGCGCGCTGGACCTGGACACCCTGCGCGCCACGCTCGCGCCGAAGGTGGACGGCCTGGCGCACGTCCTCGCCGCGGTCGAGCCGGACGAGTTGCGGCTGCTGGTGACGTTCGGCAGCGTGATCGGGCGCGGCGGCCTGCCCGGGGAGGCGCACTACGCGCTGGCGAACAACTGGCTGGCCCGGCTTACCGCCGAGGCCGGGCGGCGTTCTCCCGGATGCCGCACGGTTTGTCTGGAGTGGTCGGTCTGGTCCGGCGTCGGCATGGGTGAACGGCTCTCCGCTGTCGAGTCGCTGCTGCGGGCCGGCATCACCCCGATCCCACCGGACGAGGGCGTCCGCCTGCTGCGCCAGGTGCTGGCGCTGCCCCGGCTGCCCGCCTTGGTGGTGGTCACCGGCCGCACCGACGGGCTGGACACGCTGCGCCACGAGCGGCGGGAACTGCCGCTGCTGCGCTTCCTGGAACGCCCGCTGGTGCAGTACGACGGCGTGGAGCTGGTGGTCGAGGCGGACCTGTCGGCCGAGAGCGACCCGTACCTCGCCGAGCACGACCTGGACGGCAACCTCCTACTGCCCGCGGTGCTCGGCATGGAGTCGATGGCGCAGGTGGCCACCGCGCTCGCCGGCGCCACCGGCGTGCCGGTGCTGACCGGGGTCAGCTTCCCCCGGCCCGTGGTGGTGGCCCGCGGCGGGCGCGTCACCGTCCGGATCGCCGCGGTGCAGGCCGAGGCGGGCGTGGTGGAAGTGGCGATCCGCAGCGACGAGACGGGCTTCGCGGTCGACCACTTCAGGGGCACCGTCCGCTTCGAGCCAGACGAGAGCGACCGGGAGGCGCCGGGCGTGACCAGCGGGCTGCCGCCGGTGCCGCTGGATCCGGGCCGGCACCTCTACGGTGACCTGCTCTTCCAGGGCGACCGGTTCCGCCGGCTGGTGCGCTACCACCGCGTCGCGTCCCGGCGGGCCGAGGCGGACGTCGCCACCACCGAGGACCTGCGCTGGTTCCACGCGTTCCTGCCGCAGCGGTTGCTGCTCGGCGACGCGGGCGCGCGGGACGCCTTCCTGCACGGCATCCAGGTCTGCGTCCCGGACGCGACGCTGCTGCCGGTCGCGGTGGACCGCGTGGAGCCGGCCGGGCCGAAGCTCGCCGCCACCGAGCAGGTCCGCTTCGTGGCGGTGGAGCGGGAGCACCGCGACGACACCTACCGGTACGACGTGACAGTCCTCGGCGCGGCCGGGACGGTGGTGGAACGCTGGCTCGGTCTGCGCCTGCGCGCGGTGCGCCACCGCCCGGCCGCCCTGCCGTGGCCGCCGGCGCTGCTCGGACCGGCGCTGGAGCGGCGGCTGGGCCGGCTGCTCGACGCCGACCTGGCGGTGGTGGTGGAACCGCGTCCGGACCGGACCGGCGGAGCGCGCCGGGAGGTCACCACCGTCGCCGTCGGACGGGCGGTGGGACGGTCTGTGCGGCTGCGGTACCGGCCTGACGGGCGGCCCGAGGAGGTCAACGGCCGGCACGTCTCCGCCGCCCACAGCGAGGTCGCCAGCCTGCTGGTGGCCGGCGCCGGGCCGCTCGCCTGCGACCTGGAGGTGGTCCGGCCCCGGCCCGCCGAGGTGTGGGCCGACCTGCTCGGCCGGCACGCCGGGCTGGCCGGGCAGATCGCCGCCGACCTCGGCGAGGACGCCGACGTCGCCGCCACCCGGGTCTGGTGCGCCAAGGAGTGCCTGGTCAAGGCGGGGCTGCCGGTGGACGCCCCGCTCACTGTGGCCGGCGGCGACGGCGAGTGGGTGCTGGTGCGCAGCGGCCGGGTCACGGTGGCCACCGGCCCGGTCCGTCTGACCGGCGAGCCACAGCCGGTGGTCGTCGCCGTCCTCACCGCGACGGGGGTATGACATGTCCGCCTGGTACGAGTACCGCCACGTGGTCGGGTTCGAGGAGACGAACCTCGTCGGCAACGTCTACTACGTCAACTACCTGCGCTGGCAGGGCCGCTGCCGGGAGATGTTCCTGCACGAACGCGCCCCGGCGGTGGTTGACGACCTGCGCGCCGGACTGAAGCTGTTCACGCTGCGGGTGGACTGCGAGTACCTCGCCGAACTCGACGCCTTCGACGAGCTGCGCATCCGGATGAGCCTGACCGAGCTGACCCAGACGCAGCTCGGCCTGGCCTTCGACTACCTGCGCGACGGCCCGGGCGGGCTGGTACCGGTGGCTCGGGGCCACCAGCGGATCGCCTGCATGCGGGAGGTCGCCGGGCAGGTGTTGCCGACCCGCGTGCCGGCGCCGCTGGTGCGGGCGCTGGCGCCGTACCGGGCGGCCGCCGGCACATCCCAACCGCTCCTGAAGGAGGCTCAGTGACACTCTCGGAGAAGCGCGACACCGGCGCTTCGCGGCTCGATCTGAACGGCAGCCGACACCGGGCGGCCCTGCAGATCTTCCTCGTCGTCGTCATCGCCCACTGGGCCGAGCACCTGACGCAGGCCGCGCAGATCTGGGTGTTCGGCTGGTCCCGGCCGGAGGCCCGGGGCGTGCTCGGCATGCCGTTCCCGTGGCTGGTGGAAAGCGAATGGCTGCACTACGGGTACGCCGTGGTCATGCTCGCCGGTTTCTGGATGCTGCGCGGCGGCTTCGTCGGCCGCGCCCGTGCCTGGTGGACGGCGGCGCTGCTGATCCAGGTGTGGCACCACCTGGAGCACCTGCTGCTGCTGGTGCAGTCGCTGACCGGCAGCAACCTGGCCGGACAGCCGGTGCCGACGAGCCTGCTGCAACTGGTGGCGCCCCGGGTGGAGCTGCACCTGTTCTACAACGCGGTGGTGTTCCTGCCGATGGTGGTGGCGATGTACCTGCACCGCACGCCGCTCGCCGACGAACTGGCCCGGATGCGGTGCAGTTGCCGCCGGGTGGCCGAAGTCCGGTGAGGCGCGGGCCGGGGCTGAGATGGCTGGCGGCGGGACTGCTCACGCTGCTCGCGCTCGGCCTGGCCGGGCTGGCCCTGGCGGCGCAACTGCGGCCGGCGCGGTTGGTGACCACCGACCCGCCGGCCGGTGCCCGGCTGACCACGGCACCGGCGGCGGTGACGCTCACCTTCAACGGCCCGCTCGACGCCGAGCGGACCCATGTCTGGCTGATCGGCCCGGGCGGCGCGTTCGGCGCGACGGGCGCGCCGCGCTACCGCGACAACAGCGTCGAGGTGCCGGTGACGGTACTGGGAGACGGGCGCTATCGGGTCGGCTACCACGCCCAGCTCGCCACCGGGCAGACCGCCACCGGCGGGGTTCCGTTCACCGTCGCCGCCGGGCTCGGCGCGCCGCCGCAGGCCACCGCGGCCGCGTCCCCGCCGGCCACCGCGCCGCCGGACGGGTCTGCCGGGGCCGGCCACCACGGGGGTACCGGCGGAACGACCGGCCTGGCCCTGTTGCTGGTGCCGGTGGTCACCGGAGCGGTCCTGCTCGTGCTGATGGCGCGGGGACGCCGTGACCGGCTCGCCGGTGGCCCGCACGGCTCGTCGGCTGGTCCCGGGACGGGCAGGCGACAGCGGGCCTGGATGCTGCGTGAGCCCGAGGACCCCGGCGACCGGCCCGCCGACCGCGAACCGGCCCGGCCGGGCGGGTGACCTGACGGACCACAGGAGGAGGAGCGATGCCCGTATCGACAGATGCCGCCGCCGTGAAAGCCGAACAGCGGCGGACCTGGGACGCCGTCAGCGACGGTTGGGCCCGCGAGTGGGAGACGTTCGAGCGGGGCGGCGCGGCGCTCACCGCGCGGCTGCTGGCCCTGGGTGGCGTACGGCCGGGGCACCGCGTCCTAGACGTCGCGACCGGTCCGGGGGAGCCGGCGCTCAGCGCCGCCGAGGCCGTCAGCCCGGCCGGCACCGTCACCGGCGTCGACCTCTCCCCCGCCATGCTCGCCGTGGCCCGCCGCCGGGCCGAGAGCCGGCGCAACGTAAACTTCCTCGTCGCCGACCTGGAGACGGTGGAGCTACCGCCGCACGCGTTCGACGTGGTGCTCAGCCGGCTCGGCCTGATGTTCGCCGTCGACCCCGGCGCCGCGTTCCGCCGGATCGCCCGGCTGCTCGTCCCGGGCGGCGTGCTCGCTGCGGCGGTGTGGGCGCCACCGCCGCAGGTGCCGCTGATGTCGCTCGGGTACGGCGTACTCGCGCGCCGGCTGGACCTGCCGTCGGGGCCACCGGACGCCCCCGGCCCGTACCGCCTCTGCGATCCGGCGGCGCTGACGGCCGGGCTGACCGAAGCCGGCCTGCGGGAGGTGACGGTCGAGGAGTACCCGGTCCCGTTCCGGTTCCACGACCCGGCCGAGTACGCGCGGTTCACCCGGGCGGTGGCCCCGCCTCCGGTTCGCCGCCGGGTCGACGCGCTCGACCCGGCCGGGCGGGACGCGCTCTGGGCGGAGGTGGCCGCCGCCGCCGAGGGACGCGCCGGCCCGGACGGCCTGGTCGACCTGACCTCGACCGCGCTCACCGTCCGCGCGGTCGCACCGGCCTGACCCCATCCATCGCCACGAAAGGACCGAGATGACCACCGAACTGCAACGCCGCAAGCTGGAAAAGGTCTTCGACTCGTACGACGCCGACGGGGACGGCGTCATCGACGGACTGGACATCACCGCGATGGCCCAGATCTGGTGCGACACGTACGGCGTCGCGCCGTACTCGCCGGGCTGGCGGCGGATCCACGGCGCGGCGGCCCGGATGTGGCGCGGGATGCGCGGCAGCGACGGGCCCGACGGTGAGAAGCGGGTCACGGTCTCCGAGTGGGTGGCGTGGGCCGACAAGCCGGGGTTCCCGGATTTCGTGACGAACGCGGCGGTGCCGTTCAGCCTGGCCGTGTTCGACGTGGCCGACGCGGACCGGGACGGGCGCATCAACCACGCGGAGATGTTCGCGGCGCAGAGCAAAAGCGGCATGCGCTCGGAGGACACGCAGCGGATCTTCGACCGGCTCGACACCGACCGGGACGGCTACCTCACCAGCGAGGAGTACGGCCGGGCGGCACACGAGTTCTACCTCAGCGCCGACCCGGACGCGCCGGGCAACGTGATCGCCGGGGAGCTCTGAGCGGCCGGACGCCCGGCCGCCGGTCCGTGTGGGCCGGTGGCCGGGCGTCAGCCGTTCAGCGGGTACGGCGGCGCGCGGTCATCGGCAGCGCGTCGACGGGCATGGTCATGGCCGGCACGGGCTTCGGCTCGTGGCCGGGCACCGGCTCCAGCCGCCAGCGGGCGGCGATGCTGGCCAGCGAGACGATCATCTCGGTCCAGGCGAACTGGTCGCCGATGCAGCCGTGCACGCCGGTGGCGAACGGCATGAACGCGCCGCGGGGCAGCACCCGGGCCCGTTCCGGCAGCCAACGGTCCGGGTCGAAGCGCCCGGGCTCGGGATAGATGCGCGGGTTGTGGTGCACGGCGTGGAAGCTGTAGAGCACGTCCGAGCCGGCCGGGATCAGGTAGCCGCCCAGTTCGGCGTCGCGGGCGGTGACCCGGTTGTTGAACAGGCCCTGGGTGCGCAGCCGCAGCGTCTCGGAGAGCACCTGGCGGGTGTACTCCAGCGCCGACACGTCGGCGTAGCCGGCGGACCGTCCGTCGAGCACCCGGTCGACCTCGGCGTGCAGCCGCCGCTGCACCTCGGGGTCCGCGCCGACGTGGTGCAGCGCCCAGCAGAGCGTGTTGGCGATGGTGTTGCTGCCGGCGATGAAGAACGTCATCACCTCGTCGTGGACCTGCTCGTCACTCATCGCGGGACGACCGTCCTCGTCGTGGGCGAAGAGCATCATCGACAGCAGGTCGCCGTGCTCGGTGCCGGCCGCGCGGTACTCGGCGATGACCCGGCGGATGGTGGACCGCAGGTAGTCGGCCGCGGCGTCGTAGTCGCGGTTGGCCCGGGTGGGCAGGCGGGTCAGCACGCCCGTCACGTCGGTGATCCGGCGGAACAGTCCGCCCAGCACGGTGGTGGTCGCGGCCATGAACCGGGCGCGGTCCAGGCGCCGGTCACCGGCGAAGACGACTTCGACGACATTGGTGAGGGCCAGCTCGTCCATCTCCTTCTCGACCGCGAGACGCTGGCCGTCGCGCCAGGAGTCGAGCTTGCCGGCGACCGTCCGGCTCATCAGCTCGGTGTAGTGGATGACCTTGTTGCGATGAAAGGCGGGCTGGATGAGCGCCCGCTGCCGGCGGTGGAACTCGCCCTCGGAGATGCCCAGGCCGTTGCCGAACATGGACCGGAAGCGGTCGGTCATCGGGCCGCCCCGGACGAAGGTGTCGCCGTCGCGCAGCAGCTCCCGCATCAGGGTCGGGTCGTTGACCACGTACGCCGGGCGCTTGCCGAGCGCGATAGTGACGACCGGCTCCCCGGACTGGAGTTCGAGCAGGAACTCGGCGGGTCGTCGTTTCATCTGCAGGCCGTGCCCGAGCACGGGCAGACGGCCGGGCGCCGACGCGGGTGTGCGCAAAGTGGTGGTCATGGTGCGTTCCCTCGGTGTCGGGCCGCGCGGCTCGCCGCGCCGGCGGTGCCGGGCCGGCCCGTCGTGCGGCGGCGGCCCGGTCGGGATCAGCGGGAGAGCAGCGCGCCGGTAGACGCGGGCCGCCCGGCGGCGTGCCAGACCCGCGACGAACCGATGGTCTGGCCGTTGGCCAGGTCCTGCAGGGTGATCTGGACCCGCCAGGGGTCGAACTGGAGAACCTCGAAGCCGGCGTCGGCGGGGCCGTCGGGCCAGACCGCGCACGGGTCGAAGCCACGCTGGGTCGCCTCGGCGGCGACCATGTCCCAGACGTGGCGTTTGGTGTCGCCCGGCTCCAGCCAGGTGGCGCGGCAGTCGACGAAGACGGCGTCGTGCGCGGGGGTCCAGTAGCTGCACGAGACGTACGGGCTGCGGGCCAGGTGGGCGGTCTTGACCGGGGTGCGGGTGGTGCTGACCCAGCCGGCCGGGCCGGCGTCGCCGATCTCCCAGGAGACGTGCATGATCCGGCTGCGCGGCCGGCCGCGTCCATCCACAGTGGCAACCGCGCACCAACCGATCTCTGTGGTGAGCCGCAGGAAGTCGTCACGGAGGTCGGCGAAGTCGCCGACCGGGGTGCTGAACGTGGAAGGCTCCATGCCGCGATGGTAGATCCCCGCGAGCGCAGTTTGCTATATGATTATCAATTCTTGCGGTGCCCCCTTTTTCGGAACGTCACCAGGCCCTCAGGATCCGGTCTCCTGTCCCGACCAGCCGGTGCTGCCGGTGCCGACCTGCACCAACCCGCACGGCATCGCGCTGCGCGAGAACCTGCAACCGCAATCGCGGAGACCGTACGCGGCGCGCCCGGACCGCCGGGCTCACGCCGGAGCGGCCAGCCGGGGCACCACCTCGGCCGGGGACGGCAGCGCCGCGATCTCGGCCCGCACCTCGCCGGTCACCCGGCCCAGCTCCGTGTCCGTGAGCAGCCGGCCGATCGCGGCGGCGTCCAGCTCGTCCACCGAGTCCAGCACGTGCGCCAGCCCTCGGGCGCGCAGCAGCTCGCCGGTGACCAGTTCGTCCGGCGAGCCGGGCAGCACCAGCTGGCGGACGCCGAGCGCGGCGCAGGTCAGCGTCGTGCCGTCCCCACCATGGTGGATCGCGGCGGCGCAGCCGCGCAGCAACTGGTTCAGCGGCACCCAGCCGGTGGTACGCACGTTCGGCGGCAGGTCGGCCGGAGCGGCCGACTCCCCGATCGCCAGCACGAACTCGGCGTCCAGCCCGGGAGCGGCGGCGAGCACCCGCGCGATGCCGGCGACGAACCGGTCCGGCCCGCCGAGCGTGCCGAAGGTGACAGCGATCCGGGGCCGGGCGACCGGCTCCCGCAACCACTCGGGCAGGACCCCGCCGCCGTTGTACGGCACGTACCGCATGGAGATCTCGGCCGGCCCGCCCTCGACCAGGCTGGGCGGTGCGATGTCGACGGTCCGGATGCCCTCGGGCAGCGTCACCCCGTGCCGGCGCATCGCCACCGCGCCGGGCAGCTCGCGCAGCAGGTCAGGGGTGAACCGGGCCAGCCCGAGGCTGTGCGCCACCGCCGGCACTTTCAGCCGGGCGGCGACGACCGGGCCGACCGCGAAGATCGGGTCGTACACGACCAGGTCCGGCTGGACCCATTCGCCGAGCGCGACGTGGGCGTCCACGAACGGGTCCCAGGCCGCGACGATGTACGGCTTGCGTTCCTCCATCCCACCGATCGGGTCGGCGCCGATGGGCTCGAAGAGGCGCGGCACGTCTCGGACGAACTGCGCCTGCATGTCCGAGGTGGTCCGCCCAGGCACGGCGTCCAGGACCGGCAGCCCGGCCCGGGCCACCGCCAACGCGTCACCGGCGGTGACGAAGACGACCTCGTGCCCGGCTGCACGGAACGCCCACCCGAGCGGTACCAGCGGGAACGCGTGGCCGATGGCTGGGCCCGGCATGAACAGTACGCGCATGACTCCTGCCCTCCCTATCACGGAGGCGGCACGGCCGACGCCGAACCGCCGAGCCGGTGACGCCGGTCGCGCCACCTGTCGATTCGCCGCCCGGACCGGCGCTACGACGCCCGTTGACGCGGCGGCACACCGCCGTCGGCTCCCCGTCGCCGGAGTGCCGGAGCAGCTCGTCGTGCCAGACGTCGGTGACCGCCGTGCGCAGGTCGCGGCGGGGCCGCCGGCCGAGCGTCGCCGCGCGGGAAGCCCCGGCCCGAACACGTTCACCAGGCACAGCACCACCGCGTCGACGTCACCGGCGTCGGCCGCCGCCAGCACGGCGAGCTTCGCCCGGCCGTACGCGGTGTCCGGCGTGGGCGTACGGCGCGGATCGGCCGGCTGCGGGCCGAATTCCCGCACCGAGCCGAGATGGACCAGCCGGGTGCAGCACTCGGCCGTCCGGCCCGGGTCCAGTCCCCAACTACTGCCGGTGGAGTCGACCACGGCGACCGGGTCCTCGGCGTCCAGGAGCCACGCCAGCGTGCCCGGGTCGGTGCCGCCGAGGTCGAGCGCGGTGAACCGGTGCCGAAGCGGGCTGGCCGGGGCGCGGCGGGCCACAGGGAGCACGTCGCGGCCGACGAAGGCGTCCGCGACGTGACGGCCGACGAATTCGGTGCCGCCCAGCACGACCGCGCGTGGCCGGCCGCCGGTCACCGGGCACCCGCGGGCCGGGCGATCCACAGACCCCACCGGAACGGCGACGCCGTGACATGCGCGGCGGCGAGCCCGGCCCGGGCGAACGCGGCGGCGAAGTGCTCCGGCCGGAACAGCGTCAGCTCGGTCGTCGCGGTGTCGTGCCAGATGCCCGCCTCCGGGTCGGCGTACGCCTGGTGCACAGTCATCCGGATCCGGTCGCGTGCGCCGTCGAGCCACGTCGAGTGGGACAGCCGGACCACCACCCGGTCCTGCTCCTGCACCATGTCGCGGGCCACGTAGCCGGGGACGAACGTCTCCGGCGTGTACCAGGGCTCGACCGCCAGCACGCCGCCCGGCGTCAGGTGGGCGGCCAGCCGTGCCACGGTCCGGTCCAGTTCGTCGGCGCCGCGCAGGTGCGGCACCGCGAAGAGACAGACCACCACGTCGAAGGTGGCGGCCAGGTCCAGCTCGCGCATGTCGCCCTCGTGCAGGGCCACGCCCAGCACCCGGGCGCCGGCCCGGGCGAGCATCTCCGTGGACAGGTCCACGCCGGTCACCGGCGCGAAGTGGGTCCGCAGGTGTTCCAGGTGCAGCCCGGTTCCGCAGGCCACGTCGAGCAGCGAGGCGGCGGCCGGGTTCCGGCGCCGGACCAGCCGGGCAAGCGTGGCGGCCTCGGCGGTGTGGTCGCGGCCCCGGTGCCGTATCACCAGGTCGTAAATCTCCGGGAATCTGGCGCGGTAGAAGCCTCGCGCCACCGATGCCGTCACCGTACGCGCACGGTGGGCACGTAGTGGATCCACCAGCCTCCGGCAGCCCGGAAGCCGGTCTCCTTCGCCATGATCTCGTCGGCGTGGTTCCAGGCGAAGAGCACCGCGTAGTCCGGGTACGGGTCGGAGAAGGCGTCGGGCGGGCGGACCGGGATGTGCGCGCCCGGGGTCAGCCGGCCCTGCTTGGTCGGGGTGGTGTCGCAGACGTACGAGATCAGCTCCGGCCCGAGTCCGCAGTAGTTGGTGACGGTGGCGCTCTTCGCGGTGGCCCCGTAGGCGGCGACTGTCCGGCCTTCCTCCTTGAGTGAGCGCAGCAGCGCCACCAGATCGGCCCGGCTACGCGCGACGGCGGCGGCGAACCGGCGCAGCGCCTCCACCCCGGTCACGCCCTGCTCCCGTTCCTGGCGCACCAGGTCGGCGACGGCGGGGGACGGGGTACGCGCACCGGTGTGGGCGAGCGTGTAGCGCACCTCGCCGCCGTGCACGGGCAGCCGGCGTACGTCGACCAACTCCAGCCCGAAGCGGGCTGCGGCGGCCTTCACCGAGTGGGCGGTGAAGTAGTAGAAATGCTCGTCGTAGATCTGGTCGAAGGCGGTCCGGGCGAGGATGTCGCCGAGGTACGGGTCCTCGAAGACGAAGACGCCGCCGGGGGCGAGCAGCAGCCGCGCGCCGCGCAGCACCGAGTCCAGGTAGGGCAGGTGGCAGATCGTGTTGGCGGCGTAGATGACGTCGGCCGTCCCGTCGGCGGCGAGCACGTCGGCGGCGGTTCTCTCCTCGAAGAAGTCGGTACGCACCCGTACGCCCTGCCGGCGGGCGAGTTCGGCCACGCCGGTGGACGGCTCGAAGCCGAGGTGGCGTACGCCGGCCGCGGCCACGGTCCGCAGCATCACCCCATCGTTGCTGCCCAGCTCGACGCAGAACGCGCCGGGCCGGGTCAGCTCGGTGGCGAGCAGTTCCCGCCCGGTGCCGATGAAGTGCGCGCGCATCACCGACGACAGCGACGAGCGGTACGGATAGTCGTGGTGGAACATCCGCTCGCGCGGCACCTCCTCGACGAGCTGGACCATCGTGCAGGCGGCGCACCGGCCCACCGCAAGGCGGTAGAAGAACTCGTCGTCGAGGTCGGCCGGGCGGGGGAACGCGTCGGAGAGGGGCTGGCGGCCGAGGTCGAGCATCTCGGTCACCGGGCCGCCGCAGATCCGGCAGCCGGTGACGGCGGGGGCGGTCATCTGCCTTCTCCTTCCGAACGCCGGTGCGCCGCCGGGCGGGTCAGCGCGGCTTGTGGGTGGCGATGACGACGCAGCCGACTTTGGTGCGCAGGACGTCCAGCACGGCCGGCATCTCGGCGAGGAAGGCGTCGATCCTCTCGGCACCGTGCGCGGCGGCGAGCGTGTCGCGGCGCTGCTGCACCCGCTCGTGGTACGCGGGGAACGAACGGCTGATCTTGTCGCCGCAGCTGAGGAACTCGTCAACCACGAATCCGGAGTCGCGGACCAGGTCGAACGCGGCCATCGGCGGGCCGGGCGGAGCGAGGGTGAAATCGGTGAGGATCTGCCGGTCCCGCTCGGTGAGCGGGGCGTCCTCGGCGAGGTCGGTGAGCACGAGCCGGCCGCCGGGCTTGAGCACGCGGCGGATCTCGGCGAGCCACTGCCGGCGGTCCTGCGCGTGCACCAGGGACTCAAAGGCGAGTACCTTGTCGAAGGAGGCGTCCGGGTAGCTCAGCGCGGCGGCGTCGCCGAGTTCGAAGCGGACCTGGCCGCGCAGCCCCGACTCGTTGACCCGTTCCCGGGCCCGCTTGAGGTGCTCGGCGCTGTTGGTGATGCCGGTGATGTCGGCGTCGCTGCGCTGGCCGAGCCGGATGGCCGGCTCACCGGCGCCGCAGCCGACGTCCAACAGCCGCTCGCCGGGGCGCAGCCCGAGGCGGTCACCGACGATGTCGGTGAACCGGTTGATGGCCTCCAGGAAGGGCGTGCGGTCGTCGTCGTCCTCCCACCACCCGAAGTGAATGTTCCCGCCAAGCACCTCGACGGCCCATGCGCCGTCGTCGTAGATCTCCGCTACCTCGTCGATTTCGGTCAGCTCGCGTGTGGACACGTCCGCTCCTCCACTCTCGGCGACACGTCGATACTTGAGAATGATATAGATATCAACCAACGGGTGTCCATGCGACGATCACCTGGCACGGAACGCGCGTGACGGGCGGACCAAGAAGCGTGACCGAGGCGAAACGTCCTGCTACTATGTGTTTGTGAACACAATGTCGCGTACGGCTGGCTTGTCCGCACAGCAGACCGACACTCTCGCCATCGAGATCACTCGATTGTGCAAATCCTACGGCGAGGTACGCGCGCTCGACGGGATCGATCTGCGCGTGTCGGCCGGAAGCGTGTTCGGTGTACTCGGCCCCAACGGCGCCGGAAAGACGACAATCGTCCGCACCCTCGCCACGCTCGTCCCGCCCGACAGCGGCGAGGTCCGCGTGCTCGGCCACGATGTGGTGCGCGAGGCCGGGGCGATCCGCGACCGGATCGGGCTGACCGGGCAATACTCCTCGGTCGACGAGGAACTGTCCGGCCGGGACAATCTCGTCCTACTCTCCCGGCTGCGCGGCTTCTCCTGGAGCGCGGCCCGCCGCCGCGCCGAGGAACTGCTCGCCACGTTCGGCCTGGAGAAGGCGGCCGCCCGGCTGGTCCGGACCTACTCCGGCGGCATGCGCCGGCGGCTCGACATCGCCAGCAGCATGATCGTGACACCCGACCTGATGTTCCTCGACGAGCCGACCACCGGGCTCGACCCGCACAGCCGCAACCAGGTGTGGGAACTCGTCCGGGGCATGGTCGGCGAGGGCGCCACCGTCCTGCTCACCACGCAGTATCTCGACGAGGCCGACCAACTCGCCGACCGGATCGCGGTCGTCGACCACGGCCGGGTCATCGCCGAGGGCACGCCGGTGGAGCTGAAACGGTCGATCGGCGCGAGCGTGCTGCGGGTGCGGCTGCGCGACGCCGGGCAGCGGGAGACGGCCGAGCGAATGCTGGCGGAGGCGCTGGGCACGGCGGTGCACGCCGGCTCCGACCGGATGGAGCTGACCGCGCAGGTCGCGGCCGAGGAAGAGGCGACCCGGGCGCTGGCCGCCCTCACCGGGGCCGGCGTCGGCCTGGCCGAGTACGCCTTCGGTCACGCCACTCTGGACCAGGTGTTCCTCGCCCTCACCGGGCATCGGGCGGACGGCTCGCGGACCGAGACGGAGGAGGCGGCGTGAGTAGCATGGTGGAGGCCGGCACCGGCCGTGGCGCCTCGACGCCAGCCGCGGCGCGACCGGCGCGTCCCGGCGCGCTGTCGTCCACGCTGACCTTCGCGTGGCGGGCGGTGCAGAAGGTACGCCGCGACCCGACGCAGATCCTCGAGGCACTCGGCGTGCCGGTCATGTTCACGCTCGTCTTCGGCTTCCTGTTCGGCGGCGCCCTGGCCGGTTCGACGTCGAGCTACATGCAGTTCTACATCCCGGGCATCGTGGTGTTCACCGGAATCATGATCAGCATGCGGATCGGCGCGGTGGTCAACCTGGACAACTCCCGGGAGGTGACCGACCGCTTCCGCGCGCTCGCCATCTGGCGGCCCGCCGCGATCGTCGGCACCCTGCTCGGCAACAACGTGCTCTACGTCGTCGGCTGCGCGGTCGCCGTGGCGGTCGGGCTCGCGGTCGGCTTCCGGCCCGACGGCGGCGTGCTCGGCGTCCTCGCCACGATCCTGATCACCCTGGTGTTCGTCTTCTCCTTCTCCTGGGTGTACGTCGTCTTCGGGCTCGCCCTGAAGTCACCGACCGCCGCGCTGAGCGCGTGCCAGGCGATCGTCTTCCCGGTGTCGTTCGTGAGCAACTTCTTCGTGCCGCAGGAGACGCTCCCCGGCTGGCTGCAGGCGGTGGTCAACCTGAACCCGTTCGCGTTGACGGTCACCGCCGCGCGCGGCCTGGCCCACGGCACGGCGACCGCCGGTGAGGTCGGCGCGGCGCTGGCCGGCTGCGCGGCACTCGTGGCGATCTTCGCGCCGCTCTCCATGTTCCTGTACCGCCGGCGGGCCTGACCCCGCCACCGTTTGTACGCAGTGCCGATGACACGAGAAGGGAACACGGCTACCCCGTGGACAGCGACCGTTTGACTCAACCGCCTGCCGTCACCGCGCAGATGCTCATCCGCAGGCCCGCCGCCGAGGTCTTCCAGGCGTTCGTGGACCCGGCGGTGACCACGAAGTTCTGGTTCACCAGGAGTAGCGGCCGACTCGAACCCGGCGCCACCGTCACCTGGGACTGGGAGATGTACGGCGTCTCCACCGTCGTCACGGTCAAGGACGTCGAGGAGAACAGCCGCATCCTGGCCGAGTGGGACCCGGAGTCCCCTACCCAGCTCGAATGGCGGTTCCTGCCGGGCGAGGGTGACACGACGCTGGTCCGGGTCACCGAGACCGGCTTCGCCGGCAGCGCCGACCAGGCCGTGGCGAAGGCGATCGACTCCATGGGCGGGTTCACCATGGTGCTCTGCGCCTGCAAGGCGCTGCTGGAGCAGGGTGTGCTGCTCAACGCGGTCGGCGACGCCCACCCGAGCGGCTTCGGCGACTGAGGGCCGACGCGGCGGGCGGACCGGGAGCGGCCGGGTCCGCCCGCTCAGCCGGCGTCCAGCAGTCCGCGCAGGCAGGCGATCAAGCTGCGGGCCGAGACGTTCACGTAGTTGCTGTGCCGCAGCAGTTCCGAGAGCTGGTGCAGCGTCACCCAGCGGTACTGGTCGCTCTCCAGGTCCGCGTCGTCGGTCTCCACCACGAGATAGCTGCTGCGGGCCCGGTAGAGCCGTCCGCCCTCCTCGGACAGGAGCGCGCGGAACCGGACCCGCTCCGGCGGCGCGCCGAGCACCTGGTCCAGGAAGGGCGGACGTGCCGCCGCGGGCAGGTAGTCGAGCGTGGCGGGCGTGCACTGGACCGTCGGCGCCAGCTCCACCACGTCCACGAAACCCGGCTCGACCCGGGCGTGCACCAACACGTGCAGCACGCCGTCGAGGCGGGTGGCCAGGAACGCCACCACCCCCTGGCCGCAGGGCCGCAGCACCGGCTGCGACCAGCTCGCCACCTCGCGTCCCTCGGCGTCCACGTCCACGCCGATGACCTCGAAGAAAAGCCCGCTGGCGTGCCGCAGGGAGACCTCACCGAAATGCCACGCCGCCTGTCCGCGCAGCGCCGTCCGGTCGGCGCCCACCTCGGTCTGGCTGCGGACGTCGGTGATCCAGTGCAGCAGCGCGCCGGTGTGGTGCCGGCTGCCCGGCCCGGGCCGGCAGGAGCGACGCAACGCGGCCGTGAAGGCGTCCCCGGCCGGTCCGGCCGCCCGGGCCGTCAGCTCTGCCGGCAGGCACGAGAGCACGGTACGGATGTCCATGTTGACCAGATCGTCGTGGCGCAGGAGCCGGTGTAGCTGGGCGAGGCTGAGCCAGCGGAACCCGGGCGGCGGCACGATGTCCTCGTCGGTGAGGACCACCATGTTCCGGTTGCGTTTGCGCAGGAACCAGGACCCGTGCTCGGACTGACGGACGTCTACGAGCACCCGGCGCGGGTCCGGGTCACGGAAGTGGTGCAGGAACGGCACCGGGCGGCCGCCGTGCACGCCGGTCCAGTTGCTCCGCGTGGCCTGGACGGTGGGCGCGAGCTGGTGGCCGTCCTGGTTGCCGGGCTCCGCCTTGGCCTGCACCAGCACCCGCAGCGTGTCGCCGTCGAGGCGGGCGAGCATACCGAGGATGCCCACCTCCGGCTGGTGCAGCATCGGCTGGTCCCAGCGGGGCACGGCCGCGCCCGGCACCTCCACGGAGAGCCCTTCCACCCGGAAGAACCGGCCGCTGCGGTGGGCCAGGACTCCGGTGTCGGCGTCTTGGCGCCAGCCGCGCAGGCCGGCCAGGGGCACGACGTCCACGCGCATCGGGGCCCGGCGACGCCAGCCGGCGAGCCACTTGTGGACGTCGGCGTCGGGGTCGGCGGTGGCGAGCCGGTCGTGCTGCGGCAGCCACGGTGGCGCGGTCGTCTCCGTCACGCGTACCCCCTTTGTCGACACCTACCCGCCGTTCACTTTTATATTCTATAGCGGATGGCCAGCGTAAGCGCGGGTCGAGGAAGGACGAGAGGATGACTGACGACGCGAGCGGGTCGACTCCGCTGCCGATGTGGCCGGACGGCGCCGACGCCGCGTACGTGGCGGCTCGGCAGCGCCTCGCCGAGGCCGAACGCCGCCCTGCGTAACCAGGTCGAACAGGTCGCCGTCGCCCGGCGGAAGCTGCCGCTGGGCGCACCGGTGGCCGACGTCGCGTTCACCGAGGGACCAGCCGACCTGACCGCGCCCGGCCCGCTGCGCCCCGTCCGGCTCTCCGCACTCTTCGGCGCGCACCGCACACTCGTCGTCTACCACCTGATGTTCCACCCGGAGGCCGACGCCGCCTGCCCGATGTGCTCACTGTGGGTGGATGGATTCCACGGCGTCGCCCACCATCTCCAGCAGCACACCGCGTTCGTGGTGGTCGGCAAGGCCCCGGCGGCGAAGCTGCGCGCCTGGGGCGCCCGGCGCGGCTGGGCCGGGCTGCGGCTGCTCTCCAGCCACGGCACCGACTTCAACGCCGACCTGCGCGCCGAGCACCCGAACGGCGACCAGCGCCCGATGGTCAGCGTACTGGTCCGCGACGGCGACGGCATCCGGCACTTCTACAGCCAGCCGGCCAACTTCGACGACGGCGCCGAGCGCGGCATCGACCTGCTCTCCCCGGTGTGGAACATGCTCGACCTGCTGCCGCAGGGCCGGGGCGACTGGTACGCCGCCAACACGTAACCCCGGGTCGCCGCCCCGGCCGATCAACCCGTGTGACAGCCGAGGAGCCACGAGTACCCGACCGCACCACGACACCGCGTACCGCCGGCTGTCGCCCGGGCGCACCCGGCCGGGCCGGGCGGCTCGTCGGCGCGGTCCTCACCGGGGTGGCGACCACGCTGCCGGCGGCGGGGCCGGGCCACGCCACGGACGGCGGCGGCGTCGCGCCGGCCGCCACCGGGTTCGCCGCGCTGCTCACCTTCGCCGCCACGGCCACCACGGCAGGACCGGTGCTGCTGCGACCGCTCGCCGCCCCGGCGCCCCGGCACCTCACCCCCACGGTGGTGACCGCCGCCGTCGCGCACCTGCTCACCCTCGGCCTGGGCGTGGACGCCCCCGCCGCCGCAACGTTCGCGCTCGCGGCGGCCTGCCTCGCCCTGCTCCGGTACGCGCGGCAGCCCCCGACGGCACCGGCCGCATCGCCGACGGACTGGCCCGCGGCGCGGCGCGCGGTCGGCGTACCCCTGGCTCTGCTCGTGTCCGCCGGAGCGGGCCTGCCGGCGCTGTGGGCTTCCCCTGAGATGTGGACACCCTGAGACTGGACGTTGGTCCAGAGGAAGGGGTGCCCCCGTTGGGGCGTCCATCGAAGTACACGGAAGAGTTTCAGCGTGATGCGGTTGACCTGGTCGGTTCGTCGGGGCGGCCGATCAACCAGGTCGCGCGTGAGCTTGGGTTGAGTCACGAGACGCTGCGGAACTGGGTCCGTAAGCGGGAGCGGCAGGCCGGGACGGGTCCGGCGGCTTCGGGTGACGG
>NZ_JBIANP010000023.1:0-24187 GCF_042874705.1 Micromonospora sp. NPDC003816
ACACCCCCCGGATCATGCGTACGACAGGGGCAGGAAGTCATACCGGGCCGGGCGACCGAGGGTCCCCGGCTGGGGACGATCAAAAAGGTAACGGGCTCGGCACGGGTCCCGGCGCCAGCGGTCCGCCGGCAGCGGTCCGCCGGCAGCGGTCCGCCGGCAGCGGTCCGCCGGCAGCGGTCCGGCGGCAGCCGTCAGGCGGTCCGGCGGCAGGCAGCGCTAATCCGGGCAGGCTGCGTTAATCGGGGACCCCTGCTATGCACGAGGCGTTAATAAGGTGCCCTTCCTTGCATGCCGGTTAGAGGGAGGCGCGGGCGGAGAAGGCGATGCTGGCGAGCAGGAAGCCGCCGTTCACCACGGTGAAGGCGACCACGACCCAGAAGACGAGCGCCGGAGCGAAGGCCAGCACCAGGGCGGCTACGAAGATCACTGCGCCGTAGTCGCGGACCAGCTTCACCAGGCGGACCGGCAGGCTGGTGGAGGTGACCATGCTGGCGGCGTTCGGGCCGGACTGCATCACCGAGGTCACCAGGTTGACCATCCAGGTGCCCGCGAAGGCCGCCACCAACCACACGGGCGTCGACGGCACCTGCGCCACGGCGGTCGCGGAGAGCGCGGCGACCAGGGCGATCTGGGCCGCCACGTCGCAGAGCACGTCGACCCGGGCCCCGGCCGCGCTGCCCTGACCGGTCACCCGGGCGAGCTGTCCGTCGGCGCAGTCCAGGGCGTACGCGATCTGCCAGCCGAGCAGCGCGAGCAACCCGACGACCCAGGCGGGTACGTCACCGGCGGCGACCGGACCGGCGAGCGCGACCACGGTGACCGAGGTGGCCAGACCGAGTACCAGGTTGGTGATGGTCAGCGCGGTGGGGCGGAGTCCGAGCCGCTGGGCGACCAGCGCGAAGACGGCGCCGATCCACTGGCTCACGGACTCGCTGAACAGACCGCCACCCCGGTTCACCCGGTGGAAGTCGGCGACCGTGGGGTGCGAAGGCTCAGCCAAGGTGCTCACGGAGGGCGTCAACGTAGTCTCCCAGCCGGGTCCGGATGTCGTCAGCGGACAACGCGAGGTGTTCGAGGATGGTGTAGCGGTCCGGTCGGGTACGCGGCGCGAAGGCGACCGCCTCGACGAACTGCTCGTCGGTGAGGCCCAGCTCGTCGGGCCGGACGGCCAGGCCGTGCCGGTGCAGGCAGGTGCTGAGCTGACCGAAGCGTTCCAGGTCGCCCCGGAGGAAGGTGCAGAACAACGCGCCCAGGCCGACCTGTTCGCCGTGCGAGCCGGTGCCCGGGTAGAGGTGGTCGATGGCGTGCGAGATCTCGTGGTCGCCACCGCTCGCCGGGCGGCTGGAGCCGCAGATCGACATGGAGATCCCGCCGAGGATGAGTGCCTCGGCCAGCGTGGTCAGGAAGGCGTCGTCGGTGATCTTGCCGGGATGGTTGACCAGGGCTTCGGCACCGGTCCGGGCGAGCGTCACGGCGAGCCCGTCGATCGGCTCGTCGCGTACCCGGTGGGCCAGTTCCCAGTCGGCGCAGGCGCTCAGGTTGCTCACCGCGTCGCCGATGCCGGCCTGGGTCTGCCGGTCCGGCCCGTTCTCCACGAAGTCGAGGTCGACCAGGACGGCGATCGGGATGTGCACGCCGTACGAGCCCTTGCCGCCCTCGTGGGTCAGCGACGCCACCGGGGAGGCGATGCCGTCGTTGGCGAGGCTCGTCGCCACGGTGACCATCGGGATGGCGTAACGGGTGGCGGCGTACTTGGCGGTGTCGATGGTCTTGCCGCCGCCGATGCCGACGACCGCGTCGTAGTGCCGGCGCCGGAGCTGGTCGCCAAGCTCCTGCGCGGAGTCGACGGTGCCGCCGGTCACCGTGAAGATGTCGGCCGAGCCGAGTGAGGGCCGGCACAGGTCGGCGATCTTCTCGCCCTGTCCGGGGCCGACCACCACCGCGACGTCGCCACCACCGGAGATCCGCCGGTCGGCCAGCAGCACGCCGAGGTTGGCCACCGCCCCTCGGCGGACCTCGATCGACAGCGGTGTGGTGACGGTGCGCGCTAGTAACGGCACGCGATCTCCCGCGCCCGGGCCAGGTCGTCGTGGTTGTCGACCTCCACCCAGGACACGTCACCGATCGGTGCGGCGCGTACCTCGCCACCCCGCTCGGCGAACTCCTGGTATCCGTCCTCGTAGTACAGGTTCGGGTCGCGTCGCCAGGTCGCCTCCAGCGCGTCGGCGAGCGCTCCGGCCACCTGCGGCTCGATCAGCGTCGCGCCGATGTACTCGCCGTACGCGTCGGCCGGGTCCATCAGCTTGGTGATCCGGGTGAGCTGGCCGGCGGCGTCGAAGGTGGTCTTCATCTCCTCCTCCGCCAGCGGCTTGAGGGTGTCGACCGCGAGCAGCACGCCGGGCCCACGCTCGGCCAGCAGCGTCTTCTCGATGCTCACCGGGTGCACGGTGTCGCCGTTGACCAGCAGTACGCCCCGGGCGAACCAGTCGCGGGCCAGCCAGAGCGAGTACGCGTTGTTCCACTCCTCGGCCTTGTCGTTGTCCACGAGGGTGAGCGTCACTCCGTGGCGGCGTTCCAGGTCGGCCTGGCGTTCGCGGACGGTGTCCGCCGCGTAGCCGACCACCACGACGACGTCGGTCAGCCCCACCTCGGCGAGGTTGCGCAGCGCGATGTCGAGGATGGTGATCTCGCCGTCCACCGGGACCAGCGCCTTGGGCAGCGTGTCCGTGTACGGGCGCAGGCGGCGCCCGGCCCCGGCCGCCAGCACCATCCCGACCATGCCGACATCAGTCCCTGTTCTCACGGCGTTCACCGAAGGAGGATAGCGCCGCACGTTGACCGGCTGTCGGGGGTCAGCCGGGCAGGGCCGCCAGGTCGGCGAGGAAGGTCAGTCGCTCCTCGGCGGTCAGCGCCGTGTACGGGCCGGCTGCCCGCCGGTCGGTCTCCAGCTCGATGGCCTGCCACTGCGCCCCGTCGGTCAGGTCGGCGATGCTCGACGGGGTGTGTCCGGCGGCCGTCCAGGCGTCGGTGTGCGCGTCGGCCCGGTGGTACCGCAGCGTGCCGAGCCGGTTGAGCAGCAACACGCCCGACGGGGTGCCGTCCGGCTCGTACGGTGGGGCGACCGCGTCGAATGCGCCGGGGCTGGGCACCGGCTCGTCGCCTCGGGGCGCCAGGGCAGCCGTCAGCAGCCGCCCGGCGGTCTCGGTCAGCCGCTGCACCCGGTCGTCGTGGCCGGCCCAGAGTTCCTCGGTCACCTCGGCGTGCACCTGGTACAGCTCGGCCAGGAACGCCGTGCCGCGTTCGGTGGCGGTGAGTCCGCCGTCCGGTCGCCGGTGGATCATCCCGTACGCGACGTGCCGGTCCAGCGCCCGTTGACAGGCGATCGGGTCCCGGTACCGGATGATCGCGGCGAATCCGGCACCGTCGACCGTGCCACCGGCAGCCAGGCGGGTCCGCATCTCCACCAGGAAGCTGGTGGCGGGCATGCCGCCGTACCGCTGGCTCAGTTCCGCTCCGCCGCCGTCCTGACCGGCCTGCATCGCCGCGCGGACGACCCGGTCGAGGACGGGGGCGACCAGCGCCACGTACCGGTGCGCGGCGAGCCCGACGCTGTCGCTCACGAACCGGTCGGACCCAGGAGTTCGAAGGCCTGTTCGGCGATCCGCCGGATCAGTCCGTCGTTGACGTCGCGGTCCTCGTCGAGCAGGTCGAGGTCGGCCGGGCCGAGCCAGCGGTACTCGGTGTGCTTGCCGACCTCCAGGACCGGTGCCGTCAGGTCGCCGTCGACCCGGACGAGCCAGTCGCTCTCGATCCGGGCCAGGCCGTCGTCGCCCACGTACCGGTACTCGCCGACCTGCGCGATGATCTCCGAGACCCGCCAGCCGGTCTCCTCGGTGACCTCCCGGCGCAGTGCCTGTTCGACGGTCTCGCCGGGTTCGAGGTGCCCGCCGACGATGTCCCAGCTGTTCGGGAACAGGCGGCGGTGCGGCGAGCGGCGTTGGAAGAAGATGCGCCCGGCGGGGTCGACGATCAGCGCTCCGGTGCAGCGCAGCGGCTCGGTGGACACCTGAAGAACAGTAGCCGCCGGTGCCGAGCTGCGGCGATGTCCGCTCGGGCGGACTTGTCCGCTGGTGTGGACCGGCCGGACCGGGGGTATGGATTCGGTGCGGGCGCGGGCCGAGACGCGCACGCGAGGAGGTCGACATGCGCGGCGCGGACCAGTTGGTCGAGCAGCAGTACGCCATGCTCCTGCGACGGGACGTGGCCAGACTCCCCGACCTGTACGCCCCGGACGGGTACTACGCGATGCCCGGCGTGACGGTCCGGCCGGTGGAGTTGCCCGCCCTGCTGCGTACCTGGACGGGTGCCTTCCCGGACCTGCGGCTCGACGTGCTGGGTTCGGTGCGTACGGCCGGCGGGGCGGCGGTCGAGCAGCGGCTGACCGGCACTCACACCGGTGTGCTGCACACCCCGTTCGGCACGGTGGCCCCCACCGGACGCACCGTCTCCTGGGAGGTGGTGGACATGGTCCGGGTACGCCGGGGCCGCATCGCCGCCTGGCGGTCCTACTTCGACTGGGGACAGTTGATCGCGCTGCTCGGCCTGCACGTGGCCGGACTGTCCCGCCAGCAGGCCCCGGACCGGTCGCTCGCCGACGAGCCCGCCTTCACCGCCGCGCCCCAGGCGGTCGCGGCCTGATCCGTCGTCCGGCCTGACCTGCTACTCGGTCGGTCTGCGCGGGCCGGACGCCCGGTCCGCACCGGTTCACCCGACTCGGTGGCTCAGGATGCGGACATCGCCGTGCCGTACGCGTTCACCCGGCCGCCGCCCGTACGCTGAACAGCCATGACCGCCGAGCAGCTGATCTCCTTTGCCCGTGGCGCCCCCTCTCTGGACATCGTCGATGTCGAAGGGCTCAAGGCCGCCGCCGTCCGTGCGTTCGACGCCGATCCCGCCGGGGTGACCGCGTACGGCACCTCCGTCGGCTACCTGCCGCTGCGCCAGTGGGTCGCGGAGAAGCACGGGGTAACGGCCGAGCAGGTGCTGATCACCAACGGTTCGTTGCAGGCGGACGCCTTCCTCTTCGACCACCTGGTCCGCTCGGGTGACGCGGTGGTGGTGGAGCGGCCGACCTACGACCGGACTCTGCTCAACCTGCAGCAGATGGGTGCCGAGGTGCACGGCGTCACCATCCAGCCGGACGGCCTGGACACCGCCGAGCTGCGCAAGCTGCTGGAGTCCGGGGTGCGGCCGCGCCTGGCGCACGTGATCCCGAACTACCAGAACCCGGCCGGCGTGACGCTCTCCGAGGGCAAGCGGCGTGAGCTGCTCGACCTGGCGGCCGAGTACGGCTTCACCATCTTCGAGGACGACCCGTACGCGGACGTCCGGTTCCGGGGCGAGCCGCTGCCGTCGATGCTGTCGATGGACACCCGGGACGTGGTGGTGCACGCCTCCAGCTTCACCAAGACGGTCTGCCCCGGCGTCCGGGTCGGTTACCTGGTCGGTCCGGCCGACCTGATCGCCGACATCGCGAAGAAGGCCACCAACCTCTACATCTCGCCGGGCATGGTGGCGCAGGCGATCGTGCATCAGTTCTGCGTCTCCGGCGACATCGCCCGGTCCATCGAGACGGTCCGGGCGGCGCTCGGCGAGCGGGCCGGGGCGTTGGCCGAGTCGCTGCGGCGGCACATCCCCGAGGCCCGTTTCGTGGAGCCGGACGGCGGCTACTTCCTCTGGGTCGAGCTGCCCGAGGACGTCCTCGTCGACAAGCTCGCCCCGGCGGCGGCCGAGCGCGGCGTCGCGGTGGTCAAGGGCAGCGACTTCGTGGTGGACGGTGGCCGGCACGCACTCCGCCTGGCGTACTCGGCGGTGACCGCCGACCGCATCGACGAGGGCGTCCGGCGGCTGGCCGAGGCGATGGAGGCCGTTCGGGGGTGAAAATCTGTCGGGTTTCCGACAGAATGGCGATACCGGCGTGCCCGGGACTCCCGCTGTGGCGACTGGCGGCCCACAATGCTGCGAGCGTCCTACACCACATGTAGTGCAGGTCACGCCGGTTCCGGCCGGCGTGACGCCGACGTCGCGGTGCGGCCCGGCCGCCCTCGGTGTGGTGTGACGCGGCCAGCACAACCCCCCGCCCCAACGGCGCCGGGCGGGCCGGATCGCCCCCTCACCCCCCCCCGATGCGATCCGGTCCGTCCGGCGCCACCCCTCCGCCGCCGTGCCACCGCCATGATCGGTACGGCGGCGTACCCTGCAAGCCGCAGCCGAGCGCGGACGGGGGGCGTGATGACGGAGCGGATGCAGCGGGAGGGCACTGCCCCCACCGGTCGCGACCAGACCGACCCCCAGCCGGTTCCACCGCCGCTAGCCCGGTCGCCGCGAGCCCGCGCCTGGTCGCCGGTACGCGCGGTGACCCGCCGGCTCAACCCGGACGGGTCCCAGCGGGTGGAGGCCCCGGCGGGTCCCCGGCGGAGTGCGGTGGTCGACTGCGCGCTCTATCTCGACGGGCGACGCCAGGGCGGTGACTGCGGCTACGCCGAGGCGTTCGCCGAGGCGCGGCGAGCCGAGAACGGCTTCGTCTGGCTCGGCCTGCACGAGCCGGAGCTGGCCGAGATGAGCGAGATCGCCGCCACCTACGGGCTGCACGAGCTGGCCGTGGAGGACGCGGTCAAGGCGCACCAGCGGCCCAAGCTGGAGCGCTTCGGCGAGGTCAGCTTCCTGGTGCTGCGCACCGCGCGCTACTGCGAGCACACCGAGCTGACCGAGAAGACCGACGTGGTGGAGACCGGGCAGGTGATGCTCTTCATCGGCCCGCACTTCCTGATCAGCGTCCGCCACGGGGACGCCTGCCGTCTGGCGCCGGTCCGCGAGGAGTTGGAGGCCCGACGGGAGCTGCTGCTGCACGGTCCCTGGGCGGTCGCGTACGCGATCACCGACCGGGTCGTCGACCTGTATCTGGAGGTCGCCGACCAGCTTGAGGACGACATGGACGTGCTGGAGACGGAGGTCTTCGACCGGCAGGCCAGCGGCCGGATCCAGCGGATCTATCAGATGAAGCGGGAGCTGGTGGAGTTCAAGCGGGCGGTGATGCCGTTGCAGCGGCCGTTGCTCGCGCTCACCGCCCAGATGAACCGCGAGGTGCCCAAGGAGGTCCGCCGCTACTTCCGCGACGTGCAGGACCACCTCAGCCGCACCGTCGAGCAGGTCAACTCGTACGACGACCTGTTGAACTCGATCCTGCAGGCCCGACTGGCCCAGGTGACCGTCGACCAGAACAACGACATGCGCAAGATCGCCGCCTGGGCCGCCATCGCGGCGGTGTGGACGGCGATCGCCGGGATATACGGCATGAACTTCGAGTTCATGCCCGAGTTGAAGATCGTGTACGGCTATCCGGTGGTCCTGGCGTTGATGCTCACCATCTCGCTGACGCTCTACCGGTGGTTCCGCCGTAACGACTGGCTCTGAACCCGCAGCCCGCCCGCCCCGCCGAGGTGGCGGGGCGGAGGCGGGACCGCGAAATCAGGCGCGCCCGTTGGACTTGCTGGGCGCCTTGCTCAGGGCGGTGGTCAGGTCGTCGGCGGGACGACCGCTGGTGGTCCGTGCACCCTCGGCGACCGACGGCACCTTGTCCGTCGGCGTCACCGGGGACGGCTTCGGCGGCGCGGTGGTCGACGCGCTGTCACCGGAGACCACTGCCGAGCTGCCGGCTCCGGTCGACGCCTTCGCGACGCCCGACGGGGCGGCCGTACGCACCTCGATGGTCTCCACCTCCTCGTGCATCGGCTCCAGCGCGGTGGTCGCGTCGTACTCGGTCCACTCCTGCTGTTCGCGGTGACGTCGCAGGGCGATCGCACCGGCCAGCCCGGCCACGACGCCGGCGGCGAGCATCCCGGCCAGCATGGTCCCGCTGCGGCGGGACTTCTTCCGCTTCATCTTCTTCATGTTCTTCGCCTTGACCTTCCTGGCGGCCGCGGCCTGCTTGGCGACGACCTTCTTGCCCGACGCGGCCCGACCGGCGGCCTCGGCCTGTGCGTGGCGCACGGCCAGCGCCAGCGGTGCCATCGCGGCGGCCGTGGTGGCGAGGCCACTCGCGGCACGGTCCCGGACCAGCATCGCGGTCGGTGCCACCGCGTCACGCGCCGTCTGGACGCGCGGGCCGACAGTGGACCCGGCTCCCTTCGCCGCGTGCGTGGCGGCGAGCCTCAGGTGACCGATCCCCTGGTTGAGCTCGGCCCGGGCCAACTGCCCCTCAGTCCTGCGGCGCCCGATTCCAAACACGGTCCCACCTCCTGGGAGTTGCTTCGTCTCATCCTCCACCTTCGGATGCCTCCGCATGTCCAGATCGGGCACATGGGAGGATCCGCAAGGAACTGACCAACGAGTAAGGAGTACCCGTGGCCGAGGCTGTCTACGCCACCTTGCACACCAACGCCGGCCCGATCAGGCTGGAACTCTTCCCGAACCACGCGCCGAAGACGGTGCGTAACTTCGTCGACCTGGCCGAGGGCACGCGTGAGTACACCGACCCGCGGACCGGCAAGCCGGGCAACAGCCCGTACTACGACGGCACCATCTCGCACCGCGTGATCAGCGGCTTCATGGTCCAGATGGGCGACCCGACCGGAACCGGTCGCGGTGGCCCGGGTTACACCTTCGCCGACGAGTTCCACCCGGAGCTGCGGTTCGACCGGCCGTACCTGCTGGCGATGGCGAACGCCGGGCCCGGCACCAACGGTTCGCAGTTCTTCATCACGGTCGCGCCGACCCCGCACCTGAACAACCGGCACACCATCTTCGGTGCGGTGGCCGACGAGCAGTCCGCGAAGGTGATCGACTCGATCGCCAACACGCCGACCGGTCCGAGCGACCGGCCGCTGCAGGACGTGGTCATCGAGCGCGTCGAGATCGAGCGGCAGCCGGCCTGACACCGGCCGCCACAGGTGGTGCCCGCCGCCCGGGCCTGGGCGCGGCGGGCACCGACCGGCCGGACGGTCGCCTGACCCGTCCGATCGGTGGGCCGAGGTACCTTTGCTCGCATGACTGAGCGCTCGGGCACCTGGGGCACCCGGTGAGCGAATCCCCGCCGACCACCCCGGTCTGTTACCGCCATCCGGGCCGGGAGACGTACGTCCGGTGCACCCGGTGCGACCGGTCGATCTGCCCGGACTGCATGAACGAGGCGTCGGTCGGGTTCCAGTGCCCGGAGTGCGTGGCGCAGGGACGTCGGAGCGTACGCCCGGCGCGCACCGCCTTCGGTGGTGGCGAGACCGGTCGGCTCGGGTACGTGACCAAGACGCTGATCGGCATCAACCTCGTGGTGATGCTGATCTCCATCGCCTCGGACCGGGGCGGGGACGCGGCGGCCGGCGGCACCGGTTTCGGCGGTCTGCTCGGCGGGAGCACCCCGTTGACCGAGTGGGGTGCGGTGCTCGGTCGGGCGATGTTCCTCGACGGCAGCATCGGCGGCGTCGCCGAGGGCCAGTGGTATCGCCTGGTCACCGCGATGTTCCTGCACTACGGCGTGGTGCACCTGCTGCTCAACATGTGGGCGCTCTGGGTCCTCGGTCGCTCGCTGGAGGCGGTGCTCGGGCCACTGCGCTTCATCGCGCTCTACTTCATCGCCGGTTTCGGCGGCAACGTCGCCGTGTACGTGTTCAGCGCGCCCAACCAGATGTCGGCCGGTGCCTCGACGGCCATCTTCGGCCTCTTCGCGGCGACCTTCGTGATCATGCGGCGGCTGGGTCGGGACACCTCGGCCATCGTGCCGATCCTGGTGATCAACCTGATCTTCACGTTCACCGTGCCGCAGATCTCGATCGCCGGTCACCTGGGCGGTCTGGTCTTCGGCGCGCTGATGGCGCTGGTGCTGGCGTACGCACCCCGGTCCCACCGGACGCTGGTGCAGGCGACCGGTGGCGCGTTCTTGCTGGTGGTGCTGCTGGTGCTGGCCCTGTTCCGCACCTTCACCCTGCTCGGCTGAGGGGTCAGGCGGTCGTCGGGCGGGCGGCCCGCAGAGCGTCGGCCACCTCGTCGGGGTCGGCGTCGAGGTCCTGCCGGGTGAACAGGTGCAGCGACTCGCCGGCATCGATCTCCAACACCGGCCCGCTCCCCCCGCGCCCGGCTCGGCGGTTCACCTCGATGGTCTCGATCGTCGACCAGGGCAGGTGCCGTCGCGCGGTCCACCACCCCGTCGGCACGGTGACGCCGTCCGGTGCGACGGCGAGACGGACCGGTGCGACCAGGTCCCGTACGCCCCAGGCGGCGAGGGCCGCGCCGGCCAGCACGCCGAGTGCCGGCCGGAGCAGGTCACCGTCGGCGAGCAGCAGTCCCAGGGCCAGTACGCCGACCGCGCCGGCCAGCTTGAGGATCGGCAGGGCGGGGCGTACCCGCCACTGGCGGGCGACCGTCTCGAACGTCACCCGACCAGCATGCCAGCGCGGCGGGTGACCGGCATGCCGGTGCCCACGGGCGACGACGTCGCCGGGGCGGCGGCGTAGGATCGGGAGCAGCCCAAGTTACCGGGGAGTAGACATGAGTGACGCGGTTATCGTCGGCGCGGTGCGTACCCCGGTCGGGCGGCGCAAGGGCAGCCTGGCCACGATCCACCCGGTGGACCTGTCGGCACACGTGCTGCGCGCCCTCGCCGAACGCACCGGCATCGACCCGACGCTCGTCGACGACGTGGTCTGGGGCTGCGTCTCCCAGGTCGGCGAGCAGTCGTGGAACGTCGCGCGCAACGCCGTGCTCGCGGCCGGCTGGCCCGAGTCGGTGCCCGGCACCACGGTGGACCGGCAGTGCGGCTCCAGCCAGCAGGCCCTGCACTTCGCCGCCGCCACCGTGCTCTCCGGGCAGGCCGACCTGGTGGTGGCCGGCGGTGTCGAGTCGATGACCCGGGTCCCGATGGGGTCCAGCGCGGCGGGCGGACTGCCGTTCAGCGGCCAGATCCTGGCCCGCTACCAAGGCGTCGAAGGGGTCGCGGAGGACTCGGCGCTGCCGTTCAACCAGGGCGTCGGTGCGGAGCTGATCGCCCGCCGCTGGCGGTTGTCCCGGACCCAGCTCGACGAGTTCGCGTTGGCCAGCCACGAGAAGGCCGCCGCCGCCCAGGACGCCGGGGCGTTCGAGGCCGAGCTGGCCCCGGTGCCGCTGGCCGACGGCGGTAAGTTCACCGCTGACGAGGGCATCCGCCGGAACACCTCGCTGGAGAAGCTCGGCGAACTGGCCACCCCGTTCCACCCGGAGGGCGTGGTCACCGCCGGCTCGGCCTCGCAGATCTCCGACGGCGCGGCGGCGCTCGCCGTCACCACCAGCGAGTGGGCCAGCCGGCACGGCCTGCGTCCGCTGGCCCGGGTGCACACCGCCGTGGTCGCCGCCGACGACCCGGTCACCATGCTCACCGCGCCGATCCCGGCCACCGCGAAGGCGCTGCGCCGCGCGGGGCTGGGCATCGAGGAGATCGGGGTGTACGAGGTGAACGAGGCGTTCGCCCCGGTGCCGCTGGCCTGGTTGGCGGAGACCGAGGCGGACCCGGAGCGGCTCAACCCGCGGGGTGGTGCCATCGCGTTGGGGCATCCGCTCGGCGGGTCCGGTGCCCGGATCATGACGACGATGCTCGCCCACATGCGCGACAACGGGGTGCGTTACGGCCTCCAGACCATGTGCGAGGGCGGCGGGATGGCCAACGCCACCATCGTCGAGCTGCTCTGACCCGCACGCCGTAAACCCGTCGCGGGCCGACTCCGGCGGAGGTTAGCGTGCCCTCGTGACCGCCGCGACCGCATCGCACACCGACTGGGACGACCGCACGTGGCGCGCCGCCGCGTGGGAATGGGTGGCCGAGGCGCTCGCCGGCACCGGGCAGCGGATCACCGGCCCGGTCGAGCCGCGCGTCCGGCCGTGGGCGTTGATCTGGCGGGTGCCGACCGACGCCGGTGACGTGTGGTTCAAGGCGAACGCGGCGGGGACCGGCTTCGAGACGGCACTGTCCGCCGCGCTGGCCCGGCTGGCGCCCGGACGGGTGCTCGACCCGATCGCGGTGGACACCCGGCGGCGCTGGGCGCTGTGGCCGCACGGCGGCGCGACGCTACGTGAGGCGCTGGCCGGCGCGCCGGACCCGGCCCGGTGGGAACGGATCCTGCCCGAGTACGCCGAGCTGCAACGGGCCACCGCCGCGCACGTCGACGAACTGCTCGCCCTCGGCGTACCCGATCATCGGCCGGCGGCGTTGCCGGCGCATCTCACGGAGTTGCTCGACGACGACGCGGCTCTGCTGCTGGACACCCCGGACGGGCTCACCACCGAGGCGCGTGACCGGTTGCGGTCCCTGCTGCCGGAGTACGCGCAGCGGTGCCGGTTGCTGGCCGACGGCCTGATCGGGCCCACTGTCCAGCACGACGACCTGCACGACGGGAACGTCTTCGCGACCGGCGACGGCCACCGGTTCTTCGACTGGGGTGACGCGTCGGTGGCGCACCCGTTCGGCACGCTGCTGGTGACGCTGCGATCGGTCGCGTACGTCAGCGGTCTCGACGCCGGGGACCCGGCGCTGGATCGGCTGCGCGACGCGTACCTGGAGCCGTGGACGGATCGCGGTGACCGGTCGACCCTGCTCCGGCTCGCCGAGGTCGCGGCCGGGGTGACGATGGTCAGCCGGGCGCTGTCCTGGCGTCGGGCGCTGGACACCACCGACCCGAGGCGCGCCGAGTTCGCCGCCAGCGTGCCCGGCTGGCTGGACGAACTGCTGGTCACCGAGTTCGCCTGAGCCGGTCACGGGACGCCCGCCGAGGGGCTCGGCGGGGCTGCAAGACGTAACGTGGAATTTGCAAAAAGCATGTCCGTGAGCCACGTCACCCAGCGAACATCGTCGTTGGGCACGTCATGGACGTCTTCTCCCGAACGTTCCTCCCGGCCGCCTCCGAGGCCGGCCTGGCGGTGCAGACCGCCACGCGCCACATGCCGGTGTTCCGTCGCTGTGTGGGTTCCGGCGACGCCACCATCCTGGTCACCCGGTGCAGCCGACCCGATCGGCCGATGTCCGGGGACTACCTTCTCCTACTCACCCACCGGCGGCTGGTGGTGACCCGGCAGACGCCGGTGCTGCACCGCCTGCGGCTGCACCTCAACGCCGAACTGCGCGAGCTGAGCCACGTCACCTGGAGCCCCGACCCACGGCTGCACTCGGTGGAGCTGGCCGCCACCGCGATCGACGGGATCCGTGAGCGGTTCCTGGTCCGCACCCAGTTCCCGAAGCAGGTGTGGCAGCTCGACGCGCTACTCAACCACGCCTTCCGCACCCGGGTGCGCAGTGCGCTGCCCCGGGTCGTGGCCACCGTCGCCGAGACGCCCACCGCCGTCCGGCCGGCCACGCTGCATCCCGCCGTCGCCCGCTGACGCCCGACGGTCCGCTGCTGCGGTGCCGGCCACCGTTCGACGCCGCCCCGGTACCGGCGTGTCGGTCACGAGCGGGGAGCGGCCGTCCGTCGACGGCCGCTCCCTCGTCACCGGTGCGGGATCAGTAGACCCGCGATCCGATGAAGTCGTCGCGGCCGTACCCGACGGGGTTGGCGAACGACCGCGACTCGAACGACCACTGCTGCCGTGAACTGCTCGAACAGGTGGCCAGCCGCAGTCGGGGCGTACCCAGCAGCGGATTGTCGAAGGCCAGGCAGAGGTTGGTGTTGCCGGCGGCCCGGAGTTGGTTGCCGGCGAGCACGAACCGCTGGTTGACGCCGCCGTGGCAGTCGTGGACGTTCACCGTCGTGCCCGAGCTCAGGGTGCCACCCGAGACGTCCAGGCAGCGGTCGTGGGACAGCTCGGAGTGCAGCGACTGCCGGGCCTGGTCGTACCAGAAGCCCTGGTTGCGTCCGCCGTGGCAGCGGTACGACTGCTGTGCGGTGCCGTTGCGGGAGTCGTAGCCCTTGCCGTCGACGCAGGTGCCGGTGGCCGCGTTGCGGAGCTGCCGGAACTCCATCAGCCCGGACTGGAGCACGCCGTTGCCGGTGCTGGCCGGGTCGACGCAGGTGCCCCGTTCCTGGCCGGCGGCATAGAACTGCGTGATGCACTGGGCGAACATGCCGTGGCCCCGGTAGTTGGGGTGGAAGGACTGGCGGGCCGCGTTCTCGTCCCAGACGCCGAGTTCGATGTAGAGACCCCGGACGGAGGTGCTGTCGGTGCACACCTCGTGCCCGTGGAAGAGGCGGCTCGCGTCGAGATAGCGGGTGCCGGTGTTGGCGGCGGCGGCCCGGAGCGCCGACTCGAACATCGGTACCGCCTTGTTCCGGGCGAACGCGGCGTCGGCCAGATAGAGCAGGCAGCCGCCCGCGTACCAGCCCGGGAAGTTCGGGTTGTCCTCGACGTCGGGGCTGGCCGGGCTGGAGTACGACATCAGCACCAGCTCGTAGTCGGAACGCAGGTAGCCGGCCCCGGTCATGGTCCGGCGGATGTCGGTCAACGCCTCTTCGACGGCGCGCCGGCTGCCGTCGGTGCGGACGGTCCACTGGTCGGTGTACGTCGGCCAGCAGGGGCCCTGGAACAGCACCCGGCGCAGCGCGCAGTCGGTGGCGACCGGGCCGAACTGGATCGTGCCGTCGCCGTTGGCCCCGGCCACCACCCAGATCAGCTTGATGTTCGTGTTGCGGGCCTTGATCGCCAGATGGTCACCCTGGTTCAGCTCGTTGTGCTGGGTCGGGCCGCCGGCCACCAGGTTCCACGGAGTGGCACCCGAGCAGGCGATGTTGTACCGCTCGTCGGCGGTGATGCCGGTCCGGAACACCGCCTGGTCGTAGGAGCGGTCACACCAGTTGCCCGGCTGGTGGGTGCCGGGCACGTAGTTGCCCACCCCTTCGCCGGAGATCTGGCTGTCGCCCATGGTGAGCAGGGCGGTACGCCGTTGGTCGAGTGGGCGGACGGCGGCGGAGCCGTAGAGCGCGGTGGCCTCGGCGGCGCGGATGGTCTCCAGGTGGGCGGGGAGCGGCTGGACGGTGGGACGGTCGGCCGCCGCGGCGGGGGTCGCGGTGGCGAGCATCGGCAGGACGAGAGCGGTGGCGAGGACGGCGGCCTGGACGAGCCGCCGTCGATGCGTCCGGTCACGCCTGGCAGGGGTACCAGACATCGACGCACTCCTTCCGAGTCGATCGCGGGACGTCGATCGAGTTACCGGACGGTAGCGCCTGCCGCGTACCTATGTGAATGCCTCTCGGAATACTTGCGCGCAGCGTCGAACCGGGCCAATGGGGCAGGTCGTGGCCGGTCGGGCAGTGTCGCCCGAGGTCGGCGGCGTGCCGCTCAGCGGTCCGTCGGCACCGCGTAACCCACGTACTCCCGGAACTCGAAGCGCCAGCCGGGCGGCACGAGATCGGCGCAGAGCCGGCGGCTGCCGGTGCAGACGATCGCGTCCATCGCCGCCGGGTCGGCCGCCGGGCGGTCATCCAGCACCGACTGGAGCGCGAGCAACTCCGGTGCTCCGCCGTCGGCGTCCCGCAACAGCAGCCACCAGGGGTACTCCCAGTCGTCGTTGCGCTGGGACAGCCCGATCCGACGGGCGTCGGCGGCGCGCACCGCATCGGCCGCCCAGCGGTACTCCTCGGCCCAGTGCGTACGTCGCAGGAAGCGGCTCTCCCAGTCGGAGGTGGTGAAGACCGACCCCTCGCCGACCAGCCGGCGCGGGAAGCCGTACGACACCGCGAGCACACCGGCCAGCGCGCAGGTGGCCAGCACCGTCACCGCGAGCGTCGCGGCGATCGGCCGCCGGGCGCTCCGCCCGTCACCGGCACTCCGCCCGTCACCGGCGTTGCGGTGTGCCCGCCGCAGCACGGCGTCGAGCCAGAGCCCGGCCAGCGGCACCGAGGCGGCCAGGGCGTAGAGGATCAGCCGGTTGCCCCAGGGCTGCCACTTGATCGTCGCGGTGTGCAGCACCACCGCGACCACCACCACCAGTGCGTACGCGCGCAGCGCCCCGGCCGTCTCCGGGCTGATCCGCGCCGGACGGCGCAGTGCCGCCACGGCACCGATCAGCACCAGCGCGCCGGCCAGCGGGAAGGCCACCCGGTCCTCGTCCGGATACCAGGACGGCACCGGGAAGACCTCCCGCCCGAACGTGATAGCCCGGTCCTGCGGGTCCACCCCGATCAGGTCGGCCACGCCGATGATCACCGCAGCGGAGGCGTCCCGGAGCGGGGTCAGCGGGGTGTCCAGCGCGGTGTGTCCGATACGGAGCGCGTTCACCACCACCGACAGCGGGTCGTGCCGTTCCATCGGCACCGACTCGCGCAGCCGCTCCGGCCCGAGCGGATGGCCGAACTCGGCGTACACCCGGCCCAGGAAGGGGCCGACCACGGTGACGGCGACCAGCAGGATCAGCGCCGAGGCGCCGACCGTCCGGGCGGTCGGGGCGGCCGGGAGCCGACGCTCCACGCCCGGCCGGTCACGGTACGCCAGGCGGAGCTGGCCCAGTCCCCAGAGCACCAGCAGCGGGCCGACCGCGAGCAGGCCACTGGTCTTGGTCACGGCGGTCAGTCCGGTGGCCGCCCCGAGCGCGAGCAACTCACCGAAGCCGGCGCGGTGACGCAGCCCGTCCAGTGCGAGCGTGGCCGCGCACACCACCCATGCGGCGCAGACCAGGTCGGTCTGGGTGCTGGTCGCCTGGAGCGTCACCATCGGCGTGGTGGCCAGCACGAAGACGGTGAGCAACTGCGCCCGCCGGGCGCCGCCGAGTTGCGCGGTCACCCGGGCGACCGCGATCAGGCAGAGCACCCCGGCGACCCACTGCACCAGGTGGTGAAGCGCGTCGCCACCGGTGAAGAGGCGCAGGTGCAGCAGCAGGTACTCGGCACCCGGCGGGATGGTGACCTGCCGGTGGATCGCGGTCGCCCAGAGCGACAGGTCGCCCTGCGCCACCCAACGCTCCACCTTGGGCAGGTGGTAGGTCTGCGAGTCGAAGTTGTTCGGTGCGGCCAGCAGGGCGATCAGCAGCTCGACCAGGACCAGCCCGGCGACCGTACCGGCCAGCAACCGCTCGCCGCGACTCGCCGTACGCCAGAAATCGGTGACCGACGCCCGCCAGCCCACCTCCGTCGCCGGGTCCTCCGGGCCGGACACGGTCGCCGGGTCGACGGTGGCGATCGTGCCGATCGCGGTCGGGGTCGGGGTCTCCGACGCTCCGGCGAGGACACTCGCCGAGGACGACGCGGCCGGACGCCCACCGACCGACCCGCTCCCGCCCTCGGAGACACGCCGATCCGCCACCCGGCCGGTCGTGGTGGCCGCCCGCCGTCGCGCGGCGGCGACCCCGGCACCCGCGAGGAAGAGGAGCCACGCCGCCCCGAACGCGGGCGCGGCCAGCATCCCCAGTGCACCCAGCACCTCGACGGTCAGCACCGCGAAGGCGCCGACGGCGAGACTCGCTCGGATCACCGCAAGCCGTCGTGGCGCGGTGTGGCGTACGGACCGTGGCCGCAGCGCCACCGACAGCAGGACGACGGCGGCGACGGGGGCGAGGACGAACGGGAAGCCGGCGGCCGACATGGCCGGAAGTAAACACCATCGGACTGAGTGCCCGTTGGTCGATCTCCTGAGGCGGTCGCCACCACAGGACCGACCTGCCGGGGCTACGCTATGGCCGACATACTGCCGCCCTCGTGGAGATTCCCGTGAAGCTGTCGATCCTCATGCCGGTCTACAACGAGGAGGAACGCATCGCGGACGCCCTCAAGCAGGCGTTGGCGGTCGAGTACCCGTGTGAGATCGAACTCGTGGTGGTCGATGACGGCAGCCGCGACGGCACCGGGGAGATCCTGGGCCGGGCCGACGACGCGCGTCTGCGCGTGATCACGCACCAGCGCAACGCGGGCAAGGGCGCGGCCATCCGGACGGCGGTCGCCAGCGCCGAGGGTGAGTACATGGTCATCCTCGACGCGGACCTGGAGTACGACCCGCAGGACATCCCCAAGCTGCTCGCCCCGGTGCTCGACGGCCGGGCGACCGTGGTCTACGGAAATCGGACCTTCGGCAGCCACAGCGCCTACAGCTTCTGGTACGTGATGGGCAACAAGGGCGTCACCATGGCGGCCAACGTGATGTTCAACTCCTACATCGGCGACCTGGAGACCTGCTTCAAGCTGATGCCGGTGGCGCTCTACCGCTCGCTGGACGTGCGTTCCCGGGGCTTCGGCATGGAGGCCGAGGTGACCGGCAAACTGCTGCGCCGCCGGATCCGGCCGTACGAGGTGCCGATCAGTTACCGGGCCCGGGGCCGCGAGGAGGGCAAGAAGATCACCTGGCGGGACGGTGTCGAGGCGATCTGGATCCTCGGCCGTGAGCGGACCCGCCGTCGCCCCGGGAGCGGCTCCGCCGCCTGACGCGGCAGCCGGGGCGAGGACGGGCGGCTTTCCCGCCGGGCGCGGGCGACGGCGGTCCTCAGACCAGAGCCGGGGACAGGAACCCGGTCAACGCGCGGTGCAGGCCCGCCGCGTCCAGTCCGTGCCAACGGGTGTGGTCGTCGGCCGAGCCGTAGCGGCGCAGCTCGTCGCGTCCCACACCGAGTGCGAGGAGCCGGTGCGGCCGGTCCGCCAGTGCCGCCGTGACCACCCGGGTCGAGGTGCCCGCCAGGTAGGGCTCGACCAGGATCACCTCGGTCCCGGCGAGCGCCCGCAGGCCGGTGGTGTCGAACGGGCGCGGCCGGTGGGTGTACGCCACTGTGACCGGCAGGTCCGCTGCGGCTGCCAGCGCCGCATCCAGCACCGGCCCGACCGCGACCAGCAGCGGTGCACCCGGTCCGGCGTCGCGGACCACCACCAGCTCGCCGTCACCGGCGTACGGTCGCGCGTTCCGCGACGTCGACAACCGCAGGTACGCCGACGCGTCCCCGGCGACCGTGGCGCGCAGCAGACCGGGCACCTCCGCCGGGTGCCCCGGCACGTGCACCGTCCAGCCGGAGAGGGTGTCGAAGAGCGCGACGTCGGCCGGGCTCAGGTGGGTGCGCCCGGCCGCCGCCCGGTCGTACGACGCGCCCACGCTGACCAGCACCGCGTGTGCCGCCTGGTGGTCGAGGTCGAGCTTGATCTGCTCGTACGCCCGCTCCACCAGGAACGGCGCGTAGCTGTGCACGATCGGCCGTAACCCGGTCAGCGCCAGCCCACCGGCCACCCCGAGCATCAACTGCTCCCGGATGCCGACGTTGAGCACCCGGTCGGGGTGCCGTCGGGCGGCGGGGGAGAACGCGTCGGCGGAGATGTCGGCGAGCACCAGCGCGGTACGCGGATCCTCGGCGAGGAGTTGCGTGGTGGTCTCGATGAAGCTGTCCCGCATGGCTACTCCCCGCTCTCGACGACCGCGACGACGACGTGCGGCCGGGGTCCGTGGTGCCCGGTCAGGGCGGTGTGCAGCGTGTCGTGGTCCCGTCCGTCGACCGTGGCGGCGGTCCACCCGTTCACCGTGAAACGGGTGGCCACGCCACCGGGCCAGCCGTGTGTGGCGGAGGAGTTGTCGACCACGATCGCGGTCAGGTTCGGCAGACCGGTCGCGCCCGCGTACGCGATCGCCTCGTGGTTCGATCCCTCGTCCAGCTCGGCGTCACCGAGCAGCACGTACACCCGGGTGTCGAGCAGTCCCTGGGCGCGCAGCCCGAGCGCGGTCCCGACGGCCAGGCCGAGACCGTGCCCGAGCGAACCGGAGCCGATCTCGACTCCGGGGACCAGCGTCCGGTCCGGGTGGTCGCCGAGCCGGCTGTCCGGCCCGCCCTGGTCGTCCAGCCAGTCGAGCGGCACGAACCCCTTGGCGGCGAGCACCGCGTAGTAGCCGGCGACCGCGTGTCCCTTGGAGAGCAGGAAACGATCACGAGCCGGGTCGTCGACAGTGTCCGGGGTGATCCGGAGGACCCGGTCGTAGAGCACCCAGAGCACGTCGACGGTCGAGTGGACGTTGGCACCGAACACGCGGCCGGCGCGGATCCGTTCCAGCAGCGGAGCGACCGGCGACCGGCCGTCGAGCGGCGCGGCGGCCTCGGCGACCCGGGCGGTGGTGGCGAGAGTAGTCATGCGGATACTCTGCAAGTTGAAGTCAGGTTCAATTCAAGGCGGTGTGATGCAGGAAGCCCTCACCATCGGTCAGCTCGCCGATCGCAGCGGCGTGGCACAGTCGGCTCTGCGCTACTACGAGCGGATGGGGCTGATCCGCGCCGACCGCACCGGCGGCAACCAGCGTCGCTACCACCGGGGCGAACTGCGCCGGGTGGCGTTCATCCGGATCTCGCAGCAGGTCGGCATCTCGCTGGACGAGATCCGGGCCGCACTCGACTCGCTGCCCGCCTCCCGGACGCCGACCGCCGAGGACTGGACCCAGCTCTCCGCCGCGTGGCGCGACCGGCTGGACGAGAAGATCAGGCTGCTCGCCAAGCTCCGCGACGATCTCGACGGTTGCGTCGGCTGTGGGTGCCTCTCGCTCCAACGCTGCGCGCTCAACAACCTCGACGACCGGCTCGGCGCCGAGGGCCCCGGCCCCCGACTGACGCTGCCGGGGCGGGAGTCCCTCTAACCGACGGTGAGCAGCACCTTGCCGACGTGCTCGTTCGACTCGACCAGCCGGTGCGCCTGGGCCACCTCCGTGATCGGCAGCCGCCGGTCCACGACCGGGCGGACCCGGTCCGCCTCGACCAGCGGCCAGACCTCGTCGCGTACCCCCTGCACGATGGCGGCCTTCTGGTCCAGCGGGCGGGCCCGCAGCGCGGTGGCCGCCACCGTGCCCCGCTTGGCCAGCAGCGCGCCGAGGTCCAGCTCGGCCTTGCGGCCACCCTGCATGCCGATCACCACCAGCCGCCCGTCCGGCGCCAGCGCGGCCACGTTCCGGCCGAGGTAGGACGCGCCCATGATGTCGAGTACGACGTCCGCGCCCCGTCCGTCGGTGACCCGCCGGACCTCCTCGACGAAATCCTGCTCCCGGTAGTCGACCAGGTGGACCGCGCCCAGCTCACGCAGCCGGGGATGCTTCGCCGCCCGCGCGGTCGCCACCACCGTGGCCCCGAGCGCGGTGCCGAGCTGGATCGCGAACGTGCCGATGCCGCTGCCGCCACCGTGCACCAGCAGCGTCTCGCCCGCCGACAGCCGGGCCACCTGCACCACGTTCGACCAGACCGTGCACGCCACCTCGGGCAGCGCGGCAGCGTCGACCAGGTCGACCCCCGCCGGCACCGGCAGCAGCTGCCCCGCCGGCACGGCCACCCGCTCCGCGTACCCGCCGCCGGCCAGTAACGCACAGACCTCGTCACCGACCCGCCATCCGCTGACGTCCGCGCCGGTGGCGCTCACCACACCCGAACATTCCAGTCCCGGGTACGCGGGCGCACCCGGCGGCGGCGGATAGTGCCCCTGCCGTTGCAGCAGATCGGCCCGGTTCACCGCCGTGGCCCGTACGTCGACGATCACCTCGTCCGGTCCCGGCTCCGGGTCGGGCACCTCGTCCCAGCTCAGCACCTCCGGCCCACCGGGCTCGGCAATCACGATCGCGCGCATAGCCCAGTCTTACCCGATCGACGTGCTGTTCCACGCCCTGGCCGCCCCCTGGCCGGCGAAATTCGGGGACGTGCTGTTCCACGCCCTGGCCGCCCCCTGGCCGGCGAAATTCAGGCCGGCGGAGCACAGTGGAGTCGCGTGACCGACCGCCGCGACGGCCACGCGGTCGGGGGTGGCTCGCCCCTTCGCCGATCTGCCGGACGTGGCAGACTGTGCACGGCCGCGCCGTGCGTGGCACCGGGAGGGTTCGCCTAGTGGCCGATGGCGCTGGTCTTGAAAACCGGTAAGGCAGCGATGTCTTCGTGGGTTCGAATCCCACACCCTCCGCCCACCTGGACAGCAAAAACGCCCCCTGACCAGCGCGAACGCTGGCCGGGGGGCGCTTCTGTGTATGGCGAGTGAGTCTCACTTCGTCCCGTTCGGGGCCGCCGCGTCTCACTCGTCGCGGCAAATGGGCGGCAAAGTTTCGTCGGCCGGCCCGGCGCTCTCGGGCTGGTCAGGAGTGGCTAGCGCCGCCTCGATCCGCTTCCGCGCCGCCTCGTCCTGACCATCGATGCACGAGGCGTAGACCTTGGGCAGGACGTGCACGCTATGCCCTGCCCACTCGGCAACCTGGGTAGCCGGCACGCCAGCGTTCAGCCAGAGCGACACGGCAGCGTGCCGCAGATGGTACGGCACCCGGGCCAGAACGGAGCGTTGTTGAGCGGGGGCTAGCGCCTTTTCTCGTGCCTGTCGCCAGGCTCTTAGGTAGGTGCTTTTCGTGACAGGGCCGGGGCGTGAGCCTGGTGCGTTGAACATCCGCCCGCCCGGGTTGCCGTGGTGCTGTCGGTGGTGCCGCAATATGCGGACCAGTTCCGGGCAGGCTGGCACATCGCGCGTTGTCTTCTTCGCCCGGTGTTTTAGCTCTCGATCCTCGCGCATTTCCCCGCTGTCGGTCCATTCCTCGCCGACGTGTTGCGTTGAGCCGCTGAGGTGAAGCCAACCCCAGCCGTCTTCGGGAAGGTCGCACTCGTCGTCGCGCAGGTGCATCACCTCGGACGGTCGGAGCGCTGCGAAGTACATGCACGCGAAGAATCCCTCTAGGGCCGGATCTCGGCCGGCCACTGCGGCCAGCAGCGAACGCGCTTGCTGTGGATTCGCGACGACCTTCCGGTCAACCTTCTCTTCGTTCTTCGGTGCACGCCACTGGACGAAGTCCATCGGGTGCGCGTCGAGGTATCGCAGTTCCACCGCGTATTTGAGCGCGCCATAAAGGACGGCTCGCTTACGGGCAACCGTGTTCGCGGCGGCGGGTCCGCCATCGAGTCGGGTTGCCAGAGTATCGAGCGCCTTCCGAATCGTGGCCGCGTTCGCTAGCTCGGTAAGGGGCAGCGTATTGACCTTTAGCCACTTGATGACCGGTGCCAGGTCGGCCGGCGCATCGGCGTCCCGCTGCGATTTGTTGAAGATCCACGTATACAGCGCTTTCCGGATCTCGGTATCGGTCGGCGCTCCCCGCGTGCTGCTCAAGAATGCCGGCGTGACGGTCGTAAGTGCGTCGGCGATGCTCTTTCGTTGGGTCGCGGCGGCTCGGGACCATTTCATGTCGACGAACGCCACCGCGAGTTCGTACCACGTTCGGCTGTTCAGCTCTCGTGCCATCGGTTCGGGTAGGCCGGTTGGCTTGTCGAACGCGATTCCCTCGCGCTGCGCAATGACGAGGCGTGATCGGAAGCTCTCTGCCATCGCTCGTGTCTGGAACGTCTTGCCGAATTCGCGCCCGGCCACCTCCCACCGGACGCGGTAGCTCTTACGCTCCTTGCCTGTCTTGCGGTCGCGTCCCTGGTATTCGCGGGTAGCCCAGATGCGTACCTCGTAGGTGCTCATGCTGCCTCTTCGTGGTCGTTGAGCCAGTTGTCCAGGTCGCGGCGCCGGACGTACAGGCTGCCGTTCGGGTACTTGATCGTTCGGGGTGCGCGGCCGGTGGCCTTCCAGCGGAAGAAGGTCGACCGGGGTACGCGGAGTTCGTCGAGGACTTCGGCGAGGGTGAGCAGGTTGCCGGTCGGGGTGCGGCGCGCGGTCATGGGCGGGGCCTCCCTCGTGCGGAGTGCAGGTGGAGCGCTGGAACAAGCCGCTGCGTTGCGGCGGGCAGTGTCGCGGCTGTTTCAGCGGGGTGTCTTGCGGGCTGATTGGCGCGGTGAGCGCCTTCCGGTCGGCGTCGGTCGTCTGTGGAGGGTCGGGGTGGCAGTGCGGCAGAACGGCGTAGGGTGGCCCGCTGAGAGCGCCGTAGAGGCAAGATCCGGGTAGGGCCGGGGTAAGGCATAGGGCCGAACCGTCTGTGCGGCTCTTAGCGGGCCGCCTCCGGGTGTCGGTAGCCCTGGCGACGACCCCGTGCGGACCGGGAGGGGCCGGGAAGCGTTGACACGTTGACAATCGGCCGGTGCGGCCACGTTTCCCCAGGTGAGAGGCGCTGTCGGGGTGTCAACGCCCCCCGTTGACAGGCGTTGACACCCGTTGACACCTGAGGTTCCCCCCGGGATGTGGACACCGGGTTATGCCGCGATCTGGTGCAGCGTAGTCGGTGCGAGGGTCTGTTCGTAGTCGGCGGGGCTGAGATAGTTCAACGCGGAGTGGCGTCGGCGGTGGTTGTAGAAGGCGATCCACCGGAACACGTCGCGGCGGGCGTCGGTCTCGGTGGCCCA
>NZ_JBIANP010000024.1:0-12474 GCF_042874705.1 Micromonospora sp. NPDC003816
GTTCCGTTTCGCGGGGGGGCGCGGGGCCCGCCCCCGGCGGGGGGGGGGGGGGGCCCTGGGCGCCCCCCCCGGGGGCGGGGGCCCCGGGGGGCGGGGGGGGGGGGGCCCCGGCCCCCCCCCCCGACGGTGGTCCTACGGGTAGGTGGTCAGGTACGCGACCTGGTTGGCGCTGTTGACCGTGTTCCCGGCGTTGTTGATCATCCGGTTGATGGTGCCGACGCCGCCGAGCGACACGGTCACCATGTTGGTGAAGCGCACGTTCGGGTTGTTCGGGACCTCGAAGGAGCGTTCGGCGACCACCGACGGGTCGACGTTGAAGTAGGCGTAGCTGCCCAGCCCCCACGCCTGGTGACCGGTCACCGAGTCGGCCACCTTGTACGCGGCGTAACCCCGGGTCGACCCGTTCATCCAGGCGGCCTGGTTCGGCGGGTCGTACGGCAGTTCGTTCTGGTAGAAGTACGTGCGCCCGCGGTCGCCGTTCCAGATCGTCTGGTACTTCTGGTAGTGCTCGACGAAGAGGCCGTACATGGTGACGTCGTCGCCGTTGACGACCAGCCCGGTGTCGGCGGTGTTGACGGTCCAGCCGACGCCGTCACCGTGGTCGGCGCGCCACAGCCACATGTGGTCGCCGATCACGTCGTCGCTGTTGACGACGAGGCTGGTGGTGGCGCGGCCGACGCCCGGTCCGCCGATGCGGAAGAAGACGTCGTGCAGCGAGGTGGGGTTGGCGGCGTGGTCGGCCGACGAGCCGGACGGGCCGACCTCCATCAGGACCGGTGAGGTGGTGGTGCCGGCCTCGAACATGATGCCGGCGACCTTGACGCCGTCCACGTCGGCGACCCGCATGCCGACGGTGCCGTTGTCGGTCTGGATGGTGGCCAGGCCGAGGCCGAGGATCACCGTGTTGGCCCGGTTGACCTGGATCGGTGCGGTGACCCGGTGCACGCCGGGGGTGAACAGCAGGTTCTTGCCCTGGGTGAGGGCGGCGTTGATGGTGGCCGCCGAGGTGCCGGGCCGGACGACGAAGAAGTCGGCCAACGAGATCGACGAGCCGGCGGGGGTCTTGTTGTACCAGGTGGTGCCGGTGGAGTTGGTGCGCAGCGCGGGCACGAAGACGCGGTACTCGCCGGTGCCGTCGACGTAGAGGAACGGCTTCTCCCGCACCACGGGGGTGGTGGGGACGACGGTGTGCGACGGGTTGGGGAAGCTCGGTGCGGGTGCGCCGGCCACGCCCTGGAAGACCATGTTCCACACCGAGCCGGTCCAGCCGTTGCCGAACTCGCTGTTGCGGGAATACCACTGCTGTTGTGAGCCGGAGACGACCAGGCCGTCGATGCGGGTGTCGGCCATCAGGCCGCCGCTGGACCAGCCGTCGTGGCCGTTCCAGAGTTGGATCTGGTTCTGCGCGCCGCGCAGGTGCATGCGCCGGTACGGTGCGGCCTGCGACACCGCCCAGCGTTCCACCTGCACCCCGGCGGGCAGCGTCACCGACAGGTTCTCGGCGGCCCGCCAGAAGTTCTGGGTGGCGTTGCCGTTGAACCAGTTCGCCTCGACCCGCACGTGCCCGTTGAGGTTGACGTCGTCGGGTGACATGCCGAGTCCGGCGACCTGGGTGAAGAAGCCGAGGTTGACGTCGGCGGTGTAGGTGCCGGGCTTGAACAGCACGGCGTAGCGCTGCGGCCCGAACTGGTTGGTCTCCTGCTGGGTGAAGAGCGTGTTCAGCCGGCTCTGGATGGTGGCGGTGGGGGTGGACGGGTCGAAGACGAACGTGTTCGGGCCGAGGTTCGGGTTACGCGGGTCGGTCGGCTCGACCGGGTCACCGGTGCCGCCGCCGGTCTCGCCCCAGACCTGGAACTCCCACAGCGAGTAGCCGTATCCGGTGGCCCGCTGGGTGCCGTACATCCGCACGTAGCGGCCGGCGCCGCTGACGGCGACGGTCTGGGTGCCGCCGGTCGCGGTACCCGTGCTGTACACGGTGGTCCAGGCGGCGCCGTCGTCGGAGACCTGGATCTGGAAGGCACGGGCGTGCGCGGCCTCCCAGGCCAACGTGACCTGGGTGAGGGTGGCCCGGACGCCCAGGTCGACTCGGAGCCACTGCGGGTCGCCGAACGCGCTGGACCAGCGGGTGCCGGAGTTGCCGTCGACGGCGGCCGAGGCGGGGTAGGCGCCACCCTCGGTGGAGGACGCGGTGGCCGGGCGGCCCTGGGACAGCAGGGTGGGCGCGGCCTGGGCGGGTGCCGCGCCGACGGTCGGGACGAGGGCGGCGACCAGGGTCACCGCCAGCCCGGCGAGCAGGCGCCGGGTGGTGGGTCGTCGGCGGAGGTGCGGTGGCGGTGCGTGGGGTGCGCGTGCGGTCATGACGTCGCCTGTCGGTCGTGGGGTGCGGACGTCGGGCGCGACGGGGTGCGGGACGGGACGGGCTGGTGGTGAGGCCGGGTGTGAGGAGGGGACCCCGCTACTACCGCAGGCGTTGGCAGGGGCCTTTCCTCGCACCGAGGGTGGTGCCGCCGGGAGGGCACCGTGGACGCCGGGGCGTCTGCCGCAGAGTGTTGCGGTGGCGACACGGCGGCGTCAAGACATCGATCTATAACTTCGTTATTTATCCCGAAGGTTCGCTTTGTCGTTCAGCGACGGACGCCGCCGGTGGCGAGCAGCCGGGCGATCGGCAGGGTGGCCGCACCGAGCGCCACCGCGTCCACGCCGAGTTCGCCCAGCTCGATCGAGACCTGGGCGTACGGCAGGCGCAGCGCCTGGCGACCGGCGGCGGCCCGGACGGCGGGCAGCAGCTCGGCCAACGCCATGACGGCCCAGCCGCCCAGCACCACCCGCTCGGGGTTGAACAGGTTGATCAGGTTGGCGACCCCGGCGCCCAGGTAGTCGGCCGTCTCGTCGAGCACCCGGCGGGCGGTCGACGACGTCTCGGCCGCCGCCACCAGCGCGGCGATCTGCGACTCCTCGTCGGCTCCGGGCACCGCCCGACCGCGCCGGGCCTCGCGATAGCGGTCGATGATCGCCTCGGCCCCGACGTACGCCTCAAGGCAGCCCCGGGCGCCGCAGCGGCAGGGGCGTCCGCCGTACACGAGGGTGGTGTGCCCCCACTCGCCGGCGCTGCTGGACGCGCCCCGGTAGGTGACGCCGTTGGTCACCACGGACGCGCCGACACCGGAGCCGACCAGGGCGAACACCGCGTGCCGGGCGCCCCGGCCGGCACCGAACCACATCTCGGCCTGGCCGAGGGTCTTGGCGCCGTTGTCGATGTGCAGCGGCAGGTCGGTGCCCTCGGCGATCAGGCGTTCCAGCGGCACGTGGTCCCAGCCGAGGGTCTGCGCGTCCACCACGGCCCGGTCGCCCTGCTCGACCACCCCGGAGACGCCGATGCCGACGCCGAGGACCTCGTCGTGGCGTGCGTCGGCCTCGGCGAGCACCCGGTCGATGCCGGTCAGCACGTGCCCGGCCACCGTGGCCGGCTCGGTGCCGCCGTCCTCCAACGGGTACTCGGCGCTGGCCAGCAGGATCATCGCCAGGTCGAACAGCTCGACCCGGACCCGGGTCTCGCCGACGTCCACCCCGACGACCACGGCGTGCCGGGGCGCGATCCGCAGCATCATGCTCGGTCGGCCACCGTCGGACTCGGCGGCACCGGCCTCCATCACCAGGCCCTCGTCGATCAGGTCGCCGACGACGTTGCTCACCGCCGGCTGGCTCAGGCCGGTGCTGCGGACGAGATCCTGCCGGGTCAGCGGGCCGTCGAGGAAGATCCGGGACAGCAGGGCCGACCGGTTGCGCACCCGGACGCTGCGGTTCGTCGCCCGCGCCAGCTCCACGTGTCACCTCATCCTGATCGGCCCGCCCCGGGGCGACTGTACGGCCCGTGCTTGACGGCCCCCCGCCGAGCCATTTTAATGACGACATTAATTAAGCCGTGATGTAACCCGGCGGGAGCCTCTCCGCCTCCACCTACCGCCCGGTCCCGCCCACCCTGCCCCGTCCTCCCGGGCCCGACCGGCGTCCCCACCACCCCCATCGAAAGGGCAGACCGTGTCGAGACGACACCTCGCGATCCTCACCGCGACCGTGCTGGCCGCCGCGTCGCTCACCGCCTGCGGCTCCGGCGACTCCTCCGGCGGGTCCGGCAAGACCCTCACCTACTGGGCCAGCAACCAGGGCGCCAGCCTGGAGGCCGACAAGGCGATCCTCCAGCCCGAGCTGGACAGGTTCACCCAGCAGACCGGCATCACGGTCAACGTCGAGGTGGTCCCCTGGTCGGACCTGCTCAACCGGCTGCTCGCCGCGGCCACCACCGGGCAGGGCCCGGACGTGGTCAACATCGGCAACACCTGGTCGGCCTCGTTGCAGGCCACCGGCGCGCTGGTCGAGTTCGACGACGCCACGCTCGACAAGATCGGCGGCAAGGACCGCTTCGTCCCCGCCGCCCTGGCCGCCGCCGGTGCCGCCGACAAGCCGCCGGCCGCCGTCCCGCTCTACAGCCTCGCCTACGCGCTGTACTACAACAAGAAGGCGTTCGCCGACGCCGGCGTCACCGCCCCGCCGACCACCTGGGAGGAGTTGACCGAGGTCGGGAAGAAGCTCACCGGCGACGGCAGGTGGGGCCTGGCCGTGGAGGGCGCCAACCCCTCGGAGAACGCCCACCACGCCTTCACCTTCGGCCAGCAGTACGGCGGCGACTGGTTCGACGCGGCCGGCAAGCCCAGCTTCGACACCCCGCAGAACGTCGCGGCCGTCAAGCGCTACGTCGACCTGATGGCCGCCGACAAGATCGTCAACCCGAGCAACGCCGAGTACGCGCAGAACCAGTCGGTCTCCGACTTCGCCAACGGCAAGGCCGCCATGCTGCTCTGGCAGGCCGCCGGAGCCAACCTGCGGTCACAGAACATGGCCCCGGACGCGTACGGGGTGGCGCCGGTGCCGTTCCCGGCCACCCCGCCGGCCGGCGGCAAGCAGGTCAACAGCATGGTCGCCGGCATCAACATCGCCGTGTTCAAGCACACCGGGAACCTCGACGGCGCACTGGACTTCGTCAAGTTCATGACCAGCGACACCGCGCAGGTGACGCTGAACAAGACGTACGGCTCGCTGCCGGCGGTCAACACCGTCGCCGCCGACCCGGCGTTCGCCGCCGACGAGCAGAAGGTCCTCGCCCAGACGCTGGCCACCAGCGCGGCCCCGCTGCCGCAGGTGCCCGAGGAGAGCACCTTCGAGACCCTGGTCGGCACCCCCATCAAGGAACTCTTCGCCGACGCGGCCAGTGGCAGGCCGGTCACCGAGGACAGCGTCCGGGAGAAGTTGACCCGGGCCCAGCAGCAGATGCGCTGACCACGGACCGCTGGCCGTGGGAGGTGCCCGCCGACCCTCCCACGGCCAGCCTGCGGAAGGACCCTGATGGCCGTCACCACCTCGCCGCCCGTCGGCACCCCCACCGAAACCGGGCCGCCCGCGCGACGACGCTCCCGCCGACCCCGCCGCTCGCTGCTGCCGTACCTCCTGCTCGCCCCGGCCATCGTGCTGGAGCTGGCGATCCACGTCGTGCCGATGCTCGTCGGCACGTGGATGAGCCTGCTGGAACTCACCCAGTTCCACATCCGCGACTGGTCCGGCGCACCCTTCGTCGGGCTGGACAACTACCGCGTCGTGCTGGACGTCGACTCCGCCGCCGGAGCCGAACTGCTGCGCTCGTTCCGGGTCACCGTCGTCTACACGGTGCTCTCCGTCGGGCTGTCCTGGGTGCTCGGCACCACCGCCGCCGTCCTGCTGCAACGCCCCTTCCGGGGCCGGGCGGTGCTGCGCGCACTGTTCCTCACCCCGTACGCGCTGCCGGTCTACACCGCCGTGATCACCTGGACCTTCCTGTTCCAGCGCGACACCGGCCTGGTCAACCACGTGCTGGTCGACCAGTTGGGGTTGGTCGACGAGCCACCGTTCTGGCTGATCGGCGACAACAGCTTCGTCGCGCTGCTGATCGTGTCGATCTGGCGGACCTGGCCCTTCGCCTTCCTCTGCATCATGGCCGGGCTGCAGAACATCCCCGACGAGTTGTACGAGGCCGCCGCCATGGACGGCGCCGGGTTCTGGCGTCGGCTGCGCTCGGTGACCCTGCCGATGCTGCGCCCGGTCAACCTGGTGCTGCTGCTGGTGCTCTTCCTCTGGACGTTCAACGACTTCAACACCCCGTACGTGCTCTTCGGCGGCTCGGCACCGGCCGAGGCCGACCTGATCTCGCTGCACATCTACCGCAGCTCCTTCCAGACCTGGGACTTCGGCACCGGCTCGGCCATGTCGGTGGTGCTGCTGCTGTTCCTGCTGCTGGTCACCGCCGGATACCTGCTGCTGACCAACCGACGGAGGAACGATGCGTGAGACCGCCGCCGAACGCTGGTCCCGCCGGATCGTGCTGACGCTGCTCGCCGGGTTCGTGCTCGTCCCGCTCTACGTGATGGTCAGCTCGGCGCTCAAACCGTTGCAGGACGTGCAGGCCGCCTTCACCTGGTGGCCCCGACGCCCGACCGTGCAGGCGTTCGTGGACATGTGGTCGACCGTCCCGCTCGGCCGGTACCTGCTCAACAGTCTGCTGGTGGCGAGCGTGGCGGCCCTCTTCTCGGTCACTGTGGCGGTCTTCGCCGCGTACGCGGTCAGCCGCTACCGGTTCCGGGGCCGCCAGATCTTCTCGGTGACCGTGCTCTCCACCCAGATGTTCCCCGGCATCCTGTTCCTGCTGCCGCTGTTCCTGATCTACGTCAACCTGGGCAACGCCACCGGCATCGCGCTCTACGCCACCCGCACCGGCCTGATCATCACGTACCTCACCTTCTCGCTGCCGTTCTCGATCTGGATGCTGGTCGGCTACTTCGACTCGATCCCGCGCGGGCTCGACGAGGCCGCCCAGGTCGACGGCGCCGGCCCGCTGCGCACCCTGTTCCAGGTGGTGCTGCCGGCGGCGGTGCCCGGCGTGGTCGCGGTGACCGTGTACGCCTTCATGACCGCCTGGGGCGAGGTGCTGTTCGCCTCGGTGCTGACCAACGAGAGCAGCCGCACCCTCGCCGTCGGCCTCCAGGGCTACTCCACCCAGTTCAACGTCTACTGGAACCAGGTGATGGCCGCCTCGCTGGTGGTCAGCGTGCCGGTGGTCGCCGGCTTCCTGGCGTTGCAGCGCTACTTCGTCGCCGGCCTCACCGCCGGTGCGGTCAAGTGAGCCCGTCCACCGTGATAACCGAGGAGAACCCGCCCGTGCCGGACCTGTCCCCGCTGCCGCCCGACTTCCTCTGGGGAGTCGCCACCTCGGCCTACCAGATCGAGGGCGCCGTCCACGCCGACGGCCGCAGACCCTCCATCTGGGACACCTTCTGCACCCGGCCGGGTGCCATCGACAACGGCGACACCGGCGAGGTCGCCTGCGACCACTACCACCGGTGGCCGCAGGACGTGGCGCTGATGCGCGAGCTCGGCGTCGAGGCGTACCGCTTCTCGGTGGCCTGGCCCCGGGTCCGACCCGACGGCGTCGGCCCGGTCAACGCCGCCGGGCTGGACTTCTACGACCGGCTGACCGACGCGCTGCTGGCCGCCGGGATCCGCCCCTTCGTCACGCTCTACCACTGGGACCTGCCGCAGGCGATGCAGGACCGGGGCGGCTGGCCGCAGCGGGACACCGCCGAGGCGTTCGCCGACTACGCCGCCGTGGTCGCGGCCCGCCTCGGCGACCGGGTCACCGACTGGTGCACCGTGAACGAGCCGCTCTGCGTCGCCTGGATCGGTCACCTCGAAGGGCGGATGGCCCCCGGCGAGCGGGACCTGGGCCGTGCCGTGCACACCGCCCACCACGTGCTGCTCGGCCACGGTCTGGCCACCACCGCGATCCGGGCGCACGCCGCCGCCCCCGCGTCGATCGGGCCGGTGCTCAACCTCAGCCCGATCGACCCGGCCAGCGACCGACCCGCCGACCTGGCCGCCGCCCGCCGACTCGACGGGCACGTCAACCGCTGGTGGCTGGATCCGCTGCACGGCCGGGGCTACCCGACCGACATGGTCGCCACCTACGGCGTGGAACCGCCGGTGCGCGGCGACGACCTCGCGATCATCGCCACCCCGACCGACTTCCTCGGCGTCAACTACTACTTCCGGCAGGTCGCCGCCGACGACCCGGACGGCCCGGCACCGTACGCCCGGCAGGTGCCGGTGCCCGACGTGCCGCACACCGCGATGGACTGGGAGGTGCATCCGGCCGGCCTGGAACGCCTGCTGGTCGAGGTCGGCCAGGAGTACGCCCCGCCCCGCATCCTGGTCACCGAGAGCGGCTCGGCCTGGCCGGACGTGGTCGCCGCCGACGGCACCGTCACCGACCCGGAACGCACCGACCACCTGGAACGGCACCTGGCGGCGTGCGCGGCGGCGGTGAACCGGGGCGCCCCGGTGACCGGCTACTTCGCCTGGTCCCTGCTGGACAACTTCGAGTGGGCGTACGGCTACGACAAGCGTTTCGGCCTGGTGCACGTCGACTACGCCACCCAGCGGCGCACGCTCAAGGCCAGCGGTGCCCGCTACGCCGACCTGATCCGCACCCACCAGCGGCGTACCGCGACGGTCGATCCCGTCGCGGTACGCGGATGACGGGCCGACGGGGCCCGGGACGCCCCGGGTGCCGCGCCGGGCGGCATCCGGGGCACCCACCGCACTCGCCTCAGTCGGTCGGGTACGACACCGACGTCAACTTCTCCGACACCCGCCAGACGCGCTGCGCCTCGGCGGCGTCACCCAACCGGGAGTAGAGCTTCTGCTCGGCCGGCGCACCTCCCAGGTTCCCGATGCCGCTCGGCCCGTAGAACCGGCCACCGACGGCGGCGGGGGAGGTGGCGGCGTACAGGGCGGGAAGCTGCGCGGTCCGGACCGTGCCCACGACGACGCCGAGCCTGGACATGGTCTGGATCATGTGTCGGCCCATGGTGTCCCGCTGGCGACCCACCTCGGGACGCGCGGCGAGCAGGCTGGTCGGGGCGACCCCCGGATGGGACAGGTTGCTGGTGATACCCCAGCCGTGGGCCCGACTGCGGCGGTCCAGTTCGAGCCCGAACAGCCCGAATGCGATCTTGGACTGGCTGTACGCGCGCATCCCGTCGTACGACCGCTCCCAGTTCAGGTCGTCCCAGTTGATGGCGTTGCGGTTCGCCGCGATGCTGACCTGCGACGTCACCCGCGCCCGACCGTCGCGCAGCAGCGGCAGCAGGTGACCCACGAGCGCGACGTGCCCCAGATGGTTGGTGCCGAACTGCAGCTCGAACCCGTCGGGAGTGCGTTGCAACTGCGGCGGGGTCATCACACCCGCGTTGTTGACCAGGAGATGGATCGGCCGACCCTCCGCACGCAACGTCTCGCCCAGCGTGGCGACGGAGGCCAGCGAGGAGAGGTCGAGCGCCCGCAGCGACACGGTCGCCCTCGGGTGCTGACGGCGGATCGCGGCGACCGCCGCCTCGCCCTTGCCCGGATTGCGTACCGGCAGGATCACCTCGGCTCCGGCGGCGGCGAGCCGGGTGGCGATGCCGAGCCCGATGCCGTCGCTGGCGCCGGTGACGACCGCCCGCTGTCCGGACAGGTCGGGAACGCTGATGTCGATCGTCTTACCTGGCATGTTCGTACTCCTGGGATCGTGTCGGTGTCTCCACCCTCGGCGATCCCGGCGGCGTTATTCAGGGACCGTCGATCCCCGGATCGCGCGGCCGGGTCAGCGCGGCGAAGGGGGGATCGGCGGGCCGTGGCTACCGGCCGGCGCGGGCGGTAGAAACGAGGCGGCACCGAAGGAGGCACCCATGGCGATCGACCGGACCGGACTGGCGCAGTTCCTGCGGCGGCGTCGCGAGTCGCTGCAACCCGCCGACGTCGGCCTGCCGCGCGGGCAACGCCGCCGCACGAGCGGGCTGCGGCGCGAGGAGGTCGCGGCGCTCTGCCACATGTCGACCGACTACTACTCCCGGCTGGAACGCGAACGCGGCCCGCAACCCTCGGAGCAGATGATCGCCTCCATCGCCCAGGGCCTGCACCTCTCCCTCGACGAGCGCGACCACCTGTTCCGGCTCGCCGGGCACAACCCACCCGCGCCCAGCGCCGCCGGCACCCACATCAGCCCGGGGCTGCTGCGCATCCTCGACCGCCTCCAGGACACGCCCGCGGAGATCGTCACCGAACTCGGCGAGACGCTCCGACAGAGCGCGCTCGGTGTCGCGCTCACCGGCGACCTGACCCGCTACCAGGGCCCGGCCCGCAGCATCGGCTACCGCTGGTTCACCGACCCGGATACCCGCGCCCGCTACGACCCCCGCGACCACCCGCACCTCACCCGGATGTTCGCCTCCGGACTACGCGAAATCGTCACGCTGCGCGGCCCCGGCTCCCGCGCCGCGTACCTGGCCGACCTGCTCCTGACCCAGAGCGACGAGTTCCGGCAGGTGTGGGAGGACCACGAGGTCGGCATCCGCCCGCACGAGGTGAAACACTTCGTCCACCCCGAGCTCGGCATGCTGGAGCTGACCTGCCAGGCGCTCGTCGACCCGGGGCAGGGCCACTCGCTGCTCGTCTACACCGCAGTCCCCGGCAGCGAGAGCTACGAGAAGCTGCAACTACTGGCCGTCATCGGCACCCAGGCGATGCACTGACCGCCCGACCGTCACCCGGTCACGGGGTGCTGGTCTGCTCCACACCGAGACCGGCCAGCACCGCGCCCCGGTAGACGACGACCGGTTCGCCGGAGCCGTCGCGCCGCGCCACCACCACGGCGTCGAGATCGCTCGGCTGCCCCCGGGGACGGGTCGGACGCAGCGAGAACAACAGATGTCCACCGTCCGGAGTGAGGATCACCCGGTCGACACGCTGGTCGTCGCCGGCACCGGTGGACACCTCGGTCGCACCGCCGGACCCGTCGGTCACCAACACCCGGTCGGCCCGCTCCTCCCCGTCGGAGTCGACCAGCGTGTGCAGCACGGCACCGCCACCGAGGCTCGCGGTGGGCGTGGCTCCCGGCGGGGTGGTGGTCACCGTACCGTCGGGACTGAGGGTGAGCGTCTCGCCGCCCGGCTGGAACATCACCGCCGACACCGTCGACGCCACGGCCGGCGGGGTGTCGGTCTTGCGTACCAGCACCGCCGACGCGGCGGGCGGGTTCGGCTGCGGCGTCGCGGTGGCCTCGGCGAGCCGCACCGACCAGGCGCGCGTGGGTCGCGGCGTCGGCTCGCCGGAGTCCGGCCCGAACGGCACGTCCACCACCAGGGCGGTGTCCCCGGACACGGTCGCGGTCACCGACCCCGTCATCGGCGGCAGGTCCGCCACCGGCGTGACCGCGCCCGTCGAGAGATCGAGCACGGCGAGCCGGCGACTGTCGGAGCGGGTGTCCACCACCAGGGCACGACTCCCGTCCGGCGCGAAGGCGACCTCCCCGACCGGGCTGAGCAGGGTCCGCACCGCACCGTCCGGGGCGACCACACTGACCGTCCGCTGCCGGTCGACCAGGTGCAGCACCGCGAAGCCGCCCTCTGTCATCGCCCCCTGGACGGTCCCGCCGCCGAGCTCGACGGTGGGCCGGGACCGCCCGTTCGAGGTGTCCGCCACGACGAGCCGCCGGGGCCGATCCTTGCTGAGCGCCGCGAGGTAGCGGCCGTCCGCGCTGGCGGCGATCGGGTACGACGGCACCGTCACGGGCGGACTCGCCGCTCCGGTCTTCAGGTCGATCCCCCCGTACCCGGTGCGCGGCCGGTCCTGCCACATCACACCACCCAGCTCGGCGGCCGTGCAGGACGCCTCCACCGACGGCTGCGCGATCGCACCCTCGCCGGTCACCGTGAGGCACCGGGATCCCGTGATCGACAGCCCGGCAGCGACGCCGGTGACCTCCCGGGCGTACGTGTGCTCGGGCAACGTGACGTCCCGCAGCCGACCGCCCACGAGCAGCGCGTCCCGCCGGTCCTCCGCCAGCCCTCGCGCGACCGTCGGGAACCGGGGATCACCCAGGGCGAGGTCGACGTGCCGCCGGACCGGCGTCACCCCCGCCACGTCGTCCCCGAACCGGTCCACCGCCAGCAACCCGACCAGGTCGCTACGTCGCTCGTCCGCCACCGGCACCGCCAACACCGCCGCACCGAGCCCCCGCACCTCGGCCGGCAGGGGCGCCGACCGCACCGGCAACTCCGACTCCGCCCCGTCGGAGCAGCCGGCGACCGTCGCGAGAGCGGCCACCGCGATCAGGGCGGTCCAGCGGGTACGCGTCATCCCGCCATTCTGATCACCCCAGGCAACCGCCGCGACTCGAGGTCGCCGGGCGAGGTGTGGATGTAAGGAGGGGCCCCCTGCTAACGCCTCATGCATAGCAGGGGACCCCTCCTAACCTCAATGCCGCTCAGTTAGGGCGGTGTGGTGGATGTCAAGCGGGGTGTAGACGTGGACGGCGGGGTCTCGGTATAGAGGTTTGTCACTCCAAGACAG
>NZ_JBIANP010000025.1:0-5094 GCF_042874705.1 Micromonospora sp. NPDC003816
TGTTGGGGTGTGTTTGTTTGTTGTGAGTTACACAGTGGACGCGTAGCAACTTTGATAGTCAAGTCCTCGGCCTATTAGTACCGGTCAACTGAACCCGTTACCGGGCTTACATTTCCGGCCTATCAACCCAGTCGTCTAGCTGGGGGCCTTACCCCACCAAAGGTGGGTGGGATACCTCATCTTGAAGCGAGCTTCCCGCTTAGATGCTTTCAGCGGTTATCCCTTCCGAACGTAGCTAACCAGCCGTGCCCCTGGCGGGACAACTGGCACACCAGAGGTTCGTCCGTCCCGGTCCTCTCGTACTAGGGACAGCCCTTCTCAAGTATCCTACGCGCACGGCGGATAGGGACCGAACTGTCTCACGACGTTCTAAACCCAGCTCGCGTACCGCTTTAATGGGCGAACAGCCCAACCCTTGGGACCTGCTACAGCCCCAGGATGCGACGAGCCGACATCGAGGTGCCAAACCATCCCGTCGATATGGACTCTTGGGGAAGATCAGCCTGTTATCCCCGGGGTACCTTTTATCCGTTGAGCGACACCGCTTCCACACGCAAGTGCCGGATCACTAGTCCCGACTTTCGTCCCTGCTCGACCCGTCAGTCTCACAGTCAAGCTCCCTTGTGTACTTGCACTCAACACCTGATTGCCAACCAGGCTGAGGGAACCTTTGGGCGCCTCCGTTACCTTTTAGGAGGCAACCGCCCCAGTTAAACTACCCACCAGACACTGTCCCTGAACCGGATAACGGTCCGAAGTTAGATACCCGAATCAACCAGAGTGGTATTTCAAGATTGCCTCCCCCCATACTGGCGTATGAGGTTCACCGGCTCCCACCTATCCTACACAAGCTAACTCAGATACCAATGTCAAGCTATAGTAAAGGTCCCGGGGTCTTTCCGTCCTGCCGCGCGTAACGAGCATCTTTACTCGTACTGCAATTTCGCCGGGCCTGTGGTTGAGACAGTGGGGAAGTCGTTACGCCATTCGTGCAGGTCGGAACTTACCCGACAAGGAATTTCGCTACCTTAGGATGGTTATAGTTACCACCGCCGTTTACTGGCGCTTAAGTTCTCCGCTTCGCCCCGAAGAGCTAACAGGTCCCCTTAACGTTCCAGCACCGGGCAGGCGTCAGTCCATATACATCGAATTACTTCTTCGCATGGACCTGTGTTTTTAGTAAACAGTCGCTTCCCCCTGCTCTCTGCGGCCATACAACGCTCCACCCGCGCGGGGCTTCACGTCTCCGGCCCCCCTTCTCCCTAAGTTACGGGGGCAATTTGCCGAGTTCCTTAACCACAGTTCGCCCGATCGCCTCGGTATTCTCTACCTGACCACCTGTGTCGGTTTGGGGTACGGGCCGCTAAGAACTCGCTAGAGGCTTTTCTCGGCAGCATAGGATCACTGACTTCACCTGAATCGGCTCGGCATCACGTCTCAGCCTACATGCGCCACGGATTTGCCTATGGCACGGCCTACACGCTTACCCCGGCACAACCACCGGCCGGGCTCAGCTACCTTCCTGCGTCACCCCATCGCTTGACTACTACCCGCCAGGTTCCCACGCTCCCCATCATCAACCCGAAGGTCTCAAACAGTTTGGGTGGTTAGCACAACGAGGTTCATCAGGGACGCTCTTTCGCGGGTACGGGAATATCAACCCGTTGTCCATCGACTACGCCTCTCGGCCTCGCCTTAGGTCCCGACTCACCCAGGGCGGATTAACCTGGCCCTGGAACCCTTGGTCATCCGGCGGAAGGGTTTCTCACCCTTCTTTCGCTACTCATGCCTGCATTCTCACTCGTGCCGCGTCCACAACTCGATCACTCGGCTGCTTCACCCCCGGCACGACGCTCCCCTACCCATCCACACACCTGCACAAGAAACCCGAAAGAATCCTGCGAAGCACACGTGTGAATGCCACAGCTTCGGCGGTGTACTTGAGCCCCGCTACATTGTCGGCGCGGAACCACTTGACCAGTGAGCTATTACGCACTCTTTAAAGGGTGGCTGCTTCTAAGCCAACCTCCTGGTTGTCTGTGCGACCCCACATCCTTTTCCACTTAGCACACGCTTAGGGGCCTTAGCTGGTGATCTGGGCTGTTTCCCTCTCGACTACGAAGCTTATCCCCCGCAGTCTCACTGCCGCGCTCTCACTTACCGGCATTCGGAGTTTGGCTGATTTCGGTAAGCTTGTGGGCCCCCTAGACCATCCAGTGCTCTACCTCCGGCAAGAAACACGCGACGCTGCACCTAAATGCATTTCGGGGAGAACCAGCTATCACGGAGTTTGATTGGCCTTTCACCCCTAACCACAGGTCATCCCCCAACTTTTCAACGTTGGTGGGTTCGGCCCTCCACACGGTCTTACCCGCGCTTCAGCCTGCCCATGGCTAGATCACTCCGCTTCGGGTCTAGAACATGCGACTCAAACGCCCTCTTCAGACTCGCTTTCGCTACGGCTCCCCCACACGGGTTAACCTCGCCACATGCCACTAACTCGCAGGCTCATTCTTCAAAAGGCACGCCGTCACCCCTAAAGGCTCCGACGGATTGTAGGCGAACGGTTTCAGGTACTATTTCACTCCCCTCCCGGGGTACTTTTCACCATTCCCTCACGGTACTCGTCCGCTATCGGTCACCAGGAAGTATTCAGGCTTACCAGGTGGTCCTGGCAGATTCACGGCAGATTTCAGGAGTCCGCCGCTACTCGGGAACATCCATAGAAGACCAGCTGCTTTCACCTACCGGACTTTCACCGTCTACGGTCGGCCATTCCAGACCATTCGACTAACAACTGGTTTTGTAACTTCTTCGATGAGTGTCAGCTCACCACACAGAGTCCCACAACCCCGACCACGCAACCCCTGACAGGTATCACACGCAACCGGTTTAGCCTAAATCCGCTTTCGCTCGCCACTACTCACGGAATCACTAATTTGTTTTCTCTTCCTACGGGTACTGAGATGTTTCACTTCCCCGCGTTCCCTCCACACACCCTATGAGTTCAGGTGCAGGTGACATCACATGACTGATGCCGGGTTACCCCATTCGGACACCCTGGGATCACAGCTCGGTTGACAGCTCCCCCAGGCCTATCGCGGCCTCCCACGTCCTTCATCGGCTCCTGGTGCCAAGGCATTCACCGTTCGCCCTTGACAACTTGACCACAAAGATGCTCGCGTCCACTGTGCAATTCTCAACAAACAACCAACCCACAACCCACAGCCCCACACCAGCAACACCACCCACACAAGAGCGACATCCGGTATGCGAGACCAGGCCATGCCTGGCAACCAACACCATGACACCAACGGTCACAGCAATCGGCACTGAAGCAAACAACACCAAAGGGTTGTTCCTTCAGGACTCAACAGGGTGCTAATCATTTCCCCACAGCCGCACCAACAGAAACTCTTTCCACACCACCCCCGCAAAGAGATGGCCGTACTCGAACCCGCCGGCCGTTGCCGAAAGAAAACTCGCCAGTGTCTCCGCCAATTGAGCACCCCGACCCGACATTCGCAGGTCGCGGGCTCCATACCAGCTTTCGCCGGATGGTGCTCCTTAGAAAGGAGGTGATCCAGCCGCACCTTCCGGTACGGCTACCTTGTTACGACTTCGTCCCAATCGCCAGCCCCACCTTCGACGGCTCCCTCCACAAGGGTTGGGCCACCGGCTTCGGGTGTTGCCGACTTTCGTGACGTGACGGGCGGTGTGTACAAGGCCCGGGAACGTATTCACCGCAGCGTTGCTGATCTGCGATTACTAGCGACTCCGACTTCACGGGGTCGAGTTGCAGACCCCGATCCGAACTGAGACCGGCTTTTTGGGATTCGCTCCACCTCACGGTATCGCAGCCCATTGTACCGGCCATTGTAGCATGCGTGAAGCCCTGGACATAAGGGGCATGATGACTTGACGTCATCCCCACCTTCCTCCGAGTTGACCCCGGCAGTCTTCGATGAGTCCCCGCCATAACGCGCTGGCAACATCGAACGAGGGTTGCGCTCGTTGCGGGACTTAACCCAACATCTCACGACACGAGCTGACGACAGCCATGCACCACCTGTCACCGGCCCCGAAGGACCCCACATCTCTGCAGGATTTCCGGCGATGTCAAACCCAGGTAAGGTTCTTCGCGTTGCATCGAATTAATCCGCATGCTCCGCCGCTTGTGCGGGCCCCCGTCAATTCCTTTGAGTTTTAGCCTTGCGGCCGTACTCCCCAGGCGGGGCGCTTAATGCGTTAGCTGCGGCACAGAGAACCGGAGAGGCCCCCCACACCTAGCGCCCAACGTTTACAGCGTGGACTACCAGGGTATCTAATCCTGTTCGCTCCCCACGCTTTCGCTCCTCAGCGTCAGTATCGGCCCAGAGACCCGCCTTCGCCACCGGTGTTCCTCCTGATATCTGCGCATTTCACCGCTACACCAGGAATTCCAGTCTCCCCTACCGAACTCTAGCCTGCCCGTATCGACTGCAGGCCCGCAGTTGAGCCACGGGTTTTCACAGTCGACGCGACAAGCCGCCTACGAGCTCTTTACGCCCAATAAATCCGGACAACGCTCGCGCCCTACGTCTTACCGCGGCTGCTGGCACGTAGTTGGCCGGCGCTTCTTCTGCAGGTACCGTCACTTGCGCTTCGTCCCTGCTGAAAGAGGTTTACAACCCGAAGGCCGTCATCCCTCACGCGGCGTCGCTGCATCAGGCTTCCGCCCATTGTGCAATATTCCCCACTGCTGCCTCCCGTAGGAGTCTGGGCCGTGTCTCAGTCCCAGTGTGGCCGGTCGCCCTCTCAGGCCGGCTACCCGTCGTCGCCTTGGTAGGCCATTACCCCACCAACAAGCTGATAGGCCGCGAGCCCATCCCAAGCCGAAAAACTTTCCACCCACAAACATGCGCCCATGAGTGAATATTCGGTATTAGCCCCCGTTTCCGAGGGTTATCCCAAAGCCTAGGGCAGGTTGCTCACGTGTTACTCACCCGTTCGCCGCTCGAGTACCCCGAAGGGCCTTTCCGCTCGACTTGCATGTGTTAAGCACGCCGCCAGCGTTCGTCCTGAGCCAGGATCAAACTCTCCAACAAAAACCTA
>NZ_JBIANP010000026.1:0-1466 GCF_042874705.1 Micromonospora sp. NPDC003816
GGGGGGGTGTCCCTATGGGTTTGGTCAAGCCGCGATCGGCGTGACTGGGCGGGGTTGGTAGGGGATCTTGTCGCGGAGCATGGCGAACAAGACGTCGCAGCGGCGGCGGGCCAGGCAGATGAGGGCAGCGTTGTGGCGTTTGCCCTCGGCTCTCTTGCGGTCGTAGTAAGCCCTGCTGGTGGGGTCGGCGAGGGCGGCGAACGCGGCGAGGAAGAAGGCTCGTTTGAGGTTCTTGTTGCCGCCGCGGGGTGGGTGTTCGCCGCGGATGCTGCTGCCGGATCGTCGGGTGACGGGTGCGAGTCCGGCGTAGGCGGCGAGGTGGCCGGGGGTGGCGAAGGCGGTGCCGTCGCCGACTTCGAGCAGGATGCGGGCGGCGGTCCTGACGCCGATGCCGGGCATCGAGGTCAGGACCCCGGCGAGAGGGTGCGCATCAAGCATCCCCTCGACCTGAGTGGCGACCTGGTCGCGTTGCCGCAGGACGTCTCGCAGGCTGTCAGCGAGGCGGGGCAGGATCGTCTCCGCCGCCTGGGTGCCGGGAACGGTGACGGTCTGCTCGTCCAGCGCGGTCATGATCTGGGCGACGAGGCGTTCGCCCATGCGGGGTGCGTGGACGGCGGCGATCGACAGCAGCTTGCGGCGGCCGGCCTTGCGCAGCCCGACCGGACCGCCGCACCGGGACAGCAGCTCCAGCACAGCCTTGTGGTGGACTTTCGGGCCGAGGACGCGTTCCAGAGCGGGGTGGATCTGGGTGAGCAGTCCCCGGATGCGGTTGGACACGCGGGTGGCCTCGCCAGCGAGGTCATCATCGAAGCCGACCAGGACCTCCAGTTCGGCCAGGGTCTCGTCGCCGGTGTCGACCCGCCGCAACGTGTGGGGCAGAGTGCGGGCCGCGTCAGCGATGACGTAGGCGTCGCGGGCGTCGGTCTTCGCCGCGCCGGGGTGCAGATCAGCGATGCGACGCATCGCCAGGCCGGGCAGGTAGGCCACCCGGTGACCGCACGCCCGAGCCACCGCGACCGGCAAGGCACCGATCGAGGCCGGTTGGTCGACCACCACCAGAACCGCACCGTGACGGGCGAGCTTGTCGAACAGCTGCCGCAGCCGCGCCTCGGTGTTCGGCAACGCCGCGTCGTGCAACCGGCTGCCATCCGGCGCCAACCCGACCGCGTGATGATCACCCTTACCGACGTCCAAGCCGAGGTAGACGCCGTATCCGTCGTACATCACACCCGCCTCCACGCATCGCTCCGTGGCCCCGGCCGCTGGTCTGAGCGTCGGACTGCCGGCAGCCACGTTACGAAGAGACCAACCCACAAAAGGGGCGGCCGTGTCCCTATCAGCGGTCCACCGACGCCACCCGACCCGGCGACAACACCCCCCGGATCATGCGTACGACAGGGGCAGGAAGTCATACCGGGCCGGGCGACCGAGGGTCCCCGGCTGGGGACGATCAAAAAGGTAACGGG